>NZ_JBYHFL010000003.1:3574-842875 GCF_058222935.1 Nocardia sp. JCM 38205 | reverse complement strand
CCCCCCTGTGTTCTTTTGTTTCACCAACCGCTTTTTTTCTTTGGTGGCCAAAGCGGCCGCGCAAACACGAGACGGGCCGCGAACGGGGCTCCTCGAGGTCGCCCCTCCGTTGTCTGGACTTGCGGCACTTTGCATCGCAAGCTCGCGTCCGTGGGCAGGCCACGGCCAGGATTCTGTTTGTAGTGGATCTGGACACAGCGTGCCGTCACCGTCTACGAACGATACCCACCGTGGCTGGTTCCACGACTGCTGGCATGCCGGAGCGACCCGGACGAATCGGATGCGAACTCCGGGGCCACCCAAGCCGCACCGGTCGTGCCGCGGGCACGGCCGGCTCGGGTCAGCCGCGGCCGGTGTAGTTCGGCGCCTCCACCGTCATGGTGATGTCGTGCGGGTGGCTTTCCTTCAGCCCGGCCGCGGTGATCTGCACGAACTGGGCTTCCTGCAACTCCGCGACGGACTGCGAACCGGTGTAGCCCATGGCCGCGCGCAGGCCGCCGACGAGCTGGTGGATGACCTGGTTGACCGGGCCGCGGAAGGGCACCCGGCCCTCGATGCCCTCGGGGACCAGCTTGTCCTCGGCGAGCACGTCGTCCTGGAAGTAGCGGTCCTTGGAGAAGGACTTGGCCTGCCCGCGGCCCTGCATGGCGCCCAGCGAACCCATGCCGCGGTAGCTCTTGAACTGCTTGCCGCCGACCAGGATCAGCTCACCGGGCGATTCGGCAGTACCGGCGAGCAGCGAACCGAGCATCACCGTGGACGCGCCCGCGGCGATGGCCTTGGCGATATCGCCGGAGAACTGGATGCCGCCGTCGGCGATGACCGGCACACCGGCCGGCTTGCACGCCGCGACCGCCTCCAGAATGGCGGTGATCTGCGGGGCACCGACACCGGCGACCACGCGAGTGGTGCAGATCGAGCCCGGCCCGACACCCACCTTCACCGCGTCCGCACCCGCCTCGACCAGCGCCTGCGCGCCGGCGCGAGTGGCGATATTGCCGCCGACCACCTGGATGCGGTCGCCGACCTCGGCCTTGACCTTGGTGACCATCTGCAGCACCTGCGCCTGATGGCCGTGCGCGGTATCGACCACCAGCACATCGACGCCCGCGTCGGCCAGCGTCATCGCGCGCGACCAGGCGTCGTCACCGACACCGACCGCGGCGCCGACCAGCAGGCGGCCGTCGCGGTCTTTGGTGGCGTTCGGGTACTGATCGGTCTTGACGAAGTCCTTGACGGTGATCAGGCCACGCAGCCTGCCCTCACCGTCGACGATCGGCAGCTTCTCGATCTTGTGCCTGCGCAGCAGGCCGAGCGCGGCCTCCGCCGTCACCCCCTCCTGGGCGGTGATCAGCGGCGCCTTGGTCATCACATCGGCCACCCGGCGATCCTGGTCGACCTCGAAGCGCATATCGCGGTTGGTGATGATGCCGACCAGCGCGCCGGTCTCATCCACCACCGGCAGGCCGGAGATGCGGAACCGCGCGCACATCGCGTCGACCTCGGCCAGGGTGTCGGTGGGGCGGCAGGTCACCGGATCGGTCACCATGCCCGCCTCGGAGCGCTTGACCGTCTCCACCTGGCTCGCCTGATCGGCCACCGACAGATTGCGGTGCAGCACGCCCATACCGCCCGCTCGCGCCATGGCGATGGCCATCCTGGCCTCGGTGACGGTATCCATCGCCGAACTACACAGCGGGGTACGCAGCCGGATCTCCCTGGTCAGCTGGCTCGAAGTCTCGACCGAACTGGGAATGAGATCCGAGGCCGCGGGCAGCAGCAGCACATCGTCGAACGTGAGGCCGAGCATGGCGATCTTGTTCGGATCGTCACCACCCGTATGAGGGCGGACAGCGCTTCGTTCGCCCGGTACGGGATTACTCATTCGGATCGACCCCTCCTGGACGTCGACAGTGCCGCGAGGGCCGGACCGGCCTGCGGACTGTTTCATGGGATGGACTGTGCGGATCTGACACCGACGGGTGTCGGGTACACGTCGGCGGGTTTCACCTATGGTATCTGTCCGGTGGAACACGCCTCGAGTGAGGCCGCCGGGGAAACTGGCTGCGCGCATAGCTGGCGCAGACCGCCCTGTTCTGCGTACCGTGGGGATGTGCGTGACCATCTACCACCTGGCTTGCCGCCGGATCCATTCGCCGGAGACCCCTCCGACCCGTCGGCCGCGCTCGATGCCATCGAGCCGGGCGAACCGCTGGATCCTCATGAGCGCCTCGCGGTCGAGGAGGATCTCGCCGACCTCGCGGTGTATGAAGCGCTACTGGGCCATCGCGGCATCCGCGGCCTGGTCGTGAGCTGTGAGGACTGCAGGCAGGATCACTACCACGACTGGGACATGCTGCGCGCCAATCTGCTCCAGCTACTGGTCGACGGCACGGTCCGCCCGCATGAGCCGGCCTACGATCCGACGCCCGAGGCCTACGTCACCTGGGATTACTGCCGGGGCTACGCCGACGCTTCGATGAACGAGGCGTTCCACGGCGACGGCTTCGACGGTTTCGACAGCTGATCGGTTCCCTCGGCCACATCGGTCCGATTTCTCGGTCCGCCACGCGAACACGCCACGCGTGCGCCAGATCATGATGTGCGACATCTCACGCACCTTCCCACCGTCTGGAACAGCCACGGACACAAAAACACCGACCGTCTTCCGACGATCGGTTTCACCCGTCTTTGGATCCCGCTTCAGTTGTGGTGACCGTTGACCCGCGGTCAGCCCGTGGTCGACCCGCCCGTGCCCGGCGTGCCGGTGTCACCACCACCGGCCGACGGCACGGTGGTGATGACCGGGGGCTCGACGATGGTCGACTGCGACACCGTGGTCGGCGTCACCGGCGGTTGCGTGGTCTCCGGCGGCGTGGTCGGCTCGACGGTCGGCGGAACGCCGGTGTCCTGCGGGCCGGTCGTCGGCGGAGTGGTCGGTGCGGTCGTATCCGGAGCGGTGGTCACCGGCGGCTTGGTGCCGGACACCGTCGGATCCACGCCCATGATCGTGGGCGCGGTGCTGCCGCTGTCGCCACCGACACCGCCCGGCCGCGTGGTCTCGGGCCTGCCCGGACGTGCGGTCTCGTTGGGTGTCGTCGTGACTCCGCCCGGACGCGTGGTCTGCTCGAGCTGGGCGGCCGCCTCCGGCGACACCTTGCGTAGCTCGTCGAGCAGCTGCTGCCAGCGTTCCAGCAGAACTTCGCGCTTGGCCGGATCGTCCACCTGGGTCGCATTGGTCGACGCCTGCGCCAACCGAGCCCTGGCACGTTCGGGATTGCCCTGCTCGATCAGCTCCTGCGCCGCGGCCAGATCGTCGTCGGCGCGCTGCACCACGGTCGACTGGGCCTGCTCGCTGAACACCACTTCTTTGACCCGCCACAGCGGATCACCGGGCTCGGCGTTATAAGAGAAGGCCGTCATACCGCCGAACACCAGCGCCAAAGCCGCAGCGGTGCCCGCGATCGGGCGCACCAGCCGCAGCCGTCCACCCGCCTTGGCACCGACCCGCGCCTGGCGCGCGCCGATTTCCTGATTGACCGCCGCGACCACCGTGTCGAGATCCGGAGCATCCGGAATCGGTGGTGCGATGATCTCGGCCCGCCAGTCGGCCAGCAAAGCCGCCAACTGGAACTCTTCGGTGCTGTCGGTCTGGACCGGCCCGTCGCTGGCGATGGCATCGATCAGCGCGTCGTCGCGGCGTACCGCCGCGATGTCCACCGGAGCGTTGTCGCCAGAGGACCCCTCGGCGTAGGGACCGCTGTCCCGCGATCCACGTCGCGCCCTCCAGTCACCCCGACCGCGCCCGCCATCCCTAGCCATACATTTCACCTGCCCTCGCCACTTGTGACTTCAATTTCGCGAGTGCCCGGTGCTGGGCGACTCGTATAGCTCCCGCCGTACTGCCCACGGCGGTCGCGGTTTCTTCTGCCGACAAACCCATGACCAAACGCAGGATCAGGATCTCTCGATGCTTTTCCGGAAGCGTGGCAAGCAAACGGTTCATCTGCCTGCTCGTTTCCGATTCGAGAGCGCGCTGCTCCGGCCCGTGGTCGGTGGATATGACATCTGGTACTTCGGCCATCGCCTCCGCCTTGTTACGTGAGGCGTTGCGATGAGCGTCGGCGACCTTGTGCGAAGCGATTCCGTATACGAAGGCCATGAACGGCCTGCCCTGGTCTTGATACCTGGGCAGGGCTGTCATGACCGCCAGACAGACCTCCTGCGCAACGTCGTCCGCGGACAGCGATCCACGCTCCGCAGCTCCGATCCGTGCGCGGCAATAACGCATCACCAGCGGGCGGATCAACTCCAGTACCTGAGCTAGAGCGGATCTGTCGCCCTGCGCAGCGGCAGCGACGGCGAGGTCCAACTCTTCGCCCGTGTGCGTCATCGTCAGAGATTTTCCTGGCGTTACAAGTGGCACGGCCGGTATCGGCCGATGCTTCCGCGGGTGTAGCGGAACGGATCTAACAATAGCGACACCCGTTGCCGAACCGGGCATCTGCGTCGTCAACCGGCTCCCGACCGGGGCCGATCGGAGCATGCGGCGAATGTCAGCCCGCGGCGGCCGGACGGAAGCGCCCACCGAGCCGTTCGATGGCGCCGGCGCATTCGGCTGCCTCGCGCTGTGCCGCAGTGCGATCGATGTCACGTACCGCCACTCCGGTCCGCAACATGGCACAGGCCCAGCGCAACGGCAGCAACCCGTGCGCACGACATTCGGCGGCGACGGTCTCGGCGAGCTCGCAGGCCCGCTCACCGGACCCGTTTGCGGCGGTCGCCGCGGCGAGCAGCAGTCGCGATTTCACCTGATGCCGCACCGAAGGACCTTGTTCGGCGAGGGCGAGCGCGGCCTCGGCATGGGGCAGGGCCGCGGCGAAGCGTCCCGACGCGAGCGCGGTCTCGGCGCTCACCCAGTGCAGCCGGATCGCCGGCCGCAGCCGCTCCTGGCTCGGCGCTTCGGCGGCCTCGCCGAGCAGGGCGCGCACCCGGGCGAGTAGGGCGGCGGCCAGATCGGTGCGTCCGGTGCCGAGCGCGTCGGCGGCCAGCCCGGTCAGCGCGTCGCACGCGGCGTCGAGCCGGTACGGCGCGTGCCCCTCCTCCGTGCGGGCCTCGGCCGCGCCGGGCACGGCGAGCGCCGCGGCGGCCCCGTCGTGCCGTGCGGCGACGGCATGCCAGCCCAGTTGACGCAGCAGGGAGCCGCGGGTGGATGCCGCGAGAGCCGCGAGCATCGGGTCGACCCGATGCTTGTTCACCTCGCGCAGTTCGGCACGGGCGGCGGCGTAGCGGCCCTGACCGCCGAGCGCCACCGCGCGCAGCCAGGCTTCACGCGCATCGCGGGCGGCCGGCAACTCGGTAGCGGACACGCCTGGTCGGGCGCCGAAGGCGGCGTCGGCGAGTAGCGCGACGTGCGGGTCGGGGCGGGGAACCGGGACGAACACCGCCGCACTCTATCCCGGCCCGTCCCGCGTCCACCGCCCCCGGCGCGGCCATGCGGACCACGAGCAACCGTTCAGCTTTCTTTTGCGCGCGAAGCATACAGAGAAACGAATGTGTCGGTACACGTCATGTTTCCATCAGGTAAAACTCGCCCCGGCAATCGGCCGGCATGCGCCCCTCGAATTCATATGCGTTTCGCGCAATTAACCCGTGCGCCCCGTTATCGCCATCTCCCCCTGCCCGGATCACACCCCCGGCGGAGCGGTTCGGCAACACCGGGCGGGCGATGCCGGATCGACGATCGAACCAACATCCTGAACACAGCCGCCACCTGCGCTGATTCGCGGACGCCGAAGACGTGGCGGCACAGCGCCGTCGAGCCAACCGGCCATTATCGCCGGAAGGAACGTTAAAAGTAAACAGTGCCAAGGTTAAATTTGGCCGCTGAACATTTGAGAAACCGCTGCGCCGAACTATTGACGGAAATTCGCGGCGGGACCTAACGTAACTCATCGCCACGGACGGCGCCGCGCGAAATTGCAGCGACCATCATTGGCGGGCTCTCGGACGACACACGCCGCACCGTGGCCGGAATGTGCCCGGCCGGATGACCATCCGCGCCGGGAGAAGTTGCAGACCACCTGCTCGACAACGTCGACGAGCTCGCACCACGAGGAGTTCACACATGCCCATGCCCACCCACCTTCCCGGACCGAACGCCGATGTCTGGGATTGGCAGATGCGCGGATCCTGCCGCGGCGTGGACTCCGCGGTGTTCTTCCATCCCGACGGCGAGCGCGGTCGCGCCCGTACCGCGCGCGAGATGCGCGCCAAGGAGATCTGCCACAGCTGCCCGGTGCTGATGCAGTGCCGCAGCCACGCCCTCAAAGTCAGCGAGCCCTACGGCATCTGGGGCGGCATGTCCGAGACCGAGCGGGAGATGCATGCCCGGCGCAATCGGCGCCGGATGGCGGTCTGAGTCGCCGCTGGTCACGCTCGTACGCCCGCGTTCGCGACGGATTGCGAATCCCTTCCCATCCACATCGCGCAGGGCGCCGAATCCCTAGCAACAACTGCTGACAGCACTATCGGTCGAGTCGCGCGCCGGCACACGGTCGTTCGGCTCGTACGCACGACAACGCCCGTCAGGCCCTCGGTCACCACCGAGCGCGCCTGTCGGCGTCGAAACGCACGCTGCCGCACAGGGCCCCTGCCGAGCGAATCCGATAGCGGCACGCTACGGTAGTGACCGATGACACAGAATGGAGCGTTGTGACAACGCGGCCGCCGGCCGCAGAGGGCGACTCGTTCCGTGGAGAAGCCTTTCCACTCAGCGTGGAATCTGCGGTCTCGGCACGCGCAGCTGAAAGCATCGAACTCGCCGCGCTTTTGCACCGGTGTGGCCAGTCCGACCAGGAAGCCTTCGCCGAGCTCTACGACCGAACGTGTGCGCGCGTCTACGGTCTGGTGTTGCGCGTCCTCCATGACCCGGGCTATGCGGAGGAGACCGCGCAAGAGGTCTATCTCCAGGTCTGGCGAACGGCGGCGAGTTTCGATCCGGACAAGGGGTCGGCCGCCACCTGGCTGATGACGCTGGCACATCGCCGCGCCGTCGACCGGGTGCGGGCCGAGCAGGCCCATACCCAGCGCGAAGTCGCTTACGGGATACGGGTTCTCGGCAACGACTTCGACGAGGTCACCGAGGAGGTCGAGCGTAAATTCGAACAGCAGGCCGTCCTGGCCAGTCTCGGTGACCTCACCGAAACCCAGCGGGAGGCCATCTCGCTCGCCTACTACGGCGGGCGAACCTACGCCGAGGTGGCCAGCCATCTGGGCGTAGGGTTACCGACCGTTAAGTCCCGAATTCGGGATGGATTGACACGACTGAAGAAAAGTTTGGGGGTGACGTGAGATGAACGAACGGCAGATCGATCTCGCGCACACCGTCGCGCTCGGATCGATCGACGACGAAGACCATCAAGCGGTACAAGAACTGCTCGACAGTGAAGACCCTGCTCGGCGTGCCGAGTTCATCACCGAGGTGCACCTCACCAGGGAGGCTCTCTCAGCGCTCGCCGCCGCGACGGCTGTTCAGCCGCCGGCGGCGCTGCGCGGGCGGCTGCTCACCGCGATCGCCGCGGAGCAGCCGCCGGTCGCTTCCTGACTTCTTTCCCGGGGATCGCCCCGGATTCTCTTGCGGTGTCCCGCGTCCCGCGCTCGAACGGCCGAAAGACGAACGGACCGTTCACGTCCGTGGGAACATGAACGGTCCGCTCGATCAACCCGAAGGCCGCGGCCTGCCCGTCAGTGGCTGTGGCCGTGCCCGTGATCGTCGCCCTCGTCGGCGGGCTTGTCGACGATCGCGCTCTCGGTGGTGAGCACCATCCGGGCCACCGACGCGGCGTTGATCACCGCCGAACGGGTCACCTTCACCGGATCGACGACGCCGTCGGTGAGCAGATCGCCGTAGCTGAGGGTGGCGGCGTTGAAGCCTTCCTTGCCCTCGGCGACCTTGCTGACCACGACCGAGCCGTCGACGCCCGCGTTGGTGGCGATCCAGTACAGCGGCGCGCGCAGCGCCTGGCGGACCACCTCGACGCCGACCGCCTCGTCGCCGGACAGCGACTCGCGCAGCTCGACCAGCTTGGCGCCGGCCTGCACCAGGGCGGTGCCGCCGCCGGGGACGATGCCCTCCTCGACCGCGGCCTTGGCCGCGCTGACCGCGTCCTCGACCCGGTACTTGCGTTCCTTGAGGGCGGTCTCGGTGGCCGCGCCGACCTTGATCACCGCGACGCCACCGGCCAGCTTGGCCAGCCGCTCCTCGAGCTTCTCCCGATCCCAATCGGAATCGGTTGCCTCGATCTCACGACGCAGCTGGGCGCCGCGGGCCGCGATGTCCTCGGCGGTGCCCGCACCGTCGATGATGGTGGTGTCGTCCTTGGTGACGACGACGCGGCGGGCCTTGCCGAGCACCTCGAGTCCGGCCTCACGCAGGGTGATGCCGAGGTCGGGGTTGACCACGGTGCCCGCGGTGACGACGGCGAGGTCGTCGAGGAACGCCTTGCGGCGGTCACCGAAGAACGGCGCCTTGACCGCGACGGCCTTGATCGTCTTGCGGATGGCGTTGACCACCAGGGTGGACAGCGCCTCGCCCTCGACGTCCTCGGCGATGATCAGCACCGGCTTGCCGGATTCGGCGATCTTCTCCAGCAGCGGCAGGAAATCGGGCAGCGAGGTGATCTTTTCCCGGTGCAGCAGGACGTAGGCGTCCTCGAACACGGCCTGCTGGGTGTCGGTATCGGTGACGAAGTAGGGCGAGAGGTAGCCCTTGTCGAACTGGACACCCTCGGTGACCACGAGCTCGGTCTGCAGCGTCGAGGACTCCTCGACGGTGACCACGCCGTCCTTGCCGACGGTGGTCAGCGCCTTGCCGACCATCTCGCCGATCTCCTCGTCCCGCGAGGAGACGGTGGCGACCTGCGCGATGGCCTGCTCGCCGGAGACCGGGGTGGCCTGCGCCAGCAGCGCCTCGGAGACGGCGTCGGCGGCCTTGGCGATGCCGGAGCCGATCGCGATGGGGTTGGCGCCCGCGGCGATGTTCTTCAGTCCGGCGCGCACCAGGGCCTGAGCCAGCACGGTGGCGGTCGTGGTGCCGTCACCGGCCACATCGTTGGTCTTGGTGGCGACGCTCTTGACCAGCTGGGCGCCGAGGTTCTCGAACGGGTCCTCGAGATCGATGTCGCGCGCGATGGTGACACCGTCGTTGGTCACGGTCGGGCCACCGAACGCCTTGGCGAGCACGACGTGCCGGCCGCGCGGGCCGAGGGTGACCTTGACCGCGTCGGCGAGCTTGTCGACACCGCGCTCGAGAGCCCGGCGAGCCTTCTCGTCGAACTCGATCTGCTTTGCCATATGTGTTCGCTCCTGTGTTTCGGTGCGCTGTCACAGTGCGCGGAACGCACTCCGCCCCGGGGTCAGAAGTCGACACCGGGGCGGAACGCCATGCGCAGCGATGACTTACTTGCTGACGACAGCCAGCACGTCGCGCGCGGACAGGATCAGGTATTCCTCACCCTGGTACTTGATCTCGGTGCCGCCGTACTTGCTGTAGATGACGGTGTCGCCCTCCTGGACATCCAGCGGGATGCGCTTCTCGCCATCCTCGTCCCACCGGCCGGGGCCGACGGCGACAACGGTGCCCTCCTGCGGCTTTTCCTTCGCCGTATCCGGGATGACCAGGCCGGAGGCCGTCGTCGTCTCGGCCTCGTTGGCCTGGACGAGGATCTTGTCCTCGAGCGGCTTGATGTTCACGCTCGCCACGTTGAGCCCTCCACTTTCAGGGGATAACGGTCGTCCGGAACTGTTGTCCCGGACCATCGGTTCGGTCACGATGCCGACGCCTGCGCACAGCCCCGTCGTCGCGGGTGCCGGGACCTGCTCAGTAGTCGAACTGGCACTGGCACACACATCACACAGCGCCACTAGCACTCTATACACGAGAGTGCCAGCGCTCAAGGGCGGGCTGTGCCAATCGGCCGGATCGTCCGCACAGCTGTCGCCGCAGCGCAGGGCCGATCTCTACATTCGGCACGCCCCCAGCGCCGAGGGCTTCCTATTACTTCACAAAATCTGTAACGTTCGGATAACGGATTGTGACAGTATGGACGACGGTCGCTCAGCGGCCGCCGGGTTCATCACGAACCGGCGTCCCGGCGAGCGACAGGCCGTCACGAACGATCCGGCCAGCTGCACAGTAGAGCCCCAAGCAACACCTGATCCACAACCGTCCCGGCGCCCAAGAGGCAACGAGACGGCCCGGATAGCGAACCCGGTTCGATCGTCATCCACGCGGTGCTCCGGGAGTCCATTCGAGATGGTCGCCCGACACCAGGACCATCCGCTCGAAGGGAGGTGAACATGCGAACATCCCTCGGTATCTCCGCCGGGAACGAGGTGGTGTGCTCGGCGCTCGTCGCCACCGCCGGGAACGGAGCCCAGAGCTTCGACTACCGCGTGGTGTCGGCCGACGCCCATTCCGATCTCGGCGATCTGGTCGCCTCGTCGATCGAGCTGATGACCACCCAGCTGCCGACGACCCACCCGCACGATACGGGCTACGCGGGCACCAAGGCCTTCGAACTCGACGCGGCGCTGAGCAGCCCGCCGACCGCTGTCGCGGTCGCCTACCGCAGCAAGGCCCAGGCCCAAGCGATCCGCTCGGCCACCGGCAAGCAGCACGAGCTCCAGCTGGTGCCCGAGGCCACCGCCGCGCTCGCCTTCCTCCGCCACACCGGCCTCGTCGACCGATACCGCACCGTCGCGCTGGTCGATGTCGGCGCGTCCGGAGTCACCGTCACCGTCGCCACCCAGGCCGACGGCACGGTGCTGCATTCGGCGCGCACCACCACCGTCGGCGGCAACGCCATCGACGAGCTGATCTACCACCATCTGGTCGACGCCCACTACGCCCGCCGCGGTACCCGCCCCAACCGGACCATGCTCACCAACCGGGGCCGTGCCGCCAAGGAGCACCTGTCCATCGCGCCCGCGGTCACCATCGACCACGTGGCCGGACGCCCCCTCAAGCTCACCCGCACCGACTTCGAGGAACTGATCGCCGATCAGCTGCGCGAGCTGGCCGCGTTCACCGCGGTCACCTTCGGGCGCGCACCCGAGCGTCCGGAAGCGGTCTGCGTGATCGGCGGCGGTGCCAATGTCCCCGCCGTGGTCGAGACCCTGCAGCACGAACTCGACATCCCCGTACTCACGGTCCCGGATCCGGACGCCGTCATCGCCAAGGGCGCCGCGCTGCTCGCCGACGAGACCCAGCCCGCCGCGGGCTCGGTCGCCGCGCTCGCCGCGGATGCGCCGGTGGGCACGTTCACCAAGGTCGTCGGCACGCTGGCCGGTGCGATCGTGGTCGTCGGTCTGGTCATCGGCTACGGGGTGAAGGCGCTCGCCCCGACCTCCGGCGAAGAGGTCTCCCCGGCGGGCACCACCAGCAGCACCGAGCTACCGCCCACGATGACGTCCTACCCGCCCGCGGTGCCAGGCAGCGCCACCACCGGCGGCGAGCGCGAGTCCCCGGTCCGTCCCACCGGCACCACGATCGCCCCGAGCCCGAGCCCCGATCAGCTGCCGAGCACCACCGGGGTCGCACCGACCACCCCGCGCAGCTCGTCCACCCAGCCGACGCTGCGCCCCGATCCGAACCTGCCGTCGATCCCGTTCCCCGAGCTGCCGGAGCTGCTCGGCCCGCTGTTCCCGCCGAGCACCACCGCGCCATCGGGTTCGGGGGCCGCGCCCGAGACGGGCCGCGAAGGCGCCGACACCGAGCCGAGCACCAGCGGCACGCCCACACCGGGCGCCGCGCCGACGACCGTTCGGCCGAGCGGGCCGCCGGCTCAGGCGCCCGCGCAGGGCCGCGTGCCTATTCCCCGGGCCGGCACGGGCTCGTCGGATGGACAGCCGACGGCACCCACGCAGTGAGCGGGCCGGTCGTCGGCCGGGCCGCGTGGTCTGCCGGCAGTGAACCGGCTCAGGACACCTGACTGACCGATACCGGCAGCCCCGGATCGGTCGCCACGGTCAGCGGCGAAGGTTTCGCACCACCCGCGATCACGTGGGCGCCGAGCGCCGCGATCATCACTCCGTTGTCGGTGCACAGCCGCGGCTTCGGCACCCGCAGCTCCAAACCGGCCGCCGCGCAACGCTCTTCGGCCAGCGAGCGGATCCGGGAATTGGCCGTCGCGCCGCCGCCGAGCACCAGCGTGCCGACGCCGACGTCCTGCGCGGCGCGCACCGCCTTCATGGTGAGCACGTCGGCGACGGCCTCCTGGAACGAGGCCGCGATATCCGGGATCGGCAGATCCTCCGTGGCCACCCCATCGCGTTGGGCGGCCTCGACATAGCGAGCCACCGCGGTCTTCAACCCCGAGAACGAGAAGTCGTAGCGGGGATCGCGCGGGCCGGTCATGCCGCGCGGGAACGCGATGGCCTTCGGGTCGCCGGAGCGGGCGGCCGCGTCCAGCGCGGGGCCGCCGGGGAAGCCGAGGCCGAGCAACCGCGCGACCTTGTCGAACGCCTCGCCCGCCGCGTCGTCGACGGTGCTGCCGAGCTCCACGATCGACTCGGCCAGATCCGTGACGTGCAGCAGGTGGGTATGCCCGCCCGAGACCAGCAGCGCCACGCACGGCGGCATCGGACCGTGCTCGAGCGTATCGACCGCGACATGGCCGCCGAGATGGTTGAGCGCGTAGAACGGCACATCCCATGCCGCCGCGTACGCCTTGGCGGCGGCGACTCCCACCAGCAACGCACCGGCCAGGCCCGGCCCGATGGTGACCGCGAGGGCGTCGGGGGCGACGATGCCCGCGCTCGACAACGCGCGCCGCATCGCGGGCACGATCGCCTCCAGATGCGCACGCGAGGCGATCTCGGGCACGACGCCGCCGAAGCGGGCGTGCTGGTCGACACTCGAGGCGACCTCGTCGGCCAGCAGCTCACAACTGCCGTCCGGATGGCGCCGCACGATGCCGACACCGGTTTCGTCGCAGGAGCTCTCGATACCCATGACGATCACGACAGCACCTCGTCCGGTCGATTCGCCTCGCCCCACTGCGCGCCCGCCGACGACAGCGCGGGCCTGCGCATGGTGTAGGCGTCGGCGCCGCTGGGATGGTAGTAGTTCTTGCGCAGGCCGATGATGTGGAAGCCGTGCTTGGCGTAGAGCGCGATGGCCGCGGCATTGTCGGTGCGGACCTCGAGGAACACCGGCCCGCCGCGCACGGCGGCCTCGGCGAGCAGCGCTTCGAGCAGCTTGGTGCCGATACCGGCGCGATGGCATTGCGGGTCGACGCCGATGGTGTGCACCTCGGCCTCCGGATGTTCGTCGTCACCGAGCAGCGCGATGCCCGCGTAGCCGACCATGCGGCCGTCCTCGTCCCGCGCGGTGATGTAGCGGTTGTGCCCGGCCGCGAGCTCGGACCGGAACGACACCGCATGCCACGGATCGTCCTCCGGGAACAGCAGTTGCTCGAGTTCCACGCAGCGGTCGATATCGGCGACCGTCATCGGTTCGATGCGGATGCCCACGGCTACGCCCCTGTCCGATCGAGGGTGCGGTAGCTCTGCTCGACCGCGTCCGGCCTGCGCAGATACAGCGGGACCAGCGGTTCGGGCACCGCGCGAGCCAGCACCTGGGGTGCCGCGACCCGGACCAGCCCGGCCGGTGACGGGGTCTCCACCGGAAGCACCGGCAGGTCGAACAGGTCCACGTGCGAGGCCGACCCCGCGATGACGGTGGCCTTCTCGGTGTCCAGCTCGGCCGGTTTACCGACCTCGGGGCCGGCGACGCGACGGCCGATGCCGCCGAGCGCCCACGGCTCGTCCTCGCGGTAGCGCGCCGAGTACACCTCGCGACGTCGCGCGTCGGTGACCACCAGCAGCTCCGCGCCGGGGGCCAGGTCGCGGGCGCCGTCGGCGGCGATGGCGTCCAGGCTGCACACGCCGTACACCGGGATGCCGAGGGCGTCGCCGAAGGCCGCAGCGGTGGCCATGCCGACCCGTAATCCGGTGAACGGTCCGGGGCCGACGCCGACCACGACGGCCGCGATATCGGTCCTGGATCGCCCTGCCTCGGTGAGGCATTCGAGGATCTGCGGGGTGAGCACCTCGGCGTGGGCGCGGGCGTCGACCCGCACCCGGACGGCGATGGTGCGCACGTCGGCCGGTGCCTCGGCACCGGCCGCGGACTGCTCCAATTCCACCAATCCCGCTGTAACGGCGGGCGTCGCGGTGTCGACAGCAAGTACAAGCATGATTGGCCCAACGATACCGGTTGGTCCTCACGCGCCGCGCAGCCATGAGGGTCGCGGCGCGCAGCCGCGTGCGCGTGCCTCGTGCGAGGTTGCCCACGTCACAGCCTTGCCGAGCC
Organism: Nocardia sp. JCM 38205; assembly: GCF_058222935.1. NCBI lineage: Bacteria > Bacillati > Actinomycetota > Actinomycetes > Mycobacteriales > Nocardiaceae > Nocardia > Nocardia sp. JCM 38205. Next base: position 828,498 of record NZ_JBYHFL010000003.1, on the reverse strand, counting down.
CGCGCCGGTGGGCGTGATCACCGCTGCCGGTGGCTCGAGTAGGCCGCTAGCCCTGCCCGGGATCGGCCGCGCGCTCGATCCATTCCCAGCTCGCGACGCGCACATCCGATTCCGGTTCGCGGGCCAGACGCACCCGCAGATGACGGTCGGTGAGGTGCTCGACGACGCCGCCACCCCATTCGACGACGACCACCGCGTCATGCAGATCGGTGTCGAGGTCGAGGGCGTCGAGCTCGTCGAGCCCGCCGCCGAGACGGTAGGCGTCCACGTGCACCAGCGCCACCGGAGCCGCGTCGCGGCGCTCTCCGGCGCGGTGCCTGCGCGCGATGATGAACGTCGGCGAGCTGACCCGCCCCTGTACCCCGAGTCCGGCGGCGATGCCTCGGGTCAGTGCGGTCTTGCCCGCGCCGAGCGGACCGTCGAGCACCACCAGATCGCCCGCGCCCAGTCCCGCGGCCAGTTCACGGCCGAGCGCTTCGGTGTCGGCCACGGTGGGCAGTGTGCGTCGGTGTTCAGTCACCGGCCACCTCCGGTGTGTCGGTCGTGGTGACGACACCGGCGCGCAGCAGCAGCCGGTCCAGGGCGGCGTCGACCAGGTCGGCGAACTGCAGCTGCGGCATATGCGCGGCCTCCGGCAGTTCCACGAGTTCGGCGTCCGGCAGTTCACGGGCCAGCGCGCGGGAGTTGCGGAACGGGATCACCAGGTCGTGTCTGCCGCCCATGATCAGCACCGGGATATCGGCGAGCACCGGCAGCGCGGCCGATTCGTCGTGCAGCTCGATCGCCTTCAGGAATTTGACGATCGTCTCCACGGGGGTGCGGTCGATCATCAGGGTGGCGAACCGCGACAACGTCGGGCTCACCGAGCCGTGGAACGAGCTGACGTGCAGGATCGGCGCGATCACATGCTTGGCCGTCATCCGCCCGGTCTGCACCAGCGCCGGCGCGGTGTGCACCGCCATCCGGAACCCGTCGAGGGTGGGATTGCGCAAGAGCTGGCCCAGACCGGCGCTGGCCACCTCGGCCGCCGCCGTCGACAGCAATGCGATACCCGCCACCCGCTGGTCGAACAGCTCCGGGTACTGGGCCGCCGCGGCCAGGATCGCCATCCCGCCGAGCGAATGCCCGACCAGCACCAGTGGCCCGTCCGGCGCCTTCGCCTCGATGACGCGCACGAGGTCGCGGCCGAGCTGACGGACCGTGCAACTGTCGGTCTCCGGCGCTCCGGAACGCCCGTGCCCACGCAGATCGAACAGCACCATCCGCACCTGCGGACCCCACCGTTGCTCGAGATGGCGGCGCTGGAAGTGAAACGATTCCATGGTGTTGCAGAAGCCGTGCACGAAGACGACGGTGACGGGGGCGTCGGCGGGGCCGCAGGTGCGGATGGCCAGCGGCACACCGTCGTCGGCGAGGACCTCGTCGGCCGGGTCGGAGTCGATCAGCGAGAAGTCTTCGCCGCGATAGGGATCGCGGCTCACCGGTACCAGCACCCGCGCCCCCGCCCGGCGCAGCGCGTGCACCCCGGCCAACGCCGCGACGAGGCCCGCGGTCGCCATACCGCCGCGCAGGACGGTCACTCTGCGTTTGGTCATCGCGGGCCACCTCGGAACCGCCGGACCACCCGGCCCCTGGGCGAACACACCACTTCGTAGTGGATGGTCTCGAGCAGGTCGGCCCATTCCTGGGCGTGTGGCAGGCCGTCTTCGCCGGTGCCGAACAGGACCGCGGTATCGCCTTCGGTGACGCCGTCGAGGTTCTCGCCGAGGTCGATGACCAGCTGATCCATGCACACCCGTCCGATGCTCGGCCGCCGCGCGCCGCGCACCCAGACCTCGAAGCGTCCGCCGAGCCTGCGCGAGACGCCGTCGGCGTATCCGGCCGGGATGAGCGCGACGGTGGTGTCGTGCGGAGCGATCCATTCATGGCCGTAGGAGACGCCCTCGCCGGCCGCGACCCGTTTGATCAGCGAGACCTCGGCTTGGAAGGTCATCGCCGGGCGCAGACCGAAATCGCCGAGTTCGGGGACCGGTGACAGCCCGTAGACCGCGATGCCGGGGCGCACCATGTCGAAGGCGAGATCGGGGCGGGTCAGGGTGGCCGCCGAGTTGGCCAGGTGGGTGATCTCCGCTGTCAGCCCGTATTCCTTGGCGGTGACGATGGCCTCGACGAAACGGTCGCGCTGCACGTCGATGATGGGATGGTGCGGCTCGTCGGCGTGCGCCAGATGGGAGAAGATCGCGCGGAAACGCACCACCTGCTCGTCGACGAGAGCACGCAACGCGGTGAGGACCGCGGGGTATTCGGTGACCGAGACACCGTTGCGGTTGAGGCCGGTATCCACCTTGAGAGTGAGCGTCGCCGTGCGCCCGAGCCGCCGTGCCGCCGCCTCCACACCCCGCAGCTGCGACAGCGCGGACACGCCGATTTCGATATCGGCGGCGATCGCGGCACCGTAATCGGCGTCGGAATTGTTGAGCCAGCTCAGGATCGGCGCGGTGATCCCGGCCTCGCGCAGCTGCACCGCTTCGCTGATGGTGGTGACGCCGAGTTCGGCCGCGCCCGCCGCCAGTGCGGCGCGCCCGACCTCGACCGCGCCATGGTTGTAACCGTCGGCCTTCACCACGATCATCACCGCGGCGCCGCCGGCGTGTTCACGCAGGATCCGCACGTTATGAGCGATGGCATCCAGATCGACGACCGTCTCCACTTGCGCATTCACGGTTCCCGATCCTGCCACCAACGCGGTGGCGAGGGGCGGGCGACCACCGTGCGCCGACCAGCAGGCGCCCTGGCGTCAGGAAGCGAGGGCGCGCAGCGTGCTGATCGCAGGCCGCAGGTGGTGCAGTAGCGGCGTCGCCGAGATCGGTGCGGCGGCCGGACCGTCGGCGGCGGCGAGGTTGGCTGCGAGGGCGTGCACACGCGCCGCCGCGGCGGCCGACCAACCCGGTTCCCGACCCGCTGCGAGCAGCGCGCCGATCACGCCGGACAACACGTCACCGGCACCCGCCGTCGCGGCCCAGGAACCGCCGGCCTCGTTCACCAGCACGGCCTTGCCTGGTTCGGCGACCAGCGTGGCGCGCCCCTTGAGCAGCACCGTCACCCCCCACGATTCGGCCAGTTCGCGAACCGCCGCGACCCGATCGGTGCCGAGCGGCTGCCCGGTGAGGCGGGCGAATTCGCCGGCGTGCGGGGTCAGCACGGTCGGCGCGGCACGGTCGCGCACCATGGCGGGATGGTCGGCGAGCAGGGTCAGGCCGTCGGCGTCGACGACGACGGGCAGGTCGGTGGACAGGATCTGCGCCATCCGGGCCCACGCGCCGTCATCGGTGCCGGAGCCGGGGCCGAACACCCAGGACTGCACGCGGCCGGTCGAGGCGATATTGCGGGCGGCGACCACCTCCGGGTACTGCGCGAGAACCTGGTCCGCGCCGCTGCCCGCATAACGCACCATCCCGGAGGTCGCCGCCACGGCCGCCCCGGTGCACAGCACCGCCGCACCCGGATAGGCCGCGCTGCCCGCGCAGACACCGGTGACGCCCTGGCTGTACTTGTCGTCGCCGGCGCCCGGCACCGGCCACCGCGCCCCGATATCGCGCGGTTCGAGAGCCGCGAGTTCGGGCGCGGGTAGCCGTAAACCGATGGGTACCAATTCGATTCGTCCACATCGGTCCGCATTGAGCGCATGCACCGGCTTATAGGCGCCGAAGCTGACCGTCACCTGCGCCCGCACCGCCGGACCGTCGACCGCACCGGTATCGGGGTCGACCCCGCTCGGCAGATCCGCCGCGACGATCGGCGCCTCGATCCGCGCCACGAGCTCCGCCGCCTGCGGACGCAACGACCCGCGCCCGGAGATGCCGACGATGCCATCGATCACCAGATCCGTCCGGCCCACGTCGGTGCGCACCCGGCCACCGGCTTTCCGCAGCGCCGCAAGACCTTCCGCATGCGCGCGCTCCGGATTCAGCAACACCGCATCGACCGAAACACCGCGGCGCCGCAGGAACGATCCCGCCCACAGTGCGTCCCCACCGTTATCGCCGGAGCCGACCAGCAGCGTCACCGACCGCCCCGCGACACCCCCGGTGCGCGCCCGCAGCTCCCCCGCGACGACGGTCGCCAGCCCGTAAGCCGCCCGCCGCATCGGCACCCCGGCCGCGACCCTGGTGAACAGTTCCGCCTCGGCCGCCCGGACCGCGTCGACCGGGTAATAGCCCCGCTGCGAACACATCGGACACGCACCTCCACTGGTTGCTCGGGCCGCGACTTCCGCAGACTACGCTTGATCATCATGCCTACGCCGCGTCGTCACGCCACCGTCATCGCCACCGGATTCGTCCTCGCGGCGGCGCTACTGTCCGGCTGCGGCTCCGACGACGAGCCCGCCTCCGCGCCGACGACCACCGCGACTCCGGCCGCCACCTCCGCCCCCGCCGCGGACAACGGCCAGGCCCAGACCTTCGTCGTCGAAGTCGACGATATGACGTTCTCCCCCGCCGATCTCACCATCTCCGTCGGCGACACCGTCACCTGGAAGTTCTCCGATGACGTCGTGCACGGCGTGCAGGGCATCGGCGACAAGGCGATGGGCATCAACAGCCCGCTGTTCACCGAGGGCGAGTGGAGCCACACCTTCACCACCGCGGGATCGTTCCGGTACCTGTGCCCCATCCATCCCGAGATGCGCGGCACCATCACGGTGCAGTAGGCCTCACACCGGACGATATTCGCGGGTACGCGGGCTCCCCGCGTTCAGCGCTTCGACGGCCGAAACCAGCGGCGCCAGCTCGGGATTCGCGGCCGCCTGGCGCAGCGCGCTCGTCAGAGCCGCGTCATGGGTGGGGCGGGCGCGCGCCAGCAACTCGAGACCCGCCGGCGTGACGTCGGTGTAGATGCCGCGCCGATCGTCCGGGCACAGGTACCGCTGCAACAGGCCGCGATCCTCCAACCGGGAGACCAGCCGCGTCGTCGCACTCTGACTCAGCACGACCGCCTCGGCGACCTGATTCATCCGCAGATGCCCGCCGGGCCCGTCGTGCTGCCGGGACAACACCACCAGCAGCGAATACTCGCGCACGCTGAGGTCGTGCCCGGTCTGCAAGGCGCGCTCGATATGCGCCTCGATGCGGTCGTGCAGCAGCGACAGCGCGTACCAGCCATCGGCGAGGCCGGTGAGAGCTGCTCGCCCTGACCCTCGGGGCGTTCGCCATCGGCACAACCGAATTCATCGTGGTGGGGCTGCTGCCCGACATCGCGGCCGAGTACACGGTGTCCATCCCGACCGCGGGCCTGCTGGTCACCGGTTACGCGCTCGGCGTCGTCGCGGGCGCGCCGGTGATGACGGGGCTCGGTACCCGCGTCTCCCGCAAACGCATGCTGCTCGCATCACTGCTGCTACTGATCGCCGGAAACCTGCTGTCGGCCGTGGCACCGAGCTTCGCGCTCATGCTGACCGGGCGGATCGTCGCCTCGCTCGCGCACGGCGCGTTCTTCGGTATCGGCGCGGTGGTCGCGGGCAGTCTGGTCGCCGCCGACCGCAAGGCCGGCGCCATCGCCATCATGTTCACCGGCCTCACCGCCGCGACCGTGGTCGGCGTACCGCTGGGCACTCTGCTCGGCCAGCAGTTCGGCTGGCGGCTCACCTTCGCGCTGGTGGCCGTGATCGGTGTGATCGGGCTGATCGGCGTCGCCACGCTGGTGCCAGATCAGGCAGCACCGAGCGATGCCCGGCTGCGCTCGGAATTCTCCGCGCTCGCCAATCCACAGGTGCTGCTCGCCATGGCCATGACGGTGCTCGGGTTCGGCGGCGTGTTCGCGGCGATCACCTATCTCGCGCCCATGATGACCGAGGTGAGCGGCTATGCCGAGGGCTCGGTGACCTGGCTGCTCGTCCTGTTCGGCCTCGGCATGTTCGCAGGCAATCTGATCGGTGGCCGCTACGCCGACCGGCACCTCATGCCCATGCTGTACGTCTCGCTCGGCCTGCTCGCCGCCGTGCTCGGGCTGTTCACGCTCACCGCGCACAGCAAGCCGCTGGCCGCCGTCACCGTGGTGCTGATCGGCGCGCTCGGATTCGCCACCGTGCCGCCTTTGCAGAAGCGCGTCCTGGATCAGGCGGCGGGTGCTCCCACGCTGGCCTCGGCGATCAATATCGGCGCGTTCAACCTGGGCAACGCACTGGCCGCATGGCTCGGCGGGATCGTGATCTCCGCGGGTCTCGGGTACACCGCGCCGAACTGGGTGGGCGCACTGCTCGCTGTGAGTGCCCTGGGGTTGGCCGTCGCGTCCGCGACTCTGGAACGCCGGAACGGGCCGGCGACGTCGCTACCCAGCACGGGCGACGCGCTCGATTCAGCGTCCGCCGACCTGGTGGCCCCTGTGCGATAGCACCCGCGAGTGCGCTGTACCGCTGCCGGACAGACGTCGACCCGGACCACTCACGGTCCGGGTCGATGTCTTACGTTCGGCGGTTTATTCGACCGTGACCGATTTCGCCAGGTTGCGCGGCTTGTCGACGTCGTATCCGCGCGCCTGCGCCACCTCGGCGGCGAAGATCTGCAAGGGGACCGTCGACAGCAGCGGCTGGAACAACGTCGGCGCGGACGGGATCTCGATGAGATCGTCGGCGAACGGGCGCACCGTATCGTCGCCCTCCTCCGCGATGACGATGGTGCGTGCCCCACGCGCTTGGATCTCGCGGATATTGCTCAGCAGCTTCGAGTGCAGCACCGCGCGCCCCTTCGGCGACGGCATCACCACGATCACCGGCAGGCCGTCTTCGATCAGCGCGATCGGACCGTGCTTGAGCTCACCCGCCGCGAAACCCTCCGCGTGCATGTACGCCAGCTCCTTGAGCTTGAGCGCACCCTCGAGCGCCACCGGATATCCGACGTGGCGGCCGAGGAACAGCACCGTCGGCACCTTCGCCAGCTCACGCGCGATCGCGCGCACCTGCGGCGCCGTCTCCAGCACCCGCGCGACCAGCTTCGGCATGGCTTCCAGCTCGGCGAACTCGCGCGCCACCTCGTCGGGATACTTGGTGCCGCGCGCCTGCGCCAACGCCAGCCCGACCAGGTAGTTGGCCGTCACCTGCGCCAGGAACGCCTTGGTCGAGGCGACGCCGATCTCCGGCCCGGCCCTGGTGTAGAGCACCGCGTCGGATTCGCGGGGGATCTGCGCGCCGTTGGTATTGCAGATGGCCAGCACGCGCGCCTTCTGCTCCTTGGCGTGGCGCACCGCTTCCAGCGTGTCGGCCGTCTCGCCGGACTGCGAGATCGCCACCACCAGTGTGGAGCGGTCCAGCACCGGGTCGCGGTAGCGGAACTCGCTGGCCAGCTCCACCTCGACGGGCAAGCGAGTCCAATGCTCGATCGCGTACTTGGCCAGCAGGCCCGAGTGATAGGCGCTCCCGCACGCGACGACGAAGACCTTGTCGACGTCACGCAGCTCCTGATCGGCCAGGCGCTGCTCGTCGAGCACGATGCGTCCCGAGCCGCCCTGGCCGGTGTCGAAATGCCCCATCAGGGTGTCCGCGACCGCGGCGGGCTGCTCCTCGATCTCCTTGAGCATGAAGTAATCGTGTCCGCCCTTTTCGGCGGCGGCCAGATCCCAGTCGATGGTGAACGGCCGGGTGCGCGAGCCCGCGTCGTTACCGGCGAAGTCGGTGACCCGGTAGCTGTCGCGGGTGATCACCACCGCCTGATCCTGGCCCAGTTCGACAGCCTCGCGGGTGTGCTCGATGAAGGCCGTCACGTCCGAGGCGATGAACATCTCGCCCTTGCCCACACCCACGACCAGCGGGGTGGACCGGCGCGCGGCAATGATCTTGTCCGGATGTTCGGCGTGCGTGAAGACCAGGGTGAACGCGCCCTCGAGGCGGCGCAGCACCGCCAGCGCGCTCGCCTCGAAATCACCCGCTGTCGGGCCCTCGGCGTAGGCGCGCGCCACCAGATGCACCGCGACCTCGGTGTCGGTGTCGCTACGCAGCTCCACCCCGGCGTCCTCGAGTTCGCGACGCAGCGGCGCGAAATTCTCGATGATGCCGTTGTGCACCACCGCGACGGCGCCGGCCTCGTCCCGATGCGGGTGCGCGTTGCGATCGGTCGGCGCGCCGTGCGTCGCCCAGCGGGTGTGCCCCATGCCGGTGCTTCCCGCGAACGCGTCCGGGCCGGCCTCGCCCAGCTCAGCCTCCAGATTCGCGAGGCGACCGGCCTTGCGTTCCACCGCGATGGCGCCCGCTCCGTCGAGGATCGCGACGCCCGCCGAGTCGTACCCGCGATACTCCATGCGGCGCAACGCGTCGACGACGACGCCGAGAGCATCCCGGTACCCGACGTACCCCACGATTCCGCACATGGCTCACCAGAGTACTTATCGGATAACGTTCACGTCGTGTCGGCGTCTGTGAAATCCCTCCTGAGCACCCTGACCAGCCGCGGCCCGCACCGGGTGCTGCGCGGCAACCTGGCCATCGCGGGCCAGCCCGGCGTCGTGTACACCCCCGAATCGGGCCGCAACCTACCCGCCGTGGCGTTCGGCCACGGCTGGATGAGCGGCTCCGACCACTACCGGTCGCTGCTGGAACACCTGGCGTCCTGGGGTTTCGTCACCGCCGCCCCCGATACCGAACGCGGCCCCATTCCGTCGCACGTCGGCCTGGCCACCGACCTGCTCACCACCCTCGACATCTGCGCGGGCGTGCGCCTCGGCGACGGCGCGATCAGCGTCCACCCCGACAAACTGGTCCTGGCCGGCCACGCTATGGGCGCGGGCGCGGCCGTCATCGCCGCCGCCCAGCGCCGGGTAGCCGCCGTAGCCGCCCTCTTCCCGGCCCCCACCGCCCCGTCCGCGGAGTCGATCGCCGCCGACATCGACACCCCCGCCCTCATCCTCGCCGGCGCCACCGACCTCCGCTCCACCAACTCCAACGCCACCCCGCTGGCCGCGGCCTGGGGCGGCCCGATGCTCCTGCGCACCATCGACAAGGCTTCCGCCGACGGCCTGCCCGAAGGCCGCCGTTTGATGACGCTCCTCGGCGCGGGCAAACACGAACACAAAACCGCCCGCACCACCCGAGCCCTGCTCACCGGGTACTTGCTCGCCACCGTCCTGGGCGACAAGACTTACTCAGCCTTCGCCGACCCCGAAGCCGCCATCCCCCACACCCACCTCATCGACCCCCACGCCGACGAGGTGCCCGTCGAGAAACCGAGCCCGGCGAAGTTGGGTCAGTTGGCGGCGTTGCTGCGGAAGTAGGGCGGTGCGAGCTTCTCGGCGCCCGGCATCGCCCAGCGATCGGCCTCATCTCGCGCCAGCCGCCTGGCTTGAATCCGCCCCCGTAATCTCGCAGTCCCCTCGTAGGCGACCCACCGCTCAGCTCGACCCCGCTCGCCCTGTGGTAGCAGGCCGACCAGGCCGCCGCCGACGACTGATACATCAGCGTGGAACCCCGTCGGCTTTCACCGCGCTGATGCGCCTCGTCACGTCTTCGATCGAACGCCGCCCGGCTAGCTACACCAACCAACTCTTCCGCTGGTAGTACTGCGCCTCTTCGTCGTCCTCGTCGATCGGCGCTACCACATCCTTGGACCGCCGGGCCTGCATCGATCGGGCGATGGCCTCCCGCTGTTCCCGAGCCTCGGCCTCGATCCGTTCGCGTTCTTCGGCGGCCAGGCGCTCCCTCTCGGCCTCCGCCTCCGCAGCTTCGCGGTCTTTTTCCGCCTCGGCCGAGGCCTGCTCGAGTTTGGCTGCCGTTTCTTCCCAGAACTGACGCATTTCCCTGGCGGACTTCTCGGTGAGTTCCCGCCCCTTAGCCGCCGTGCGCTGGTTTATCTCCGCCAAATCTTCCTGCAACCGCGAGGATTGCCACTTGGCTTCCTCGACGATCCGTTCCATCTCCGCCCGGTAGTTCACCATGGCCATCCTCCTCGAGTTTCACGCTGCACGCGGGGCACATGCGTCACAGTGGGCCTGCCTCGGAAAGCTCGGCACCGGTGTCGAACGGCTGCGGCGGTTCAGGTGGTTGCGGCGGTACGGGCGGGGCGGGGGGCACAGGTTCCGGTTCCGGGACGGGAATGGGCTCGGGCACGAATCCGGGCTCGATCCCTTCGCCTTCGGATTCGGGATAGTCCTGAGGCTTGTGCTCGCCGTCCTCTTCCCGTTTGCCACCGGGCACGCCGCGCGGCATCGACCCGCTACCCGACTGCCCCTCGCTCTGCTCGGAGCCGTCTCCCTGCTCGCCCTCTGGCTTCGCCTCGCCGGTTTCGCCTTCTGTCCCGACGACAACCGGGAGGCCTTGCTCGTTGAGTTCGACCTTGTAGTCGGTGGTCGTGCCATCCGGCTCGGTGACGACCATCTTCAGTTGGCCATCAGGACCCATCTCCAGCTTCACCTGTTTACCGGCGAGATCGAGTCCCTTGTCTTCATCCGGCTTTCCGTCGCCGTCCTTGTCGTTATCGGGCACACCGTCGCCGTCCGCGTCCACCAGACCCGACGCGTTCGCTTGTAGCTGTTGCAGCGCACCGTCGACTCCCTCGGTAATCGCGCCTGCCAGTGAGGTCAGGCCATCCCCTACCGCTGACGCGACTGTGGTGATCAACGGGGAGAGTTCCGTTGCTACGTCCGCCAACGCTGCCAGTCCGCTGACCAGTGAGTCTGTCGTCGAGTCGTCGTCCTCTTCGTCCTCGGTGGAGGGGGTACTCGGCGTACTGGGCGTCGAGGGCGTGCTCGGGGTCGAGGGCGTGCTGGGCGTGGAGGGTGTACTAGGTGTGCTGGGCTGGCTGGGTGTGCTCGCTTTGGGGGTCGCCGTCGGGCAAGGGTACGGCTTTTCAGAAAGTCCCTTGAACGAATCCGCTATCTTCGTGTAAACATCCTTGACACCCTGGTCGGCCTTATCGCATGCCTCGATGAATTTCGTTACCTTATCCGGATAGTCTTTCTTGAATACTTCGTCGATCCATTGACGGCATCGCTCTTTCACCTTTTCGTGATGCGGACCCGCGAAGAAGGATGCGCCACCAGCCACCGACATCAGACCCACGCCGTACTGAGCATACTTCTCGACTGCGTCCATCCCGTCGTTCAGGTCAGGAAATATTCTGTGCAATCGACTCAGTAGTGTCGAGCCCCACAGTTCGTGCGACGCGCCCATATCGCGACCGGCGATAATATGACTGACGTCGTCGGCCGACTTTCCGTCGATCCGCACGTCGACTCCGTGCTCCAAGATTTGGAGCACGACATCTGCCTTGATCTTCACCGCCGCACGCAGCGCCGCCGGTGCGCCATTCAACGCATCCCAAACGTTCTGAACGACGTCGATATCGCCTTGCGCCATGGTCAACTGCTCACCGAGCATGCTGGAAGCGGCTGACGCCGCCTCGCCCGTCCAAACCGTCGGGAGGGTTTGAGCAAAACCTTGTTGAGCGGCGAGTTGAGGACGCGCGCTATCGAGAACCTGCTTTATGGCGTCCGCCGCGTTCTGAATCTTGCTCTCATCGAGATTTCGCTGCTCGTCGAGCCGCTGGGCGAGTTCGCCGTATTCAGGTATTCCAGCCGCCTCCGCAGCCACTTTCTTGTACTGCGGGCCGAATTGCTCGAAATACAGCAAGCTCTGCGAAGCAGTGTTCAAGAATTCGTTGACGGTGGAGTTCGGGTCGACTGTAAATGTCCGATCAGCCACCTCGATCAACTCCCCGTCTTCGCGGTTTCGGTGGCATTCTGCTCATCCACGTTCGAGTACATGACCACCGATGCCCCGATGGCGTCGCCGGTAATGGTCCCCGCTTCGGACCAGTCCTCCAACCATTTCTGGACGGCTTCCAGTCCCGTTTGGATCTTCTTGCCCTCGTCGGCGTAGTTCACCCCGACCACCGCCGGGCCGACCATGTTGTCGGCGACTTTCTTGACCTGATCCTTGATCACCGCAGCCGAGCTGCCGATGTCGTTCCCCAGTTTCCCCAGCTCACCGGTCTGCACCCCGACCGTGGACCCCGAATCCGTCGTCATCGACCAGTCCCCTCCGTCCCTGCTCCTCGTTCACGACCCGAACCGTGCTCGGGGTCGAGTGCTGTCTACTAGGTTTCGACGCACCCGACCCCGGTTCGGTTCCATCGGATCTCGGCCGGTTGGGACGAGATCGCTTGCCGGGAAATCTACTGGGCTCGGCGGGGCAGGGCCAAGCGCGGGCGAACGCCCCTACTTCTCCCCCAACCGCCCCTCATCGGTCTTCCTCCACTCCCCCGACCCATCCGGATTCCGGTGGTACTCCCATGCCGCGTAGTCGCCGTCGTCTTCCACCACGGTGACGTGGTCGGCGTAGCCGTCGAGGTCGGTGTCGGTCCAGACGTGCATGCCGTCGTCGTCGGTGGTGGTGATGGAGTCGAGGATGCCGTCGCCGTTGATGTCCTGGGTGGGGCTGTCGAGTTCGACGGCGCCCAGGCCGTCCAGGGACGAGGATGCGTCGATGTCGGGCAGATCGAGGCCGGGGAATTCACCCGAGCTGATCATGGCTCCTCCTGAAACGGGGCTCGTGTGGGGCGCGGTCACCAGCCGAATGGCGGACGGCTCCATCCTGTCATCCGTGTGCGGTCGCCGTCGAGTGCGTTGCCGCCGCAAGTGTTCGGCAGCGAGTGGGGCGACCGTGCTGTACGAGCCGGCGGCCGCGCACATGGTTCACGCGGCCGCCGTTCAGGAGTATGTGCGCCTACTTCTTGGGGATGATGATCCACAGCACCAGGTAGAGCAGGAACTGCGGTCCGGGCAGCAGGCAGGACAGTACGAAGGCCAGGCGGACGATGCCTGCGTTCCACCCGAAGTATTCGGCGATGCCGCCGCAGACTCCGGCGATCCACTTGTCGCTGGTGGAGCGGGTGAAACGGCGTGCGGGTGCGGTCATGGGAACTCTCCTCGGTGTCGATCGCTACCTCATCCACTGTCCGCGAATCCGGCCGCCGTGGCATCGGTCCCGGTACTGATACCCACCCTGATTTCCGCGGGGCCCGGACTCAGGGTGTCCACCGACACACGGCACACTCGTGCAGGTGAGCACCACTCTGCACGCGCGCGGCCTGTCCGCCGAACACGGCGAACGCACCTTGTTCAGCGGTCTGGACCTGACGCTCGCGCCGGGCGATGTGATCGGCCTGGTCGGCGTGAACGGCGCGGGCAAGTCGACGCTGTTGCGCATGCTGGCCGATCGCAGGGCGCCGTCGGGCTCCATCACCCTCAGCCCGCCGGACGCGACCATCGGCTACCTCGCGCAGGAACCCGAACGTATCCCCGGCGAGACGGTGCTCGAATTCCTCGGCCGCAGAACCGGCGTGACGGCCGCGCAGCAGACCATGGACGCGGCCGCGGAACGCCTGGCCGACGGTGGCGACGACGAGTACTCACCCGCCCTCGAACACTGGCTCGCCCTCGGCGGTGCCGACCTGGATCAACGGGCACTGGAGGTGGCCGGCGAGCTCGGCCTGGCCGAGAGCCTGCCCAATGGTCTCGACACCCCGATGACGGGCCTGTCCGGCGGCCAGGCCGCGCGTGCGGGCTTGGCCTCGGTCCTGTTGTCCCGCTTCGACATTCTCTTGCTTGACGAACCGACGAACGACCTGGACCTGGACGGTTTGGCCCGCCTGGAGCAGTTCGTGACCGGCGTGCGGGTTCCGCTCATGGTGATCAGCCACGATCGAGAATTCCTGGCCCGCACGGTCAATCGGATCATCGAACTGGACCTGCCGCAGCAACGAGTCGACGTGTACGACGGCGGTTACGAGGCCTTCCTTGCCGAACGCGAGATCGCCCGCAAGCATGCCCGCGAAGCCTACGAGGAATTCGCCGACACCAAGGCGAATCTGGAGGCAAGGGCGCAGATGCAACGCAACTGGCTCGAACACGGTGTGCGTAACGCGCGCCGCAAATCCCGGGTCGATTCCGACAAAGCGGGCCGGAAGATGCGCGCGGAATCCACGGAGAAGCAGGCCGCCAAGGCCAGGCAGACCCAACGGCGGATCGAACGGCTGGAGGTGGTCGAGGAGCCGCGCAAGGAATGGGAGCTGCGGATGACGATCGCCGCCGCACCACGCAGCGGTTCCGTGGTGGCCACCCTCTCCGAGGCGACGGTGCGTCGCGGAGATTTCCGGCTCGGCCCGATCACCACGCAGCTCGATTGGGCCGACCGCATCGTGCTGACCGGCGCGAACGGCGCGGGCAAGTCAACGTTGATCGCCCTGCTGCTGGGAAAGTTGCTGCCGGACAGCGGAACCGCCTCGCTCGGGTCGGGCGTCGAAATCGGCGAGGTCGATCAGGCCCGCGGCCTCTTCCGCGGCGAGTCCACCCTTGCGCACACCTTCGGCGCCGAAATGCCCGACTGGCCCGACGCCGACGTGCGCACCCTTCTCGCCAAGTTCGGCCTCCGCGGCCCGCACGTCCAGCGCCCCTGCGAAACCCTGTCCCCCGGCGAACGCACCCGTGCCGCACTGGCCCTGCTCCAGGCGCGGGGCACCAACCTGCTCGTCCTCGACGAACCCACCAACCACCTCGACCTGCCCGCCATCGAACAACTCGAGCAGGCGATCGACTCCTTCACCGGCACCATGCTGCTGGTCACCCACGACCGCCGCATGCTCGACTCGGTGCGCGCCACCCGCCGCTGGCACCTGGCGGATGGGCGGTTGTCGGAGAGCTGACGCAGCCACCCGGGCTGCCCGCGGCTGACACACGTCCTAGGATCGACACGATTGACCGATCGGACGGGGGAAGGCTGGCTGAATGCGTGAGGGTGAGGTCTTCGCCGGCTACACGATCGACCGGCAACTGGGTCGAGGCGGCATGGGCGCGGTCTATCTGGCCAGGCACCCGCGGCTGCCGCGTCGCATCGCGCTGAAGCTGCTGAACGAGGAACTGTTCTCCGACAAGGAACTTCGGGCCCGGTTCGAACGCGAAGCCGACCTGGTCGCGCAGCTCGACCACCCCAATATCGTCACCGTCTACGACCGCGGCGCCGACGACGGCAGGCTGTGGATCTCGATGCAGTATGTCGACGGCGTCGACGCGGCGACCGTGGATCCGCAGATACTGCCACCGGCGCGCGCGGTGCAGATCGTCGCCGAAACGGCCAAGGCACTCGACTTCGCGCACAGCAGAGGCGTGCTGCACCGCGACGTCAAACCGGCGAACATCCTGCTCGCCAACGACGGCAACGGCCAGGAACGGGTGTTCCTCACCGATTTCGGGATCGCCCGCATCGCAGGCGAGGCGAACCGGCTCACCCAAACGGGCACCTTCACAGCCACACTCGCCTATGCCTCCCCTGAGCAGTTGACCGGCGCCGACATGGACGGGCGCTCGGACCAGTACTCGCTCGCCTGCACCCTGTACTGGCTGCTGGCCGGCAACGCGCCCTTCGAATCCACCCACCCGGCAACCGTCATCCAGGGACACCTGCAACGGCAGCCGCCGCCTGTGTCGACCGCCCGGGCGGGGCTGCCGCCTGCCCTCGATGCCGTGCTGGCCCGTGCGATGGCGAAGCGGCCGACCGACCGGTTCGCCTCGTGTTCCGAGTTCGCGGAGACGGCTCGGCGAGCGCTGTCCGGTGAGACGCCGCAATTCGCATCGGCACCTGCCCCCACCATGGCACCGTCACCCGCGGCACCGATGCCGGTGGCGCGACCGCTCGGCACGGGGCCGGTCAATGCGTATTCGGGGCCCGTCCCTGGGCAGCAGGGACACATCCCGCATGCCGCGCTTCCCTATCCTCGTCCGCAGCCCCGCCGTTCGAATGTGGGATGGATCGTCGGGCTGTGCCTCACGCTCGTCATCATCATCGTCGCTGGTATCGGGACCGCGGTGGCGATCGCGAACCGTGACAAGACCCCGCCGCAACGCCATCTCGAACAGATGCGCCTGGCTTTCCCCAGCCTGCTGCCGCCCGGCGAGATTCCGGCCGGGCAGACGTGGGGGCAGGGCACCGGCTTCGATGGCATGGGCTGCAGCGCGCAAGTGATGCGGGAGGGATACGACCTGCACTGGTTCTTCATCAATGGTGCCGCTCCGGATATGGGCGACCCCACCGCCTACTGGGAATGCGGCTACGCCAACAGCTACATGATCCCGGAAGACAATATTCGCTGGCCCGACATACGAATCTTCCAATACGAATCGGCCTCTGACGTTCGGCGAGTTCTCCAGGGCCTCGGTGCGCTGCCCGTCGAGGAAGACCTCAACAACAACGGCAAGCGATACTCCAACACCAAGGCCGGTTCGGAACCGAAGTCGGCCCCTCGGATCGCGACGACCTTCCCGAACGATCCGGCGCGCGAGAATATGCTGGTCTACTCCTACGGCCTCGGCGCGCCCAACGATCCGTCGATGGATCAGCTACTCGAATGGTGGAAGAAGTTGCCGCTGGACTGATCAGGGCATCGGGCGCTTATCCATCCACGTGCCCTGGCGTAAGCCAGATCCGACGCGAAGGGGAAGTCGAGCCCAGGCGTGAGCCCCGTCGAGTGGGATCGGAGCATCACGCCTGGGGCACACCGCTCAGGCGGAGGTGAAACGACCGTTGACGATCGCGGTGGTGAAGTTTCGCCATTCGGTGGGAGCGAAGGCGAGTGCGGGGCCCGTTGGGTTCTTTGAGTCTCGGACGCCGACAAAGTCGTTATCGAGCCAGGCGACCTCGACACATTCGCCGGTCCCCTGGCTGTGGCTGCTCTTGAACCACTGGGCAGATGCTAGGTCGATACTCACGCCAAGTACTCCTTCGCTACCTGCCGTAGCAGGCTCCTGCTGGTTACAGCATCCAGAGCCTGACCGCGGATGCTGTCGCAGGTTTGACGGTAGCACGCAACATCTTCCGGCTTCTCCAGATACAAATTGCCGACTGTGCTTCCTTCGATGAATACGACCGGAGGCTCTGTCAGCTTCGCCGTCGCGCCCGGGCGGAAGTCCAGGATCACGCAGGGGCCGACCGACAGACCGCCAGGGAACCCCGCGCTGAAGGGCAATACGCGCAACTCGACGTTCGGCAGTGTCGATACGTCGGCCAGTTTCCTCAACTGCGCAGCCATCACCTTCGGACTACCGTTGACCCTCCGCAGCGCAGACTCACCGATGACGGCATCAACGGAAACCGGTTGCCGCTTGCGGGAAACGATGTGCTGACGCCGCAACCTCAGCTGAACCCACGCCTCTTGCAGTTCGCTGCTCGCGTTCGGGAAGGCAGCGCGGTTCAAGGCGCGAACGTAGTCGGCGGTTTGGAAAAGACCTGGTACCAACTCTGGTTGATACGTCGTGATTCCGACCGCAGCGGACTCGAGCCCGAAGTACACATCGAAGTCTCTCGGTATCAGGTCTCCGAACTCATGCCACCAACTTTTCACGTCAGCTTGCTTCGCCAGCCCTTTGAACGCGGCGGTCAAATGGTCTGGAACCCCGTAGAGCTCACAGGCCGCCTCGACGTGTGCAATGTTGACTCTGCTGTTCTGCCCGTGTTCGAGCCGGTACAAACTGCTGGAGCCGATCCCAAGTAGTTCAGCTGCCTGATTCTGACTCAGGCCGACGCGTGTGCGCCAATCCATCAGGTATTGCCCCAGTTGGCGTCGCGGCAAGGTAGATCCGGTGTCCTGCATGGAGTCCTCCCCATCGAGGGCGGGCCGTTCGACCCGCGAAACGGGTAGAGCAAGGGCACTGCCACGGGAGAAATGCTGGGCGTTTACGCAATCCGAGCCGGACGGCCCCACATCGACCACATATGCCCCGGGCAGATGGTTCGCTGATGCTCGCCCGATGCCGCCCCCGAAGAATCCAACCTCAAGGTACCAGCATCGGCAGCCAGCGGAAACGCTTATCCCAGAACCTGATCGGAGCCCGATGGAGTGGAGGTCATATGCACTGAACCCGGCCGTTCGAACCGGCCGTTCCGAACGCGGTCACCGCGCACTGTCAGAAGTAGGCGTCTTCTTCCTTCTCACGCAGCGTCCGCACACCGTCATCGAGCCACCTGCTGAACGCGCTCGTGAAATCCTGCGGCTGCGCGGGGCGCACGTCGAGATGAGTGCGATTGCGGTGCTCGAGGTAGCGGCCGTCGCCGGTGATGTCGTACCACTGCATGGCCCGGAAACGGCTGTGCGGAGCATGGAAATTGCCGAGCCGGAGGATCGCATTGCCACCACCATCGGCAGGTCGAAGCGCCAGCCGCTCGAAGCGCTGACGCTCGCGCGTGTGCGTATCGGCGCCGAAATAGCCGGTGTCCGAAGGTGGTTTGAGGTCCTGAAGGTCGAACTGGGCGGGCCGTTCACTACCGGGCGAACAAGGTGGAATGGACGCCGTGAGCGCGGTGGGAAGTTGCTCCGCACGGATCAGCTGAGCGCGGATGTCACCGAATTCCTCGCCGATGGCGGTCTGGCTGAGTATCACGGCATAGGAGTAGTTGCGGGCGCCGACGATACGCAGGTCCTTACGGGTGCGGCCGTCGCTGTTGCGGTGCACCTTCGAACCGAAGAAGATTTCGATCCGCATCTCGCAGTTCGCCAGGGTGTGTTTGAGCAGGTCGATGCGCTCGCGTTCGTCGCCGGTGTATTGGGCGCGGACAGCGGCGCGGTGGGCCTCGAAGGCGTTGATGGTCGCGAAGCGGCTGCGATAGCGCAGCGGCGGGGGCATCCGGTCATTTCCTTCGTCGTACCAGAGGGCGGCGAATGTGTCCGGCTCCCATGTCCAGGCCATGCGAATGAAATCCATTCCAGTAGTGCGAAATTCGGGAGGAGATCGAGTGCTCGGAGGATCGGGCCGTTGATTCGCCGCGTCGACCGGTGTGCGGCCGGGACCACTGATACAGGTCCCGGCCGGCCGTCATGCGTCGAGCCACTCGATGGTCGGTCTCGGTGTAGAGAGCGTCCGCATCGCCGCATCAGCAGTCGTACCGATCTGCTGTGCAGTTCTGCGGCACACCGCGCTCCGATCAGGTCTGTGGCGGCCCATCTGCCGGACGGGCTGCGGGAATATCGGCTCCGAGCACACCGCCGGGGATCGTCCGGGGCTCATCACCCAGCAGTTCGCGAGCGTTCTCCTCATTGATGAGCCAGTCAGGCGTCTTACGGTCGGACTCGTTTTCGTTTCCGCCACCACGTCCGGCGCCGGGTGCACCCATCATCGGCATCCCGCCCCGTCCCATACCCGAACCGGCCCCGCCGCCTGCACCCGCCGCCGCGGCCGCGGGCATACCGGTCACCGGCGTGCCCGCGACGCTGCGTCCAGCGCCCGGAACACCGGCACCGGGCAGACCGGTCGAACCCGACGAACCGCCCGAACCGCCACCGGAGCCGGGGAAGCCGCCACCCGAGCCGGGCAACCCCGAGGTCGACGCCGCGGATGTCGTCGGACTGGTAGGTGCGCTGCTCGGCACGGCGCTTGCAGGAGTCGTGGACGTGGGGTCGGTCGAGGACGGAGTGGTGGTGGTGTCGTCTGTCGTCGAGTCGTCCGTTGTTTCGTCCTCGGTCCCTTCCTCGGTTCCGGGCACTTCTTCCTCGCCGGTTCCGTCTTCGCCGCCGGTTCCTCCGCCGGTACCGCCGCCACCGCCAGTGCCGCCACCACCGTTGCCGCCGCCGTTGCCGTCGCCACCGCCTGTGCCGTCGTCGGGGGGTAGTTCCCCGACGGCAACCGGATCGCGTGGCTGGGGCAGAACCGGAATCGTCGCGTCGACAAGCAGCGCCTTGGCGGTGTACGCCGCTTGGACGTGCTTCTGGGCCGCCTCCTCCGCGTCACCGTCCTTATCGCCGTCCCACCAGTCGCCGGGGTTCCACGGGCTCTGCGGGTCGTCGGTGAACGGGGTCATGTTCTTCTTGGTGTTGAGGACCGCGTCCACCATGTCGCCGACCCGCGTGCTCAAGGCGTTCAAAGCAGGCGTCAGATTCGTTGCGTCGGTGGCGTAATCGGAAATCGCCTGCCGCGAAGCCTGCGCAGCGGGGCCATCCCAGGCCGATTCGCTGGAACGGCGAATCCGGGCAGCGAACAGGGTGACGTTCTGCTCCCATTCCCTGGCGATGGTCGCGTAGTCGTCCTTGGCGATATTTGCCTCGGACGGATCCATTGCCTCAAATGTGTCGTGAAGAGTGATATGCGACTCTTTCACCACGTACTCAGCGTCTTTGAGCCGCCGTTCCTCGTGTCCGAAGGTCTCGGTCATTTCTTCCCCTGCATACCCTGCGGTATCGAGGCCATCGCCTGGTTGTACTCGGCCGCGAAGGTGCTGTCGGTCTGCTGATAGCGTTCAGCGATCACCCGGTGGAGTTCCTGGATGCTGTCGACGATCTGGTAGTGGCGCTCCAAGATCGCGTGCACGTTGTTGCCGTTGAAATCGTTTTGGGCCTTGCCCCGAAAAGACTGCACCACCGTATTTCCAGTGATGATCCACGGGACACCCTCACCCAGACCCCACTTTTCGCGACCGGAAATGTCCGTCGCGATGGTTTGCAGGTTTTGGATCGTGTCTTTCATGGCCTGACAGTCGCGGTCGATATAGACGAACTCCTCGGCATTGACCCGGACGCTGTCGTTGAACGATACCGACACCTGGCCCTCCCTGGCCGCGTCGATGATGTCCTGCATCGGCCGCTTATTCTCTTCGGTCACGGTCGAGTCCCCTCCCTGCTCGCGGTACAGATTCTCACACTCACGCCCCTGCCGGGATCAACGGCAAAACCTTGCCTGCCAGTCGCAATACGATGTCGCACGCGGGCTCGTGCCCCGTCTTCCGACGTGAGTTGGGGTTATCGACCATGATCTCGAGGCTGCCGCCCTCCATCTGCGCGTTCAACCGGCATTGCGTCGTATCCCCAGCATCATCGGGCGCATAGAGCACGGTGCGACCGCTGACGGTTCCCTCTTGAGTACCGGGATTGGCCTTCTCCCGGATCATCTCCAACGTCAGGTTAGTGGCGCTGATGCTTGTCCCGTATCCGTCCGAGACGACCCAACGACAACCACGCCACTTGATCTCCCCGCGCTGCATATTGTCCTTCGACGCCTCGCCCCCCGTCGAATGCAACCCCTCCGAGTCCAGCACCTCCTGCGGAATATCCTCACAGGGCGCGAACCCGCTCGGTACATCCTCGGCAATGGACTGCCCGGCAGCGGACGTCCCCGTCGACCCTCCCGCCGGCTCGGCCGTCCCATCGGTCGACGACCCACACCCCGCCAGCACCATTACCGCGCTCAGCCCGGCCGCCACGGCATACGCCGACTTGCGCATGAGATTCATCATTCCCCTAAGCCGATGCCCGATACCTGCTGTACGCCGGGCCCGGACCGGCTCCTCCGCCCCCGCGAAAACTACCGTTGACCGTATCGGGCACCAGTCCAGCTGGCAACCGGCGAACCGGTTCGGCCCGGCGCGAACCGCTCACCGGTTTTCCATGCACGGATCCTGCGCATGCCCACCCCGATCCGGGGGGATTACCCGCTGGGCGTGCAGGGCGAGTTAGCGATAACTGTTCGACGATCGTGTCGAGATCGACCTCCGGACGGCAGTACCGGCTACGGAAATCCTCACCCACCTGCCGTGGATCCATGGCGAGCGAGCGCGGGTCCACGCTGCTCGTTCAGCTCGGCGCCGGCCACCATCTCGAGCTCCTCCCCGTCAACGCCCTGCATATTTTGCCCGAGAGGCGATATCAGAATTCCCGCGCACATGCTGAAACGGATACTTCTGGTTCGGCCGCGTCGGCTCACCGCGCCAGGAAATGCCACCCGAGCCAGATCCACAGTGGAAGGGTGAGCAGGCGAGCGGTTCGGGTGCGAAGGGCCAGGGCTACGACGAGGGTGGGGTTGCGCGCGGAGGAACGCTCCGAGGCCATAGGTCGCAGGATACGGCCGACTGGCTAGGTTGAGTGGGTGAGTTCTACTGAAGGCATGGTGCGGGTCCTCGCGCACGAGGCGGAACCGGAGTTCGCGCTGGGTCTCGATACCCGCCTGACCCTCGTCGCCACCGGCCTGATCTTCCTGTCGGCGCTGGTCCTGGGCACGTGGAAGTACCACGGCATCCGCACCTCGCCCGACGGTGCCGCGCACATCTACGTCGACATCGCGCACCGCGCGGCCCTCATGTATGCCTTCGCCGGCCTGATCCTGGCGGTGTTCACCGAGCTCAGCGCCTGGCCGACGGCGGTGAACCTGACCGCAGACGCGATCGTGCTCGCGTTCTTCGCCGGCGCCATCGCCACCTACGCCTGGCACGGGTACCGGCGCGACACCACCAACCAGTTCCACGGCGATATCGACCCGAGCATGCGGCTGTCGATGTTCGCCCTCATCGCCGGTGAGATCGGCGGCTTCCTGGTGCTGTTCGCAGGCTTCCTCGTCGGCCAGTTCTGACGATCCTCAGACCGCGGCGACTCGTTTGGCGAGATCCTCGGCCAGTTGCTCAGCGCGAGCGAGGTCGGTGGCTTCGACCATTACCCGGATGAGCTGCTCGGTTCCGCTGGGCCGCAACAGGACCCGGCCCGAATCAGCGAGCGAGCGTTCGGCTTCGGCGACGGCGTCGAGGACGTCGGTCGCGGCCATCACCGCCGCCTTGTCGCTGACCGGCACATTCACCAGAATCTGCGGCACGGTCTGCAACACCGACGCCAGGTCGGCCAGGGTGCGGCCGGTGGCGGCCATGCGGGCCATGAGTTTGAGGCCGGTGAGGATGCCGTCACCAGTGGTGCCGTGGGCCGGGAGTACCACGTGGCCGGACTGTTCGCCGCCGAGGGTGAAGTGCCCGCGGCGCAGCTCCTCGAGCACATAGCGGTCGCCGACAGCGGTGGTGCGCACGGTGATTCCGGCCTCGCGCATAGCGATGTGCAGGCCGAGGTTGCTCATCACGGTGGCGACCAGAGTGTTCTCGGCGAGTTCGCCGGCATCACGCATGGCCAGCGCGAGGATCGCGAGGATGGCGTCACCGTCGACGACATTGCCCGCGGCGTCGACGGCCAGGCACCGGTCGGCATCGCCGTCGTGGGCAAGGCCGAGGTCCGCACCGTGTTCGCGGACCGCGCTCCGCACCTGGTCGAGGTGGGTGGAGCCGCACCCGTCGTTGATATTGAGGCCGTCGGGGTCGGCGTTGATCGCGATGACGTTCGCGCCCGCTTCCCGGTACGCGGCCGGGCCCACCTCGGAGGCGGCGCCGTGCGCGCAATCGACCACCACGGTGAGCCCGTTGAGCTCCTGCCCGGTGGCCTCCACCAGATGCTCGACATAACGCTCATGCGTTCCGGCGAGGCTGTACTGATCGGGAAGGGCGAACCCGTGATCGCGCACACCGGTCGAGCCGAGGACCCGGCCGATTCCGGCACCGGTGGGGCGCACCGGAGGCTCGTTCATGAGGGCCTCGATCCGGTCCTCGATAGCGTCGTCGAGCTTGCGCCCACCGGCGGCGAAGATCTTGATCCCGTTGTCGGGCATGGGATTATGCGAGGCGGAGATCATCACGCCGAGGCACGCGTCGTAGAGTCCGGTGAGATAGGCGACCGCGGGCGTCGGCAGCACGCCGACCGACAGCACATCGACCCCGGCGGCGGTGAGCCCCGCGGTGACGGCGGCTTCCAGCATCTCCCCGCTGGCTCGCGGATCGCGCCCGACCACAGCCAGCGCGCGCTTCTTGCCGCGACTCAGAATCTGCGCCGCCGCGCCGGACACGCGCAGCGCCAATTCCGGAGTCAGCGACTCATTGGCCAGTCCGCGAACCCCATCGGTGCCGAACAGACGTCCCATACCTCGTCCCTCGATCGATGCAACCTGCCGCGTCCGCGCCCGCCCCACGAACGCCGCCCTTCCATACAGCACGAGAGCAGGCGCCCAGCGATGCTGGATGCCTGCTCTCGTACAGGTGCCGCGCCGACCGTACCGCTTCCGGCACCAGCACGGTGCCGGAAGCGTGCAGTCGACGATGCGAAAATCAGCGCTTCGAGTACTGAGGCGCCTTACGGGCCTTCTTCAGACCGTACTTCTTGCGCTCGGTGGCACGCGGGTCACGAGTCAGGAAGCCGGCCCGCTTCAGGGCGGGACGATCCTCGGGGGTGACCTCGATCAGCGCACGGGCGATGGCCAGGCGCAGCGCGCCGGCCTGGCCCGACGGGCCGCCGCCGACCAGGCGAGCGTGCACGTCGAAGCTCTCGGTGCGCTCGACGGTGACCAGCGGGGACTTCACCAGCTGCTGGTGCACCTTGTTCGGGAAGTAGTCCTCGATGGTGCGGCCGTTGAGCACGAAGTTACCGGTGCCAGGCAGCAGCCGGACGCGGACGACGGCTTCCTTGCGGCGGCCGACGGTCTGCACCGGACGGTCGATGACCACCGGGCTGTAGGTCGCCTCGGAGTCGTAACCGACCTCTTCGTAACCGGCGCCGTCCTCGACCACCTCGACGGTGGTGTCCTCGGCGGTGTATTCCTCGTTGAATTCCTCGGGAGCGGTCACTGGGCCACCTGCTTGATCTCGAACGGAACGGGCTGCTGGGCGGCGTGCGGGTGGTTCGGGCCCGCGTAGACCTTCAGCTTGCCCGCGATCGCGTTACCGAGCTTGTTCTTCGGGATCATGCCCTTGACGGCCTTCTCCACGAGACGATCGGGCCGCGACTCCAGCACCTGACCGACAGTGCGCGACTTGAGGCCGCCCGGATGCCCGGAGTGGTGGTGGATGAGCTTGTCCTGCTTCTTGTTACCGCTGATGGCAACCTTGTCAGCGTTGATGATGATGACGAAATCGCCACCATCGACGTGCGGAGCGTAGGTCGGCTTGTGCTTGCCACGCAGCAGATTCGCTGCCTGAACGGCAAGACGGCCGAGCACTACGTCAGTGGCGTCGATGACGTACCACTTACGGGTCACGTCACCCGCCTTCGGGCTGTACGTAGGCACAGTGCTTCCCTGTCTGTCGTCGGTGCTGCCGGCCCGGTGTGTGGTCGAGGTTGTTCCCGGCGGCCGGTTGAGACCCGGGCCTCGGCATGCCACACACCAGCTGGCCACGATACCAGTCGGGTATGGGTGCGGCGAAACCGGAGCGTACGCCCCGGCCGCCGCGGTGGCTCAGATCTCGAGCGGCGGCCCGAAGTCGGCTGCTCCCGGCGGGCCGGGCACCAGGTAGCGCAGGGTGTTGACGCCGGGTTGCTCGCATTCGGCGGGCAGCGTGCCGCGCACCGCGGCGATGCCCGACGGCGGTTCCAGGATCGCTTCCGGGGTGAGTGAGCAGGCCACCGGTTCCACGCTGGTGCCGGCGCCTGCGGCGAACTCGGCCGCCCCCGCCTCCGACGACATCGCGAAGGCAACGAGCGCGACCGCACCGGCCGCTGCCTGGGCTCCGAAGAGGTTTCCCTTCATCTTGTCCCACACCTTGCCCTTATCACGGTCGGGGTGGTCGTCGTGATCTCGACTCTGCGGCGCAGCCGGCGGAGCTTGCTGAGCCGGCCGCGCGTCGGACGCGGGCGCACCGCTCATCTCCGGCGGCCGGGTGAACCGGCTCGCGGCCGGCTCCGCGCCCGGCGCAGCGCTGTGCCGCCCCCGGCCCTCGGTCATCGGCGGCCGGTCCCGCATCTGGGGCGCAGGCGGTGGCGGCCCCTGCTGCATCGGTGGACGTTGCGCACCCGGTGGTTGCTGCGGCGGGCGGGCAGCCTGCGGACTCTGTTGCGGCGGCGCCGGGCGCGACGGCGGCGGCGCGGGCTGGGCGGGCCTGCCGCCGGGCTCCGGTTCGCCCCCATCGCTCTCGCTCAACACCAGATGCGCGGCCCCGAGCACGAGCGCGTGCATGGGATGGTCGGCGCTGTGCAGACGCTGGCCGAGGTGGTTCTGGAAGGCCAGCCGGATCGGATCGTTGAAGCAGACGTTTCCGGCCAGCAGCACCGTCGAGGTATCGGCGCCGATCGCCCGCGCGGCCGCCATGACCTCGATGACGGCGTCGTCGGCGGAGCGGGCGTCGCGGGTGGCCTCGGGCGGGATGGCTACGTCGACCGATTCGGTGGGCTGTTCGTCGTCGGCGTGCACCGCGACCACCAGCATGGTGCGCCCATCGGAATAGACGCCGGTGGCGCCGACGCCGCGGGGATTCATCCGGTCGGGCGGGCGGACCAGCCCGAGCGCGCGCACATACCCCGACAGCGCGACCGACTCCGGCAGCGGTTCGACGGTGACGTCGAGCTGCTCGACCAGTTCGCAGTAGGTGTCGACCTTCTCGTCCGGCCAGCCGTCCGGGTACGGCAGCGCGACCACGTCGGGCTTGCCGCTCAGATACTTGCCGACCGCGGCCAGCGGGTTGTACAGCCGCGCCCGGAACACCAGCTCGGCAGGCCAGGTGGCACCGGCGATGACGATCTGCGGATGCCCGAGGATGTCGCGCACATCGGCGATGGCCATGCCGAGATCGGGCCGCTGCCGGTCCAACCCTGCGGTATGCAGCCTGCCGGAGGCGTCCGCCAGCAGATATGCGGGAGTGGTGTAGCTACCCTCGACCTGGACCGGGCGGATCGGGGTGCCCCCACCGCCTGCGGCCACGGACACCACATCCCACCCGAGATGTATTGCCCCTACTCGCACCGTCACAGGCATCAGTGTGCCTGCTGTGCGCGCGACACGCTCGGCGCACCGGCAGACCGGCCGCTACCGGCGACGACACGCCCGCTCATGACGCGGACTTCTTCAGTCGTAGGCGGTGCCAGGTGATCACCGACAGGATCGCGGTCACCACCAGGAGCATCGCGATGTCGAGCAGCCAGATGCCAGCACTGTGCTCCCAGAGCGTGTCGGGCTGGGCGTTGGCGAACAGCGTGCGGATGTCGACGGTGGACGCCGCGGCCGCATAACCCCAGCGCGAGGGGAACAGCCAGGAGATCTGCTCGAGCACCACGCGATCGGTCACCGGGATCATGCCGCCGGCCATCACCAGCTGCACCATGATCGTCACCACCAGCAGTGGCATGACCTGCTCGTTGGACTTGGCCAGCGTCGACAAGGCCAGGCCGACGACGACACACGACACCGCGGTGAAGGCGACGCCCACATACAGTTCGAGGCTGCCGGACGGTATCAACGCTCCCGCGCCGGGCGGATTCTTCCCCGCCAGCGCGATGCCGATGAGCACCGCCGACTGCAACAGGGCGGCGACGCTGAAGACCACGATCTTGGCCATGGCGTAGGCCGAGGGCAGCAGGCCGACCGCGCGCTCCCGGAAGAAGATGGTGCGCTCGCCGACCAGGTCGCGCACGGTCAGCGTCGAACCCATGAAGCAGGCGCCGAGCACGAGAACCACCAGCAGCTGCTGGGTTTCGCCGCCGCCCTGGTGGACGAAGATCTGCTCGCCATTGGGCCCGGGCACCGGCACCTGCGGTCCGGGCGCGAATCCGTTCTCACCCGGGACGACCAGCGTCAGCACGCCGAGCACGAACGGCAGGATCACCAGGAACGCGAGGTACCCGCGGTCGGCCAGGATCAATCGAACCTGCCGCCGTACCAAGGTGGAGAACTGGCGCCACCCGCTCGATTGCGGCGGACTGCCCATCGCGCCGTGCCGCATCGGCGCGGGCGGAGGCGGCGGCGGTATGAACGCCTGCCGCGACCGGTACGCCGCGAACGCCTGATCCGGGTTCGCCGCGACATTGGCGAAGATCTCCGCCCAGTCGCTGGTCCCGAGCGCACTGCCGACACCGGCCGGGTTGCCGGCGTAGGCGGTCTTACCGCCGGGGGCCAGCAGCACGACCTGATCGCACATGTCCAGGCAGGCCACCGAGTGGGTGACCACGATGACGACGCGGCCGGCGTCGGCCAGCTCGCGCAGCATCACCATGACCTGACGGTCCAGCGCCGGGTCCAGGCCGGAGGTGGGCTCGTCCAGGATCAGCAGCGACGGACCGGTGAGCAGTTCCAGCGCCACCGATGCCCGCTTGCGCTGACCACCCGAGAGCCGATCCACCCTGGTATCGGCATGCTCGGTGAGCGAAAGTTCTTTCAGCACACCGTCGATGACCTGCTGCCGGTCGGCGCTCGAGGTGTCGGGCGGCAGCCGCAGCTCGGCGGCGAAGCCGAGCGCCTGACGCACGGTGAGCTGCCGGTGCAGCACATCGTCCTGCGGGACCATGCCGATACGGGACCGCAGCGCTTCGTATTCGGCGTGCAGGTTGCGGCCTTCGAAGGTGACCACACCGCCCGAGGGCTGGGTATTGCCCGCGATGAGCTTCGACAGCGTCGATTTACCCGCACCGGACGGGCCGATCAACGCGGTGAGCGTGCCGCGCCCGGCTTGCAGGTTGACGTCGACGAGCAGCTGCTTGTTGCCCTCTACCGTGAATCCGACCCCGTGCACATGCAGGCCCTGCTCGGCGACCGGACGCTGCCGGTGCACCAGGGTGCCCTGCTGGACCACGAAGTCGACGTTGCCGATGGTGATGATGTCGCGCTCGCGCAGCACCGTGCGCTGCTGGCGGACACCGTTGACGAAGGTGCCGTTGGCCGAGCCGAGGTCCTCGATGGTCAGGCCCTCGGAGCCGGCCACCAACCGGGCATGCCTGCGCGAGGCCAGCGGATCGTTGACCACGATCTGGTTGTCGGCGGTACGGCCGATCGCCAGTCCGCCGGCGGGCAACCGGTCCGCGCGCGCGATCGGCGAGGTCGACGGCCTGGCCCGCACCGGAGGCAGCGACGACGTATCGGCTTTGGTCGTCATATTGATATTGACGTTGGGGGCCGCCGGTTGCGGCTGCGGCGCACTGTGGAATCCGGCGATCCGGCTCGCCCCCGATTGCGGACCGGAGTGCGGACGCTGCGGCGGCGCGGGCGGCGGCCGTAACCCCTGACGCGGCGGTTGCACCGGATGCTGCGGCTGCGACGGATGCTGCGGCGGACGAGCTCGAGGCGCCGCGGGCAGCAGATGCAACAGCGGCCCGGTGATCGCGTCACCGAGCCGCACCTGCATGGGCCGATCAATGGAGACGGGCCGGCTGAGCCGGGCCGCGTCGACGAACACACCGTTGGTGCTGCCGTTGTCGCGCAGCACCCAGGCACCCCCCTGCCAGGCCAAGATCGCGTGTACCCGTGAGACCAGCGGACTGTCCACGAAGAGGGTCACTTCCGGCGCGCGGCCCATCGTGACCTGCTGGCTCGAATCGAAAATTCGTTCGGTTCCATCATGGCGCACGGTGATGGTCTGCGCCCCCGGTGAAGACATGCAGCGGATACTATTCCATCACCCGGACATCGGCGGTGCCCCCGATGCGCCATGCCCCGTTCCGGCGACCGAAACACCGACCGACCGGCCGACGAGGGGGAGGAACCGATGCGGCAACGTCGTGCGACCGCCGTCATCATCGCCGTGCTGTGCGCGGTCACCGCGCTGGTGGGATGCACCCGATCCGTGGACGGGCGGGCCGTCTCGATCTACGACGATCCGTTCAAGGTGGCAGGCCTGCCCACCACCAGCGGCCCGAGCGGCCCGCGCCCCGACGTCCCCGACAGCGAGCTCACCGCACGCAACGGCGACGGCGGCGAGGTCGACACCCTCGCGCTCAACGCTGTCGAGGACATCCAGGCCTATTGGGCCGAGGTGTACCCCGAGGAATTCGAGGGCGAGTTCGAACCGGTCGACAAGCTGGTCTCCTGGAGCGCCAAGGCCGGCCGCAACGATTCCGTCGAGTTCTGTACCGAAACCACCTACCGCCTTGTCAATGCGGCCTACTGCCGGCTCGACAACTCCATCGGCTGGGATCGTGCGCTGCTGCTACCGACCATGGAGGAAACCTTCGGCAAGATGTCGGTGGTCATGGTGCTGGCACACGAATACGGGCACGCCATCCAGACCATGTCCAAGATCGTCGACCGCAAAGACCCGGTGATCGTCAAGGAACAGCAGGCCGACTGCTTTGCCGGCGCGTTCATGCGCCATGTCGCCGAAGGTAAGTCGAAGCACTTCACCATCAACACCTCCGACGGCCTCAATTCCGTGCTCGCGGCGACCGTCGCTATCCGCGACTCCGACCCCGATGATCCGGAGAGCGTGCACGGTTCGGCGTTCGAGCGGGTCACCGCCGTACAGATCGGATTCACCGACGGCCCCAAGGGCTGCAAGGCCATCGACATGGACGAAATCGAGCGCCGCCGTGGCGATCTGCCGCAGAGCTTCGAAGGCGACGCCAACCGCGGCGAATACCCGATCACCAAAGAGAACCTGATCGAGCTGAGCAAGGCGCTGGCCGCGATCCTGCCGATCGACGGCGACCCCACCTACAGCTACGACGGCGCGCAGGTCGACTGCAGCAACGGCACCACCACCGAACCGGTGAGCTACTGCCCCGCCAGCAATACCATCGCCACCGACATCCCCGGCCTGGCCGAACGCGGCACCTCCGACACCGACCCGGATGATCCGCTGCCGGTGAAGGTGACCGGCGATTACAACGGTTACGTCGTCTTCATCGCCCGCTACGCGCTGGCCGTGCAGCGTGATCAGGGGCAGCAGTTGGTCGGCGCCAAGACCGGGTTGCGCTCGGCGTGCCTGTCCGGTGTGGTCACCGGCAAGCTCGCCGAACCGGGCAGGCCGCCATCGGAAGGCGATATCACCCTGGCCGCAGGCGATCTGGACGAAGCGGTGTCCGGGCTGCTCACCGACGGGCTGGCCGCCAGTGACATCAAGGGTCAGACCGTGCCAAGCGGTTTCGCCCGCGTCGACGCCTTCCGCGCCGGCGTGCTGAACGGCGAGACCACCTGCATGTCGCGGTACTCCTGAGCGTCAGCCGAACGGTGGCGGCGCCGCCGGATCGAAGCGCAGCACCCGGTTACCGATCATGATCTCGGTACCCGGCAGCAAGACCATCGGCTGATTCGGTGGCAGCCGCACCCAGTCGCGATACCCGGCCACCCGGGTGCGGGTGCCGTTGGTCGAGCCGCGGTCCACCAGCGTCACATCCCAATTGACCAGCACGATGTCGGCGTGCGCGCGCGACATCCCACCGGAGTTGTCCTCGATCTTGAGCGGGATCAGACCGCGGCGGGCCTGCTCGGAATGCTCCGGATCGCGCCCGATGACGGCGTCGGCGGCGAGCATGAACGTCATCCCGTCATCGAGCACAAGCATGCCGAGCGGCGGCCGGACCACCTCGCTCAACGCCTGCGTCTGATCGACCGGCATCCCGCAGACCGTGCAGAACGCCGAGCGCGGATCGCTGGGATGTGCCCGCGCGCATTTGAATCCCATCACCTTGACCGCGAGCGTGGTCGCGCGGGCGGTGGCCTCCAACCGCCGCTGCAGCTGCGGGTCGGGCCGCGGTGAGGGGTCGGTGCCGCGTTCTTCGGTCGTTTCCGGCGGTTGCCCGCCGTCGCTCAGGTCGAGCATCGAGGTCGAAGCCTGGGTGGGCGTCGCGTTCGGATCCGCCGGCGCCGATTGCGCCGCAGCGGGTTCCGGCGAACGTTCCTGGTCGATGCGTGCGGTCGGCAGTGGCGGCGGCGCCGACCGCCGATGCGAGCCACCCCCGGTATGTTCGGCGCCGGCCCGGCGCGGCGCATGGGCACGCACCTCATCGGACCAGACGATCGCCCCGCCCGCCTGGGCGATACCTTCCACCAGCCAGCCGATTCCACGTTCGGTGGGCAGCTCGGGCACTCGGCCACCGTTGTCATCGACGAACAGCGCGACCGCCTTCGACGGCACCGACGCCACCCGGTCCACGGTGAACGCCGCGTCGCTGCCCCGATACCGTTCGACCTGCTCCCCCGCGAGCACCGCGGTGACGGCGCCGTGCAGGAAGATCGCCACCCCGCCGTTCTCGGCATGCGACAGGATCCCGAAATCGATCGGACGGCCGGGGCTGATCTGTTCGGCGTCCTTCATCAACCAGCGCGTCGCGTTACGCGCGACCAACGCGCCAGGCCCGGCAGGTTGCTGTTCGGCCGCGTCGCTGACCAGCTCGGCCAGCGATTCCAGCGCTCGAACCGCAGGCGATTCCTGGGTGGGCTTCCCCCGATCCCGGTGCGCCACGACCACCACGGCACCCGCAACCCGGGCCGCCGCATGATTACCGGCGACCACCTCGACCTGCCGATCCTTCAACGGTATCGGCCCTCCCCTGGATCGGAATGCTGGATCGTCGCCACCAGACCAGAGTATTGCAATGCGAACAACACCGGTCCGGTTACCCGCGGTTCGTCAGCAGGCTCTGATCGGCGCCGGAGGCCTTCGGCGAACACGTTCGCATGTCCCACCGGTGCAGTACTATCCGGCTGACACACTCGAGTAAAGGGGGGAGCGTGCAGCTCACCGCGAGATCGCACCGTTTCCGGGCCGGGGTCGCCCTGTTGTTCGCCTGCGCTCTGGCCGCCTCGGGCTGCGGATCCGACACCGAGGCCGCCGAACCGGCCGTGGATCTGACCCAGCTCGATGTCGGCGGTTATGCGACGCTCCCGCGCGAGCTCGGCGCACCGAAGAACAAGGACGTCCCCCGGTTCGTCGAGGCCCAGCGCCTCGGCAACGTCATACCGCTACCGGTGGAGATCGACCCGAAGCTGGTGTATCAGCCGCCGGGTGCGGTGCGCCCGTTCCTGCTCCCCGACGAGTCCCACGGCAGTCCGATCCACCGGTGGATCAAGGAGGACAACTTCGCCAACGATGCGAAGGGGTTCATCTCCGGGTTCTCCGCGACCGGGCAGTCGAACAAGGTCAACAGCCTCGCCTACACGTTGTCGACCTCGGTGATGATCTTCTCCGATGCGAAGTCGGCGACCGACGCCGCCGCGAATCTGTCGCGGGCCGGGTTCTATGACGACGACAAGTATCCCGTCGAACCGGCGAAGCTCGACGAGCACCCCGCGGCCCAGGTGCGATACCAGCCCGGCATGCAGGTGCTGGCCTCCTGGCTGGCCCAGGACCGGTTCGTCATCGTCACCATCGTCTCGAACTACGAGAACAAGCTCCTCGGCGAGTCCGACCTGCCCGGCCTGTCCGCGCTGTCGGAGAAGGCCATCACCGCGACGAGCGCCGCCCTGGAGAAATTCGAGCCCACACCGCCGGACAAGATGATGGAGAACTCCATCGATCCCGACGGTATGCGCTCGATCTCGCTGCGCCGCCCTGAGGGCGATTCGTTCCTGAACGTGCCGGGCACCTACGACCTGCACGGCGCCCTGCACTTCCCCACCGACCCGGTCCAGCGTAGGCAGGAGCTCGAAGCCGCGGGCGTCGACCGCGTCGCGCACGACGCGGGTGAGCTG
Source organism: Nocardia sp. JCM 38205 (assembly GCF_058222935.1). Lineage (NCBI taxonomy): Bacteria > Bacillati > Actinomycetota > Actinomycetes > Mycobacteriales > Nocardiaceae > Nocardia > Nocardia sp. JCM 38205. Next base: position 795,294 of record NZ_JBYHFL010000003.1, on the reverse strand, counting down.
TACCGGACGGCCGATGCGGAGTCGGCACAAGAGCTGATGGACAAGTCCTCCCAGCTCAACCGGTTCTTCCGCAGCGCGGATTCGCCGAAGGGTCTGCCCCAGGCCACCTGCACCGAGTACAAGGGGCCGGCCCAGGGCGCGATTCGCTTCTACTGCCACGTCACCTACGACCGTTATTACGCGTTCATGGGCGCCGAACAGTTGCTGGACGCCCAGCAGCGGATATCCGCTCAGTACGCCATCCTGGCCAACTCCCAGTAGGACTGCGGCACATGCGAATTCGAAGCATCATGAGGACATCGACCCTCCGGTGTGCCGCGGTGGCCATCGCCGCGACCACCGTGTTGACCGGCTGCTCGGCCGTATCGGGCACCGCGGTTCCCGGGGAACCGGATGTCCGGGGTCTCGATATCGGCAGCTACCCGGTCACCCCACTCGATATGCGCTGGGAATACCTGAACAGCCTGGTCGGCGGCACCGAGCTGGCGATCATGCGGCTGTCCGACAGCGTCATCAACGGGATCGATGTGGACCCGAAGCTGAAGTACAACCGCGGGGCGAAGGGCTTCGAGGACGCCCGAGCGGCCACCGAGCTACTCGCCGACGTCAACGGTCCGGTGCTGGAACGGCACAAGTTCATGTTCGGCCTCGGCATCACCTCCGCCGACCGCGCCAAGCGGGAGAAATCAATCGGCGAAACGGCGGTCACCATCGGTGTGCTGCAGTTCCCGGACGCGGCGGCGGCCAAGGCCGCGGCGCGCGACCTCGACCAGACCGATTTCGCGGTGGCGCCCGACCAGAACAAGGCGGTCGCGCTGAAGAAATACCCCGACGCCCACTCCCATTGGCGGCCGGGCATTCCCTCGCTCGGCACCACCATGGCCGTCGGCAGCTACGTGCTCACGCTGCTGGTCACCTGGCCGAGCCCCGACCTGGACTCGCTGACGAGTCTGGCCGAGAAGACCTATGAGATCCAGGTCCCGCTGCTGAAGGAACTGCCTGCCCTGTCCAAGCGTGAGGTGCTGGAGCTGCCGTTCGATCCCGACGGAATGCTCCGGCGCATCCTGACCTCCGAGGAATTCTTCTTCGCACCCGCCGCAGGCACCGTCGGCACCTTCAAACCACGGGGCGTGCTGCACTGGGTCGGCGAGCCGACCGACGTGCAGAAGGCGATGCAGGACAGCGGTGTCGACAGCATCGCCCTCGCCGACGACACCTACCTATGGCGCACCAAGGACGCCGATGCCGCGGCGAAGTTCGCCGGTTCCCGGCTCACGGCGAGCCGGTGGACCGATATCGATGCACCGAAAGACGTTCCGGACGCCCGCTGCCGGGAAGACGCCAGCCCCAACGACTCCGATCAGAAGTACGTCTGCATCGTCCATTACGACCGCTATGTCGCCCAGGTGCAGAGCGGCCAGCCGATCGATGTCCGGCAGCGGGCGGCCGCGCAGTACGCCCTGCTCGCCAACAGCCAGTACCAGTAGCGCCACCACCGACGACGGCCCGGCTCCATTGCCGCCCACTATGCTCCGAAGAACGTCCGCCCCAGCCGGCACCCCGATGCCGAACCAGCCAAGACAGGAGACCGCGAGATGGCGATGAGCCCCGGCACCATCGTGGGCGGATATCGCATCCAGCGCGTACTCGGCGCGGGTGGGATGGGCACCGTTTACCTGGCCAAACACCCCAGCTTGCCCCGTATGGACGCGCTGAAGGTGCTCAGTGGGCACCTCAGTGCCGACAACGAGTTCCGGGGCCGGTTCGAACGTGAAGCGAACCTTGCCGCCGGACTGGATCACCCGAACATCGTGTCGGTCTACAACCGCGGCGAGGAAAACGGCCAGCTGTGGATCGCCATGCAGTACGTCGACGGCACCGACGCCGCCGCCGAACTCGAGCGCGATCCGCGCGCCATGACCCCGCAGCGCGCGCTGCGCATCGTCACCGAGGTCGGTAAAGGGCTGGACTACGCGCATCGTCGCGGGCTGCTCCACCGCGACGTCAAACCGGCGAACTTCCTGCTCTCGGCCGAGCACGACGAGGAAGAACGCGTCCTGCTCACCGACTTCGGCGTCGCCAAATCCTCCGAAGACACCACCGACCTCACCCAGACCGGCAGTTTCGTCGCCACCATCGCCTACGCGCCCCCCGAGCAACTCGCCGGCGGCCGGCTCGACCACCGCGCCGACATCTACAGCCTGGCCTGCGCCTTCTACAAACTGCTCACCGGCCAGAACCCCTACCCGGCAACCCAGCCCGCCATGGTCATGATGGGCCACCTGCACGAACCACCCCCACGGGCCACCGCGGTCAACCGCAACCTGCCCCCCGCCATCGACCAGGTCTTCGCCCGCGCCCTGGCCAAGAACCCGGCCGAACGCTTCAACACCTGCCGCGAATTCACCGACGCCGCAGCTCGAGTCCTCTCCGGCTCCATCCCGCACGCCCCCGGCCCCAGCTACACCTCCGGCGCCCACCAGCACCCCACCGGCACCCTCGGCTACACCGCGGGCCCCCACGCCCAGGAACCCAGCTGGCCCCGCTACGCCGTCAACAACACCGCAGAGCAGACCCGCCCACCCACCGACCCGCGGGCCCATATGTCGGCGCCATCCATCCAGCAGGCTCCCACCCCCACCGAGCCCCGCCGCAACCGCGCCCGCCTCCTGACCGCCGCAGCCGCGGTAATCGTCGTCGCACTGGCTGCGGGAATCGGGATCTGGGCGATGACCGGCGGCGATACGCCCGCAGGGCCGGCCGGCACATCGACCAACGCCGCACCCGGCTCCATCGAGGAAGCCCGCAAGAACAATCCGGCATTCGCAGGTAAGTCCGTCACGGTCGTCGATGTCACCGGCGGAAAGGCCTACGACAACCAGCTTGCGATGTATCTCGCGCCGAGCGACCAGGCGAAGTTCCTCCAGGATCTGGGGTTCGTCTACAATCCGGGCTTCGCCAAGTCAGGCGACGAAGCCTCGCCTCGGCCGGTGACCAAAGAAGACCGCTATTCCACCTTCTCCAAAGTGAATTCCGACTACATCGTCGCTATCCGCAGCGACGAAGGCGCTGGTGGCGGCGGACTATCCGGACTCAGCCCATACGTCACCGACGTCAAGTCGATCGTCATCGTGGTCGACGACCCGGCTACCGTCAACGCCTTCCGGAATTGGACCAGCTCGTCGCAGCCGCTGCTACTGGAGAAGCTCGTCCCGATCCTGTCGGCACAGGTGAAGTAGTATCCCTTCAACTGCGATCTACCAAGGGGGAGTCCAATTGAAGCCGACTGTGCTGTCGTCTTCGCATCGAGGGCTATGGGCATTGTTCGCGGCCGGAGCCATCGCAATCGGTGCGACGGCATGTGGTTCGACCGATACGCCGGCCGCTTCCACTCCGGTACCGGAAATCGACATGAGCACGTTGGATCCCGGCGGATTCCCTACTCGGCCCCGCGAATTCGGTACGGTGCAGACTATCGACCAGGCTCGTATCGTCGAAGCGACCCGGCTTGCCGAACACCTTCCGCTCCCCGCCGAAATCGACCCGGGATTCAATTACTCGAACCAGTCCATGGGGCGGATCCTGCTCGGGCCAGAGCAGCTCGGCCGCCTCATTGCGGTCGACAATTTCGACAAGGACGCAGCCGGATTCATTTCAGGATTTCTCAGCGAGGGTGAAACGAAACCCGACCATGCGGGACTGCATTTCATGAATGCAGTGCTGATCTTTCCCGATGCCGCCAGAGCCGCCGGAGCAGCGGCCGCGCTGGAGAATTCGGACTACCTTTACAACAACAGGAACCAACGAGTGGCCATCCCCGGATACCCCGAAGCGCATGCACACTGGGAACCGGGAGTGCAATCGATCGGCTCCTGGTTCGCCTCTGGCAACCTGGTCATCTATACCTGGGTGTACGACTACGTCAAGACCTGGCTGAAGAAGGATGATCTTCCGGCGCTCCTCGGTTTGGTGCAGAAGAGCCTCGATGTCGTGGTCCCAGCGCTCGAGAAGTTCGAACCGACACCCGCCGACAAGCTTATGCAGCTTCAGGCCGACCCCGACGGAATGATGAAGCGGGTACTGCCGCGGTCCGAAGGGAATCCCCTCGTCAACCCGCCGGCGGTGTTCACCGCCAACGGTGCCCTTCATCTCGCCGAGTTGCCGCTCGACAGGAAGCAGCTGTTCACCGAACTAGGCGTGGACCGGTACGTCGAGGGCGACGCCCTGCTGTGGCGAGCACGTGATGCGGGTGCCGCAGATCGCCTCATGGACGATGTGAGCGAACTCGACAAGAAATATCGCAGCATCGACCCACCCAAGGGTCTCCCGATCGCCAAATGCAAGGAATACATAGGCCGAGATCGCTACGTGCCAAGGTACTACTGCACGGTCAAATACGATCGCTATGTCGCACAGACCTGGTCATTGCAGTTGACCGATATCCATCAGCTGATTTCGGCCCAGTACAGCTTGTTGGTGAATGCCCAGTGAAAACTTCCCGCAGAATTACCAAGCTCCGCCTGGCAGGCATCCTGGCCGTTGCTGCCACTGCGGTATTGACAACAGCATGTGGCTCGACCATCCCTGGATCACCAGCGGCCGGTGAAATCGACATCCGAATTTTCGACACCGGGCAATATCCGACCGAACCACTCGATGCGCACGATGACACGCCGGTTCCGGGATTCTACGACTACTGGAAAATCGCAGGAATGCGGCTGGCCAACCACGTTCCGCACCCGTATCTGATCGATCCCGCGCTCAAACTCAACTCTTACGGTACGAGTATGTCGGATACTGGTCTGCCCGACTTCATGGGCAAAGAAGCCGAATTGACCGCGATCGCCAAGCGGAACAAGATGCTGTTCGGTTTCCGGACGTCGGCCAGCAGCGTGCTCTATTCGACACCAAGCTACTACGAATGGCCCGAAACCAAGTCGGCATGGGGACCATCGACCTCGCTCGCGATCGCGGTTTCGCAATATGTCGACGACGCGCACGCCCAGAAGGCCGCCGACGAGTTCTTCCGAGCGGACCGCGATCGGTTCAAGGACAATGAGGAAGTCGAGCTTCCGAAACACTCAGCAGCGCTGTCACATTGGAAGCCCGGCGGGACCGCACTCCGATCGTTCACGGCCCGGGGCTCCTATGTCGTGTCGATCACAGTAGTTATGCCCACCTCCGACCTGAACGGATTGAAGGGCCTCGCGGAAAAGGCTTTCGAAAAGCAACTTTCTATGCTCGATGCGCTCCCGCCGATAACTGACGAGGGAATGCTCGAACTTCCCTGGGATCCCGAGCGGATGCTACGCCGCACGCTCAACCCCAACCAGTTCCACAGCCCCACCGTGGACGAGGACTACGGGGTGTTCGAGCCGGACGGGTTCCTGCATTTCACTGAGGACGCCGGCGCTACGAAAACTTTCCTCGACCGTCTGGGCGCAGACCGAGTGGCCAGCTCCTACGGAACGCTGTCTTTTCGGGTAGCCGATCCCGAGGCCGCACAGCGAGCCGTCGAAGAGAAGGTCACCGCATACCCGTTCAGTAGGGTGCTCGATCCCCCGAAAGACGTGCCGGATACCGCCTGCGTGGAGGTAGCAGACCCGGGCGGCAGTGCCGAGTTCATGTGCATCGTCGCCTACGACCGATACGTGGGCTATGTGGGCTCCAACCAGATAACCGATGTACATCAAAGGGCGGCCGCACAATACGCGCTGTTCGCAAATAGCCGGTAAGCACGCGGAACCCCGACGCGAGCTCAATAACGGACGATTGCTGAGAACCGCCCGCGAACGACCAGGAGACATGAGACATGGCGATGAGCCCAGGCACCATCGTCGGTGGATACCGGATTCTGAAGGTGTTGGGCGCCGGTGGGATGGGTACCGTCTACCTCGCTAAACACCCGACCTTGCCGCGAACGGACGCCCTCAAAGTGCTCAGCGGCGAGCTCTCCCGCAACGATGAATTCCGTGCCCGGTTCGAACGAGAGGCGAACCTCGCCGCCGGTCTCGACCATCCGAATATCGTATCGGTCTACAACCGAGGTGAAGAGGAGGGGCATTTATGGATAGCGATGCAGTACATCGAGGGAACGGACGCTTCGGCCGACCTGACGCAGAATCCGTATTCGATGTCACCACTGCGGGCTCTCCGAATCGTCACCGAGGTCGGCAAGGGCCTCGACTACGCTCATCGAAAGGGCCTGCTGCATCGCGACGTCAAACCCGCCAACTTCCTGCTGTCGACGTCCCGCGACGAAGAAGAACGGGTATTCCTCGCCGATTTCGGCGTGGCAAAATCGTCCGATGACGCCAATAACCTGACACAGACCGGAAGCTTCGTAGCGACCATCGCCTACGCGCCGCCGGAACAACTCAGCGGCCAATCTCTCGATCACCGCGCCGACATCTACAGCCTCGCCTGCTCGTTCTTCAAGCTGCTGACCGGCCAGAACCCCTACCCAGCAAGCCAACCAGCGATGGTCATGATGGGACACCTTCATGAACCACCACCGCGCGCTTCCGTGGTTCGTCCAGGGCTGCCGAATGCCATCGACCGTGTCTTTGCCAAAGCCATGGCAAAGAATCCGGCGGAGCGTTTCGGCTCCTGCAAGGAATTCACCGCCGCTGCGGCAGCAGCTCTGACTCCGGGACACCATCCCGTTTCCACCAACACCTCACCGACCTACCCCGTCCAAGTGTTGCCGCCCGATTCACGTGCCCGTGCCGCGACGGTGACCGGGGATATCGCGCCACCGCTTCAACCGTCGAACCCGCGCAACGGCGCCGGTCGGCGCAAGATGATCGCCGGCGCTGGAGCCGCAGCCCTCGCGGTCGCCTTGGCGGTCGGTGCGACAGTATGGATCACCAATAGCGATGCCGCACCGGCTCCAGCGGACGCAGCCGCTTCGGCCGGAGCCACCGACGCCGCGCCGGTGTCCCGGGCCCGCGTGGACAACCCCGCATTCCAGGGAAAAACCGTCACCGTAGTGGACTACCAAGGGCCGGAGTCCGTGGAGGTCTACTACAACAAGTCACCACAGGCGGAATTCCTCCAGAAGTTGGGGTTCATCTACAATCTGAACCTCACTCAGGGCAATGGCCAGGCAGCCCGGGGCCCTGTCGAGGGGAGGATTTCGGAAATCGCCGACGACCCGAAGGCGTACCTCATAGTGCTACGAAGCGATCCCCAAGCGGGGGGTGGTGGCCTCACCGGGTTGCCCTTCGACATTGTGCATTCACGCTCGCAGGTGATCGCCGTTGACGCGCCACCAGCTGTTTCGGCCATGCGCGATTGGTCCGGGCGTTCTGAGGAAACCTTGCTGGATCAGCTGGTTCCGGTGCTTCGCCAGCGTATTAAATGAGTACGGCATCAAGCAAAAAAGGTGCGCTTCGAATCGTGCTGGACGATTGGAAGCGCACCTTATGGCAGGCCATCGGCCCTGGTATCACATCCAGGACTGAGCCGCGGTCTTGTCGGCGGTGGTCATATCGATGGCGCCGTCCTCGACGACCTTGGCGACCGCCTCGAGGATCGTCAGCAGGTCGTTGTGGGCGTCGTCCCAGCGGGCCTGCTTGTCACGGTAGGCGGCCTGCGCCTGACCTTCCCAAGACGCAACCAGCTGGTTGACGTAGCCGGTCAGCTCGTCGTGGGTCTCCGTCAGACGGCTCTTGGACGTACGGATGTCACCAGCGAGCGCGATCAGCTGGCCTTCGTTGTAAAGCATTTCGCCTCCTAAAAGAAAAAGACTGGTTCTGTTGTTCAGCTCTGGATGTTGAGGCTGCTCGCCTTGCCCAGCTCGCCCGACGCACCCGCCTTGTGGATGGAGTCGAGGTGCGCCTGCTCGGCATCGGTGAAGCCCTTGCCGTTCTTGCGAATGGAATCGGCGATCTCCTGCAGAACCGTGTGCAGCCGGTCGGAGGCATCGCGGTAGTCGTTCATGACCCCCTGGAACGCCTTGGCGGCCTCGCCCTTCCAGTTCCCTTCGGAACCGGCGACGAGAGTACCGATGCGGCTGAGCTCGGACGCCAGCTGGCCGTTCACAGTTTCGACGTGGCCCGCCGACGCCTCCATTGCGCCAAAATCGGCAATGATGTTAGACATTCTGCCTCCTGCTTCTACGTTTGGGTTCGGACGCGCTGCGCCAGCAGGGCCGAACTGCTCCTACACGATGATTGGACGCTAGGGCTGCCCAATCGGTTCCATCGATGTGGAAGAAATTTTTGGCTGTTGTCATGGGATGACTTCCAGCGTGGTTGCGACGTCTGCACAGAGTTGTGTTGTCGTGTCTTGCCCCCCTGTCTGATATTGGCACCCGATGCTGACTTGGGTGCTGTGCTCGACGATAACATGCCAGTCGACTTGTGAACCGTCGTCTGGATGTTCGGTGTAGGCCAGGCCTGGGCGGCCGCCGAAGACTACGTCGTGGCGCAGGGGGCTCATGGTTCCCGCGGGACGTTGCTTGATCTGAGCCTCGAGGTCGGCCGCGACCTTTTCGTAGCCGACACCTGGGGCTACCTGCTTTTGAGTGAGCGTGATTCGGGCCTTTGTGCCGTCTTCGGGGACCAAGTAGATGCGGGATCCGCCTGCCGCCTCGGTGATCCGCCAGCCGGACGGGACCTCGAACCGGATATTGCCGATCGTTTCAGGAGCTGGTGCGGCCTTAGTGGTCGCCTTGGCTGGAGTTGTCGGAGCGACGGTGGGCGATGAGGGTGCGGCGACCGTGGACGATTGGGCCGCTGCTGCCGTGCCGCTCGTCTCATCGGGCTGGTTCATGGCGACGGCTGCGCCGATACCTGCGACCACTATCGCGGCGACGGCGGCTGCGCCGATGTAGATCGGTGTGCGCGAACGCGGCGGCCGAGTCGCCGCGGCGCGCTCTCGCAATGGTTGCAGCCATTCGGTCTGCGGCAGCGGAGGAATGGATGCTGTCGGGTAGTGCGTGGGCTCGTTCTGCTTGTTACGAGCCAGATCGGCGCTCGCGACTGTCCGAACTTCGGTGTCGGGGCCGCTGACTTCGGTGACAACCGAACCGATGAGCTCGAGGAAGCGCGGGTCGGCGCCACCGACGACCAGGACGCTGTCAGCGGGCCGTCCGGCCAGCAAGCGTTCGAGGAGTGCCCGTAGGTCCGTCAAACCTGGGCTGTCCGGAGCGATCTCGGCGGCAGCAAGGTTCGGCTCGTGCTCACACGCCTCGATCCCCGGACCCTGCTGACCGTAGGTGACCGATGTCGCGGTCGTCGACAACGGGGCGAACTCGATCACCACCGTACGGCGATCCCGGTTTCGAATATCCGCCGCTACCGCACGTAGGGCTGCGGTGTGAATCTTCACCTCGGAGGCGCAACGAGAAGCGGCAGTTTCGAGGTCGGAACGGCGCCGTGCCCCCCATTCGGTGGGCGTGACGATCGTCAGGCGTTCGCAAGGCGCCGGAACACGCAACTCGGCAAGCAATCTGCCGAATACCGCCGTCATAGCGTCGATCGGCGAAGGCAGGCTCGGCAGATAAGCGATCCGGTCCGCGGTCAGCAGTTGCACTGCCGAACATGCCATCGACTGCGGCGCCAGTGGTTCTCCGACGACGAGACTCATCCCGTCGCTGCCGGGCGCAACCGACGGTGGCATGTCCGCGTGCGTGTTCGAGCTCCGCGCCCACAGGCGCGCATCGGTAACGATCAGCTCGACTGCGGTCATGAGATCGGCTGGATGTACGAAGTCTGGATGAGCTCAGCGCCGGCCCGGCTGACGAGAGTACCGCGCCCCGGAGGCATCGCACTCGGCCGGACATTCCCGAGCAGGCTGCCTTCTTCCCGGCTACCGCTCATGATCAAACCTGGTGTGGCCAGATCCCGCAGGCGTGAGATAGCAGCCTCGTACATCGCGCGGGATGCACCACCGGACCGACGGGCGATGATCAAGTGGAAACCGACATCCTTTGCGTGCGGAAGGTATTCGACGATCGGTGCGATCGGATTACCACTCGATGTGACCACAAGGTCGTAGTCGTCGACGATCAAGTAGAGATCCGGACCGGACCACCACGAGCGCTCACGCAGCTGCTGGGGAGTGACGTCAGGGCCGGGCATACGCGAATTGAGCAGCGCGGCGAGATCATTGACGTTGGTGGTAAGCCCTTGCGCGCTGGTGGCATAGGCGGCGATGTGATCGCCCTCGACCGCACCGAGCAAAGTGCGCCGGTAGTCGGCGAGGATGATCGCCGCTTCCTGTGGCCGGTTCGACTCCATGATGCCCTGGCAGATGCCGCGCAGCAGGGTCGTCTTTCCACACTCGGTATCGCCGAAGATGAGGAAGTGCGGCTGTTCGTTGAAGTTGAGGAAAACAGGCGCCAGTTCGGATTCGTTGATACCGATCGGAATACTGAGGTTCCGACGCCCCGGAACAACCGTGCCCCAACCCTCGATGGTGGACATCAGGTCGTAGCGATCCAGCCGATCCGGCAGCATACGAACCTTCGGCGCAGGACGCCCAGGCGTCATCGAAGCCAGCTGCTGCACCGCATTCGCCACACCGGTGCTGAGGTCCTGCGGGTCAGAGCTGCCATCCACCCGCGGCAGCGCGGTGAGCATGTGCAGGTTCTCCGGGGTCATACCGCGGCCGGGACGGCCCTGCGGCACGAGGGCGGCGATCTTGCGACCGAAGTCGGAGTCGGCCGGGTCACCCAAGCGCAGTTCGAGGCGGGTGCCGATCTGGTCCTTGAGGGCCGGGCGGGCTTCCATCCAGCGTGACAGGGCGATCACCACGTGGACGCCGTAGGACAGGCCCTGGACGGCGAGGTTCATGATCGGCTGTTCCAGGGCGTCGAAATCCTGGCGGATCGAGCCGAACCCGTCGATGACCAGGAAGGCGTCGCCGAACGGGTCTTCATGGGCGCCGGCCGCCGCGGGGCTGCTTGCCGGATCCATGGCGCGCAGGCGGCGGAACTCGGCCATCGACTCGATGCCGAGCTGGCGGAAACGGAGTTCGCGCTGGCGAACGATCGTGGTCATTTCCGCGATGGTGCGGCGGACCTTGTCCTCGTCGAGGCGCCCCGCCACCGACCCCACATGCGGCATACCCTCGAGGCTGGCGAGCGTACCGCCACCGAAGTCGAGGCAGTAGAACTGGACCTGTTCGGCGGTGTGGGTCAGCGACATCGACATGATCAGGGTGCGCAGCATGGTCGACTTGCCGGACTGCGGGCCGCCGACGACGGCGACGTTGCCCCGGGAGCCGGACAGGTCGACGACCAAGGGGTCGCGGCGCTGGTCGTACGGGCGGTCGACGATGCCGATGGGGGCGCGCAGGGTGGCCACCGCGGCGTACTCGCCGGTGAGGATCGAGCGCGGGACGAGCTGGTCGAGGGTGGGAGCCTCGTCGAGCGGCGGGAGCCAGATCTCGTGGGCCGGGCGGCCGTGGCCGCGGATGCGCTGCACGAGCATGCCGATGTTGGACAGCTGTTCGCCGTCTTCGCCGGCCTGGGGTTCCGGATCGTCGGTGGGCTCGGGGGGCAGCGGGATGCGGTCGGCGCTGCGGAAATCGACATGTCCCGCTTCGAAAGGCCTTGCGCGCACATCGATTTCACCGGCCTGGGTGGCGATGGTCATGTCACGCTGCGAACCACCACCGACGTATGGCCCGGAGACGTAGGACGCCTGGAAACGCACGATTTCACCGGAGTCGGACTTGAGGTAACCGCCACCGGGACTGTTGGGCAGGTTGTAGGCATCGGGGACACCGAGCACCTGACGGGATTCGTTGGCGGAGAAGGTCTTCAGACCGATGCGATAGGAGAGATGGCTCTCCAGGCCCTTGAGCTTGCCTTCCTCCAGGCGCTGCGAGGCCAGCAACAGATGCACGTGCAGCGAGCGGCCCAGGCGGCCGATCATGACGAACAGTTCCGCGAAATCCGGGTGCTGGGTGAGCAGTTCGGAGAACTCGTCGAGCACCACGAACAGCGCGGGCAGCGGGTCGAGGTCGGCGCCTGCGGCGCGGGCCTTCTCATACTCGGAGACGTTGGCGAAGTTGCCGGCCTGGCGCAGCACTTCCTGGCGCCGGTTCATCTCACCGGCCAGGGCGTCACGCATACGGTCGACGAGGTCGGCTTCGTCTTCGAGGTTGGTGATGACGGCGGCGACGTGCGGGACGTCTTCGAAGCCGAGGAAGGTCGCACCGCCCTTGAAGTCGACCAGGACCAGGTTCAACTGATCCGGCGAATGAGTCGCCAGCAGGCTGAGCACCAGGGTGCGCAGGAACTCCGACTTACCCGAACCGGTCGCACCGATGCACAGACCGTGCGGACCCATACCGCTTTCGGCGGCTTCCTTGATATCGAGCACAACGGGCAGGCCATCGGCGCCGACACCGAACGGAACCCGCAGCCGCTCCCGGCCGTAGCGCGGCCGCCACGCGTGTTCGGGGTTGAAGGTTCCGATATCGCCGAGGTTCATCAGCTGGGCCCAGCTGGAAATGACCTCGGTGTCATCGACCTCGACGTCGCTGCTGCGCTGAGTCGCGGCGCGGAACGGGGCCAGCCTGCGGGCCACCTGCTGGGCCTGCTCGGGGCTGATCCGGTCGATCATCGCGAAGCGTTCCTGATTGCCGGTGGCACCGCGGCCGACGCATTCGCCGTTCTCGACGATCATCTTGATACCGCGCGAAACCGCAAGGCGCGGAGCGTATCCGCACAGATCGATGATGGTGACGCCCTCGAAGCCGGATTCGCGGAGCTGATCCTCCTCCGACTCCAGCAGACCACCGTCGACGACGATGACGATGTGCACCAGGTTCGGGTTGGCCGGCTGGTTGCGCGAGTAGCGGACCCGATTGGCCAGCAACGGCTGCAAGCCGGTGGCCGCCTCACGGATGGAGCTGTAGAACATGCGCTGGGTGCCGATGCCGTCCTGGGCATCGGGATGCTGCGAATGCGGCAGCCACTTCGTCCAGTCCCATTCCGAGGCGGTGTCCGGACCGCAGACCACCGCGATCAGCACCTGATCGGGACCATGAAACATGGCCAGCTGCAACAACATCGCGCGCGTCATATCGCGGGCCTGGCCGCGATCACCGTCGAGCGCGATGGTGGCGAAACCCTTGACCGCGATCGCGGTGGGCAGATCCGGGACGGTGGAATGCGCGCGGACGAAGCGGCGCAGCGAGACCGCGGCGATCGGCTCCAACTCTTCGACGGGGCCCGTTTCCGGAGCGATCAGCCGGGTGGCCAGGCGCTGGCCGCCGATGCCGATGCGCGCGTGGCAGAAGTCCTTGTCGCCCGCGCGGCGCTCCCACATCCGGCTGGTGCCTGCCAGCATCCAGATCAGACCTGGTTCCGGGTGGCTCCATTCGACGGCGGCGCGCTGCTGGGTGGCCGTCTCGTCGACATCTTTACGCACCTGATCGAGGTAGCGCAGGTAATCCTTGCGATCCTCGTTGGCCTCCGCGGCCTTCTGTCCCTTGCCGCCACCCTGGCCGGCGAACATACCGACCATGGAGAACAGCATCATGACCGGGAACATCATGGTCATCGGGTTCGACATCATGCCGCCACCCTGAGTGAACATCAGGGCCATCATTCCGACCATGCCGATGACCATCACGACCGGCATCAACTTCATGAGCAGATTGCCCGGCGTCACCCGAGGGATCTCGGGAGGCGGCTGCAGGGTGACCTCTCCACCCGGCGTCCGCGGCATCTCCCGGCGTGCGCGCCGCTGAAACCGGACTGTGCTCATAAGACGAGAATTCCCCCTCTTGGCCTGCGGTGTTCGGGCCTCAGTGTAGAGGCAACCGCCGACATGTCGTACAGTTCGACCAGCATTCTGCTGCCCGGACCCATGGGTTCGCAAGCTCCGCTCGGGCCGGCGGAGTGCGGAAAACACGAGGTAGCGACCGAGTTGGGGGAGCCTTGACGCACGCGCGACTTGACCACATCGAGGAGGAATCCTCACGCGGCATCGTCCGCGCACCGGACCTGACCAGGGTTACCATTCTGGCCAAACATACCCAGGTGGACATGGCCATCCCGGTGGATGTCCCGGTCGCTCTGGTGATTCCGAGTGTCGTCGACATGGTCGCCCAGCACAGCCGCACCAATGATTTCGACAATGAGGGTGAACGCTTCGAACCGGCCGAGTGGGTGCTCGCGCGCATCGGTCACCCACCGTTCTCCAACTCGTTGAGCCTGGGTGAGCACGGCGTCCGCGACGGCGAGCTGCTGATGTTGGAGAGCGCGGCACACACCGCGCCCACACCACTGTTCGACGACATCATGTACAACGTCGCGATCGCCGACGCCGACCATTTCAAGGGTTGGACGCCCAAAACCGCACGTATCACCGGCTCGATTCTCGCCGCCTTCACCATGCTCGCCGGATGTGTCGGCCTGCTCGCCGCCCCCGATGCCATGGCGGGCTGGATCACCGGCTCCATCGCGCTCGGCGTGACGATCCTGCTCGTGGTCGCCGGCATGGTGCTGAGCCGGATGTACGGCGATACCGCCACCGCGCTCGTGCTCGGCGGTTGCGCGCTGCCGACGGCGTTCACCTCGGGCATGCTCATCGTCCCCGACCACTATGGCTGGGCGAACTTCCTGCTCGGTTCGGTGCTACTCGGGGCGACCGCGATCCTGGCGTGGCGCGTCACCGGCGTCGGGCTCGGTTTGTTCATCGGCGCGAGCGCGCTCGCGATCTACGCGGTCCCCGCCGCGCTGGTCGGATTGCTGACCGACCAGCCGGTGCGCGCGATCGGCGCGGTCGCCGCCGCCCTCGGCCTCGCCGGATTGTCGCTGGCGCCGCGGGTTTCGATGCTGCTGTCGAAGTTGCCGCTGCCTCCGGTGCCCTCCCCCGGCACCCCGATCGACCCGACCGAGGACGACCCGGACGATCACCGGGCGCTGCCGACGATGGAAGTGCTGCGCGCCAAATCCGAACGCGCCCGCATGTATCTGAGCGGTCTGGTCTCGGCGACCACGCTGGTCACCGCGATCGGAGCGCTGGCAGCGACCGATCCCACCGGCGAGGGTTACTACTGGCAGGGCATCGCGCTGGCGCTGGTGTGCGCCGTGGTGCTGATGTTCCGCAGCCGCACCTACGCAGGCGCCGAACAGGCCGTCGTGCTGATCGCGGGCGGTGCGGCGATCGTGCTGATCATGCTGATCGGCATGAGCTTCGTCGCCGAACTGCCACTTGCGGTGTTCGGTGCCGCGATGGTCATGCTGATCGCCGCGCTGATCCTCGGCATCATCATCCCCAACCAATCGGCGACACCGCCGATGCGCCGCGCCGTCGAACTGCTCGAATACGCGTTCGTCGCAGCCGTGCTGCCCCTGGTCTTCTGGGTGGCCTCGCTCTACTCCCTCGTTCGCGGGCTGTGAACGGGCGCCTCCGCGTCACGGCCGCCGCCCTGACGCTGGGTTTCAGCGCGTCGTTCGGTTTGAGTCTCGGCCAGGGCGTTGCGTATGCGGATCGGCCACCGCCGATCGATATGGGGAAGTTGCCGGCGGGTGATCCTGCGGTGCCGCCGGATCCGACGGAGCCCAAGCCGAACGTCGCCTGCGCCGACATTCAGCGTGGCGGCGATGGACCGACGATCCCACAACCGCAACGGGCGCTGGACCTGCCGCACGCTTGGAAGTTCGCGACCGGGGAGGGACAGCTCGTCGCCGTCATCGATACCGGCGTCTCGCCACACCCACGTCTACCGGGCCTGATCCCCGGTGGAGACTACGTGCAGGCCGGTGGCGACGGCCTCAATGACTGCGATGTGCACGGCACGATCGTCGCCGGACTGATCGCGGCGACAAGGGTTCCCGATCAAGGGTTCTCCGGCGTCGCGCCCGATGCCCGAATCATGTCGATTCGGCAGACCAGCGATAAGTTCACGATCAAAGGTCGCTCCCGCGAGGAACGCCCGGAAGACCTGCCCGGATACGGAAACATCAACGCATTGGCCTCGGCCGTACGACGGGCAGCCGACCGTGGTGCATCGGTCATCAACATCTCTTTGGTCAGCTGTGTGCCCGGCTCATACCAGCTTCCGGATGAAGCGCTGGGCGCCGCGTTGCGTTACGCGACTGTGGAAAAGAACGTCGTAGTGGTCGCTGCCGCCGGCAATATGGATCAGACTTCGAAGTGCCAGGCCGGAAATCCGGACGTCTCCCCGCTCGATCCCTCGGCCGACCTCTGGGACAAGCTGACCACGAACGTCACCCCGGCGCGCTTCGACGATTACGTCTTGACCGTCGGTTCCATCGGGCCGAATGGCCAGCCGTCGGACTTCACGGTGCCGGGCCCATGGGTCGATATCGCTGCTCCTGGTGAGGGGGTCGTCGGGCTGGATCCGACCAGCGGCGGCACCATCACGGGGAAGGGCGAACAAGGCAAAGTCAGCAGCCTCCAGGGCACCAGTTTCGCGGCCCCTTACGTTTCCGGCGTCGTTGCACTGGTTCGCCAACGCTTCCCCGAGCTCAGCGCTCAGGACGTTATGAAGCGCCTGAAGGCTACTGCTCATGCTCCCGCCGAAGGCTGGAACCCTTACATCGGTTACGGCGCGGTCGATCCGGTCGCCGCACTCACCAACGAGGTTCCGGAAACCCCCTTGCAGGCGAAACAGCCGAGCCCCGCCCAAAACGTACAGCTCCCTGTGCCCGAAGCCCCACCACCGCCGGACAACCTCGCACGCAATGTCGCGTTGATCGGTACCGGAATCATCAGTAGTGGACTGATTCTCGGCTACCTGGCGTCCTTCCCCATCCGCCGCCGATTCGGAGTTCGCGAGGACTGAGCAACCGCCGACACTGCTCGACCACAATGATGCGGCCCGCCGATTCGGCGGGCCGCATCATTTGTCGTCAACGAGTCGGCACCCGCCGACTGTGGGTTCTAGTGCCTGTAGAACAGCGCCCACGTCTTTCGCTGCACAGTTTCCCAGGGCTCACAGTAGTAGTAGACGCCAGGAGCAGTGGATTCCTTGTTCCGTTCCCGGTTTTCGGCGGTCCTCCTGTTTGCCTCGGCCTGACAGTCGCTCTTGCTGCTCGTTTCGGGCGGAGAACTGCGGCCGCCGGATCTGGCGGCCGCAGGACCTCACTTCCCGGCTGCGACCGGCTGTTGCGCCGGTGACGGGTCCGGCGCCACGCCGTCGTGCGCAACCATCGCCTCTTCGCGGCCGAGGCTCGGGCCGTTGGCGAGTAGGCCGACGATGGGCCATGGGGCGGGCTCGGGGTTTTCGCCGAGGCCGAGGGCCTTGACGGCGTCGGCGTTCTTGATGCCGTAGCGGACGCCGGTGTCGGCCACGTAGAACAGGGAGTCCTTGCGGCGGCTGTCGGGTTCGATGCCGGTGGTCTGGACGTAGGCGCCCGAACCCGGTGGGATGTAGGCGGAGTCGGCGTTGGGGCCGGAGCCGTCGGCCTGGGCCAGCGGCACCAGTTTGGCCTTCTCCGACATCGGCAGGGTGACGCCGGTGATCACCGACAGTTCGGCGCGGTTGCCGGAATCCTCGGTGGCCGTGGTGATCGGCTTCCAGGACAGGCAGCTCACCGGCTGGTCCTTGGCTTCGACGATCGACGGTGCGGTGACCGGGTAGTCGTCCACCCGCAGGGCGTTGGAGACGTCTGCCCTGGTGCGCACGGTCTGGTTGATGGTGGTGTCGCCGGTGGGCTGCGGGTTGGAATTGCGGATGATGTCGGCGGTCAGCGGCGAGATCCGCTGCAGGCCGTCGCGCAGGACCACATAGTTCTCGGCCTCGTCGGCGGTGGAGACCTGGACGACGGTGCCGATGCGGAAATCTCCGATCGGCTTGTCCGGCATGCCACCAGGGTCCACGATCTGCGGCGGCTTGATCTCCAGCACTTCGGGAATCGCGTTCAGCAGGCCCTCGCTGATCGGGCGCGGGGTCAGCCCGGTGATGTTCAGTGCGTCGGTGACGGCGCGGTCGGTCATGTCCACGCGGGCACGTTTGCGGTCGTACACCAGGTAGGTGGCGTCGTCGCCCTGCACGAGCAACGCCTTGTCCGCGCCCATGACCGAGGCCTTCTCCCCCAGTTCGGGATCGCCGGCCAGCACCGAGGTGGTGAGATCGCGGCCGCCGTCCATCTTCATGGAGTCGCATACCGACCAGGCCCGGCCCTTGCCGTCCTTGTCGAAGTTCAGTACGCCGGGCGCACCGGGGATGCCGATCAGCGGCCCGCGGGCCTTCTTACCGAGCTCTGATTCCTTGACGATGACGGCCTTGGGCGCATCGCCGGCGGCCAGACGCGCCGAGGCCAGATTCAGCGCGGGATGGACGACGTCGTTGAGAACGACGTACACCGCACCCGATTCCTTGCCGATCAGGATCTTGTTGTCGCCGATTTTGTCCTGCGGGCGTAGCAGGGCCAGTACACCGCAGCCGGCGAGCACGACGATGCCGAGAATGAGCCCGGCGGCATAGGCACGCGACTGGGAGCGCATGGGGTCGTGCAGCATTCGCACGTCCCGGCGCACCAAGGCGTGCTCCATCCGGCGCACCAGGAAGCGGTACCCGCTCACCTGCCAGCGCGTAGTGGGTTTTGAAGGCATGATTCCTCCCCCGAACAGTGCTCGCGTCCGCGGAACACAGTACAGTTCCCGGGGACTCTTGTTCAGCTCGGCCACACCGGAGGCGGCCGATACGGGTACTTGGGGGACGACGATGGCCGAACCTGCCGGCGCAGGACCGCGCCCGCTGCTGGGTCGCATCTCGCTGCGCAATCTGATGGTCGCGCAATTCGTTGGGCTCGTCGCGGGTGCGATCGCGCTGCTGGCCGGGCTCGGCGTCTGGCCCGCGGTCGGTATCGGTGTGGTGGCAGGTTTGGTTCCATTGATCCCCGTCGGGCGGCGGGTGCTGCTGGATTGGATCGGCACCGGCGTCGGCTATCTCGTCCAGCGCGAGTACGAGATCGGTGACACCGTCGACTTCCGCGGCCCCGACGGACGTTCGCTCGGCCTGTACTGGGATGGCAGCCGCGTGGTGACGGTCGTCGAGGTGCTCGCACCCAAGGGCGGGCTGACCCGCATCGCCCGCACCACCGTGCATGCCTCGCATCTGCTGCCACTGCCCGAGCTGGCGCAGTGCCTGACCCAGCACGACATCCTGCTCAGCGGCATCGACATCATCAGCCACGGTCACCGCAGCCGCGCGGGCACACCCGCGGGCAAGATCTACGAATCGCTGCTCGGCCCGCTGCCCGCCACCGCGCACCGCACCGTGTGGCTGGCCATCAGCTTCGACGCGGTGGCCTGCCCCGGCGCGGCCGAACGGCGCGGCGGCGGTAACGAGGGGGCGTCGCGTGCGGTCACCATCGCTACGCAGCGGATCATGCGCGCGCTCGAAGATGCCGACTGCAATGCCCGTATCCTCACCGCCCCGGAAATCCGCAAGGCCGTTCTGCAGATCACCGCCGGTTACGACCCGCGCACCCTGACCCAGCGGTGGCGCTACGCCGAGCTGGGCAACAGCGTCAATATCGGTGGCGCGGTGGACCCGAAGAAGCTGGGTTCGGATCTGCTGGCCCAGCTGTGGGTGGCGCCCTCGCGCGGCACCACGGTGGCCGTGCGGTTGCGTCCCGGTAGCAGCGCCGATTCGGTGAATATCGGTGCGGCCTGGCGATTGACGGCGCGTGAGCTGCCCGAACGCACCAAACACGAGGGCATGGTGTCGATGAACGGCAGGCACCGTGACGGTCTGCTGGCGCATCTGCCGATCGCCATCCCCGATGTGGACGATACGGTCCCGATGTCGGAGTACCCGATCGACGTGATCGGCGCGCTGCACCTGCCGTCCTCGGGCTGTGGTCAGCTGATCGGCTCCGACGACGAGGGCAACGGTGTCGCGGTCCGCATCATCGGCGCCGGTATCTCGACGGTGTACGTGGCCGGTGAGCTCTACCTGGCGCAGCAGCTGGTGTTCCGCGCGCTCGCCGTCGGCGAGCGCATCCTGATCCGCACCGATCGTGCGCACGCCTGGGAGAACCTGGTCACCACGATCGGTAATCCGGAGCGGCTGACCATCGCGGTGGAAACCCACCAGTCCGACGCCGGGTTCACCGCGACCGTGGTCGATGGTGTGCTCGCCCCGGCCCCGCACGCCGGTGTCACCACCATCTATGTGACCGGCGATCCGATGGGCTGGCCCGCGACCAAGCCGGATCTGTCGATCCAGCAGCCGGGTGCGATCGGCAACCACGTGGTGCTGCGCACCGGTACCGCGCAGGTCGATCTGACGCTGGTGTCCATCCCGCGCGAGGCCACCTACATCGGCCAGCCGCGCGGACGCCGCGCCATGGCACACCAGTAGCGCGCTCGGTCGGGCTCCAAGCGCTTCGAGCCGATCACCCCGGATACGGATCCGATACCCGAGCGGCCCGCAAAGCCCTTCCCCACCAAGCCAATTGGCCGAGCATCCGCGCGGCCGCGTCGATGGCGGCGCCATCGTGCGTCTGGCCCTGCGCGTCGAATCGTTTCTTGGCCTGATGGAAGCTGACGGTCTCGCGCACCGACACCATGTGGATCTCGGCAACCACCTGACGCAGCTGCTCCACCGCACGCAGCCCGCCCGACAGACCGCCGTAGGCGACGAACCCGATCGGCTTGGCCCGCCACTCGTGTTTGGCGCTGTCGAGGGCCGTTTTCAGGGAGGCGGGGTAGCCGTGGTTGTACTCGGAGGTCACCACAGCGAACGCGTCGGCGGCGGCGAGCCTGGCCCGGAACCGCTGCACCTCGGGCGTTTCGGTGAGGTCGGCGGGCAGCGGAGTATCGATGAGGTCGATGACGCCGACATCGAATTCGGCACGGTCGCGTGCGGTGCGCAGGAACCAATCGGCGACCACGGGCGCGAACCGTTCCGGTCGCACGCTGGCGACGATGACCTCGAGCCGCAACGGGGTTTCCACGGCGCGAGCCTAACCCGCTCGGCTCAGGGCAGCTCGAACGGCAGCGAGACGCCTGCGTGCACTCGGCAGCGGTTGCAGGTGTCGTCGCCGTCGACGGCGCCGATCGCGCGCCGGATCAGCGCCTTGAACGGGGTGATGTTCTTTTCGAACTCGGCGAAGACGTCGGTGACGTGCACGCCGTCGCCCTCCTCCAGCCCGGCATCCAGATCGGTCACCAGCGCGACTGCGGCGTAACACATTTCCAGTTCGCGGGCGAGCACCGCTTCGGGATGACCGGTCATGTTCACCAGTTCCCAGCCCTGGGCGGCGAACCAGCGGCTCTCGGCGCGGGTGGAGAATCGCGGCCCCTGCACCACCACCATGGTGCCCGAGTCCCGCATCGGCAGGCCATTACCGGCTGCTCCGATGGCGGCGGTGCGCAGGTGGTCGCAGTACGGGTCGGCGAAGGAGACGTGCACTCCGCCTGCGTCGAAGAAGGTCTGTGGACGCCCCGAGGTGCGGTCGACCAGCTGGTCCGGCACCGCCACCGTGCCCGGCCCCCAGTCGGGGCGCAGACTGCCCACCGCGCAGGGCGCGAAGATCCGCCGTACCCCCAGCGACCGCAACGCCCACATATTCGCCTGATAGGGCAGGGTGTGCGGGGAGAATTCGTGCCGCTTTCCGTGGCGCGGCAGGAATGCGACGGTCCTGCCCTCGACCTCGCCGATCGCGACCGGCGCACTCGGCGCACCGTAGGGCGTGTCGACCTCGACGGCCACCGCCTCGTGATCGAAGAAGTCGTAGAAGCCGCTACCGCCGATGACGGCGATCGCGGGCCGGGCATGCGAGCTCATGGCGACGATTGTGCCGCCCGTGCCGCTGGACGGCGCCGCGAGGTAGCTGTTCGCGCGCTCACCTGACAGTTCCCGGCGCGAGGTGTACCCTAGGGGGGTATTGAGAACCAGGCCGCCGACCCGGCGGGCAACGAGGAGGCAGTCGGTGACACCAAGCCCGTCGCAGAACAACGACCACACCGCGCACGACCATTCCGCCCACGGCTACATCACCGCCAAGGACGATTACCTCAAGCGGCTGCGTCGCATCGAAGGCCAGGCGCGCGGACTCCAGCGCATGGTCGAAGAAGAAAAATACTGCATCGATATCCTCACCCAGGTCTCCGCGATGACCAAGGCCCTGCAGGCGGTAGCGATGGGCCTGCTCGAAGACCACATCAGCCACTGTGTGGTCGACGCGGCGGTGGCGGGCGGCCCGGAAGCCGATGCCAAGATCAAGGAGGCCACCGACGCGATCGCGCGCATGGTGCGTTCCTGATCGCTCAGCCGTGCCAGCGTCGGTAGACCCGCGCGGCGCCGGGATGTAGCGGGACGGTTCCGGTGCCGATGAGGAACCGCCCGTCCAAGAACTGGGTGCCCGCGGCCTCGGCGGGCACCAGCTGATCGGCATGCCGTACCAGCAGCTCGACGATGGCGGCGGCAGCGTCGTCGGGCAGGGTCGCGGCGGCCAGCAGCAGGTTGGCGACGCCGATGGTGTGCACCGCCGGGCTGCCCGGGTAGGCATCGGCGGGGATGGCGACCAGGTCGTAGACGGGACCGTATCGCTCCCGCATGGGTTCGGCCAGTGCGCCGAGATCCAGCAATCGCATGTGGTCGGGCACAGTGAGCGCGGCGGTCGGTACGCCGCCGGCCCACAGCAGTGCGTCGATGGTGCCCTCGGTGAGCGCTCGAGCGGCTTCGCGCAGCGGGCGGTGCTCGACGATGACATCTGCCGCGGGATCGAGCCCGGCGCTCGCCAACAGCCGCGGCCCGGTCACGGCCGCGCCCGACCCCTCGGCGCCCAGATTGACCCGCCGCCCCCGCAGATCGGCCACCTCCCGGATCGGCCCGTCCGTGCGTACCGCCAGTTGGAGATAGTTCTCATACACCCGGCCGAGCGCGAGTACGCGCCCGCCGTTATCGCCCGCCGAATCCGCCAGTGCCAGTGCGGTGTCGACCTGCCCGTCGGCGAGCATCCGCAAATTCTGTTGTGACCCTGCGGTTTCCACCGGTTCGATGCGGATCGCGTCGGTGTCGTTCGCCGCCGCGGCGAGCAGGCGTGCGAAGGCGAAGTAGAAGCCGCCGTCCTCACCGGAAGCCAGGCGGACAGTAGTTCGGTCGCTCGTTCCGCAGCCGACCAGACCTGCGGATGCGAGCCCGGCCAATACCAGGGCCCGACGCCGCGAGATCGACCGCCGGCTCATCGGAGCACCGCCATCGGCCGCAGGCCGCACCGCCGGAAGACTTCGTTGCCGGCCGCTTCCGCCGACTCGAAGGCGGTCGAGACCAGGGCTCTGCACACAGCCGGCCCGCTCATCGAGTCACCGCCGGCAGCCGGACCACAACGGCGAGGCCGTGTGGCTGCACGGGTTCGACCGTCAAGGTGCCGCCCCTGGCCTTGGCGAGCGCACGGGCGATCGACAGCCCGAGGCCGGTGCCGCCCGCCGCCGCACCCGAACCACGGAAGAACCGCGAGGTCAGCTTGTCGATCTCGGCCGGATCGACACCAGCGCCGTCATCCCGGACCAGCACGGTCACCCAATCCGCTGCTGCCCGCACATCGATGATGGTGTGCGCGCCGGGACCCGCGTATCGACACGAATTGCTCAGCGCCACATCCAGGATCTGCGCCAATGCCGCGGAGCTGATCGCGGTTTCGGCCGGTGAACGCCTATCAGCATGGTCAGGGTGCTCGGCGTCCACCTCGCCTGCTCCGTGCCGGTCCCGGCGAACTGCCGCAGCCGGTGTCGCATCGACGTCGTTTCCGCTCAGCGTGTGTCCGGCGGTACGCAGGTCCTCACCGGGTCGGCCCGCGCGACTGTCGTGCGCGCCGTCGGTATCGACCGGCCGGGCGCCGGCAAACCGGGCGGTCAGGGACATGCCCGCCTCCGCGAACGCGGGCGACCAGGAGTCGAGTCGATCGGCAACGACCTGGCTCGCATCGCACCGTTCATCGGCGGAGGCCGCGTCGCCGAAGGCCACCGGCGCCTCGGCCACCGCCAGCTCGAGCAGGGCGTCGAGCAGGGCGGTCAGTCGGTCGACCTCGGCGCTGGCGCCGCGGAAGGTCGCCGAAGCGCGTTCGGGGATCGACGCCTCGAGCGAATCGAGTCGAATCGTCAGCGCCGCCAATGGGTTACGCATGGCATGCGCGGTGTCGGCAACCAGCTGACGTTGCGCGTCGGCAGAATCGGCGACCGCGGCGGCCATGGCATCGAACGATTCAGCCAGCGCGCGAACCTCGGGCGGGCCGCCGTATCGCCTGGTAATAGGCGCCGCGACCGGACCGTCAGGGGTTTGCCCGGGCTCGCCCGGCCGTTCGGAGGCCTGCTCCGTTGCGGCCGCGCGGTCCTCGCGATGGGCCGATCGCAGTCCTGGCGTGGTGCGATGTGCGCGCTCGTGCGCCACGTCCGGCCGTGGCCTCGGCAGCGTCGCGGTGAGTTCGGCGACAGCCTCCGACATGGCCGCCAGCGGCCGCAACACCCAGCGACTCACGACCAGCGCCAACAACACGAACACCACCATCGCCCCGACCGCGCCGAGGCCGATCACCGCCCACACCCGCGCGATCGCGGCGCGGGCCTGCGCCGTGGACGCCTCGATCACCACCGCACCGTTCACCTGCACGCCCGAACCGACCGGGCGGGCGATGAGCATGACCGGATCGCTCCACGGCGTCAGCCGATCCACCTGCTGTGGCCGCTGGTTGCGCCGCGCCGCCGCCACCGCGGCCATGATCCGCGGATCGTCCACCTCGACCCCGGCATTGACGATCGGCGCCCCGCGCGCGTCCACCACCAGCACGTTCTCCCCGTACAGCTCGTGGTAGCGGCCCACCTCGTCGGCGAGGGCCTGCACGCCGCCGGCCGAGCTCGCGCCGTCGGCGAGGGTGGCGAAGCGTTCGGCATCGCCTGAGCGGCCGAGCACCAGCTGCTGGGTGCGACTGGTCGCGGCGGTCAGGGACAGCGGCACCGCGAAGGCCAGTACCGCGATGGCCGCGAAGACGGTGAGCACTACCAGCAGTCGGCGGCGCATGCCCGTCTCCTGCCCAGCGGCCCGGTCCACGGGCCCATGCTCCGGCTGCCGAGCAGACGCCGCCGGAGCCTCATCAGGGCGCCGATCAGCCGTGCCCCCGATCGGTGAAACACGGACCCCGAACCCCGCGGAGCCGATCGCGGCGGCATCGGCGTGTCCGGGCAACCGGCCGGTGCCTGGCTCACTCGCCCCACCGATACCCGTAGCCGCGAATGGTGGTGATCAGGCCGGGCCGGTTCAGTTTCGCCCGCAACCCCGTCATGTGCACATCGAGCGAGCGCGAGACCGCGACGAACGCGTCACCCCAGATCCGGTCCATCAGCTGCTGCCTGCTCACCGCCGAACCCGGCCGCTCCACCAGCACTTCGACCAGCTCGAACTCCTTCTGGGTGAGTGGGATCGGGGCGCCGGCCACCTCGACCACCCGAGCGCGCAGGTCCACCCGGACGTCACCGGTCACCACCTCGGTCCGCTCCTGCTGCGCCACCGCGGCTGCCCGGCGCATCACCGTTTCCAGCCGTGCCATCAACTCCGCGATCCGCGGCGGCTTCACTACATAGTCGTCGGCGCCGCCGCGCAATCCGCGCACGATGGAACGTTCATCACTGCGCGCGGTGAGGATGAGCACCGGCACCGCGCTCACCTCCCGCAGCTGGCGCAGCACCTGCAGGCCGTCGGCATCGGGCAGACCCAGATCGAGCAGCACGGCGTCGTAATCGCGGTGGGCGATGAGCAGATCGGCGCCGCGGCGCATGCGATCGGCCCGGTAGCCGCGCGCCGAGAGCGCCTCCACCAGGGCATCGCCTACGCCGTCGTCGTCCTCGACCACCGCAAGCCGCACGCGCCGATCCTCCCATAACGGCAGGACCGGCGCGGGCAGCGGACGGTCAGGCACGTACGGCGGCCAGCTCCGGTTCCGGCTGGGCCGAATCGGTATCGGCGGCAGCTTCGGCGTCGATGGTGGACTCGGCCGAGGTCTCGCGCATGAAGTAGTAGGTGAGCAGCGAGACCGCGATGCATCCGGCCACGTAGAAGAAGTACAGCGACTCCAGGCCCGCCTTCTTCAACGCGAGCGCGATCATCTCGGCGGTGCCGCCGAAGATCGCGACGGTGAGCGCGTACGGCAGCCCGACACCGAGCGCACGGATCTTGGTCGGGAACAGCTCGGCCTTCACGATCGCGTTGATGGAGGTGTAGCCGGTGATGATGACCAGTGCGGTCATCATCAGGCCGAACGCGGCGAACGCGTTGGTCGTGTGGGCGAGCACCATCATGATCGGCACGGTCAGCAGCGTGCCGCTGACACCGAAGAAGATCAGCAGCTTGCGGCGCCCGATCCGGTCGGACAGTCCACCGGCCAGCGGCTGCAGCACCACGAAGACCAGGAGCGCGGCGAAGTTGATCCAGGCGACGGTGTCCTTGGAGATACCGGAGGTGTTGATCATGAACTTCTGCATGTAGGTCGTGTACGTGTAGAACGCCACGGTGCCGCCCAGGGTCAGGCCCACCACCAGCAGGCATTCGCGTGGATACTGCAGCAGCACCCGCAACGAACCGCGCGAGCTGCTCGCCGCCGGTTCGGACGACTCCGGCTTTCCGGCCACCGCCTTGAACGATTCCGATTCGTCCATGCCGCGCCGCAGCAGCATCACGACGATGGCGCCACCGGCACCGATCAGGAACGGAATGCGCCAGCCCCAGCTGTGCATCTGCTCCGAAGTCAGCAGCTGCTGCAACACGATCTGCACGCCGAGCGCGGTCAGCTGGCCGGCCACCAGCGTCACGTACTGGAAGCTGGAGTAGAAGCCGCGACGGCCCGCGGAGGCCACCTCCGACAGATAGGTCGCACTGGTGGCGTACTCACCGCCGACCGAAAGCCCCTGCAGCAGCCGCGCCAGCAGCAACATCACCGGGGCCGCGATGCCGATGGTCTGATAGCCGGGGGTCAGGGCGATCATCAGCGAACCGGCGGCCATCACCGTCACCGACAGGGTCAATGCGGAGCGGCGGCCGAAGCGGTCGGCGTAGCGTCCGAGCGCCCAGCCGCCGATCGGGCGCATGATGAACCCGACCGCGAACACCGCGGCGGTCGAGAGCAGCTGCGCGGTGGGATCGCCATCGGGGAAGAACGCCTTCGCGAAGTAGACGCTGAACGCGGCGTAGACGTACCAGTCGTACCACTCGACGAGGTTGCCGATCGATCCGCGCAGCACGTTCGCCACTACTCGCCGTTCACCACCGGCCTGTGTCGTTGTCACCTGGACCCTCCTCTTATCAGCGCGGCTCTGCGCCGTCGGAGTCCACTGTGTCGGCAGTCACAAGCCGAAGGGAAGCCGCGCGGGCGGTTCCTAACTTTCCCTTAGGACGATCGCACCGGATCTAGCACTCTCGACCCGAGAGTGCTAACTTTAGTGGTGCACAGCTTCCGGCGCCCGTCGCCGTGGCGGTCGCCGTCGGGAACGAAAACGGAGGTGATTGCTGTGCTGAGGTTCGATCCGTTCCATGACATCGATGCTGTAGCCCGCCAGCTGCTCGGTGAAGCGACCGGCACCAGCCGCGCTCCGCGTTTCATGCCGATGGATCTGTTCAAGGCAGGCGACCACTATGTGCTCAACGCCGACCTGCCCGGTGTCGATCCCGGATCGGTCGATGTGAGCGTGGACAACGGAACGCTCACCCTGCGCGCCCAGCGCACCGCCCCGAGCGAGGAAGGCGTCCAGTGGATCGCCTCCGAACGCTTCTCGGGCACCTACATGCGGCAGCTTTCCCTCGGCGACAACGTCGATACCGACAACATCAGCGCCACCTACAACAACGGGGTCCTCTCGGTCACCCTGCCGATCGCCGAACGCGCCAAGCCGCGCCGGATCGAGATCACCGGCGGCGGCTCGGGGCCGAAGACGATCGAGGCCGGATCGAGCTGATCTCGAACCGGAGTACCTGAGACGACCAACGGATCAGGCCGGTGAGATCAGCGCCGGCGCCAGCGCCCGCAGGTCGGCCAGGTAATCGGGGCCGAGCGGCTGGACCGCGAGATGGTCCGCGCCCGCGTCCAAGTGGGCGCGAAGCCGCTCGGCCACCACATCCGCGGAACCGTGCACGGCCAGCGCGTCGATGAGTCCGTCGCTGCCGGGCGCGGTGACGTCGGCTTCGGTGAATCCGAACTTGCGCAGATTCCGCACGTAATTGCCCAGACCCAGATACATCTGCACGACCGGGCGGGCGGTCTCGCGTGCGCGGTCGGCGTCCTCGTCGAGCACGAACTTGTGCTCGACGGCCAGCCCGGCGGGCCCGAGGGTCTCCCGCGCGAAGGCCGTATGCGCCGGCGGGACCAGGTACGGCAGCGCGCCCGCGGTGCGTTCGGCGGCCAGCTTCAACACCCGCGGTCCCAGCGCGGCCAGCGCCCGCCGACTGCGCGGCACACCGGCCTTGTCCAGCTCGTCGAGGTAGTCGACCAGTGCGTCGAAGGGCTTGCGGTATGGATCGTTGAACTCCGGGTGGCCTACGCCGATGCCGAGCAGGAAACGGTTCGGGAAGCGGTCCTCGAGCCGGTGGAACGATTCGGCGACCTCCGCGGCCGGCGCGGTCCAGACATTGACGATGCTGGTGGCCACGGTCAGCGTTTCGGTGGCGGCCAGCAATTCCTCGACGCCGGGCAGCGCCGCCGGTGGGGAACCGCCGAGCCAGAGGGTGCTGTAGCCAAGCCCCTCCAGTTCCTTCGCCTCCTCGGGCGTGACGCCCTTGTAGCCGCGCCACACACCGAACTTTCCGAGCCCGTCGATAGTCATAGTCGATGCGAACTGCGGTGCGGCCGAGTTTATTTCCACGGGCACATCGCGGGCTCGCCACCCGGCCGACTCAACTACCGCAGCAACCACTCTCACTTGGGACGGTGCGCATCTCCCTGGTCTGCGCGTTGCGCGCGGCGAGCTCGGCGTCGGCCGGGTAATCGACGGCGATGAGGCTGAGACCATGCGCCGGCGCCACGGTCACCGCGCTGGAGCGGGTGCGCTCGGTGAGCAGCTCGGCGGTCCATTCGGGAGCGCGGCGCCCCTCACCCACCGCGAGCACCGCACCGACCAGACTGCGCACCATCGACCAGCAGAACGCGTCCGCACTGACGTAGGCCGTCAGCAGATCGCCTTCCCTGGCCCAGTCGAATCGCTGTAGTTCACGCACCGTCGTCGCGCCCTCGCGACGGCGACAGAAAGCGGCGAAATCGTGCAGGCCGAGCAGGTTTCGGGAGGCGGCCCGCATGGCATGCACATCGAGGCCGGGCCGGCACGGCACCACACCGCGCGCTTGCAGCGGTTCGGCGCCGTAACGGGCAGTGGTCAATCGGTAGGCGTAGTGACGGCGGATGGCCGAGAAGCGGGCGTCGAATTCCGCTGGCGCGACGCGGATGTCCTTGATGCGCACGTCCTTCGGCAGGAACCGCGCCATGCGATGCACGAGTTTGTCCTGATCGATCGCGGCGGCGGTATCGAAGTGCGCGACCTGACCTTCGGCGTGCACACCCGCGTCGGTGCGCCCGGCCACCGTCAGCGCGACGGTCTCGCGCAGCACCTTACCCAGCGATTCCTCCAGCACACCCTGGACCGTGCGCAGCCCGGGCTGACGGGCCCAGCCGATGAAATCGGTCCCGTCGTAACTGATGTCGAGCCGGTACCGGGTGGTCTCCGGTGCCTGGATCTCGTTCGCGTCCTGCCCGCTCACCACGGCCTCCTCGGAAAGTGAACGAGCCCGCCCACCCGAAACGGGTAGACGGGCTCGTTCGGCGAATTCAACGCGTCACGCGCATCCCGGGGAACCGGGACCACGACTCACGCCTTGTCGTCGGCCTTCTCGTCCGCGGTGGCCTCGGCCTCGGGAGCCTCGGTCTTCTCCTCGGCAGCCTCGGCGGCGGTGTCCTCGGCGGCTTCGGCGGCAGGCGCCTCGGCCTTCTTGGAGGCGGCCACGCGACGGGCGCGATCGGCTTCCCTGGTCACGGTCTCGCCGCGGACCAGTTCGATGATCGCCATCGGAGCGTTGTCACCCTTGCGGGGCAGCGCCTTGATGATGCGGGTGTAGCCACCCTCGCGACCCTCGAACGAGGGGCCGATCTCGGCGAAGAGCGAGTGCACGACGTCCTTGTTGCGGATCACCTTGAGCACCTCGCGACGGTCGGCAAGAGTGCCGCCCTTCGCCTTGGTGACAAGCTTCTCGGCGTACGGGCGCAGCGCCTTGGCCTTGGCCTCGGTGGTCGTGATCCGACCGTGCTCGAAGAGCGCCGTGGCCAGATTGGCGAAGATCGCCTTCTGGTGCGACGCCGACCCGCCGAAGCGGGCACCCTTCTTGGGCTTGGGCATTGTTGGTTCTCCTTGAGTAAGACCCCGGGGCGCCTACCCCAGCGGCCTAGAGCTGTTCGGTTTCGGCGTAGTCCTGCTCGCCGCCGTCGTTGTCGCTGAAGTTGCCGCTGTCGGACCAGGTGCCGGTGGCCGCGTCGTAACCCACCACGCTGGAGGGGTCGAACGAAGCCGGGCTGTCCTTGAGCGAGAGGCCGAGCGCGTGCAGCTTGACCTTGACCTCGTCGATGGACTTCTGGCCGAAGTTACGGATGTCCAGCAGATCCGATTCGGTGCGTGCGACCAGCTCGCCGACGGTGTGCACACCCTCGCGCTTGAGGCAGTTGTAGGACCGGACCGTCAGGTCCAGATCCTCGATCGGCAGACCGAACGAGGCGATGTGATCCGCCTCGGCCGGCGACGGGCCGATCTCGATGCCTTCGGCTTCGACGTTCAGCTCACGGGCCAGGCCGAAGAGCTCGACCAGGGTCTTGCCCGCCGAGGCGAGCGCGTCCCGGGCGCTGATGGAGTTCTTGGTCTCCACGTCCAGGATGAGCCGGTCGAAGTCGGTGCGCTGCTCGACACGGGTGGCCTCGACCTTGTAGGTCACCTTGAGCACCGGGGAGTAGATCGAGTCCACCGGGATCCGGCCGATTTCCGCACCGGACGCCTTGTTCTGCACTGCCGGGACGTAACCGCGACCGCGCTCGACGACCAGCTCGATCTCGAGCTTGCCCTTGTCGTTCAGGGTGGCGATGTGCATGTCCGGGTTGTGCACCACGACGCCGGACGGCGGGACGATGTCATCGGCGGTGACGGTGCCGGGGCCCTGCTTGCGCAGGTACATGGTGACCGGCTCGTCCTCCTCCGAGGACACGACCAGACCCTTGAGGTTCAGGATGATGTCGGTGACATCTTCCTTCACACCGGGGACGGTGGTGAACTCGTGCAGGACGCCATCGATGCGGATGCTCGTCACCGCGGCCCCCGGGATCGAGGACAGCAGGGTACGGCGCAGCGAATTGCCGAGGGTGTAACCGAAGCCCGGCTCGAGGGGTTCGATGGTGAACTTCGAGCGGTTCTCCGCCACGACCTCTTCGGTCAGGGTCGGACGCTGGGAAATCAGCATGTGGATCATCCTCCTTTGTGGGCGCCCGCTATTTGACGCCTCGTCTAAGGGTTGTGCGTGATCGCCCGGGATGGACGATCACGCACCAGCAGCGGAGCAGCTGTTACTTCGAGTAGTACTCGACGATCAGCTGTTCCTGCAGCGGCACATCGATCTGGGCGCGCTCGGGCTCCTGGTGGACCAGGATGCGCAGGCGGCCAGGGATGACCTGGAGCCAGCCGGGGACCGGACGGTCGCCGACGGTCTCGCGCGCCACCTGGAACGGCAGCGTGTTCAGCGACTTCTCCTTGACATCGATGATGTCGTACTGGGTGACGCGGAAGGAGGGAACATCCACCTTCCGGTTGTTCACCAGGAAGTGGCCGTGGCTGACCAGCTGGCGGGCCTGGCGGCGGGTGCGCGCCAGACCGGCGCGGTACACGACGTTGTCCAGACGGGTTTCGAGCAGGCGAAGCAGGTTGTCACCGGTCTTGCCCTTGAGGCGGTTGGCCTCTTCGTAGTACCGGCGGAACTGCTTCTCCATCACGCCGTAGGAGAAGCGAGCCTTCTGCTTCTCCTGCAGCTGGAGCAGGTATTCGCTCTCCTTGATCCGCGCGCGGCCGTGCTGGCCGGGCGGGTAGGGGCGACGTTCGAACGCCTGGTCGCCGCCGACCAGGTCGACGCGGAGGCGACGGCTCTTGCGCGTTGCGGGTCCGGTGTAACGGGCCATTGTGGTCTACCTTCCTTTCCCGTTAGACGCGACGCCGCTTGGGCGGACGGCAGCCGTTGTGCGGCTGCGGGGTGACATCGGAGATCGTGCCCACTTCCAGGCCCGCGGCCTGCAGCGAACGGATCGCGGTCTCGCGGCCCGAACCGGGGCCCTTGACGAACACGTCGACCTTCTTGACGCCGTTCTCCTGCGCCTTGCGGGCCGCGTTCTCGGCGGCCAGCTGCGCGGCGAACGGGGTCGACTTGCGCGAACCCTTGAAACCGACGTGGCCGGAGGACGCCCAGGAGATGACGTTGCCGGACGGGTCGGTGATCGACACGATCGTGTTGTTGAACGTGGACTTGATGTGCGCGTGGCCGTGCGGGACGTTCTTCTTTTCCCGGCGACGCGACTTCTGGGTCTTCTTGGGGCCGGAGGCCCGTGACTTCGGAGGCATCGGTTATCCCTACTTCTTCTTGCCGGCGACGGTCTTCTTCGGACCCTTGCGCGTACGCGCATTGGTCTTGGTGCGCTGGCCGCGCACCGGCAGGTGGCGACGATGACGCAGGCCCTGGTAGCAGCCGATTTCGATCTTGCGACGAATGTCGGCCTGCACCTCGCGGCGCAGGTCACCTTCGACCTTGAACTCCGAGGCTTCGATGTAGTCGCGCAGCTTGGTCAGATCGTCGTCGGTCAGATCCTTCGACCGCAGATCCGGGCTGACCGAGGTCGCCGCCAGGATTTCCTTGGCGCGGGTACGGCCGATACCGAAAATGTAGGTCAGTGCGATCTCCATGCGCTTTTCGCGCGGGAGATCGACGCCCATGAGACGTGCCATGTGGCAGTTCCTTAATCGTTGCGGAGGTCTGCTCCCTGTCCGTCCCCTCGTCGTGGCGGGGCCCCGGCCTCCGTACCGGGGGTTGGCTCATGCACCTCGGGGGTGAACCCGAATTCCGCAGTGCACGGCTGGAGCTGGGAGTTCTTCTCGGGCGAGTGGCGCTCGCCCATTCAATTGGTGTGCCAATCCGAACCGCGTTCGGTGCTTGGCTGGTGTCAGCCCTGACGCTGCTTGTGGCGCAGGTTCTCGCAGATCACCATGACCCGGCCGTTACGGCGGATCACCTTGCACTTCTCGCAGATCTTCTTGACGCTCGGCTGAACCTTCACGTCCGTCCAATCTTGTTGTGGTTCACACGTGCTGTGAACACAGCTTTTCCCCAGCCTGCCGGCTGGGGAATTCCTGTTTCCCCCGGTCCGTGGATCGAGGAAGTCTTGTGGGCAGCCAATCGCGAGCAGGGACCGCTCGCCGACTCACTTATAGCGATAAACGATACGGCCGCGGGACAGGTCGTAGGGCGAGAGCTCGACGACCACACGGTCCTCCGGCAGGATGCGGATGTAGTGCTGCCGCATCTTGCCGCTGATGTGCGCGAGAACCTTGTGCCCGTTCTCGAGCTCGATCCGGAACATCGCATTGGGCAGCGGCTCGACAACTCGACCCTCGACCTCGATGGCCCCGTCTTTCTTCGCCATATCCTCCGCGATCCCGGTTATGCTCAACCTGGTCTGATTGGTGGTACCGCCCGAATGCAACCGGTCGGTATGGACTGCTTGAGCCCGGACCGGTCGCATGCGAACAGTCGGCGCATAGGTGCACCGCCGCTCAAGCTTACCGGCAGGCGCCCGATCGGGCAAAACACGCCCACAGTCCCCCATCACGGGGCTCTCGGCGCACGGCGCGGAGCACCCACCGCGAGCCTTCCCATCGGAGCACCGCCTGCCCCGGGGCGTGCTTCGGAGGCGGCGGCGAAGCGTAACCACGCAGAGCCTCCGGGGCAGGCAAATGTGGGAACTGCCTCGCCCACGCCGGAACCCGGCTGTCGCGTAAACTGACCGCTGTCCGAGGTCCAGCACATCAGAGGGGGATGCGTGAGCCGCAGCAATGACGGCCTCCCCATGCTGCCGCCGTGGCTCTCCGACAGCGAGGTCACCCAGGTCGGGCAGCAGATCGACTACGAAGCCCCACCGGTTCAGAACCTTCCGCACGACGAACTGATCGAGGACACCCCCGCCCCCAAGCGCCGCTTCAAGCGGCCGGCTCCCGAGGGCGACCGCTCCGACGCCCCCGGCCCCCGCAAGGAGAAGCGCCGCAAACCCTGGCGCCGGGACAAGAACGACGACCACCAGGTCGAGGAGCACGCCGGCGAGCGTAATGAGGTCGGACCTCGCACGTCGCGACCCGGAGATCAATGGTCGAACCCACCGCAGCAACTCGACGGCGGCAGGCAGAGCGCGCCGCCGTTCGAGCAGCGCCCGGCCGACTACCGGCCTGCGGACCGGTCCCCCGAATCCGGTCCGGCCGACCCGTATCAATCCGCCCCCACCCAGCAGCCCTACCGCCCGGGTCCGGACAACTCATGGCAGCAGGGTCCGGCTCAGACCGCCGACCGTCCGTCGGCGCAGCTGCCGACCCGCACCCCGAGCGAACCGCCGGCCGAGTTCCAGCCGCTCGGGCCGCGCCCACCACAGCCGCCGGTCGATCAGCAGCCGATCTCGACCGAGGCGACGGTGCATCTCGGCCCGCGCTCGCATCCACCCGCGCCGCCCGCCCCACCGCAGGCCCCGACTCACACCCCTGCACCGCAAACTCCGATCGCACCGCTGCCACACGCCTCCTCACCGCAGACTCCGATCGCACCGCAGCCGCACGCCTCGTCGCCACAGATCCCGCTCGCACCGCAACCGCCGCAGCGGCACGCGCCGACGCCACAGACTCCGATCGCGCCGCTGCCACACGCCTCCTCACCGCAGATCCCGCTCGCACCGCAACCGCCGCAGCGACACGCGCCGACGCCACAGACTCCGATCGCACCGCAGCCAGACACGTCGACGCCCCAGACCCCGATCGCACAGCAGCCACACGCCTCCTCACCGCAGATCCCGCTCGCACCGCAACCGCCGCAGGGGCACGCGTCGACGCCGCAGACCCCGATCGCGCAGCAGCCGCAGCCGCACGCCTCGTCGCCACAGCCCCCGATCGCGCAGCAGCCGCACGCCTCCTCACCGCAGGATCCGATCGCGCCCTCGCAGGCAACCTCGGCCGACGCGACGTCGACGGCTGATCGACCGGCAGTCTCCGAGCGGGCTTCCTCGCAGGGTGGCCCCGACGCGTTGTCCGTCGACCGCGCGGAGACGCCGACCGCGGAGCCGCCATCGTGGTTGGAGGGACCGCGGGCCGCCGAAGGTGATCAGGCCGAGGGCCGCGAGACCGGCGAAGGCAGCGGAACTTCCGCGGGTACAACTCCAGCGACAGCGCAGACCTCCCCCGACGCAACATCGAATCGCACGTCCGGCTCGCAGGCGTCGGCATCCGTCGCGGGTGCCGGACCCGCCGAGGCACCGCCGGCGTGGCTCGCGCCGGCGGACTCCGCGAACACGCCCGAGCAGCCGACCGCGCAGCGCCCGCTGCCGCGGCTGCCCGACCTGCCGCCACCGCCGAGCCGGCCCCGAGCTTCCACGGACGCAGCCGAATCGGTGCCGAGTAACGCTGCGAGCGATCCTGCGTCGGCTCCCGATGCCGACGATCGAGGAGCCCCGAGCGATCTGCGGACCGATTCGGCGACTGGCTCGCCGAAACCGATCTCATCGACACCGGCCGATGACGTCGCGGTGCGCCGTCCTGATGAGGCACCCCGCTCAGCGCAGTCGGGCGCCGTCGAGCAGGCCGTCGATCCGAACCGCGCCCCGGCTTCTGAGGGTCGCCCCAGCCCGGCGGACAGTGCGGTGTCGACCATGCGTGGCCGGCACTGGCTGCCGTCCGAGGGGCCGGACGCGTCGGCAGACCAGGTCCGCGCCACTCCGGCCGACGCTGCCGAGGCACGTCCGCAGCAGGCGGCGCCACCGGCGGCGGACGGCCCCGTACCGGGCCAACCGCAGAATCCGCACGCCGCGGCTTCGCCCCATACGTCGGGCTCCGAGCACCCGCTGCCCTCCCAGCCGGTCACCGGCATCGGCAGTGGCACCGGCAGTGGCACCGAGCAAGCCCGGCCGACCGCCCCCGAACAGTCGTGGCACACCGGGCAATCCGCGGCCGAGTCCGCGGTCGGGCCGTCACCTATCGCCCAGCCGCCGCGCTCCTTCGCGGCACCGGTGAGCGAGTCGGCTCCCGCAGTCGAGCCGGAAGCTGGCCGGGGTGGATCGCAGAGCATCTACACCACGCCTGCTACCCATTCGTCCGGCTTCGAGCGCCCGCAGCCGTCGCAACCGATCACCGGCACCGAGCAGAATTCGTTGCGAGCGCCCGAACATCCGTCGCAGGTCGGGCCGCGTGGCGCCGACCAGCAGGGTCGACCTGGACCGAACGCCCCGCAGTGGCAGGGCCCGGTCGCACCCGGTCCCGAGGCGCCGGGGCCGCATCATCCAGCGCCCATGCGCGCGCCGAGCGATCAGGCGCCGGGTCCGCACGGTTATCCGCAGGCCCCGGGCCCGATGGCGCCGAATCGAGCTCCGCTCTCTGCGCCGGGTCCGCACGCCGCACCGGAATATCCCTCGGCGCCACAGCATCCCGTGCAGCCACAGCATCCGGTACAGCCACAGCATCCTGTTCCGCCGCAGCATTCCGCGGCGCACGGTGCGAACCCACCGCAGCAGCCCGCGCAGCCGCAGCAGTGGGGCATGCAACAGCAGCCACCGGTGCCGACACCGTCGCTGGACAATGTGCCGATCCGAGGGCGCGCGGCCAAGAAGCCTGCGGGCTCCGGCTGGCGTAAGGCGGTGCACCATGTGTCGGGCGGCGCCATCAACCCGGGCATGTCGGCCGAGGAACGCCGGTTGCAGGAGTTGGTGGCGCGGATTCGGCAGCCGGTGCGAGGCGATTACCGCATCGCGGTGCTCTCGCTGAAGGGTGGTGTCGGCAAGACCACGACCACCATGGGTCTGGGCTCGACCTTCGCCTCGATCCGCGGCGACCGCGTGATCGCCGTCGACGCCAACCCGGACTTCGGCACCTTGTCGCAGCGGGTGCCGTTGCAGACCCGGTCGACGGTGCGCGACCTGCTGCTCGATTCCTCGATCCAGCGCTACTCGGACGTGCGCAGGCACACCTCGCAGGCCACCAGCCGACTGGAAGTACTTGCCAGTGAACGCGATCCGGCGGCGTCGGAGGCGTTCAACGAGGACGAGTACCGGGCCGTCGCGCGGATCTTGCAGCGGTTCTACAACATCATCCTCACCGACTGCGGCACCGGTCTGATGCACTCGGCCATGGCCGGTGTGCTGGAGCTGGCACATTCGCTGGTGTTGATCTCCTCCCCCGCGATCGACGGCGCCCGCAGTGCCGCCGCGACACTGGACTGGTTGTCGCTGCACGGGCACGACCATCTGGTGCGAAACGCGGTGGTGGTGATCAACTCTCCACGCGCCGGATCACCGAATGTGGGCATCCAGCAGTTGCGCGAGTACTTCCTGTCGCGCTGTCGCGCGGTGCACATCATCCCGTTCGACCAGCACATGTCCGAGGGCGCGGAGATCGATCTGCACCGGCTGCACAAGCAGACCAAGCGGGCATATGTGGAACTGGCGGCGACGGTCGCCGATGACTTCGCGACCGATCACCGCCGCTACCGGGGTTGACGAGAGGTCGCGGCCGTTACCCGGCCGCGACCTTCTCAGCACACTGTTCCGCCGCCCCGCCCGCTCACCATTCGGGCAGCCTGCGCCGACCGGCCAGTACGTCGCGTACCAGGTCGTCGTAGGCGTCGGCCAGTTCGGCCAGGTGATGCCAGGCGCTGTGCAGCAGATCATCGTGGGCGTCGAGGGTCATCAACGCGTGATGGGCCCGCACGGACGCCTCGGCCAGCCGGTCGATCACCGCGCCGATGGTTTCGGTATGCAGGGTGGCGCCCAGCCGGTGCTGAGGGACATTGCGCACCACCCAGTCATCGATCGCCATCACCAATTCGCCTCGGCGGCGCTCGATTTCGATGACGGTCGAGGGCCGGGTGTCGATCGATCCGCCCCGGCCGACCAGCCGTCTCTCATGCAGAATCGCCAGGTCACGGGCATACCAGAGCAGCTGACCGCCGATAACACGGTGCCCTCGGCACGCTCTGACAAGTAGATCCGAGGTCGGCAGCGGCCCGGAAATCTGGGGCTGCGCCACCGGATCGGCACTTCGCTGAGTGCCGGGAAGAGCCATTACGACTGTTGTATCCGAACCTGCCACGGTTGCCTCGCCGTCATCGCCGCACAACACCGGATCAGTACGTTCATTACAATAAACCTCGGAAAACCCCTGTCAAGCGTAATCGGGCCGTAGTGGGCCGAAAAGTGTACACTTCGTTACCTGCACGACCAACCGAGGAGCAAGATGGCGGACGGTCCGACGTATCACCGGATCGCAGACCTCCTCCGCGAGGAGATCCGCGCAGGCAGGTGGAAGCCGGGTGATCGACTGCCCAGCCATGCCGAGCTGGCCGATCAGATGCAGGTTTCGATCACTACCGCGCGCAACGCAATTCAGGTTCTGGTCACCGAGAACCTTGTCTACACAGCTACTTCCCGTGGAACGCTGGTCCGAAACCAGGAAGTACTCGAATCCGTGGTCACAGATCATATCCGACCGAATCGGCCACGGTCGGCACATGACATTTTCGAGGAAATCGCGCGCGCCGCCGATCGCGAACCCAGCAAGGAATTCAGCGCCCGTATGGAGCCCGCCGGTACGGAAGTGGCGCAATGGCTGGGCGTTCCGGCTGATTCCTGGGTGCTCGCCCGCACGGTCGTCCAGTATTTGGATAACGAACCGTGGTCCTGGGAGGTCAGTTTCTATCCGCGTGATCTCGCCGAAGCCACCGGAATCGACTCACCGCACGACATTCCCGAGGGTACGACTCGCCGACTGGCCGATCGTGGCCACGCCGAGACCGCCCATCGCGATACCGTCGTCGCCCGGCCCGCAACCGCCGAGGAGGCCATTGTGCTCGGAGTCGCCACCGGCACCGTTCTGCTCGATCACCTTCGGATCGGCGCCAATCATGAACGCGTCACCCGCGCCACCAGGCATCGTTCGATCGCCACTCGCAATC
This sequence comes from Nocardia sp. JCM 38205, assembly GCF_058222935.1. Lineage (NCBI taxonomy): Bacteria > Bacillati > Actinomycetota > Actinomycetes > Mycobacteriales > Nocardiaceae > Nocardia > Nocardia sp. JCM 38205. Next base: position 756,102 of record NZ_JBYHFL010000003.1, on the reverse strand, counting down.
GGCTGGCCTATGAACTAGGTGACGACGAGGGCACGGCCGTGATCCGCCGCGCCCTCGGCAGTTCCTATCGGCCCGGCATCGCGTAGCCATGTCCGTGGTCATCCGGCCCGCGGTGCTCGCCGACCTCGGTACCATCTGCCGGCTTCGGGTACAGCGCACCGCATGGCTGAGCGCGCGCGGTTCGGACCAGTGGACCGTGGCCGGGCGGGGCCTGCCGATCGAGATCTTCGCGCGGTCGGTGGGCCGCTGCCTCGACGCCGGGGAAACCTGGATCGCCGAGGTGTGCGGCAGGCCCGCGGGCACGATCACCGTGAACGATCGGGCCGATCAAGGACTCTGGGATCCCGATGAGCTCTCCGACGCGGTGATCGTGCACTACATGATCGTCGATCTGCGTTACGCGGGCCGCGGGGTCGGCCGTCGGCTGCTCGCCCACGCGGGCGAGCTGGGCCGCGAGTACGGCCGGGATTGGGTGCGGCTCGATGCTTGGACCACCAACACCGACCTGCACGCCTACTACCGCAGGGCCGGCTTCCAGCTGGCCCGGATCGCCGGCGACGCGACGCTCGGTCCGTCGCGGGCATTGTTCGAGCGGCGCACCGATTCGTGGACGCCGGCACGCCACGACAGCGCTCCCGTGTTCACCCCGGTACACGGCTGATCCGGCACTCGCGACCTACGCGACGGATATCGCTCGAACTCGCACGGCAGTGCCCGAGCTCGATGCCGGGCTCGCGCGCAGCGGAACGATCGCCTACAGCGGTGGCAGGTGGGCGATCTGGATCATCTCCTGGCCCCGGGTGCGGGAGACCAGCATGCCGCGACCGGGTGGGAGTTTGGTGGGGCGGACGTCGCCGATCAGTTTGCCTTCGTCGCGCGGGCCGCTCATGATCAGCGCGTCGACGGACAGGTTCTTCATACCGCCGAGCACGTGGTCGTAGAGCGCGCGGGAGACGCCGCCGATGCGCCGGGTGACCACCAGGTGCAGACCGATATCGCGGGCCTGGGGCAGGTATTCCAGCAGCGGCAGCAGCGGATTGGTACCCGCGGTGATCATGTCGTAGTCGTCGACCAGAACGTAGATCTCCGGGCCTTCCCACCAGCTGCGGTCGCGCAGCTGCTGCGGGGTGATGTCGGAGCCGGGGATGCGTTTGGACAGGTAGCGGGCCAGTTCGGTGATCATCGGTCCGCTGGTCTGCGAGGAGGTGGAATAGCCCGCCAGGCGTTCATCGGGGACGACTCCGAGCAGGCTGCGGCGGTAGTCGATCATGATGATCCTGGCCTCACCGGGCGCGGAGTTCTCCACCACGCCCATGGCGATATTGCGCAGCAGGGTGGTCTTGCCGCATTCGACGTCGGCGAAGGCCATGAAGTGCGGTTCGGCGTCGAAATCCAGCACGAACGGATCCAGTTCGTTCTCCCCGAGCCCGACCACGACCTTGGTCGCGCTCTGCCGGACGCCGTGCGCGCGGGCGATGGCCAGCACCTGATCCCGGGAGATCTCCAGCGGCAGCATGCGCACCTCGGGGGCGCGCCTGGTGCCCCACAGCTGTACCAGCTGTTTCTTGGCGGCCGCGACACCGTCGGTGAGGGTGGTGGGATCCGAGTCGGAGTCCAGCCGCGGCAGGGCGATCAGCATGTGCAGCTCATCGGGGGTCAGGCCGCGGCCCGGGCGTCCGACGGGCACCAAGGCCGCGGTGCGCCTGCCCATTTCCGAATCCGAGGGATCGCCGAGGCGCAGCTCCAGCCGGGTGCCGATCTGGTCCTTGATCACCGGCCGGATCTCGCCCCAGCGCGAGGCACCGAGGATGAGGTGGATGCCGTAGGACAGGCCCTGCTGGGCGATGGCGTTGACGGCAGGCTCCAGGGTGTCGAATTCCTCGCGCATGGCCGCCCAGCCGTCGATGACCAGGAAGACGTCGCCGAACTGGTCGGCGGCCAGCGGGTCGTCGGGTGCCGGTGGGTTGCCGTTGGCGGCGGCTTCGAGCTGGGCGTATTTGCGGCGACGGAACTCCACCATGGACTCGATGCCGAGTTCGGTGAATCGTTCCTCGCGCTGGGTGAGCAGCGAGGTGAGCTCAGCGATGGTGCGTCGCACCCGATCGCGGTCGAGGCGGCCGGCCACGGAGCCGACGTGCGGGATCCCGGACAAGCCGGTCATGCTGCCACCGCCGAAGTCGAGGCAGTAGAACTGCACCTGCTCCGGGGAGTGGGTGGCGGCCGCGGCCATGATGATGGTGCGCATGGTCGTCGACTTACCCGACTGCGGACCGCCGACCACGGCGACATTGCCCTGGCCGCCGGCCAGGTTGATGGTGAGCACATCGCGGCGCTGTTCGTAGGGCTTGTCGATGATGCCGATGGGCATCCACAGCTGCCCGTGCCGGTTGGCCGGAGAACGCCAGTCCGGGTCGGGCAGCAGCATGTCGACGGTCGGTGATTCGTCCAATGGCGGCAGCCACACCTCGTGCGCCGGCCGTCCGTGCCCGGTCAGCCGTTTGACCACGACCTCGAGCAGCGAATCGGGCAGGCCCTCTTCGGTATCCGCGGTCTCGGTGCCGGGCGGCGGGGGCAGCTCGGGCAGGCCGAGTGGACCCGCCGGTTCGGGCGCGGGCTCGATCCTTTCCGGCATCTCCACCGGCGCGGCGGTGAACACCGCAGGTGCCTGCCCGCTGCTGACGCTGCCGCCTGCCTCGCGGGTGCCGGTCGGTGAGACGTAGGGCCCGGAGACGTAGGTGGCGTTGAAGCGCAACGGATCGTCGGCGTCGCTCTTGAGATAGCCCGAGCCGGGGATGCCCGGCAGGTGGTACGCGTCGGTGATACCGAGCACCGCACGAGATTCGTTGGCCGAGAAGGTCCGCAGGCCGATCCGGTAGGACAGATGCGAGTCCAGGCCGCGCAGCTTGTTCTCCTCGAGGCGCTGCGAGGCCAGCAGCAGATGCACGTGCAGTGAGCGGCCGAGGCGGCCGATCATCACGAACAGGTCGGCGAAATCCGGTTTCTGTGACAGCAATTCGGAGAACTCGTCGACGATGACGAACAGCGCGGGCAGCGGATCGAGCTGAGCGCCCGCCGCACGGGCCTTCTCGTACTCGGTGACATTGGCGAAATTGCCCGCTGCGCGCAGCAACTCCTGGCGCCGGTTCATCTCGCCGGCCAGCGCGTCCTTCATCCGGTCGACCATCGATAGCTCTTCCTCGAGGTTGGTGATCACCGCCGCCACATGCGGCAGCGGATCGAGTCCGAGGAAGGTCGCACCGCCCTTGAAGTCGACGAGCACCAGGTTGAGGTAGTCCGGTGAATGCGTGGTGACCAGCGACAACACCAACGTCCGCAGGAACTCCGATTTACCGGAGCCGGTGGCGCCGATGCACAATCCGTGCGGGCCCATGCCGTTCTCGGCCGACTCCTTGATGTCGATCTCGACCGGCGTGCCGTCGGGTGTGACGCCGATCGGCACCCGCAGCCGTTCGCGGGCGGTGCGCGGACGCCACACCTTCGAGGCTTCGATCTGGGCGGCGTCGGGAATCTTGAGCAGCGCCATCAGACCGGGATCTGCCCTGGTCTCGTCGCCGAGGCTGACGATCTGGGCGGCGGTAGCAATGCGGTAGCGGGCCTGGCCGCGACCGAACGCGGTGGCTTCGGCGATGCTGACCTCGTCGGCGGTGGCGAACTTCTCGATGCCCGCCGCGCTGCGCGCGCTGACGTCGCCGTCGGCGACCACGAGCTGCAGGCCACGGCGCACCGCGAGCCCGTCCTCGGGTGCGGTGAGGTCGAGCACGGTCACCGAGTCCAGGCCGGATTCGCTGACCAGGCGTTCGGTGCCGTTGACGTAGCCATCGTCGATGACGACCACCAGATGCAGCCTGCCCTGCGTCGGCTGCGGATTGCGCATGAACCGGCCGCGTTCGATCAGCTCCGCGGACAGCGCGGTTTCCAGTTCACCCAGTGAGCCGTACATCATCCGGGCCGAGCCCATACCGTCGCGCATCGTCGGATGTTGCAGGTGCGGAAGCCATTTCGCCCATGCCCAGTTCGGCCCGTCCGGGTCGGCGCAGACGATCGCGATCGCGACGTGGTCGGGGCCGTGGAAGGCGGCCAGCTCCATCAGCATGGCCCGCACCAGGGTGCGCGCCTCCTCGGCGACCCCGCCGATATTGATGGCGGGGAACGCGCGCAACGAGACCGCCGTCGGGAGGCGGTGCACCACCGAATGGGTGCGCACGAACCGGCGCAGCGCCACCGTCGACACCGGTTCGAGGTCCTCGAGCGGGCCGGTCTCCGGGCGGGCCAGTTTGGTGGCGAGGCGGTGGCTGCCGATGCCGACGCGGACATGCCCGAAATCCGGGTCGGCCGGGCGGCGTTCCCACATGCGGCGGGTTCCGATCACCGAGCGCAGGTCCATCGGCTCGGGATGGCTCCAGGTAAGTGCCTCGAGCTGTTTACTTCCGGTGCGGCGCACGTCTTTTCGCATCTGGTCGAGGTAACGGAAGTAGTCCTTGCGTTCCTCGTTGAGCTCGGCCGCCGACTTCGGTCCGCCGCCGCTGCGCATTCCCAACATCATGCCGACCATCGACATGATCATCATCATCGGGAACATCATCATCATCGGATTGGCGAACAGGTTGCGGCCCATCATCGCCATCATCGCGATCATGCCGACGACGGCGACGAGCATCACCACCGGCATCAGCTTGACCAGCAGCGGAGCGGGCAGCGGGCGCGGGATCTCCGGCGGGGAGTTCAACGCGACTTCCCCGCCGGGTGCGCGCGGCGGCGCGATCCTCGGGCGTCGCACGAAACCTTCGGTAACCATGGCGGTCCGCTACCCCTCTGTTGCTTCCGGGTCGAGGTCGGAGATGTCGGCGTCCTCGCCGCGGCGACGGAACGGGATCCACAGCGCGGTGCCGATCCCCAGCACGGCCAGGCAGGTGATCGCACCGATGGCGGCGATGCGGCGTGGCAGCGGGTCCGGGCCGGGCGGGCGCCACGGCTGCGCCATCGGGCTCGGGACGTCGGCGCCTTCGCTGATCGGCTGATCGGGCAGTTCCGCGGTCAGCGCGGCCACGGGGTCGATCAGGCCGTGGCCGATACGGTCGTCGCGGCCGGGCCCCGGTGCGTGCGCGGTGCGTTCGATCCGGTCGATCACCTGGGCGGCGGTCAGTTCCGGGAAACGGGAACGGACGAGGGCGGCCAGGCCGGCGACGTAGGGTGCGGCGAAACTGGTGCCCTCGATGGGGCTGATGCCTTCGGCGGTCTGCACGCCGTCCACCAGGCCGACGCCGCCGGGTTTGCTGTCGAGGGAGACGATCTGGCGGCCGATGGCGGCGACACCGATCCACGGGCCGTTCAGCGAAAGTTCGGACACGACGCCGTTCGGATCGACCGAGGCGACCGAGAGCACATACGGGTCGAACCAGGCGGGGCTCGCCACCGTCTGCACCCCCGCCCACCCGGATCCGGTGTTCTGCGCTTTACAGGCGCCGTCGGTCTGGAGATTGCCCGCCGCCGCGACCACCACCACATTGCGGTCGTAGGCGTACTTCACCGCCGCGCCGAGCGGCTCGTCGACGGTGTCGACTCCCGCTGCGGCACAGGCCACTTCGGAGATATTGATCACCGTCGCACCCATGTCGACGGCCCGCACGACGGCCGCGGCGAGGGTGAGAACATTGCCGTAGCCCGCACTGGCGATGGCGCCCGGCTTCTCCTGCGAACCGCGGCGATCCTTGGCCTCGAACGCCAGGCTCAGCTGCCGGATGGTGAGGATCTCCGCCTCCGGCGCCACACCGGCGAAGGCGTCATCGGGGCTCGGCCGGGCCGCGATGATGCCCGCGACCAGGGTGCCATGTCCATCGCAGTCGACGGTTCCGTCGGTACCGGAGACGTAATCACCGCCTGCCTGCAACGCGGGCAGCCGGGGATGGCGGTTGACGCCGGTATCGATCACCGCCACTTTCTGCCCGGCCCCTCGGCTGAACTGCCAGGCCGAGGGCAGATCGAGCACGGCCTGGGACACCGGGACCTCGACGGGTGGGCCACCGTTGAGCACCGGTTCGGCACAGACCGATCGCTGTTCGGTGGGTTCGAGGGGCGCCGGGCGACCACTGAGAGCCTGTGCCGCGGCCAGCGCACCGGGATCGATCTCCGGTGGCGGGACGGCATGTGCCGCCGGCAGGCCGAAGCCAGCAAGACTCAGCGTGATAGCGGCGGCCACCGCATGGGCACGCCTGCCCATCAGATATTCCGTGCCATCGCGTACACGCCCATGATCCACAGCACCAGCGGAATCACCGTGCAGATCAGCAGATATTCGAAGATCTCGCCGGAACGCCGTGTCACCGGGGTGATCTCGATGTGCGGGCCGATCACGCCGAACACCACGACCGCCACCGCCAGTGCCAGCAGCAGCCCACCGCAGAGCAGCGGATCGGCGCCGCCGAGAGCCAGCCCGGTGAGCAGCGCGGCGACGATGGTCGCACCGGCGATGATCAAGGTGGCGGCCTGCGCGAGATCGGCGAAGGCCCGGCCACGCAGGCACAGGATGATGGCGGTGACCACCGCGAGCGCGACCCCCTGCCAGCGGGAATCGCCCAGCGGGTCGGCGGCGCCGAGCGCACCGGTCACGCCCGCGATCGCACAACCGATGAGCAGGCCGGTCTGATACTGATTGGCCACGCGTGCTCGCCGGCCGAGCCCGGCCGCCGACGGCAACGCGGTGGCGCCGATCGCGCCGATGCCTTCGATGGTGGGACGCTGCTCATGATCGGCCGGGTCGATCGCACCGCCCGCGGTGGGCACCGGCGGCACCGGGAGCCGCGCCAGCACCGCCGACAGCCGCGGCACCGCCGAGATCAGCACGATCGCCGCCACCAGCAGGCCGGCACCGATCTTCGGCAGCGCCGGATCCCACACCATGCGCACCAGCGCGGCCACTCCCCCGCAGACCGCGACCGTGATCGCGGCGGTGAACAGGGTGGCGCCGGTGCCGGTCGCGCGATAGACGCCGACCGCGGCGACCAGCGTCACCGAAAAGCCCAGCAGCAGATGCGGACTGCCGAGATCACCGGGCACGAACAGGGCAGCGCCGCCGAACAACAGCAGCAGCGCACCGAAAGACAACCAGACCGCGGTGAGTTCGTCGTCGTACTTGCGCGCGGCGATGGCGGCGGCCACCGCCGCGCCGATGCCGACACCGGTGGCCAGGAACGGGGCCGCGATTCCGAGCCCGGCGTCGCGGCCGGCGGCGAACAGGGCGAGCGCGAGCACGGCGGCCACCACGGAGGCGACCAAACCGGTCCAGCGCGCGGCGCTCGGCGACCAGCCGCGAAAGTCGTTGGCGGTCAAGCGGGATACCGCATCGATGACGTCGTCGAACAGAGCCGGCGATTCCTTGGCGCTCACCGAACGCAGCACGAGCAGTTCGCCGTCGAAGACCTCCGCCTCGGTGAGCGTGCGGCTCGGCGCGATGGCGTCACGGCCCAGCCGGGCCAGCGTCCAGTGCCGAGTCTGCAGCGGAGCGCCGCCGTCTTCGGAGTCGACGGGTGCGGGGTTGCGGGACTCGATGAGAGCCACCAGATCGCCCATGAAGGTCGCGATCGGCACGTTGGCCGGCAACCCGACATCGAGCTGGGTATTTCCCCCGATGACGGAAACCCGGCACAGTTCTGGCTCAGCGGTACCGGCGCCGCTGCTCAACGTCTCGGTCAATTGTCGAACGACCCCAGTTCTTTCCTGCACGTTTCAGACACTCGCGACCGGATTCCTACCCGTCGAACCACCGGCGAGCCACTCCGCGGCACCGGCTCGATATTGCGACCGGACCACGTTGCAACCTACCGGCAGCGAACAATAATGTATCGGACAGGCCATGCCGACGCGATTTATGTCGCGGCCGGGCCGAACTCGTCCGTGTCCGCCGCAGTTATGAAGATTTCGGGGTTCCATGCAATGACCGGCAACCGTCAAGCACAGCGCGCCTTCGATGCCGGAATCCTGTCCCTCGGGCTGAGCATTGATGGACAGGAATCGACGCGTGATCTCGAGTACGCGAAATTGGCTTTTCAGCGCGCTACCGAATGGGATCCGTCCATGTGCGATGCCTGGCTGGGCCGGGCGGCGGCGGGCGAGGTCACCGATGAGGTCATCCGGAACCTGCACCGCACCAGCACCAGCACCCTCTACCGCGAGCAGCGCAGGCTCGGCCTGGCGCCGCGAGCGCTGGCCGGGCGGTTCGTCTCCGGGCTCTACATCGACTATCCGCTGGCCAGCTACACCGAGATCTGGCTCGCCTACGCCGCGAACCTGATCGGGAGCAAGCAGTACGACGAGGCCGAGCGGGTGCTCGACGAGCTGGCCGAGTACCGGGCGGGCATGCTGTCGGATCCCGATCGCGAGATCGACGACCGGATCAGCGCCTATATCCGCGGTGTGCTGCATTTCAACACCCAGCGCTGGCCGGATGTGATGTCGGTGCTGGCCGGGTCGGCCGAATGGGAGGACCCGTACCTGGCCACCGGCGCGCACGTGATGGTCGGTTCGGCCTGCGCCCAGCTCGGGTTGTTCGGCGAGGCGATCCGGCGGATGGAGCAGGCCGAGAACGGGCCGATTCCGGCCGCGCGCACCACGGCCATGTTCTGCCGCGGCCTGTGCCTGCGCGAAACCGGCAGCGAGGACGAAGCGCAGGCGCTGTTCGAGCAGGTGTATTCGCAGGCGCCGGACTTCACCGCGAACACCGAGGCGATGCGGGACAAGAGCTACCGCATCACGGTCACCACCAAGGAGTCCATCGACGCCCGCACCGACCGCTGGGATCCGGCCTCGGCGCCGTCGGTGGAGCAGCTGCAAACCGCCGACGCCGAGGACCGCGCCAAGAAGATCCTCACCGAGGCCCGCGCCGAACTGGATCGTCAGATCGGCCTGACGGCGGTGAAGACGCAGGTCGCGAAGCTGCAAGCGACGGCGCAGCTGGCCAAGATCCGGGCCGAGAAGGGCATGGCGAGCGTGCCGCGCGGCAACCATCTTGCCTTCACCGGGCCGCCGGGAACGGGTAAGACCACCATTGCTCGGGTGGTGGCCAAGATCTACTGCGGCGTCGGCCTGCTCAAAACCGACAAGGTGGTCGAGGCCAAGCGGATGGATTTCGTCGGCCAGCATCTGGGCAGTACCGCGATCAAGACCGACAAGCTGATCGACACCGCGATGGACGGGGTGCTGTTCATCGACGAGGCCTACACGCTGATCCAGACCGGTTTGTCCGGCGGTGACGCCTTCGGCCGCGAGGCGGTGGACACGCTGCTGGCCCGGATGGAGAACGACCGCGACCGGCTGGTGGTGATCATCGCGGGCTACGACGGTGAGATCGACCGGCTGCTCGCCGCCAACGACGGTCTGGCCTCGCGTTTCGCCAAACGCTTGCAGTTCCCCTCCTACACCCCGCCCGAGCTGGGGCAGATCGGCAAACTCATCGCCTCCTCGCGCGATTCGGAGCTGTCCGAGGACGCGGTGCGGCTGCTGGAACAGGCCTGTGAGCGGCTCTACAACTCCGAACGCACCGACCAGAGCGGCCAGCCGCGCCGCGGCATCGACCTGGCCGGTAACGGCCGTTTCGTTCGCAATGTGATCGAAGCCGCCGAGGAGGAGCGCGAGTTCCGGCTGGCCAACGACGAGTCGCTGGATCTGACCGCGGTCGACGAATCGGTGCTGATGCGGATCGAGGCGCCGGACATGGAGGCCGCGCTGGCCGGTGTGCTGGCCTCGCTCGGGGTGTCCTAGCGATCGGTCCGGGTGCCGTATCCGGCGTACCGGATACGGCCCGAGCTCGGAGCGGCGGCTAGCTCAGTTGCGCTGCGGCAAAACGTCGTGCCTGGTCAGCGCGTCGCTGGGAGCCAGCGTCGGGCCGGGCACCAGCTGCCCGACGATGGCCCACGGCGCCGGCTCGGGTGAATCGCCGAGGCCGAGCACCATGGCGGTATCGATATCCGGGATGCCGTAGCGGATGCCGTTATCGGCGACGTAGAACAGGCTGCCGCGCCGCGGACTCCCCGGTTCCATGCCGGTGACGTGCACGAACTCCCCCGACGACGGGCGCAGATAAGCCTGATCGATGCGGTCGCCGGAGCCGTCGGCGGTGGCCAGCGAGACCGGTTGCGCACCCTCGGGCAGCGGCAGCCTGGCGCCCACGAGCAGGGCGGCCGAGGCGCGGTCGGTGGGTCCGTCGACGGCATCGGCCTCGCCCTGATCGGTCTTCGACCAGGACACACAGGTGACCGGCGCGTCCTCGGCGGACAGGATGGCAGGCACGGCGGCCGGGAAATGATCGACCGGCAGCTGCGAGAGCACCGGAATGCCGGTGAGCACGTCCGGCGGGACGGCCTCGATCTGGCTCATGCCCTGCGAGTTCGCGGTGCGGATGAGTTCGGCGGTGAACTCGGAGATGTGCTGCACACCCTCGCTGAGCACCACATACAGCTCGGCCCCCTGCTGCTTGCCGGTGGCCGCGACCGAGATGACGCCGCCCACCGGGATGTCGGACAGCGCGCCGGGGCCCGGCTTGCCCGCGTTCGGAATCTGCGGAACCGCGATGGGCGGTACCGGGGTGGCCGCCCCGAGCAGGCCGGTACCTGCCGGGCGCGGACGTTCACCGGAGAGGTCGAGCGCCCGCGCGAGCACGCTGTTGTCCGGGTCGATTTCGGCGCGTTTGCCCTCGTAGATGAGGTAGGTGCGGTCCGATCGGCGCACAAGCACGGCTTCCTCGGACCGCGCGGCGCGGATTCGTTCGCTCAGTTCCGGGCGCGCCGCGAGCACTGCGGTGTCCACCCCGGACGCCGAGGCGGCGCTGCCGGTGATGGACAGCTCGACGGTGTCGCACAGCGTCCAATCGGAGCGATCGCCCTGCGCCGAGCCGGGCAGCGCCGACGGCGCGCCCGGAATGCCGAGCAGCGGTCCACGCGGCATCTCGGCGAGCTTGGCGTCCTTGACCGAGGCCGGCGACTCGCTGCTGCCGCTGATCAGCCGGGCCGAGGCGAGATTGAGCACCGGGTGCAGGGTGGAACCGCCGTCGCTGTCGGCGACGACGACGTAGAGCGCGCCGCTGTCCTTGCCCATCACGATCTTCGCGTCGCCGATGGCGCCCTGCGGGCGGATGAAGGCCAGGATCGCCGCGCCGGCGACGACCAGCAGCCCGAGCACCGCCCCGACCAGCAGCGAACGCAGCTGTGAGCGCATCGGATCGTGCAGCATCCGCACATCCCGGCGCACCAGCGCGTGGTCGAGCCTGCGCAACAGGAATCGATATCCATTGACCTGCTGCCGGGTGGTCAGCTGTGCCGGCACATGGCCTCCATAGAACTGGGTTCTCCCCTCACTCGAGCAATTACAGTATCGGCCGAAACGGCGGTGTCAATCGACGTGGTACGCGGCCCGTCGAGCCGATTTCCCCCGACCCGCGTATTCATCTGCGGCGCGGTATTGTAAAAGTTCTCCAGACCCCCCGGAATAAACAAAATCAGGCAAGCGGAATTCGAACCCAGGGCTACTAAAAGTGAACGTTGTCGTAAACGAACGGGAAACCGCAGCCGACAATTCGGCGGAAAACCCATCCGGGGAAATCAGGTCGGACATCGCGGTGAACGCGACGTTACGTGATCCCGAATTCTGGTTGTTCCGCCATATTCCTTTACGGCGGATGGTTCCGCTGGCGTTGCTCGCCGCCGTGGCGGCCTGGGTGGCGCTGGCCTTCGACGCACCGATCGCCGCCGTCGCCGGGATCGGGGCCGCGGTGCTGCTGCTGGGCGCGGTGCCGGTGCGGCGGGCCGATCCGCGTAATCTCGCCGGGATGGTGGCGACGGCCGTGGCGTGGCGGTGGCGTCGCGCCCGGCCCGGTCCGGCCGACGGGGGTGCCGAGCCGTTCGACGTCACCCTGCCCGAAGGCGGTAGCTACGGCGTGCGCTGGGACAACGACCTGCTGGTCACCATGCTGCGCATCGATCCGCCGCCGGATGCGATGACGCTGCTGCGGCGCGGCTCGCTCAGCACCGATCAGGTGTTGCCGCTCACCGAAATCGGAAAATGCTTGAGCCAGTTCGACATCACGCTCACCTCCATCGACGTGATCAGCACCGGCGCACGCACCGCGGGCAACGGTGTGGTGGCCCAGCTCTACGACCGCATCCTCGGCCCGCTGCCCGCCATCGCCCACCGCACGGTCTGGCTGGTGCTGCGGCTGGATCCGCTGGCCAACGCGGAGGCGGTCGACAATCGTGGCGGCGGGCGCACCGGCAGCCTGCGCACCGCTATCATCGCGACCCGCCGCGTGGCCAATCGACTGGCTGCGCACGACATCTCGGTGTCGGTGCTCACCGCGGGCGAGATGAACGCGGCGGTGCGCCGGATGTGCTGGGGCGTGCCGCTGGACCAGTTCACCGAGACGCAGAACTCGCTCGTACATGGCGAGCTGCGGCTCACCAGCTACGAGATCGGCCCCGAGCTGGTCGGTTCGCGCGGCTTCGCCGATATCTGGGCCACGCCGAGCCTCAACACGATGGTGACGGTGCGGCTGCGTCCGGGCGTGCAGCGTCCCGGCGTCGGCACGCGGGCAGACTCCCCGCCGATCACCCTCGGTGCGCTGGTGCGCTTCGACACCCTCACCGAGCTCGACGCGCCGCCCGTCACGGGACTGCGGCCGTTGCGCGGCAGGCAGTATCGCGCCTTACTCGACACCCTGCCCGCGCAGACGGTGGTGCACGACAGTGCCGCGGACTATCACGGCCCGCTCAGCGCACTCACCGGCATCGCGGTGCCCACCGGTGGTTGCGGGCAGCTCATCGGCGCCGATCATCGTGGCCAGGGCATCGCGGTCCCGCTGATCGGTGACGGTACTCGCCATCTCGAGGTGATCGGCAAACTCGATCTGGCCCAGCAGGTGATCCTGCGGGCCATCGCGCTCGGCGCGCATGTGGTGGTGCACACCGGCAGGCCGGAGGCCTGGCAGACCATGGTCGCCAATGTCGGTGCACCGCATTCACTCTCGCTGGCGACGCGCTTCGGCGGAAACAACCAGCAGCACGGGCCGGCCTCCCCTCAGCCGGGCGCGGGGTTCAGCACCGCGACCGTCGTGGTGTTCGACGGAATCGCGCCCACCGCGTTGACGGGCGGCGCGACCATCGTGCGGGTGCGCGGACCACATGAACCCGGCGGCGATTTCGACGCCGACGTCACGCTGTACCAGGACCCCACCGCACCGAACCGCATCACCGTGCGCACCTCCACCGCGCAGGCCACGGTCAACATGGTCACCACCCCGGACGAGATGCGCTACATCGGCGAGTCACTCGCCGCCGCCCGCTGAATCCGCCGTTAACGCAGACAGCCGGCCCGGTATGCACCGGGCCGGCTGTTCGGCGCTGACGTGTCCTACACGCCCGCGAAGCCGTCGCCGATCTTGCCGTCGGTGCCGAGGGCGCGGTGCAGCGCGCTCTCCACCGCGGCGGCGACGTTGTCCAGGATCACCAGGGTGTCCTCGAACTTGGTGTCCCAGTCCTTGTGCACGGCCTGGAAGCCGTTGTAGGCCTCGTTGCCCTCCCAGGCGACGGCGAGCGCGCTGCCCGCATCGGCCATGTCACGGGCATTGTCGGTCAGTGCCTTGCGGAAACCCTGCAGATCGTGGAACAGGGTGGTCATCGCAGACTTGTCGTATTCCATCAGAACCCTCCGGATCAGTTGTGTAGCTGGTGGTTACGGCCGATGCCTCGATCGGGCGGCCGTCAGATCTTGATGTAGTTGAACTCGTCTTCGCCTTCGGCGTCGATCCGCTTGAAGGTGGCGCTGCCCTCACCGACCAGCTGGGTCATCCGGTCCAGCACGCCGTTCAGTTCGGTGGCCTCGGTGTTCCACCGGTCGGCGGCGGCGTTGAAGGCGTTGCGGGCGTCGCCCTCCCAGCCACGGGCCGCGTTGACCTCATCGGTGATGGCCTTGAGGGTGAACTTCATGCCCTCGACGGCGTTGGCCATATCGCCCTGGGCCTTGTCGGCGGATGAATGATCGGCGTAAACCATGATCGAACCTTTCGTGTTGTGATTTCTGTACCCGGAAGGTGCCGGTCGGGGCACCGCCGGGAGAGTGGCGGGCTACTGCACGCCCTGCGGGTCTACTGCGGCAGCCACCTTCCCCCGGGCAGTGCTTCGACCAGGGCCGAGATCGCTTGCGCGATCCGGTGATCAGTGCCCGGTGTCACCGTGGACCAGACCTGCTGATCCGCTGCGAACCCGGGCGCGGCGACGAGGCGACCGTGCCCGGTGTCGTATACCGCGACCGCCGCGGGCGGCCGGGTCGTCACGCCGTCGATGTGGGCATAGGCCACGATTTCGGCGTAGGCATGGCAGGACGCGAAGGCCAGCCCGTAGCGGGGCGCGTCCCGGTCGGCGACGCCGAGCGCGTAGAGGGCGTCGGCGTATTCGGCCGAGCTCTGCGCGGCTTCGAGGCGTTCGCTCAGTTCGGCGGCAGGCGCGCTGAACACTGCGACATCGGCGGGATCGGCCGGGCCGAGCGCGGCCAGCACAGGACGGGCCAGGGTGGCGCCGGACCCGTCGGACCAGACGGTGCCGATGTCGTAGTCGTCGCCGGTGCGCACGGCGAGGGCGTGCTGCTCGCCGCGGCGGGCCAGGCAGATTCGGATCGGCGCGGCGCCGGTGAACACGCGGGCGACCAGCTCGCGGTCGGGCTGGGCCAGGGTGAACAGGGCGTCGGCCAGGGTCGGTTCCACCTCGCCGTAGGCATCGATGACGCCGGAACCGGTCAGCTCGGTGACGGCGCGGTGCTGGGCCTGCGCCCATGCGTCGTAGGAGTCGTGCTGCGGCGCCACCGACAGCACCTGCGGCAAGGTTTGCACCCCGAGGCGCTCGGCGACGGCGAGCAGGCCGTCGTTGGTCACCAGCGTCATGACGCGCCTCCCGGGGCGGTACGGCCGGTGGGCGGCGCGGCCGGTTCCGGCGCGCCGAGGACCGCGGGGGCCGAGACGATGCCGAGATCGGCGCCGAGCGCGTCAGTGCCCGCATCGCCCGCCCTGGACTGGTACTCCTCCTCCTGGGCGCCCGCCGCGGCGGCGAAGGGCGAACCGGGAACCAGCGGGATGGTGCCGTGCGAAGCCGGAACCTGCTGTGGTGCCAGAACTTCCACCGTTTCAGCGGTGGCCGATTCGGTGAAGGCAGCGGCTTGGTATGAGGTCTTCGCGCGGGGGATGGGGCCGAGGCCGCCGCCACCGGGGGCGAACATGCCGGGTGTGACCGGGGGCAGGGCGGGTGAGCCGGCTTGCGGCGCGGTCGCGGGTACTTGCTCGGCCTGCAAGGCGGCGGCGGGCACGATGACCGGCGGCGGTTGCTGGGTCCAGGGTTGGGCCAGCGGCGCACTGGCCGATTCGTAGCCGCGCATCACCCGCGATGCGGCGGCCTTGGCGGCATCGGCATCGGCATCGGTGGTGGCTGCGACGGCCTGAATCGGGGCGCCGAGAGCGGATCCGACCTGCTCGAGCAAGCGCTGGATCTCCTGAATGGCCTGGATCTCCGCGCTGTTCGGCATGGCGAGTCGCGCCACCTCATAGGCCGCGACCTGCGTTTCGGCCCGGACCGCGTTGTTGGCTGCCGCGCTCGCCGCCTCGGTCAACCAGTCGCGCAACCGCGACACCTTGTCCAGCACTTCACGGCTGGTGCCCGACTGCCAGACCCCGCGCAGACCGAGCACCACCCGCTCGAAATCGACCACCGCGGTGCCGAGCTCGGCCGCCAACTGCACCCAGGCGGCGGCCGCCTCGGCCATCGGCAGTGAACCCGGCCCGGTCCCGAGTTCGCGGGCCAGCCGGTCGGGCTGACGCGCCTCCCAGACCACGCCGGTGAAGCCGGGCTGCGGTGGTTCGATCATCACAGAGCTCCGTGTGCCGCCCGAGACGAGCTAGGCCGCTCCGCGCGCGGGCACATCGAAGCCAGCGGCACTGTCGCTTTCGGACCGGCCGAACTCGGTGATCTGGCTGCGTAGTACAGCGGCCAGCTTGCGTAGTTCATGGATGCCCGCGGCGGTGCTGTCCCCGAAGGACATCGCGACCTCGTTCATCGTCTGCGCTGCCGTGCGCGATACCTCGTCGGCACCGGCCGGTTCGACCTTCAACGCGGCTTCCCTGCTGGTCAGTGCCTGCTCCAGCCGGTCGGCCAGACTGTCGAGTTCACGCGCGGCCGCGCCTGCACCCGCGGCATCGAATTGGACCCCATCGAAATCCACACCACTGCGGACCATGACAACCTCCTGGATCGGACCGTGCTGACTGCGTCAGAGGGTGAGTTCTTTGTCGGGCGGTGCTTCGGATTGCTGTTCGGCCGCGCCGACCACCGGCAGCGAGACACCCTCGATATCGCCGACGACCTCGTCGCCGTGCTGACCGGACACCAGGTAGTTCGGCATATCGCCGGCGTCGCCCGCACCGCGCACACCCGCGGCGGCGCCGGCCGCACCGGCCGCTCCTATCGGCATCATGGCCGGGCCGGTGCCCGCGGTGGTGGCTGCCGAGCGTCCGCCGGCCATCCCCGCCTCGCCGGACGCCGCGGCACCCAGTCCACCGACGGCACCGGGCACGGCCCCGAGTCCCGCGGTCCGCGTGCCCGGCCATGGGCTCAGCGGTGCGGCGACCGGGCCGACACCGCCGCCACCGACACCTGCTCCACCGCCGGCGCCCGGATGGCCTTTACCTGGCTCGCCGTCCTTCTTCTCGGCCGGATCCTGCGCACCGTCAGTGGGTTTCGGCGCCAGCAGCGAGGTGTTGGCCGCGGCCAGCTGTCCGATCGACTGCGCCCCGGTACTGGCCATCGTCATCAGCGGGGTGACCATCTGCAGCAGCTGCATGACCTGCTGCATCGAGTCCACCCCCTTGGGCGCCCCGGTGACGGCGACCTTCTTGCCCGCCTGGGTCATATTTCCCGAGTGGCCGAGCAGCTCGCCGCGGGTCTTGGCCACCACGGCAGTCGCCGAGGCCAAGGCCTCGGTGGTCGCGGCGACCATGAACATCTGCCCGCCGGGAGTGGCGAGCAGCGGTGCCGAGGCCACCATCGTGGTCAGGTATTTGGCGATGATCGCGGTCAATTCGGCGCCGCCGACCGCCACCGAGGTCGCCGCGCCCGCGAGCACCGTCTTCTCGTTGGTGCTCTGCGCGGCCAGTTCGGCGCTGTCGGCCTGTGCGTCGGCGGCCTTGCCCGCGGCGCTGCTTGCGCCCATCCCCTGCCAGATCGTCATCACCGCCTGCAGCGCGGAGGTACCTAGCTGCATCGCGGTGGTGAGCGCGGTGTTGACCGCCTGGAATACCTGTATCGGATCGGGACCGCCACCCGGTGGCGGTGCGAGTACACCGGTGCCGAAACTGCTGGCCAGATCCGTCAGCGGGCGGGCCAGCGCGGCGATATCGATCACCGGCATCGGCGGGAATTCCGGTAGCGGCGGGATCGCGGACAGATCCGGCAGCGGCGGCAGACCCATATCCGCCAGGATGTCGTTCACCGGCCGGTCGATATAGGGCGCGAGGGCGCTGCCGCGTAAGAGATCGACGACGGTGGGGTCCAGCTCCGGATTCATTGCAGCGGCGCGGTTGCCGCACCCAGTTCGGCGATGGCGGCGGCGTCGGAGGCCTCGTAGGCCGCGGCGCTCTGATGCGCGGTGACCGCCGTGGCGGCGTGCACACCGGCCAGTTCCATCACCGACGACAGGTGGTTGCCCTGTGCGATGGCGTACGACACCAGGAATTCCTGCCCGATCAAGCCGAATACGGGGGCTGCGACGGCCATGGTCGCGGCCTGGTCGACACTGCCCGCGGTGGCCACGCTCGTCGCCATCGCCGCTGCCGCGTCGCCGTAGCGACGGATCGCGTCAGGTGTTGCTACGAGGTCGCTCATCGTACTCCCCGATCCGGTGATGCTGGATGTTTGGCGCGAATCCCCCCACCGAGCGGACGCTTCGGTGTGAGCTGTCGCAAAAAACTATGACCGGTCAGGGTGAACGTGACGTGTCTACCCGCTGACTTCTTCGTTGAAAGACACGACGATTTCGGCGCGCCGGGCAAAGGCCGCCCTGGCCGCCGCTGCGGCGGTAGCCACCAGCCGCTGCTCGAACTCGGAGGGCGTGAGCTCCGAGATCGCCGTGGTGAACTGGAGATTCACCAGCGAGCCGTTGCCATCGACCTCGGCGGTCATCGACCCGTCCGGTGCGGTTTCGCTCGCGCGGACCGCGGCCATATCGTCGGCGAGGTCGCGCATGCGGTACAACCGCCGGCGGACGCTGGCTTCCAGCTCGTCCATAGATTCAAACACGAGATGAATTCCTCTCCCGCACAGTTGTTCCCACTGATGGAAATCAGCAGCTCAGACCGAGCGCAGCCAGCTGCGCGGCTCGGTGTCGTAGTCCTGTTCGTCGGCCATCTCCTGCGCGGCCACCTCGGCCGCGGTCGGCAGGCCCATCAAGGCCAGCATGTCCTCGGCCACGCCCGCTTGTTCCAGCTGTGCCCGCCGCGCGAGCCCGGCCCGGCTCGCGGCCTGCTTGCACAGCCGCAGCACCTCGGCCGCCAGCGCCGCCGGATCGCCACCTAGCTCGGCTCGTTCGATCGAAATGCCCACCGGCAAACCCTGTTCGGTGGTGCGCACCGCGATCGCACCGGTGCGGGACGTGGCGGTCCATTCGGCCGGGCCCTGCTCCTGCTGACTCATCGCGGCATTCCTTTCACGCGCGTTCGTCCTTGATCGCCCGGATCACCGCGGCGACCCGGGTATTGATCGCGTTGACCAGATGTTTGCGGTCGGCCGGTCTGGCCACCGGCGGTGTCTCGTCACCGATGACGTAGCGGCCGTCTTCTTCGAGATCGCGCCAGCGCAGCCGGTGTTTGGTGATGCCGCGCGGTCCGAAGATCGAAAAGCCCTGCACCACATCGATGGTTCCGTAACTCGGCGCGGGCGTGGCCAGGAAGGTGGCGCCGCGCTGACCGACGGAATCGTCGAACGAGTCGTGTACGGCGGAACCGCCGTAGGAGTGGTCGAGTTCCTCGCTCGGGTTTTCGGCTGGCAGCACCACATCGCGCTGCCTACCGGGCTCGGCCTCCGGCATCTTGGCGACCATCGCCTCGGCCAGACTCACCGCCTCGCACTCGGAGACGGTGAAACCCCCGCTGTGCCAGTAGGTCTCACCTGGCAACTGTTCGATGATATAGCCGGTGTTCTGCCGCCGGGCACCGTGCAGCCGCACCAGACCCTTCGGTTCGCGCGGTGCGCGGCCGTCGCCACCGTTGATCACGATCCGCAGATCCGGGTCGGCGATCGCTTCCAGCACCGCATCGAACGAGGAGCCGAGCCTGCGCCGCACGTCGTCGCGCGCGGCCAGCTTCTCGGCCTTGAACTGTTCTGGATCCTCGGTGCGCCCGGTGTAGAACAACGGGAACGGCAGCCCGCCGCGGCGCAGCGACTCCCACAGCACGACGAACTCGATATCGCTGAATTCCCAGGTCCGGTTCATTTCTCCACAACAGGTTTGGCCACCACCGGCGCATCGCCCAGTGCTTCTTCGATGTGCTCGACGGAGTCGAGGTAATCGGCGCGCTTGTGCTCCTTGGCCTGCTGACCACCACCAGCGCCCGCGCCCGCCGGACCCATGCCGCCGGGCGCGCCGGGAGCACCAGCGATGGGCGCCAAACCGGCGCCACGCATCGCACCGGCCGCGACACCGGCGGCCGAGGCGCGCGGGAACAGCTTGGAGGCCTGGGTCTGCGCTGGTTCCTTCGGGAGCCCGCCGAGCCCACCCGCGCCGGCTCCGCCACCCGCGCCACCGCCGCCGACGCCCTTGCCTCCGCCGAGCCCGCCCTTGAGGTTCGGCAGGTCCTTACCAAGACCGGACAGCGCCTGCGGCAGCCCGGCCAGACCGGCCTGCTGCATCGCCTGCTGGGCGGCCTGCTGAGCTTGCTGTAACCCCTGCTGGGCCGCCTGCTGAGCCTGCTGCAAGCCCTGCTGTAGCGCCTGCTGGGCTTGTTGCGCGGCCTGCTGGGCCGCCTGCTGGGCGGCTTGTTGCTGCGCGCGTTGCTGGGCCTGCTGCTGGGCCTGTTCCTGCTGCTGGCGCAGCTGCTCGGCCTGGCGTCGCGCGTCGGCCTCGGCCTTGTCCCGCGCGGCCTGCATATCCCGTTGCTGCTGGCTCAGCGCCTGCTGATCCTTGGCGAACTGGGCGAGGGAGGCCTGCTGCTGTTGCTGGGCGGCGGAACTGCCGCCCCCATTGTTGCCGCCGCCGGTGTTGCCACCACCGTTGTTGCCGCCATTGTTTCCGCCGTTGTTGCCCGGATTCCGGGGGTCGTCGTTCGGCATCTGCACCGCATCGGCCGGCTTCGGCAGGATCGGAATCGCGCTCGCGCAGGCGGCGATGCCGGGCTCGTACCAGTTCGCGTAGACCTGCCTGGCCAGTTCGAGCTGGGCGTGTTCCTGGTCGTCGGGGGTGTAGGCGACGCTCTGGTCGGGCATGCCGTAAACCGTGTTGGCCGTCCAGCCGGAGGCATTGACGAGATTGTCGCTGAGCTGCTGCATCGCGGTGAGCAGCTTGCCGCTGTTGTTGGTGTAGAGCCGGACGGCGCGAGCGGCGCCGTCCGCGCCGGTGCCCTTCCAGCGATCGGAATCCATCAAGCCCTGGATGCTCTGGTCGAAGTTGGAAAACCCGGACTGCAACTGCAACTTCATCCGGAACCAGTCACCGCCGGCCACCGCGATGAAGGCCGGTTTGCCGCGGATCTGATCGCCCAGCCACCACAGCTGGTTGAAGTTCAAGGTCTGCGCGGGCGGCACCGTCACCGAGAAGCCTTGGGAACCCTCGCTACCGGCGAGGTCGAGCAGGCTGTCCGGGAGTCCGCCGTACTTGGAGTCCTTGTTCTCGTAGTTGCCGAGGTTCGGAATATCGGGCGAGATGTCGACCCAGCCGCCGTGATACATCTGCTCCTGCTCGACGTGCTTGATCAGATCGCCCGCATTGCTGGTACGCACCATCGAGTCGAAATGGCCCTTGCCGTCCAGATCGGTGCCCTCGTACAGCTTTCCCGCGATGACGAAGGACTCGCCCAGATCGGTGGCGATGCGCTTGTGTTCCTTCATCACCTCGTCGCGGAACTCCGCGGCGATCTCGGCGAACTTGTTCGCCAGCCGCACCGCGCCGGGAAAGTGACCGAGGCCCTCGATCTTCAGCACGTCATCGAGGCTGCCGGTCACCATGTTCAGCACATCGACCAGATCGGCGCAGTAGGACGCGGCATCGGTGGCGACGTCCTTGGTGAACACCAGACCGCCGTTGCCTGCTTGCGTGCGGAGATCGCCCCATGGGTTGTTCTCTCCTGCCATCGGCACAGCTCCTTCCCACTCGCTGTCCACACGGTGCGGGATCATCCCGTGGAGAAACTGAACGGCAGGTAGCCGCGCGATGAATCATGCTCGGGCCGAGGGTTTCCGCCAGTTCAGAAGTCGGCCGCGCGGTGCCGTTGCTGGTAGCGCTGCTCGAACTCGGCGATGTAATCCGAGGGGGCGATGGAGGAGCTGGACTGTTCGAGCACGCCGTCGTCGGCCAGGTAGAAGATGGTGCGGCCGACGGCGAGTTCATCCGGTGCCACCGGCACGTACACCATCCAGCCGACGCTGAACCGCTCGGCGACGAGCTCCTGCGGCAGATAGCCGGCGGTGGCCGCCCCGGTGTCGGCCAGATGCGCCCGCACCCGTGCCAGCGCCTGGTCATGCGGCATCGGTTCGGGCAGCGAGAGCGCGACACCGGCCACGGTGAGCTGGTAGAAGGCGCTGTCGATATCGAAATCGCCATCGTCGCCGAAAACTTCGACCAGCGTGTCCCGTGTCGCCACGCCGACCTCGGCGGCCGCGAGTAGCGCCGCCACCGCGCGGCGTTCGGGCTCGCCGGGCTCCGCGGTGAGCAATCGCAGCACCACATCCACGACGGTGTCGAAGGTCCAGAACCCCGGCACCGCCTCGGCGATCCCCTGCGCACCCGGCGATTCGCCGCAATACCAGTGGCCGCTGTCCCACCAGAAGCAGAACGAGAGCAGCCCCGTGGAAGCGCGCGCGTTGAGTACCGGGTTGGCGACCCACTCGGGCGCGCCGGCATACAACTCGGGCAAGTCGGCGTCCGCGTTGTAGGCGACGTCGAGTTCGGGTGCGTTCCAGACCCCGCCGGAGAGCACCGCGCGGCCGCCCGGCAACGCATACAGGGTGGCGCCGCTGCGCCGGGAACCCTCGAACATGCCGAGGGAGGGCAGGATTCGCGGACCCCACTGCGAACCCGCCGCCACGAACGCCGCCGACAGCACCGCCCACCGCGCCCACATCAGTGGAAACTCCGGCAACTCGTGATCGGCGAGCTCACCGCGAATGTCGCGGGCGCGGTCGGCGCGGGCCTGGGCGGCGGCATCCCCGGGCGAGCGGGACTGCCGGTCGCCGTGGGCGAGATGGGCTGCCAGCCACACCGGCAGTGAGCGGCGCGGATACAGCCGCAGATCCTCGGCGTACGCCTGCGGTGGGAACAACTGATCCTGCGGGAACGGTTCGTCGCCGTAGTCATAGTCGACCTCGAGCTCACCGCCGGCATCGAGCGTCAACAGCAGACGCCACCAGGGGCCGTCACCGAGCTGCGCGGATTCGTGACGCTGACGTCGCACCAGCTCCAGCAACTCCGTCGAGGGCTGCGCCCCGATCGAATGACCGTCCTCGTCGACGTAGAAGACCTGCCCGAGTTCGGCGGCTGCGGTCAACGCGAACAGGGCGGTGAGCCGTCGCCAGCCCGCGGGAGCGGCGGCCGCGAGTGCGCGGGCGATCTGGCGGGTGAGCTCGGTGGCTCGGGTGGCTGGATCGGTGTCGGTGGAGGTGGGGGTTGGGTCGAGGCTGAAACCGACGTCGGGGTCGTCGTCGGTGACGGGGGCGGAGGCATCGGTGGGGGTTTCAGCGGCGCCTGCGGCCGCATCGGTTCCGGGCGTCGCGCCGGCCGAATGCGCGGAGGAACGTTTCCCTTCCGGCTTTTCGGCTGCCGGTTCGGGCTGGTCGGCGGGGTTGTTCACTCGCGGCACTCTCCTCGTCTGCGCACCCGACGGGCGGGAAGCTCGAAGCGGTCATACCACCGCAGGTGAAACGGCGCCGGAACAGCCGGTGACGGCGAGCCGACCCGGAAAACCGTTCAGTCCTGCCGCGCCAAACCCAGAGCAGGCAAGTCCACAGGACGATTTCCGTCGCTCTCATCCCACGCCACATACGACAGCGCCGCCGGGTCGGAGATCCCGAAGGCATCGCGCAGGCCCTCGACGATCATCGCGGCCAGTGCGCGATAGCGGGCCGAGGGCAACGGCCACGACCATTCGACCCACCAGTTGCCGGCGTGATCGGCGTCCGGCCGCTGCCAACCCGCCGCGGTCAGGATCCGCGCGCCGTCGGCGCCCGCCCCGGCTTCGGGGCTCAACCAGCGATCACCGACCAGTTCGGCCCAGATGCGGTCGTCGAGTTGACGCAGCTGCGCGAAGCGCGGCGACTCCACTCGGTCCTCGCCGATACGCAGCACCGAACCCGCGCCGAGCCGCATCAGCTCGGCGGCCAGGCCCGTGCTCAGCTCCGCCCACTCCGTCACAGCAGGCCTTGCTCGTCGAGCTCGACATTGCGGTCGTCGCGGGCGAGCCTGGCGTTGTCGACCAGCTTCAGCACCACCGAGACCGCCAACTCGTTCAGCACCAGAGTGTGGTCCTTGCCTGCCCATCGCAGCTGCGGAAACTCGCCGGGGATGCGGGCTGTCGGCTCGCCGAGTGCCTCGGTGAGGGACTCGCCCAGTGCCGCGAACGCGTCGCGGATGCGCTCGCGTCCGGCTCCCGATTCCTCGGCGAAATCGGTTACCCGAACCTCGATGACCTCGGCTTTGCCGTTCCTGCCTCGGATCTCACCGCTGCCGAGACCGAAACCGGTGTCGAGCATCACCCAGTTCGCGTCGCTGTGCAGCACCCGCCAGCCGAACTCGGTGGCCAGCCGCGGACCATCGGCCACCAGCCACGACCAGTTCAACGATCGCAAACGGGTGCCGAGCTCGGCGATCTCGGTGCCGGGCATCGCACGCCATCGCGTCATAGGCGCATCCCCGGTTCCGTCGGCGGTCATCGGGCCTGCCCGCGCCGATCGAGTTCCTCGATCTTGCGGGCCAGCGCTTCCCTGCGCTCGCGGGCATTGGTGCCGTCGAGCTGGCCGGCGAAGGCGGCGCGGGCGGCGACGACCAGGTCGTCGGGCACCTCCGGGTAGACGTGGGCGATCGCCCAGAGCGCGTTCTCGGTCTTCATGTCGAGGCCGGTGGCGGAGCGTAGACCGCCACCGCTGCATACCGAGGCGAGCATTTCCTCGAAGTTCGACCGAAGCTCGTCATCGGTCGGTGGACTCACCCGCATGGTGCCTCCTCATCTCTGTCGGTCTTTCCGGTCATCCGCGGAAGGTTTGTTCCCGGCGCTGTGGGTCGGCGAGGACACTGTGGACCAGTGCACCGAGGTCCATCTCGGGTGGCAGCGTCCGGTAGCGCATCTCGAACACGACGACACCGTTCTCGATCACCGCGAACCGCGTGGTCCGCCGCTCGAGCAGAACCCATTCGACGCGGACCGGGCCGCCGAGGTCGATCGTACGACCGTCCACCCGCAAAGCCAGCCCGGCGCCGTCGCGGTAGAACACCACCCGCGATTCGCCGAGGTCGCCGTACACCCCTGCCCTGGATCCGTTCGAGGCGGGCACCGCCTGCAAGGCGCCGGTCGCGGGATCGAACTCGGCCGCCACGCCGAACCCGGCGAACGGTTGCACGAGGATCGGGGCCTGCGCTGGTTCCGGGCGTTGCGCGGGGCGACCATAGGGCCGGTTGGCGCCGCGGTTCGATCCGCCTCCGGCCGCACCGAACGGGGGCGGTGGAGGCATCGGGCCCCAGGAGCCGGGCTGGCCGTTGGATACGTGGTGGCCGCCGCTGGGGGCGTGGTCGCCGTTCGGCTGGTAGGGCGTCTGACTCCATCCCCGGTCGACCGGCGGTTGTCCCGGGTTGAGGTTCGCGTGGCCTTCGCGGTAGTGCTGGGCGGGAGGCGGCAGTGGATCCGATTGCGGGGGCGCTGCGAATTCCGGGGTGCGTGCAGGAGCGGGATTCTGGAAGCCCGGGGGCTGAACCGCAGTCGGCTGATAAGGCACCGACTGAGGTACGGGTCTCGGATCACCCGGTGGGCTCGCCGGTGCGGGTGGAACCGAACGCTCTTCGGGGGCGGGCGGTTCCGGCGGCGCGGTAGGCAGCGGCAGCTTCGACTGTGCCGAGTCAGAGATAGCCGGCATCGCCGAAAGCTCTGGAAGAGCAGCTGCTATCGGCGGCGCCGCAGGGTTCGCCGGAACCGGCGGCTCGGTCGATGCCTGAGACGCCGGCGGCACTGGCGTGCCCGCGACACCGTCGTTCTCCGGCCACACCGACGACGCCGGTGGAACCGGATGTCCCAGCGGAACAGGCACTTCCGGAGACATCGGTGGGACCGGAGGCTGCGGCGGCGCAGACGGGGCAAGCTCCGGAGGCGCAGTTGGCGTCAGGCCCCCGGGAGACTGCGACGGCACGGGCAGGACCGGCGGCGCCGAAGAGACCGGCCGAACCGGCAGTTCCGGTGGAGCCGCCGGCTGCGGCAGCGACGGCACGACCGGCGGCTGCGGCGATTCCGGCGGGGCAGACGGGGCCGGCGCCGCAGGAAGCACCGGCGGTTCCGGCGGTAGCGGCTGGACCGGAGGCGCTGGTAGCTCGGGCGGCGCCGGAGGCAGCGTCGGCGGCACAGGCAATTCCGGCGGGACCGGTGGTTGCGGCGGCACCGGCAAGCCCGGCGGCACCGGCGGTGTCGGCGGCACCGGAAGCACAGGCAACTCCGGCGGCACAGGCGGAATCGACGGCTGCGGCGGCACCGGGAGCTGCGGTGGGACGGGCGGCTGCGGTGAAACCGGTGGCTCAGGCAATTCCGGCGGCACGGGCGGACCCGGCGGCGTCGGCGGCATCGGCGGCTGCGGCGAAACCGGAGGCTCAGGCAATTCCGGCGGCACCGGCGGCACCGGCGGCGTCGGCGGCGTCGGCGGCAACGGCAAGCCCGGCGGCACAGGCGGTGTCGGCAGTGTCGGCGGCGCCGGCAACTCCGGCGGGACCGGTGGCTGCGGCGGAACCGGGAGCTGCGGCGGGGCGGGCGGCTGCGGCGGCATCGGAGGCTCAGGCAATTCCGGCGGCACGGGCGGAACCGGCGGCACCGGCGGTGTCGGCAAGCCCGGCGGCGTCTGCGGCAACGGCAAGCCCGGCGGCACAGGCGGTGTCGGCGGTGTCGGCGGCTCAGGCAATTCGGGCGGGACCGGCGGTGTCGGCGGCACCGGCGGGGCCGGGGGTTCTGGTGGGACCGGCGGCACCGGGGGCACCGGGGGCACCGGGGGCACCGGGGGTGCAGGAGGTTCCGGCGGCGTCGGGGGCACAGGCGGTTTCGGGGGTACCGGCGGAGCCGGAGGCTGGGGCGGTTTCGGAGGCTGCGGCGGGGCAGGGGGCTCGGGTCGGCTCGGTGGCGGCCAGGGTGCTGGGTTCGCGGGTTCGATCGGGTCTAACGACGGGAACTCGAAGTCGACGTCGCGCGGAAGCTTCGGGATATGGGAGCGGTAGATCGGGTCACGGCGGCGGCGCGGGGCACCGCCGTCGTCCGAGTCACGGTTACCGGAAGCGGGCGGCGTCTGGGGCGGAACGCCGGCCTGCCGGGCACCGTCATCGTCGGGTGCGCCGCGTCCGGCGTCACCTGAACCATCGCCGCTGTCCGGCGTGCCGCGTGTAGCACCAGACGATTCGTCATCACCGGCCTCGGACGAACGACGTCCGGCGTCCCCCGAATCTGTGCCGTCGTCACCGTCAGGCTTATGGCGTGCAGGGTCAGATGCATCGGCGTCACCGCCACCATCGGCGGACGTGCGCGGCGCGGTATCCGCCGAACCTTCGTCCCCGCCGTCCGGCGTGCCGCGCATGGCACCCGACGTATCAGCATCGTCGGGCTCGGATGAACGACGGCCGGAAGCGCCGGAATCGGCGTGGCCGTTGGGTATGCGGCTCACGGGGCCGTGCGGACCGGGGCCGGCGGCGGCATCGGAGTCTGGTCCGGCGATCTGCTCGGGCGTTTGTTCGGCGCGGTTTTCGGAGCGCTTGCTCGATCCGTCGCCACCTTCGGCCCCGCGATCGGGCGTCGCGGGATCGGCGTCGGCCTGTCCGTCTCGATCCGGGCGAGCGGGTTCGCTGAGACCGTCGACCGGCGGGGAGGCATCTGGTGCTGGATTCGGTGGCTCGGGGGCGCGATCGGAGCGCGGGGCAGGGTCGTGATCCTGCGCGGGATCGGCACCCGGGGCGGGTTCAGGATCCGACGCGGGATCGACCTCCGCTACAGGACCAGGACTGGTCGCGAGATCAGAGCCCGCAGCACGGCCAGGGCCCGCAGCAGGGTCGACGCCCGAAGCGGGATCAGAACTCGCAGCACGATCAACATCCACAGCGGGATCCGCGCCCGCAACAGGATCGACCCCCACGGCACGATCAGGGCCGGCGGCGGCGTCAGGGTTCGCGGCCGGGGGTGTCGGATCCGGTGTGGGTGACTCATCACCGGCGTGCGGGTCGTCGGCTGTGGGTGGGAGGGCGTCCGAGTTCTGGGCGGGCGGGAGTTGCGCGGGTGTGGAGGGGCGTTCGGGCAGGAGTGGGGGTGGCGTGGGGCGGGTGGGGGCGTACGGGATGCCGGTGCGCCAGTCGGTGAGGGGTGGGCGGTCGGCGTCCCAGTGGTAGCCGAGGCCGATGGCGTAGGCGTTGGCGTCCTGCCAGGTGGCGAGGAGGTTGGCGCGCAGGTAGTCGGATTCGGCCAGGGCGTCGTGCAGCAGGATGAAGTCCTGCGGCAGCGGGGTGCCGTTGCGCAGGCGGTTCCAGGCTTCGGCGATGTCGGCGAGGCGGTCCATCGGTTTGCGCACGAAACGGCCGTTGGGGTCGGCGTAGTCACGGACCAGCAGCTCGGCCTCCATGAGGTGGTGGCGGATCTGTGCGAGCTGTTCGGGGGTGAACACCGGGACGTCGTCGCGCATGTGCTCGGCCAGCGCGCCCGCGATCATGTCCGGCTCGACGCCGGCCATGAGCAGTTCGCGGACGTCTTCGATGGTGTCGCGGATGGCGGCGGGATCATCGGCGGCGAACTGATCGGCCAGGGCTTCGGCGATGCGGTCGATGTCGGCGTGGACGGCGTCGAGCTGGGCGTTCACATCGCCCCGCGGGTCGATCCCGGCGTGGCCGTCGACCAGGTCCCGCCGCACCCGGTCGACGACCTGGCGCGCCCGATCCACCTGCTGCTCGCGCCGGTGTTCCTCGATCCCCTCGGCGATCCGGTCCAAGTCGTCGGGGTCGGTCAGGAATCGGCGGTATTCGGCATCGGCCCAGTCCTGCACCCGCTGCCACTGCTCGGCTTCGTGCTCCCATTGCCGACGCAACGATTCCGGCACGTCGTCGACGCCCTGACGGTGATCGGAAGCGACCCAGGGCCGAACCATCGGCTGCACATTGCGTTCCGGTGGCGCGAACCACTCGTACCCGCGGAACACCGTCCCGAACGGTGGGATCCGCTGCAACCACGGCCGCGCCAGCACCCACCGGCCGATCCACGGATGCCGCTGAATCCACGCCTTGACGGCCGGATGCTTGGGCACTTGCGCCGCCATCAGCAGCAACCGCACCACGTTGTAGGAGTCGGCGCCCCAGTGCTGGCCGAAGATCTGATTCGGGTCGAGACCGGAGGTGTTGTACTGCGTCGGCGCCTGCGGTGCGTTCACCGGCAGCGTGCTCTCCGGAATTTTGCCGGCCGGGACATCGTCGGTGGGCAGGGTGATGTCGTTGACGACGTCCTCCATGGCCCAGCCGCTCACACCGTCCGGCGGGTCTTTGCGCGAGTACTTGCCGTACCGCTCGGCCTTCGGTTTGCTCGATTCGCTGGTATCGCGGCCGGTCCGCCAGTCCGGGCGGGTGGGGTCGAGCCGGTGCCAGTTCCCTTCGCCGTCGCGCCAGGAGGTGATGTCGAGCCGGTCGCCGCCGACCCAGCCGGTGCTCAGCCGCTCCACCTCGAGCAACCCGAGTTCCTCGACCGTGCGCACGCCGTCGCGGTCGGCGCGCACGCGGCGCAGTTCGACGGTGGTGTCGGCGTCCATCATCGACTGCGCCACCAGCGAATTCGTGCGCAAGGCGGTGGCGAAGGCATCGTCGATATCGCTGCGCGGCGGGCGGCCGAGCTGGTCGCGGATACCGAACACCACGATCCGGGTGGCATCACCGTCGACGATGATGCCCACGCGCGGCGTCACCATCCGGCCGCCTTCGCCCTCGATCATCGTCCGCCAGGCACCGGCAAGGCCCGCCATCTCGTCCTGGATGCGGCCGACGAGATTGTGCACCCGGTTCACGTCGCGGGCGGCATCGGCGAGGGCGTCGATATCGCGCAGCAGCAGGCGTTGGCCGTCGCCCGGCGCTCCGGTGAGCATGTCGAATTGGGCTCGGCCGCGCAGGAATCGGAGCGTTTCCTCGAGCCGGTCGGGAGCGAGAGCGGCCTCGTCGGGACGGCCCTGTGCGTCGACGACGCCGACCCGGGTCGCGAGATCGTCGCGCATGACGCGGCGCGGTTTGATCTGCCGCAGCTGCTCGGCCCGCTGCCTGGCGAGCCGGTCCAGTTCGGCCGCGACCTCATCGGCACGCGGCCTGCCCTCACCGACGCCTGCGCGCTCGAGTTCGGCGAGCTGCCTGTCGACCTGGTCGACTTCGGCGTCGAGCCGGTTGCAGGTGCTCGCCGCGTCGGCGAGTTTGGCGATCGCGGCGCGCCGTTCGGCTGCGTCGGCGCTGCTACGCGGGGAACGGGACTGGCTGGGACCCTCATCCATGCCACCTGGATGGTCGACGGTGTCCGCGCCCGCCTCGTCGTAGAGGCGCAGGATGGTCGGTTCGAGCCGGTCGCCGCGTAGCGCGGCCTCGTCGACGCGGCCGTCATCGTCGACCAGACCGTGCCGCACGGCGCGATCATCGCGTTTGGCGCGCCAGAATTCGCGTTCGCGGGCCAGCTCCTGACGCTGCTGTACCAGCCGGTCGTATTCGCCGACCGGGGTCACCGAGCGTTCCAGGCGCGCCAATTCCTGATCGAGGCGCGCGACGTCGGCGTCGGCGTCGTTGAACTGCTCGGCCGCCCGTTCGAGCGCGTCGAGTTCGGCCAGCCTGCGCGGCATCTCGTCGACGCGCATGGTGCGGCCGCGCAGCTCCTCCATGGTCGCGCCGAGGTTGTCCCGGTTCAGTGCCGCGTGGGCGTCGGCGTCGTCGATCGGGTGGCGTTCGGCGCGCATATCGCGGATCTCGCGCCACTCTTCGCGCCGCGCCACCGCTTCGGCGCGTTCGGCTGCGAGGCGGTCGTATTCGGCCCTGACCTCGGGAGACATCTGGGCGCGCGGATCCGCGTCGGGTTCGGTGCCGGGATCGCTGGCGGCAGGTGTATCCCCTTCGGCGGGTGCGGCCGCTTCGGCAGGTGCATCCCCTTCGGCGGGTGCGGCCGGGTCGGCGGGTGCGGCCGGGTCGGCAGGCGCAGCCGCGTCGGCAGGCGCAGCCGCGTCCGCAGGCGCAGCCGCGTCCGCAGGCGCAGCCGCGTCGGCAGGTGCAGCCGCGTCGGCAGGCGCAGCCGCGTCCGCACGCGCAGCCGCGTCCGCAGGCGCAGCCGCGTCCGCAGGCGCAGCCGCGTCCGCAGGCGCAGCCGGGTTCGGCTGAGCGGGATCGTTCCGTCCGTCGTGCGGGGGCTGCCCATGCGACGACGTGCCGGCCTCACCCGTGCTGTCACGCTCACCATCGCCGCTGTCCCCGTCGTCGGGCCGGGCGGGTGCCGGCGGCGTGCCCGGCGGATTCTGGGCTCCCCCGCCCGCTTCCGGCTCCGGCGGCGTGCCCGACGGCTCCTGCGCTTCCCCGCCCGCTTCCGGCTCCGGCGGCGTACCCGACGGCTTCTCCACTCCCCCACCGGCTTCCGACTCCGGCGGCGCGCCCGACGGCTTCTCCACTCCCCCACCGGCTTCCGGCTCCGACGGGGTTGGCAGCGCCCGCGCCTCGCCCGGCGCGGCGGGCGGCCGGGAGGGCGGATTGTCGCCCGCGGGGGTCGGGGTGGCGTCGGGATCGTCGCCGGGGTCGGCGCGCCAGCTGCCGTCGGGGTTGCGGGGCTGGTGCAGATCGGGCTGCGGACCGGGGGTGGCGTTGTGCACGTCGTTGACGAGCCCGGCCAGGTGACGGACATCGGCGGCGCGCTGCCGGATCTCCTCGCGCAGGGCGGCCTGGACCTCGGCCAACGCGGCGGGGCTCAGGCGTTCGTGCAGATCCATGCGGCCGTCGCGGAACTTGGTGTACGCCTCGCTCCAATCGTCGTCGCTCGCATTGGTGATATCGACGCCGAGGATGCGCAGATAGTCGCGGCTCGGCCTGCGATTGGCGATATCCGGGGCGGGGCCGTCGCCGAACGGGGCGAAAAGACCGGTGTCGCCGAGGATGTCGAGCAGGAACGCCAGCGATGACGGGTCGTGCACGGGCAGCTCGTCGCCACCCACTCGCGGATCGGCGCTCGGATCGCGCTGCAAGCCCTGGGTGAAGGGGTCGACCTCGCCGAGCGCGCGCACGAAATCGGTCAGCGCGTCGACCACCGCGGGATGGTCGGCCATCGAGAACACCATGGCGTTGATCGCGCGGCGCATCCCCTTGGGATCGAGGGTGTCCCGGTCTGGCCGCAGATGCCGCATATCCTCGGTGAAGCTCGCCCCGTACAGCACCTCCGGGGCGACGCCGAGCCGCCGCGCCAGCCGCAGCACCGCCGCGTTGACGGCGGCTTTGTCCAGCTTGCGCAGGTTTTCTGCGTATTCGGCGAGATCCTCGAGCTGCTGAAGCCGCCGCGAGTCCGGTGTCGCCGGATCGGCGATGATCCGCGCGACCAACTCCGGCGACAATGCGGTGCGATCGATCTCGAGCCGGTTGGTCAGATGGCCGAGCACCTTGTCGAGGGCGTTGTAGTGGTCGATCGCGTCGGCGCTACGGGTGGCGTCGAGTAGGCCTTCGACCTGCGTCGCGCGCAGCACATTGTCCTGCCACAGCTGGGCAATGGCGTCGGCCCACTGGCGCGGGCCGAGCGAGTCGGGGTCGACGATACCCAGCCGGCGAGCCAGTGTGTTGCGTTCGCTGCGAAGGGAATCCGCGCTGCGAGTGCCGTCGGGATCGGCCTGGGGATCGCTCGTGGCGGGGTCCTCCGAGTGGTTCCGGTCCGCCGCTCCCGCGGTTCGATCGGCGTCGCTGTCCACCCGGTCGGGACGAACCGAACCGGTCCGGTCGCCCGCCGTACCGTCAACCGTCCCGGCGGGCCCATCCGCGGGCACCGGATCCGGTACCACGTGCCAGGTCCCGCTCGGCTCGCGCACCATCGTCACCGCGACCGGCCTGCCGTCGATCTCGCCGCGGAAGTGCCGGATCTCGGGGGTGTCGAGCGCGACGATGTGGACCATGCCGGCGCGGTCGAGGAACGCGCTGTAGAACTCGACCTCCACCTCACCGCGGTCCACCCGGCCGGCCAGATCGGGGTCGCGGGTCAGGGCGGCGGCGATGGCCGCCTCGTGCTCGCCCCTGGCATTGACCACGATGACGCGCGGCGGTTCACCCGGAACCTGGACGACCCGATCAGCGGCGTCGGCGGCGAGGAAATCGTCGACCCGATCGGCGAATTCACCGACCAGATCGGCGCGCGCGGGCAGCTGCTCGCGCAAGGCGGCGATGGTCTCGTCCAATCGGGCGGACGGCGACAGCGCAGCGATCGGCACCCCGAGCAGCTGCGCCCACACGCCGCGTTCATCGCGAAGCTGTTCGCGCCGCAACGCGTCCTGGAAGTGCAGGCTGTTGCCCTTGTCTCGCTCCTGCGGAACTTCCGGACCCCACTCCGGCCCCGGTTCGCCACCGTTGCCGACGCCGTCCCAGCGCAGGATGTCGGTGCGTTCGCCGCGGGCGCTCGCGCGGTCGATCAGCGAACGACCCAGCGGGTCCTCGTCGAAGAAGCTGGTGGAGTCGGCGTAGGGGACGATGTCGTGTTCGGCGTTGTAGCGGCGGGCCGCGGCATGCAGGCCTTCGATGGCTCCGGCGCGGCGCATGTGGGCGTACCGCGCGTCCGCGACGGCGCGGCGCAATGTCTCCGGGTCGACGTCGGGCAAGCGCATCCCTAGTAGGCCCGCGATACGGCGGAGCTCGGCGGCGTCGGCGGCGCGCGTGCGCAGGTTGTCGGCGAGGTCGCGGGCCCAATCCGGTAGCGACGGCTCCTTGTCGAGTTCGCCCGTGGCGGGCGGCGCCTGGTCTCCGGGTGGCAGTTGCTTGCGCGCCGGCGGTTCGCCGCCGTCGAGCCCGGCCAGTTCCAGATCGGCTCGGATCTCGCGCAGCAGTTCCGGATCTGCTTCGTCTATCCACGGCGCGTACTCCTCGCCCTCGGGGGTGAGGATCGGTGCCACATCGCCTGTCCGAGTGGGCAGCCGGTCGGTGAGGTGCCGCAGGAACGGGATGAGTTCCCGGCTCTTCCACATCGTCACACCCTCTTTGAGGATGCGGGCCGGGTTGAACTTGGTGGTGAGTTCCTCGATCGGCGAACCACCCGGTGTCGCGGGGGGTTTGTTGGTGGTCAGGTCGATCGGCAGATACTCGTGGCCGAGCACCGATTGGCCGGCACCATCGACGCCGGACCCGGACGGATACTTCGGGCTCGCGCCGCCGTACCCGCCGCGCAACGCATCCCAGACCTTGCGCAGCCAGGACTTCTTCTTCTCGATCGCCTTGGGTTCGGACGCTTCGGGCCGCTCGACGGTCGGGCGCAGCCGCTCCGGCGCCTCGACCCGCCAGCCACCGTTGCCGTCGTCGACCAGCCGGACCGGGACCCGGTCACCGTCGACAGTGATCACATAGCGGCGGCCGCCGGATTCACCGGACTGCTCCTGCCTGGTCGCGAGGACGGCGTCGGCCAGCTCATCGATGTCGGTGATGCGGCGCAGCACCTCGCTGCGCAGCCGATCGATCGTCTGGCCGGCGCGGTCGTCGAGGTCGGTGGGGTCGACGTTCAGGCGTCCGGCCCACCGGTCCCGTTCGGCGGTGGCGGCGGCACGTTCACCGGGGTCGGTGACGGCGTCGAGCCGGGCGACCGCGTCGGCCAGCGCCTCGACTGTCGCCGCCCGCACGAGATTGCGGTACTGCTCGGCGGTGATGGTTTCGGCCAACCGCGCGGGGTCGAGTTCATCGGCGCCGAGACCGTACCTGCGGGCCAGCTCGGCGGCGACGTCGGCGATCGGGCTGACCTGCGGCATCAGCACATTGCCGGTGCGCGCGACAGGCTCGCTCGCGGGCTGCGGCGCACGATCGGGCACCTGGCCCGCGTCGTCGGGCGGGAACCAGAGCCCCGGCTCGTCGGGCGACGGATGCGTGAAGTCCTCCGGATACCGCATCGGTCGCAGCGGACCGGCCTCCGGGTCCAGCACCGCGTCCAAGAACCCGTGCGCATCGGCCAACTCGGCCAGTTCGGCCAACGCACCCAACGGATCCGGATGCCCCGTCAGCCGCTCCCCCAACCCGAGCAACTCCGCCAGCCGCGCCACATACCCGCGCTCCCGATCCGACAACGCCACCGGATCGTCCTGCCCCCGCAGCGCAACCTCCCGCAGGAAATCGGCCACATCGGCGAACGGGCGATCACCCCAGCTCCGCTCGGCGCCATCGCCGTCGACGTCCCGAGGTGCAGGCGGGCCCGCCGGCGGCGCACCCGAGTCTCCGGCATCCGAATCCGGATCGCCTGCCGACGGCACGGGTTGCTGTTGCGGTGTTTCCGCACGCTGCACCGGAGCAGGCGACTGCGCCGCCGGCTCCCGGACCGCCGGATCGCCCGAAGCGGGCTGATCCGGCTGCGCCGGTGGGGTGGGCTCCGCCTGCTGCGGGACCTCGGCGGGAGCCGGCGGATGCGCCGGCGCTTCCGACGGCATCGGAGGATGCGCAGGCTGCGACGGGACGGACGGCCGCGGGGGCTCCGACGGCATCGGCGGGTGCACAGGGCGCGGCGGAACGGCCGGTTGCGAGGGCTCCGACGGCGCAGGCGGAGCGCTAGGCCGCGGCGGGACGGCCGGCTGCGGGGGCTCGGACGGCGCGGACGGATACGTAGGCTGCGGCGGCACAGCAGGTCCCGGCGGCTCCGACGGCATGGGCGGGTGCACAGGCCGCGGCGGGACGTGGGGCTGCGGCGGGTGCGCAGGGCGCGGCGGGACCACTGGCTGCGGGGGCTCCGACGGCATGGGTGGATGCGCGGGGCGCGGCGGCACAGCTGGCCCCGGCGCTTCCGACGGCTGCGGTGGCACCGGAGACTCCGTCGGCCTGGAGGGCTCCGCAGGCTGCGGCGGGACGGCCGGTCGCGGAGACTCCAACGGCATCGGCGGCACTGGGGGCTCCGACGGCATGGGGGGATGCGCAGGTTGCGACGGGACGGCCGGTCGCGGCGGCGTGGTAGGCCGCGGCGGGTCCGCGGGCATGGGCGGAACCGGAGGCTGAGCGGGCAACGGCGGGGCGAGGGGCTCCGACGGCATCGAAGGACGCGGCGGCTCCGAAGGCGTAGGCGGTTCCGACGGCATCGGAGGATGCGCAGGCTGCGGTGGGGTCGGCGGCTCCGAAGGCCTCGGCGGCACGGAAGGCGTCGGCGGCTCCGAGGGCATGGGCGGAACAGGCGGCAGCGGTGATTGCGATGGGTCCGGCGAGGCCGGAGGCTGCTCAGGCAACGGTGGTGCCGGCGGCTCTGCCGGCATTGGCGGATGCGAGGGCTGCGGCGGGACCGGTGGCTCCGACGGCTCCGACGGCATCGGAGGGTGCGAGGGCATCGGCGGATGCGACGGCAGCGGTGGGGTCGGCGGCTCGGAGGTTGGCTCCTTCGGGGGCTCAGCGCCGCCTGGGGATTGGGGTTGGCGGGGTGAGGTGGGGTCTGTGGGTGATGAGCCCGGGTCTTCGGGCCCCTCGGGCGGGTTCTGCGGATCGTCGGGTAGCGGGTGGATGGCGGTGTCACGCAACCACTGCACGCGCTCCTCAGCCATGCGCGCGGACCATTCGGCCTGGTCGGCGCGAAGGGCGGACCAGCGGTCGGCGGGGTTGGCGTCGGCCAGACCACGCAGGAAGGCGGCGTGCTCGGCCGCCATCCGGGCTTCCCATTCGGCCTGAATGATCTGCTGCCGCTCGAACCACGCGGACGGCGGGCCCTCGAGTACGCGCGCGGGGGCATCGCCGGACTCGGAGTCGCGTGCCGGACCATCGGAGTCGCCCGTGCCAGGCTCAGCCGGACCGCGCACGGAGCCCGGGCCGGCGGGCGATGAGCCTGCCTCACGCGAGCCCTCGGCGGGACTCTGCGGATCATCGGGCAGCGGATGAATCGCGGTGTCACGCAACCACTGCACGCGCTCCTCAGCCATGCGCGCGGACCATTCGGCCTGGTCGGCGCGAAGGGCGGACCAACGGTCGGCGGGGTTGGCGTCGGCCAGACCACGCAGGAACGCGGCGTGCTCGGCCGCCATCCGGGCTTCCCATTCGGCCTGAATGATTCGCTGCTGCTCGAACCACGCAGACGGCGAGCGCTCAGCTGTGCTGCTTCGCGCGGGGTCGCCGGCGTCCGAGTCACGCCCGGAACCATCGGCGTCGCCGGTGTCGGGCGCCCCGGGTTCATGTCCGGACTTCACACCACCGGCATCGCCCGACGCACGCTCACCCGATTCACGCCCGGCCACCGCACCATCGCCCGCAGCACGCTCACCCGATTCACGCCCAGCCACCGCACCATCGCCCACACCAGGCTCACCCGATTCACGCCCGGCCACCGCACCATCGCCCACACCAGGCTCACCCGGCTCACGCCCAGCCACCGCACCATCGCCCACACCAGGCTCACCCGGCTCGCGCCCGGACACCGCACCACGTTCACCCGGCTCACTCCGGGAATCCGCCCCATCCGAATCACCCGCACCGGGCTCATCCGGGTCACCCGGTGCCGGCGGGGCCTTCGGCGGGTCGCCGGGCGGAAGGTTGCCGCCAGCGGCTGCCGGGATGGGGCCGGAGTCCGAATCGTCCACAGGGGGAGCCGGATCAGCGCTTTCGCCGGGTTGGTGTGGAAGCGGGCCGCGCGGGTCTGCTGCGCCCATCTGCGCCTCGCGCATCGCACGGTAGAACTCGTCGGCGAGCCGCGCGACGTCCTTGATGCGCTCGGCCTGGTCGCGGACTTCGGCTCGTAGCGCGGCGAGTTCGGCGGCCAGCTTCTCCGGGCTGAGGCCTTCGTGCTTTTCGATCCGGCCGTCCCGGTACGCCTCGTACACCTTGCGGAAGGTGGCGTCGTCGGCGTCGGTGAGGTCGACGCCAACGATGCGCGCCCAGTCCCGGTTGGGTGTGGGGCGCCACGCCGGATTCTCGCTGGGCAGCGGGCCGGTGTCGAAGCGACGGGCGGCATCGGCGAGGGCGCGCGCGAAATCGTCGGCGCCGCGGGCGCGCACCGCGTCGGCGATGATGTCGCGCAGCGCGGTCATCGAATCCCGGTCGTGCATCGGGAATCTGCCGTCGATCACGCGCGGGTCGCGGCTGTAGTCACCGCGCGCGACCGCCGCGTACGGGTCGATGTCCAGCAGCGCGTTCGCGTATTCGGTGAGCGCCGCGCGCACCTGGTCGCCGTGGCCGCGCGCCTCGAGATCACGGATCACCGTGGCGAGTTTCGCCGGCGACATCCCGGTGGGATCGACCGCGAACTTGCGGCCCTGACCGGGCACATCGACCCGACCCGGCGGCATGAGCGCGGCATGTTGCAGCGAAACCCCGGCCCGCTCGGCGAACTTCGGTTTGGTCACCGCGCGGGCTACCGAATCGGAGACGAGCTGCTCGGCCAAGCGGTTGCGTGCGGCATCGACGGCCGCCGCGTCGACCTCACGCAGTTGATTGGCGTATCCGGCGAGGTCGGTGAGCTGCTGGGTGCGCAGGGCACGACGCTTGGAGGTGTCGCTGAGCGCCTCCCCCATGGTCTCGCCGGTCAGTTCGGCCTGCGGAATGCCGAGCCTGTCGGCGAGCTTGCTGCGCGCGTCGCCGATCTCGTGGAAGGTCTGGATGTCGTTGGCGGAGCGGGTGAAATCGGTGAGGCCCTCGATCTGCGCGGCCCGCACGGCATTGTCGAGCAGCAGATCGGCGACGGTCTGGTCGATCATGTCCGGATGCACATCGGCCGGGCCGATCCCCAGCTCGTGCATCGCCCGGATCAGGTCGGCGAGGATTTCGTCGCGCGGGCGCGGCGCGGCACCTGCCGGGTCGCCGACCGGCGCCGGATCCGATTCGGGCACGGGCTGCCAGGGGCCGTCGCCCTCGCGGACCAGGGTCACCGAGAGTTCGCGTCCGTCGATGATTTCCCGCCGGTGCAGCACTTGCGGGGTGTCGACCGGTTCGAGGTGGGTGCGCCCGGTCCAATCGGTGCGGGCCACGCGGTAGTCAACGGTCAGGCGGCCGTCGGCGAGGTCGCTGACCAGTTGCGGGTCGCCGGCGAGAGCGTCCGCGAGCGCTTGGTGCCTGCTGCGCTCGCCGTCGACGACGATCAACCGGTCGGGCCCGTCCGGCTCCGGGATCCGCACGACCTGATCGCCGATCGCCGCACCGACCAGGTCCCCGTCCTCGGTCTCGGGATACCGCTGACGCGCGAGATCGGCGAATTCGGCCACCCGGTCCGAGCGCGCGATATTGGCCTCGCGCAACTGGTTCAGCACATCGTCGAGCAGCTCCGCGGTGAGTTGGCGCACGTCCAGATCGCGCATCGCGGCCCAGGTGGCCAACTCGTCGCGCAGCTGATCGCGGCGCAGCGCGTGTTCGAAGAACTGGCGCAAGCCTTGGTCGCGGCCGAGTTCGTCGCCTTCACCCCATTCCGGAAGCGGGTCGGCGCCATTGCCGATCGGCACGGTGTCCAGCAGGCCGAGGTGGTGGCCGAAGGCCGCGATGATCTCGTTGCGGAATCGGCCCATCGGGTTCTGGTCGATGAAGCTGACCGCATCGGCGAACGGCACCGCCCGGCCCGCCGGATCGGGCTCGGCGAAGCGGTTGCGACGCGGTGTTTCGGCGTTGTCGTCGTCATCGGTGAAGTCGTCGTCGAAAGAGTCCTCGGGACGGCGCTCGGGCCCGTCGAGCTGTGCCGGTTCCGCGCCGCGGTCCAGCCCGGGTGCGTCCGGCTCGGTGCCGTCCCAATCCAGCTTGGTGTAGGGCAGCGTCTGTTCCTCGTGGAGGCGCTGGGCTGCCGCCGCGAGGCCTTCGATCGCCGCGGCCGCGCGCACCACCCGGTACTGGTGCTCGTCGATGAGGTCGCGCAGCGTCTGGGGGCTCTCGTCGGGCAGGTCGACGCCGAGCAGGCGCTGAGCCGCGTCGGTGAGCGATTCCCCGTCTGGCGGCGGACCGGCCGGTTCCGGCGCACCGACGCCGGCGGGCGGTTCGTCGGCGAGCCGTTCGGCTTCTTCGCCACTGATCAGGTCGCGGTCGAGCAGATCATCGAGGATCCGTTGCCGCTGTTCGGCATTCGCGCCGGGGAAGGCGTCAAGCAGAGCTTGCCTGGCCTCCTCCGGGGTGATCCGTTCGACGTCGTGATCCGAGACGACCTGTTCGCGAACGAGATCCGGATCGGCGTCGGTGTTCCAGGGCCGGTATTCCTCGCCGTCGGCGGTGCGCATCGGCAGATGTTCGCCCGCCGAGCCACGCATGCGCCCCGACAGCTCGCCGAGAATCGGGATCATCTCCCGGTTCTGGATCCAGATCGGCGCCTGCTGGGCGATGCGCAGCAGCGTGGGATCGGGCGGGCCCGCCTCCGGCGGGGCCTCGATCCGCGGGACGTCGGGAGGTGGCGCGGGAGGCGGTGCGGGCGGCGGCGGCCCCACCAGGTCCGGAATGCCGGCGACACCGTCACGGATAGCGGCCTGACCGGCCGAATCCCCGACCGGCGACCCGGACGGGTACTTGGGTTGCGCTTCCCGGCCCGGCATAATCTCCCGGACCGCATCCCATTCGCGGCGCAATGGTGAGCGGGTGTCGACGGGTTCGGGTTCCGCCGATTCGGGCACGACGCGCCAGCGGCCGGGGCCGTCTTCGCGTACCGGCACCTCGACCTGCTGACCCTCGACGTCGATGGTGACCTTTGGTGGCGGGTCCACCGAGTCCGGTTCGATCGCGCCGTCGTCGGCCGAATCCGGCTGGGCGCCCTCGTCACCGGAGTCGCGCCGATCCGCCGCCTTGTCCGGTTCGTCCCCGGAGGACCGTGCCGGATCACCGTCGACCGCCATCCGGTCGGGTGTGGACGGCGCCGGCGCATCGGCCTGCAACGGATCGCGGGCCGCGTCGAGGAGCAGCTGGTACAGGATGCGCACCGGCGTATTCGCCTGGTCGGCACCGCCGACGAGGTATTCGGCCAGCGCCTCGGCGAGGGCCTCCCCCGGCAGCAACATCCCGTCCTCGTCGAGGCTGTATCCGCTGAGCTGCCGCAGCCATTCGCCGAAATCGCCGTCCGGATCGGCTTTCGCCCGCGCGAGCAGCTCCGATTCGGCGGTGTCGCGGGCCACCAGGTTGCCCGCGTAATCGAGGGCGTGACCGAACTCGTGCACGGTGACGTAATAGACCGGGCGGCGCAGGATCGTCGGGGTGAACTGCCCGTTGTTCACGCCGTTTCGCGCCGAGTCGAGGAACGCGTACGCGCTGCACGCATCGTCGTAGCTGAGCGTGATGGATTGGACGTGCCAGGAATCCGAGCCGGGGTGCCTCATGCCCTCGGTCTCCCCCAGCACTCCGAAATCCAGCCGCCCGATGCCCACCGACCGCACGTCGACCTGCGGGAACCGCGCGAACATGTCGACCAGACCGCGGGCGTAGTCGCGCACCACGACAGCGTTGAGCCCGGACAGATCGAATCCGAAGATGTCGAAGTGCGGATTGCCGGTCATATCACGCAAGAGGTCGCGCAGCCGATCACCGACCTGCTGCGGGGAGAGATCCGACCACTCGTCGTTGTCGACGATGCCGAGCATTTCGGCGTCCTGCTTGTCGGGCGTGTCGTCCTCGTCGGGCGGCCGCAACGGCGAAATCCCGTCGTGTGCCATCCGATCGGATGCGCGATCGGCCGCACCGGATTCGGTGTCGCGGTCGCCTAATCGATCCGCCGTACCCGGCCCCTGCTCGTGGCGTACGGGCGAGTGGCCGACGTCGACGCCGGTCGTCCGCTCGGCGGCCCCGACGAGCAGGTCGTAGGCCTGGCCCACCGCGACGTTGACGTTGTCGCGCCCGTTGAGGACCACGTCGACGAAGGCTTCCGCGAGCGCCTCGCCCGGATCGAGCTCGCCGGCCTTGTCGAAGCCGTAGCCGGTGAGCTGATCGTGCAGCCAATTGTCGTAGCTCTCGACCGTGCCCATGCCGAGCCGGTTGTTCACGTAGAACTCGATCAGCGTGTCGTCCAGCATCGCCCGTGCGGCCCTGTTGCCCGCGTAGTCGAGGGCGTGGCCGAATTCGTGGGTCACGGCGGCGTACACCGGGCGGTTGAGCACCGAGGGGTGGAAGCGGCCCGCAGCGACCCCGTCGGCCATCCACTGCCGCAGCCCTTCCGGGTCGGCCGCGAACCGGGTGTTGATCGTCATCGACTTGGTGAACAGCCCACCGGTGCTGTCGTTTTCGGCCGCGTGGGTGAGCCCGACGAGCCCCGAGGACATCTCGTCGATGCCGAGACGGCGCACATCGACCTGCGGGTACCGCGTAACCAGATCGACCATGGCTCTGGCGTATTCGCGGGCGAACTCGGGGTCGATGCCGGTCCGGTCGAATCCGACGACCACGAGCTCGGGGTTGTCCAGGATGTCGCGCAACTCGGCCTGGAGGCGGCCGCCGACTTCCGCCGGGGTCAGCCGCGTCCATTCGTCGGCGACCGGTCCGCCGAGCGGCGTGCGGTCTTCCCCGGTGGCCGGCGCCGGCTCGGTGCTCTCGCGCCGATCGCCCGATTCCGGGGCCGGGTCACCGAGACGGTCGGCATCGGAATCGCCGTCGCGCCCGGACCGCCACGGCAGCCCGTCGATGAACGTGCCGAATTTACCGCGCGGTGGGCTGCGGTCGTACAGGTCGGCCGAACCGTCCTCGAGCACCTTGACGATCCGGGCGACGATGCGCTCCTCGGTTGTGTCGGCCAGACCTTCGAACAGCTGGTTGAGGACGTCGACGGAACCGCCGTCCAGCGGTGGCGCCACCCGCCATCCGCCGCGCCCGTCGGGGGCCAGGTTGATGCTGGCAGGCATCGGCCCGATATCGAAAATCGCCCGTGAATAGTGCGGCGGCCACTCCGGTCTCGGGCCCGTAGGCATCGGAATCTCGCGTCGAACCAAGCGATTCACTACATCGCCTGGATGCGTCGGGTCCACCTCGCCGCCACGGAACGGTCGTTCGGTCAAGGTGTCGCGCAACAGGGTGGGGCCTTTGCCGCCGGGGCGGTTCTTCGGCCTCGGCTCGAAAGCCTCCGGTCCGAGCTGTGCCAGCCATTCGCCCAAACCGAGCGAGATCCGGTTCTCCTGCCGCAAGCGCAGGTAGTGCGCCAGAATTTCGTCCTGTGCCTCGTGGATACCGGGTTTACGGAAGGCGCCTTCGGCCGTATCGATGGGGATGTGTTTCGCCATCGGCTCGCCGTCGGGGCCCCTGACCGCGAGGTGGTATCGCAGCCCGTGCGTCCGATCCCACAGCACATCGGTGTATTCCGGGTGCCGGACCGCAAGCTCACGCAGCGCATCCAAATGCCCGCCCGGTTCGGCGACGATGATCAGCCGCGGGAAGGTGTGTTTTTCCGGGTCGCCCGGATAGCGCGCGACGGCGTCGGTCAGGCGCTCCGGGTGTGGTTCGTCGTTGTACTCCAGGTCGAGTACCCGCCGCACGAGATCGGGGTCGGCGGTGTGATCGGGTGCCGCGTCGACCTGGTCGTTGGCCACGTCGAGCGAGCCGGAATCGTCGGCGGGCTTCATCGGGTAGCCCCAGTGCGAGTCATTGGAGTCGCCGGTCGCCCGGATGACGTCGAACAGGATCTCGGCGTTCTCCGGCCCGGTCCTTCTCAGGTAGCGCTCCAGCGCGTCGCGGCCGGCCCGCTGGGCGGCCTGCTCCGGTGGCGGTCCGTCCGGGTTGCGCCGTAAAGCCTTCTCCGCCTTGGCGTATGCCTTGTCGTGGGCGCGGGTGTAGGCCTCCTCCGCGTGCCCGACCGGCACGTAGGTACCCAATTCACGCACCATCCGCAGGTTTTCGATCTCCCCGGCCAGTCGGTCGGCCATGCGCTGATGGTCCCGATCGATATGGGGCCGGCGTGGTGCGCTGTTGCCCTCGCCGGCGCCGGGGACGATGCCGTGCGCGCGATCCCAGATGGCTCCGAAGTGGTCGCTGTGGCGGCGGCCGTCCAGCAGCGGTCCGAGGGTGTCGAGCTGGGTGCGTACCGCGCGCACGCCTTCCCGGAATGCCGCCCGGTGATAGGCCGGATAGGAGCGGACCGAGCCCGATTTCCGATAGGTCGACACGGCCAGCCGCAATGCGCCCTTGTAGGCGGAGACAAATGCCCGTTCGAGCGCAGAGACCCCCGGGCGCTTCAGATCGAATGTGCCGACCCAATCGGAATCGGATTGGTAGGCGAGGGCAAAGGCCTCCG
The DNA here is from genome assembly GCF_058222935.1 of Nocardia sp. JCM 38205. Taxonomy (NCBI): domain Bacteria; kingdom Bacillati; phylum Actinomycetota; class Actinomycetes; order Mycobacteriales; family Nocardiaceae; genus Nocardia; species Nocardia sp. JCM 38205. The sequence continues at coordinate 712,283 of NZ_JBYHFL010000003.1, read as the reverse complement.
CCGCCCGGTCCAGCATCAGGTCGACGTACTCGTCGCGGCTGAGCGATAGCTGTGGTAGCGGCTCGCCGGCATCGGCGGCGAACAGTTCCGCCAGCCGGGCGCCGCGCACCAGTTCGCGCATCATTTCGGCCGGGTCGGCATTGCGATCGAGCACGACGGTGTTCGTCGCCGGGTCGTACCCGGCGGCCGGGCCGTGATCAGGCCTGCCGTTCGGCTGCCTGCCGAGCCTGGCATCCGGTTCGGTGCTGAACCGCACATCCGTCCCGAGCCGGTCGAGGGTGTAGGTCGCCCAGCGGGCCAGATCCGAGTTTCTGGGGTTGAACATCAGATCACGCAGTTGCGCGGCGGCGCGATCACCGAGGGATTCGCCGGTGGGGCTGTCTGGTTCGGTATCGGCGCGCACAACGACGGCCGTCGGTTCGGCGTCGGCCCGCACGACGGTGGAATCGGGTTCGCCCTCGACCCGCACAACGGCGGCATCCGGTTCCGCAGATCGCGGTGGGGATGTCTCGTCCGGGTGCACGGGGGCATCGCCGCCAGTGCGCCGCACATGCACCACACCCGTCGGGTCGCGCTCCACCCGCAGCTGGGCGGGCCGATCGTCGGCAACCCGCGGATCGGTCAGATCCCGCCGGATGAAGTCGGTGATCTCGTCGATCAGGCGTGTCCGGTCGGCGGAGGCTTTGCGGAGCTGTTCGGTCAGTTCCGCGAGCACCCGCACGTCGTCGGCTTCGCCAAGATCGGGATGACGGGTGAACTCCTCGAGGATCTCGGGCCGGGTATTCGGCAGCTCGTCACCAGAGCGGCCCGCCGCCAGCAGAATCCGATCGACAACCCGGTCCCAATCGCCTTCGATCCGCATGACCTCGCGTGCGGCCGCGGATTCGGCGCGCAGCAGGGCTGCGACCGCCCGCGCGGCTTCCGGCGAGGACGGAACGTATTCGTCCATGCCCTCGGGTGGCCGATGACGTTGTTCCGCATCCCATTGCGCACCGGCGGCTTTCGTCGGCCCGGTGTCCGCGTCGACGGGGTCGAACATCGGGTGCGCGAGCAACTCCGCGATGGCGGTGTCGCGGGCTGCGCGCTCGGCTTCCGGAGAATCGGCCCGACGCAGCGCATCCGCATATGCGTCCAGGTACGCCGACTCGAGGTCCGCGCGGACCGCGGCGTCCACGGCATCCCGGATCGGGACGGCATCAGAGTCGTAGCCCGCGCGGCGCAGCTCGTCCCGGAATTCCGCGGTCCGCGCTGTCGCCTCCGCCTCTGCCCGCCGGTGTGCATCGATGTGCTCGGCACGGTCGAGCTCGCGGATGCGGGCTGGCATCGTCTCCACCCGGCCCGCGACCACGGCATCGGTCAGCGCCGCGAACCGCACCAACGCGGCCGCCTGTGCGATCAGGTCGCGTTCGCGGGTGCCGACGAAGGCTTCCATGGTCCGCCCGTCGAAGGCATCGGGAAGAGCGGGCCCCGCGCCGGGCTCCTCGAACCGGACCATCACATCGGCCGCGCGCAAGGTAGCGAGCGCGGCCCGCCCGGTCGCGGTATGCGCGAGCAGTTGCCGCACCTCGGCCTGCGCCGGGTCGACCGGATGAACCAGCCAGCCGTCCGGTTGGCCGGGATCCCGGACGAGGTCGTAGGGGTCGGCGGAGTCCGGATCGGCTAGAGCTCGAACGTCCCCTGCTGCGGCCAGGTCCCGTCCGGACTCCGGTGCGCCGTCGCCCACGCCTTCGCCCGTGCGCACACCGGATGGATCGCCGGCGTGTCCGTCCGGCTGCGCAGCGTCTGCTTGTCGATCGTGAGCCGGTGTTCCAGCATCGGGTCGTCCGTCGACCGGGCCTGCACCAGGTACTCGATCTCGTTGCGGTCCTCGTGGATCCGCCGCATCGTCGCCTGCCACCGGGGCGGATAGATCTGATGCGCCCTGATCGGCTGCCCGGTCTCGATCGCCTGGTCGAACATCTGCCCGATCACCGCCGGCGGCAGGCTCGGATGCGCCGTCACCACGCCCGTCCGGGAGTCCACCACGTAGTTCCCCAGACCGATCCCCTGCCCCGATGACAGTATCGGCCGGCACACCCACCCGTGCCGGGCGCGGTGAATCCGGAACGGCCTGCCCGGGAAGATCTGAGCGAGATGGCGTTCCACTTGTTGCCTGGTCTGGAGTCGATCCACCGTCGTGCTCCTGCTTCGGTTGCGGCTGGTCCGCCGGTACGGCGGCATCTGCCGGGAGGTCGATGAAGAACGTCGCCGCGCTGTTGTCGACGAGCAGGCTCGGCGGGGTGTCGGAGGTGCTGCCGTGCTGCGGATCCCACCACACGGGACCGTCCGCGCCCAGTGGGTAGACCACAAGCGTGGCATGGCCGTTGTCGTAGACGGGTTCGCCGTCATCGGTGAACAGCTTCAGTCCGGTATCCGGATCGGTGGCGTGCCAGTAATTGATCATCACAGCGGCCGAGCCCGGACCCAAGTTGTCGATGTGCTGATGCAACCTGTTGAACTGCGCCGGAATAGGCAGGTTCACATACCGCCGCCAGTTCCGGCCCAGCCAGTCGGCGATGCGCTCGGCACCGCCCGGCTCCCCGTGCGGCGAATCGATGTCCGCGTCGGCGAAGGCCTCACTCAACCAGCGCGGGAAGGCAACCTGTGGATCGCCGAAGAACGAGGCCAAGGCGGCGAGCACACAATCGACGCAGTTGGTGGAGCGCCCGAACACCCCTGGGCCGCCGTCGTTGATCAGTTGCCCGTAATCGTTCGCGCGCGGATCGGCACCGATCAGGAATCGGTCGCCATCGCGCAGCGCGTCCTGCACGCGAGCCTGGTGCACCGGGTCCTCGAGCACATCGAGGTAATTCGGCGCGATCTCCCGGGTCGCCGGCATGCCGTCGAGCCGAGACGGGGTGTTCGCCGCGGCGATGTCGTTGCTCAGCTGAGCCAGGTCCGCGTCGCTGAAACCGAGATCGGTGCCGAGGTTCGGGTTGAGCGGGCCGAGCCCGAGATGACGGCGCAGATCGTTCACGATCACGGCCGGGTCGTCGTCGGCGGTGCGCACGCCGGGGCCGGGCTCATCGCCGGCCCGCACCCGCACATGGGCGGCGGCGGCGTCGGCCGTCGCGACAATGTCGATGAGCAGGGTGTCCCCGTTGCGCAGCCGCGAGCCGTTGTTGAGCAGCTCATCGACCGTGCGCTGCATGTGGTCGGTCACCGCCTGGCGACCCGCCGCGTCCAAGGTGCCGTCGGCATCGACATGGACGCGGACCGTGGCGACGGTGACCGGCGATCCGTCATTGCCGAAGCGGGTCGAGTCGAACATCGGCGTGGTGCGGTCGCCCGGCAGGCCGTTCGGGCCGAGTTCCGGGCGCCGCACCGGGGTGGGCCGGTCGCCGTCGGGCGTTTGGTTTCGCAGGTTGTCCCGGAGTCGGGAGGCATCGGCGGTGGGGTCGACGGGGGCGGAGTCGTCGGAGGTGGGATCGACGGGAATGGGGTCGTCGGGGCGGTCGCCGATGCGGGCGTCGCCATCGATGACACCGGCGGGGTCGTCCGGCGCCGACCGGCTCGCCTCGACACCGCCGATGATGTCCATCGGCACCGGCTGCCCGTCGCGGTTCAGGTCGAACCGGCGGATGGTCACCTCACCGTGCTCGGAGGTGTGCGCGAGGTAGTACTCGATCTCCAGCGTGCCGTCACGGTGGGCGCGCAGCAGCTCGTTCCGTGCGGCGAGCAAGGCCCGGCCTTCCGGATCGCTGTCCAGAGCCCGCAGCTGTTCCGGAGTGGCCCGCAGCAGAGTGGCGAGGTTGGTGTCGATCGCCAGGGTGCGGCGCAGATACTCCGGCGAACCCTGCTGTGCGCTGGCGGTTTTCGAACCGCCGAGGGTCGACCCGACACCCTTGGCCTCGACCACGACCAGCTTCGGCGGCTTGCCACCCGCACCCGGCTCCAGCGCCGCGATATCGACGGTATTCGCCCCGTCGAACGCCCCGGGGAACGGGGTGAGCTGCACCGCGCCGGGCCGCAAGGCCGGATCGAGCACGAACGCGGTTGCGCCGAGTTCGCCGAGCAACTTGGAGGTGGCCACCATGTCCTGGCCGAGATCGTTGTACCGTTCGGCCTCCGCGCGGAGCTCGCCGAGCCGGATCAACTTCGCGATCCGCTCCGGCTCGGGGATGTCGCGGTCGCTGGAGATTCGGTTGATCTGCCGCTGGATCTCGGCGTCGAGGCGTTTCGGCGCGAGATCATGGATATCGGTGATGCCGAACTCGCCCATATGCTGCTTGACCAGGCTGCCGAGCGCGTCACGCTCCGCCTGCAAGGCGATGCGATCCGCCGACGCCTGCGCCAGTCGATCCGCGATCGCCGCATCGGTGACCTGGTACGGCGCGGCAGGTCCGGGCTGCGCCTCGTACAGGTAGCCGTAGGAGGTGCGCGGGTCGGGGATCCAGCGCTGGGCGTCGCGCAGCTGGAAGTTCTTGTCCCGCCAAGTATTCGGCGGGTCGTCGGTGTGGTGCCAGTTGCCGTCGCTGCCGCGGTACATCCCGTCCGGTACAGCACGCAGCGGCGCGGGCTGGTTTCCGTCCGGGGCGCCGACTCGCCGGTCGGCGTCGAGCCCGGCTGCCGCGGGCACCGTCTCCTCGATCGGGTGCAGCGGATTGCCCGCCGCGTCGTAGACGATGCCGTAGGTGCCGCGCACCTCGCGCGGCAGCGTGGGCGGGAAGCCCTCGACGCGACCCGCGCCGGGATCGCGCACCATGATCGTGCCGTTCTCGTTGACCAGCACATACGCGTGCGCGCCCACCCGGTACCGGTTGGTCGGCCCGGAGTAATCGTCCACCACCAGCGCTGCCGAGCCGGGCCCGAGCACATCCAACTGATCGGCGATGGCGTCATGCCCGTCGAACGGCCGCAGCCGCCCACCCGCGGCCGCCTCGACCTCCCCCGCGGACATGCCTTCCGGGCCGACCGGATGCACCGGCGGCGTGATCGCCCGGCTACCGGTCAGTTCCCGAATCAGGCGCAGCGCCAGTTCGGCGCAGCGACCACGCCGCCCGGCACCATCGCGCGTGCCGTCGTCGGAGCGCGGTGCCGACGACGATGTATCCGCCGAGTCGCCGACTGGCGCGACATCACGCGAACCGATCCGGTTCATGCCAGGGCCGTTGTCCCGCCCGGAAACACCGCCTACCAAGTCCGGCGGCGGGATGACGAACATGGCGGGCGGGAGGGCGGAGCCATCGAAATCGTCGGCGTCCGGGAAGGGGCGGCGCGGGCCCGCGCCCTCCTGCTGCGAGCTGTCCGCGACGTCGTCGCTGGCAGGCGATGCCGCCCGATCGGCACCGGGCGGCCGATCCCGATTCCCATCCGTCGCCCCATCCCGAGCGGACCACCCGGCGTCACGATCGGTACCCGGCCGACCCGCACCGCGCTCACGATCTCCGGCGGCCGGCTGGTCATCGCCACGCCCACGATCCACGCCACCCGGCTGGTCACCGGTGCGCTCACGATCGCCGCCGACCGGCAGGTCATCGCCACGCCCACGATCACCGGTAGCCGGCATCTCATCGCCGAGGACAGGAGCGGTCAGGTCTCCGACGTCGTGGCGGGCACGGTCGGCGTCACCGGCGCCGGGTAGGTCGTCGCCGGCACGCGATCCCGCTTGGATGCCCGGCTGTGGATCGCTGAGGACAGGGGCAGCGCGGTGCGGGTCGGCGGTACCTGCGCGCGAATCAGGCTCGGGGGCAGCGGCATCCGGGGTGGCGGTGCGGCGATCGGCGGATTCGTCGGCCGGGGCGAGCGGACCCGAGGTGTCGTCCGCGCCGGTACGATCCGGCCCTCTTCCGGCCGATGTATCGCCGACGGGAACGCGCCCGTCACCTCCGCGCGCCGGACTCGACGCTCCCGCGCCGCTGCGAGCCTCGCCGCTGGACGGCGAGGCATTCGGTGCCGCGTTCGCCGGTGACGCTCCCGTGGGAGCCGCACCTGCGGCAACCGGTGGCGGCGGAGCAACCGGAACCGCTGCCCCGGCCCCGCCTGCTTCACCGGCGCCGTCCATCCCGGCGTCGGGCCCGAGCGGCGTCGGCACGCCGGGCATACCGTGATGTGCGCCGACTCCGCCGTCACCGCGCGGCTCGGCTTGCAGGCCACCGTCACCGCGCACACCGTCGGCACCGACTGCCGCCCCGGCGCGACTGCCGTCGCGGTCACCGGTGTCACCAGCGGAATCTCCACGGGATGCATCGCCTGCTCGCGAGGCATCGCCCGCCCGGCTGTCACCGTCGCGCGCCGCGTCTGCCGCCCTGCTGTCGCCGTCACTGCGATCGCCGGCATCCCCGGCCCTGCTGTCGCCCGCACGGCCTTCGCCTTCGCCGCGACCGCTCTCGCCGGCCCGGGTATCGCCGCCGCTGTCGCCGCGCTGGTCGCCCTGGCTCGGTGGCGGCGCCGAACCGTCGTCTACTCGACCACCGTCACCCTGTGCCGGAGAAGTTCTGCCATCGCCACCCTGGGTTCCGGATTGGTCTCCGCCGGCATTGTTTCCATCCTGGTTCGCGCCGTTGTTGCCACCCTGATTGGCACCGTTGTTGCCCCCCTGGTTCGCACCGTTGTTACCACCCTGACCAGCGCCGGTATTACCGCCCTGACCACCGCCGGTATTGCCACCACCGGCCCCCGGCGTACCTCCGCCGCCCGTACCCGGCTGACCGCCCGGCGTCCCATCACCGGTGCCGGGGGTCCCAGGTCCGCCCGCACCGGAGCCCGGCGCCCCACCCGGACCGAAGATCACCGCGTCGACCCGCGATTGGAAACTCGGCTGGTTGAACAGATCCGGCCGCCGGTTGCTCCAGACCTGGTTCGCCCATGCCTTGTTCGCCCCACTCGCGGCACCGTTGAACACACCTGCGGTGATCGCGCGCGGATCGAAATTGTTGATGGCGTTGCCGAGATTCTTCGTCGCGTCGTCCCAGCCGTCCTGCGCCCAGTCGATGCCGAACTGGGTGCCCAGGCTTGCCGCGTAACCCGCTGTCGCACCGGCCAATCCGGCCGTTGAACCGCTGATCAGCCCGTTGACGATCGGGTTGACGCGCTGCGGCCGGATGACGGTGCCGTCCGGCAGCCGCTGCGGCCCGAGCCAGTTCCCCATCCGGTGCGCCAGCGGCCCCGCCACCGCACCACCCACCGCGGACGACACCGCGGTGACCGCCACCTGCTCCCAGTCGATGCCTTTACGGTTGCCCTGCCAGACCTGATACGCCTGGATACCGAGGTCCTGACCGGTGCCGATGACGGTGTCGATGGCGACATGGCGCACCATGAACTGGAAGAACTTCTTGCGCGCCAGCGATAGAACCATATTGCGGATGGCGCGGGCGGCGGTCTGTCCGATGACCCTGATCGCGATCCGGGTGAGCGCGATCGCCGCCGCCTGCACCGCGGGTGCGGTGGGCGGAAAGATCCAGGCAGCGGCGAGTTCGGCCGCCAGCAGCACCAGCGACGAGATCACCATCAGCTTGGCGTATTCGATCTCGTTCGCCATGTTGTCGGCGGACTCGCCCATGCTGTTGAGTCCCTCGATCAACTGCTCGAGCGAACCCTTGTCCTGCCCCTCGGTCGCATAGAGCATCGAGTCGAAGGCCTTGGCGATATCCTTCGGCGCTTCGCCCTCGGGGTAGGCGTTCAGCGATACCGTCTTGGCCGCACGGACGTCGGCGATCACCTCTTGGATGGCAGCGGCCGCCGCACGCCAGTCGTCGGCGAGCGAGCGCATATCGTCCTCGTTGCCGTCCGGCCAGTCGGTGCCGGCCACCCAGCCGAGGACGGTGGGGAAATCGATCGCCATCGCGAGCCTGGGTCAGCTCACCAGCCGGAATCGGTGACGCCGTCGTCGCCGTCCGGCTTCGGCACCTCGGCATCGGCGAATTCCGGTGCGGCACTGCCGTCCTCGATCGAGTCACGACCGCGGGCGGCGGGCGCAGCCGTCGACGCCCGCCGCGGTGCCGGCAGGTTGCCGGTGAGGTCCGGCATGCCTTCGATCAGGTCCGACAGTTTCGGCAGCCGGGCTCGCCGGTCGTCGAGCGGGCTCATCAGCTGCTGACCCTTGCGCAGCACCTCGGCATTCGCCTTCTGCGCGGCTTCGGTGACCGCGGCGGCGATCTCGGAGTAGCTCAGGTCCTCGATGTTGGGACCGAACTTCGTCTCGATGACGACACCGTCGGCATTCACGGTGACCGTGACTCGTTTGCGCCGCACGGTGGCGCTGGCAGTGAGCTGCGCGCGTTCATCCTGGATGCGTGCGATCTCCCGGAACTGTTGCCCGACTTCTTCGATCAGGCCGGCCAGCTCCGCCTTCGCGCGTTCGTTCGCCATAGGTATCAGAGGCCTTCGATCACTCGAAGGTGCCCTCGTTGGCCCGCTCCATCTTTCGCAACGCGACCACGGTCTGGGCCTGGCCGCTGCGGAAGTTGTTGAACGAGTTGGCCACATTCTCCAGGTTGCCGGTGAGGCTTTCGCGGGCCGCGAAGTAGCCCTGCTCGCCATCGGTGAACGAAGCGCCGAGTTTGTCGTTGCCCCAAGGTGTTCCGTAGGAGCTGATGGACGCCTCCAGTGTGTTGAGGATGCCCTGCACCTTGTCGCGAACCGCACCGGTCTTCTCGGCGGCCTTCTGGAAATCGTCCGGATCGGCCTTGACCTTGTCGGCGCCCATGCTCGCTCCTCACCACCCGCGCGGTCGCCCGCACTCCGTCAGCTCGTCTGCGACTGTGACAGCCGATCGCGAATCCCGAGTAGCGCCGAGTTGAATCGCAGGTGGCGCCGGAGTGGCACGCGGGTACCGCGCGGCGCGGACAGACCTGCCATGATGGCCCGCGTGCGAGTACTGCTGCAACGAGTGACATCTGCGCGGGTCAGCGTCGACGGTGAGGTGGTCGGCAGCATCGACCCCGCCGGGCACGGCGCGCCGCACGGCCTGGTGGCGCTGGTCGGCGTCACTCACGACGACACCGAGACCACCGCTGCCGCGCTGGCGGACAAGCTGTGGCGGTTACGCGTGCTCGACGGCGAACGCAGCGCCGCCGATCTGGACGCGCCGATCCTGGTGGTCAGCCAGTTCACCCTCTACGCCGACACCAGGAAGGGCCGTCGCCCGTCCTGGTCGGCGGCAGCGCCAGGTCCGGTCGCCGAACCGCTGGTCGATCATTTCGCCGATGCCCTGCGGGCTCTCGGCGCCACCGTCGCCACGGGACGTTTCGGCGCGCACATGCACATCGAACTGATCAACGACGGGCCGGTCACGATCCTGCTGGAGGGTTGAGGCTGCCCGATTACTCCGGGCGCGGGGTGAGAATGCGGGGCCCGTCTTCGGTGACGGCGACGGTGTGTTCCCAGTGCGCGGCGCGGGAACCGTCGGAGGTGACAACGGTCCAGTCGTCGTCGAGCACATCGGTTTCGCTGGTGCCGAGCGTCAGCATCGGTTCGATGGCCAGCACCGAACCCACCACCAGCAGCGGGCCCTTGCCCGGCTCGCCCTCGTTCGGCAGGAACGGCTCCATGTGCATCTCGCGGCCGATGGCGTGGCCGCCGTAGCCGTCGACGATGCCGTAGCTGCGCCCGTGCGCCTTCTCGGCGGCGCGGGTGCCCAGCTCGATGGCGTGCGAGACGTCGGAGAGGCGGTTGTCGGGCAGCATCGCCTCGATACCGGCCTCCATCGACAGGCGGGTGGCCTCGCTCAGCAGCCGGTCGTCCTCGGAGAGTTCGCCGACGCCGAAGGTCCAGGCCGAATCGCCGTGCCAGCCGTCGAGGATGGCGCCGCAGTCGATGGACACCAGATCGCCCTCGACCAGGATCTCCTCGGCCGAGGGGATGCCGTGCACCACCCGGTCGTTGACCGAGGCGCAGATCGAGGCGGGGAAACCCTGGTAGCCCTTGAACGACGGCACCGCGCCGGCGTCACGGATGACCTGCTCGGCCACCTGATCGAGATCGAGCGTCGAGGCGCCCGGCACCGCCGCGGCGCGCACGGCGACCAGGGCGCGACCGACGATCGCTCCCGCGGCCGCCATCGCGTCCACTTCGCCCGCCGTGCGGAACGGCACCACTTTCTTGCGCTTGCGGCCGAAAACCATGGCGCCTCAGTGCTCCATCGTCGAGTGGATGATCAGTGTCCCAGCGCGCGCAGCGCCCGGGCGTTGACCTCGTCGACCTCGCCGACACCGTCGACGGTGACGACCAGGCCGTCGTAGTGCTCGAGCAGCGGCTCGGTCTCCGAGCGGTACACCCGCAGCCGGTTGTCGATGATCTGCTCGTTGTCGTCGCCGCGACCGCGCGCCAGCATGCGCTCCTTGAGCACTTCCTCCGGCACGACGAAGCAGAGCACCGCGTCCAGCTTCTTGTCCATATCGCCGAGGATCTTCTCCAGGGCGTCGGCCTGGTCGACCGTGCGCGGGTAACCGTCGAGCACGAAACCGTTGACAGCGTCGGGCTCGGCCACGCGGGCCTCGACCATCCGGTTGGTCACATCGCTCGGCACCAGATCGCCGGCATCGATGTACTTCTGCGCCTCGCGACCCAGCGGAGTCTGCTGGCTGATGTTCGCGCGGAACAGGTCCCCCGTGGAGATGTGTGGCACACCGAGCTTTTCCGACAGCAGAACGGCTTGCGTGCCCTTGCCTGCACCCGGCGGTCCGAGCAGTACAACTCTCACTTGAGGAACCCTTCGTAATTTCGATTCATCAGTTGGCTTTCGATCTGCTTCACGGTGTCCAAACCGACGCTCACCATGATCAGCACGGCCGTGCCGCCGAACGGCAGGTTCTGCACGCCACCGGTATTACCGATGTCGAGGAACAGGTTCGGCAGAACGGCTACCGCGCCGAGGTAGATCGAGCCGGGGAGGGTGATGCGACTCAGCACGAAACTGAGATGATCGGCGGTCGGCTTACCGGGCCGGTAGCCCGGAATGAAGCCACCGAACTTCTTCATCTCGTCGGCGCGTTCCTCCGGATTGAAGGTGATCGCGACATAGAAGTAGGTGAAGAACACGATCATGCCGAAGTAGATCGCGATGTAGACCGGGTTGCTCGGATTCACCAGATACTTCTGGATGATCTCCTGCCACCAGCTGGGATCCGGATTGTTCTGCGAGCCCGTCAGCTGCGCGATCAGATTCGGCAGATACAGCAGCGAGGACGCGAAGATCACCGGGATCACGCCGGCCTGGTTCACCTTCAACGGCAGGTAGGTCGACGAGCCGCCGTACATCTTGCGGCCGACCACACGCTTGGCGTACTGCACCGGAATCCGGCGCTGACCCTGCTCGACGAAGATCACCGCGACGATGATCGCGAACGCGGCCACACACACCAGGCCGAACACCAGGCCACCGCGGCTGTCCAGGATGGCCTTGCCCTCGGTCGGGATGCGGGCGGCGATACCGGCGAAGATCAGCAGCGACATGCCGTTGCCGATACCGCGCTCGGTGATCTGCTCGCCGAACCACATGACCAGCGCCGCACCGGCCGTCATGACCAGCACGATGATGATCATGCCGAAGATGCTGGTGTCGGCGAGGATGTCCTGCTGGCAGCCCTGCAGCAGCTGACCGCGGGCCGCGAGCGCCACCAGACCGGTGGCCTGGAGCACGGCCAGCGCGATGGACAGATAACGCGTGTACTGCGTCATCTTGGTCTGGCCGGCCTGGCCTTCCTTGCGCAGTTCCTCGAACCGCGGGATGACGACCGTCAGCAGCTGGATGATGATGCTCGCGGTGATGTAGGGCATGATGCCGATCGCGAAGACCGACAACTGCAGCAGCGCACCACCGGAGAACAGGTTGATCAGCTGGTAGATACCGGCGTTCTCACCGCCGGAGACCAGGTCGACGCACTCCTGGACCGCCCGATAATCGACACCGGGCGACGGCAACGCGGCACCGGCACGGTACAGCGCGACCAACCCCAGCGTGAAGAGAATCTTCCGCCGTAAGTCCGGAGTCCGGAAGGCCGATACGAAGGCGGAAAGCACAGATCCTCCTGGCGAACGACATGGTCATGCCATGGAACTTTCAGCGGTGGTCCGGAATCAGAAACCCCGGTCCCTCAACGCCGACCCCATGACGAGTCTTGGCAGACAACACTTGAACTCTAACAGTGGCACCGGACGAGTTCTCACTCGTCCGGTGCCGCTGTGGAATTCCTAACGTCAGCCCAGCTCGGTGACGGTGCCACCGGCCGCGGTGATCTTCTCCTTGGCGGAGCCGGAGAACTTGTCCGCGCTGATCTGGACCGCGACGGAGATCTCTCCCTCGCCGAGGACCTTGACCAACTGGTTCTTGCGGACCGCACCGGCAGCGACGAGCTCGTCCTTGCCGATCTGGCCACCCTGCGGGAACAGCTCGGCGATCGCGCCGACGTTCACGACCTGGTATTCGGTCCGGAACGGGTTGGTGAAGCCCTTGAGCTTGGGCAGCCGCATGTGGATCGGCATCTGCCCGCCCTCGAAGGCGGCCGGGACGTTCTTACGAGCCTTGGTGCCCTTGGTACCGCGGCCCGCGGTCTTACCCTTGGAGCCCTCACCGCGACCCACACGGGTCTTCTCGGTCTTGGCGCCGGGGGCAGGACGCAGGTGATGCAACTTGATGGTCATGTCAGACCTCCTCAACTGTTACGAGGTGGCGCACGACGTTGATCAGCCCACGGTTCTGGGCGTTGTCCTCACGGACCACCGACTTGCGGATGCCCCGCAGACCGAGGGTGCGCAGGCTGTCCCGCTGATTCTGCTTGGCGCCGATCGAACTCTTGATCTGGGTCACCTTGAGATCTGCCATGGTCAGACTCCTTGTCCGGCACGGGCACGCAGCATGCCCGCGGGAGCGACGTCCTCGAGCGGCAGACCACGACGGGCCGCGACCTCTTCGGGACGCTGCAGCTGCTTGAGCGCGGCAACGGTCGCGTGCACGACGTTGATCGCGTTGTCGCTACCGAGCGACTTGGCCAGGATGTCGTGGATGCCCGCGCACTCCAGCACGGCGCGCGCGGCGCCACCGGCGATCACACCGGTACCCGGGGAAGCCGGACGCAGCATGACCACACCGGCCGCCGCCTCGCCCTGCACCGGGTGGGTGATGGTGGAGCCGATCATCGGGACGCGGAAGAAGCCCTTGCGCGCTTCCTCGACACCCTTCTGGATGGCCGCGGGAACTTCCTTGGCCTTGCCGTAACCGACACCGACCAGGCCGTTGCCGTCACCGACGATGACCAGGGCGGTGAAGCTGAAGCGACGACCACCCTTCACGACCTTCGACACGCGGTTGATCGCGACGACGCGCTCGAGCTGGTTCTTCTCGGCGGCCTGGTCGCGACGGTCACCGCCACCGCGACGGTCGCCACCACGGCGGTTGTCGCGGCCGCCCTCGGGGGCGCTTCCGTTCTGTCCGGCGGGTCCGTTTCCGCCGTCACGCCTCTGACGTCCCGGCATCAGACGTTCCTTCCGTTCGCAATCTTGATCATCATCAGAACTTCAACCCACCTTCGCGAGCGGCATCGGCCAGCGCGGCGATGCGGCCGTGGTAATCGTGACCACCACGGTCGAACACGACGGCCTCGACACCGGCAGCCTTGGCGCGCTCGGCGATCAGCTCGCCGACCTTCTTGCCCTTGGCGGTCTTGTCGCCGTCGATCGCGCGCACATCGGCCTCGATGCTGGAGGCCGCGGCGATGGTCTTGCCGAGCGAGTCGTCGACCAGCTGGGCGTGCAGGTGCCGCGAGGAGCGGTGCACGACCAGACGCGGACGCTCGGTGGTGCCGGCGACCTTCTTGCGCAGGCGGAAGTGGCGACGGGTCTTCGACAGCCGACGCCGGGTGGAAGCATCCTTGCCCAGCGGAATGCGCTTGGCCTTCTGATTCTCGGTTTGCGCCATGATCACTTACCCGTCTTTCCGACCTTGCGGCGAACGTTCTCGCCGGCGTAGCGGATGCCCTTGCCCTTGTAGGGCTCCGGCTTCCGGTACTTGCGGATGTTGGCGGCGACCTCGCCGACCAGCTGCTTATCGATACCGGCCACCGAGAACTTGGTGGGCGATTCCACCGCGAAGGTGATGCCCTGCGGCGGCTCGGCAACGACCGGGTGGCTGAAGCCGAGGGCGAATTCGAGGTTCTGGCCCTTGAGCGCGACGCGGTAACCGACGCCTGCGATCTCGAGCTTCTTCTCGTAGCCCTTGGTGACGCCTTCGATCATGTTGGCGACCAGGGTGCGGGTCAGGCCGTGCAGGGCACGGCTGCGGCGCTCGTCGTCGGGACGGGCGACCTGGAGCTGACCGTCGTCACCCTTGGTGACGGTGATCGGCTCGGACACCGTCAGCGACAGCTGGCCCTTCGGGCCCTTCACCGCGACATCCTGGCCGTTGATGGTGACTTCGACGCCGGAGGGGATGGCGATGGGCTGCTTACCAATACGCGACATGTCTCTACCTCCCTTACCAGACGTAGGCGAGGACTTCGCCGCCCACGCCGGCTTTGGCTGCCTGACGGTCGGTCAGGAGGCCGGTGGACGTGGAGATGATCGCCACACCGAGGCCGCCGAGGACCTTGGGCAGGTTGGTGGACTTCGCGTACACACGCAGACCCGGCTTCGAGACGCGGCGCAGGCCCTGCAGGCTGCGCTCACGGCTGGGGCCGTACTTCAGATCGACGACGAGGTTTTTGCCAACGGCGGCGTCTTCGGTGCGGTAATCGGCGATGTAACCCTCGCGCTTCAGGATCTCGGCGATGTTCGCCTTGAGCTTGGAGTGCGGAGCCTTCACCTGATCGTGGTACGCCGAGTTGGCGTTGCGCAGACGTGTCAGGAAGTCTGCGATCGGATCAGTCATGGTCATAGTTCGACCTCGACACCTTTCTCGCTGCGGTTCCCATACAGCACCCGCACCCCTTTTCAGGGCACAGATCGTGGGCCTACAGCAATTCGGCTGGTCCGGTCGACCCTTGCCGACCGGATGAGTTCGCATCGCCCGGGCCACCCACACGCAGACCGCATGCGGGCACAGAGGTGCCCAGGCAACCGCTCTAGTGTAGATGGGGGCCTGGTCAGGACCAAATCGGGGTCTACCCGCGGCCCGGGCCGGGTCCGTGCCCGCACAGAGATCACGTTTCCGCCCGCACCCGCCGGTCAACAAGTGGGTAGTGCGCGGGTCGGGTGTGATCGACCACCGCACTTACTTTTCCGAAACCGGCATCACAGCGCGCATGCGCATATGAGGAGGATCAGGTGCGATCGATCAAAGCGGGCATCGTCGCGGCGGCACTCGCGGCGGCAACCGTGGCAGTGGCGAGCCCGGCACATGCCGACGAACCGCTGCCCGGTGCGCCCGAGGAGCGGATCACCGTCGACATCAATCTGCTCGGCTGCTCCATCGGCGCCGGGCTCGGTGTCGATCTGCTGCTCGCGCTGACGACCGGCCAGGGGTCGAGCACCACCATCGGCTCGGGTCTGGCCACTCGGCTGAAGATGGCCGGCTGCCTGCCCTGGTGACCGGTACCGGATAACGCGACGAGGGCACGGACTCCACCGGAGTCCGTGCCCTCGTTCAGTTCTCGCCTAGCCGATTGCGCTCAGCGCGAGCTCACCAGGAGCTCTTGTGCACGCCGGGCAGCTCGCCGCGGTGCGCCATTTCGCGCAGGCACACGCGGCACAGGCCGAACTTGCGGTAGACCGCGTGCGGGCGGCCGCAGCGCTGGCAGCGGGTGTAGGCCCGGACGGCGAACTTCGGCTTGCGGTTGGCCTTGTTGACCAGAGCTTTCTTAGCCATGTGCTCAGTTCTCCTTGAACGGGAAGCCGAGGTGCTTGAGCAGGGCACGGCCTTCTTCGTTGTTGGTCGCAGTGGTCACGACGGTGATGTCCATACCGCGCGGACGGTCGATGGAGTCCACATCGATCTCGTGGAACATCGACTGCTCGCTCAGACCGAAGGTGTAGTTGCCGTTGCCGTCGAACTGCTTCGGCGACAGACCACGGAAGTCGCGGATACGCGGCAGCGCGATGGAGACCAGGCGGTCCAGGAACTCCCACATCCGGTCGCCGCGCAGGGTGACCTTGGCGCCGATCGGCATGCCCTCACGCAGCTTGAACTGCGCGATGGACTTGGTGGCCTTGCGGATCTCCGGCTTCTGGCCGGTGATCAGGGCCAGGTCGTTGACGGCGCCGTTGATGAGCTTGGCGTCGCGCGCGGCGTCACCGACACCCATGTTCACGACGACCTTCACCACGCCCGGGATCTGCATCACGTTGGCGTAGTTGAATTCCTTGTTCAGCGCGTCCTTGATTTCCTCGCGGTAGCGCTGCTTCAGCCGAGGCTGCACGTTTTCAGTCGTGGTCATGTCAGATGTCCTTCCCGTTGTTACGGGAGATCCGAACCCGCTTGCCGGTCTCTTCGTCGGTCCGGTAGCCGACGCGGGTCGGCTTGCCATCGGAGTCGACGACCATCACGTTGGACACGTGGATCGGGGCTTCCTGGGTCACGATGCCGCCCGAGGAGGCGCCGCGCTGGTTGGCGGAGTTCGCGACGTGCTTCTTGATCCGGTTCACGCCCTCGACGAGGACCTTGTTGGTCGCCGGGTAGGCCTGGATGACCTTGCCCTTGGCGCCCTTGTCCTTACCCGAGATGACGAGCACGGTGTCGCCCTTGTGCACCTTCATGTCAGAGCACCTCCGGGGCCAGCGAGACGATCTTCATGAACTTCTTGTCACGCAGCTCGCGGCCGACCGGGCCGAAGATGCGGGTGCCGCGCGGATCGTTGTCCGGCTTGATGAGCACGGCGGCGTTCTCGTCGAAACGGATGTAGGAACCATCCGGACGACGGCGCTCCTTGGTGGTGCGCACGACGACGGCCTTGACGACGTCACCCCGCTTGACGTTGCCGCCGGGGATGGCGTCCTTCACGGTGGCGACGATGACATCGCCGATACCGGCATAGCGACGCGACGAACCACCGAGAACGCGGATGCAAAGGATTTCCTTCGCTCCCGTGTTGTCGGCGACGCGCAGTCGCGACTCCTGCTGAATCACTTCAGCCTCCTTGACCTGGACGTAAAAGCACGCCGGATTTCCGACCCGACGGGCATGGTCGCGTTGCCACCCGAACGCGCGCCTGCCAGCGGTTTTGTTCGATCCTGACGGACCGACCACTGGGGGTTCACGGCCGGATTGCGGGCACAGCTGCCGCAGGCAACCGGTCTAGTGTAAGGGTTTGCCCAGGTCGGCCCCAAATCGGGGGCGGTCAGCCCGAACGGCGCCGCTGCTTGTGCTCACGCCAGCGTTGCAACATCTGCCGCATGTCTTCTTGGATGAATTCGAAGAGTTCCACCGCCTCGGCCATGCGCTGACCCGCCTCGGTATCCGGGCCTGCGACTTCGACCCCTTCTTCCAGGGCGGCCTTCCATCCGTCGACCGAGTCGTTGCGCAAGGTCAGCACGGTTTCCCAGACGTCGTCGCGGATGCGGTAGCGGTCTTTGCGGGTGCGCGGAACGCGTTCGCGGGTGATGAACCCGATCTGGGTGAGGAATCGGACCGCACCGGATATCGAGGGCTGACTGGCCTCGAGCGCGTCGGCGAGCTCGGCGGAGGTCATCACCCCGGATTCGCTGATCAGCATGCGCGCGAGCACACGTGCGGCCATCGGAGGCACCCCGGCTCCGGCCATCGCTCCACCGAGCCGCTCGACGAAGGCCCGCTCGCGTTCGGAGTCCACGGAAATCGGTGTCGGCGCTGCCATGGCAGCCGGCGCGGTACCGGCACCGCCCCACCTCCTCGATTCCCCGTCAACCGGTCACAGCGGCGCGCCCGGCCTGTCGGGTGGCCGCCGCTTCGGCGTGCTCGCCGCCCTCTGCCTTGCTGTTCTGGTGGTCGGCCTGGATACGACCGTGCTCAATGTCGCGCTGCCGACGTTGTCGGTCGATCTGGGCGCATCGACCGAACAACTGCAATGGATCGCGAACTCCTACAACCTCGTGCTCGCGGTGCTCCTGCTGCCCGCCGGACTGCTCGGCGATCGCTTCGGCCGGAAGGCAGTGCTGGCGATCGCCCTGCTGCTGTTCGGCGCGGGCTCTGTGGTGTGCGCACTGGCGAACAGCGCGAATCAGTTGATCGTGGCGCGCGCTTTCCTCGGCATCGGTGCGGCGCTGCTCGTGCCCGTGGTGATGTCGCTGATCGCGGTGCTGTTCCCGGATGAGGCCGAACGCAAGAAGGCGATCAACTTCTTCGTCGTCTCCAACAGCATCGGGTTGCCGCTCGGCCCGATCGTCGGAGGCCTTCTGCTGGACCATTTCTCATGGTCGTCGATCTTCTGGATCAATGTCCCGGTCGCCGTCGTGGCCGTAGCGGCCGTGCTCGTGCTGATTCCGGAGTCGCGGAGCTCGGTGCGACCGTCGATCGACTACGCGGGCATCGTCGTCTCCTCGGCCGCGCTCGCGGCTTTGGTGTACGGCGTGACCCTGGCCGGTGAACGTGGCTGGGGCGATGCCTTGGCCGTGGTGTTCATGGTCGCGGCCGCGGTGCTGCTGTGTGTGTTCGGCGTGGTGGAGGGCCGGTTCGGCAAACTCGGGCGGCCGACCCCGCTGGTGGATCTGGCACTGCTGCGCTCGCGCTCGTTCTTCTGGGGAACCATGCTCATCACCATCGCGGTGTTCGCGATGTTCGGCCTGTTGTTCACGATGCCGCAGTACTTCCAGGCCATTCAGGGCGCCGATGCGCTCGGAACCGGCCTGAAGCTGCTGCCGTTCATCGGCGGCATGGTGATCGGGGCCAAGTTCGCCACCCCGGTCGATTCCGCGGCGGGCACCCGAGTCACGGTCACGATCGGGTTCCTGATCCTGGCCGCTGGACTCGGCATGGGAGCGATGACCGATGCCGAATCGGGGTACGGCTACGTCGCCACCTGGATCACGATCGCCGGCGTCGGTGCCGGATTCGGCATGCCGTCGGCGATGAACGCCGCAATCGGCGAACTGGATCCGGACCGAGCCGGCTCGGGTTCCTCGCTGATCCAGGCCATGCGTCAGGTGGGCGGCACCGTCGGCATCGCCTTGCTCGGCACCATCGTCAACGCCGTGTACCGCAACTCGGTCGACACCGGTGATCTGCCCGCGGCAGCCGCGGAAACCGTACAAGCCAGCGCCGCCAACGGCATGGCCGTGGCGCACCAAACCGGTTCAGCGGAGCTGGCCGCTTCGGTAACCGGCGCGTTCATCGACAGCATCTCGTCGATGCTGTGGCTGTGCACCGTCATCGGCATCTTCGGCGCGGTGGTGGCGCTCACCTTCCTGCCGCAGCGGGCGAAGGCGGTGGATCCGGCAAGCCTCATGTGACCTCGGCGGCGGCCCGCGTTCGGTAGGAGCGCGGGCCGCAGGCATTTCCGGCGGACGCCAGCGATCGACCCGATGCCGATGCGCCGGTAGCCTCGTTCGGGCCGGTACGTCAGTGCACCATGCGTACCGGCTCAGCGTCTGTGATCGGGGAGAGGAAGCTTTGTGACATCGTCGGGTCGTCCGTTCCTGTTGGACCGCCGCGCGTTCTTGGTCGCTCTCGGGGTGGTGCCTGCGGCGGCGCTGCTGGCGTCGTGTTCGGACGACGAGGCCGCACAGCCGTTGAAGCAGGTCGATATGACCGGTTCCGATCCGGCGATCCGGCCGCAGGACGATCTGTACCGGCACGTCAACGGTAAGTGGCTGCGCGAGTACCAGCTGCCGCCGGACAAGGTCGCCTACGGCGCGATCAGTGAGGCCAATGATCGCACCGAACAGCAGTTGCGCGAGATCATCGAGTCCATTTCCGATCCGGAGCCGGGTTCGGAGGCGCAGCAGATCCGGGATCTGTACGACGCGAGGATGAACCTCGACGAGATCGAGCAACTGGGGCTCACTCCGCTCGAGCCGATGTTCGCCGAGATCGATGGGGCGAAGACGAAGGCGGAGCTGGCCGGAGTGATGGGCGCGCTGCCGATCGGCGGCCTGATCGGGCTGGGCGTCAGTATCGACCGGAAGAATTCCGAGGCCTATATCCCGTCGATCGGCCAGTCCGGTATCGGGCTGAGCGAGCAGTACTACCGCAAGCCCGAGTACGCCGAGCAGCTGGCCGGTTACCGGACTTTCAACGAGCGCCTTGCCGCCGCCGCTGGCCTGCCCGATCCGGCGGGGCTGGCGCAGCGCAACCTCGATCTGGAGACCCGGATCGCGGCCGCGCACTGGGACAATGTGCGCAATCGCGACACCGACGCCACCTACAACCGGATGAGCTGGGATGCCACCAAAGCGCTGGCGCCGCAGTTCGACTGGGACCCGTGGCTGGACGCGACCACCGAGCGCGACAAGGACCTGTTCGCCGAGATCGTGGTGAATCAGCCGTCGTTCGTCACCGAGGCGGGCAAGATCTGGGCCGAGACCGATATCGCGATGTGGCGCGATTATCTGAAGCTCACCCTGCTGCGGCAGTACGCGCGGTTCCTGCCCAAGGCGTTCGCCGACGCCAATTTCGATTTCAACGGACGGCTGATGGCCGGGTTGCAGCAGCGGCCCGAGCTGTGGAAATCCGCGGTCGGCACGGTGGATTCGAATCTGGGCGAACAGCTCGGAAAACTGTATGTGGACAAGCATTTCCCGCCCGAGGCCAAAGAGCGCGCCATGGAGATGGTCGACGATTTGTTCGCCGCCTACCGGGAGAACTTCACCAACTCCTCGTGGATGTCGCCGGAGACCAGGAAGGCCTCGATCGAGAAGCTGGACAAGATCAACACCAAGATCGGCTATCCGGACAAGTGGGTCGATTACTCGGGGCTGACGATCACCCGCGGCAAGCTCATCGAATCCCTGCGCGCCGTCAACGATTTCGAGGTCAAGCGTTCCTTCGACCGGCTGGGCACCAAGGTCGACGATTCCGAATGGGCGATGTCGCCGCAGACGGTGAACGCCTACTACATGGCCGCCACCAATGAGATCGCTTTCCCGGCCGCGTATTTGCAGCCGCCGTTCTTCGACAAGGATGCCGAAGCCGCGGTGAACTACGGCGCGGTCGGTGCGACCATCGGCCACGAGATCGGCCACGGCTTCGACGATCAGGGCTCGAAGTTCGACGGTGACGGCAACCGCCGCGATTGGTGGACCGAGGCCGACCGCGCCGCCTTCGACGCCAAGACCCAGCAGCTGATCGAGCAGTACAACGTGCTCGTCCCCGAGGGTCTCGATCCGGAACAGCACGTCAACGGCGAACTCACCGTCGGCGAGAACCTGGCCGACCTGCGCGGGCTGCTGATCGCGCTGGCCGCGTACCGGATCGCCGAAAAGCGCCGTGGCGTGGACGATCCCGACTATCACACGATGTTCTTGTCCTGGGCGCGCGGCTGGCGCGACAAGCAGACCCGTGAGGTCACCGAGCGGCTGCTGGCCACCGATACCCACTCCCCCAACGAGTTCCGCGCCAATCAGGTGGTGCGCAATATCGAGGAGTTCTACACGACGTTCGGGGTGAAGGAGGGCGACAAGCTGTTCCTGCCGAAGGAGCAGCGCGTCACCCTGTGAGTGCTCGGGCTCGACGTCCGCGCCTCCGCGCATGGGGCGCGGACGTCTCCGATCAGGCGCGACACGACTGCGGCAGTGGTCGCATCAGTCGCGCCGTGTGCGGCATCGCCGCCACCACACCCGCGCCGCGATGCACGGACCCGGCGGATTCAGCGCGTGCGCCGATCCGGCAGCAGCCCGTTGACCAGGGCATCCAGACCCTGCGCATAGGTGTCCTCGGCCGCCGCCACCAGGAAACGCGGGCCGAGCTCGGCCAAGCGCGGTAACGCCCGCGGGTCGAGATCGGTGAAGATCTGTTCCCGGTAGGTCGGGCGGTCTTCGGCAGCTCGGGCGGCCGAGCGGGTGCGGATGATGATCTCGCCTGCGGTGTAGTGCCAGATCGCGCGGTAGGCGTGCACCGCCTCATCCGCGGACAAACCGCAGTCCATGGCGCCGGCGACGATGCTTTCGGCCACCCAGAGTGCGGAGACGCCGAGCAGGTCGTCGGCGGCGAGGATCTCGACGATCCACGGCCGCGCGGCGAGCACATCTCGCATGGCGGTCGCGGCCACGATGATGCGCTCGCGGGGATCGTCGGGTAGTGGCGGCCATTGCACCCGGTCGGCGTAGTCGTTGAGCAGCAGCCGCAGCAGCTCTTCCTTATCGCGCACGTGGTGGTAGAGCGCCATGGCGGTGCAGCCGAGTTCGGTGGCGAGCCTGCGCATGGTGAGCTTCTCGACGCCGTCGGTATCGATGATCGCGGTGGCGGCCGTGACGATGTCCTGCCTGGAGATTCTCGGCGGACGGCCGGTGCGAGCGGGGGGTGACGACGGCTTCGGCATGCCCCCATCCTGGCCTATCCACAGGCGTAGGTGTGGACAGCATCGTCGGCTGCGGTTAGTTTTTATACGTGTATAAAAACAGACGTGGGCGGCCCGGCGCCGCCTTGACCGCGGTCGCGGTCGCACAGTTCATGGTCGCCCTTGACATGGCGGTGATGAATGTCGCGCTGCCCTCGATCCGCACCGATCTCGGGTTCGCGCCGCTGGATCTGTCGTGGGTGGTGCATATCTACGCGCTCACCTTCGGCGGGTTCCTGCTGCTCGGCGGCAAGTCCTGCGATCTGTTCGGGCGGCGGCGGATCTTCTCCGGCGGGTTGATCGTGTTCGGTCTGGCCTCGGCGGCAGGCGGACTCGCGCAGGAGCCGTGGCAGTTGGTGGCCGCGCGGGCGGTGCAGGGCATCGCGGCAGCGGCGGTGGCGCCTGCCGCGCTCGCCACCCTCACCACCACGTTCCCGGAAGGTCGCGCCAGGCTGCGGGCACTCGGAGTGTGGAGCGCGGTCAATGCGGCGGGCGGGGCGAGCGGCGTGCTGTTCGGCGGATTGCTCACCGAGTACGCCGATTGGCGGTGGGTGATGTTGATCAATGTGCCGATCGTGGTGGTGGCGCTGGTGGCCGTGGCGGCGGGGGTCACCCCGGACGCGCGTCGGGCTGATCGCGAACCGCTGGATTACCTCGGGGCTGTTACGGCGACCGCGGGCATCGGTGTGCTGGTCGTCGGTGTGGTGCGCACCGAGCATTACGGCTGGCTGTCCCCCGTCACCGGGCTCACCCTCGCGGCGGGTGCGGTGCTGTTCGCCGGGTTCCTGCTGGTCGAGCGTCGCGCAGCGGCACCGCTGGTACGGCTGGACCTGTTCGGCAACCGCTGGGTGGCCGGTGCGAATGTCTTCGTATTCCTCGCCGCGGCAGGGCAATTCGCGACGTTCTATCTGATGTCGCTGTACATGCAGCAGGTGCTGGGCCTGAGCGCGGGCGTCACGGGGATCGCGTTCGTGCCGTTCTCGGTGACCGTCATCGTGGGCACGGTGCTGGTGACCCGATCCGGCCGGTCGCCACGGTTCTGGCTCGTTCTCGGCGGGCTGGTCACCGCGCTCGGGTTCCTCTGGTTCGCGCAGATCAGCCCCGACGGCAGCGTGGTCGCCGATGTGCTCGGGCCGTCGGTGGTCTCGGGCTTCGGGATGGGCCTGTGCCTGGCGCCGGTGGCCACCGCGGCGACGATCGGCGTCACCGGACGCGAGGCGGGCATGGCGTCGGGGGTGTTCAACAGCTCTCGGCAGCTCGGCGGCAGCGTGGGCGTCGCCGCACTGGCGACGCTCGCCGCGAGCCGCACCTCCGACGTGTCCGATCCGACTGCTCTCAACAGCGGCTACGCCTTCGCCCTCGGCGCCGCCGCGCTGCTGTTCCTCGTGGCCGCCGCGGTGGCCGCCCTCCTGCTCCCGGCCGAAAGCAGCGCCTCGGCCACCGATTCCGGCGACGAACTCGCGCCGGCTACCCGATGAAAGGAATCCCCATGACCCCCATCGATCTGTTCGCCCGTGCCCTGTATTTCCAGCCCGACGGCAAGGTCAGCGAAGGCGAACGCCGGATGGCCGGCGGCTCGGACGGCTGGCACCTCGGCGTCTTCCACGTCGAGACCGACGCCGACCTGCACGCCGACCACTGGGAGATGCACCCCGACTCCGAGGAAGCGGTCTGCTGCCTCTCCGGCTCGCTGCACCTGTACCTGCGCCCGGAACGTGACGGCGAACCCGAAACCACCGTCCACCTCACCGCGGGCACTGCCACCATCGTCCCCAGGGGTCGATGGCACCGGCTGACGTTGGACGAACCGAGCGACATCATGTCGATCGGCATCCGCGCGGGCAGCAAGCTGGAGCGCGTTGCCGGGTAATCGGCTCAGCTCTCGGCGGCCTTGCGGTACCCACGCACCGCGAGGCCGCCGAAGACGACGATCAGGCCGGCCGACCAGGCGATGGTCTGTAGTAGCGGGGTGGCTATCGGGCCGCCGAGGAGGAAGCCGCGCATGGCTTCGATGGCGCAGCTCATGGGCTGGCCCGCGACGATGGGCTGGAGCCAGCCGGGGTAGTTCTGCACGGCGACGAAGCCGGAGTTGAAGAACATGCCGACGAGCACGACGATGGCGAAGATCTGGGTGACCTGGCCGCCGATGCGGCTGACGCCGACCATGACGACCAGCGGGGTGAACCCGGCGATCACGATCACCGGCACCGCGAGTACGCCGAACACTCCGGTCCAGCCGTTCTGGAAGCGCAGGCCGAGCAGCAGGCCGACCGCGATCACCACGACGGTGGCGGCGAGGGCGCGCACGCATTCGGCGAGCAGGCGGCCGATGAGTCCGGCGCCGCGATGCACCGGCAGCACCCAGAAGCGGCGCAGCAGCCCGCTTTCGCGCTCCCCGAACAGCGACATGCCGGTGCCCATCGCGCCGTACATGGCGCCGGCGACGGCGATCATCGGCACGAAACCGTAGATCGGTTCCACCCCGCCCACCGCGCCGAGGGTTTTGCCGAGCACCAGTTTGTACATGAGCAGCAACAGGATCGGCAGCACCAGCGTGCTGGTCAGCACCTCCTGCTGACGGCTCCAGCGGCGCAGCAGCCGCCCGGTCTCCACCAGGCTCTGATCGATCAGCGCGTTCACCGGCGCTTCCTTTCCACCCACACCGACACGACCGCGGCGAACACCAGCATGCCCGCGATCCAGATGCTCGCCACTGTCAACTCGGAGGTGAACCGGCCGTCGGCCAGCCCGCGCAGCGCATCGGTGACCTGGGAGACCGGCTGATTGCGGACGAACGGCTGGATCCAGCCGGGGAACCCCTCGGCCGGAACGAAACCGGTGGACATCATCACCAGCAGCAGTTGCGGCGCGAACAGCACCGTCGCGCCGAGTTCGGGATTGGCGGTGAAGGTGCCGAGCGCATCGGCGGCCACCACCAGTGCCGCGCCGAATGCCAGCGCGACCGCCACGAACACCACTGCCGGTCCCACACCATGGAACCGGAATCCGAAGATCGTGCCGATCACCAGCGCACCGATCAGCGCCGACAGCGCGCGCACCAGATTCGCCGACATCCGCGCCGACGGCGGCACCCACGCCCGCACCGGCATGGCCCGCAATCGAGTCCCCATCCCGCCCGCGACCTCACGCGCGGCCCGGTCGCCGGCGAACATCGAGGTGAAGAACATCGACTGCACCACGATCAACGGCAGCAGGTACTGCGCGTAATCGATGCCGACGGCTTCCATCGACTTGCGCAGCGGCACATAGAAGCAGACGAAGAAAACCAGCGGCGAGGCGAACCCGAGGATCAGATCGCCCTCACGGATGGCGGCGCGGATGCCGCGCTCGCTCAACGCGCTCCATTGCAGGCCCGGTGGAACTCGCAGCGCCGCAACCTCGTCGCGCACACCCGGCGCCGCGGCCCCGATCGGCGCGTGCTCGGCGATGCCCTGGCTCATGCCGCCACCTCCACACGCTGCTCGTTCGCCCCGGCTGTGCGGCCACGCAATTTCAGTTCCCGGAGGAGTGCATTCGAGCCAGCGTTCGGCACCAGGCTGATGGACTCGGCCTTCGTCGCCGGCCGGGGCCGGGCGTGATGCACACCGCTACGGGCGTGGACGACCGCTGCGACCCCCGGCGTCACTGAAGCCGCGCTGATCCCGATCACGCGGTGGCCACCACAGCCGGCGGCGCGGTCCACCTCAGGCACCCGCGATTCCGGCGCTATCTGTCCCGCGATCATGCCGAGACCTCGACGACGGCATCGGCCGGCTTGGTCAACTGGATGAACACCTCGTCCAGCGACGGGCGGCGCAGCGCGATATCGATGAGTTCGATATTCGCGGCGGTGATCCGGTTCAGCGCCTCCGACAGCGTCACGGCACCGTCCGGGGCGGGCAGCGACACCCGGTCGGCGGATTCGGCGACGGTGCAGGCGCCCAGCTCGCTGAGAGCGGCGACTACGGCGGGCACATCGCCTGCGTCGACCGGGACGACCTCGCAGTAGCTCGAGCCCGAACGCGCCTTGAGTTCGTCGGCGGTGCCTTCGGCGATCACCGTGCCCTTGTCGACGACGATGATGTTGTCGCTGAGGGCGTCGGCCTCTTCGAGGTACTGGGTGGTGAGCAGGATGGTGACGCCCTGCTGCTTCAACTCGCGCACCAGCGTCCACAGGTTCTGCCTGCTGACCGGGTCGAGGCCGGTGGTCGGCTCGTCCAGGAACACCACGCGCGGGGATCGCACCAGGCCGCAGGCGATGTCGATGCGACGGCGCATGCCGCCCGAGTACTGCCCGACCCGGCGGTCGGCCGCCTCGGTGAGAGTGAAGCGTTCCAGCAGTTCGTCGGCGCGCTGCCGGGCCGCCTTGCGGCGCAGGCCCATCAACCGGCCGAACAGCACCAGGTTCTCCCGGCCGGTGAGCATCTCGTCCAGCGCGGCGTACTGGCCGGTGAGCATGATCGACTCACGCACCCGCTCGGCCTGGGAGACCACATCGAACCCGGCCACGCTCGCCCGACCGGCGTCGGGTTTGACCAGGGTCGACAGCACGGAGACCGTCGTGGTCTTCCCGGCACCATTGGGCCCGAGCACGCCGAGCACACTGCCCGCCGGCACACCGAAGCTGATGCCGCGCAAGGCTTTCACCTCGCCGAAGGACTTCTCGACGCCGTCGACGACGATCGCCGCATCCGATCCTGACACTTGCCGCTCCATTCTGGAGTTCACTCCCCTGCGTTGCTCTCTGGTGCTCATGCCCTGCGAACCTGCAGCGCGAGCGGGTCATCCGGGCCATGTCGACGTTGCTCTTGGACTCATGGCGCCGGCCGCACCATCGCGGCAGATTCCTCGTCGTCCCACCGCGCAGCCCGATCGCCGCCGCCGAACCGCGCGCATGCACTTGTTCAGTTCGGCCATATCGGCGAACCGGCCGTGTCGAACCGGTCGTGGTGCGCCGGTCGTGGTGCGCTGGCCGCGGCGAACCAGCCGTAGCGCGCCGGCCGCGGCAAACCAGCCGTAGCGCGCCGGCCGCGGCAAACCTGCCGTAGCGCGCCGGCCGCGGCGAACCAGCCGTAGCGCGCCGGCGCGGTGGGCCGGCCGCCGCTACGTCGCCCGTGCGTCACGACTCGCCGTTGCGCGGTTTCCGGCGGCTGTGCCGGGCCGAACGGTGGTCCGGTCGCCGCCTCTGACCTTCGGTCAGCGGACTCCCATTCCTCATCGCTTGTTACTCATTCCGCGCCGCTCAGCCGAGCAGCGATACCACCTCGTCCAAGGATGCGCCGCCGAGAATCGCGGTGACGGGTACGTCGCGCTGCAGATCCGATTCGATGCGCTTGCGCAGGTCGAGGGCCTGAAGCGAGTCGAGCCCGAGCGCGACCAATGGCGTTGAGCCGTCGATGGTTTCGGTGGCGTCCATGCCCATTACCGACCGCAGCGCGAACCGCACGCGTTCGGCGGTGTCGCCACCACTCGCCGGCGCTGCTTCGGGTGCCGGCTCGGCCACGGCGACCCGGGTTTCGACGGCCGGTTCTGCCGCAGGGCGGGCGGTTTTCCGCGCCTCGGGCAGCACCGGCGGCGCCAGCTCCCGCACCTGATCGAACAGCGGCCCGAACCCGAACACCTCGAACAGCGTCGCGACCCGGCCCCAATCCGCGGCCACCACGAGCGCGTTCGCGGCTGCTTCGGTGAATCCCGCCGCGATCGACGCGTCGACGTCCATCGGGTACAGCCCGGTGCCGCTGATCTGTGCCAGCGCATCGGCCTGATCGGCGCCGACTTCACGCCACAGGCCCCACTGCACCGACGAGCAGGCGATGCCCTCGGCGCGCAGCCGGGCCGCGGCGGCGTCGAGCATCCGGTTGACGGCGGCGTAGAGCAGATGCCCGCGCCCGCCGATGGTGGCCGAGAGCGAGGAGCACAGCAGCACCCGGCCGTCCTCGGCCAGTGGCAGTGCGCGCACCAGGTTGTCGAGGGCGCCGAGCTTGGCGGCGGCGGCCGCGCGCACGGTCTCGGGGGTGAGTTCGGCTGCGGCGGCGCCGTAGTCGACGGTGGCGTGCACCAGCAGGTCCACCGGTGCGCCACCGTGCTCGGCGGCCAGCGCCCGCACCGAGTCGGCGTCGGTGACGTCACCGGTGCGGACCACGATGTCGGTGCCGCCGAGTGCACGCAGTTCGGCGATGCGCGCGCGGGCGTCGGCATTGCCGCCGGACCGGCTGATCAGCGTGATGCGCCCGGCACCGGCGCGGGCGAAGCGTTCGCAGATATCGAGGCCGAGTTTGCCGGTGCCGCCGGCGATCACGATCTCGCGCGGCGTGCCGGGATCGAGCGCCGTGGCCTCGTCGACGGTGAGCCGTTTGCCGTAGACACCGCCCTCGCGGATAGCGAGTTCGGGTTCGCCCGCCGTGTGCACCGCGCCGAGCAGCGCCTTGGCCGAGGCCGCGGCGTCCGCACCGGGCGCCAGATCGACGTGCCGGAACCGCACACCGAGGTGTTCGGGTGCCAGGCAACGGAATCCGGCCTGCGCAGCGGCCTGGAACAGATCGGGCTGCTCGTCGCCGGTCACGGCTTCACCGCCGCGGGTGACCAGCCAGATGTCGGCCACCCCGTCGAGTTCGGGCAACCAGCTCAGGTCGGCGAAGGCGGCCAGCTCGGCGACAGCGGACTCGGTGGTGCCGTCGGACGGTGGCGGCAGCAGCACCACGGCGGTGTCGAAGGCCGCCGGCGCGTCGACGATCTTGGCGCCCTGCCGGGCCGCGCCCGCCCGTACCGCCTCGGCCAGCTCGCCGCAGCGTCCGGTCGGGTCGATCAGGGTGAGTGTGCGCGGCGGCACCAGCGTGCGCTTTTCCAGCCGTACCCACTGCTCCACCAGCCGGGTGGGGACCGCCGCGGGTTCGGTCTCCGGTTCGGGGTAGTCGAACGGCGCCCACATGGGCTTGGAGTTCATCTCGGTGTTCGGGAAATCCAGCAGCGGCAACGGCGGGCGCTCGTTCGTGCCCGCGGTACGCAGCCCGTCCCAGTCGAAGTCGAGATCACCGACCGCGATGGCGGCCAGGTTCCGGGTGAACTCGGCGAGATCCTCGGCCGAACGGCGGGAGGTGCCGATGGGCTGGAACTCGCGGTCGCCGGGCACCTGGCTCAGGTTCTCCATGATGGCGATCATCAGCGCGGGATGGTCGGCGATCTCGATGAAGGTGTCGATTCCGCGTTCGGCGGCGTCGATGATGGCCAGGTCGAACCGCACCCGATTGCGCAGGTTCCAGAACCAGTAGTCACCGACCGGTAGGTCGGGGGTGATGGGCGCGCCGAGCGTGGCGCCGATGCAGTCGATCGAGGTTTCCTGGAATGTCGGACGATCCAGCTTGTCGGCCATGCCGTCGCAGAATTCCGACCGGAACTTGCTGACGTAGGAGGTGTGCGCCGGATAGGCCACCCGGATCTCTTTGGCGAAGGTGCCCTCGTCGTTGAGCGTCTGGACCATGTTCACCACGGCCTCGCGCTCACCGGAGATTGCCAGCACATGGGCGGAGTTCACCACCGACAGCTCGGCCCACGCGGAACTGCGCGCGATCAGCGCCTCGCATTCGTCGCGGTCGACGCCGAGCACGGCCATCGAGTACTGCCCATCGGTGCCGCCCTCCGGGCACAGTTCCTCGACCAGCTGCGCGCGCAGCGTGACCACCCGGACGCCGTCGGCCAGCGAGATGACCCCCGACACCACCGCCGCGGCGATCTCGCCCTGGCTGTGCCCGACCGTCGCCGCCGGTTCCACACCGACCGCCCGCCAGATCGCGGCCAGGCCGACCATCTGCATGAACAGCGCGGGCTGGACGATGGTCACCTCGTCCACCGCGTCGCCGCCGTCGAGCAGGTAGGTCAGCGGCGAGATGCCGAACAGCTCCTGGAAGACGGCCTCGCATTCGTCCACCGCGGCGCGGAACACCGGCGAATGCTCGTAGAACATCCGTCCCATGCCCGGCCGTTGACTGCCCTGTCCGGGAAAGACATAGGCGATCTTGCGCGGTCTCGCCGGGGCGCCCGAGGTGACGACGGCCGGATGCGGTTCGCCCGCGGCGACCGCGCGCAGGGCCGCGAGCAGCTGATCGCGGTCGGTGACCATGGCCAGTGCCCGGCGCCGGCGCGGGACACGGGTGCGCAGCAACTGGGCGGCGACCTGGTCGGGAGTGAGCGCGGGCCGGGCGTCGACGTAGTCGAGGATCGCGGCGGCTTCGCGGCGCAGCGATTCGTCGGTGTCCGAGGACAGCAGGACCGGAATGGTTCCGTCCGGAAGACGATGGCTAGACATGGTTCTCCTCTTCCGGCACCGGCATGGCGAGCACCGCGTGCGCATTGGTGCCCGCGACGCCGAACGACGACACCGCTGCGTACCGCACGCCGTCGCGCGGCTGCCAGTCCTGCAACTTGTCGGCAAGGCGCAGGGTCGAGGCGGACCAGTCCACCTCGGTGGTCGGGTTGTCGGCGAACCGCGACGGCGGGATCTGCCCGTGCAGCCCCGCGAGCAGCACCTTGATCAGGCCGAGCATGCCCGCCGCGGCCTGGGCGTGGCCGAGATTCGATTTCACCGAACCGAGCAGCGGACCCGGTGCGGCCGGATCGCCGGCGCCGTAGACGCGTTGCAGGGCAATGAGTTCCTTGGGATCGCCGACCGCGGTGCCGGTGCCGTGCCCCTCCACCAAGCCGACCGCGTCGGCGGGAATTCCGGAGCGCGACACCGCTTTGCGGATCAACTGCTCTTGCGCGTCGGTACTGGGCACGGCGATCGGCGCGCCCTTACCGTTGTGGTTGACGGCGGTGCCGAGGACCCGGCCGTAGACGCGATGGCCGAGTTCGCGGGCTCGCGATTCGCGTTCCACCACGACCACACCGGCGCCTTCGCCCCACAGCGTGCCGGAGGCTTCGGCCGAGTACGGCTTGCACTGGCCGTCCGTCGACAGCGCGTTGGCCTTGGAGAATTCGTAGAAACCCGCAGGCGAGCCGAGCACGCAGACCCCGCCGGCGAGCGCCCATTCGCAGTCGTCGTTGCGGATGGCGGCAGCCGCCAGATGCAGCGCCGACAGCGACGACGCGCAGGCGGTGTCCACCGTCATCGACGGTCCCACCAGGCCGAGGCCGTGCGAGATCCGGCCCGCGACGGCGCCGAGCGCGGCGCCGGTGGCGCGGTATCCGGTGTGCTCGTTGACCTGGGCGGCGTGCGGCCCGTACTCGGTGAACGAGGCACCCATGAAGACGCCGACCTCGGCACCTGCCAGGCTCGCGGGGTTGATGCCCGCGTTCTCCAGCGCTCGCCACGCCACGCGCATGCCGACCCGCTGCTGCGGGTCCATCGCGACGGCTTCGCGGGGCGAGATCCCGAAGAAGGCGGCATCGAATTCGGCGGCACCGGTGAGGAATCCGCCCGCATCGCGCACCGGGCTCCAGCCCTCGTTCGCCGCGGACAGGGACAGCAGTTCGGTGATCGGCCAGCCGCGATCACGCGGGAACGGGCCGATCAAGTCTTCGGCGTCGGCCAGCGCCGACCAGTAGCGCGCCAGGGTGTCCACGCCGCCGGGTGCCTCCACCGCCATCCCGGCGATGACGATGTGATCCTCGACGGCGCTCACCGCGACACCGAAACCGGTTCGGCGGACAGCACTTCGGCAATGCCCGCGACCTGGTTGTGCAGGTAGAAATGCCCGCCGTCGAACATGGTGACCTCGAGCGGCTGCCTGGTGTGCTCCTGCCAGGCGTACAGATCGCCCATGCCGACGTAGTCGTCGTCGCTGCCGCCCATCGCGTGGATCCTGGTGTCGAGCACCACGTCCTTGCCGCAGGTGTAGCGGTCGAAGGCGGCGTAATCGGCCTTGAGCGCGGGCAGCGCCATCCGCATCAGCTCCCGGTTGCCCATCACCTCGGCGCCGGTGCCCTCCAGCCCGGAAACGTGATCGAGCAGCTGCTCATCCTCGGTGGGGTGCGGCGGCATATCGGCGCACATCCACGGCGCCACCGCACCGGACACCCCGAGCATGCGCACCGGGATGCCGGCGGCCTCGGCCAGCCGGGTGAATTCGAACGCGACCACCGAGCCCATGCTGTGGCCGAATACGGTGATCGGTTCACCGCGGTTGAGCGTGGAGCGGGAGAACTCGTCGAAGGCGGCGGCGGCCGTCTCCGGCAGCGTCTCCTTGGGGGTTTCGGCGGCCCGGTCCTGCCTGCCGGGGTACTGGAACAGCACCACGTCGAAGTTCGCGCTCAGCGCCTTGGAGAACGGCCGGTAGGTCGAGGCGCCGCCGCCCGCGTGCGGGCAGATGAGCAGCGGTGGGGCGTCCGCGACGCGCGGCTTGTGGAATTTGCGGATCCATCCGGGGGTGTTTGCCATAACTTTCTCCTGCCTCACTGCCACATCCGCCGCATGACCAACATGCCCTGGTCCGCGTCGTCGATTGCTTCGGTCGCGCCCACCAGGCCGTCGGGGTGTTCGGCGATGGCGCGCAAGGTGTTGCTGTACGCGGTTTCGATGATCTGAGCGTCGTTGGCCTCGAAGGAGTCCTCGGCGTAGAAGACGACCACGCGCAACGCGTCACCGGGGAACAGCAGGTCCGGCGGGAAGATCATCACCAGCAGCGCGTTGTCGGTGGCGCCGCGTCCGGAGAACGACACCAGCTCCAGGTTCTCTTGTCCGAGTAGCTGTTCGAGCTCGTCGCGCCCGGACGGGTAGGACTGGTAGACGAACATGCTGTCGAAGAGCTTGCGCGCACCCGCGGTGCGGTTGGCCGAGGTGAGCCGGTACTGGTGGAACTCCATGAGTTCGCGGCGGCGGCTCTGCATCTCATCGAGGTGCTCGCGCCAACTGCGGCCGGCGTCGAGCGCGATCGCGACGGGCACGGTGTTGACGAAACAGCCGATGGCGGTATCGATCTCGTCGATCTCGGCGGGGCGGCCGGAGACCACCTCACCGAAGACGGTCGCGTCCTCGCCGGTCACATAGCGCAGCACATTGGCCCAGGCCAGCTGGCAGATCGCGCTGAAGGTGGTGCCGGTCTCGGAGGCCAGCGCGGTGAGCTTGTCACCGACTTCGGTGTCGATCATGAAGCTGTGCGCGGCGGGCACCGCGTCGCCGCCGGTTTCCCTGCCGGGTGCCACGATGCACGGCTGCACCTGGTCCAGGTACTTCGACCAGACGGCCTCGGTCTCGGCCTCCCGTGCCTGGGTGAGCCGCAGGAATTCGGCGAAGGTGCCCGGATTGCCCAGCGGTGCGGCGGCGCCCTCGGTGGCGTAGGCGGCGAAGATCTCGCGCGGCAGCAGCTGCCCGGACCAGCCGTCGGTGAGGATGTGGTGCGAGGTGAGCACCAGCATGTGCTCGTCCTCGGGCAGGTGCACGACGGTGGCGCGCATGAGCGGGCCGCGGGACAGGTCGAACTGGCCGGCCTGATCGGTGTCGAGGAATTCCTGCAGCTTCTGCTGGGCGTCGGGCCGGTCGCGGTAGTCGACTTCGCTGGTCACGAACGTCATCCGGTCGGCGACGATGGCGTAGGGCTGCCCCGCGTGCGAGACCGAGACCGCCACCCGCAGGTTCGGGTACCGGTTGAGCACGGTGTCCAGCGCCCGGCCCAGCCGTGGCACGTCGAGCGCGCCGGTGACCGAGATGGTGGTCTGCACGGTGTAGGCGTCGCGCCCGGCACTGCTGATCGCGGTGAAGTACAGACCGGCCTGCAGCGGTGCCAGCGGGTAGACGTCGGCGTAATCGCCGTAGAGGTTGTGCCAGCGGTCCAGGTCCAGCTGGGTGACGTCATGGGCGAGCACATCGCTCGGGGTGAGCCTGCGCGCCGGATCATCGCGCACCGCTTTGGCCAGTTCGCGCAGCGCACCCGCCCACAGCTCGGCGAGTTCGCGCACCTGCTCCTCGGCCAGCGGGCCGGAGGGGTAGCGGAAGGAGGCGTGCAGGGCGGGCGCATCGCCTTCGACCAGGGCTACCGTGTTGATGTCGAGCAGCGCCGCGGCGGGCTGGGTTGGCCCGGCATGGCCGCCGAGATAACCGAATTCGGGTGCGGCATCCCATTCCGCGGCCTGCTCTGCGAGCGCGAAACGGCCCATGTAGTTGAAGCTGAGCTGCGGTGCCGGGTGAGACTGCAACTGCGCCTTCGTATCCGGGTTCAGCCAGCGCAACAGCCCGTAGCCGATGCCGGATTCCGGCACCGCGAGCAGCTGCTCCTTCACGGCCTTGACCGCCGCGACCATCTCCGGCTCACCGGAACCGGCCACCTCGAGCGCGACCGGGTAGGCACTGGTGAACCAGCCGACGGTATTGCCGAGATCGGCTCCGGCGAACAGGGTTTCGGCGCGGCCGTGCCGTTCCATGGTGAGCGAGACGGTCGCACCGTCGCGGTCGTGCGCGCGGCGGTAGCGGTGGGTGGCCACGGCCAGCGCCGCCACCTGGATGTCGAGGAAATCGCAGCCGAAGGCCTGGGCCGCGGTCGTCATCAGGAAGGTGGTGTCGTCGGCGTCGAGTTCGGTGGTCACCTCGCGCACGGTGGCGACGGTGTCGCGGGCCGGGTCGAAGGCGCTGTCGCCGAGCAGCGGGTCAGCGGTGGCGGCCACGGTCTGCCAGTAGGGCAGCTCACCGGCGAGGGTTTCGCTGCCCGCAAGTTGCACCAGGTTGGTGTTCCAGGTGCGCACCGAGGTTCCGGTGCCGTCGAGTTCCTCGCCGGCCCAGAGCTGGCGCAGGTCGTCGTGGATGATGCGCCAGGACACGCCGTCCACCACCAGGTGATGGATGACCAGCAGCAGCCGTCCCGTCGCCCGGTCGGGGGTGCGGACCCAGACGGCGCCGAACATCGCGCCCGCGGCGGGATCCATGGCCTCGGCGGTGCCGCGCAGCTGCTCGGCGAGGGTGTCGGCGGCCGCCCGGTCCCAGTCCGACGCATCGAGTTCGACCTCGGTGAGCGCCGGATAGTCGAACGGTTCGCCCGGTGCGGGCACGTAGTAGGCGGTGTTGCCTGCCGGGTCGGTGCCGATTCGGGCGCGCAGCATCGGATGCCGGTCGACCAGGCCGCGCAGCATCGCTGCCAGCCGGTCGGCGGTCGCGTCGGCCGGGGTGACGACGGCGGTGGCCTGGCTGTAGGCGCGGTAGGTGTCCGCGGGACGCTCGGTGAGCAGAGCCGCGATCGGGCCGAGCGGAATCCAGCCGGTGTCGGCGCCCGCGTCCACCAGTTCGGGTGCGCCGGATTCGGCGATCGGCTCGGTGGCCGCGGCGATCGCGGCGATCGTGCGGGCCTCGAACAGGGTGCTGGTGGTGATGGACAGTCCGCGCTTCTTCAACGCCGACGCCATCCGGATGGCGCTGATCGAATCGCCGCCGAGGGCGAGGAAATCGTCGTCGGCGGCCAGTTCGGTGCTCTCGGGAATACCGAGCACCTGCCGAACCACCTCGGCGACAGCGATTTCCGCGTCATCGCGCAGGGCGCGGCCGCGGCCGGTGGAACCGCCGAGATCCGGCACCGGCAGTGCCTTGCGGTCGAGTTTGCCGTTGGCGGTCAGCGGCAGCGCGGGCAACCGCACGAGCGCGGCCGGGATCATGTAGTCCGGCAGCCGTTCGGCGAGGAAGGCGCGGATGGCGCCCGCGTTCTCATCCTCGGGATCGGTCTCGAACGTCGAACCGGGTTCGGGGACGTAGTAGCCGGCCAGCGCGGCGTCGGCACCCTTGGCGACGGCGATCACCGCGGCGGAAACGATGCCGGGCACCTGCCGCAGCACGGCCCCGACTTCGCCGAGTTCGATGCGGTGGCCGCGGATCTTGACCTGATCGTCGACCCGGCCGAGGTATTCCAGCCGGCCGCGCGCGTTCCAGCGCACGATATCGCCGGTGCGGTACATGCGGGCGCCGGGTTCGTCGGCGAACGGGCATGCCACGAAGGTGCCCGCGCTCAGGCCGGGCCTGCGGTGATAGCCGCGGGCGAGCTGTACGCCACCCAGGTACAGCTCACCGATGACGCCGGTCGGCACCTGCCGCAGCTGCTCGTCGAGCACGTACACGGTCGAATTGGATTCCGGCACACCGATGAGCGCGGGTCCCTGCTCGGGGGCACCGTCGAAGTCTTCGTGGGTGATGTCCATCGACGCCTCGGTGGGCCCGTACAGGCCGAGCACCGTGCCGCCGAACACCTTGCTCGATTCCTCCACCAGCGCCGGGGGCACGGCCTCGCCGCCGAGGTAGACGAACCGCATCGACTGCAGGCGCGCGGGATCGGGGCCCGCATCGAGGAAGGCGCGGACCACGCTGGGCACCAGCGAGATCTGGGTGATCTTGTGCCGGTCGATGATTCCCGCGAGCGCCTCCACATCGGCCTGCCACCACTCCGGATGCGGCAGCACCGTCGCCGAACCGGTGCACAGCGCGTTGACCAGCTCGAACACCGACACGTCGAAGCCGATCGGCGCCTTCTGCAAGATGCGTTCTGCGCCGAAGCCGAGATGGTCGCGCATCCACTGCACATGGTTGGCGACACCACGGTGATGGATGATCACGCCCTTGGGGCGGCCGGTGGTGCCGGAGGTGTAGAGCAGGTAGGCGGCATCGAGCGGGTGGATCGGCCGATCCAGTTCGGTGATCTCGAGCGGCGCGTCGTCCAGTTCCGCCAGCTCGGCACGGACCCCCGGATCGGCGAGATCGACCACCGGCACCGAGTTCTGCACCGGCAGCTCGCGATCGCCGGACACCGAGCGGATCATCAGCGCCGGATCGGCGTCACCGAGCATGTACTCGATGCGGTCGGCGGGATAGCTCGGATCGAACGGCACATACACCGCTCCGGCCCGCAGGATCGCGGCGAACGCGACGGGCAGGTGCTCGGACCGTTCGGCGAACACACCGACTCGGTCGCCGGCGCCCACCCCGCGCCCGCGCAGCAGCCGGGCCACACGATTGACGTACGAATCGAATTCGGCGTAGGTGAGGCTGGTGTCCTCGAACACCACCGCCACCCGCTCGGGATAGTTGCGGGCGGAGTCGCGGATCATCGCGTCGGCGGTTTCCGGGACGATCGGCACCCGCGGCCCCGGCGTCCACGCCGCCAGCTTCGCGCGGTCGGAGTCCGACAGCACCAGCAGCCGGTTCAGCGTGACCTCGGCCCCGG
Source organism: Nocardia sp. JCM 38205 (assembly GCF_058222935.1). Taxonomy (NCBI): domain Bacteria; kingdom Bacillati; phylum Actinomycetota; class Actinomycetes; order Mycobacteriales; family Nocardiaceae; genus Nocardia; species Nocardia sp. JCM 38205. The sequence goes on along the minus strand of NZ_JBYHFL010000003.1, from coordinate 674,779 downwards.
CGTGGGCGAGCATCTGATCGATGTATTCGTGCAGCCGCTCGATGGTGGCCGGGTCGAACAGGTCGGTGCGGTAGGTGATCTGCACGTCCACCCGATCGGCGTGCATGAACGCCTCCACCGCCACCGGCAGCAGCGAGGCGCCGTGATCGGCCAGGTGCCAGCTGGTGCTGACACCGGGCAGCTGCGGGCCGTCGATCTTCTGCTGCAAGAACAGCACCATGGTGTCGAACAGCTTGGAGCCGACATTGCCGGTGGCGCGGTTGACCGCGCGGACGATGGCTTCCTGCGGGAAGGTCTTGTGCCGGAACGCCTCCGTCGTCACCCCGCGCACATGATCGACCAGATCGGCGAAGGTGCGGGCGTCGGCGCCGGTGAAGCGCAGCGGCAGCATATTGCTGAGGTTGCCGATCAGCAGATCGCTGCCCGACTCCTCGCGGTTGGCGACCGTCGTGCCGACGACCACCTCGGACTGGCCGGTGACCTGGCGCAACGCGAGGTAGTAGGCGGCCAGGAACACCTGGAACGGGGTGGCGCGCAGCTGGGAGCTGAGGGCGCGCAGGTTGGCGTCGGCGCGGCCGGACAGCAGCCGGTCCATGCGGTCGCCGCGTTCGGTGACGACGGCGGGCCTGCGGTCATAGGGCAGCTGGAGTTCGGGTACCTCGCCGTCGAACTGGGCTGCCCAGAACTCGGATTCGGCGGTGTGATCGGCCTCGGCGAAGCGGTCCTGTTCCCATTCGGCGAAATCGGCGACCTGCCGCTCCAGCGGTTCGGGTCGCGGTTCGCCGGCCAAAGCCTGCTGGTAGAAGCGTTCGACGTCGCGTGAGAGGGCGGGCAACGTCATCCCGTCCCAGGCGATGTGCTGGATGACGAGGATGACGACCGTGGTCTCGGCGTCGGCGCGCAGGAATGTCAACCGCAGCGACGACTCGGCCGCCAGATCGAAGGTCTCGTGCGCGGCGGCGGCGACCAGCTCGTCGATGCGGCGGGTGGTCTCGGCCGGGTCGAGCTCGGTCAGATCCAGTTCGGCCACGCGCGGCGGGAGTTCGGCGTGGATGCGCTGGTACGGTTCGCCCTGCTCATCGGTGTGGTACGTGGTGCGAAGCACCTCGTGCCGCTGCGGCAAGGCCAGGAACGCGCGCCGCAGAGCGTCGTAGTGCACCTCGCCATGGAAGGTGAGCGCCAGACACAGGTTGTAGGCGGTGCTGTCGGGCGAGATCTGCTGATGGGCGAACACATAGCGCTGCCCGAACGACAGCGGTGCCCGCTCGGGATCCCGGCGCGCGGGCACCGCCGGGGTGGCGGCCAGGCCCTCCTGCGCGAGCCGGGCCCGCATCGCTTCCTGAAGGTCGTCCAGCGATCGCATCTACGTCAAACCATTTCTCGTACGTTGGGTTACCGGCCGTCACGGCCGGTACAGGTCAGGGCGCCGGAGCGGGTTCCGGAACGCTCACCTGCGCCAGTTCCAGCAGGATCCGCGCCACCTGTTCCAGCCGGCCCTCGGTGGCCTCGGTGGCCTGGAGGCGTTCGGTGATGCCGCGCACCGTGCGGCCCTCCAGCACGCCGGTGACGCCGAAACTCTCGACACCGAGCAGGCCGCGGATCTTGGCGGTGAGGGTGGTGGCCAGGATCGAATTGCCGCCGACGTCGAAGAAGTCGGTCTCCACACCGATGCGTTCGATGCCGAGCACCTGCGCGGTGATGTACTCGACCGCCGCCTCCAGTTCGGTGGCCGGCGGCACGTAGGTGTCGCGGGCACCCGGGTCGTCGCTGCTGAGCAGGCGCCGGATCGCGGCCCGGTCGAGCTTGCCGTTCGCGGTCAGCGGGATGTCCTCGAGCACCCGGATGACCTCGGGAATCATGTGCGCGGGCAACAGGTCCCGCAGCTGCTGCTCGATCGACTCGGCCGTCACCGCCTCGGCGTGCACCGCGGCCACCAGCCGGCCCGAATCCGTCGCCAGCGCCACCGCTTCGCGGACGCCCGGCAGCGCGGCCAGCGCGGATTCCACCTCGCCGAGCTCGACGCGATAGCCGCGGATCTTCACCTGATGGTCGGCGCGGCCGAGGAAATCGACGGTGCCGTCGGGCAGGTAGCGGGCCAGATCGCCGGTGCGGTACCAGCGCACGCCGTCGTGTTCGACGAAACGCTGCGCGGTCCGATCCCGGTCGCCGCGGTAGCCGTCGGCCACGCTGACGCCGCCGATCCACAGCTCGCCCACCACCCAGTCCGGGCAGTCCTCGCCGCGCTGATTGACCACGCGCAGCTGCACATTCGCCAGCGGGGTGCCGTACGGGACGTTGGCCCAGTCGGCCGGGAAGGCGTCGGTGACCTCGCAGACGGTGGAGTGGATGGCGGTTTCGGTGGTGCCGCCGAGGCCGGCGAAGCGCAGGCCGGGGACCTGCGCGCGCAGCCGGTGGCCGAGTTCGGCCTTCACCCGATCGCCGCCGGTGATCACCACGCGCAGTGAACGCAGCTGTTCGGCGGTCGCGGTGTCGAGCAGCATGGTGATCAGGCCCGGCGCGCAGTTCAGCACGGTGACGCCGCGGTCGGCGATCAGCTCGGCCCAGGCCTGGGCATCGCGTTCGGTCTCGGTGTCCACGCATACCAGCGCGCCGCCCAGCGACAGCGGGCTGAAGATGTCGAACACCGACAAGTCGAACTCCAGCGACGACAGGCCGATCGTGGCATCGTCGCTGCCCAGGTCGAAGTGGGCGGCGATGGCGTCGATGGTGTTGGTGGCCGCGCGATGGCCGACCTCGACGCCCTTCGGTTCGCCGGTCGAGCCGGAGGTGAACAGCACGTAGGCCACCGAGTCCGGGGCGCAGCTGTGCGGGGCGGGCAGCGGGTCGGCGGTGAGCGCGGTACTCAGGTCCACGCCGGTGACCTCGGCGGGCAGTTCGATGACGTCGTCGATGAGCGCGACCCGCACGCCACCGCGTTCCAGGATCCGCTCCCGGCGCGCCTTCGGCTGGCCGGTGCCGATCGGCAGGTACGTGGCGCACGCGGCGAGCACGCCGAGCACGGCCGGAATCTGGCGGTGCCCCTTCGGCACGATGACGGCCACCGTATCGCCGGGCCGCACGCCCGCATCGGTGAGCGCCCTTGCCACCGACAGGGCCTGGCCCGCCAGCTCGCCATAGGTGGACGAGCCGTCGCGCCAGCGCAGCGCCTCCCGGCGCGGGGCGCGCTCGGCATGGGCGAAGAAGGCGTCGTGCAGGTTGCGTTCGCCCAGGTCGGCTGCGGTGTTGTTGACCGATTCCCGTACTGCCCGCTGGCTTTCCGGAAGCTCGATGGCCAGCTCCGCGTGCCAATCGGCGTCCGGCTCGACCAGCGCGTCCAGCGTGTTGCGGAACCGCTCGAACATCGCCCCGGCGACACCTTCGGGCAGCGCGTCGCGGCGGATGTCCCAGTTCACCAGCAGACCGCCGTCGAGTTCGGCCACCTGCGCGTCCAGGTCCACCTGCGGGCCCTGCGACAGGATCCACACCGGGCGGCCGAACACGCGGGTGACCCGATCGGCGAACAGCTCACCCAGGTCCAGGCCGGAGGTGAACACCACCGAGGGCGTCACCGGACCGCCACGCATCCGGCCCAGATCACGCAGCACATCGAGACCCTCGTAGTCGGCGTGCGCGGCGCAGGTGTGCAGTTCCTTCTGGAGCCGCTTGGCGCGCGCCAGCATGGATTCCGGTTCGCGGGCGTCGACGTCGACCAGCACGGAGTTGGTGAAATCGCCGACCACATTGTCGATGTCGTCGTGCAGCGGCTGGCGCGCGAACAGCGGCACGTTCAGCAGGAACCGCTGCTGCGCCGACCAGCGCGCGATGGCTTCGGCGAACACGGTGGCCAGGGCGACCGCCGGGGTGACGCCGTTGCCGTGCGCGTTGCGGTGCAGGCGGGCCTTGGCCTCGGCGTCGAACCAGTGGTGCAGGCGGATGCTGCGCGAGGGATCGGGGCGCTCGCTTTCCGGGACCACCGGCAGCGAGGGAATATCGGGGAAGTCGAGAATGCGGTTCTCCCACCACTTCTCGTCTTCGGAGTTGTCCGGCGCGGTGCGCTCTTTCTCGGCGAGATACTCGCGGAAGGTGAAGCCGATGGGCGCGAGATCATCGGCATCGGATTCATAGAGGGCGGCCAGATCGTCGAGGATGCGGCGGTAGCTCTGCGCGTCGGCGGCCAGCATGTCGACATCCAGATGCAGGCGGTGTTTGCCGCCCGGGAGCAGGGTGACGGTGATGTCGATGACCTGGCCGCGTTCGACGTCCATCCGCTGATGGCTCTTGTCCTGACGCAGGCGTTCGAGTTCGGCTTCGGGCTCGGCGTGCCCGCTCAGATCGACGACGCGGAAGATCTGCGGCGGCTCCGGCAGCACCCGCTGGGTACCGCTGTCGAGGAACTGAGCGCGCAATTGTTCATGGCGGCGCACCAGCCGGACGACGGCGCGTTCGAGGCGATCGGCTTGCACACCCGCACCATCGAATTCGACGTAGAGGTGCGCGGCCACACCGCCGAGCTGCTGATCCTGGCGGCGGCCCATCCAGTAGGCGTGCTGCATGGTGGCCAGCCCGAATTCCGCCGAGGCGTCGGTGGGGGCGGCCGGGGCGGCGGGCTGCGGGGCCGGTTCGGGTGCCTGCGCGGCGCCGCCGCCGAGCATGCGGGTCCACGCCTCGATCGTCGGCTCCAGCGCGAGTTCGGAGCTGCGAACCTCATAGCCGCGCTTGCGCCACTTGGCCGAGAGCTGCATGAGCATCATCGAATGCATGCCGAGGCTGACGAGATCGTCGTCGTAACCCACCGATTCCGGCGGGACGCCGATCGCCGCCGCCACAATCTCGCGAACTTCCGCCTTGTCGAGCATCGGACTCCTCACCAGCAAGATCAGCCTCACCATGCCGTAGGCAAGCCTTGCCTAACCTACCGAGGCATCGTAACGCATGGGTTCGGCCGTCCCCTAGCCGTGTGGTTTGGCTAACCTAATCATGCCGTGGCGGGGCTGATCAGCGATGCCCGACTTCCCCGTAGCGGGACGCGATCGCACCTCCCCGCTCGCGTCGCGCCGACCCCTCGAACCGTCGGCACTCGCCTGACCAGCGCCGAGCGCGACCGCCCCGAAACCCCGGTCCACGCCGATATCGCATTCACGGGGATTTCGGTCGAAATGATCCGCCGGACTCGGTGCCGCGGGGCGGGGTTGGGCAGTAGTCTGGGCGCGTCCGACGGCGACTCCCGCCGCCGATGAAGGGATACCGTTGCTTCGCAAGGCGTTCATTGCCGCTGCCGCCGCGCTCGCCGCGGCGATCGCGCTCGGCGGCACCGCAGGTCCGGCGGCTACCGCCCCCCTCCCGGCGCGCACCCAGGTGGTTCCCGCGCCGCCCGCGTTCGAAGGTCTGGATCCGTGCTCGCTGGTCCCGCAGGGCGTGGCCGATCGGGTGAGTGGCGTCCCCGGTATCCAGCCCATCCGCCAACCCGGCCTCGCCCCCGGCCAGCACCTGGACAACTCCGACGGTTGCAGCTGGATGGCGGGCGAGGTGGAGCGCATCGGCGTGATGTTCTGGGTCCGTCAGCGCGTAGAGGAATTCCCGCAACCCGACGATCCCACCGCCCGCCGCCTCATGCAGCAATTCGGCCGCCCCTTCCAGGTCTTCCTCCCCCACCCGGGCGAGAACGCCGAATATTGCAGCATCACCGCCCCTTACAGCGGCGACCGCGAGGTGACCGTCATCCTCCGCTCCCCCGCCCCCGGGCCTGCCCCGGTCACCCCGGCCGATAATCCGTGCTCGCGCAACGTCGATGCGCTCGGGTCCATTTTCGGGGCCGTGCCCTGGGCGTGAGCGCGGTTCCCTCACCGATTCGGTGATGCCGGGCACCGGATGCTGCGGTCGGCGTACGAATTCGCCCACCGGAGCGCGCTCAACGCTGCGATGCAGTGCATCCGGCGGGCGCTTGGTCCGGCACCGAAGTCCCATAGCCGTGTGAGGATGGTTCGATGACCGATCCCAGGCCCGACCACGTGAAGGTCCATTTTCGGATGGACATCGACGAACAGGGCTGGCCGCCGGCAAGCATCGAGAGCCTGTGGGCGATCGATCTCGGTGACGGCACGGTCCGATTGGACAACACACCCTGGTTTGTTCGCGGAATCGCCCGCGGAGACATCATTGCGGTGCAGCCGGACGACGACGGCCTGCTGTGGGCCGGGGATGTGGTCCAACCGTCGGACAACTGCACCTTCCGCTTGATCGTGCTGAAGGACGACGGCTCGGCTGCCGCTCGACAGGGCGTTCTGGATATATTCCACCGGCTCGGCACCACCGGCGAAGGAATAGAGCGTTTCCGGATGGTCGCCTTGGAGGTACCGGCGCACGCAGACCTGCCAAAGGTCCGCGAGCTGCTGGAACATGGTGCAGAACAGAGCTGGTGGCACTGGGAGGAAGGTTGTGTCACCGCAGCCTGGAGAGCCACGGCCGGCAATGGCTGATGCGGGATCACCCCACGTCACCGTCTCTCTCACCACGAAGCCTGCGGTGAACCGCCTCTAGCATTTCGTCGAGAGTGCGCCGCTCGCTGGGCATCCCGTACTCGTCGAGCATCGACCAGGTGCCGTCATCCCACTGCACCCACCCACACGGTTCGCCTTCCGGATCGTTCACCGCAGATACCGCTCTGCCCGCTGATCCGGGGTAATCGCCCCTATCGCAACAAGAGTCCGATACGCATCCCGCTTATGCGGGCAGGATTCGATACTGCATCGGCGATGCACCTGCATCAGGCCATGCGCGGTACGCGCCGACATGCGCGGCGCCCGCGCGGTGATCGGCGGTTCGTCTTCGCCGAAGGTGTGGGGAAGGACATAGATCAGGGCAAGAAGCAGAACAGCGATCGAACCGGCCACACTGAACGCGGCGAGGTAGTCCGACATCTAATCCCCTGCGGTTGTGGGGTTGTTGGGAACCACCCGGCGTCGGGGATGGGGGCACGCACCCGGCGTCGGGGGCTGGGATCAAAGTTAAGGTTCGATGAATGTTCGATTGTTCGAAGATTGTTCGATACGTCGCTGGTAGCTTGAGGTGATGATCGAAGGCGAATCGGTGGGCGCTCGAATCGCGCGAATCCGCAAGCTACGCGGCATGACTCAACACCAGCTCGCCGCCGCGGCCAACGTCTCGCGCTCGATGCTCGCCCAGGTGGAGAAGGGGCACAGTTCCGCGTCCACGGTGTGGGTGGGCGCGGTGGCGAACGCTCTGCGGGTGGACGCCTCCCGGTTGTACGGCGACGATGAGCCCGAACAGCTTTTGGATGTGCTGCCGATCCTGCGCCGCACGCTCGCCGCCACCGATTTGATGGATCCCGATCTGGAGCCCGAACCGATCGAGCAGCTGCGCGCACTGTCGGCCAAAGTCAGCCAGTGGCGGCGGGACACCCAATACCGCAAGATCGTCCAGGTGCTGCCCGACCTGGTCGACCGGCTGCTCATCTCGGGCAACGAAGCCGGCGAACCGGCGTACGCGCTACTCACCGACGCCTACCGAGCGGCGAACACTGTGGCGCACAAGCTCGGATACTCCGACCTGTCGTTGACCGCGACGGAACGAATGGAGTGGGCGGCGACGCGTTCCGGCGATCCGTTGCTGCTGGCGACCACCCATTACGTTAAAGCGGCAACGCTGGCCCGTGTCGGCGCATCACAGCACGCGCTGCGCTTGCTGACCCGCTCGATGGCCGATATCGAACCGATCGTGGACGATGACGCCGCAGCAGCTGCCGTGTACTCGATCCTGCACATGCGCGCAGGCACCATCGCCGCGGCCGCCGGAGACGCCGACGCCTCGCGGTCCCATCTCGCCGAGGCCGAGCGGCTGGCCCGCGGCTTCGGCGATCGCATCATCTACGACACCCCGGTCGGCCCGACGAACGTCAAGCTCTATCAGGTGTGCGCCGAAGTCGACCTCGGCGAGCCCGGCCGCGCGATCGACGTCGCCCGCGGCACCCGGCTCCAGAAGAGCACACCGATCGAACGCCAGGCCTACTTCTGGCTCGACACCGCCCGCGCGCATCTACTCAACGGCGACCCCGACGCGGCCATCACCGCCCTCTACGAATCCCGGCTGGCCTCGCCCGAACATTTCCGGTCGTCACCGACGGTGAAGAACATCGTGAAAACCGCCGCCACTCAGCAACGCCGAGCATCCGACAGCCTGCGGAGCCTCGCCAACTACGCGGGGCTCGCCGACTGACAAGATGGCTCAGCTCGAACCGTAGGAAGGAACTCCGTTGCGCGTCGCTGTCACCGGCCACATGAACATCACCCCGGACACGGCGAAGCTGGTGTACGACCGGATCGTGCAGGTGTTGGAGGGGTGCGAGGGGCTGGTCGGTGTCAGCTGCATCGCGCGAGGTGCGGATTCGGTGTTCGCCCAGGCGGTTTTGGACTGCGGTGGGCGGCTCGAAGTGGTGTTGCCGTCGCGCAACTACCGCGAGCGCAAGGTGAAGCCCGACCACGCAGAGTTGTTCGACCGCCTGCTGGGCCGTGCCGCGTCCGTTCATGTCATGGACTTCGACGATGCCGGGCGCGAGGCCTACGAGGCCGCCAATGCCCAACTGCTGCTGGGCGCCGATCAGCTGATCGCAGTGTGGGACGGCGAGGCCAGTGAGCGCGGCGGCACCGGAACCGTCGTCGAACTCGCCCGCGCGGCCGGCGTCCCCGTGGACGTCGTGTGGCCCAAAGGGTCCCAGCGGGAGTGATCGCGCCGGACTCGCCGACTGACCGGCCACCGCTCCAAGAGCCCCACCCCACTGAACCCCGACGAGCTGGCACATACCTTCTCGCGCCCAGCCTGCGTGTCGGCCCGGCGTGTCGGTCGAGAAGCTATGTGCGGGATAGCCCGCGTTGGCGGGTTCAGGCTTCGGCGAAGGTTGTGAGGGTCTGCAACCAACGGGTGGTGCGGGCTTCGACTTCGGCGTCGTCCAGCACCCGCGAGTTCAGATCGAATTGGGCTACCAGTGCGGGCCGTTCGTCGCGACTCACCACTGCTGTGGTGATGTCGACGGTGAACCGCAGCGGGAGGTCCGGGTGGCCGGATATGCCGAATTCGGAGGTGAAGTCGGATAGGGGGGCGGGGGTCCAGGGGCCGGTGCCGAATTGGAGGACGTCGAAGCGGCCGAGGTGGTTCAGGCGGAGCTGGGCTCGGGCTTCGAGGGTGCGGTCGGTGAGGTCGGGGCGGCCCTGGGCGGGGGTCCAGTCGCGATATTTGTTGTGTGGGATCGAGACGGTTTCCTCGACGGTGAACCAGCCGACGCGGCGGGTGTCGTCGTCGGCGGGGCGGCCGTGGGTTTCGCGGGTGAGGGCGATGCGGCCGGAGTCGTCGGCGGTGTCGGGGAAAGCCAGCGCACAGGCCAGGATCAGGGCGTCGTCCAGTGGCACACCGGTTTCGGTGCAGCGGGCCAGCAGGGCTTCGGTGTGGTCGGGGCCGAGTTCGACCACGCGCTGGACGGTGTCGGTGGCGCGGTCGGTAAGCGGGTCGGTGAGGCGGCCGCCCAGGGGGGTTCCCAGGATCGTGGGTGGGGTCGACTGCGGCCTGGTCGACGCGGTGTCCGCGCCGGGTTCGCCGACCGGGTCGCTCGCGGCCGCACCGGCGGGGTGGTCGGTGCCTGTCGAACCGGTCTCGTTGAGCGGCGCCGAGCCCTGCTCCATGCGGCGCAGATCGTCGACGAGGATCAACCACGAGACGACGTCGACCGCCAAGTGGTGGACGGAGAGCAGCAGGCGCCGATGCGGGCCATCCAGTACGGTCGCAGCGACCATGCGCCCGGCATCGGGGTCGAGGCGGGCGACCGTGTCGGCGAGGTGGGCAGCGCTGTCGGTGTCGCCGGAGACGATGCTCAGCAGCTCGGCCGCGCTCGAGGTCTCCTCCACCAGCAGCGCGTACCCGCCGTCGACCATTGTCAGCCGGGAGCGCAGCGTCGGGTGGGCGAGGGCGAGCGCACCGAGACGCTCGATGATCTCGTCGGCGGAGACGTCGTCGGGCAGCGAAATCACCTGGCTCTGCGCCAGATAACGGTAGTTGCCGTTGGCGATGATCTCGTGGGCCAGCGGCGTCAACGGGAGGACCGTGCCCGGCGCGACCGCATCGGCTTCGGGCTCGTCCTCATCGGAACCGCGTTCATCCAGTACTCGCGCGAGATCGCGCAGGTCGGCAGCGCCGAGCACGTCTTTCGCACCCACCCGGTACCCCGCGCCGCGCAACCGTGACACCAGATCGATGACACCGATGCTGTCGATACCCAGATCGACCAGGCTGTCGGTGATCCCGACCCGGCTCGCACCCTCGCCCATCGCCGCGATCACCTCGAGCAGCGCACGCTCGGTATCGGTGGCCGGTTCGGCACCCGCACCACCGGCGATCGGCGCGGTGAGCAGCGCGGTGGCCGCGTGCACGTCGAGTTTGTCGTTGCGGTTCAACGGAATCTGATCGACATGCACGATGCGCGTCGGCACCAGGAACTGTGGCAGACGCCGGGCCAGTGCGGTCCGGATCTCGGCGGCGGACAGATCGGCGACCACGAGCGCGCCGAGCCTGGTCCGGCCGTTGTCCACGAACGCCAGCGCGGCCGCGTGAGCCACACCGTCGAGTTCACGCATCACGACGGTCGCCTCATCGGGCTCCACGCGGTAGCCGTTGATCTTCACCTGGCTGTCGATGCGGCCCTCGTACACGACGGTGCCGTCGGCCGCGCGACGCACCAGATCGCCGGTGCGGTAACGCCTTCCGTGCGGCCCGGCAACGAACGCCGCCGCCGTGGTCGCAGGACGCCCCAGGTAACCGACCGCCAGCTGCGGCCCGGATAGGTACAGCTCGCCCTGCCCGCCCGGCGGCACCGGGCGCAGCCGATGATCGAGCACCTCGGCGGCCATATTGTCGAAGGTGTTGCCGATGGTCGGTGCGGCGTGATCGTGCACGTCGGCCATCAGCGCTTCGACCGTAGTCTCGGTGGGGCCGTAGAAGTTGATGACGCGGGTTGTGGGTAGACCCTGCAACCGTCGCCAGGTATCGAGGCTGATCGCCTCGCCACCCAGCGCCAGGATCCGCAACGGGCAGCTTTCGACCCCATCGTCGCCGGTTGTGAACAACCCGGCATCAATGAGCCGATTCAGCATCGACGGTGAGGTGTCGAAGATGTCGATGCCGTGCGTTTCGATAGCGCCGACGATCTGCTCGGCATCGGTGCGCACCTTGTCGCCGAGTAGCACCACGGCATGCCCGCTGAGCAGCGCGATCGTGGGCTGCCAGGCGGCATCGAAACCGGTGGACCAGCCGTGGCCGATGCGCAGCTGCCGCCCGGCCTCGGCGGCGGTCGGGGCGAAGATGCGCCGCTCGTGGGTGGACCAGTGGTTGAGCAGGGCGCGGTGCGGGACCGCGACACCCTTGGGGCGGCCGGTGGTGCCGGAGGTGAAGACGACGTAGAAGGGGGATTCCGGATCCGTCGGCGTTGCCGGTTGTGCCGCAGCGACATCCGGTTCGGCGAGGCCGGCCGCCGGTCCCGGAGCGCCTCCAGCGGAGACAACCGAGCCCGGCGCAGTCGACTCGGCGCCGGCACTTAGCTCGGCCGAATCGACAGGGGCTACCTGCCCACCATCGCCGCCGAGACCGGCTGCCACGCGCAGCCCAGCATCGCCGCCGAGGCCCGCTGCCACGCGCAGCCCACCAACGCCATCGGGAATCGCGTGCACACACTGCACGCCCTGAGCCCGGACCTCGGCGATAGCGTCCGCGAGCGCGTCATCGGCAAGCACGAACCGCGCGCCCGACACCTCGAGAATGTAGGCGAGCCGATCGGCGGGCGTCGCCGGATCGACGTGCACACACAGCGCCCCGGCGAGCCCGACGGCGAACGGCGCCTGCACCACCCGGCGATCGCGGGGCAGCATGACCGCGACGGCATCGCCGGGGCGCACGCCGACAGTGTTCAGTGCGCGCGCCAAAGTCTGGACCGCCGCGCCGAATTCGGCGAAAGACTGCTCGCCTTCATCGTCGATGACGGCGGTAGCACCGGCCGCGTCGGCGACGGCAGCGAGCAGCAGCTCAGGAACCGAACGCACCTCGGACAGTCGTCGGGCGACGTCATCGGGTGCCGGCGCCGCGTCTGCGTCACCCACCGAAGAGGATCCGCCTGCAACCGTCTTCGCCGAGGGTGAGACGCCGCCGTTATCCCCGGTCGGCACAGATCCGGTGGCCGTGGGGGGCGAGGCGTTGGCGTCCACCGGCTCCGCGGCACCTGCCATCTCGCGCCGGGCGACGATTCGCCCGTCGGCAGCGATCTCGGGCTCCGACAGTGCCGCCGGCTCGTCGTCGAGCAGAACACTCACATCGCACGCGCGCGGCGCATCGGCCAACCTGCGCACCACCGCGAGAACTCGGCGCGCCATCCGCTCCGGCTCGAACCGATCCACCAGATCGGGGCGGATTTCCACCCGGCAGATGAGCTGCCCGTGCTCCACCAGCGGAACGACCGTGATCGGGTAGTGGCTCAGGGAATCGACGCGGCGCGGGATCATGCGGGCCCCGCCGCCCATCGGCATCGCCGCGGTGACCGCGCCCATCGGGGAGTTCTCGAAAACCAGCAGGGTGTCGAAGAGCTGGCCGACGCCTGCGTGGCGGGTGATCTCGGAGATGCCGAGGTACTCGTGGGTCCGCAGTTCGGCCACCTGCTTTTGCAGCGGGGCGGCCACTTCGGCCGGTGCCCGCTGGTCCACCCGCACCCGGACGGGAATGGTGGTGATGAGCGCGCCGACGATGCGGTCGGCGCCGGGCAGGGTGGCGTCACGGCCGGAGGTGGTCTGGCCGAACACGACGTCGTCGCGGCCGGTGAGGCCGGAAAGGATACGCGCCCACGCCACTTCGAGAACCGTGTTGAGAGTGAGCCCGTTGGCCCGCGCCCACGCGGTGACGAATTCCGTTTCCTCGACACCGAATCGCGCCTCGCCGAGCACCGCGAGATCGGGTTCGGCCGGTGCGGGCGGGCCGACCATCGGCATCGGGGCCAGGTCGGCGAGGGCGGTGGTCCACGCGCGGACGGAGGCCTCGGTGTCCTTCTGCGCGATCCAGGCCGCATGGTCACGCAGCGGCGGCGCGGGCGGCAGCGCCGCGCCTTCCCCGCGATGCAGCGCGATCAGGTCGGAGAACAGCAGCGGAATCGACCAGCCGTCGACCACGATGTGATGCGCGGTGCAGATCAGCTGGTAGGTGGTGTCCCCGAGTCGGGCGGCGGTCACCCGGAACAGCGGTCCGTTGTCCAGATCGAGCCTGCGGCGCCCCTCGGCCCAGTAGATCTTCTCCGCCTCGGCCTCCGGATCGGCGGATCCGCGCAGGTCGATCTCGTGCCAGGCGATCCGGCCGGCGGACGTCACGACCAGCACCGGATGCGGCAGCCCCTCGGTGAGCACCGCACCCGCCAGGTGTGGATACCGTTGCAGCAGTTCGTCGAACGCGATGCGCAGCCCCGACAGCTCGGTCAGGTTCTCGATCCGGACCGTGAAGGTGACCAGGTACGGGTCGACGCCCGGTGACATCGCGCTCACCGAATACAGGCCACGTTGTAGCGGCGAGAGCGCGATGACGTCGAGGATCTCGATACTCACTTGGCGCCGAACTTCCGTCCGAGCGCGCTCAACGCGGCGGCGTCCAGCCCGGACGCGCTCATCGGCGCCACCTCCTGCGCAGCGGGCTGGGCTGGCGAATCTGCCTTGCCTGCACCGTTTTCCAGCTGTTCGGCCAGCTCGTAGACGGCCGGATAGGCGAACACGGTCTGCACGTCGAGCACATGGCCCTGCTCGGCCAGGTCGGTGACCAGGCGAAGCGCGGCGATGCTGTCGCCGCCGAGGGAGAAGAAGGTGTCCTCGCGGCCGAGGTCGTCGTCCTCGTCCAGATCGAGCACCTTGCGGATGGCGGCGGCGATCACGCGCTCGGCGTCGGTCTGCGGCTCGCCACCGAGGCCGGCGGTGGGGATCTCCAGCAGGTCGTCGTCGGAGGCGGGGGTGAACAGGGGGCGCTCGTCGGGCGTCGCGTCGATGACGGCATCGGCTGCTTCGGCCCACGCGCTCGCGCGCTGCGCGAAACGCGAGGCGAAGGCGCCGATTTCGGGCCGGCCGGCCAGTTCGATCGGGAAGTCGAGGGTCAGGGTGGCGCCGTCGGCGCCGAGGGCAACGTCCATCACGATGTCCACACCGTGCGGCCGGGCCGAGCGCCGCGCGACCTCGCGCACCTGCACTCCCCCGCTGCTCAGCGCGACCGGCGCGGCGTCGCGGACGGTCAGCAGCGCCTGGAACAGCGCGCCGTCGGCGAGTGCGGCGGTGCCGCGCAGCAGGTGGGTGATCCGCTCCACCCGGGGGCCCGCCTGCGCACGCGCCTGCGCCACGGTCTCGGCGGTCTCGGCGATCAGCGTCTTCGGCGTGCGACCGTTCGGCGCGATGCGCAGCACGAGGTGGTTGGCGAAGGGACCGACGACCTCCGCGGCCTCCGCCGAACGCGCCGGATCGGTGAGCCCGACCAGCACATCGTCGCCGAGCCCGGTGTCGCGCAGGGCGGCGGCGGCGAGCGCGGCGAAGACGGCGGCGGCGTCACCGTCGGCATGCACGCGCAACGCCGCGAGGGTCTCCGACGGCATGGTGAGCACTCGGCGGGCGATGCCGATACCGGGCGTGGACGAGGTGACCGGAACGCGGGCGGGCAGCTCGGCCAGCCGCTCGGTCCAGTACGCCAGCGCCGGATCGTTCGCCGCGGTCGCGGCCAGCGCCTTCAACTGCGCGGGCACGAAATCCGCGAACTGCTTCGCGGCACCGGGCTCGGCTCCGGCGTACGCGGCGAACAGGGCCGCCACGAACAGTTCGACCGAACGGTCGTCGGCGGCAATGGGATGCGCCGCGATCGAGAGCACATCGCGCCCGGGCAACCGGTACAGCCGCACCCGCAGCGGCAGACCCGCCACCAGGTCGAAGCGGTGCTCGGCGTCCTGGGCGAGGGCGAGTTCGAGATCGGTGTCGTCGGCGACGCTGCGGCCGATCTCCAGCACGGATGCGGGGGCGTCGACGACCCGCTGATACGGAATGCGACGGTCGTCGGGGAAGACGCTGCGCAGAATCGCGTGTTCGGTCAGCACCGCGATGAGAGCACGGTCCAGTGCGCTCGGGTCCACGTCCCCGGTGAGTTCGAGTGCGATGAACAGGTTGGCGGCCGGCCTGCGGTGCAGCCGCTCCGGCAGCAGCGCGGCCTGCTGGGCGGGAGCCAGCGGGACTCCACGATCACCGGAACCGGCGGCAGTCTTGGGCGCGGTCAGGTTCTGCACAAGCGAATCCGGCATTGCGATCCTCTACTCACTGATCGAAACGAACTGGGTGCGCGGGCGGTCGCGAAACCAACCACGCCCCCCGGGTAATAAGTTAGCCTATCCTTACCGACTGCCGCGAGTCGGCAGTCACCGAGCAGGCGGGGCCGGGGCGTCCCGCCGCGAGTTCCCCATCAGGGGTCCCGGCCGTAGAAACGCGCCGAATCGCACGTGCTGATCTGGCGCCGCCGCCCGGCGCGCGCAGCCGAGCCGGGCAGCGTCCATCCGCACAGCCGCCCCGCACGACATCCACCCGCACAGCGCAATCCGCGCAGCCGCCCGTGCGACATCCACCCGGCACCGCGCAATCGGCACGCAGCCACCCTGGTGGCGTCCATCCGCCGCATAGCGCGATCGCCGCGCAGCCACTAAGGCCGACATCCACCGATCACACAGCCCCCGAACGGCCGGGCGGATCCATCCGGACCCACCCGGCCGGCCACTCCTACTTGCCGACGGCCGCGAAGGTCGGGTCGAGCTTCTCCAGCACGTACGGCACCGACAGCGCGGTCGGGGTGTTGATCGCGCTGATGGTGAGGGTGTCGAGGAAGGTCATGCCGCCCGACTTCACCGCGGGCAGATCGTTGTAGCCCGGCAGTTCCTTGAACTTCTGCTCATAGGCGGGCATGGCGCCGCACATGAGGATGTCGGAGGTCAGATCGCCGAGCCGCTCCGGCGAGAGCGCCAGGCGTCCGCCGGCGGGGGCCTCGTCGGCGATGTTCTTCGGGATGCTCAGGCCGAGATCGTTGAACAGCTTCGCGGAGCCGTCCTTCGGGTCGGCCAGCACCATGAGCTGCGAGGGGCCGGTGAGCATGCAGGTCAGGAAGGTCTTGCCGGCGAGGTTGGGGTACTTCGCGGACACGTCTTTGATCTTGGTGTCGACGCCGGCGATCACCTTGTTCGCCTCGTCTTCCTTGTGCAGCACCCGCCCGAGCTCGGTGACCTGATCGGACCACAGGTCCACCTCGGCGTCCTCGGTGACCGGGCCGATGGTCGGGGCCAGCTTGGAGAGCTTGTCGTACATCGCCTGATCGACCAGGAATCCGGGCACCAGGATCAGATCCGGCTCCAGCGCCGCGATCTGCTCGGCCATATCCGAACCCTGCTTCAGCACCTTGGCATCGCCGAGGGAATCCGGCGCCCACGGCACCTTCTGGCCGCCCGCGAGGATCGAGACGTTGTCGGCGTAACCGACCGGCGTCACGCCGAGGGCCAGCGAGGCATCCAGCCACTGGTTGCCGATGGTGACCACGCGCTCGGGTGTGCCTTCGACGGTCGTCTCGCCGAGCTTGTGCTTGACGGTGACGCCCGCACCCTCCGCCCCCTCGGAGTCGGCGCCACAGGCCGCCACCGAGACGGCCAGCGCCGTGGCCACCGCGGCCATTCCCAGCCGCGCGAGCACACCTCGCCGCGCGGTCCTTCGAGCCAGTTTCATTCCGTACTCCTTGCTTCGACCCCGACCGAACTCGGATGATCGTAGGTAAGCCTAAGCTTGCGCGAAGGCGAGTCGTCCGTCGGTGGTCCATCTGGCCGTGTCGCCGGTGCGGAACAGCCGCTCACCGGGCTCGAACGGGTCCGCGACGAAACCGTCCGTCGCTTCGGGACCGGCGAACCGGGTGGCCAGCGCGATTCCGCCCACGTACACCTCGCCGAGCACGCCGGGCGCGACGGGCCGCAGCCACTCGTCGAGGATCAGAATCCGCGCACCGGGCACCGGACGTGCGCGCCCGGCTCCGGTCATCGGCCCGCGGGCGACGGCGCCGAGATACGCGGGCGCGCGGTAGGCGAAGGTAGCCACCGAATCCGGCGCCAACGTCCGCAGCAGCGCGGGAAGCTCTGCGGACCAACCGATTCCGTTCACATCCCAGCGGTGCACCGTCGGCAGAGTGTCGACCCCGGCCGCGGCGAGACCTGCGAGCAGCGTCGGCGCGGCGACCACCTGCGTCACCGCACGCTCGGCGATCACCTGCGCCAGCGCCACCGGGTCGGCGCGCTGCTCGGCGGTCGCCAGAACGAAGGTCGCGCCGTCGGTCAGTGCCGCGAGCAGATCGGCTGCCAGCTGGGGATCGTCGGGGGCGGTGGCGAACAGCCGGATATCGGCCCGCTTGCGTGCCGGATCCGCGTCGGCGCGACGTCGATCGGCGGCCACACAGCGCCGGTCCGCGACGGCGGCGGTGAGCGCGGTCAGAGGCAGCTCGAGCGGCCCGACCTCGGCTGAACGGTGCAGACCCGTGGTCGCGCCGGTCGAGTCGGACCGCCCATCGTTCTCCGGGGCGGCGGAGGGCGCGCTGTACTTGCTGACGGGCGCGGCCGGAGGCAACAACCTGCCCAGCGCGGCGAGCAGGTGGGTCAGCGAATCCACACCGGCCGTCGGTTCGGTTGCGGCCTCGCCCGCGATCAGCTCGTCCAGTCGCTGATACAGCTCGCCATAGGTGAGTTGTTCACTGCCGCACCGCAACGCGATCCGGACCCCCGGCACCGCGCGACCATGCCGGAACAGGGCACCCAAGCTGCGCACATCGGACGGTTCGACACCGGTGGACCATTCGCCCAGCACTCGTTCCTGTTCGCCGGCGCTCATCAGCCGGAGCTCGGACACGGCGCGTTCGGGCGTCTCGGCGAAGGCTTCCAGCACCGTCAGCAG
Organism: Nocardia sp. JCM 38205; assembly: GCF_058222935.1. Classification (NCBI taxonomy): domain Bacteria; kingdom Bacillati; phylum Actinomycetota; class Actinomycetes; order Mycobacteriales; family Nocardiaceae; genus Nocardia; species Nocardia sp. JCM 38205. The sequence goes on along the minus strand of NZ_JBYHFL010000003.1, from coordinate 656,759 downwards.
ATGGCGGGTGAACAGCGCGATCGTGGCCGCGTCGTAGCGGCGGGCGTCGGCGATGACGCGCACGTCCACCTCGCCGGCGACCCTGGTGGTGAAGACGAACGTCAGCTCGCGCGGGGCGCGGACCGGTATCGGCTGTGGCGCCAGGTGCAGGTCCTCGGCGAGCCAGGTTTCGCCGAATCGGTGGTCGTCCTCGCAACGGATCTCCGCCTGCGGCACGGCTTTTCGATCCTCGCGGACGATCGGCAGGTCCTGGTCGCGGAAGGCGTTCAGCGCCGCGTCGCGGGCGCGAGCGAGCACCTCGGCGAGTGTCGGATCGCCAGACAGATCGGTGCGCAGCATCAGCCTGCTCGCCAGCGGGCCGACCAGATCGGCGGCCACGGTATCGGTGCGGCCGGTGGTCGGGGTGGCGAGTACGATCTCGCGGCCCGCGCCGAGCTTGTGCAGCAAGGCGGCGACTGCCGCCTGGTACAGCATGAATTCGGTGGCGCCGGCGGCTTCGGCGCGGGATTCGAGGCGTTGGCGCAGGCCGGTCGGGATACCGAAGCCGACATCGTGTGCGCCCGCAACGTCCGCATCGGCACGGTCGGCGAGATCGACCGGGGCAGGCAGTTCGGTCTGCGCCCGCTGCCATTCGTCGATTCTGGTGCCCGCCGATTCCGCGACAGCGTGCTGCCACAACGTGTAGTCGACGTGATCGATGGCCGGTGGCCCCCACTGCGGCGGCGCACCGGTACCTATCCGGCAGCGGTAGGCGATGGCCAGATCGGAGACGACCGTGCGCAGTGAGGGCTCATCGGCCACGAGCCGATGCGCGACCAGCGAGAGCACCCTGGTGTTCTCATCCAGCAGGAAGATCTGCGCCGACAACAGCGGAGCGGTGGCCGGATCGAATCGGTGCGCGGCGGCCGAACGCAGCGCTCCGGGGAGATCGGCGTCCGCGATGCCGGTGACGACGACGGTGGTGTCAGCCGAGGCCAACACCAATCGATGCGGTTCGTCTCCGGTGAGTTCAGCGTCAGCGATGACGTTCTGGGCCGAAGACGGCACCGTCCGATGGTCGCCCCCGGGGAACACGGTGCGCAGCGCGGCATGGCGGGCGATCACATCGTTGAGCGCCGCCGTCAGCGCGGGCTCGTCGAGCGGGCCCGTGATCCGAACGGCAGCCTGCACGACGCCCTGTGCACCGGCAGCCCATTCGGCGCGCTGCCGGTGGGACAGCGGAACCCGCTCCGGGCGTGGCTGTTTCGTCAACGGCGGCAGACCGTTGACGCCGGCCGTCACCGGCGTCGACTCGATCAGCGCCGCCAAACCGGCGACGGTCGGCGTGTCGAAGGGCGCGCGCACGTCGATCTCCACACCGAACTCCGCGCGGATCCGGACCACCAGCCGGTTGGCCAGCAGCGAATGCCCACCCAGTTCGAAGAACGAATCGTCGGCGCCGACCTCGGCGTGGCCGAAGATCTCGCCGAACAGCGCCGCCAGCCTGATCTCGGTGGCGGTGGCCGGTGCCCGGCGGGCCCGCATGCCGACGCGGCGCGGTTCGGGCAGGGCGCGTTTGTCGAGCTTGCCGTGCTCGGTCAACGGGATCCGGTCGACCACGGCGAAGGCGGACGGAATCATGAACTCCGGCAGGGATTTCGCGAGATAGTCACGGACCCGCTCGACGTCGACGTCCGCCTCGGCGGGCACCACGTAGGCGGCGAGGGTGGTGCCGAGGGCACGGTCGGTGTTCGCGACGACCACGCACTGCGCCACGCTCGGATGCCCGGCGATCACGGCCTGTACCTCGCCCAGCTCGATGCGATACCCGCGCACCTTCACCTGTTCGTCGGCGCGACCGACGAATTCGAGTTCACCGGACACATTGCGCCGCGCCAGATCACCGGTGCGGTACAGCCGGCGACCGGGACGGAAGGGATCGGGAACGAACCGTTCGGCGGTGAGCCCGGCCCGGTCGAGGTAGCCGCGGGCCAGCTGATCGCCGCCGAGATAGATCTCACCCACCGCGCCGGCGGGGACCAGCTGCAATCGGTCGTCGAACAGGTAGGCGCTCACATTGCGGTTCGGCACGCCCACCGGCACGATGCGCGGGCCCTGCGGTCCCTCCACCGGCATATGCGTCGCCGAGACCACGGCCTCGGTCGGGCCGTAATGGTTGCGCAGTTCGGCGTCGAACATCCCGGCGAACCGGTCGGCCACCTCACCGAGCAGCGCCTCGCCGCCCACCGGCACATGCCGCAGCGCGCGCCACTCGCTGACCTCCGGCAACAGCAGCAGCGCACTCAGCAGCGAGGGCACCATATGCAGCACGGTGACGCCGTAGCGACTGATCAGATCGGCGACATAGCCGATATCGCGGAAGGCGTCCGGGCGCGGAATCACCAGGCGCGCACCGAGCGTCAGCGTGACGAAGATGTCGAGCAGCGACGCGTCGAAGCTCACCGACGACGATTGCAGCAGCCGGTCCTCGGCCGTCATCCCCCATTGGGCGCAGAACCCGATCAGATGATCGGCGATCGCGGCATGCGCGACCGGCACGCCTTTGGGGGTTCCGGTGGAACCGGAGGTGTAGATCACGTAGGCGAGGTTGTCCGGACGCAGCGGGCGCACCCGGTCGGCGTCGGTGGGCGCGTGCTCGGCCCGATCGACGGCCGATTCCTCGGCGGTGTCCAGTTCGACTCGGCCGAGCACCAGCCGGGGTGCCGCGTCGCCGATCAGGAAATCGATGCGCTCATCCGGGTAGGCCGGGTCGATCGGCAGGTAGGCGGCCCCGGCTTTGAGCACCGCGAGTACCGCGACGATGAACTCCGGCGAGTTCGATATCCGCAGCGCGACGATGTCCTCAGTGCCGATACCCTGCGCGATCAGCCAGTGCGCCAACCGGTTCGCGCGACGGTCGAGCGCGCCGTAGGTCAATTCCAGATCGGTGCCTGGCTGGTCGGCCGGTGCGATGATCGCCACCGCCTCGGGCGCGGCGCCGACCCGGCGCTCGAACAGCGACACCAGGGTGGCCGGCTCGGTGTCGACCAGTTCACCACGCGATTGCGCGAGCAGCCGCTGCCTGGCCTGGGGTCCGAACAGGTCGAGCTCACCCAGACGCACCTGCGGGCCGGTGAGCGCACTGTCGAGCAGTTGCAGGTAGTGATCGAGCAGTTGCTCGATCAGCCGCTCGTCGAACGCGTCGGGCCAGTATTCCGCGTCGACGCGCGGGGCCGACGGATCAAGGGTCACGGTCACGCGCAATGGCACCGGCAGCTGCGGGCCGCCCAGCTCGAGCATGGTCGCGCTCACGCCGTCGAGCGTGAAACCCGCACCGGCACTGCGGACACCGAATCCGATGCGCGCGAGCTGTTCGAGCCCGTCCCTGCTCGCGGTGCGGTCGGGATTGATCGCGTGCACCACCCGGTCGATGCCGATGTGCTTGTGCGCCAGCGCATCGGTGACCACACCGTCGATCTCGGCGGCGAAATCGGCGAAGGCGGCCTGCGCGCGCGGTGTGCTGCGCAGCAGGACGGTATTGCCGAAGTATCCGATGCGATCGCCTGCGTCCTTGCCGCGCAGCGACACCGGCATCGCGACCAGGAAATCGGTGGCGGCGGTGTAGCGGTGGATGAGGGTCGAATACGCGGCCAGCAGGACCGCCGTTGGCGTCGATTCCGACGCATCGGCGAACTCGCGCACCCGCTGGACCAGCGCGTCGGGCAGCTCCCGGCTGCGACGTGCGGCCTGTCGTGCACCGGAACCGGAGACCGGGCCGCCGGGCAACTCCAGCGGTTCGGGCAGCGGGGTGAGCGTCTCGCGCCAATACGCCAGGCCCGCACTGTCGTCACCGCGACGGTCGGCGAACCGTGTGCCCGCCCGGCGCACCGGGGCCGAACCGTTGTACGCGGCCTCCAGGTCGGCGGTGAACACGCCGAGGGAGTCGTCGTCCCATGCGATGGTGTGCGCGACCAGCACCAGCACATATTCTTCGGCGCCGGTGCGGATCAGCGTCAACCGCAGCGGCGCCTCCGCGCTCAGTTCGAAGGGCCTGGCCAGCTCACGCCGAACGAGCACTTCCACCCGGCGGGTCAGCCCGGCCTCGGAACGTCCGGACAGATCGTGTTCGAGCCACGCGGGCGCCAGATCCGGGCGAACCACCTGATACGGCTCACCGTCGATGCCGCGCCCGTAACTGCTGCGCAGGATGTCGTGTTCAGCAGCGACGGCGGCGACCGCGGCCCGCAGCCGGGCGACGTCGAGCGCACCGGAAAGCCGGTAGGCGACACCGATATTGAGCGAGACATCAGCGGGCTCACGGGTCTGCAGGAACCAGGCACGCGACTGCCCCGGCGTCAGCGGACGGCGTGGGCCGGGGGACGCCGGAATCCGGCGGCGCACCAGTTCGGTGCGGTGTGCTCGCACGCTCGCCGCGTCATTGGCAATGGTCGACATGGTTCCCTCCGGCCCCCGCACTGGATCTATCGCTCGCGGTCCGCGCGCGTTCGGCAACTACTCCGGCGCGTCGGTGAGATAGCCGCCGCGACGGAAGAATTCGGCGCCGTCGTGTTCGGTGCCGTCGGCGGTGCGCACCCGGGTGATCACCAGCGCGTGGTTACCGCCGCGATAGGCGTCCGGCCCGCACACCACCGCGCCGCCGTCCTCCTGCACGATGACGCGGCCGGGCGTGCCGCCGTAGCGGGCCGAGGAGACCCGGGAGGCCAGGATCTCCACCTTCTCGCCCCGGTAGTGGCTGAACGCGCGCGGATACGGCGCCGACAGCGCGCGCACGAAACGCTCCAGATCCACGGCGGGCCAGTTCCAGTCGATGCGGCTGTCGCGCTCGGAGCGCTTGTGGAAATAGGTGCGCTCGGCCTTGTTCTGTGGCTTCCATTCGGCGGTGCCGTTGGCCAGCGCGTCGAGGGCCTCCTTCACCGCGCCGGGAATCAGCTCCATGCCGGCCAGCACCAGCTCGGTGCCGGTGGCGTCGGGGCCGATCGGCAGCGAGTGCTGGACCAGGATGTCGCCGGTGTCGAGCTGCTCGTCCATCCGGTGCACCGTCAGGCCGAATTCGCTCTCACCGCTGATCAGCGCCCACAGCACCGGCGAGAAACCGGTGAACTTGGGCAGCAGCGAATCGTGCAGGTTCAGCGTGCCGTAGGTGGGCATCTCGTAGAGCTCGGCGGGCATCCAGGTGTACCAGCTGTTCACCACGATGACGTCCGGTTCGGCCCGCTTGACCAGATCGATGGTCTCGGCGTCGGCGCGCTCGGTCAGGTGCACCGGGATGCCGTGCTCACGCGCCAGCTCCTCCACCGAATCCGACCAGATGCCCTTGTAGGAATCCTCGCTGGCCGGATGGGTGACCGCGAGCACCACCTCATGCTCGGAATCGATCAGAGCCTGCAGGGTCTTGCGGCCCCAGGTCTGGAAGCCGAACGACACGATGCGCATAAACAGAAACCTTCATCCTCGATGCCAAGTAAGGCAAGCCTAGCCTACTGGGATAGACGGCCTGCTCAGGGGCGAGCCGAATGGGCCGATTCGGCGTTCGCCGGGACCGCGCTGGTGGCCGCCGTGGCCAGCACCCGATCCGAAAGCTGGCCCAGGCAGCTGAGATTCGGGAAGCCGGGACCCTGCGCCAGTCCGGCCAAATTCGGCAGGTAGAGCTTGGCATCGAGCCCGTCCACCGCCAGATCGTGCCCGATCGCGGCCTCCAACCGGGCCTGGGTGATCGGACCGCCGATGGCGAGCTCGACCAGATCGGCGGCGTCGGCGTCGAACATGTCCAGGAACCACAGCGCCTGCCCGCCGGTGGCATCGACCACCAGATCGAAGCTGTGCTGCTGATCCGGGCGCATCTCGTTGCGCAGGGTGAGCGCCACGCCGTCGCCCTGCTCGGCGACCCGGACCACCCGGCCCTGGAGGTGATGCACTCGATTGTCGGCCAGCAGCGATTCCTGCACCCGCACCGAGAACACGCCGCGGTCGCAGCGCCGCATCACATCCCTGCGCTCCTCGATACTCAGCGCGCGCCACTTCGCGGGGTCGCTGAACAGGGAGTTCTCGAAATAGCTTTCGCCGCGGGTGTAGATGGTGGCGCCGGGGGAAATGACCGAGACGGTCAGCACGTCGTGGCGGACCAGCTCGTCCATGGCCGAACCCGCGGTCTCGCCGCCGCCGATGACGGCCGCGCGTGAGGACACCGGCAGCTTGCGTTTGCCCGCCAGATCCCAGAACTCGGCGATGCTGAGCACCTTCGGATGGTCGGCGAGCGCGCGGGCGCTATTGCCGGGGCCGGTGATCATCAGGCGGTCGGCGTCGATCTCACTGGTCACCCCGTCCGAATCGGCGACGGTGACCAGCCAACCGTCGGCCGCGGCCGAGATCTTGCGGACGCTGCCGGTGACCAGGTCGAGATCGATCTTGCGGGCCACCCACTGCAGGTATTTCGCCCAGACATTGTGCTGCGGGCTCGGGCGGCCACGGTCGACCCACTCGGCGTAGGTACCGCGCTCGACCAGGAACGCGGTCCAGCTGAACGCCATCATGGCCTCGTTGATCGCCTGGTTGTGCCCACGCGCCCAGGTGGAGTGGTACGGGAAGCCGATGTCCTTCTCCGGGCTGGTGCCCAGCCGGTGCTGACCATCGGTCCACCCGCCGGTCGCCAGCCAATTGCCGCCCACCGCATGCGGTTCCACCACGGTCACCTGTGGCGCGGGCAAACCGAGCGAGCGCAGCACATGCGCTTTGGCCGCGACGGCCATCGCCTTCGGTCCGGCACCGACAACGAGAAGTCTGTCCACTGGTTCTCCACTCTCTCCACATGGCAGCACTGTGATTCCAGCCACCGTTCAGCTACCGATACCGGCGACCAGCTGCGGCGACGTGGGCGCGGAACGCGTAGCCACCTCCACAGGATGACCTAGGGCTCCCGTGTTTGCATAGGCTTACCTTATATTGCTTGGCAGTGCCAGTCCCCCGACCCCGGCACGCAGCCGAAAAGATTGGAACGCACATGTTCAACCGCAAGACCCGTGCCGCCGCCGCGGCGCTCGCCCTCACCGCCGCCGCCTTCGGCTCCGTGGCAACCATCGCCCCGGCCACCGCGGCTCCCTCGGTCGTCCGGACAAACGCCCCCGGCGTCGGCGAGCTCCAGTCCAAGCTGCAACTGGTGTTGAACACCGGCGCCCCGCGCGGCGATCGCGCCGCCGAGCTGGAGGCGGGCGAGGCAGGCCTGCCCGTCGTCGACGAGCTGTCCAACCGCATGGCGGCCATCCCGAGCTTCCGCTACAGCGTCGTCGGCCCGGTCAACACCCAGGGCGACCTGACCAGCGCCCAGCTCAAGCTGGCCCTCGACGGCTACGAGGATTTCCCCACCGTCGAGGTCGCCTGGCGTCAGATCGACGGCACCTGGAAGCTGACCAACGACTCGCTGTGCAGCCTGGCCTACTACGGCTCGGTGTCCTGCGCTCTCTGAGCTCGGTCGCACCCGGCGAGTTCACCCGGCGGCGGCTCCATCCTCGAGCAATCGAGGGCGGGCCGCCGTCTCGCATTTTTCGCCTACTCGGTGACGACTTTCCGGTCAACTTAGGCTAACCTCAGCACATGGGCAAAGGCACCAACGGCGTACTCATGAAGATCTGGCGGGCCGACGACTACCGTCTGCGCGTCACCTCCACCGAAACCGTCACCGATAAATACGTGCGGATCGGATTCGCCGCCAACGGCCTGCTCGCCGACCACCCGGTGCACCCCACCCAGTGGATCCGGCTCTGGATTCCCGACGCGACCACCGACAAACTGCACCATCGCGGCTACACCCTGATCGACCAGGACCCGGCGGGCGACCATTTCTACATCGAATTCGCGCTGCACGGCGGGCCCGCGAGCCAGTGGGCCGAGCGCGCGGCCGTCGGCGACGAGATCGAGTCCACCGTCCTCGGCTCGGATTTCGAACTCCCCGACGTCACGCCGAGCGAATACCTGATCTTCGGTGATACGGCCTCGCTGCCCGCGATCAACACCCTGCTCGAATCCATCGGCGACACCCCGGCCCGGGTGTGGCTGGAATGGCAGTTCGAATCCGATGTCACGCTGCCCGTGCGCAATAAGCCACACCACCAGGTCACCTGGTTGCAACGCATCGACGACGGCCGCCTGATGCGCGAGGCCGCCCACGAACTCACCTGCCCCGGCGACGCCTACGCCTGGGTGGCCTGCGACGGCCACACCACCCGCTCGATCGTGAAGACGTTCAAGACCACCCACCAGCTGCCCAAGACGCAGCTGAAGTACCGGGCGTACTGGAAGTAGCCACGGCAGGGCTCGCGCCCGCCCGGTCATCCTCGAGGAGGAGAAGCTCGCGACCTGCGGCTGACGCGCACCGTCACCGCGCTGAGGCACGATGGCAGGCGGATTCGACGCCGGCTGTCCGGCCGGGAGCGTCGACGGGGCGGAAAGCGAGCAAGGTGTGTCCAGCATCGACATGGCGGTTTCGGCGGCGGCCGTGCTCTTCACGGTGCTGGCGGTGGTGGCCACCGCATGGGCACGCACTATCGCGCCGTTCGTCTGGCCGCCGCTGTTCCTCGGCGGCTGCGCCCAGCTGCTCCTCGAAGGTTTCTACTGGCAGTTCGCGCCGGTCTATCTGCTGATCCCGCTGTCGCTGCTGCTGATATTCCCGGCGAATCAGGTAGCGGGCGCGCGTCGGGTTGTGCTGATCGCCGGCCGCGTCGGTGCGGCGGTGCTGGCCGTGGCCGCCGTCATCGCCACCGCGCTGCCGCCGGTGCCTACCCTGCCGGAGCCGAGCGGGCCGCACCCCGTGGGCAGCATGATTTTTCGCTGGGTCGACGCGGAACGCCCGGAAACCGCGACGCCGGCCGTCGACGATCGCCGGAATGTGATCGTGCAGGCGTGGTATCCAGCGGCCACGACCGGAGGCCGGCAGTACCTGTATCTCGACGGCTACGACCGCCTACCGGAGCGGGTGTCGCTGATACCGGCGCCGATCATGCGCGGCTATCACCTCATCGATTCCCACGCCTACGCCGATGTCCCGATCAATGCGGAGCGGGACCGGTGGCCGGTGGTGGTGTTCTCGCCCGGATACGGTGCGCCGCGGGCCTTCTACACCTCGCTGGTGGTCGATCTGGCCAGCCGCGGCTTCGTCGTCCTGGCCGTCGACCATCCCTACGAGTCGGCGGTCACCGAACTGGCCGACGGCACCATCGCCACCACCGAGCCGGACGTTCCGGCCGACGAACCCGAGTCGACCCGGTACATGAGCGACCAGCTCGAACTCCGCACCGCCGACCTGCGATTCGTCATCGATCAACTCACCCGCCCCGACGCCATCGACCCCGCGTTCGCCGCTCACCTCGACACCGGACACATTGCCGCGATCGGCCATTCGTTCGGAGGCGCCGCCGCGGCCGCCGCGCTGGCGTACGATCCGCGCATCCGGGCCGCCGCCAACATCGACGGCACGCTGTACGGCGACCTGCCCACCCGCTCCCTGACCGGGCCGTTCCTGCTGGTCGAGAGCGATCGCGCGGAAACCGGCCATTCCCAGCGCTATATCGACGGCAACGCCACGCTGCTGACCAACCTCCGCGCCCCCGGCTACCGTTTCGAACTCGCCGACGCCAACCACTACAGCTTCACCGACGTCCCCCTGTTCCTCTCCGGCCCGGCTCATTTCGTGGCCGCGCGATTCATCGGCGGTTCCCGTGGACCGGGTCCCACTCAGCGCGCCACCAACGACATCCTCGCCGCATTCCTGAGCGAACCGCTCGGCGGTGCCCCGGCCGACGTCACCGCGGCGGCCCGCGGACACCAGGGCATCGAGGGCGGGCCGGTGGCCGGCTAGTTCTCGGCCGGAGCCGATAAGGCACCGCTGGTGCGACGGTAGGCCGCGTCGATCGCGGATAGTTCGTCGGCGGTGAGCACCTGCTCGATTCGCGCGAAGCCGTTCGGCGCCCGTTCGGTGACCAGGGCGATGATTCGGTCCATCGGGATATCCCGGTTCGCCAGCACAATGGCATTGGCGTGCTCACGCCTGGCCCGCTGATACCGTGCCGGACCCGCCACCGGATCGGCGCTCTCGGCGAGTGCGGCCGCCAGTGCGCGCGCACCGACGATCGCCTGCGAACCGCCATTGGATCCGACCGGATACATGGGGTGGGCGGCATCGCCGACGAGGGTGACGCGCCCGCTACCCCAGTGCGGCAACGGATCCCGATCCACCATGGGGTATTCGAGGATCTCCCCGCTCGCCGCGATCAATTCGGCGATATCCACGCCGGCGATCCGCCAGCCCGCGTAGTGCGGCAGCACATCGTCGATCCGGCCGATCCGATTCCAGTCCGGATCCGCCACCGCGCCCTCGTGCACGCGCACTTCCGCGACCCAGTTGACCAGCGATCGCCCTCGCTGCTGCGCCGCCCGCGAGATCGGATAGGCCACGAAGCGGGCCGCGGTACTGGAACCGGCCAGGATCATCGTCCGGCCGTCCAGGAACGGCGCGCGTTCGGCGGTGCCGCGCCACATCTGGATGCCGTTCCAGCGCGGGCCGCCCTCCTCCGGGTGCAGGTGCGCGCGGACGACGGAGTGCAGGCCGTCGGCGCCGATCAGCACATCGGCGTTCCAGTCGATCAGCGAATCGGTGGCGCGGTCGCGGATGCGGCAGTGCACCTGCTCGGCGCGCTCGACGATCGTCGTCAGCCGCAGCCCTTCGCGTACCGCGCCCGCGCCGAGCCGGTCTCGTACCGCGCGCAGCAGGATCGTGTGCAGTTCGCCTCGATGGATCGAGTACTGCGGCCACTCGTGTCCGGCGGCGAGACCGCGCGATTCCCGCCAGATCTCGTTGCCGAACCTGTCGTAGTGCACCGCCGCGGCGGTGGGGATGGCGGTGGCGGCGAGAGCGTCGGCGAGGCCGAGTTCGGCCAGCTCGGCCACCGCGTGCGGCAGCAGATTGATCCCGACACCCAAAGGCCGCAACTGCCGCACGCTGTCGATCACCTGCGCCTCGATCCCCCGGGCGTGCAGGCTCAGCGCCGTGGTCAACCCGGCGATACCGGCACCGGCGATCAGCACCTTCATCGCATCGCCCCGCTCGGGACCAGGGCCGGGTTGAACTGCTCGCGGATATGCGCGATCGCCGTCAGCTCGTCGGAAAGGACGTATTCCTTGTAGGCGCACCGCGATGGCGAGGCTTCGGCTGCCTCGTCACCGTGCCAGACGTCCCATCCGGCCGAGACGATGGTGCGGCCCAGAAATCGTCGCGCGGAGACCAGACCCCGGCCGATCGGGATCCTGGCATCGGTGAGGATCGCGGTCAGCTTCGGATCACGGCAGGCAACGGTCACCTCGTTCCGCGATACCGGCCTGGGGTCATCGCCGGCGCGCAGCTCGGATCGCCTCGACACCACCTGCTCCTCGCCGGTGCACGCCAGCAGCTCGCGCAGCCGGACGGGGAGCCCTGCCGCGGTCGAGACCCGCTGATCGATCACGGTGAGCGACAACGTTTCCCCGAGTAGCGCCTCGAGCAGCAACGTGGTGGAACCGTCGGCCTGCAACAGCATCCGGGTCACCGGCGGGAACGTGCCATGCCCGGCGGACCCGATTCCCGCGGAGGCACGCTCCCCCGCCGTCTCCACGAATATCCCCACTCCGTGCAGGGTAGCCGAGAGCCCAACGCCGCGAGACGTTCCCGGACGACGCCCGGGCGTGGCGTCACACGGAAACCGGCTCCAGCCGCCATCCGCTCGCCCGCGAGCGTTCGTTCCAGAAGTCCGCGTACCGACCGCCGAGCGCGAGCAGTTCATCGTGGGTGCCGCGTTCGACGATGCGGCCGCCGTCGACGAACAGGATCTGATCGGCATGGGCGATGGTGGCCAGCCGGTGGGCCACCACGATGACGGTCTTGTCGCGGGTGAGTTCGTGGATGCCGCGCACCACCACCGCCTCGCTGTGCGGGTCCAGGGCGCTGGTGGCCTCGTCCAGCAGCACGATGGGTGCGTCCTTGAGCAGGGCGCGGGCGATCGAAACCCGTTGCCGCTCACCGCCGGACAGGGTGGCGCCACCTTCGCCGACGGAGGTGTCGATACCGTCGGGCAGCCGGTCGGCGATCTCGTCGACGCGGGCGGCGACGGCCGCGCGGCGCACTTCGTCATCGGTGGCGTCGGGCTTGCCGATGCGGATGTTGTCGGCGACCGAGCGGTTGAACAGGTAGACGTTCTGGAACACCAGCGAGAGCTGATCCAACAGCGTTTCCGAGGGCTGTTCGCGCACATCGTGTTCGCCGACGCGCACCCGGCCGGAGTCCACATCGTAGAACCGTGCCGCCAGGCGCAGCAGCGTGGTCTTACCCGCGCCGCTGGGGCCGACGATCGCGGTGGTGGTACCCGCGGGAACCTCGAAACTCACGCCCGAGATCACCGGTTCGCCGGGCCGGTAACCGAACTCGACGTCCTCGAAGACCACCGACGGCGCACCCGGAGTGACCGGCTTGTCGGCTTCCGGCAGTACGGGCTCGGCCAGCAGTTCGGTGGCCCGATCCACCGCCGCGGCCGCCGAGCGCAGCGCATTGCCGAGTTGCGCGGCCTGATTCAGCGGCTCGATGAACCGGGCGCTCACCGCGATCAGGGCGATCGCGGCGGCGGCGGAGATGGCGCCGTCGGTGACCTGGCTGATCACCACATAGGCCAGCACCAGGAACACGGCCTGCACGAACAGGGCGAACAGGATCAGGCCGGGAACCGCGGAGAACACCGCACGGGTGGTGGCCGATTTCTGCTGCCGCAGCGCCGAATCCAGCGCCTTGTTACCGGAACCGACGGCACCGAAGGAGCGCAGCACCGGCTGGGCCTGAGCGAACTCGACCACCCGGGAATCGGCTTCGGCCGCGGCGGCGTGCATCCGCGCATCCGACCTGAGGTAGGCGCGGTTGGCCAGCCGGTTCACGGCGAACAGCACCGGCGCCGCCAGCAGCATCGTCAGCGAGATCCGCCAGTCGATGAACAGCATGCCGAGGCCGACACCGAGGGGCACCACGATGCTGGTGAGCACCTTGGCGGTCAGGTAGGCGACCGCACCCTGGATCTCGCGCACGTTCTCCACCACGATCCGCGACAGCGGCGCCGCGCTGTGGCTTTCGAACCAGCCCAGCGGCAGCGCGTTGAGCTGATCGCCGAGCCGGGTCTGCAAACCACCCTGCATGCCGACCGCGATCCGCAGCCCGACGGTGGCCTGGACGTAGTGCAGGCCGGCCATGGCCGCGACCGCGACCACCATCAGCGCCGCCCAGAACCAGGCGCGGCCGAGATCATCGTCGAAGACCGCCTCCAGCACCGGGACCAGCAGCAGATAGGCCGCCGCCTGGCACAGCGCCTGCGCGGTGATGACCGCGATCAACCGCGGGGTGAGCTGGGCGTACTCGCGGGGCACCAGCCCGAAAACCTTGCCGATCACCGGGACTCCTCCGCATCGATCAGGGCCACCGCGCCCAGCGCCGCCTCGTTGATTTCCCACAGCCGCTGATAGGTGCCGCCTGCCTCACGCAGGCTCGCGTGATCACCCTGTTCGACCAGCACACCGTCTTCGAGCACCAGGACCCGATCGACGCCGGTGATGGTGTGCAGCCGGTGCGCGATCACCAGCACCGTGCGCCCGGCGACCAGTACCGCGAGTGCGTCCTGCACCGCGGCTTCGGATTCCGGGTCGGCGAAGGCGGTGGCCTCGTCGAGCACCAGCACCGGGGTGTCGGCCAGCAGCGCTCGCGCGATGGACAGTCGTTGCGCCTCACCACCGGACAGGGTGGCGTCGACGCCGATCTCGGAGTCGTAGCCGCGCGGTAGCGCCATGATCCGATCGTGGATCTGCGCGGCGCGCGCGGCCTGTTCCACCGCGGCCGCATCGGCGCCGGGGCGGGCCAGCAGCAGGTTGTCTCGGATGGAACCGCGGATCAACCGGACATCCTGGAACACGAATCCGACCGTGCGATACAGCTCCTCGGTGCCGAAATCGCGGATATCGCGGCCGCCGATGGTGATCCGCCCGGCGCCGACGTCATAGAAGCGCGGCAGCAACTTGGCGAAGGTGGATTTACCGGAACCACTCGGGCCAACCAGCGCGGTGATGGTGCCGGGCGCCAGTTCCACGCTGATATCCCGCAGCACCTGATGGTCCTCGCGGTAGCCGAAGCTCACCGATTCGTAACGCACCAGGCCGGGCGCCGCCTGGGCGTCGACCGCACCGCCGGTGCCCGTGTTCAGTTCGGGGGTCTGCTGTAGTTCGTGCAGGCGCAGCGCGGCCGCTCCGGCGGCGCGCAAGGTCTGTCCGCTGTAGCCCAGGCCCATCAGAGCGCTGCCGAGACCGAGGCCGACGAGCAGGAACGGCAGCAGATCCAGCGGCTCCAGCCAGTCGAGGCCGATTCCGGCCAGCCCGGCGAGCACGATCACCAGCATCACGAACACCGGGGCGATGGCGATATCGGAGACGGCTTGCAGCCGGATCATCGGCGTCTTCCACCGGTCCAGGCTGCGCGTCTGGCCGTCGACGGCCTCCTGGAACGCGCCGTGCGCCTTCCCGGCCTGACCGAAGGCGCGCACCACCTGGATGCCGTCGACGAATTCGATGGTGGCTTCCTGTACCCGCCGTTCCCAGCGGTTGTAGATGGCGAGCCGATCACGGCTGTCCTGATCCATCATCCGGCTCAGCGCGATGAAGTAGGCGATCAACGGCAGCAGCAGCACCAGCGTCAGCCGCCAGTCGACGGTGAACAGGTAACCGAGGGTGACCAGCGGAACCACCAGCGCGCCGACGAATTCCAGCCGCGCGTGCGCCACCAGATAGTGCAGCGCCTCCACATCGTCCTGGAGGTATTTCTTCACCTCGGCGGAGCTGCGTTCACCGAACCAACCCAGCGGAACCCTGGTGAGTTTCTCGGCCAGCAGCCTGCGCACGGTGAGCTGGTATCCGGCGTCGGTCAGATGCGACCACGTCATCGCGACGGCCTGCAAGCCGGCCTGGACCGCGAGCACGATCACCGCGGTCGCCAGCAGCCGCCAGACCCGGTCGGTGTCGATCGGATCGCGCAGCAGTTCGCGGCAGACCTCGACGATGAGGATGAACGGCACGACCACGCAGACCGAGGCGATCGCGACGAGGAAGCTCGCGATGGTGAGCGTCCCGCGCACCGGCGCCAGAATCTCCCGGCGCGCCTTCGTCTCGGCTTGTTTGCGCTGCTTCTGCACCGCGCGGGGCGGCCGGTTCCCCGTCTCCGCCGCGGGCAGCGGCGCGACCTCCACCGTCATGAGTCCTCGCTTTTGTCGTGGTGTTCGCCGACGATCGCCCCATCTTCACACACCGCCCGAACGAGAGGAAAGGTAAGGCTAAGTTATGCACAGGCGCGCTCGGCGTTTCTCCGGTTGTCCACAGATGCGGTTTTCCGCCTGCGGAGCGGCCCCGGCGGTGGTAGGGAATGGTGTCGGCGGTCACCGCGTTGTCGCTCGACAAATCGCCCGCAACGCCGGAGGAGATCACCATGGCCACTGCTGACCCCGCGCAACTCATCGACCCCACAACGGAATTCGGCAAGAAGGTGACCGAGCGCCTGGCCGGCGAACAGGTGGTCTGGCTGACGACGGTCGGCCCGAGCGGCACCCCGCAGCCGAACCCGGTGTGGTTCCTGTGGCGCGACGGCGAATTCCTGCTCTTCAGCCAGCCCGACCGGCCGAAGCTGCGCAATATCGCGCGCAACCCACGGGTCTCGCTCAACCTCAACAGCACCGAAACCGGCGGTGACGTGGCGGTCTTCACCGGGACCGCGCGCATCGCCGACGCCACACCCGGCCCCGAAGAGATCGAGGCCTACGTAACGAAATACACCGAGGGTCTGGCGAGCATCTCGATGACGCGCGAGCAGTTCTTCGAGGAGTATTCGGTACCGGTCCGCATCACCCCCGACCGGCTCCGCGGCTTCTGACCAGGCTCGTCCACTACTGTCGGTACCGATGAGAAGAAGGCAGCAGCCGCCGCTGCCGAAGCGGTACGGCTTGGATCCGGCTCGGCTGCGGCTGCCGGAGGACGGCGAGTGGGCGACGATCCGCGACCATCTGGTACATCGTCTGCCGAGGGTGCCCGCTGCCCGCATCGATGAGCTGCTGCGCGAGGGCGGCATCGTCGACCTGGACGGCCCGATCGCCCCCGACGCGCCGTACGTGCCCGGCGGTGCGGTGTGGTTCCACCGGGACCTGCCCGCCGAAACCGAGGTCCCCTTCGACATCCCCATCGTGCACCGCGACGAGCACGTGCTCGTGGTGGACAAGCCGCACTTCCTCGCCACCATTCCGCGTGGTCAGCACATCCTGCAGACCGCGCTGGTCCGGTTGCGTCGCGAGCTGGATCTACCCGACCTGATCCCGGCCCACCGGCTGGACCGGGCGACGGCGGGGCTGGTGCTGTTCGTGATCGATCCCGCCCGGCGCGGCGCCTATCAGACGATGTTCCACAAGCGCACCGTCCGCAAGGAGTACGAGGCCATCGCGCCCTACGATCCGGCCCTCGAGCTGCCGCGCATCGTGCGCAGCCGGATCATCAAGGAAAAGCAGGTGCTCGCCGCGCAGGAGGTACCGGGCGAACCCAATGCCGAGACCAGGGTCGAATTGCTGGAACACCGGGACGGACTCGGCCGCTACCGGCTGTATCCACACACCGGCCGCACCCACCAGCTGCGGCTGCACCTGAACTCGCTCGGCATCCCGATCCTCGGCGACGATTTCTATCCGGTGATCACCGACAAACCGGTGCACGATTTCACTCGCCCACTGCAATTGCTGGCCTCGGCCATCGAGTTCACCGATCCGATCAGCGGCGCACCGCGGCGTTTCGAGACCCGTCGCACCCTGCAGGCATGGACCGATCCCGAGGGGTGGGCCGCGACAGACGACAGTTCACGCCCATAGTGCGACATATGTCTCACCCCGACCTGGTCCGATCAGCGCAGATGCGCCACCGGAAGCGATAAATCCGCACCTCACCGGCCTGCTCACGGCGTCGGAGCGTCATGTGCCGGCCGTATCACCGCCCAAGGGAACGCTCAGGATCGCTCCGTACACTATCGGCGATGCTCACCACCGACCTCGATTCCGCGGCACCGGTCCGCCGCCACAAGATCCACGCCTACCTCGACGTGGCCGTCGTGGTCGCAGTGCTCGCCGGTACCAACCTGATCGCGCATTTCACCACGGCCTGGGCCAATATCGTCACTGTTCCGGTGGCGGCCGTCGTGCTGCTCACCATGATGCGCAGGCGTGGCCTCGGCTGGTCCGAGCTCGGCCTGTCGCGACGGCACTGGAAGACCGGCGCGCTCTACGCGCTGGCCGCCGTCGGCGTGGTGCTGACGGTGGTCGCCATCGGTGCGGCGCTGCCCATCACCCGGCCGTTCTTCATGGCCGACCGCTACGCCACCATCTCCGGCGCGCTCATCGCGTCGATGATCATCATCCCGCTACAGACGGTGATCCCCGAGGAGCTGGCCTTCCGGGGCGTTCTGCACGGCACGCTCGGGCGCGTCTACGGTGCCCGCGGGGTGTTCGCGGGCGGCTCGCTGCTGTTCGGCCTGTGGCATATCGCCTCCTCACTCGGCCTCACCTCGGGTAACCGCGGCTTGTCCGAGATCGTCGGCGGCGGGGCGGCCGGCCAGATCGCGGGCATCGCGCTGGCGGTGGCGGCCACCGCGGTGGCCGGTGTGGTGTTCACCTGGTTGCGCCACCGCAGCGGCAGCCTGCTCGCGCCCATCGCGCTGCACTGGTCGGTCAACGGCGCGGGCGCGCTCGCCGCGGCGATCGTCTGGCAGACCACCATCGCCTAGCCGAGTCCAACGCCTCAGCGCAGCGCCGGAATCACCTCGCGCTCGAACAGCTCGATCCCGGACAGGTCGTAGGCGGCCTCGGGGAAATAGCAGATCGCGTATTCCATGCCGAGATCACGCAGTTCGGACAGGTTGGCGATCACCTGCTCGACGGTGCCGACTCCCGGCATGCCGACGAAAGGGCTCAGCGAGGCCTGCACCTGCTCGGGCGTGGCGAACCGGGCCAGGTGGTCGCGGAGCTTGTCCAGCCGCTGCTGCACCTCGGCTTCGGTACGGCCGATGGCGATGTTGAAGTCGGCGGTGCGGGTGATGGCCTCGAAATCGGTTCCCGCTTCCGCGCAGTGCTTGCGCAGCACCTCGGATTTGTGCGCGAAACCTGCCGGCGTCCCGTCGAAATTGGTGTAATCCGCATACCGCGCGGCGATCGCGAGGGTGACCTTCTCGCCGCCACCCGCGATCCAGATCGGGATGCCGCCCTCCTGGAGCGGGCGCGGGGCGACGATGGCGTCGTCGACTCGGTAGTACTTGCCGTCCAGCGTGGCCCGTCCCTTGGTCCATGCCTGCCGGAAGATCTGCACGCCCTCGCGCAACCGGCCCAGCCGCTCCCCCGCCGACGGGAACCCGTACCCGTAGGCGCGCCATTCGTGCTCGTACCAGCCGCCGCCGATGCCCATCTCGATCCGGCCACCGGAGATCACGTCCGCGGTCGCGGCCACCTTGGCCAGGTAGGCCGGATTGCGGTAGCTCATCGCGGTGCACATCTGCCCGAGCCGGATCCGGTCGGTCACCGCGCCGAGCGCCGAGACCAGCGACCACGCCTCGTGGGTGGCCTCGTCGGTGGGCACCGGCACGGTATGGAAATGGTCGTACACCCACAGCGATTCCCATTCCGTGCCCGCGTCGGCCCGCTGGGCGAACTCGCGGATGAGCGGCCACTGGCGTTGCGGTTCGATCCCGACCAGATCCAGCCGCCACCCCTGCGGAACGAACATTCCGAATCGCATGATCACACCCGTCCGTGTCGTGGGAACGCACGCGCGAAACGCGAACGCGGCCGCCGGTGGCGACCGCGTTCCATCCTGCCCGAGGACGGCGGATTCAGCAGTGTTCGCAGATACCGGTGGCCGGCAGCTGGATGAAGCAGCTCGAACACACCACGGTGCGGCTGTCCGGATCGGGCTTCGCGGCGGCGGTGCGGGTGCTGCTGCTGCCGCTGCGCCGAGCCGTTCCGCCGCGCGGGACGAGCGGCGGAATACCGCCGTCGGCAGGCACATCCGCGCCGTAGGCGGCGTAGCAGGCCCAGCGGGCGTAGGCGGCGTGCGATTCGATATCGGCGGGGATGGGGAGGTCGGCGAGCTCGAGCACGTACTTGTAGCTATCGCTGACCTTGAGGTTCTGCTTGACGCACAGCGCGGTCAGCGGCGGCTCACCCGCGGTGTGGCAGCGCCGCGCGACCTTGCGCAGGATCGCGTCGATCCAGGTGCGGGTCGGCGCGTTCGTGCGCACCCCCGCCATGGTCTGCACCCGCTCGGCCAATTCCTTGACCGTCACGAAATGCCCATAGCCGGTGGCCGTTTCGGCGAGCACCTCGTGCGCGGCCAGAGCCCACGCCACGGTTGCGTCCCGGAACATCACCCCCGTGCCGTCGTCGATCCGCCAGGCTCCCGATGTCGTCGTCGCAGCATCCCTCATAGCCCGTTCACGTTAGCCCCCGATACCGGCGACACGCCAAACCGGCGACCGCCGAATCATGTTTCGGCTTCATCACATTCGCCGCCGGAAACGACGAAGGCCCGCTTCCTGTGACGGAAGCGGGCCTTCGAGACTTCGAGCCGAGGAGAAGAGCCTTACTTGGCCTTCTCCAGGACCTCGACCAGACGCCAGCGCTTGGTGGCCGACAGCGGACGGGTCTCCATCAGCTGAACGCGGTCGCCGATGCCGGCGATCTCGTTCTCGTCGTGCGCCTTCACCTTGGAGGTGGTGCGAATGATCTTGCCGTAGAGCGGGTGCCGGTTACGGTCTTCCAACTCGACGACGATCGTCTTGTTCATCTTGTCCGAGACAACGTAGCCGGTACGAACCTTGCGGCTGTTGCGCTGGACTTCCACTTTGTCGCTCATGCCGCATCTCCCTTACCAGCGGGTCCGGTGGCCAGACCGAGCTCGCGCTCGCGCATGACCGTGTAGATACGCGCGATCTCGTGACGCACCACACGCAGACGACGGTTGTTGTCCAACTGTCCCGTCGCCATCTGGAAGCGCAGGTTGAACAGCTCTTCCTTCGACTCACGCAGGCGGGCGACGAGCTCCTCTTCGGTGAGCTCACGGAGCTCTGCGGCCGGTGTTCCGGTAGCCATCAGAACTGCTCCTCCCTGGTCACGATCCTGCACTTCATGGGGAGCTTGTGCATCGCGCGGCGCAGGGCCTCACGAGCGATCTCCTCGTTGGGGTAAGACATTTCGAACATCACGCGGCCGGGCTTGACGTTCGCGACCCACCACTCCGGCGAACCCTTACCGGAACCCATGCGGGTTTCGGCAGGCTTCTTGGTGAGCGGGCGATCCGGGTAGATGTTGATCCAGATCTTGCCGCCACGCTTGATGTGGCGGGTCATCGCGATACGCGCCGACTCGATCTGCCGGTTGGTGACGTACGCAGGCTCGAGCGCCTGGATACCGAACTCACCGAACGCCACCGAGGTGCCGCCCTTGGCCATACCGGACCGGCTCGGGTGATGCTGCTTGCGGTGCTTGACCTTGCGAGGCATCAGCATGCGTCAGCCCTCCTGTGTCTCTGCCGGTGCCTCCGCCACGGCGGTGGCGGCGCGGCCGGCCTCGGTGCTGGTCGCGGTGGTGCCAGCGGAACCGGAACGACGCGGACGGCTCGGACGCTCGCGGCGCGGGCGATCGCCGGCCGGAGCGCTCGGGGCGGCCAGCTCACGCTTGCCACCGACGATGTCGCCCTTGTAGATCCAGACCTTCACACCGATACGACCGAAGGTGGTCTTGGCCTCGTAGAGGCCGTAGTCGATGTCGGCACGCAGCGTGTGCAGCGGCACCCGACCCTCGCGGTAGAACTCCGAGCGCGACATCTCGGCGCCACCGAGGCGGCCCGAGCACTGCACGCGGATGCCCTTGACGTTCGGCGAACGCATGGCCGACTGGATGGCCTTGCGCATCGCGCGACGGAACGCCACACGGTTGGACAGCTGCTCGGCCACACCCTGGGCAACCAGCTGGGCATCGGACTCGGGGTTCTTGACCTCGAGGATGTTCAGCTGAACCTGCTTGCCGGTGAGCTTCTCCAGCTCGGCGCGGATGCGATCGGCCTCGGCGCCGCGGCGTCCGATGACGATGCCGGGACGCGCGGTGTGGATGTCGACGCGAACCCGGTCACGGGTGCGCTCGATCTCCACCTTCGAGATGCCCGCCCGTTCCATGCCGGTGGACAGCAGCTTGCGGATCGCGACGTCTTCCTTGACGTAATCCGCGTACTGCTTGTCGGCGTACCAACGGGACTTCCAATCGGTGGTGATACCGAGGCGGAAGCCATGGGGATTGATCTTCTGTCCCATTTACTTTGCCCCTCCCTTCCGGCGGCTACGAGTGGCGCCGGCAGTGGGCACGCTCTCGACCTCGATGGTGATGTGGCTGGTGCGCTTGCGGATCCGGAACGCGCGGCCCTGGGCCCGCGGCTGGAAACGCTTCATGGTGGCGCCCTCGTCGACGTAGGCCGTCGAGATCACCAGCGTGTCGGGGTTGAGGCCGAGGTTGTTCTCGGCGTTCGCCGCGGCGCTCGCCACGACCTTGGCAACCGGCTCGCTCGCGGCCTGCGGCGCGAACTTCAGGATCGCCAGAGCGTCTTCGACCCGCTTGCCGCGGACCAGGTCCACGACGCGGCGAGCCTTCATCGGGGTGACGCGCACGTGCTTGGCGGTCGCCCGGGCAGTGGGGTTCTGAGTCTCAGTGGTCGTCATCGCCGCTTGCTCTTCCGGTCTTCCTTGACGTGGCTCTTGAACGTCCTGGTCGGCGCGAACTCACCGAGCTTGTGCCCGACCATGTTCTCCGAGACGAACACCGGCACGTGCTTGCGGCCGTCGTGGACGGCGAAGGTGTGGCCGATGAAATCGGGGGTGATGGTCGAACGACGCGACCAGGTCTTGATGACCTGCTTGGTGCCCTTGTCGTTCTGCACGTCCACCTTCGCTTGGAGGTGGTCGTCGACGAACGGGCCCTTCTTCAGGCTGCGTGGCATTTCTTACCTCCTCCTTAGCGCTTCTTGCCGGTCTTGCGGCGGCGGACGATGAGCTTGTCGCTCGGACGGTTGGGCTTGCGGGTGCGGCCTTCCGGCTGACCCCACGGCGAGACCGGGTGGCGACCACCGGAGGTCTTGCCCTCACCACCACCGTGCGGGTGGTCGACCGGGTTCATGACGACACCACGGACCGTGGGACGGCGTCCCTTCCAGCGCATACGGCCGGCCTTGCCCCAGTTGATGTTCGACTGCTCGGCGTTGCCGACCTCGCCGACGGTGGCGCGGCAGCGCACGTCGACGCGGCGGATCTCACCGGAGGGCATACGCAGCGTGGCGTAGGGGCCTTCCTTACCCAGCAGCTGGATGCTCATACCGGCCGAACGGGCCAGCTTGGCACCGCCGCCGGGACGCAGCTCCACCGCGTGGATGGTGGTACCGGTGGGGATGTTGCGCAGCGGCAGGTTGTTACCCGGCTTGATGTCGGCGGTGGGGCCGGACTCGATCGGGGTGCCCTGCGTCACGCCCTTGGGGGCGATGATGTAGCGCTTCTCGCCGTCGCGGTAGTGCAGCAGCGCGATGTTCGCGGTCCGGTTGGGGTCGTACTCGATGTGCGCGACCTTGGCCGGGATGCCGTCCTTGTCCAGGCGACGGAAGTCGATCAGACGGTAGGCCCGCTTGTGACCGCCACCGCGGTGGCGGGTGGTGATGCGACCGTGGGCGTTACGACCGCCGCTCTTGGTGAGCGGACGGATCAGCGACTTCTCGGGGGTCGACCGGGTGATCTCGGCGAAGTCCGAGACAGACGACCCGCGGCGGCCCGGGGTTGTCGGCTTGTACTTACGGATTGCCATGAGTTCTTCTCTGCTTTCTGGATTCCCAGGCGCTTACGCGACCGGGCCTCCGAAGATCTCGATGGGCTTGCTGTCGGCCGAGATGGTCACGAGCGCGCGCTTGGTGTTCTTGCGCTTGCCGTAACCGAAGCGGGTCCGCTTGCGCTTGCCCTGACGGTTGGCGGTGTTGACGCTGGTGACCTTGACGCCGAAGACCTTCTCGACGGCGATCTTGATCTGCGTCTTGTTCGAGTCCGGGTGCACAAGGAAGGTGTAGGTACCTTCCTCGATCAGCCCGTAGGACTTCTCCGAGATGACCGGCGCAAGCAGGATGTCGCGGGGGTCGGCGATGGTGGTCACTTGCTCTCCTCCTGTGCCGCCTCAGCCGGCCCGTGCACGAAGGCGTTCAGGGCCTCGACGCTGAACACGACTTCGTCGCTTTCCAGCACGTCGTAGGTGTTGAGCTGATCCGGCGCGATCGGGTGCACGAACTCGAGGTTCTGCACGCTCTTCCAGGCCGCGATGTCCTCACGACCGAGCACGACCAGGAACTTCTTCCGGTCCGACAGCTCGGACAGGAAGGTCTTCGCGGTCTTGGTCGACGGGGTCTGGCCCGCGACCAGTTCGCTGATCACGTGGATCCGCTCGTTGCGCGCGCGGTCCGACAGCGCTCCGCGCAGCGCGGCGCGGATCATCTTCTTCGGGGTCCGCTGGCTGTAGTCGCGCGGCTTCGGGCCGTGCACGGTGCCGCCACCGGCGAACTGCGGCGCGCGGGTCGAGCCCTGACGGGCGCGGCCGGTGCCCTTCTGCCGGTACGGCTTCTTGCCACCACCGCGGACTTCACCGCGGGTCTTGGTGGAGTGCGTGCCCTGACGCGCGGCGGCGAGCTGGGCAACGACCACCTGGTGCATCAGCGCGATGTTGGCGGTGGTGTCGAAGATCTCCGCGGGGAGTTCGACGGTGCCGTTGGTCTTGCCACCCAGTTCCTTGACCGGCAGGGTCAGGTTGGTCTTCTTCTCAGTGCTCACAGCGCTCATGCGTGCGCACCACCCTTCACGGCGCTCTTGACGATCACGACGCCGCCCTTGCGACCCGGGATCGCACCCTTGATCAGCAGCAGGCCGTTCTCGGCGTCGACCTTGTGAACCGAGAGGTTCTGCGTGGTGACGCGGTCGTTACCCATGCGGCCCGACATGCGCATGCCCTTGAACACGCGGCCGGGGGTGGCGCAGCCACCGATGGAACCCGGGCGACGGTGCACGGCCTGCGCACCGTGGGAGGCACCCTGGCCACGGAAGCCGTGGCGCTTCATGGTGCCGGCGAAGCCCTTGCCCTTGCTGGTGCCGGTGACGTCGACGTAGGTGCCCTCTTCGAAGACATCGGCGGAAAGCTCCTGGCCGACCTCGAAGGAGGAGGCGTCGGCGACGCGGATCTCCGCGATGTGCCGACGCGGGGTGACGCCTGCCTTGGCGAACTGGCCGGAGACCGGCTTGTTCACCTTGCGCGGGTCGATCGCGCCGAAGGCGAGCTGCACGGCGCTGTAGCCGTCGCGCTCTTCGGTGCGGATCTGGGTGACGACGTTCGGTCCGGCCTTGATGACGGTCACCGGGACGACGCGGTTCTTCTCGTCGAACACCTGGGTCATGCCGAGCTTGGTGCCCAGGATGCCGGCCGCTGGCCTGTTCTTGTTATCAGTCATGTCTCGAGTCCCCGTCACTGAATGTTGACGTCGACGCTGGCCGGCAGGTCGATACGCATGAGCGCGTCGACCGTCTTCGGCGTCGGGTCGAGGATGTCGATCAGCCGCTTGTGCGTACGCATCTCGAAGTGCTCGCGCGAGTCCTTGTACTTGTGCGGCGAACGGATGACGCAGTACACGTTCTTCTCGGTCGGCAACGGCACCGGCCCGACGACCCGGGCCCCAGTGCGGGTCACCGTCTCGACGATCTTGCGCGCAGACGCGTCGATCGCCTCGTGGTCATAGGCCTTGAGCCTGATGCGGATCTTCTGTCCCGCCACGCTAAGTGTCCTTTTCTCCGCTTTCGTTCGTGATCCGGAAGCTGGGCTTCCGTACCACCCTCATTGGCACAGTCCGAACACACGAAGACGTCTCAGGGAGACCACGACCGGGACGCACCCAGTCTTCGCCGCTGTTCATCTGTCATGGTTCTCCGGTCCACGCGGTCGGGCGTGTCGCCCGCCCGCTCATTCCTCGGCCCCGGAAATCACTCCATGTCAGGCTCGGAACACTGTCCCGGACGTACCCACACCGAAAACGGTGAGGTACACGATTGGTACTGCCTGCCCCACCCGACCAACCGCTTCAGGGAAACGGGCACGGGCCGGTGCAAGGCAACCCGAACAGTATGCCCGAACCCCCCGGCCCGATCAAATCGGGGTCGCCGCGCCCGAGAAAACCGGCCTGACGTGCATCGTCGCAGCCTACTACCGAGCTATCTTACCGCAGAGTAAGATAGCCGCATGACCACAGAGACCGTGACCTATCGCGGCTGGAAGAAGTTGCCGGACAATCGCCTGGGCCACACCCTGTTCTCGCTCGGCATGGTGGCGCGGGTGCCCTTCTTCGGCACCGTGCTACCGAACGTCGTGCGGCTGGAGCCGGGATTGTGCGAGGTCACCTCGCCGAAATGGTTCGGCATCCACAACCACCTCGGCACCTTCCACGCCATCGCGGCGTGCAATCTGGCCGAAGTCGCCATGGGCATGCTCAGCGAGGCCACCGTGCCGACCACCCACCGGTGGATTCCCAAGGCGATGAACGTGCAGTACCTGGCCAAGGCGGAGACCGGGTTGCGCGCGGTGGCCAAGCTGCCCGAGATCCCCGATTTCGACTCGATCGTCGAAGGAACCGAGGTGATGGTGCCGGTGTCGATCTATGACAAGCACGGCCTCGAGGTCGTGCACGCCGACATCACCACCTGGGTCACCCCGAAGTAGGACAGGCCCGGCGGCCGGGCCGGCCGCTGCTCAGCAGGGCAGCGGGCGGTCGCGGCCGTCGAGCGCATTGGCGACGGCGGTGATCGCGCGGGCGTCGGCGAGCATGGCGCTGTGATCGGCCTTGTCGGACGGGCAGCCGTCCTGCAACCAGATATTGCGGTCGTCGGCGTCGGGCTGGGCGAGCAGTGCGGTGTCGGTGGGAGTGATCACGGTGTCGGCGCGGGACGCGATCGCGGTGTAGCGGATGCCTGGCAGGGTCTCGCCGCCGGCGTTGAGCCGGTGCAGCAGGGGTGAGCCCGCCGCCTGCTGCGCACCAGGGGTGCCGAAGACCTGGGTGGCGATCTGCCCGTCGGCCAGCCCGAGCGAGGCGAGATCCGGATACATCTCGCGCAGGCCGTCCCAGGTGGTGCCCCGGTACGGAGTGCCGAGCGTGACCACGGTCGCGATATCGGCACCGCCGCGTTCGCGCAGGTACTGCCGGATCACCGTGCCACCGGTGGAATGGCCCACCAGGGCGAGGCGCGGGGCGCCGGTGCGTTCGCGCACGGTGCGCACCACATCGGCGAGCTCATCGGCCATGTTCTCGATCGAGGCCACTCCCCATACCGGGCGACCGGACAGCGCCGCACCCACTGGGCCGACGCCGACCGAGGAGCCCGCGTGCCCGCTGACCGCATCGACCAGAGCGGGGCCCTGACCCAGATTCGCCGCGAACACACAGTGCCCTTCGCCGCGCAGCGCGGGCGCGAGCACACCGAAGCTGCGGGTGATGTCGGTACCGGAGCCGTGCACCAGCAGCACCGGCTCCCGATTCGGCGCGAGCACACACCCGGAATCGTTGGCGCCGGCCAGCGGCGGAAGAAAGACCTGGGCCGTCCCGGAGGGGGCGAGAGTGATCGCCGCGAATGCGACGGTCGTCACTACGACAGCGAGGCGGGCTGCCCCTCGGGCCAGCGGACCGAGGGTCGATTTTCCGATGCGCATGTCATATCCCCAGGGCCGGAGCCAGCGTCGGCCAGGAATCCTTCAGCGCGTCCTGCCAGTAGCCCCAGGAATGGGTGCCATCGGGCCGGAAGTTGTAGGTGGCCGGAATTCCGAGATCATTCAGCCGGTCCTGCATATTGTGCGAGCAGTAATTCGTCGCGGCCTCGATGATGCCGCCGAGCACGATTTGATTCGCGAAAAGCCATGGGCCTTCCAATGAATACTTGCCGCCGTATTGGTCGTACATACCCGGCAGGCCGCTTCCGCTGGAAATGTAGAGCGCTTTTCCGCGCAGGCCCTCGGCCTGGACATAGGGGTCGTTGGCGGCCCAGGCCGGATCGCTCGGCGGGCCGTACATGTTGTCCTTGTCGGCCAGGCCCCACTCTTCGATGGTGAGCCGCACGAACTCCTGCCCGGCCGGATCGCTGATCTGCGCGCATCCGCTGTAGGCGGCCGCCGCGTCGTACAGATCGCCGGTGGTTGCCGCGAGCGCCAGACTGCTGGTACCGGACATGGAGAAGCCCGCGATGCCGTTGCGCCCGTTGCTGCCGAGGTATTCGTCGATCAGCGGCGGCAGCTCGCTGGTGAGGAAGGTCTTCCACTTCTGCTTGCCCAGCCGCGGATCATCGGTGCGCCAGTCGGCGTAGTAGCTGAACATGCCGCCGATCGGCGAGACCGCGTGCACGTTCTTGTCGGCGAGGAAGTCGAGCACATCGGTCTTGGTCCCCCAATTGGCGCCGTCCACGCCGCCGCCCGCGCCGAGCAGCAGATACAGCACCGGCCGCGGCGCGCCGGTATCGGCCGCCTTCATCACCTCGACCGGAATATCGAGATCCATCGCCGCCGAATGCACGGTGAGGGTGACATTGCGGGCGTCGCGCTCGGCTACCGAAACAATCGACGATGCCGCGCGGGATTCCGTCGGCTCGGCGGACGCCGAGACGGGAAGGATCGCGGTCGCGGTGACGGCGGCGGCCAGCAGCCCGAGCTGGCGGAGGTATCGGCCTCTCATGATGTCCCTTCTGCATGTGGAACACCTCGGTGCTCCGAAAGCAACGCTATGTTGCGGCACAACAACTTTCACGACTGGAATTGCGGGGACACCAGAAATGGGGGCAGCCGCCGGGGCCGTGGCAGCGGAATTCGGACCGATTCGAATTTCTCTGTAACACCGGCACTTTGCCCGCCGATATATCGCGGCACACGCGCGCGATGGTTGCGTCGGCGCCTCGGGTGCGGTTTGAATGCCTCTATGGCAGTCAGCGCGGTTCACAATGTCGACGTGTGCGTCGTCGGCCTCGGCCCGACCGGCCGGGCGCTGGCACACCGCGCCGAAGCCGCCGGCTTGTCCGTCGCCGCGATCGACCCTCGCCCCGACCGGCTGTGGCCGCCCACCTACTCCTGCTGGGTGGACGAGCTGCCCGAATGGCTACCGCAGAGCGCCATCGCGACCCGGATCGAGGCACCCACCGTCTGGGCCAGGACCGAACACCGCATCCCACGGCCGTACTGCGTGCTGTCCAAGCCGGGCCTGCGCGAGGCGCTGCCGCTGGATCCGGCGCGCGTGCGCGCCGGGCGTGCCGTACGGGTGGAACCGCATGTGGTGGAACTGGCCGACGGATCGCTCATCTCCGCCGACGTCGTCGTCGATACCAGGGGCCTGCCCACCCTCGGCTCGCGTCGCGCCGCCAGCGCGCACGGCATCTTCGTCGACGCCGAGACCGCGGCGCCGATGGTGACCGACGGCGAGGGACTGCTGCTGGACTGGCGGCCGGAGAACGGCGCGAGCAACGACGAGCCGCCCTCGTTCCTGTACTCGGTCCCGCTCGGTGACGGCACGGTGATCTTCGAGGAGACCAGCCTCGGGCTGCGCGGTGGCATGCCGCAGCACGAACTACGCAAACGCACCCTCAACCGGCTCGCCGCGCACGGTATCCGGCTCACCGGCAGCGAGCCGACCGAGGCGGCGCACTATCCGCTGGATCAGCCGCCGCCGAAGAAGGGCACCGGCCGGGTGATTCCGTTCGGTTCGCGCGGCGGGATGATGCACCCGTGCACCGGCTACAGCGTCGCCGATTCGCTGGCGCTGGTGGATACCGCGGTCGCGGCGATCCAGCAGGGCCGCGATCCGGTTGCCGCGCTGTGGTCGCCGCGGGCGCGGCTGGTCTATTGGATGCGGATGCGCGGGCTGTGGGGCTTGGGCCGGCTGACGACCGAGCAGTCCATCGCCATGTTCGAGGCGTTCTTCACCGCCTCACCGCGTGGGCAGCGGGCGCTGCTGTCAGCGCACGACGATTACACCGCGCTCGGCGCCGTGCTGGTCAATACCGTCGCCCACACCTGGCCCTTCCGCTGGCGCTACGACCTGGTCGGCTGGACCAACCGCAATCGCTGGGTGGGCTACGAGTACGAGCCCGCGCCCAGCCCCGAAACCCCGCGCATCGGCTGAGAAGCCGACCGCAGGATCAGGCCCCCGTCTCGGCGGCACGCCGGTAGCCGCGCACCGCCGGGTACGCGAACACGATGACGATGCCGACGGTCCACAGCAGCGTCTTGATCATCGGTTCGGCCACCGGACCGCCGTAGGACAGCCCACGCATGGCGTCGATGGCGCAGCTCATCGGCTGGTTGGCCACCACGTCCTGCAACCACACCGGGTAGGCGTAGACCGGGACGAAGCCGGAGTTGAAGAACATCAGCAGCGTATTGATGATGCCGATGACGTTGACCAGCATGACGCCCTCGGTGAGCGTGGCCAGCGCCGTGACGAACACGGCGAATCCGACGCCGAACAACACCGGAATGCCGATCAACGCCAGCGCCGCTACCGGCCCCTGATCGAACCGGAACCCGATGCAGAAGCCCACCGCGATCACGAACAGCGTGGTGATCAGGACCCGGATGGCCTCGGCGAACAGCCGGCCGGTCAGACCAGCGGCCCGGTGCACCGGCATGGTCCAGAACCGGCCGAGCAGTCCGGTGGCCTTCTCGGTCTTGAAGCCGAGCGCGCTCACCACCGCGCCTGCCATGGCGGCCACCAGGGTGATCATCGGGACGGTGCCGTAGACGCTGGGTTTGCCGGTGGCGTTGGTGATCGAATCGCCGAGCACGATCCAGAACATCAGCAGTGTCAGCGCCGGGTACAGGATGGTCTGGATGGTGGTCGCTGGATCGCGCGCCCACACCAGCAGCAGCCGCTTGGTCTGGATCAGGCTGTGCGTCCACCAGTTACCGAGCGAGCGTTCCGAGCGCGCGCGCACGGTCGGCAGCGGGGTGTTCCACCCGGTGTCCGGCGCCTCGGTCACCTCGGTGTCCGCGGTTGTCTCGACTGAACTCATGACCGCCTCACGCTCGCCCACACCGCCAGCGGCGCGAAGACCACCGCCGCGCCGATCAACCACACCAGCGGCACCCACAGCACCTGCCAGGTCACGCCGTCGGCGGCCATATCGCGCAATGCGAACGACAGCTGCGAGATCGGCTGGTTGCGCACGAACGGCCGGATCCACTCCGGGAACCCGGACTCCGGCACGAACCCGCAGGAGAGCATGCCGAAGATCAGCGTGGGCAGGGTCAGCGCCTGGCTCAGCGATTCCGGGCTCTTGGTCAGGCTGCCGAGGGCGTCGGCGCCCAGCGACAGCACGATGCTGATGGCCAGCGAGAACACACAGAACAAGATCGCCTGGCCCCAGCCGGCCTCGAACCGGAACCCGATGATGTGGCCGTAGATCAGGGCCGCGGTCAACGAGCACACCGACCGCACCACACCGGCACTGATCCGTGCCGACAGCGGCACCAGCGTGCCGATGGGCATGGTCTGCAACCGGGTGCTGAGCCCGGTCAACGCCTCGAACGCCGACAGCTGAGCGTTCGACATCATGGTGAACGCCATCGTCTGCAACACGATGATCGGCATGACGAACTGGGCGTAATCGATGCCCTGGAACTTCATCACGTACCGCAGCGGCAGATAGAAGCCGAGGGTGAACACCAGCGGGGTGATGATCGCGACGATCAACTCACCCTTGGTGGCCATGGTCCAGATGATGCGGCCGGTCAGCGCGCGCCACTGGGCGAACGAGGACAGCTTGGCGACGGGCAGTTCGGCGAACAGCTGGGCGCCGCCTGCCTCGGTGGTGGCAACACTCACGAGTGACCACCCGAATGGCCGGTGATGGAGAGGAACACGTCGTCGAGTGAGGGCCGGCGCAGCGCGATATCGGCCAGGTCGACGCCGGCGGAATCCAGCCTGCGCAGGGCCTCGGCCAGGGTCGCGGCGCCTTCCGGCGCGGGGATCGACAGCCGGTCGGCGCCGTTCAGTTCGGCCGAGACCGCCGTCGGCACCAGATCACCGAGCGCGGCCGCCGCCTTGGACAGATCCGACGGGTCCAGCGGGACGACCTCGCAGTAGCTGCCGCCGGTCTTCTCCTTGAGTTCGTCGGCGGTGCCCTCGGCGATGACGGTGCCCTTGTCGATGACGATGATGTTGTCGCTGAGCACGTCGGCCTCTTCGAGGTACTGCGTGGTCAGCAGGACCGTGATGCCCTGCGCCTTGAGGGCGTTGACCAGATCCCACACGCCCTGGCGGCTGCGCGGATCCAGGCCGGTGGTCGGCTCGTCGAGGAACACCACCTCCGGGCGCACCACCAGGCCGCAGGCGATGTCCACGCGCCTGCGCATACCGCCGGAATAGTTGCGCACCGCGCGACGGCCCGCACTGACCAGGTCGAATTCCTCGAGCAGGGTGTCGGCGCGCTTACGGGCGGCCGATTTGCTCAGGCCCATGAGCCTGCCGAACAGCTCCAGGTTCTCCCGGCCGGACAGGTTCTCGTCCAGCGCGGCGTACTGGCCGGTCATCATGATCGAGCGGCGCACGCCCGCCGGATCCTTCTGCACATCGTGCCCGGCGACGATCGCGGTGCCCGAATCGGGGCGGAGCAGGGTGGACAGGATCTTGACGGTGGTGGTCTTGCCCGCGCCGTTGGGGCCGAGCACACCGAGCACACTCGCCTTCTCGGCGGTGAAACTGATGCCTTGCAGCGCGTGCACCTCACCGAACGACTTCCGCACGTCCACGACCTGGACGGCGGGCTCGCTCGCGGGCGACTCGACATGATTCGAACTCGGCATCAACTCTCCACTATCGGCCGGGCAGGGGTGGGTCGCCGGAGCGCACGCAGCGACGTCCCGCATGGTGATCCGTACCGCCGGGCGCGATGTTACCGGCCCGGGTTTCGCATTCGGGCCGGTCCGGGCGCACCGGCGACCGAACCGTTCGATTGTGCGCTTACTCACACTATCCGCCGGGCTCCGAATAGGCGCAGGTACGGCGGGTATTCGGCAGCGGTATGGCAGCGGCGCTACCTTGTCGCCCGGTCACCGCGCCCATAGTCTTGGACGCATGGCCGAGTCCGCGCAGCCACATCTGGCGGCGCGTTCGGGAGGATCGGGCCGACCGAGCGTGCTTACGTCCTACGACCCACGCACCGGGGAAACGGTCGGCACCTACGCCGTCCAGGGTTCCAGCGAGCTGAAACGTGCCGTTCGCGCGGCACGTGCGGCCGAAAAGTGGTGGGCGCACCTGAGTTTCGGTGCCCGCAAGCGATGGCTGCTGGACTGGAAACGCAGCATCGCCAGGCGATCAGGGGAACTGATCGACCTCGTCCGCGAGGAAACCGGCAAGCCCGAGGCCGACGCCGCCATCGAAGTGATGCTGGCGATCGAGAACCTCGACTGGGCGGCCCGCAATGCCGGGCGCACCCTCGGCCGCCGCGTCATCGATTCCACCTGGCTCACTCGCAATCAGCGCGCTTCGGTGGGTTTCCTGCCGCTCGGGGTGATCGGCGTGATCGGCGCCTGGCACAACCCCGTTTTCACGCCGATGGGTTCGATCGCCTACGCGATGGCCGCGGGGAACGCGGTGGTGTTCAAACCGCACGAACTCACCACCGGCGTCGGGGTGTGGCTGGCCCAGACCTGGGCCGAGCTGGCCCCCGATCAGCCGGTGCTGCAAGCGATCACCGGCGATGCGACCACCACGGCAGCGCTGTGCCGCGCCGGGGTGGACAAGATCGCCTACGCGGGCCCGGAAGCCGAGGGCCGCAAGGTGATCGAGCTGTGCGCCCAGACGCTGACGCCGGTAGTGGTCGAATACAGCGGCAAAGGCGCCATGGTGGTGCAGGTCGATGCGAAACTCGACGAGGCCGCCGAGGCGGCGGTGTTCGGCGCCATGGCCAATGCCGGCCAGAACGCCGCCGGTATCCAGCGCGCGTATGTCGCCGAATCGGTGTACGAACCCTTCCTCGATCTGGTGATCGAGCACGCCAGGCGGCTGCGGCCAGGTGCGGCCAGGCACGCCTGCTACGGGCCGATGATCCTCGAAGAGCAGACCGACGTGGTCCGCAGGCAGGTGCGCGACGCGCTGGCCAGGGGCGGACGCGCGGTGGTCGGCGGGCTCGATTCGATCCGTGAGCCGTACGTCGAGCCGATCGTGCTGGCCGAGGTGCCGGAGGAGAGCCTGGTCATCAGCGGCGAGGCGATCGGTCCGGTACTGGTGGTGAACAAGGTCGCCGATATGGACGAGGCGGTGCGGCGGGTGAACGCCGTGGGCAGCGGGCTGTCGGTCTCGGTGTTCACCAGAGACGTCGCCAGCGTCGAGGCCTTCGCCGAGCGGCTGCGGGTCGGCGTGGTGACGGTGAACTCCGCGACGGCGTGCACCGGCATTCCGGCGCTGCCGTTCGGCGGGGTCGGCGAATACGGGCAAGGCCACAGCCACGGCGAACTCGGCCTGCTGGAGTTCACCAGGACGCTCGCGATCGCGCGCACCAAATACCGGGCGCCACTGAAACTCACCACCTTCGAACGCAATTCGCGGCAGCTGCGGATCGCGCGCACGATATTCCGGCTCCGGCACGGGCGCTAGGTATCCGGGATCGACGAGCGGGCCGACGTCGGAGCCGGATTCCGTCGCGAGCCGTCCGCGTCAGCTCGCGGTGCCCAGCAGTGCCGCCATCATCAGCGCGTGCACCCTGGCGATGTGTTCCGGCCGCGCGTCGAACCGCACCAGCCTGCCCACATCGATCACCTGACCGATCGCCGCGTGCACCCGGAAGCGGGCCTCGATGGGATCGCCATCGAGCAGATTGGCCCATTCGAGGACGTTCTGGCGCTGGATCGCGCGCAGCTTGTGCTGCTCGGCCTGCGGCAGATTGCTGAACTCGGCGTAATAGACCGGCATGATCTCCGGCATCGCGAAGCTGAGCCTGGCGTAGCGGTCGGCGATGCGGTCGACGGCGTCGGCGCGGCTGGTGGCCTCGGCCAGCGCCTCGCTGATGGCGATGGCGAGCCGGTCACCGGTGCGGTGGAAGGCCGCGGCCAGCAGATCGGACTTGCTGCTGAAGTAGCGGTAGACGCTGGAGGCGTTGATGCCGACGGCCGAACCGATCTCCTCGATGCTCGCCTCGTGATAGCCCTGCCTGCCGAAGATGCGGATGGCCTCGGTGAGTAGTTGTTCGCGTTTCGAGGTGACCGGAAGCCCGCGCGGCTGCGGCGCCGGATCGGCAGAACTCGGCGCGGGCGGCAACTCGGCGCGCACGATCGCGGTGGACATCTCGCGCAGCAGCGGCAGCAGCCGGGCGGTGGACAGCGCGGTGCGGTGCGCGGAGATGCTGCCGATGGTGCTGAGTACACCGGCGGCCAGCAGCGCGACGTCCTCGGGCGGGGATTGCGGGCGCAGCTGCGCGATGGGCGCGGCGAAGGTGGCGTTGAGGCCGTCGTAGAGCGCCTTGATGCGGGTGCGGTCCTCCTTCTCCAGGTAGCGCCGCTCCCAGCGGTAGAGCCCGGCCTCGCGCCGGATATCGATGGTGTGGTCGGCGACGGCGCGGATCAGCGCGTCCAGACGTCCGGCGGGGTCGAGCGCTGGATCGTCGGCGGCGACGGCGACATCGAGCAGCTGCCGCGCGCCTTCTTCCGCGGCGGCGACCAGCAAGGCGTACTTGTTGGCGAAATGGCGATAGAGCGCGGGACCGGAGATGCCGACCTCGGCGGCGATCTCGTCGACACCGACCGGGTAGTACCCGCGTTCGCTGAAGGCGCGAGCCGCCGCCCGGATGATCTGGACCTTGCGATCCTTGGGCCTGCGACGCACGGTTCGACCGCCCGCCGGCCGCGTGCGCACGAGGTCGACCTCGCTGCGATCGGCGACCATGTTGCTCTCCATTCTGCGGCGGCGCCACCGGTTGACAGCGCCGGACGAATCATCCTAAGTTAACCACAATTCGCAAAGTTAACCACGATTCACGGCCGGTGTCCGCCGAATCGCAGCACAGGGAGCGGAAATGGTCAGCGACGGTTCATCATCCCCGACCGCCGGGTTCACCGCGGTGCGGGACGGCAGGGTTCTCCGGGTCACCCTCAGCAATCCGGGCCGCAAGAACGCCCTCTCGTATCAGACGATGGTCGCCCTCGGCGACACGTTCCTGGCACTCGCCGACGACCCGGGAGTACGGGTCGTCCTGCTGACCGGCGACGGCGCGGACTTCTGCACCGGCGCGGATCTGGCCGCCGACACCAATGGCATCACCCCCGAGATGACGATGGATGCGGCCAACCGGCTGGTCCGCGCGATCGTGCACGCGCCGGTGCCCGTCATCGCGCGGATCCGCGGCGCGGCCGCAGGCGTCGGCGTCGGCATCGCGCTGGCCGCCGACCTGGTCTACGCGGCCGATGATTCCTATCTGCTGCTCGCCTTCATCAATATCGGCCTGATGCCCGACGGCGGCGCGGCGGCGCTGGTGGCCGCGGCGGCCGGACGCCCACTCGCCACCGAGATGGCGCTGCTCGGCAAGCGCCTGCCCGCCCCGGCGGCGCGCCAGGCCGGATTGCTCACCGCGGCGCTCCCGGTCGACGAGCTCGACGGCGCCGTGGCGGCGGCGGTGGACAAGATCGCGCACGGCCCGCGCCGCGCGCTCGAACTCACCAAGAAGGCGCTCAATATCGCCACCCTGCGTGCGCTGGACGAGGTGCTGGACGCGGAGAAGACCGGCCAGGTCGAGCTGCTGCGATCGGCCGACTTCCGGGAGGGCGCGGCGGCGATGCTCGGCAAGCGCAAGGCCGTGTTCGCCGACTGACGCATACCGGTCGCCCCGGCTCCGAGACCGGGGACTATGTTGACCGGCTATGACTTACCTGGTTACCGGGGCAACTGGGTTCAGCGGTCGGTTCCTCATCCCCGAACTACTCAAACGTGCGGATGACATTCATGTAGTGGTGCGGCCGGGGCCGAATTCGGCCGCACGCTTCGACTATTGCGCCAGGGAATGGTCGGCGGGCGATCGGGTGCGGCCGGTGCCGGGCGATCTCGGTGCGCCGGGCCTAGGCATCGACCCGTTGTGGCTGGCCGAGCATCGCGGGCGCATCGACCACGTCTTCCATCTGGCCGCCGGATACGACGAGCAACGTTATCGGGAGGCGCCGCAGCGGCCTCCTGAGGGCCGCGCGCACGGTACCCGCAATGTGGTCGAGCTTGCGGCCGACCTACGCGCGCAGCACCTGCATCATCTGTCCACCGTCGAAGTCGCCGGACGCTTCGAGGGCCTGTTCACCGAGGACATGTTCGAGGTCGGGCAGGAGCTGACCACACCGGCCCAGCGGGCCGCCTTCGATGCCGAGCGGATCGTGCGCGAGTCCGGGCTGAACTGGCGGATCTACCGGCCCTCGATCGTCGTCGGGCATTCGGTGACCGGCGTGAACGACCGCGTCGACGGTCCCTACTACTTTTTCCGGCTGCTGCGGATGGCCGCCCAACTGCCGCGGCTGCTGCCGGTGCTGGTGCCGAAGCTGGGTGAGACCAATATGGTTCCGGTCGATTTCGTGGCGCAAGCGCTGGCCCACCTCGCCCATCTCCCCGGGCCGGGTGCGCAGACCTATCACCTGGTCGATCCGCGTCGCCGCGGCGCGGTGCCGGCCCTGAATCTGTTCGCCGACGAGGCCGGCGCGCCGCACCTGGTCGAGATCATGCCCAAACGCACGCTGGACATGATGCTGCGGGTGCCCGGCGCTCAACGGGTACTCCCCCGGGTCGGGGTGCCGCTCGACATCCTCGAACACAGCGAGTTCAGCTGCTGGTTCGATTGCCGGCACACCACCGCCGCGCTGGCGGGCAGCGGGATCGCGGTGCCGCCGCTGGAGGCGTACGCACCGGTGCTGTGGCGGTACTGGATCGAGAACTGGGTCTAGCTGGCCCGATAAACGCGGACAGGCCCGCGGAAACGACGACAGCCGCCCCGGTATGACCGGAGCGGCTGTCGTGCGTCGGAAGCGGGATCAGATGCCGAGGCCCTTGGCCAGGACCGGCCACGAGCGCTGGAACTCGTCACGCCAGTAACCCCACGAGTGGGTGCCGGAGTCCCGGAAGTTGTAGGTGGCCGGGATGCCGAGCGAGTCGAGCTTGTTCTTCAGGTTGTGGGTGCAGAAGTTGGTGCCCGCCTCGATGACGCCACCGATGACGATCTGGTTGGCCAGGCCGTAGGCGCCGGGCAGCGCGTAGGGGCCGTTGAGGGTGTCGTACATGCCGGGCAGGCCGTTGCCGGTGGAGATGTAGAGATCCAGGCCGCGCAGACCCTCGGCATTCACGTACGGATCGTTCTTGACCCATTCCTCCGAGCCCTGCGGACCCCACATGTTCATGGTGTCGCCGCCGCCCCAGGTCTCCACGGTCAGCTTCACGAACTCCGAGCCCACCGGGTCGCTGGTCTGGGCGCAACCGCTGTAGGCGGCCGCGGCCTTGTACAGGCCGGGCTTGGCGATCGGCAGCGCGAGCACGGTGGTGCCCGAGGTGGACAGGCCCGCGATGGCGTTGGTGCCGTTGGTGCCGAGCGCGCCGTCGATCAGCGGGGGCAGCTCTTCGGTGAAGAAGGTCTTCCACTTGTTGCGGCCGAGCACCGGATCATCGGCGATCCAGTCGGTGTAGTAGCTCCACTTGCCGCCGATCGGCTGCACGACATTGACGTTCTTGTCCGACAGGAAGTCGAGGGCGTCGGTCTTCACCTGCCAGGAGGCGTCGTCCTCGCCGCCGCCCGCGCCGTTGAGCAGATACAGGGTGGGGCGCGGAACCGAGGCGTCGGCCGGGCGCTGCACGTCGATGATGACGTTCTCGTCCATCGCGGTGGAGTGCACGTGCAACCGGATGTTGCGGTCGTCCTTGTACTCGGCCTTGACGATGCGGGAACCGTCGGGCGCGGTGGGGTCGGCCAGCAGGCTCCGGTTGTCGATGATCGGGTCAGCCGCTGCCGCCGGGGATGCGCCGAGTCCGGACATGACGCCCGCGAGAACTGCCGTTGCCGCGATCATCGCCGCGGCACGAGTACCGCGGCGCCGGGTGGGTCGACGTGTCAATTTCGCACCTTCGCTTCTTATCGAGATTTATCGGGCATTCCCATGACGACCAGCTGTCGGTGGGCACCCCGGTCCGGACCGGGACAGACACCGCCGCGTCACGCCCGACCATACGGTCTATGTAGTCGTGACAACAGTGGACATCGTTACCTCACCGTTGCCACCATCATGCCGGAGCCGCCAATATCTGATCATGATCGACCCGCCGTTCGGGCGGGATCGAGCCGGTCGGCCAGCAACGGGCCGATCTCGGCCAGCGCCTCGGGCGAGGTCATCTGATCGTGATCCGCGGCGACCGGATGGTCGGCGACGGTGCCGTCGACGTAGGCGTCCCAGTTCCGGGCCGCCGTATCGTGGCCGGCCGCGCTGAAATAGTCCAGCCTGCCGCGGAACACCCCTGGCCGGTGCTCGGCGATGAGTTCGGCCGAACGGACCGCGCTGCGGTAGATCCGGCGCACCCGCTCGGGTGTGAGCACCGCCATATCCGGCGGGATGGTGGCGTGCAGGGCGGCCAGCGCCTCGTCGGTGAGGTCGTGGATATCGCCGTCGGGCAACTGGGCGTCGCCGATGCCGAGTTCGGCCAGCGCGTCGCGGATGGCGGCGCGGAAATCGGTGACGTCGATGGCGGGATGGCTGTCCAGCATCGCCAGCAGCGACACCTCCTGGCCCGCGGCCTGTAGTTCGGTAGCGATCGCGTGCGCGATCACCCCGCCCAGCGACCAGCCGAGCAGCCGGTACGGGCCCTCGGGCTGCACCGCGCGGATCTCGGCGGCGTAGCGGCGGGCCATCTCGCCCAGCGAGCGCGGCAGGTAGCCATCCTCCGACAGCGCGGGCGACTGCAGACCGTAGATCGGGTACCGGGCGGGCAGATAGCGGGCGAATCCGGCGTAGCACCAGGACAGTCCGTACATCGGGTGGATGCAGAACACCGGGTCGTCGGGCGCGGTGTCGTGCGGTACCCGGGTGCGGATGGGCAGCACCACGCCGAGCGCGGCGTTGGAATCCAGGTCGTAATCGTGCTCGCCGGACAGCACGGCCAGGATCCTTGCGGCCAGATCGGCCGGGGTGGAGTCGGTGAAGAACCACTGCACCCGGATCTCGGCGCCGGTGCGGGTGCGCAGCCTGCTCACCGCACGGGTGGCGATCAGCGAATTGCCGCCCAGGTCGAAGAAGTCGTCGTCCATGCCGACGCGCTCGACCCCGAGGACCTCGGCGAACACCTCGGTGATGGTGCGCTCCAGCGGTGTGGACGGCGCGCGGAACGGACGGCCCGACAGTTGCGGCACCGGCAGCGCCATCCGGTCGAGTTTGCCGCTGGCGTTCAACGGCATCCGCTCGAGCACCACCACGGCCGAGGGGACCATGTAGGACGGCAGCGCGGCGCGCGCGTGGGCGAGCAGTTCGCGGTCGTCGACGGTGTGGCCCGGCGCGGCGACCACATAGGCCACCAGGCGATCGCCGGTGGCGGCGCGCACCAGGGAGACGGCCGCGTGACGCACCGACTCGTGGCCGAGCAGGATCGTCTCGATCTCGCCGAGCTCGACGCGCTGACCGCGCAGCTTCACCTGGAAGTCGCTGCGGCCCAGATATTCCAGTGCAGCGCCGGTGCCCGTGCCGGTCCAGCGGACCACGTCACCGGTGCGATAGAGGCGGGTGCCGTTCGCGCCCGCGACGAAGCGTTCGGCGGTGAGCGCGGGCCGGTCGTGGTAGCCGCGGGCCAGCTGCACACCGGCGACGTACAGCTCACCGGCCGCGCCGGGCGGCACCGGACGCAGCTGCCGATCCAGCACCAGCACCCGGGTATTGGCGACCGGGGTGCCGATCGGGATGGCGGTGACGTCGGTGTCGGTGACCGGGTGCGCCGTCACGACGGTCGCCTCGGCGGGCCCGTACCAGTTGATCAGCGCGGTGCCGGGCAGCGCGGCGGTGAACGTCGCGGCGGTCTCCCCCGACAAGGCCTCACCGGCGGCGAAAACCCGGCGCAGCGACGGGTATTCGGCCACAGCGGCACCACTGGCCACCGGGTCGAGGAACGCGTCGAGCATCGAGGGCACGAAATGCACCGTGGTGACGGCGTTCTCGGCGATGGTGTGGGACAGGTAGGCCGGATCGCGGTGCCCGTCGGGTTCGGCGATCACGATCGACGCGCCGGTGTGCAGCGGCCAGAACAGCTCCCAGGTGGAGATGTCGAAGGTGATCGGCGTCTTGTGCAGCACCACATCGCTCGGGTCGTGCGGGTAGGTGCGCTGGGCCCAGCGGAACTGGTTGGCCATCTGCCGGTGCGTGATCATCACACCCTTGGGCCGGCCGGTGGAGCCGGAGGTGTAGATGACGTAGGCGATGTCGTCCGGGCGCACCCGGGCGCCGGCGAATCCGTCGGCCGGTGCGAGGTACAGCGTGTCCACCGCGACCACCGGAACGCCGGTGCCGGTGGTGAATCCGTCGGCGGTGGTGGTGAGTACGCAGATCGGCGCGGCACCGGCGAGCACGTATTCGCTGCGCTCGGCGGGATGGTCCGGGTCGATCGGTACATAGCCCGCCCCGGCGCGCAGCGCGGCGTAGATCGAGACCACCAGGTCGAGGCCGCGTCGCATGGCGACACCGACCAGCGTGCCGGGGCCGGCGCCGAAGTTGCTCAGCTCGGCGGCCAGCGCCCGCGACCGGGCGTCGAGTTCGCGGTAGCTGAGCACCGCGTCGCGGTAGCGGACGGCGGGCGCGTCCGGAGTGCGGGCGACCTGGGCATCGAACAGCGTCAGGAGGGTGGCGTCGTCGAGCAGTTCCGGCACGTCGGTGGCATTGTGGGCGGCCAGTTCGGCCGCCTCGGCCGGGAGCAGCACGTCGATATCGGCGACCTTGGCCTGCGGTTCGGTGACGAACCGGCCGATCAGCGCCTGCAGCCTGCGCGCGAGCGCGTCGGCCGCGTCGGTGTCGAACAGGTCGCGCAGGTACTTCACCGATACCCGCAGCTGATGGTCGAGCACCACCATGACCGTCACCGGATAGTGGGTGCCGTTGACGGCGCCGACGCCGGTGATGTTCATGCCGTCGATGGCACTGGCCTCGGCCAGCCCCTCCCGGTCCACCGGGAAGGACTCGAACACGACCAGGGAATCGAACAGGCCCTCCACCCCGACGGCGTCCTGGATATCGCTGAGCCCCAGGTAGTGGTAGCCGAGCAGATCGGCCTGTTCGGCCTGCAACTGCCGCAGCAGTCCGCCGAGGGTGTCGGTGGCGCCGAGACGCACCCGCACCGGGATGGCGTTGAGGAACAGCCCGACCATGGCTTCCACACCGTCGAGCTGCGGCGGGCGACCGGAGACGGTGGCGCCGAACACGACGTCGTCGCGGTCGACGCTGCGCCCGATCAGCAGCCCCCACGCGGCCTGGACCACGGTGTTCACCGTGACGCCGAGGTGGGCGGCCAGCCGGGTCAGCGCGGTCGTATCGGCCTGGGACAGTTCGAATCCCACCTCACCGACACCGGCCGAGATCTCCCGGCCCGGATCCACCGGCGCCAGCGGCGTCGGCTCGGTGATGCCGTCCAGCGCGGTGCGCCACGCCTGCCGCGCGGCCTCCGGATCCTGCGTGATCAGCCAGGCCAGGTAGTCGCGGTAGGGCGGGACCTGCGGCAGATGCCGCGAGTTGCCGCCGAGGGCGTAGAGGGTGAGCAGATCCTTCATCAGCAGCGGCATGGACCAGCCGTCGATGAGGATGTGATGGCTGGTGACCAGCAGCTGGTAGGCGCTTTCGGCGCCGATTCCGGCCGCGCTGGTGCGGATCAGGGTGAAGCGCAGCAGCGGCGCGGTGCGCATGTCGAAATGGTCTGCGAGATCGGCGGATTTGATCCGTTCGGCCTCGGCCGCGGCGGCGGCCGGGTCCAGATGCGAGAGGTCGATCATCCGCCACGGGACCTCGATGCCGTCCTGCACGATCTGCACCGGCGCGCCCTCGGCGTCGTCGGCGAAGGCCACCCGCAGGTTGGCGTGCCGGTCCAGCACCGCCTGCGCGGCGGCCTGCATCCGGGCCGGGTCGACGGTGCCGCCGAGGTCGAGCACGAACTGGGTGGTGTAGACGTCGACGGAGGTATCGGCCAGCAGCGCGTGGAACAGCATGCCCGACTGCAATGGCGTCACCGGCCAGGCATCGATCAGTTGCGGGTAGTCGCGGGCGAAACGGTCGATATCGTCCTGGCGCAACGAGATCAGCGGGAAGTCCGACGGGCTGAAACCGCCGGCGTCCGGCCGCAGCCCGTGCTCGGCCAGTCCGCCCAGTGCCCGGATCCAGTGCTCGGCGAAGGTCTTCACCTCGTCGGCGGAGAATACCGCTGCCGCGTAATCGAATCGGGCGAGCAGACCGTCATCGGTGGCGTCGACGGTCAACGCGAGCAGCAGATCGTCGGCCGGGGCGTCGGTGTGCACCCGGGCCGGGCGCAGATCGCGGTAGCGCAGCGCGAAACGTCCACGACCGAAATCGCGCAGGCCCGCGGCGGCCTCCGGATTCAGGTAGCAGAGCAAGCCGTAGCCGACGCCGCGTCCCGGCACCGCGCGATGCAGTTCCTTGATCTGGGTGAGCGCCGCACCCGCGGACCGGCCGCCCACCAGCGCGTCCGAGACGTCGATGCCGTCGAGGCGCAGCGGCAGCGGGTAGGCGGTGCGGAAACCGCCGACGATATTGCTCGCGTCGATCTCGGCCACGCCACGGCCGTCGGCGTCCAGGCGGATCACCGAACCCACCGCGCGGGTGACGGATTCGCGCTGCGCGGTACGCAGGGCCAGCGCGACGGCGGTGAGCAGCACCTCGTCGACGGTGGCGTGGTAGGCCTCGGCCACCGCGGCCACCGCCTCGGTGCCCTCGGCGGTGATGGTGAGCGAGACCCGGCGCCGGGAGCGCAGATCGGCGGCGCCGGTGGGCAGGTCGTCGCGGGTGGCGGCGGCCAGCGTCTGCTGCCACCATTGCGCCTCGGCGGTCATGGCGGGCGAGTGAGCGCGCTCGGCGAGCGAGCGGATCAGCGCGCCGAGACCGGATTCCGGTGCGGCGGGGGCGGCGTGCCTGCCGCGGTTCCATGCGGTGGTGAGCTGATCGATGATGGTCCGCCAGGACACATCGTCGACGACCAGCGCATTGG
Organism: Nocardia sp. JCM 38205; assembly: GCF_058222935.1. Classification (NCBI taxonomy): domain Bacteria; kingdom Bacillati; phylum Actinomycetota; class Actinomycetes; order Mycobacteriales; family Nocardiaceae; genus Nocardia; species Nocardia sp. JCM 38205. Next base: position 613,364 of record NZ_JBYHFL010000003.1, on the reverse strand, counting down.
CCACCACCACCAGCCGGAAGGCCTCGGGGGTTCCGGTGGCCACGAAGTGGATGTTGCGGCCCTGTTCCGGATCGAGGGCGTCGACGGCCGCGCCGACGACGTCATCGATGGGCAAGGTGGTCTCGCCGAGTTCGGGATCGAGCCAGCTGAAGTGGGGCTCGTCGCGATCGGCGGCGGCGGGGATGCGCAGCACCGGGGCGGCGCCCGTCAGGTCCAGGCGTGCCCACAGCATCGGATGCTGATCGAGTACCGCGCCGACCGCGGTCTCCACCGCTTCGGCCGGGCAGCTGGCGGGCACCTCGAGCACGATGGCTCGCGGCTCCACCCCGGTACCGCCGTGCTCCAGCAGCCGCATCGCGGTGGGGGTGGCGGGCAGCTCACCGGCCTCGTCGCCGGGCGCGCCGGCGACGGTGGCCGCGGCGGCCAGCGCCTCGACCGTCCTGGCCTGGAAGACGTCGCGCGGGGTGAAGTCGACGCCCTTGGCCCTGGCCCGCGACACCACCTGGATGGAGACGATGCTGTCGCCGCCGAGGGCGAAGAAATCGTCGTCGAGGCCGACCTGCTCGACGCCGAGCACGTCGCCGATGACCTCGGCGATCACCTGTTCAGCGGTGCTGCGCGGGGCCCGGTAGGCGCGGGTCTCCAGCATCGGCTCCGGCAAGGCCCGCCGATCGAGCTTGCCGACCGGGGTCAGCGGGATCTCGTCGAGCACCACGATGGCGGTGGGCACCATGTAGTCGGGCAGCACCCGGCCCAGCTGGGTGGTCAGCTCGGCGACATCGGGGGTGGCGCCGCGCTCGGGCAGCACGTAGGACACCAGAATGGTGGCGCCCGCGGCGGTCTCGCGTCCGATGGTGACCGCGAAGTCGATACCGGGCTGGGCGGCCAGCGCGCTGTCGATCTCGCCGAGTTCGATGCGGAATCCGCGCACCTTCACCTGGAAGTCGTTGCGGCCCACATACTCCACCTCGCGGCCGCGCCAGCGCACCACGTCGCCGGTGCGGTAGAGCCGCTCCCCCGGCGCACCGTAGGGGTCGGCGACGAAGCGCGCGGCCGTGAGCCCGGGCCGCGCGTGGTAGCCGCGGGCCAGCTGGATACCGCCGAGGTACAGCTCACCGGCGACGCCCTCGGGCACCGGCCGCAGCCTGGCATCGAGCACCAGTGCCCGCATGCCGCGGATCGGCGCACCGATGGTCACCGGATCGCCGGGACGCAGCGGATCGCTGATATTGGTCATGATGGTGGTCTCGGTGGGCCCGTACCCGTTGTGGAAGGCGCGCCCGTCCACCCCACCCCACTTGGCGACCAGCTCGGCCGGGACGGCTTCGCCGCCGGCGACGATGCCGCGCATACCCGACAGCGCCGACGAATCCAGCGACGCCAGCACCGACGGGGTGATGAAGGCATGCGTCACGCCCTCGGCCCTGATCAGCTCGGCCAGCTCGTCGCCGCCGAACATCAGCGGCGGCGCCACCACCAGGGTGCCCGCCGACCCGAGCGCGAGCAGCAGCTCCAGCATCGAGGCGTCGAACGACGGTGAGGCGAAAGCCAGTGCGCGGGTGGAGGTGTCGAGCTGGTAGCGCTGCACCTGCTCCGCGCTGAAGTTCGCCAGGCCCGCGTGGGTGACGACGACGCCCTTGGGCAGGCCGGTGGAGCCGGAGGTGTAGATGACGTAGGCGGCGTTGGTGGCGCGGATCGGTCCACGCCGGTCGGCGGCGGTGATCGGGCGATCCGACCGTCCGGCGACGTCCATGGTGAAGCCGCGATCGTCCATCCGGATCCAGCCGCCGCCGGTCATCGGCGGCAGCTCGTCGAGTTCGGCGTTCATCGTGATGCCGAGCGCCGCACCGGAATCGCGCACCATGTGCGCGATCCGGTCGGCCGGGTAGGTCGGGTCGATCGGGACCAGCGCGGCGCCGGTCTTGGCGACGGCCCACAGCGCGAGCACCGATTCCACCGAGCGGCGCAGGGCCACCGCCACCAGCACATCCGGTCCGGCGCCGCGCTCGATCAGCGCCCGCGCCAGCTGCGCGGAGGCGGCATCGAGCTCGGCGTAGCGGAAGGAGCGCTCGCCCACCACGAGGGCGACGCCATCGGGATTGGCGGCGACGGCGTCGGCCATCAGCTCGGGCAGGGTGCGCACCGGTTCGGCCGGTGCGCCCGCGCGGCTGATCAGGTCGAGGCGTTCGGAACCGTCGAGGATGTCCAGATCGCCGACGGCGCGGCTGCTGTCGCGGGCGACGGAGGCCAGGATGCGGCGGAATCGGCGCCCGAAGTCCACCACTGTCGACTCGTCGAACAAGTCACGCGCATAGGTGAATTCGGCCGCGATTCCGGCTTCGGCGCCGTGCTCGTCGCGCTGCTCGCGCACTGTGAGCAGCAGATCGAATTTGGCGGCGTCGGCGGCCGGATCGAGGGCGGCGAAGCTCAGCCCGGGCAGCTCGAAGCCGGTGGCGGCCAGGTTCTCGAACGACAATGCCACTTGGAACAGCGGATGACGGCCGGCCGAGCGTTCCGGGTCCAGCGCTTCCACCAGCCGCTCGAACGGAATGTCGGCGTTGGCGAAGGCGCGCAGATCGGTGTCGCGGTTGGCGGCGAGCAACTGGTCGAAGCTCAGCTCCGGCGCGACCCGGGTGCGCAGTACCAGGGTGTTGACGAACATGCCGATCAGGTCGTCGAGTTCGGCCTCGCCGCGCCCCGCGATGGGGGTGCCGACGGCGATGTCGTCGGTGCCGGACATGCGCGACAGGAATACCGTCAGCGCGGTGTGCACCACCATGAACAGGGTGGCGTTGTGCGTGCGGGCGAGCTCGGTGAGCGCGGCGTGCACGCCTGCGTCGACGACGAACTCGGTCTTGCCGCCTGCGAAGCTCTGCGCCGGTGGACGCGGCCGGTCCGACGGCAGATTCAGCTCGTCGGGCAGGTCGGCGAGCTCCTTGGTCCAGTAGTCGAGCTGGGCGCCCGCCACCGAGTCCGGATCGGTCTCCTCGCCGAGCACCTCGCGCTGCCACAGCGCGTAATCGGCGTACTGCACCGGCAGCGGCGTCCAGGCGGGTTCGTTGCCGTTGCTGCGGGCGGCGTAGGCCAGCATGAGGTCGCGGGTCAGCGGGCCCATCGACCAGCCGTCGGCGCTGATGTGGTGGGCCACGAACACCAGCACGTATTCACTGCCCGCGAGCTGGAAGAGCTTGGTGCGGAACGGGACTTCGGCGGTGACGTCGAAGCCGGCGCCCACCACCCCGGCCACCTCGTGGCCCACCCGTTCCTCGCCGATCTGAGCGGGGGTGAGGTCGACGGGCACCTCACGCGGCGCCAGCACCTGCTGAACCGGGCCGTCGGGGGTGTTCGGGTAGATGGTGCGCAAAATTTCGTGGCGGGCGACGATATCGCCGACCGCCTGCTCGAGCGCCTGCACATTCAGCTCGCCGGAGAGCCGGATGGCGGCCGGGATGTTGTAGACGGCGGCCGCGGTGTCGAACTGGTTGAGGAACCACATGCGCTGCTGGGCGAACGACAGCGGAATCCGGTCCGGTCGAGGCTTCGCCACCAGCGGGACGCGTGCGGTCTCGGTCGCGGTGTGTTCGACCTTCACCGCGAGCGCCGCCACGGTCGAGGCCTCGAACAGCGCCCGCACCGGCACCCGGGTCTCCAGCGCCGCGCCGATCCGGGCGGCGACCTGGGTGGCCAGCAGCGAGTTGCCGCCGAGGGCGAAGAAATCGTCATCGGCGCCGACCTGGTCGATGCCGAGCACCTCGCCGAAGACGCCGGCCACGATCTCCTCGACCGGTGTTGCGGGAGCGCGGTATTCGCGCGCCTCGAACTCCGGTTCCGGCAGCGCGTTGCGGTCCAGCTTGCCGTTGACGTTCAGCGGCAGCGCATCCAGCACCACGAACGCCGAGGGCACCATGTACGAGGGCAGAGCCGAGCCGAGGGCGGCGAGCACCTGGGGCAGGTCGAAGCCGGCACCGTGCGACCCGGCGGGCACCACGTAGGCGACCAGCCGGTCACCGGTGTGCGGATCCGACTTCGCCAGCACCGCGGTCTGCGCGACCTCCGGCAGCGCCAGCAGCGCCGCCTCGATCTCACCGAGCTCGATGCGGAAGCCACGGATCTTCACCTGGAAGTCGGTGCGGCCCCGGTACTCCAGCTCACCATCGCGGTTCCACACCACCAGGTCGCCGGTGCGGTACATGCGCTCGCCGTCGCTGAACGGGTCGGCGACGAAGCGGTCGGCGGTCAGATCCGGGCGGCCGAAGTAGCCGCGGGCCAGCTGCGCGCCGGCCAGGTACAGCTCACCGGGCACGCCCACCGGAACCGGCCGCAACCGGGCATCGAGGACGTAGACCCGGCTGTTCCATTCCGGCGCGCCGATGGGCACGGTCGCGCTGTCGGCGGCGGTGACCCGGTGGGTGGTGATCGAGACGGCGGCCTCGGTCGGGCCGTACAGGTTGTACAGCGCCACACCGGGATTCGCGGCCAGGAAACGCTGGGCCAGTACCGCGGGCAACGCCTCGCCGATGGCCAGCACCCGGCGCAGCGCCGGCGGCGCGGTGTCGGAGGCGATGAGCAGCGCGTCCAGCATGGACGGCACCACATGCAACGTGGTGACCTGCTCGCGCACCATGAGGTCGTGCAGGTAGGCGGGGTCGCGATGACCGTCGGGTGCGGCGATGACGAGCCTGCCGCCGCTCACCGCGGCCGACCAGAACTCCCACACCGACAGGTCGAAGGTGGCCGCCGTCTTCAGCAGCACGGCATCATCGGCGCCGAGCGCGAATTCGGACGTCTTCCATCGCAATTGGTTGACGATCGCGGCGTGCGGCACCGCGACGCCCTTGGGCCTGCCGGTCGAGCCGGAGGTGAAGATGACGTAGGCGGTGTGGCCGGGGCGGATCGGCGCCACGCGTTCGGCGTCGGAGATGGGCGCGGCGGAGGTCAGCGGGTCGACGTCGTCGAGACGGACCAGCAGCGCCTGATCGGTGCGGAAATCGGTGGCGGCATCGGTCAGCACGCAGACCGGTCGCGCGGTATCGAGGATGTGGCCGGTGCGTTCGGCCGGTTGGTCCGGATCCAGCGGGACGTAGGCGCCACCGGCCCGCGACACCGCGTACATGGCGATGACCAGCTCGGGCGAGCGGCGCAAAGCCAGCGCGACCCGGGATTCCGGACCGACGCCGAGGGCGAGCAGCTGCCGGGCCAGCCGGTTGACGCGGGCATCGAGTTCGGCATAGGTGAGCCGGCTCGACGCACCCTCCCGATCGGCGACGATCGCCACGGCCCCGGGCGCTGCCGCGACCGTGCGATCCAGCAGGGTGACCAGCGTGGTCCGCTCCGCCTCGGGCAATTCCCGGCGGGTGTCGTTCCAGGTGGTGAGCACATCGGCGCGTTCGACCGGATCGAGCAGGTCGATATCGCCGACCGCCGCGCCCGCATCCGCGACCACGGCCTTCAGCAGCCGGACCAGCCGATCGCCGAAGGCGCGGACGGTGGCGGCGTCGAACAGGTCGGTGGCATAGGTGAAGAAGCCGCCGAGGCCCGCGGGCGCGCCGGATTCGTCATAGACGTCGGAGACGATCAGATGCAGATCGAACTGCGACACGTCCAGATCGGCGTCCACGGCACCGACACTCAGCCCCGGCAATTCCAGTTCCGCCCGCGCGACGTTCTGGAACGACAACCCGACCTGGAACAGCGGATGCCTGGCGGTCGAGCGCGGCGGGTTCAGCACCTCGACCAGCCGCTCGAACGGCACGTCGGCGTGCGCGAAGGCCTGGAGGTCGACCTCGCGCTGGCGGGCGAGCAGGTCCTCGAACGAGGCGCCGCCGTCGACCCGGGTCCGGAAGACCACCGTGTTGACGAACATGCCGATCACGTCATCGAGCTCACGCTCACCACGCCCGGCGACCGGGGTGCCGACGGCGATATCGTGCTGCCCCGACAGCCGCGCCAACAGTACGGCGAACGCGGTGTGCACGACCATGAACAGGGTGGCGTTGTGGCTGCGCGCGAGATCCACCAGACCGGCGTGGGTGCCCGCATCGATCGACACCTCGACCCGGCCACCGGCCATCGACGCCACCGCCGGACGCGGCCGGTCCGCGGGCAGTTCCAGCACATCGGGCAGTCCGGCCAGCTGCGCACGCCAGAACGCGAGCTGGCGCGCGGCAACGGATTCCGGATCGGATTCGTCGCCGAGCACCGCACGCTGCCACAGCGCGTAATCGGCGTACTGCACCTTCAGCGGCGCCCACGACGGCGCCTCGCCCGCCACTCGCGCGGCGTAGGCCACCATCACGTCGCGCACCAGCGGACCCATCGACGAGGCGTCGCCCGCGATGTGATGCACCACGACCGCGAGCACATACTCGGGCGCCGAACCCTCCGGCAGATCGGAGATCTCGATCAACCGGACCCGGACCGGCACTTCCTCGGTCACATCGAACGGCTGCGCGGCCAGCGCGTGGACCGCGCCCGCGACGTCGACCTGTGCCAGCCGGCGCACCGCCACATCGAGGCCGACCTGCCCGGCGGGCAGCACCACCTGCACCGGGCCCTGCGGCGTCTCCGGGTACACGGTGCGCAGCACCTCGTGCCTGGCGACCACGTCGTCGAGGGCGGCGCCGAGCGCGGCGGTATCCAGCGCGCCGGTGAGCCGCAGCGCGAACGGCAGGTTGTAGGCGGCCGATCCCGCCGCGGCGGCAGCGCCTTCGCCCTGGTCGAAGCGGTTGAGGAACCACATGCGCCGCTGTGCCAGCGACAACGGCAGCTGCGGCGGGCGCGGGATGCTGCCGAGCGCGATGCGGTGACCGTCGGTGTGGGTCTGCGAATCGAGCGCGGCGGCCAGCGCCGATACCGTCGAGGTCTCGAACAGCGCGCGGACCGGAACCCGCGTATCCATCGCCGCACCGAGCCGCGCGACGACCTGGGTGGCGACCAGCGAATTGCCGCCGAGGGCGAAGAAATCGTCATCGGCGCCGACCCGGCTCAGCCCGAGCACTTCACCGAACACACCGGCGACGATCTCCTCCACCGGCGTGGCCGGCGCGCGGAAGGCGCGCGTCTCGAACACCGGCTCGGGCAGCGCCTTGCGGTCCAGCTTGCCGCTCGGGTTCAGCGGGAAGGCGTCGAGCGCGACGATGGTCGCGGGCACCATGTAGGCGGGCAAGGTCTCGCCGACGGCCGCGAGCAACGCGGTCTGGTCGATGCTGTGGCCGGGTGCGGGGACGGCGTAGGCCACGAGCTGGTCGCCCAGCGACGTCGGCACCACCAGCGCCACCGCCTGGCTCACCGACGGCTGCGCCAGCAGCGCGGTCTCGATCTCGCCCAGTTCGATGCGCTGACCACGGAACTTCACCTGGAAATCGGTGCGGCCCAAGTAGTCCAGGCGATGCGGGGTGGTGCTGGTGGCTTCGCGCCACACGCACAGATCGCCGGTGCGGTACATGCGCTGACCGTTGCCGAACGGGTTGGCGACGAAGCGGTCGGCGGTCAGGTCCGGGCGGCGCACATAGCCGCGGGCCAGCTGATCGCCGGCCAGGTACAGCTCGCCCGCGACGCCGGGCGGCACCGGGCGCAACCGCGAATCCAGCACGTACACCCGGGTATTCCACTGCGGCAACCCGATCGGCACACTGCGTTCGATGGAGCCGGCGGCGGGCCAGAAGGTCACCGAGACCGCGGCCTCGGTGGGGCCGTACAGGTTGTGCACATTCGCCGTGCACACCGCGCGCAGCGCCGCCACGGTCTCCGGCGGCAGCGCCTCACCGATGACGAACACCTCACGCAGCGTCGGCACCGCGCCGGGGCGGGTGTGCGCGGCGAAGACGGTGAGCATCGACGGCACGAAGTCGGTGACCGTCACCTGTTGTGCGGCAATGGTTTCCGCGACGTATGCGGGATCGCGATGCCCGTCCGGGGTCGCCACGATCAACCGCGCGCCGGCGCGCAGCGGCATGAAGTAGCCCCACAGCGACACATCGAACGTCGTGGCGGTTTTTTGCAGGTACACGTCGTGGAAGCCGAGCGGGTACTCCGCGAGCATCCAGGTGATCTGGTTGTGGATGGCCGCGTGCGAGACGGAAACGCCCTTGGGGCGGCCGGTGGAGCCGGAGGTGAAGATGACGTAGGCCGGATGGTCGGGCCGGACCGGGCGCAGCAGCTCCTGCGGACGCACCGGTGCGGCGTCGAAGCCGGACAGGTCGGCGGTATCGATGTGCAGCGCGGGGGTGCCTGCGGGCAGCGACCTGGCGTCGGTGCTGGTGGTGACCACGCAGACCGGTTGCGCGGTGTCGAGGATGTGCGCGATGCGTTCAGCCGGATGATCGGGGTCCAGCGGCACATACGCGCCGCCGGCGGTGACGATGGCGTACATGCCGACCACCAGGTCCAGCGAACGCCGCACCGCGAGACCGACCAGCGATTCCGCGCCGACACCCTGGGTGATCAGCAGCCGCGCGAGCTGGTTGACCCGGTCGTCGAACTCGCGGTAGGTGAGCTCCTCGCCCTCGTACACCACGGCCACCGCGTCCGGGCGCTGCTCGACCGTGCGCCGGTAGCCGTCGAGCAGCAGTTCCGGCGCGACCGGGAAGCGGGTGTCGTTCCACTCGCGCAGCACACGATCGCGGTCGGCCGGGGCCAGCAGGTCGATCTCGCCGACCGGAACCTGCGGGTCCGCGGCGACACCGGTCAGCACCCGGGCGAAACGCTGGGCGAATTCGGCCACCGTCGGCTCGTCGAACAGATCGGTGGCATAGGTGAACTGGGCCGACAGGCCCGCGGCGGCGCCGTCGACGGTGCGCGGCACGATCGTCAGCTGGAGGTCGAATTTGGCCACCGCACCGGCGAATTCGACGCCCTCGGCGGCCAGACCCGGCAGTTCCAGCCGCGGCGCGCTCATGTTCTGGAAGAACAGCGCCACCTGGAACAGCGGATGATGCGCCTGCGAACGCACCGGATCGAGCACCTCGACCAGCCGCTCGAACGGCAGCTCGGCATGCGCGAACGCGGCCAGGTCGGCGTCCTTGACCTCATCGAGCAGGTCGGTGAACGAGGACCCGATATCGACGGTGGTGCGCAGCACCAGCGTATTGACGAACATGCCGATGAGCGCGTCGAGTTCGCGTTCGCCGCGGCCCGCCACCGGCGTGCCGATGGTGACGTCGTCGGTGGCGGCCAGCCGCGCCAGCAGCACCGCGAAGGCCGCGTGCACCACCATGAACTCCGAGGCCCCGGTGTGCTGGGCGATCTCGGCCAGCCGGGCATGGGTTGCGGCGTCGATCTCGAAGTCGTAGACCGCGCCACGACCGGAGGCGATCGACGGCCGCGGCCGGTCGGCGGGCAGTTCGATGCGATCCGGCACACCGGCCAGCGCGTCGCGCCAGAACCGGATCTGGGTGGCCGCCAGCGATTCCGGGTCGTCCTCGGAACCCAGCACCTCGCGCTGCCACAGCGTGTAATCGGCGTACTGCACCGCCAGCGGCGCCCACGAGGGGCGCGCACCGTTGCGGCGAGACAGGAACGCCGCCAGCAGGTCCCGCATGAACGGCGCGACCGAGGCGCCGTCGGCGGCGATATGGTGCACCACCACGGCGATGACGTGCTGTTCCGGCCCCACCTCGGCCAGCGCCATCCGCAGCGGCACCTCCGCCGCCACATCGAAACCGGTCAGTGCGAGCCGGCCGAGCCATTCCGGTAGTTCGGCCTCCGACACCGGTTTCGGTGCCAGATCCGGCACCACCTCGGCGGCGGACACCACCACTTGATAGCCGGTGCCGTCGATGGCCGGGTACATCGTGCGCAGCGTTTCGTGCCGGTCGATCACGTCGGCGACCGCGGCTTGCAGCGCGGCCACATCGAGCAGGCCGTCCAGGCGCACCGCGAACGGGATGTTGTTGGCCGCCGAGGCGGTGTCGAACTGGTTGAGGAACCACATGCGCTGCTGGGCCAGCGACAGCGGGATGTGCTCGGGGCGCGGCATGGGCGTCAGCGGGCGCCGTCCGCCCGCACCCTTCAACGGTTCCAGCTTGCGCGCGAGCCCGGCCACCGTGGGCGCTTCGAAGATCAGCCGGGCGGGCACCCGCGCGCCAACGGCCTCACCCAATCGGGCGGCCACCCGGGTGGCGATGAGTGAGTTGCCGCCGAGTTCGAAGAAATCGTCGTCGGCGCCGACGGGTTCGCCGCTGCCGAGCAGTTCGCCGAACACCTCGGCGACGGCCTGCTCCAGCGGACCACTCGGCGCGCGGAACACCCTGGTCTGCAACTGCGGTTCCGGAAGCGCGCGTCGATCCAGCTTGCCGACCGGCGTCAGCGGGATCTCGTCGAGCACGGTGATGGCGGTGGGCACCATATGCGCGGGCAGGCTGCGTTCGGCGAACGCGTCCAGTTCCGCGACATCGATGACGGCACCCGGCGCGGCGTGCACATAGGCGGCCAGGATGATCGCACCGGATTCGAGCCGATGCCCGACGGTCACCGCGAAATCGACGCTGTCGTGCGCGGCCAGCACGGCGTCGATCTCGCCGAGCTCGATCCGGAAGCCACGGATCTTGACCTGGAAGTCGTTGCGGCCCAGGTATTCCAGCTCGCCATCGGGGGTGATGCGGACCAGGTCGCCGGTGCGGTAGAGGCGAGCGCCGCTGGGGTCGAACGGGTTGGCGACGAAGCGCGCCGCCGTCAACGCGGGCCGCGCGTGGTAGCCGCGCGCCACCTGGGCGCCGGCGATGTAGAGCTCGCCGACGGCACCGTCGGCCACCGGCATCAGCCGCTCGTCCAGGACGTGTTCGGTGATGGCGCGGATCGGCCCGCCGATGGTCACCGGTTCGCCCGGCACCAGCGGCGCGCTGATATTGGTCATGATGGTGGTCTCGGTAGGACCGTAACCATTGAAGAATTCGCGGGTGCGGCCCTCGGAAATGGGCAGCACCCAGCGGCGCACCAGCTCCGGCGGACACGCCTCACCACCGGCGACGATCACCCGCAATTCGTCAAGGCCCGCCGGATCCACCGAGGCCAGCGCGGCCGGGGTGATGAACGCGTGCGTCACGCCTTCGCGGCGCAGCAGCGCGGCCAGCTCGTCGCCGCCGTACACGGTGGGCGCGACCACCACCATGGTGGCCGGGCCGCCCAGCGCCAGCAGCAGTTCCAGCACCGAGGCGTCGAACGACGGTGAGGCGAAATGCAGGGTGCGCGATTCCGGGCCGACCCGGTAGCGCTCGCGCTGCTCATCGCAGAAACTCGACAGGCCGGCCTGGGTGACCACCACACCCTTGGGCAGACCGGTGGAACCCGAGGTGTAGATGACATAAGCCGGATGTTCGGCACGCAGCGGCCGCACCCGGTCGGTATAGGTCACCGGGTCGACCGGGTAGCTCTCCAGCGCCCGCGCCGTCTCCGGGGTGTCGATGAGCAGCCATTGCACCCGATCGGGCAGGTCGTCCCGGACCGCGGCCACGGCCAGGCCGAACACCGCACCGGAATCGGCGACCATGTGCTCGACCCGGTCGGCGGGATAGTTCGGGTCCACCGGCACGAAACCGGCGCCGGTCTTGGCGACCGCCCACACCGCGATGACCGATTCCAGCGACCGCGGAATCCCGACCGCGACCAGATCCTCCGGCCCGATCCCGCGCGCGATGAGCAGATGCGCCAGCCGGGTGGAACGTTCGTCCAGCTCGGCGTAGGTGAGGCTGCCGAGCGAGGTGGTGGCATCGGCGTAGGTGACCGCGACACCACCCGGATTCGCCTCGACGGCGGTGGCCAGCAATTGCGGCAGGGTGGTGACCCGCGGGCGCCGGATGCGGGTGGGGCGAACTCGTGCCGGACGCGTCATGCCGGCATCGTCCCCCGGACCTCGCCGCGCCACTGCCCGCCCACCGGTTTCATGTAGCTGCCTCACCCTGCCTGTAGTCGTGTCATCGGCCATGCGGGACCGATCGACGGAGCACGCCGTCATCACTCAATCGAGTGGGCATGTGCCGATCGTTACCGTTCGCGGCGGTTCATCGCTGCCACCGACGAACTACCGGGGCCGATTATCCCCCGCCCGCGCAAGCAGCGGGCGGCCACGGCCACGACCGGTCAGTCTGCCTGGTCGAGCAGGGCGGCCAGGCGCGGTCCGATCACATCCAGCGCGGCGGGTGAGGTCATCTGATCGTGGTTCACCGGAATCGGATGATCCACCACCGAACCGGAGACGTACCGCTGCCAATCGGCGGCCCGCGGACCGCCGGTGAGCTGGCGCGGATGCGGTACCGAGGCGCTGAAGTACTCGACCGTGCCGTCGAAGACGCCAGGCCGGTACCCGGAGATCAGCTCCGCCGAGCGCACCGCGCCGCGATAGACCCGCCGCAGCCGCTCGGGGGTGAGGGCGAGCAGTTCGGCCGGGATCATCGCGTGCAGTGTGGCCAAGGCCTCGTCGGACAGGTCGTAGATATCGTCGCCGTCGCCGAGCACATCGGTGCCGAGGCCGAGTTCGGACAGGGCCTCACGCACCGCGGCCCGGAATCCGGCCACATCGGGGTCGGGATGGCTGTCCAGCATGGCCAGCAGGCTCACCTGCTCGCCCGCGGCCTGGAGTTCGGTGGCGATGGCATGGGCCAGCACACCACCGAGCGACCAGCCGAGCAGCCGGTACGGGCCGTGCGGCTGGACGGTGCGGATCTCGGACAGATAACGACGCGCGAGCTCGGCCAGCGTCTCGGGCAGCTCGCCCTCGCCCGAGAGCGCGGGCGACTGCAAGCCGTACAGCGGAACCTCGTCCGGCATATGCCCGGCGAGCCCGGCATAGGACCAGGCCAGCCCGTACATCGGGTGCACACAGAACAGCGGCTCGGCCTCGCCTCCGGCGCGCAGCGGCAGCAGCACATCGAGGGCGGCGCCCGCGTCGAGTTCCGGTGCGGGCGCGTGCAGCCGGGCGGCCAGGCCCGCGACGGTGGCGTCGGTGAACAACCACTGCACCGCCACCGGCACGCCGGTCGCCGCACGCAGCCGCGCCACCGCGCGGGTGGCCAGCAGCGAATTGCCGCCGAGGGAGAAGAAATCGTCGTCGAGCCCGACGCGGGTGGCGCCGAGCAGATCGGCGAAGACTTCGGCGACCGTCTGCTCCAGGTCGGTCTCGGGTGCCCGGAAGTCGGTGGCGCCGGTGAACTCCGGTGCCGGCAGGGCGCGACGATCGAGCTTGCCGTTCGGGGTCAGCGGCAGCGCGTCCAGCACCACGAACGCGTCCGGAACCATGTAGCCGGTGAGGAACTCGCCGACCTGCCCGCGCAGCTGTGCGGGGGCGAGGGTGGCGCCGGCAGCCGGGACGACGTAGCCGATGAGGCGCTCGCCCGCGACCGCGTCGGCGCGGACCGTGGCGACGGCGTGGCCGACGCCGGGGCAGCGCAGCAGGGCGGCCTCGATCTCGCCGAGTTCGATCCGGAACCCGCGCAGCTGGACCTGCTGGTCGCTGCGGCCCGCGTACTCGAGCGAGGCCGGTGCGTCACGCCAGCGGCCGACGTCACCGGTGCGGTACATCCGCGACCCCGGCGCACCGAACGGATCCGCCACGAACCTGGTGGCGGTCAGGCCGGGGCGGCCGAGGTAGCCGCGGGTGAGCTGGGCGCCGGAGACGTGGATCTCGCCCGGCACGCCGACGGGCGCGGGATGCAGCCGGTCGTCGAGCACCCTGGACGCCAGCCCGGGCAGGGCGCGCCCGATCAGGCCGGGGCGGTCGGCGGTGTGCTCGTCCAGCGACAGGAACGATACGTGCACCGTCGTCTCGGTGATGCCGTACATGTTCACCAGGCGCGGGGCATCCATCGGATGACGTTCGTACCAGCGAGCCAACCGGCGCGAATCCAGTGCCTCACCGCCGAAGATCACATAGCGCAGCGCCAGTTCGCCGTCGGCCTCGCGATCGGCCTCGGCCAGTTGGTAGAACGCCGACGGCGTCTGGTTCAGCACCGTCACCCGTTCACGAATCAGCAACTCGCGCAATTGTTCCGGCGAGCGCGAGGTGAGGTAATCGACCACCACCACGCTGCCGCCGTGGGCGAGCGCGCACCACAGCTCCCACACCGAGAAGTCGAAGGCGTAGGAGTGGAACAGCGTCCACGCATCGGCGGCGCCGAAACCGAACTGCGGCTGGGTATTGGCGAACAGCTCGACCACGTTGCGGTGGGTGACGCCGACACCCTTGGGCACGCCGGTGGAGCCGGAGGTGTAGATGACGTAGGCCAGATTGTCCGGCCGCAGCGGGGCGAGCCGGTCGGTGTCGTCGATGCGGGCATCGGAGTAGGACGCGGCGTCCTCGAGCAGCACCACCGCGCGCTCCCCCACCGGGACGCGTTCGCGTTCGGCGGCGGTGGTGAGCACGCAGACCGGGGCGGCGTCGTCGAGCATGAACTCGAGCCGCTGCGCCGGATAGGTGGCATCGATCGGCAGGTAGGCCGCACCGGCGGTGAGCACGCCGAGCAAGGCCACCGGCAACTCTTCGGTCCGCTCGACGGCCACCGCCACCAGCGTTTCCGGGCCCGCGCCGCGCGCGATCAGCGCACGGGCGACGCGGTTGGCGCGCCGCTGGAGTTCGCCGAAGGTGAGCGCGACGGCGCCGGCGCGGAGGGCGACGGCGTCCGGGCGGCGCCAGGCCTGTTCGGCGATGAGGGCGGGCAGCGTGGTGCCGGGCACCCAGGCGCCGGGGGCGTTCCATGCGTGCAGCACCCGTTCACGTTCGCCGGGGGCGAGCAGGTCGATCTCGCCGACGACGGTGCTCGCGTCGGCGGCGACGGCGGCCAGGACCCGCTGGAAACGATCCGCGAACGTGCGCACGGTCGCGGCGTCGAACAGATCGGTGGCGTAGGTGAATACCGCGCTCATGCCGGACGCGCCGGGTTGCTCGGCAATGGTGACCTGGAGATCGAACTTGGCGACGGCGTCGTCGAGATCGACGGCCGACACGGTGAGACCGGGCAGGGCGAACTCGGTGCGACCCAGGTTCTGGAAGGTCAGCATCACCTGGAACAGCGGATGCCTTGCCGTCGACCTGGCCGGGTCCAGCAGTTCCACCAGCCGCTCGAACGGGACGTCGGCGTGGCCGAAGGCCGCCACATCGGTGCCGCGGACCTCGCGCAGCAGCGCGTCGAATCCGGCCGCCGAATCGACCTCGGTGCGCAGCACGAGAGTGTTGACGAACATGCCGATCAGCTCGTCGAGTTCGGCCTCGCCGCGTCCGGCGACCGGGGTGCCGACCGCGATATCGCTGCTGCCGGACAACCGCGCCAGCAGCACCGCGAGCGCGGCGTGCACGACCATGAACAGCGTCGCATCGTGTTCGGCGGCCACGCGTTCCAAGCCGGCGTGCAGTTCGGCGTCGAGATCGACGGCGAAGGTCTCGCCGCGGTAGGACGCCACTGCCGGGCGGGGCCGGTCCGCGGGCAGCGGCAGTTCCTCCGGCAGACCGGCCAGTGCGGTGCGCCAGTACTCGGTCTGGGTGGCGATGAGGCTTTCCGGATCGGCTTCGTCACCGAGGATCTCGCGCTGCCACAGGCTGTAGTCGGCGTACTGCACGGGCAGCGGCGTCCAGTGCGGTTCGCTGCCACCGCTGCGGGCGGTGTAGGCCAGCATCAGGTCCCGGGTGAGCGGGCCCATGGACCAGCCATCGGCACTGATGTGGTGGGCCACGAACACCAGCACATGGTCGGTGGGCGTGATGCGCAGCAGCGCGGTGCGGAACGGGAGTTCGCGCGTCACATCGAATCCGGCGGCGACCACCTCGCGCACCGCATCGGCGATCTCGGATTCGGCGACGGCCCGGAGCGTGGGTGCCACCGGGGCGGCGTCGGCCACGCGCTGGATCGGGCCGTCGTCGGTCTGCGGATAGGTGGTGCGCAGGATTTCGTGTCTGGCCACCAGATCGGTGATCGCGGCGGCCAGCGCATCGGTATCCAGCTCGCCGGTCAACCGGATCGCGGCCGGGATGTTGTAGACCGGCGAGGACGTGTCGAACTGATTGAGGAACCACATCCGCTGCTGGGCCGGCGACAACGGAATGTCGTCCGGGCGCGGCATGGGGGTGAGTGCCCGACGGCCGGAGCCGGCGTGCCGCGCGGCCTCGGCCGCGAGCCCGGCCACGGTGGACGCCTCGAACAACGCCCGCACCGGCACCCGCGCGTCCAGCGCCGCACCCAACCGCGCCGCGACCTGCGTGGCCAGCAGCGAGTTGCCACCGAGAGCGAAGAAATCGTCGTCGGCACCGACCCGTTCCGCGCCGAGCACCTCGGCGAACACACCGGCCACGATCTCCTCGGTCGGCGTCGACGGCGCCCGGAACTCCCGTGGCCGGAACTCCGGCTCCGGCAGGGCTTTACGGTCGAGCTTGCCGTTGACCGTGCGCGGCAGGGCCTCCAGCACGACGAACGCGGACGGCACCATATAGGAGGGCAGAGCCGCCGAGAGCGCCGATTTCACCGCCGCCACGTCGACCTCGGTGGGCGAGGACACCTCCGCGTGGTGACGGGAGCGGGTCCCGGTCATGGTGTCCGCCGGCTGCGCCGAGTCCGGCACCAGGTAGGCGACCAGTCGCTCACCGGTGTGCGTATCGGACCTCGCGACGACCGCGGCCTGCGCCACACCCGGCACGGCCAGCAGCGCCGCTTCGACCTCGCCCAGTTCGATGCGGAAGCCGCGGATCTTCACCTGGAAGTCGGTGCGGCCCCGGTATTCCAGCTCACCGGTGCGGGTCCACGCGGCCAGATCGCCGGTGCGGTACATGCGGGCGGCCGGCTCGAAGGGATTGGCGACGAAACGCTCGGCGGTCAGGTCCGGCCGCGCGATGTAGGCGCGGGCGAGTTGGGCGCCCGCGAGGTACAGCTCACCCGTGACGCCGGGGGCCACCGGCCGCAGCCGGGCGTCCAGGACGTAGACCCGGCTGTTCCATTCGGGCCCGCCGATCGGCACCGAGGCCTGGTCGGCGCGGGTGACGCGGTGGGCGGTGATGGACACCGCCGCCTCGGTCGGACCGTAGAGGTTGAACAGTTCGACGCCCGGATGCTCGCGCAGCACGCGCTGGGCCGGTGCGGCGGGCAGCGCCTCGCCGATGGCGAGCACCCGGCGCAGCGCACCGGGCAGACCGGCGGTCACCAGGGCATCCAGCATGGACGGGACCACGTGCAGGGTGCTCACCCGCTGATCGGCCATGAGCTCGGCGAGGTAGGCCGGGTCGCGGTGGCCGTCGGGTGCGGCGATGACGAGGCGTCCCGCGCAGGCGGCGGCGGACCAGAACTCCCAGACCGAGAGGTCGAAGGTCGCCGCTGTCTTCAGCAGTACCGCGTCGGCGCCGGTGAGACCGAATTGGGTGGTCTTCCACTGCAATTGGTTGACGATCGCGCGATGCGGGACCGCAACGCCCTTCGGGCGTCCGGTCGAACCGGACGTGAAGATCACATACGCGGTGTGCTCCGGACGCAGTGGTGCGAGGCGGTCGGCATCGGTGATCGGTGCGGGGTCGAACGCGTCGAGCGCCAGTTCGTCGAGCGTCCGCACCGGCGCCGCCACGGCATCGAATCCGGCCTCGGCGTTGGTCAGGACACACAACGGCTCGGCCGTCGCCAGGATGTAGCCGGTGCGCTCGGCCGGCTGATCCGGATCGACCGGCACGTAGGCGCCGCCCGCGCGGGTCACGGCGTACATGGCCACGACGAGATCGATCGAGCGCCGCAATGCCAGCGCCACCCGCGTCTCCGGCCCGACGCCCTTGGCGATGAGGTAGCGGGCGAGCCGGTTCACGCGCTCGTCCAGGGCGCGGTAGGTCAGCGTCGCGACATCGGCCGGGGCCGGATCGGCGGAGCGCGCCGAACCGCTCGATGCGGGCACGGACGGCCGGTCGGCGACGAGCGCGACCCGGTCCGGTGCGGCCGCGACGGCCGAATCCAGGATCGCCGCCAGAGTCGCCGCGCCGTCGAGCGCGTGCTCGGTGGCGTTCCATTCGCGCACGACCCGCTCGCGCTCAGCGGCGTCCAGCAGGTCGATATCCCCCACCACCGTGTCCGGGTGCTGGACCACCGCGGCCAGCACGCGCGCCAGCCGGTCGGCGAAGCCGCGCACGGTGGATTCGTCGAACAGGTCGGTGGCGTAGGTGAAGAAGCCGCCGAGGCCGGTGGGCGTGCCGGATTCGTCGTAGCTGTCGCCGATGATCAGGTGCAGATCGAACTGCGACACATCGAGATCGGCGTCCACCGCGCTGACGGCGAGGCCGGGCAGTTCGAGCTCGGCGCGAGCCACGTTCTGGAACGACAGGCCCACTTGGAACAGCGGGTGGTGTGCGGTCGAGCGCGGCGGGTTGAGCACCTCGACCAGGCGCTCGAACGGAATGTCGGCGTTGGCGAAGGCTCGCAGATCGGTGTCGCGCTGGCCGGCCAGCAGGTCGGTGAAGGTCTCGCCGCCGCCGACGCGGGTGCGGAACACCACGGTGTTGACGAACATGCCGATCAGATCGTCGAGTTCGCGTTCACCGCGCCCGGCCACCGGCGTGCCGATGGCGATATCGCTCGACGCCGACAGCCGCGCCAGCAACACCGCGAATGCCGTATGTACCACCATGAACAACGTCGCGTTGTGCTCACGCGCCAAGGCCACGAGCCCGGCGTGCGTCTCGGCGTCGATGGCGACGGGCACCTTGCCGCCCGCCATCGAGGCGACCGCCGGACGCGGCCGGTCGGTGGGCAGGTCGAGCACGTCGGGCAATCCGGCCAGCTGTTCACGCCAGAACGCGATCTGCTGGGCGGCAACGGAATTCGTATCGTCTTCGGCGCCGAGCACCGCGCGCTGCCACAGCGCGTAATCGGCGTACTGCACCGGCAGCGGCTGCCATTCGGGCGCCATACCCGCCGTCCGGGCGGCGTAGGCGATCATCACGTCGCGCACCAGCGGCGCCATCGAGGACGCGTCACCGGCGATGTGGTGGACGACGACGGCGAGCACGTAGGTGCGAGCATTCGAAGCTACTGCCGCACCATGGCCCGCCGTCCCCTCGGCGGCCGTCCGGTCCTGGCTGCTGGGGTCCTGCACACACAGCAGCACCGCCCGCAACGGCACCTCATCCGTCACATCGAACGGCGCCGAGGCCAGGGCGTACACCGCGCCAGGGACATCAGCTTCATCCACCGAGCGGACATTCAGCACAGGCGCACCCTCGCCCGGCGGCAAGATCACCTGCACCGGCCCGTCCGGCGTCTCGGGGTACACCGTCCGCAGCACCTCGTGCCGCGCCACCACATCCGCAAGTGCCGCGCCGAGCGCATCGACGTCGAGGGTGCCGGTCAGCCGGAGGGCGAAGGGCAGGTTGTAGGCCGAGGAGCCGACGGCGGCGTCCTGGTCGAAGCGGTTGAGGAACCACATGCGCCGCTGCGCCAGCGACAACGGCAACCGTTGCGGCCGTTCGATGCTGCCCAGTTCGATCGTGCGGCGGCCGTGCGTCTGCGATTCCACGGTGGCCACGAGCGCGCCGACGGTCGGCGTCTCGAACAGCGCACGCACCGGCACCCGCACACCGAGAGCGGCACCGAGCCGGGACACGGCCTGGGTGGCGATCAGCGAATTGCCGCCGAGCGCGAAGAAGTCGTCATCGACGCCGACCCGGCCCACGCCGAGCACCTCGGCGAATACGCCGGCCACGATCTCCTCGACCGGGGTGGACGGCGCCCGGAACGCACGGGTTTCGAACTCCGGTTCCGGCAGGGCCTTACGGTCCAGCTTGCCACTGGGATTGAGCGGGAACTCCGCCAGTTCGACGATGGTCGCGGGCACCATGTAGGCGGGCAGGGTATCGGCGACCGCCGCCCGCAGTCGCTGCTGGTCGATCCGCTCCCCCGGCGCCGCCACCGCATAGGCCACCAGCTGGTCGCCCAGCGCGGTCGGCACCACCAGCGCCACCGCCTGACTCACCGATGGCTGCGCCAGCAGCGCGGTCTCGATCTCGCCGAGCTCGATGCGCTGGCCACGGAACTTCACCTGGAAATCGGTGCGGCCGAGATAGTCGAGCACCGCATCGTCGCCACGGCCGCGCCACACGACGAGATCACCGGTGCGGTACATGCGTTCGCCCGCGCCGAACGGATTCGCCACGAAGCGATCGGCGGTCAGATCCGGGCGACGCACGTAGCCGCGCGCCAACTGATCACCCGCGAGGTACAGCTCACCCGCCACACCCGGCGGCACCGGACGCAACCGCGCGTCCAGCACATACACCCGGGTATTCCACTGCGGCAACCCGATCGGCACCGACCGCTGCTCGGCACCGTCGGCCTGCCAGTAGGTCACCGAGACCGCGGCCTCGGTGGGGCCGTACAGGTTGTGCACAGCGGCGTCGGAGATCGCGCGCACGGCGGCAACGGTTTCCGGCGGTAGCGCCTCACCGATGACGAACACCTCACGCAGCGTCGGCACCGAGCCCGGCGGCGTGTGCGCGGCGAACACCGTCAGCATCGAGGGCACGAAGTCGGTGACCGTCACCCGTTGCGTCGCAATGGTTTCGGCCACGTAGGCCGGATCGCGGTGCCCGTCCGGGGTCGCGATGACGAGCTTGGCACCTGCCCGCAGCGGCAGGAAGAAGCCCCACAGCGACACGTCGAACGTGGTCGCGGTCTTCTGCAGGTACACGTCGTCGGGGCCGAGTGGATAGGCGGTGAGCATCCACTCGATCTGGTTGTTGATGGCGGCATGGGTGACCGCCACACCCTTCGGGCGGCCGGTGGAGCCGGAGGTGAAGATGACGTAGGCCGGATGGTCGGGCCGCACCGGGCGCAGCAGCTCGCTCGACCGGATCGGCGTCGCGGCATAGCGCTCCAGATCGACGCCGTCGATGCGCAGCACGGGAATTCCGGCGGGTAGGTCGACCGCGTCGCGGGTGGTCGTGACCACGGCGACGGGTTGGGCCGTGTCGAGGATGTGCGCGATGCGTTCGGCCGGATGATCGGGGTCCAGCGGCACATACGCACCACCCGCGGCCACGATGGCGTACATGCCGACCACCAGGTCCAGCGAACGCCGCACCGCGAGACCGACCAGCGATTCCGCGCCGACACCCTGCGCGATCAGCAGCCGCGCCAGCCGGTTCACCCGCTCGTCGAACTCGCGGTAGGTCAGCTCTTCACCCTCGTACACCAGCGCCACCGCGTCGGCGTGTGCCGCGACGGCGTGCCGGTAGCCGTCCAGCAGCAGTTCCGGGGTCAGCAGATTACGGGTGTCGTTCCATTCGTGCAGGATTCGATCCCGCTCGACCATCGACAGCAGGTCGATATCGCCGATCGGCCGGTGCGGCGCATCCGCCACCGCGCGCAGGGTGCGGCGCAGCCTGGCCGCGAACTCGGCCACCGACTCCTCGTCGAACAGATCTGTGGCGTAGGTGAACTGGGCCGACATCCCGCCGTCGGCCAGCGGAGCGATGGTGAGCTGCAGATCGAATTTCGCTGCCGCACCGTCGAAGTCGATCGCCTCGACCGACAGGCCGGGCAGGTCGAGCGCCGGCGCGGTCATGTTCTGGAAGAACAGCGCCACCTGGAACAGCGGATGATGCGCCTGCGAACGCACCGGATCCAGCGCCTCCACCAGCCGCTCGAACGGCAGCTCGGTATGCGCGAAGGCGGCGAGATCGGTCTCCTTCACCGCCGCGAGCAGTTCGGTGAAGCTCGCCCGCGGATCGATCTCGGTCCGCAACACCAGTGTGTTGACGAACATGCCGATCAACCCGTCGAGTTCGCGTTCACCGCGCCCGGCCACCGGGGTGCCGATGGTGATGTCGGCCGAGCCGGACAGGCGCGTGAGCAGCGCGGCGAACGCGGCGTGCACCACCATGAACAGCGAGGCGCCCGCGTCGTTGGCGAGGCCGCCGAGCCGCGTGGTGGTGTCGGCGTCGATGGCGAAATTCAGGGTGGCGCCACGCCCGGAGGATCGAGTGGGGCGCGGACGGTCGGCGGGCAGATCGATCCGGTCCGGGATGCCTGCCAGTGCCTGCCGCCAGAACGCCAGCTGGCGAGCGGCCAGGGATTCCTGGTCGTCCTCGTCGCCGAGCACGTCACGCTGCCACAGCGTGTAGTCGGCGTACTGCACCGGCAGCGGCGCCCACTGCGGTGCCGCACCCGCGATCCGTGCCAGGTACGCCGTCACCAGGTCGGTGGCCAGCGGCGCCAGCGAGGTGCCGTCGGCGGCGATGTGGTGCACAACGACGGCCAGCACGTGCTCGTCGGCGCCGAGCTCGGCCACCGCGATCCGCAGCGGCACCTCGGCGGCGACATCGAATCCGGTCAGCGCGCGGCCGGCCAGCCAGTGCGGCAGCTCGTCCCGCGCGACCGGCTCGGCGATCAGCTCGGGCAGCACCTGCTCGACGGGCAGGATCACCTGATGACCTGCGCCGTCGCTGGCCGGATACACCGTGCGCAGGCTCTCGTGCCGATCCAGCACATCGGCGATGGCCGCCTGCAGTGCGGCGAGGTCGAGTGCACCGGTCAGGCGCAGGGCGAACGGAATATTGTTCGCCGCGGACTCGGTGTCGAACTGGTTCAGGAACCACATCCGCTGCTGGGCGGGCGAGAGCGGAATGCGCTCCGGACGCGGCATCGGCGCGAGCGCGCGACGTCCACCGCTGCCGCGCTCGGCGCCGAGGCGCTCGGCCAGGGCCGCCACCGTCGGGGCCTCGAAGATCACCCGCGCCGCGATCCTGGCGTCGACGGCGGCGCCGAGGCGCGCCGCGGCCTGGGTGGCGATCAGCGAGTTGCCGCCGAGTTCGAAGAAGTCGTCATCGGCGCCGATCGGCGCCTCGGTGCCGAGCAACTCGGCGAACACCTCGGCCACCAGCTGCTCGGCCCACCCGGACGGCTCACGGAAGGTGGTGGTCTGCAACCTCGGGGTCGGCAGCGCGCGCCGGTCGAGCTTGCCGACCGGCGTCAACGGGATCTCGTCGAGCACCGTGATCGAGGTCGGCACCATATGCGCGGGCAGGCTGTTGCTCGCGAACGCCAGCAGCGCGGCCGGGTCGACCTCGGCGCCCTCGGCGGGGTGCACATAGGCGGCGAGAATGGTTGCGCCGGTGTCGAGCCGGTGCCCGACCGTCACCGCGAAATCGACGGATTCGTGCCTGCCGAGCACCGCGTCGATCTCACCCAGTTCGATCCGGAAGCCACGGATCTTGACCTGGAAATCGTTGCGGCCCAGATACTCCAGATCGCCGTCCGCGGTCCAGCGCACCAGGTCGCCGGTGCGGTAGAGCCGGGAGCCGTTGTCGGCGAACGGGTTCGCGACGAAACGCTGCGAAGTCAGGCCCGGTCGCTCGTGGTAGCCGCGCGCCAGCTGCGCGCCGGTGATGTAGAGCTCGCCCGCGACACCGGTCGGCACGGGCGTCAGGCGCTCGTCGAGCACGTATTCGGTGACCGCCCGGATGGGCCCACCGATGGTGACGGCGTCCTGCGGGCTCAGCGCCGCACTGATATTGGTCATGATGGTGGTCTCGGTGGGACCGTAACCATTGAAGAATTCCCTGGTACCGTCCGCGACCGGCCGCACCCAGCGGCGCACCAGATCCGGCGGGCAGGCCTCACCACCGGCCACCACCACCCGCAGCTCATCAAGGCCGGCGGGATCGACCGAGGCCAGCGCGGCCGGCGTGATGAACGCATGCGTCACGCCCTCGCGGCGCAGCAGATTCGCCAGTTCGTCGCCGCCGTAGACGGTCGGCGCGGCCACCACCATGGTTCCGGCCCCACCGAGCGCGAGCAGCAGCTCGAGCACCGAGGCGTCGAACGACGGCGAGGCGAAATGCAGGGTGCGCGAATCCGGCGTCAGCCGATACCGTTCGCGCTGCTCATCGCAGAAACTCGACAGTCCGGCCTGGGTGACCACCACGCCCTTGGGCAGACCGGTGGAACCGGAGGTGTAGATGACGTAGGCAGGGTGTTCGGCGCGCAGTTGACGCACCCGGTCGGCGAAGGTGATCGGTTCGGCGGAGTACTGCTCGCGTCGGCGCGCACCGGCCTCGTCGTCGATGATCAGCCAATCGACCTGCCCCGGCAGGGTTTCCGCGGCGGCGGCCACGGTGAGGCCGATCACCACGCCGGAATCCTTGACCATGTGCTGCACGCGGTCGGCGGGATAGTTCGGGTCGATCGGCACAAAGCCGGCGCCCGACTTGGCCACCGCCCAGACCGCCACCACCGACTCGATGGAGCGCGGGATGCCGACGGCGACCAGATCCTCCGGCCCGACCCCGCGCTCGATCAGCATCCGGGCCAGCCTGGTCGACCTGGCGTCCAGTTCGGCGTAGTCGAGCTGCCCACGGGTTGCCGAAGCGTCGGCGAAGACGACCGCGCGACCGCCGGGGTTGGCCTCGACAGCGGCCGCCATCAGTTGCGGAAGCGTGGTTACCCTCGGCCGCCGGGTACGGGTCGGCCGTACACGAGCGGGACGAGTCATCCGCGGTGACTCCTATGGCATCCGCTGA
This sequence comes from Nocardia sp. JCM 38205, assembly GCF_058222935.1. NCBI lineage: Bacteria > Bacillati > Actinomycetota > Actinomycetes > Mycobacteriales > Nocardiaceae > Nocardia > Nocardia sp. JCM 38205. The sequence goes on along the minus strand of NZ_JBYHFL010000003.1, from coordinate 588,901 downwards.
TACCGATCACCGCGGACCGCCGCTCATGAGTCAGTCGCCCCCCGACTGCGCCAATCATGAAAGTCTGCCCACCTAGCTGTCGAAACACGTCTTCGCCAGGCTTCCAGCGCTTCTGCCCATTCGCCAAACCGATATGCTGTGGCACTTATCACAAGCCTTGCCCACCTGCACCGACCCGAGTTATCGGGGCAAGAATTCATGGGGCATTCACCAATGCTGGCAAGTACTGGTCACATGACCAGCTAATTCCTCGCGTATGGCGTCGAGCCGCACGCGCACCGACCGGTACGACCGGTGGGCGCGCGAACGCACCCACCGGTCGCCAGGAATGTGCTCAGTCGCGGTACAGATCCGCCAGGGTCAGCACGGTCGCCACCGCAGACCATGTCGCGGGCACCGCGGCGCCGCCGTCGACGACGACGGCACGCAGATCCTCCAGCGGACGCGGGTCGATGACGTCGAGCCCGGCGCGGTCGGTCAGCACATGGGTGACCCACTCGTCGGCCAGCTCATCGGTCAGCGCGCCCGTCCCCGGCACCAGCACCACCGAGGCGCCCTGCGACCCCGCGGCGACGGCTTCCAGCACCGCCGCGAACGAATCCGAGCCGCCGTGCTGGAACAACCGCGATTCGAAGGTCAGCTCGGTGGCGGCGACGAATCGGGCGGACGCGGCCGCGAGGTCGTCGTAGCTCACCGAGACCGCGCCCGCATAGGCGAGATCGGCGCCGCGCAGCGCCCGGGTGCGGTGCGCGTAGGTGACCGGCCGCGGCGATTCCGCGGCGATCTCCGCGCTCACCGAGGGGTCGTCGAGCACGAGCCAGTCGATCCCGGCCACCGCCTGCGCGCCACCGGCCGTGAGGCCGACCTTGACCTCGAGACCGGCCGCGGTCGCCGCGCCGATCCCGTCGAAGGGCACCACCGCCGCACCGGCCTTGAGCACCGCCCAGGTGGCGACCACCGCGTCCACGCCCCGATCCAGCCGGATCGCGACACCCGCGCCCGGTCCGCTGCCACGGGCGATGAGCACCCGGGCCAACCGGGAGGACTTCGCGTCGAGCTCCTGGTAGGTGAACACGTCCGAGCCGGAGACGACCGCCGGGCCGTCCGGATCGTCCTCGACGGTGGCGGCCAGGGTCTGGCTCAGCGCGGTGCCCGCCGTCGGGGCGACCTCGGCCTGCACCGGTTTGGGCGCCGGAGCCGCCGTCATCCGCTCGCGTTCGGCGGCATCGAGAATGTCGATGTCGGCGATGCGCACCTGCGGATCGGCCGCCACCGCGGTCAGGATGCGCTCGAACCGACGGCCGAACGACTGCGCCGTCGACTCGTCGAACAGATCGGTGGCGTAGGTCAGCACGGTGATCAACTCACCCGGTGTGCCGTCGGCCTCATGCCGCGGATCGACATTCACCTGGAGGTCGAACTTCGCGGCGATGGCGCCGGCGTCCAGCGCCGTCACCGTCAGGCCCGGCAGTTCCAGGCTGGGCTGCTCGTTGTTCTGGAACGACAGCACCGTGCCGAACAGCGGATTGTGCGCGGTCGCCCGGCCGGGTGCCACCACCTCGGCGACCCGTTCGAACGGGATGTCGGAGTTCGCGAACGCCGCCAGATCGGTTTCCCTGGCCTGATCGACCAGCGCCGCGAAGCTCGCACCGGCTTCGACCTCGGTGCGCAGCGCCAGCGTGTTGACGAACATGCCGACCAGATCGTCGAGCGCGCGTTCCCCACGCCCGGCGATCGGCGTACCGACGGCCACGTCCGATTCCCCCGACAGCCGCGACAGCAGCACCGCCAGCGCCGCGTGCACCACCATGAACAGCGTCGAATTGTGCTCGCGCGCAATCCTGGTCAGCGCCTGGTGCACCTCGGGAGAGAGCGCGAATCCGGTCGAGGCGCCACGCATGGACGGGATCGCCGGGCGCGGGCGGTCCAGCGGCAATTCCAATTCGCCGCTGAGGCCATCGAGCTGGTTGCGCCAGTACGCCAGTTGGCGTGCGGCGATGGAATTCTCGTCGGCATCGGTGCCGATCACGGCGCGCTGCCAGATCGCGAAGTCGGCGTACTGCACTTCCAGCGGCGACCAGCGCGGCGAGTTACCACCCCGGCGCGCCAGGTAGGCGGTCATCAGATCGCGCGCCAGCGGTGCCATCGAGGCGCCGTCGGCGGCGATATGGTGCACGACCATCGCCAGCAGGTATTCGTCGGCGCCGTTGCCGAGCAGCAGCGCACGCACCGGAACCTGCTCGGTGACATCGAATCCGGTGGACATCAACTCGGTGATCCGGCTGATCGGATCCGCCGTCGTCACCACCTCCAGTCCGCCCGGCAGCGCCGCGCTGACCGGCAGGATCTCCTGGTAGGCCACCTCGTCGGTGCCCGCGGCCGCCGGGTAGCGGGTACGCAGCGTCTCGTGCCGCTCCAGCACGTCGGCCACCGCGTGCCGCAGCGCGGACACATCGAGCGAACCGGACAACCGGATGGCCAGCGGAATGTTGTAGGCGGGTGAGGCCGGATCGAACTGGTTGAGCACCCACATCCGCTGCTGGGCCAGCGACAGCGGCGCCCGGTCGGTGCGCTCGGCCCGCACCAGCGGCGGCCGTGCCGCGCCCCCACCGGCGCCCGGTTCGATCCGCGCCGCGATTTCGGCGACGGTGGGCGCCTCGAACAGCTCACGCACCGCGAGATCGGCGTCGAGCGCCTCGTTGATCCGCGCCACCGCACGGGTGGCCAGCAGCGAATTGCCGCCGAGACCGAAGAAATCGTCGTCGAGCCCGACCTCGGCGGCGCCGAGCAACCCGGCGAACACCTCGGCCACGGCCTGCTCCACCGGCGAACCCGGCGCCCGGAAGGTCGCACCGGACAGGAACTCCGGTGCGGGCAGCGCCCTGCGGTCCAGTTTGCCGTTGGGGGTCAGCGGCAGCGCGTCGAGCACCACGATGGCGTCCGGAACCATATAGCCGGTGAGGAATTCGGCGACCTCGGTGCGCAGCGCGACCGGATCGAGTTCGGTCCCCGGTGCGCGATCGGCGGCCGGGACGACATAACCGATCAGCCGGTCGCCGGTGTGTTCGTCGGAACGCACCAGCGCGACGGTCTGGCCGACGCCCGCACAACGTTGCAGCGCAGCTTCGATCTCGCCGAGTTCGATGCGGAAGCCGCGCAGCTGCACCTGCTGGTCGCTGCGGCCGGCGTATTCGAGATTGGCGCGGCCGCCGAAGCCGACCCAGCGGCCGATATCGCCGGTGCGGTACATCCGCGAACCCGGTGCGCCGAACGGGTTGGCCACGAACCTGGTCGCCGCCAATCCCGGCCTGCCGAGGTAACCGCGCGAGAGCTGCGCGCCGGCGACGTAGATCTCGCCCGCGACGCCGACCGGCGCCGGATGCAGGCGGTCGTCGAGCACAACGGCGTCCAGACCGGGCAGCGCCCGCCCGATGACGCTGGCCGGGTTGTCCACCAGCTGTTCGTCCACCGACAGGAACGACACGTGCACCGTGGTCTCGGTGATGCCGTACATGTTCACCAGCCACGGCGAGCTGTTCTCGGCCGAATCAGGGCCGCCGTGGCGCTCGTACCAGCGGCGCAGCTGCCGCAGATCCAGCGCCTCACCGCCGAAGACCACGTAGCGCAGCGCGAACTTGCCCTCGTCGTCGGGATGGACCGCGCGATCGGCCTCGGCCAGCTGATAGAACGCCGACGGCGTCTGGTTCAGAACCGTCACCTGCTCGCGGATCAGCAACTCGCGGAACTGTTCCGGCGAGCGCGAGGTCAGGTAGTCGACCACGACGACAGCGCCGCCGTTGGCCAGCGCGCACCACAGCTCCCATACCGAGAAGTCGAAGGCGTAGGAGTGGAACAGCGTCCACACATCGGATTCGTCGAACTCGAACAGCAGCTGAGTGTTCGCGAACAGCTCCACCACATTGCGGTGCGCGACGCCGACGCCCTTGGGCACACCGGTGGAACCGGAGGTGTAGATGACGTAGGCGAGGTTGTCCGGGCGCAGCGGGGCGATCCGATCCGCATCGGTGACCGGAGCGTCGGCGAAGCGATCGGTGTCCTCGACCAGCACGATCGGGATATCGCCCGCGGGAATCGCCTCGAGCTCGGCGGCGGTGGTGAGGATGCAGGTCGGGCGCGCGTCGCCGAGCATGAACTCGAGCCGCTGCGCCGGATAGGTGGTGTCGATCGGCAGGTAGCCCGCGCCCGCGGTGAGCACGCCGAGCAGCGCGACCGGCAACTGCTCGGTGCGCGGCATCGCCACGGCCACCAGGGTTTCCGGACCGGCGCCCTGCGCGATCAGCGCACGCGCCACCCGGTTGGCCCGGCGCTGCAATTCACCGAAACCGAGGGTGGTGCCGTTGTAGCGGATGGCGTCGGCGTCCGGGCGCCTGCGCGCCTGCGACTGGATGAGATCGACCAGCGTGACCTCGGGGACCGAGACGCCGGGGGTGTTCCACTCGCGCAGCACCAGGTCGCGTTCGCCGGGCGCCAGCACATCCACATCGCCGACGACGGTGCTCGAATCAGCGGCCGCCGCGGCCAGGATCCGGCCGAATCGGTCGGCGAAATCCTGCACGGTCGCCGCGTCGAACAGGTCGGTGGCGTAGGTGAACGCGGCCGAGAGGCCCTGCGGCGCGCCGTGCCGGTCGATGTTCTCCACCAGCGCCAATTGCAGGTCGAACTTGGCCAGCGGCACGGCCAGATCCACCCCGGCCACCTTCAGGCCCGGCAGCTCGAGTTCGGTCTGCGCGAGGTTCTGGAAGGTCAGCATCACCTGGAACAGCGGATGCCTGGATGCCGAGCGCACCGGGTCGAGCAGCTCCACCAGACGCTCGAACGGCACGTCGGCGTGGCCGAAGGCCTGCACATCGGTGTGCCGCACCGCGGCGAGCAACTCGTCGAAGCTCGCACCCGGATCGACCTCGGTGCGCAGCACGAGGGTGTTGACGAACATGCCGATCAGATCGTCGAGCGCGGCCTCACCACGGCCGGCGACGGGCGTGCCGATGGCGATGTCCCTGGTGCCGGACAGCCGAGCCAGCAGCGCGGCCAGCGCGGCGTGCACCACCATGAACAGTGTCGAATTGTGCTGATGCGCAAGGCGGGTCAGCGCGGCGTGCACGTCGGCGTCGATCTCGAAGGCCAGGGTGGCGCCGCGGTTGGACGCCACGGCCGGGCGCGGCCGATCGGCCGGCAGATCCAGCTGCTCGGGCAGCGCCGCCAATTCCCTGCGCCAGTAGTCGATCTGCTGGGCCAGCACCGATTCCGGATCGTCCTCGGCGCCGAGCACCTCACGCTGCCACAGCGCGAAATCGGCGTACTGCACCTGCAACGGCGGCCATTCCGGCGCACCGCCCCGAGTGCGGTCGACGTAGGCCGCCATCAGGTCGCGGGTCAGCGGGCCCATCGAGAAACCGTCACCGGCGATGTGGTGGATGACGCAGATCAGCACATGTTCGGTCTCGCTGAGCACCAGCAGCCGCAGCCGCACCGGCGGCGCTGCGGTGACGTCGAAGCCCGCGGTCACCGCGGCGGCCACCAGTTCGGGCACCTGAGCCTCGGTGGCGGGTTCGACGGTCAGGGCGGGCACCGCGCGCGGATCGCCGATCGGCAGCACCAGCTGGTAACCCTCGCCGTCGACCTCCGGGTAGCGGGTGCGCAGCACCTCGTGCCGTTCGGCGAGATCGCGTACCGCGGCGCGCAGAGCGTCGACGTCCAGGCGGCCCGACAAGCGCACCGCGACGGGAATGTTGTTGACCGCGCTGTCGGGATCGAAGCGGTTGAGGAACCACATCCGCTGCTGGGCATACGACAGCGGAATCCGTTCCGGGCGCTGCACGGCGGTCAGCGCACGGCCCATCGCCGAACCCGAATGCTGTTCCACCCGTGCGGCCAGCGCGGCGACGGTGGTCGCCTCGAACAGCAGCTGCACCGGAACCCGCACATCCAGCGCCGCGCCGATGCGGGCGGCGGCCTGGGCGGCCAGCAGCGAATTGCCGCCGAGCTCGAAGAAATCGTCGTCGGCGCCGACCCTGGTGTCCGCACCGGAGACCAGCAGCGCCGCGAAGACGTCGGCGACGATCTCCTCCACCGGCGTCGACGGCGCGCGGAAGGCCCGCGCGGCGAACACCGGTTCGGGCAGCGCGGCCCGGTCCAGCTTGCCGACCGGGGTCAGCGGGATCTCGTCCAGCACCATGATCGAGGCCGGAATCATGTAGCCGGGCAACGATTCACCGATGAATTCGACCAGTTCGCCGGTGTCGACGCTGGTTCCGGCACGCGGCAGCACATACGACACCAGCGCCGTCGCGCCCGAGGGCAGCGTCTTGCCGAGGGTGGCGGCGTAGTCGATGTCCGGGTGCGCGGTGAGGGCGTTGTCGATCTCGCCCAGTTCGATCCGGAAACCGCGGATCTTGACCTGGAAGTCGGAGCGGCCGAGGTATTCGATGACGCCGCCATCGGGCCCACCGGTCTCGGTGCGCCGCACCAGGTCGCCGGTGCGGTACAGACGCGCACCCGGATTGCCGGTGTCGGCACCGAAGGGGCTGGCCACGAAGCGTTCGGCGGTCAGGCCTGGGCGACCCAGATATCCCTGGGCCAGCGCCGGACCCGACAGGTACAGCTCGCCCACCACGCCCGCCGGTACCGGCCGCAGCCGCGAATCCAGGACGAACGCACCCACTCCGGGGATGGCGGTGCCGATGGTGATCGGCCCGTCGGGACTCATCTGCGCGGTGCTGGTGGCGAGGATGGTGGCCTCGGTGGGACCGTATCCGTTGAAGAAGGCGTGCTCGCCGGCCCAGCGGCCCACCAGCTCCGGGCCGAACTTATCGCCTGCCACCACGACGACCTCGAGATCGTCGAGCCCGGCCGGATCCACCGATTCCAGCGCACCCGGAGTGATCAGCATGTGGGTGACCTGCTCGCGGCGCAGCAGATCGGCGAGTTCGAAACCGCCGAACACCGACGGCGGCGCGATCACCAAGGTGGCGCCCGAGGTGAACGCGAGCAGCAACTCCAGCACCGAGACATCGAAGTTCGGTGAGCAGACGTGCAGCACCCGCGAGTCCTCGGTGACCCCGTAGTGCTCGCGTTCGGCGGCGACCAGACCGGCCAGACCGGTATGGGTGACCACGACGCCCTTGGGGCGGCCGGTGGAACCCGAGGTGTAGATGACGTAGGCCGGATGCCGCTCGTCCAGCGGACGCACCCGGTCGGCGTAGGAAATGGGATGGCTGGGCCGCTTGGCGATCCGCTCGGACACCACCGGATCGTCGAGTTCCACCCAGTACACGCCGGTGCCGAGCACCGGACGATGCGCCGAGGTGGTCAGCCCGATGACGGCGCCGGAATCGGAGACGATGTGGTTGATCCGGTCGGCCGGGTACCCGGGATCGACGGGCACATAGGCGGCGCCGGTCTTGGCCACCGCCCACACCGCGAGCACCGATTCCAGGCTGCGCGCGATACCGATCGCCACCACATCACCCGGTCCGACGCCACGGTCGATCAGTTCCCGCGCGACCTGCGAGGACGCCTGGTCGAGCTCCTGATAGGTGAGGGTGCGCTCGTCGGCGGGCTCACCCGTCGGGTTGAACCGGATCGCGACCGAGGTGGCCGACGATTCCACCGCCGCGGTGAGCAGCTGTCCGAACAGCGGACTGCCCGAGCGGCGGCGACGGCTACCACGAGCGGAACGACGGGCAGTTTCCATTCGAGTGCATTCACCTCTCGCGTAAAGCCAGAACCCGGCCCTGCCCCGAGAACCAGGGCGTCGTCAGCCCGGGCCGGCGCGGTCCGGGCCATCATATAAGGGCGTGTGACAGTGCCACGCCCGCTGCATCGGTTGCCCCCGGTATATCGGGACGGCCCATCCGATGTTGCAGTACTACCCGTTCTGATGAACCACGTCACAGCCAACCGCGGCGGATGGCCTGCACCCCCGCCTGGAATCGGGTGCTGGCGCCGAGACGCTCCAGCAGCCGCGCTGTCCGGCGCACCACCGTGCGCCGGGACATGCCGAGCCTGCGGGCGATGGTGTCGTCGGTGGCGCCGAGGCCCATCAGGGTCAGAATGGCGCGATCGCGTTCGTCGAGGTCGGTGGCGGCCGGATGCACCGAGATCGGCGCGGCCAGCGACCACAGCACGTCGAAGGTCTTGACCAGCAGTTCGAGGCCGGGTGAGCGGGTGATACGCAGGCCCATCGGATCCGAGCGACGTTCGTCGGCGTGCAGCACCAGACTGGCGCGCTCGTCGTCGACGACGATCAGCTTGAACGGCGGCTCGGGCAGCGTGCGGGCACTCGCGCCGCGGGCATTGGTGGCCAGAGCGTGCCGCAGCCGCTCACCATCCTGATAGATGGTGTCCTGGTAGAGAGTGCGGTAGCGGATGCCGTCGCCGATACGCGACTGTTTGAGCTCGAACAGGCGACGTTCGCGTTCCACATCGCTGAGGAACGGTCCGCGTTCGATCACCTTGACCGTGCGCCGCGCGTTGACCTGGAGTTCTTCGAAATCCGCCAGCATTTCCAGGCGCTCGTACACCGGCACCACCGCGCCCGCCCCGCGTGGTGAGCGGCGCACCGAGCGGAAGGTCTGGCTCAGCCGCGCGGCGGCGGCGTGCATGGTGGCGATTTCCTGCTGACGGCGTCTGGCCTCGGCTTCGGAGAGCGCTTCGGGTGCGTGCGCGTCCCAGACCGGAGTGCCGTCGTTCTCGGTGAGGCGCACCGCGGCCTGCACCTCGCAGAGCCGATCGAGCGCACACCGGGCCTGCGCCTCGGAGACGTCGAGATGGTCGGCGATATCGGCGAGCCGGGACCGGGGATGGTGGACCAGCAGCGCGTACAACCTGCCGTGCAGCGATCCGGGTTCGAATATGTCGGCCAATTCGGTCATCGGGCGCACCTCGCGGTGGGCCGATGGTCCGGAGATCCGGGCGAGCGCCAATGTCTCAATTGTCCAGGAGAAGGGGTCGCGGCCGGATCAGTGCGACGACGGGCCCCACTCCATGGGCACGCCCTTGGACGCCAGGTACGGAATCGGGTCGATCTTGGCGCCGCCCTGATCCCAGATCTCCAGGTGCAGGTGCGGGCCGGTGGACTGGCCGCGGTTGCCGACGGTGGCGATGACGTCACCGGCGTTCACTCGCTGCCCGGCCTGCACGAACATGTCGTTGACGTGGCCGTACACGGCGGTGGTGCCGTCGTCCTGGAGGATGCGGACCCAGAGCCCGAAGCCCGAGGCCGGGCCGGCCTCGACGACGGTGCCGCTGCTGACGGAGTGGATCGGGGCGCCGAGCGCGTCGGCGAAGTCGATGCCGTAGTGCATCGCGCCCCAGCGGCTGCCGTAGGAGGAGCTGATCGCGCCGGCGACGGGGCGAACGGCGGGCGCCGGGGCCACCTGCTGCTGGAGATCCTTGAGCACCTGCTCGGCATGGGCCAGCGGGCCCGCGATCTCCGGCGGCAGACCGCCGAGTCCGAACGGGGCGGCGACCGGAGCGGGCGCGGCGATCGGAGCGGCCACGGGGGTGGCGGCATCGGCGACCGGTGCGGGCGCGGCGGGCGCTTCGGCGGCGGGGGCCTCGGCGGCAGGCTCGGCGAACGAGACGGGCGCGACCTCGTGGTCGGCGTCGTTGTCATTGTGCGAACCGGGAAGCAACGGCGACGCGTAGGCGATGGCCGGAGCGATCTGGGAGGCGGTGCCGATCAGCGCGCCGGCGGCGACGGCGGCGGTGGCCGCGGCCTTCACCCGTTCGACCCGACCGGCTTCGGCGCGGTGCCGCGTCGGCCGACCCTCGACACCATCGCCGAGAAGGCTGGAGACGGTAACGGAACTGGGGCCTACTCGGTGCTGCGGCAAAGCTTCGTCCTAGCGTCCGATGAACAATGGTCACGGATGCCGATCCCGGTGCCGACCGTTCGAGTAACGATCTGCCGGAACCGAGCGAAATAACGTTTCGGCATCCGTCGTGACGGGAACTCTACCCCGTCGTGACCATTTCGCAACCTTCGGTGCCGTTTCAGTCACGTATGTGCGGAAAATTGCAGGTCAGGCGCGTCCGCGAACGGTAACGGCGGCAGACTCGAACCGTGATCATCGACGATATCGACGTGCCGATCGTGCTCGCCCCGATGGCGGGCGGGCCCTCAACTCCCGAACTCACCGCCGCCGTCGCCGAGGCCGGCGGATTCGGCGTACTGGCCGCCGGGTACCTCACCGCGGCCACCCTCGCCGAACGCATCTCCGCCACCCGCGCGGCCACCGCGAAGCCGTTCGGGGTGAATCTGTTCGTCCCGAGCCCGCCGACCCCGCCGGCCGCGTTCGCCGGATATCTGGATCGGCTGCGCGCACGATTCCCGCTGGGCGAGCCGGCCCACGACACCGACGACTGGGAAGCCAAGCTCGATCTGCTCAGCGCCGACCCGGTCGCGGTGGTCGGCTTCGCCTTCGGCTGCCCTTCGGCGGCGGAGGTGGCGCGCCTGCACGAGGCGGGCTCGGAGGTGTGGGTGACGGTCACCTCGCCCGCCGAGGCCGCGATCGCGGTCGAGGCCGGCGCCGACGTCCTCATCGCCCAGGGCGCGGAGGCGGGCGGGCATCGCGCCACCTTCGTCGACCGGATCGCCGACGATGCCGTCGACCCGCTGGGCCTGCTGGCCCTGCTGCAACTGCTCACCGCCGCGACGGATCGTCCGATCGTCGCCGCGGGCGGCATCGCCACCGGCGCGGGCATCGCCGCCGCACTCGCCGCGGGAGCGAGGGCCGCTCAGCTGGGGACCGCGTTCCTGCGCTGCCCGGAGGCGGGCACCAATCAACTCCTGCGCGCCGCCATCGGCACCGATACCCCGACCATGCTCACCCGCGCGTTCACCGGTCGACGCGCACGCGGCCTGCGCAACCGCTTCCTCACCGACTTCACCGCCGACGCACCCGTCGCCTACCCGGAGATCCACTACGCCACAGGGCCGTTGCGCGCCGCCGCGCGAGCGGAGGGCGATGCCGACGCGGTGAACCTCTGGGCCGGGCAAGCGCATTCGCTGACCAGGCAGCTTCCGGCCGGCGAGCTGGTCGCGGCACTGGCCGCCGAAACGAAAACCGCGCTGGAATCGGCACTTTCACGGCGAATCCAGTCTTGTTGACAACGACTTTCGTTTAGAATCGAGTCGCCGATCGCAGCAACCGACAGGAGAGCGCTATGTCCCTCGATGTCCCCACCGCACTGCTCGAACGCGCCGAACGAGGCGAGGTAGACGACGCCGAATTCGTCGAATGTGTCAAGAACTCCCTGCCCTACGCCTGGGAAGTGGTCAGCCGGGTGGCCGGTGAATTACACGAGGGCACCGCCGAATTCGCCGACAACGAGGTCCCCCCGCCGGACGAGGTGGCCCGCGGTCAACTGCTGCGCGCACTCGCCTCGGACGCGATCCGCGGCGGCTTGGAACGGCATTTCGGGGTGAAGCTGGCCTTCCAGAACTGCCACCGGGTAGCGGCCTTCCCGCTGGCGGCCGTCGGCGGCGAGACCTACACGCGGTTCATCAGCACCCGCGCGCAGCTGCTCAACCAGAGCCCGGAACTGCGTAACTGCTAGCCGCTTTCCTTCGTATACGGTGTGCCAGCGCCGTACACAGCGAACGGCCCGCTCGATTCGAGCGGGCCGTTCGTCGTGAAGCAGCGTCAGCCGAGGGTGATCACCGCGAGGTCGCCGTCGGCGTACTGGGCGCGCAGTCGCTTCTTGTCGAACTTGCCGACGCTGGTCTTCGGCACCTCGTCGATGAAGGTCCAGCGTTCCGGCAGCTGCCATTTCGCGAACTTGGCCGCGAGGAATTCGCGCAGTTCCTCGGCCTGCTTCTCGCCGGGCTCGGCGCCTTCGGCCAGCACGATGGCCACCAGCGGGCGCTCGTCCCACTTCTCGTCCGGCACCCCGATGACGGCGGCCTCGGCGACCGAGGCGTGCCCCATCACGGCGTTCTCCAGATCGACCGAGGAGATCCACTCGCCGCCGGATTTGATGACGTCCTTGGAGCGGTCCACCAGGGTGAGATAGCCGTTCGGGCTGATCTTGCCGACGTCGCCGGTGCGCAGCCAGCCGTCGTCGAACTTGTCCGGGTCGACCGGAGAACCGTCGGGCGAATAGTACGACCCGGTGATCCAGGGGCCGCGCACCTCGAGCTCGCCGAGGGATTCGCCGTCGTTGGGCACCACGCTGCCGTCATCGGCGACCAGCCGCGCCTGCACGCCGGCCGGGAAACGCCCCTGGGTGATCCGGTAGGCCCATTCCTCTTCGCCCTCCACACCGGCGGGCGGATGCGCGACGCTGCCCAGCGGGGAGGTCTCGGTCATGCCCCAGGCGTGCACCACTCGCACGCCGTGCTTTTCCTGGAAGTCGCGCATCATCGACGGCGGCACCGCCGAACCGCCGACGACCACCGAGCGCAGATGCGTGATGTCCTGCGGTGCGGCGGCCAGGCCGGCCAGCACGCCACCCCAGATGGTCGGCACCGCGGCGGCGAAGGTCGGCTTGACGGCGGCCATCATCTCCAGCAGCGGGCCCGGCTGCAGGAAACGGTCCGGCATCAGCAGATTCGCGCCCGCCATCAGCGCCGCGTAGGGCAGGCCCCAGGCATTGGCGTGGAACAGCGGCACGATCGCGAGGATGGTGTCGGTGTTGTAGAGACCCATGCCGTTGGGCGAGGCGACCTGCATGGCGTGCAGCCAGTTCGAGCGATGCGAGTAGACGACGCCCTTCGGGTCGCCGGTGGTGCCGGAGGTGTAGCACATGGCGGCGGCCGAGCGTTCGTCGATGACCGGGAAGTCGAAGCTGTCGGACTGCGCGTCCAGCAGTTCGCGGTAGGAGTGCACCTGCACGCCCTCCGGCGCGGTGAGGCTCGCGGCATCGCCATTGGCGACGATGACGTGACGCACCGTCTTCAGTCGCGGCAGGTACTGGGCGAACATCGGCACCAGCGTGCCGTCCACGATGACGACCTGATCCTCGGCGTGATCGGCCACGAACACCAGCTGATCCGGGAACAGCCGGATGTTGAGCGCGTGCAGCACCGCACCCATCGCGGGTACCGCGACGTAGGCGACCAGGTGCTCGTTGTTGTTCCACATGAACGTGCCGACGCGATCGCCCTCGCCGATCCCGAGCCCGCGCAGCGCGTTCGCCAGCCGCGCCGCATCCGCGCCGACCTCGCGGTAGGTCATGGTGCGCACGCCCTCGCCGGTCCAGGTGGACACGGTGGCATCGCCGACGAAGGTCGACGCGTACCGCAACAACGTCGCCAGCGACAGCTGGTCGTCCTGCATGGTGCTCAACATCGGGAAAGACCCCTCACTCTCGGGCGAACGGCCCTGCCTCGGCGCTTCGACCAGGGCATGAGCCACATCACACCGGGAGCCTACCCAAGGGTAGGCAGGAGTGGGGTGCGGTCGGTGGCAGGACCGGCATGCCGGCGGCACCCCCAGCTTGCCGCCGGCACCGGATCCCGGTGAACGGGTCCGTCATGTGTCTAGCGTCCGTGGCCGTGCGGCGCCACCCCGGGTGACGAAACCGAGACCTGTGCAGGGTTGCAGGACGAACGACTCGACCGCGCCGATATCGCCGGCAGCGCAGTGACCTGCACTTTCTCCAGGTAAGCCGCTGCGGAGCGACGGCCCCGGATTCACGCACAGATGCACACGCATAACGTGAGCGTCATCGGTACGAACCGACGGACGAGGCGACCAGCGGAGGTTGACACCATGCCAGTGGATCGAATGCTGCCCACCGAGGAAGCTCGGGATCTGATCGAGCTGACCCGCGATATCGCGGACAAGGTGCTGGCGCCGCGGGTCGTCGATTGCGAGAAGACCGAAACCTTCCCCGACGGCGTCTTCCCGGCGCTCGGCGCGGCCGGTCTGTTGAGCCTGCCGTATCCGGAGGAGTTCGGTGGCGGCGGACAGCCCTACGAGGTGTATCTGCAGGTGCTCGAGGAGCTGGGCGCGCGGTGGGCCGCGGTCGCGGTGGCGGTGAGCGTGCACAGCCTGTCGTGTTTCCCGCTGTTCACCTTCGGCACCGATGAGCAGAAGCAGCGCTGGCTGCCGACCATGCTCTCGGGTGAAACCATCGGCGCCTACAGTCTTTCCGAGCCGCACGCCGGCTCCGACGCCGCCGCGCTGCGCTGCCGCGCCACCGCGACCGACGACGGCTATCGCATCAACGGTTCGAAGGCCTGGATCACCAATGGTGGCCGCGCCGACTTCTACACTCTGTTCGCCCGCACCGGCGAGGGCTCGCGCGGAGTGTCGTGCTTCCTGGTGCCGAAGGACACCGAGGGCCTGAGCTTCGGCAAGCCCGAGGAGAAGATGGGCCTGCGTGCCGTCCCGACCACCACCGCGAGCTACGACGACGCCTTCGTCCCCGCCGAACGCCTGATCGGCACCGAGGGGCAGGGCCTGACCATCGCGTTCAGTGCCCTGGATTCCGGCAGACTCGGCATCGCGGCGGTCGCCACCGGTCTGGCCCAGCGCGCGCTCGACGACGCCGTCGCCTACGCCAAGGAGCGAGAAGCGTTCGGCAAGCACATCATCGACCATCAGGGGCTCGGTTTCGTGCTCGCCGATATGGCCGCCGCCGTCGATTCCGCCCGGGCCACCTACCTCGATGCCGCCCGTCGCCGCGACGCCGGGCTCCCCTATTCCCGCCAGGCCAGCGTGGCCAAGCTGGTGGCCACCGATGCCGCCATGAAGGTCACCACCGACGCGGTGCAGGTACTCGGCGGTTACGGCTACACCCAGGATTTCCCCGTCGAGCGGTACATGCGCGAAGCCAAGGTCATGCAGATCTTCGAGGGCACCAATCAGATCCAGCGGCTGGTGATCGCCAGGCAGCTCGCCGGGAAGTGAGCCCGATGGCCGGAAATATGGATTTGTTGTCCGTCGATCTCTTCGGACCTGCCCGTTTCCGGCCTACTCTCGAACCATGACTTCGCCGTCGATCATCATCATCGGAGCCGGCTTCGGCGGGCTCGGCATGGCCCTGGAGCTGCGTCGCGCCGGGATCGGTGAGTTCACCATCCTGGAGAAGGCCGCGGATCTCGGCGGCGTCTGGCGGGAGAACACCTATCCAGGTGCCGCCTGCGATGTGCCGTCGCCGCTGTACTCGTGGTCGTTCGAGCCGAAATCCGATTGGCCCCGGCGGTTTTCCGAGCAGGCCGATATCCACGCCTACATGCGCGGGGTGGCCGACAAATACGGGCTCACCCGGCACATCCAGTTCGGCGTGGAGGTCACCGACGCCGAATTCGACGAGGGCACCGCGCAGTGGCAGGTCCGGCTCTCCGACGGTTCGACCCGAACCGCCGACGTGCTCATCTCCGCCGTCGGCCAGCTCTCCCGCCCGGCCATGCCGAACATCGCGGGCATGGACACCTTCACCGGGCCGGCGTTCCACTCCGCCGAATGGGATCACAGCGTCGATCTGACCGGCAAGCGGGTGGCGTGCATCGGCACCGGTGCCAGCGCCATCCAGTACATCCCGCAGATCCAGCCGAAGGTCGAGCAGCTGACGCTGTTCCAGCGTTCGGCCGCGTGGATCATCCCGAAACCCGATGTGGCATACCGGCCGATCCACCACACGCTGTTCAAATACCTGCCGCCACTGCGAATGGCCGAGCGGTTCGTGGCCTGGTCGTTCTTCGAGCTGATCGCCCTGGCCATCACCGATGTTCCCGGACTCAAGGGCCCGGTGGTCGCCATCGCCGATCGCCATCGCGACAAGCAGGTCCCCGATCCGGAACTGCGCGCCAAGCTGACCCCCGATTACGAGGCAGGCTGCAAGCGCGGCCTGCTGTCCAACGATTACTTCCCGGCGCTGACCCAGCCGAACGTGCACGTGGAGACCACCGCGATCACCGAGATCACGCCGAAGGGCGTGCGCACCGCCGACGGGGTTGAACACGAGGTCGACGTCATCATCTACGGCACCGGCTTCAAGGGCACCGAATTCCTTGCCCCGATGAACGTCTACGGCACCGGCGGCCGCAAGCTCGCCGACGCCTGGGCCGCCGAAGGAGCCCGCGCCTACCTCGGCGTCTCGGTGCCCGACTTCCCCAACCTGTTCCTGATGTACGGCCCGAACACCAATGTCGGCTCCGGCTCCATCATCTACATGCTGGAAGCCCAGGCCCGCTACATCCGCCAGATCATCGAATACCTCGGCGAGCACCCCGGCCGCGGCCTGGCCGCCCGCCCCGACACCGAACAGCAGTGGGACGACTGGCTCCAGAACCGGCTGAAGGACACCCCCTGGAACTTCTGCTCCAGCTGGTACCGCAACGCCTCCGGCCGCATCACCAACAACTGGCCCGGCGCCACCCTGCTCTACCGCTGGAAGACCCGCCACTTCGACCCGGCCGACTACCAGGAAACCCGCATCCCCGCAGGGGCCCGCTGACCGTCAGATCCCCACCGACCCGGCCCCCGGCAGCAACGGGTTGAGAATCTTCGCCAACGCGCACAACACCGGCGAACCGAAGGGGGGGGGTGGGATTTTCGGGAGGGGGTTGTACGCTGCCCCCCCCCCCGGGGGAGCAGCCGCGCCGGTCTCGGCCGCAGCCACCCCGCTCCCCACCCCCGCAACCACCATCGCCCCCGCAATAATCACCGACATCCGCCGCATATCCATCTCCTTCCACAACCTGTCCTAACCCCCTCATACCCCGTCTCCGGGATCGCACGCACCACAGATGCTGTCCCCACGCCCCACACCCGGTAGACTCCCACCGTCCCCCACCGGACTGGCCCTCGTAGCTCAGGGGATAGAGCACCGCTCTCCTAAAGCGGGTGTCGCAGGTTCGAATCCTGCCGAGGGCACAGACATCTGTGCAGGTTAGGCAACTTCCTTGCCCTACCTGTTCGCCCTTCCACACGTTCCGTACGGTAGCCGCGAAACCTTGGGGCCGAGTCAAGGCGCCTCCGGCGGCGCGTGCGCGGTACCACCAGGCGCCCTGACTCCTTGCAGCTCTGACAACATTGACCCGAGCGGTAGACCGGTACGCTACGAGGCCTGACCCGATTGCTGAACGGATTCCCGAGCCCGAATCGCCCGGCATCTCCTCGATCGACGGCCATCAGCGCGCCGACTCCCATACGGTGCTGCCGTACGAGCTTCGCTCGCTTGCCTCGTAGAACATCTGCCGCGCACCGAGCCGTGACCGTTCGCAGCCGTCCCAGCCGAAAGTTCTGCGCAAGTACGGTTCGGCGATGAGTCCTTCGATCGAGCGGTCCGCTTCATGGATAGGTCCACGATGGTGTACTTGACCGTGATGGACGCAAATGAACAGTTCACGGCCAAGATCGCCAAATGGCTCCGTGAGCAGGGGGTATCCCCTTGAGATGCGCACAGCCAAAGCGCTGGCGGCGAACGACATCGACACGACCTTGGGCTGGTACTACGCCGATGTCGAGACCGGCCAACAACGCGAGACAGACATCTACGCGTACGCTCGGCGGTTCTACCCCCATGACGAATACGCGATAGTCCAGGTCAGTCTTGCTATCGAGTGCAAGTCGTCGAAGGACAAGCCGTGGATCCTCTTCACTGACGGCCCTACCCGGATGACCTCGACGGCACGGAGGGGCCAGCGGTTCGTGGCCCCCGATCGGAATTGGATCCGGCCACTGCGGGTTGAGTCTGCTGAGCTTCCGCTTCTTGATGGATACAGTCCCCACGGGTATGCACTCGTGCGAGCCTTCGCGGGCGACAACCAGGATGCTGCCTTCGGGGCAATGCTGTCGACTGCAAAAGCCGCCGCGGGGATTCAACGGTGGCACCAGCGAGCGCGTCGCAAGGAAGACACGTTCAACTCCATTGTCCTTCCTGTCTTGCTCGTAGACGCTCCCCTTCTACAGTGCGAATTGGATAGCGACAGCAATGAGCGTTTGACTCCGATCGATCGAGGAACGATCGAGTGGCGCTATCAACTCACTCCGACGGACCCGCCGCACACGATAATCACGATAGTCACGCCAGATGCCCTGCCAAGCCTGGCAGAGGACTTGAACGCCACCGCTGACGAAGTGCTCGGACTAACTACCCAGTGGCACTTGGACAAACAGGCGAAAGCTGCCGAACTCCGCTCCAAGGCACAGCTTCCCACACGTCCCCAACCGGCTGAACTGAGTGAATGAGTTGCTGAAAATCCGGTAGCCGTGGGAACGATGGAGCAGTCTTCGGTCGCTTCGACCTGCCCCTGGATTGGCCTGCATTGTGAATTGGCCTGCATTGTGCTCGTGCACCCCGCGAGCCTCTCCGTACGAAGGGAGGCGCCTACGGGGTGGGCGGGTAGCCAGCCCCTTCATGCACAGGCCAACCCAGACCAGGCACGTGGACCGGGCACGACAAAGCGGCCGGGGTATCAGTCCCGCCGCTTCGGTGCGCAGTTCGTACGCAGCAGCACCAGCCGGTGCTATCACGTATCAACGATGCCAACCAACGCCGTCCAGGTTAGACACGCGTCATCCGCTCTTCAAAGCGGGTGTCGCAGGTTCGACCCCGCCGAGGGCACAGAGTTTGACCAGATCAAAGCGCCGAAACTGTTGGCAGTTCGTCACTCGGAGCCCGGCCACCTTGTCCACACTCGGTGGAGTAACGAACCCCGCAGGTCGTCGTCACCGGCGTGGCCAGAGCACCGCCCACACAAATACGCCCACCGGTACCGCGATCACGACGACCCATCCGAGCGCGATCACCGGTCGATCCGCACCAGCCCCCAGCGGGCGAACGACAGTCGGGGCAAGATCACCTCCACGTCGGCCACGCTCATGACCCGGTTCAGCTCCAGCGGGCCGAGGTGGCTCGGCGCGGGCACGATCACGACATCCGCCCCGGCATTGCGTGCTTGGTCGGCGATCGGCAACACCGACCGGTCGTCCGGCCACACGATCCGGTAGCCGAGGTGCCGCGCGAATCTCGTTACCTGCGCCCGTTCCCATCCTGGCGCGGCGCTCACTTCGTAGTCGATCCATCCGAGTGCGGTCGGTCTCATCGTGCCCCCTGCTGTCGGTGTCCGTGGCTTGCACCCGCCGCCGGGGAATCGGGTTCGACCCGGCGGCGGGGCGTGCATCGGAGCTTCGCAATGGGACGAACGAATCCTGTTCCGAGATGGAACAATGCACGTAAAGCGTGGGACTCGACAGGGAGAGCGCAGGTGCGCGGCATGACCGACGAACCGGATACCTACATCGGGAAACGAGTACGCCAGATTCGCTGTCGGCGTGGAATCACCCAACAGGTACTCGCCGACCGGATAGGGGTCAGCCGCTCGGTGATCGCCAAGTATGAGACGGGCCTCCGGCCGGTCGATTCGCGCCGCGTGCTGCTGGCATTGGCCGGTGCGCTCGGTTGCACACTCGGCGACCTGACCGGCTACGAGCAAGACCGCCAGGACCCGTCCGCCGCCGGATTCCACCTGTCGGTACCCGATATCGAGATTGCCTTGTGGACGGCGGGCAACGTCACCCACACCGCGCCGCCGCGCCCTCTGAACGAACTGACCACCGCCGCCAACCATGCCGCAGAGCTGCGCATTGCCTGCGATTACGCGGCGCTGGGTCCGATGCTCGCGCCGATGCTGACCGACTGCTACCGGCACATCCGGGACGGCAGCGCCACCGACCGTGAACGGGCGTGGGACGTGCTGAGCATGGTTGCGCACACCACGGCCGCCGCGCTCAAGGCACGCGGGTACGGTGCACTGTCCTGGACGGCAGCGCAGGAAGCCGAGAACGCTGCCCGCAACATCGGCGGTACTGCCGCGCTCGCCGCCACGGCCTTCGCTCGGTCGCAAGTGCTGCTGTCGCGTCCCGGCTCCCTGCCTGCCGCGTTGGAGCACGCCGAAGGCACAGCCGAGCAGATCGCCGCCGACGTGCACACGGTCGGCGAAATCGAAACGTACGGAATGCTGCACCTCCAAGCGTCGCTGGTGACGGCTGCAATGGGCGGCGACCCGGACCCGCATCTGGACGAGGCAGCCGAGCAGGCGCGCAGACTGGCCGATGCCCCCGCCGGCACGTCGATCCTGCGCAATCCCACATTCGGCCCGGCGAACGTCCAGCTGTGGCGCATGTCGGCCGCGATGGAACGCCGCGAGCCCGGTCAGGTACTCGCGCTCGCACCGTCGCTGTCACCAAACGATCTCCCCGCCGAAGGACGGCGCGCTCAGTACTTCGTGGAGATCGGCCGGGCGCACGCGATGAAACGCGACTACCGCGATTCGCTGTACGCGCTGCTGCGAGCCGAACACACAGCGCCCCAGCACGTTCGAAATATGACCCACGTCCGCGAACTCGTCGGCCACATGATGCGCACCGCCCGGCGCGACCTCACCACCGGCGAACTCGGCAAGCTCGCGCGACGGGTCGGCGTGGTACCCGCCTGAGCTTCCCGATTCGCTCGCGTGACCGCTGCCGAGATCGACCTACGACGCCGCTGCCCGATCTCGACGCGAGGGTGTCAGCGGCGGTGTCAGTCCGGTATCAGGGCAGTGTCAGCCCGGGCGGCGACTCTATTCACATGACGAACGCACTGAACACCCAGACCAACGAATCGACCGCAACGGCGTGGACCGGCATGGTGCCCGTCGAGGACACCGCACTGTACGTGACCGACACCGGCGGCACCGGTACTCCGGTGGTTTACCTCAACGGCGCCTACGCCGACCACAAGCACTGGCGGAAGGTGATCGCCGAGCTCGGGCCCGGCCTGCGGCACATCACCTTCGACGAGCGGGCCCGCGGCAAGTCGCAGCAATCGTCCGACTATTCCTTCGAGGCGTGCCTGCGCGATATCGACGCCGTCCTCGCCGCACGCGGGGTGGACCGCGCGATTCTCGTCGGCTGGTCCTACGGCGGGGTGCTGGCCTGGCACTGGACCGACCGCAACCCCGACCGCGTTGCCGGCGTGGTCACCGTCGACTCCGCACCCCACGGACTCACCGGCGCCGAAGGCGCCGAACGTATCCGGAAACTGTTCCACCGCATGCGGTTCCTGCTCCCGCTGACCCGTCCGTTCGGAATGGCCGCGCGGATGAGCGCCGCCCAGCACGCCGAGGTCAATATCGAACTCAACGAGCTCGCCGACGCCAGCGGCCCGGTCCTCGAGCGCCTGCGACGGCCGGTGCGGTTCGTGGTGGCCACCGGTAACAGCCTCGGCAGCGAGGACGGCGAGATGGAAAAGGCGCGGACCTCGCTCGAACCGGTATTCGCCAACAACCCGAATGTCGTGCTCAGCGCGAAGGTTTCCAGCAATCACTCCAAGATCCTGAGCAAAGACTTTCGCGCCATCGCCGACGCGGTCCGCGAGATCGGAGCGTGAGCCGACGACGTCACCGCCCCGGCTCGGACCGAGACCGGACCGCACTCGGTGTGGTCCGGTCTCGCCGGTTCGCGGATCAGGCCGCGGGATGGCCGTCCCACGACACGAGCTTCCAGCCCTTGGCCGGGGTGCCCTTCACGACCACCCGTCCGGTGTTGTGCAGCGGATCGGACTGGAGCTTGCTCATATCAGGGTTCGAGACCGACATGAGTGCCCAGAACATGATGGCGCCGCCGTGCGAGAAGATCACCGCGCGCTTGTTGCCGCGGTCCTGGATGTCCTGGATGGAGTCGTCCATGCGCTTCTTGAATTCGTGGCCGTTGAGCGATCCGGGGATCCTGGCATCCAGGTTGCCCTGCAACCACTGGATCGGTGCGGCCAAGTAGCCCTCGCGCGCGTCCTTCTCCGGGGTGCCCTCGTAGATGCCCGCCTCGATCTCGTGGAATCCCTCTTCGACGACCGTCGGATGGCCGCACAGCTGGGCGGTCGGCTCCGCCGTCTGCTGGGTCCGCACCATCGTCGACGCGTAGACACCGTCGAACTTGCAATCGCCCAGCAGCTGGGCCACCGCGGCGGCCTGCACCCGCCCCTTCTCGGTGAGGCCGGGTCCCGGCACGGAAGTGTCGATCAGACCGGAGGTGTTGCCTGCCGATTCACCGTGGCGGACAAAGGTGAGGAACATTTCCCCGGTGTGCGGCGCCGCGGCCGCGCTACCGGCTCCGGCTGCCATCAGCGCCACCGCCGCGATGATCGTCGCGATCACCGCGAACAGGCGAGACTTCATCAGATTCATTGGGACTCCTCGTGGATATGCTGCGCACCACACTGGGACGTGTCAGTGGCCGGAGTCACACTAAGAGCGGCTCGACGGGCGTCGAGCTCGATCTCCCGGTGGATGGGAAGCTTCGGCTACGTTCCGGTACCGATTTCGCCCACGAGTCGAGCAGGGCCCGCGTTACCTGGTAAGCACGCACTCTCACCGGATCGCCGGCACACCAGCCAGTCCCCGGATGACTTCAGCGGCCATCACCGCCTGGCCGGAGGTGGAGAAGTGGATGCGGTCGGCGCTGAGCAGGTTGTCGCGATCGTTGACCGGGTGGTTCCACATATCGATGACGAGGGCACCGTAGTCGCCGGCGACGCGGCGGGTGATGTCGTTCATCGCCCGGCTCCGCTGGTTCCAGTCGGCAAATGACGGCATGACGAATGCTCTGCCGAGCGTGAAGGTGATCAGTTGGGCGCCGGTGCGGGAGGCGGCGTCATACATGCGGCGCAGCGTCTGTTCGATCTCGTCGAAATCGGGGTCACGGCGCATGATGTCGTTGGGGCCGCAGGGAAGGTGCAGCAGGTCGGGGGCGAATTCGGCCATTCGGTCGAGCTGGCCGGTGATGGTCTCGGAAGTGGTGGCGCCGATCTCCGCGAGGTTGCGGTACTGCGCATCGGGGGCGACGAGCCGAAGGGCAGCCGCGACTCGGTCCGCCCACCCCTTGTTCGCATAGCCGGGCGTGGGGTCGCCGATACCGGCGGACAGGCTGTCGCCGATGACGCCGAATCGGCGCCAGGGGGCGTCGACCAGTAAGGCGGCGGCGGTTGCCTCGGAAAGGCAGAGGGGGTCGGTGTGTTCGGTCATGTCCGGCATGTGCGGCTCCTTGTTTCGGTTACGACGTGCGGGTACGGGCAGTGAGGCCGAGGGCGGTGGCGGCGACCAAGACGGCGAGCATCGCCATGAAGGCAGCCGCGCACAGAATCCACACGATTGCCGTCGAATGGTCACGACCCCTCGTGTTCGAAGTGAGCGATTGCTCGGCGGTTACGCCATCCATCGGGCATTCCTCCTCGCCCGCACCAGGCTCGGCGACGTACCCGAGCACGTTCCGATGCGACACCGGTAACAATACGGTCGACCGTATGTATTTCACAACCCGTCGACCGGATTCCCCGAGCGGCATACGATCGACCGTATGGTCACCACTGGGCACCCAACGGCGAGGGAAAGCGCCGACCTGCGGCTACAGCGGGGAGCCCGCTCCCGGCGCGCAGTCACCCGCCGCGCCGTCGATATCGCCTCGCAGGACGGTCTCGACGTCCTCAGCTTCGGGCGCCTCGCCGGAGATCTCGGCATGAGCAAGGCCGGCATCCAGACTTTGTTCCGAACCAAAGAGGCACTACAGCTCGCGACCGTGGAAGCAGCGCAGGAAGCCTTCGCCGAAGCCGTCGTCCGGCCCGCCGAGGATGCCCCCGCCGGCGCCGCGCGAATCCGTGCGCTGGTCGACCGGTGGATCGACTACGCCGCACAACCCCTGTTCGCCGGCGGCTGCTTCTGGGGCGCGAACCTGCCGATATTCGACAGCCGGCCCGGCCCGGTCCGAGATGCGCTATCGGCGCAACAGCGCGCGTGGCACACGACTCTCGCGACGCAATTCGAGCTGGCCGTCACCGCGGGAGAGGTCGCCGACCTCGATCCCGCGGTGGCCGCCTTCCAGGTCAGCGCGGTATTGAATGCGGTCAATCTGGCCCTGCGCCTGGGCGAGGAGGACAGCGTGAGCATGGCGCGGCAGGTGATCGACGGCCTGCTCGCGGGCGGCACGTGAAGGAGACCGCCGGCCGCGCTAGTCGACTTTCAGTACTCGCGTGTTGTCCGGCCCGAGCGGCGCCCCGTCCGCGTCGATCGGCGCCAGCGACGGGAGCGGCGCGCCGTGTTCATCTACGAGGGCGGAGTGGGTTTCGCCTGGGCCGAATGCGTGCCGTTCACCCCATTGCCGCAGCGTCACGATGACCGGGAACAGGTCGCGGCCGGCTTCGGTGAGTACGTATTCCCTGCGGCGGCCAGAGGGGGCGGTGCGCTGGGTGATCAGGCCGTGGTCGGTGAGTTTGCGGAGGCGGTCGGTGAGGATATTGCGGGCCATGCCGGTGCGGCGCTGGAATTCGGTGAACGATCGAGCGCCGTCCATGGCGTCGCGGATGACGAGCAGACTCCACCGGTCGCCGACGAGGTCGAGGGTGCGGGCGACCGGGCAGTGCGGGTCGGTCCAGCTCACAGTGGGCGGCATGTCACCTTTCCGATCAGTTGCAGTTTGAAACCATCATGCCTTACCGTCAGATCAGTTGCATTTTGCTACCGATTGGAGGGTGATGGGTGTTCGGCAGCGGGCTCTGCTCGCACTGGTGTGTGCTGTCGCGGTCGCGAGCATCTATGCCGCGCAGGCGATTCTGGAGCCCATGGCGCGCGATCTCGGCGTGCCGGCCGAACGCGCGGGGTGGTTCGTCGCTGCTGCTCAGCTCGGCTACTTGGCCGGCTTGATCCTGCTGGTTCCGCTCGGCGATGTGGTCGCCGACCGGCGGGGCCTCATTGCCGCGCACCTCGCGCTGATCGCCGCTGGGCTCCTCGTGACCGCGACGGCGTCGGCCGCGTGGGTGGCGTTCATCGGCCTGGCCTCGACCGGGGTGGTCGCGGTCGTCGTGCAGACCACGGTGGCCTACGCGGCGTCGGTCTCGGCGCCTGGTGAACGCGGCCGAAATATCGGCGTGGTGACCGCGGGGGTGGTGGTCGGCATCCTGGGCGCGCGAGTCGTCACCGGAGGGCTCGCCGACCTGTGCGGCTGGCGCAGCGTCTACGGTGCGCTCGCGGTGCTGTCGGTCGTCCTGGCCGCTCTCGTCCTCGTCGCACTGCCGCACCACGCAGATACTCCGCAGCACGCAGCCCCCTCGCACCACGCAGGCAGTCCGCACCATCCAGCCCCCTCGCACCACCCAGCCACTCGGCACCACGCACCCCTGTCACGCCAAGCCCCACCGTCGCCCGAGCGGCCGACGCCCACGGCCTACCGCCGAGCCGTCGCCGCACTCAGCAGGCTGTTCACCCGGCGAAACTTCCTGGCACACGGGCTGATCGGATTCTTCTTGTTCGCCTCGTTCGGCACCCTGTGGAGCGGATATGCCGTGTCGCTGGCGGACGCACCGTGGCAGTTGAGCGAAAGCCGGATCGGACTGTTCGGCGTGGCCGGGCTGGTGGGTGCGCTCGGAGCGGCAGGCGCGGGCCGGTGGGCGGATGCGGGCCGGGCGAAGTCGGTGACCGGCGCCGCGCTCGCCCTGCTGATTCTCTCGTGGGCGGCCATCGCGCAACTCCCGCACTCGCTGTGGCTGCTCGCGGTCGGCGTGGTGATACTCGATTTCGCGGTGCAGGCGGTCCACGTGAGCAATCAGCATGTGCTCACCGCCGCGTACCCGGACCGCGTCAGCAGCGTCATCGGCGGCTACATGGTGTTCTACTCCCTCGGCTCCGCCCTCGGCGCTGCCGCGACCACGGCAGTGTTCACCGCGTATGGCTGGGCGGGCTGCTGCCTGCTCGGCGCAGGATTCGCGGCGTGCGCACTCACCGTCCGGACCATCGCGGGACGGCAGGGGAAGGCGATCCGAACCCGGCGATACGAGACACCGACTCCGGGTTCGGCGAGCCCAGCGGACACCGGTGTCCCGCCACAGTCAGCCCGGAGCCTCGGCGCGGAGCAGGCCTGCGGCACGTGCCGGCCGACCTAGTATTCCCTTGTGGGACTGCTCTTCGAAACGCGCGCCTCCGATTCGCCGTGGGTCGAATCCATCTGGACGTGCCGTGCCGAGCAGGTGTCGACGATGACGTCCGTCGCGAGCGAGACCTGGGGCCTGGTGTTCTGGGAGCAGGCTGGGCAGCGATTCGCGGCGGTGACGGGGCCGGAAACGCGCACCGGGACGGCGCCGGTCCCTGAGGGGGCGGTCTTCACCGGTATTCAGTTCGCGGTCGGGACGTCGCTGCGCACCGTGGCGACATCGACGCTGCTCGACGGCGGGATCGCGCTGCCCGATGTGAGCGGCCGGACGTTCTGGCTCGACGGTGCGCACCGGGAGATACCGGGCCCCGATGACGCCGAAGCGCTCGTCGAACGGCTCGTGCAGGAGGGCGCCGTGGTACGCGATCCGCTCGTCGCGGCCACCTTGCGGGGTGCACCGCCCGAGGTCAGCGAGCGGACGCTGGAGCGCCGGTTCCGGGCCGCGACCGGACTCACCCACGGCGCGGTCCGGCAGATCGAGCGGGCCCGCACGGCCGCGTTCCTACTGATGACGGGTGAAGCGCCGGGCGATGTCGTCGCCAAGCTCGACTATTACGACGAACCGCATCTGGCGCGTGCGCTGCGCCGCTATGTCGGGCGCACCGCCGGGCAGCTGCGCGCCAAGGCCGGTGGCGCGATCGCCCTCGATCCCACTCAGCGCACCACGTCGTAGATCAGCTTGGTCACCCCGTTGGCGTAGCCGGCCGAATCCCGCAGCCGCAGCTGCTGCTTGTCCCGATCCGAGCGCGGGAACAGGTGTTTGCCCGCGCCGAGCAGCACCGGGAACACCAGCAGGTTGTACCGATCGATGAGTTCGGCTTCGGCGAGACGGAGAGCCAGCTCGGCGCTGCCGTGGATGAAGATGCCGCCGCCGTCGGTCTGCTTCAGCTTCGCGACCTCGTCCTCGGACCGCAGGATCGTGATCGGCCCCCAGCCGTCGATCAGGGCGTCCTCGGTCAGGCTGGCGGACACGACATACTTCGGCAGGTCCCGATAGGCGGCATGGTCTTCGGAGTCGCGCCAGATCGGGGCGAAGGCCTCGTAGCTGCGGCGGCCGAACATCAGGGCCGCGGTATCGGCGAGTTCTTCGGCCTTGAGCGAGTAGGCCTCCGGGACGAATTCGGTCTGCATGACCCAGCCGCCGCTGCGGTGCCCCTCCGCCGTGCCGCCCGGCGAATCCACGACGCCGTCCAGCGACATGAAGCCCGTGTAGACGAGTTCGCGTGCCATCAATTCCTCCTGAATGTGTGCCTCGGCTTGTGCTCGACGCCAAGCCTAGGAACGGGCCGGCAGCGTTGTCTTGGACGAAACCGACACCGCGCGAGTTCCGCGGTCGACCGGGAAGTGACCGGTGGACTCGCGGCTTTCGCGCCGGGCACCGGGCCGACCGTTAGGCTGACCCGGGAATGTCCGGGCGAGCGGGGAGCATGGCAAGTGAACACCTATCCGGGCGGGTGGCAGCAGCCGCAACAGCCGCAGCAGAATCGTCGGCTTCTGGTCGTGCTCATGCCTTTTCTGGTGCTGGTGCTGGTCGCCGCCGCGGTCGGCATCGGGTTGCTGGCGCGGGGTGCGGTGACGACCGAGGTCACCGGCACAGCGACCGCGATGGCCGACGGCTCCACACCGAAGAACGTGCTGGCCGACGGTGCCGTGCGGGTCGGCAACGAGGACGCGAAGGTGACCGTCCGGGTCGTCATGGACCTGCAATGCCCCGCCTGCAAGGCCTTCGAGGAGGCCAACGGCTCGGTGCTGGAGGAGGCCGTGCGCGAGGGCACCGCCGCTGTCGAGTACAGCGTCACCACCTTCCTGGACACGATGAGTGAGACCGAATACTCCTCTCGCGCCGGAAACGCCTCGTTCTGTGTCGCCACCAGCGGCCTGGACAATTACCAGAGCTGGCTCTCGGACATGTATGCCAAGCAGCCCACCGAGGGCGGTGCGGGACTGCCCGACAGCGACCTGATCGATATCGCCGAATCGGCCGGATACACCGATTCCGCTGTAGCCGAATGCATTACCAACCGGCAGTACGACAGTTATCTGCGGACGAAAACTACCCGGGTGCTCGCCTCCGGCGTCAGCGGCACGCCCACCGTTTACGTCAACGGCGCGGAGGTCACCGACCGCAGCGCCCTCATGATCCAGGGTGGGCTCGCGGCGGTGATCGAGGCCGCGCGGTGAGTTAGCCGCGAACTCCCGCACGAGCCGCCGCCACGGGTGGATCATGAGGCGGACAACGTTGTCGGCGGAGGGATGGCGCAGCTATGACGCGAACCTGGTCTAGGCGACGATTCTTGCAGGTCACTGCGGCGGGAGGCGGTCTGCTCACGGTGCAGGGACTGATCGCCGGATGTGATGCGGTCGGGCTCGGGGACACGCTGGAGAAGATCAGAGACGCGGGGGTGGTCACGGTCGGGTATTCCGGCGAGCGGCCGTACGCCTACGACGACAACGGCCTCGTCGGTGCGATTCCGGCGGTCGATCGCGCGGTGTTCGAGCGGCTCGGCGTCGACCGGCTCGACGGCGTGCTGGTGCCGTTCCGCAGTTTGATCGGCGGGGTGAATTCGGGCGCCTTCGACGTGATATCGGCGGGCATGTTCGTCAACAAGGCCCGCTGCGAACAGATCGCCTTCAGTGAGCCGATCTACTGCGCGCAGTCGGCGTTGCTGGTGCGGCGAGGTAATCCGATGCGGCTCACCGATTTCGCTTCGATCGCACGCACCGGCGCGACCGTCGCGGTACTGGCCGGCGCGGCCGAAGAGGGGTATGCGCGAGCGGCAGGCGTGCGAGACGAGAAGATCACCGTGTTCGGCGGCCAGGACGAGGGGCTCGCACGGGTCGCGCAAGCGCAGGTCGACGCCTTTGCGCTGACCGGCATTTCCTTACGCGCCATGCTCGAACGCGCCGAACAGTCCGAGCCCTCCCCCGACGGCGGCCCGGCGGAATGGGCGCGCGAGGTCGAGTTGTCACCGCCGTTCACCGCCGTGGTGGACGGGAAGCCGCGCCTCGGTTGCGGCGCCGCGGGATTCCGGAAAACCGACGGCTCACTGCGTGCGGCCTACAACGACGAATTGGCCGCGCTCCGCCGGGAAGGCCGGATACTCGAGCTCACCGCACCCTACGGATTCACCGCGGCCGAAATGCCGGATCCTTCGGTCCGGACCGACGATCTGTGCACAATCGACAGCGGCGGCAGTATCCGCGGCCCGCTGCCACGGTAATCCTCGAGCGACACCGACCCGAACGCCCAACGCAACTCACCTCGGCTGATGTGGGGAATCAATGAAAGATTCACGAGGGCAAGGACACAAACACCGGCGCGCAGGGATCGACGCACCGGTCACGATCACCGCCGCAGCACTCACCATCCTGTTCCTGATCGTCGGCGTGACGTTCTCGGACGAGATGCGGGTGGCAGGCGAACACATCTACGCGTTCATCGCCCGGCAATTCGGCTGGGTGTTCGTGCTGTCGACGGCCGGGTTCGTCTTCTTCATTCTCTATCTCGCATTCAGCAAGTACGGGCGGGTGAAACTCGGCGTGCCCGGCGACGAGCCCGCGTATTCGACGTTCTCGTGGATCGCGATGATGTTCGCCCTCGGCGTCGGTATCGGCTTGATCTTCTACGGCGCGTACGAGCCGGTGACATTGTGGGCGGAGCCGCCGCCCGGCGGGCCGCAGCCGCGGACCGATTCGGCCGCCGTGGTCGCCATGCAGTATTCGATCTTCCATTGGGCGCTGCATCCGTGGGCGTTCTTCGGTGTCGCGGGCCTCGCATTCGCCTACGCGACGATCGTCAGGGGGCGTCCGTCGCTGGTCAGCGCCACATTGAAGCCATTGATGGGCAAGGCTTCCGACGGGTTGGCCGGCCGCGGCATCGACACCTGGGTCATCGTCACCACGATGGTCGGCAATGCGGTGACCCTCGGGCTCGGCACGCTGCAGATCATCGCCGGACTCGGATTCATCTCCGATATCGAAAGTTCAACGCTGGTGCTGATCATCGTGGTCGGATTGCTCACCGCGGCGTTCATCTTTTCGGCGGTGGCGGGTGTGGACAAGGGCATCAAACGGCTCGCCGACTTCAACACGCTGCTCGCCATCGCGCTCGGGCTGTTCATCCTTGTGCTCGGACCGTTTTCGTTCATCTTCAATCTGCTGTCGCAGGCGATGGGCGGCTACATCTTCAACTTCCTGCCGATGTCATTCGAGACCGGCGCCTTCGCCGACGGACAGTGGATGCAGGACTGGACCGTCTTCTTCTGGGCTTGGGGAATCTCCTGGGCGCCCTACGTCGGTAGTTTCCTGGCGAAGATCTCCCGAGGTCGCACGATCCGCGAGTACGTCTTCGGCGTGCTGATCGCGCCGAGCCTCGCGACCATCGTCTGGTTCTCGATCCTCGGCGGCGCGGCCCTGGATCTGCAATTGAGCGGAGAACGCGATATCGCCGCCGTCGCCTCGGAGAGCGCTCAGGCGGCATTCTTCGAAGTGCTCGCGGCATTTCCGCTGTCCACCGTCACCAGTATCGCGGTGATCATTCTGGCCGGAGTGTTCTTCGTCAGCGGCGCGGACGCGGGTGCGATCGTGCTCGGCACATTCTCTTCGAAGGGCGCCGACGAGCCGAAGAAATGGCTGGTGATCGCCTGGGGGCTGCTGGTCGGCGCGGTCGCGTTGACGCTGCTGGTGGTGGGTGGGCTCGACGCCCTGCAATGGGGCGCCATCGTTGTCGCATCACCGTTCGTCTTGATCCTGGTCGCGATGTGCGTCGGGCTGGGAAAAGAGCTGCGCGCGGATGTGAAAGCCGGGCGGGTGACCATGGTGGGTAAACGCTCCGAACGGCCGCGGACCCACACCACCTCGGTACCCGGCGATGAGCGCGCGGACTGACCGGGCTACCGGCCATGGCGGGCGAACGCCGCACCCGGTCGGGGTACAGCGTTCGCCCGCACAGCTCAGTGGCCGGCGGCCTTGATGAGGTCGGCCGCCTTTTCACCGATGACCACGGCCGGCGCGTGGGTGTGGCCGCGGATGATGGTCGGCATCACCGAGGCGTCGGCCACCCGTAGCCCCTCGACGCCGCGAACCTTCAGCTCGGGCGTGACGACACTGGCCGCGTCGGTGCCCATGCGGCAGGTGCTCGTCGGGTGGTAGAGGGTGTGTGAGTGCCAGGTGAGGGCGTCTTCGAGGGTCTGCTCGATGCTCGCCTGCTCGCGTTTGGGCTGCAGGAAGCGGCCGATCTTGGAGCCGAGCGGCGCGGAGGTGATGATGCGGTGCGCGGTGCGCAGTCCGGCCATGAGTGCGGCGCGGTCGGCGCCGTCGCTGTCGGACAGGTACTTCGGGTCCACGACCGCTTTGGCCATCGGATCACCGGAAGCCAGCGTCACGGTGCCCCGGCTGCGCGGCCGGAGCAGGATCGGACCGATCGCGATGCCGTGCCCTGGCGCCACCCCGATGCCTTCGTCGTAGAACGGGGCCGGGCCGAAGATGATCTCCAGATCGGGCAGCTCCACTTCGGGCGTGCTGCGCACGAACCCGTACGCCTCGCCCACATTGGAGGTGAGCATGCCGCGCCGCCGGACCAGGTAGTTGATCAGCTCGAGCGGCTTCTCCGCGGCGAACAGGGTGCCGGACTCGACGGCGACACCGATCAGCGAGATCAGGTGGTCGGTGAGATTGCGACCCACCTCGGGAAGGTCGTGCACTATCGGGATACCCTGCGCGCGAAGCTGTTCGGCATCGCCGATGCCGGACAGTAGCAGCAGCTGCGGGCTGTTGATCGCACCGCCGCACAGCACCACTTCCTTACGGGCTCGCACGGTACGGGTGCCGCCACCCTGGCGGTATTCGATGCCGACGGCGCGGTTGCCCTCGAACAGCACCCGCGTCGCCTGCGCGCCGGTGATCACGGTCAGGTTCGGCCGTTTACGCGCCGGTTTCAGGTAGGCGTCGGCGGTGCTCCAGCGGGCACCGCGCTGCTGGCACACCATGGTCCTGGTGAAGCCTTCCGGTTGCGGCAGGTTGGCCCGCTCGGTTTTGAAACCGGCGTGCTCGGCCGCGGCGAGGAAGTCGGCGGTCCAGCGGCTCGGGCTGCGCTGGTGCGAGATGTGCAGCGGCCCATCGCGGCCCTCGTGGGGTTCCGCCGCACCTTCGACCGATTCGATGCGCTCGAAATACTCGACGACGTTGGCGAACGACCAGCCCTCCCCCGCTGCTCGAGCCCATTCGTCGTAGTCGGCGGCGAACCCGCGCACCCACATCATCGCGTTCATCGACGACGACCCGCCGAGCATCTTGCCGCGCGGCCAGAAGATCTGCCGGCCGCCGAGTTCGGGCTGCGGGGTGGTGAGATAGTTCCAGTCCAGATCGGTCTGGAACAGCTTGGAGAACGCGGCCGGAATGTGGACGGCCTGATTCTTGTCCTCGGGGCCCGCCTCCAGGGCGATCACCGAGTCGGACGAGCGTTCGCTGAGCCGCGCGGCGACCACCGCTCCCGAGGACCCGGTACCGACGACGACGTAATCGGCAATGCTGTTGGTGCTCATATGTTTCTCCCGGTGTGGTGTGAGTCGGCTCAGCCGCGCAGCGCGGAGACGAAGATCGCGGGCAGACGGGTCCAGCCGGGGTCGGCGCCGAATCCGGCGAGCAGCTTGCCGGTGCCCGCGGCGGTCTTGTTACCGACGAACCACGGCGGCTTCGGCGAGATCGCGAACTCCCCGTGCAGCAGCGACCGCGGAGCCGGCCGGAACGGACCGCGCACCACGGTGCGCTGCACCCGGTCGATCAGCCAGGCGTTGTGCACCACACCGATACCGCTCTGGACGTCGTCGAGGGTGTGGCCGGGGAAGGCGCCCCATGCGGCGGACGGGGTCAAGAAGCCGACGCCGGTCCAGGCGTTGATCGCGATGGTGCCGTAACGCAGATCCGCGACCAATTCGTCGAAGGCCGCGCCCAGTTCGGAGATCGTCTCCGGTGCGGCGATGATGTTGACGCCGAGGGTGCCGGTGAAATCGTCGTTGGCCGTCCTGGCCGCGGCGCGGGCGAAACTCGCTCCGGTCCCCGGTAGCTCGACCACACCGAGCACCGGCGCGAAATACTCCTCGGCCAGCAGCGGTTCCTGCTCGGACGGGTCGATCCCGGTGACGAGCACCCGGGTGCCGTCGGGGCCGAGACGTTCGGCCCGCGGATAGGACGCGAGCGCCAGGGCGACCCGGTCGTCGCTACCGGGGTAGTAGGCGCGGCGAGCCGGCGCGTTCGCCAGGGCACTGCGCAGCGCGTCGAGGAACTGCTTTTTCTGCGGCCAATCGGCGGAGATGATCACCGCCTGCGACGCCACGCAGTTGTAGCCGCCGTTGTGCAGGCGCTGGGTCGCGACATGCTCGGCCTGGAACGCGATATCGGCCGAACTCCACGTGCCGGGCAGCACGATCGTCGGCGAGACACCGCCGAGTTCACTGGTGACCGGCTTGGTCAGCTTCGGCGTTCCGGCCAGTTTCCGTTCCGCGGCCTCGGCGCCGGTCCCCCACACGATCGCGTCGTGGGTCCGTGCGCTTCCGGTCATGTGCACATGCACGACGAGGTCGTGGCCGACCAGATAGCCGCCCACCTCGGCCCCGCCGGTCAGCAGCCGCACCGCGCCGAGCTCGATCAGCGGCGCGAGGATCTTGCCGAACACCGGCAGCAGCGGATCGGTGATGGGGTTGAGTTTGAGTGCCACGACCCGGTTGTGCGCGATCAACTCGTAGAGGGTGTCCAGTGGCGCGATCGAGGTGATGTTGCCCGCGCCCAGGACCGCGCCGATGCCATTGGTGCGGCGCGGATCGAGTTGGGCCAGGCCGGCATTGGCTTTCGCGGCGGCGCTGCTCACGCCGCGCTGCAACCACACCTGCGCGCTGAAGCCGTTGAGCAGCAGCGCGTCGAACGGGCTCGCGGGCAGCACGTCGACGGTGACGTGGTCGCCCGCTGCCCCGAAGGTCGCCTGCTCGAGCGGACTCTTGCCGTCGGCCAGCGCATCGAGGGTTTTCGACAACGCGCCGAGCGCAGCGGCGAACACATAGGGGCCCGACATCCATTCCTCGCCGATCAGCGGCGACGACGGCGCGAGCCCCTTGATGCCGGCGGCGGCGTCCACCCACTCCTGCGCGTGCCGTCCGGTGAGCGCGCGCACCCGGTCGAGCAGTGCGCGCCGTTCCGGCAGCGGCAGCGCGGCCCATCTCTTCTCGCCCTCGACGAGCTCGGACAGGGCCGCGTCGACGGCGGCATGAGTCGATGGCGCCAGGTTCGTAACCACGTTCGGTCCTCCAGGGGATGAGCGGTCTGCGCGGGACTCCCGCAGACGAGACCGTCCCATTGTGTGACGCCGGACACTTCCGAGGCCAGGTGCGAAGGTTGCGGACCGGGCTGCTCCCGTTTGTGCTCGCGCACAAAGATCATGCCCTCGTGCGCGCGGTCATGCGAGCACAGTGCGCATCTACTCGCACCGCTGGCGGTGCATTTGTGTCCGCGCACAAGTCGACGTGGCGCAGGACACGTGCGGACGCGTAGGCTGCTGGCGTGAGCGCACCACCACCGATCGCCCCGACGCGCGCGCCCCGGCTCGCCCGGGAACTGCTCGCCGAGGTCGAGTCCATGGCCGACGAGCTGGTCCTCAGGATCACCGTCGCCGACCGTTCCTACGCCGACCCCGGCCTGCTCACCGCCGAGGAACTGCGCCAGGCGTGCCTGGACAACCTCACCGAGATCATCAGCGCCCTGGCAGGCCGCCCCGCCCGGCTACAACCGGCGCGCGCGGTCGGACGACTCAAGGCCGAGCGCGGCGTCCCCATCGCCGCCCTGCTGCACGCGTTCCGGCTCGGCGGCCGGATGATCTGGGAGGAACTCACCGCCCGCTCCGCCACACCCGGCGATCCCGAACTGCGTGATCTCGCCACCGAACTGTGGGAACTCATCGACACCTACTCCGATACCGCGGTCGAGGCCTACCGCGAGACGGAGATCCTGCTCGCCCACGCCGATGCCCAGACCCAGAGCCGATTGATCCGCACCCTTTTCGACGACAACTCCGGCAATCCGGCCCGCGCGCTGACGGCGTTGCGGACCTTGGGGCTGCCGGAGAGCGGAACATACGCGGTCGTGTCGATCGAGCCCGACGATCCCGGTGCCGCGCTGCCGGGCCATCTGGTCGCCACGATGAAAGATGCCGGGGTGCGATCGGTGTGGGATTCCCAGATCGATGCCCACGTCGGGTTACTGTGCCCGGCTTCGCCAGCGGCGATCGACAAGGCGGTGGCGAAGCTGGCCGATCTCGTCGACGGACGGATCGGCGTGAGCACGAATTTCACCAGCCCGCAAGGCATTCCGGGCGCCCTGGCCGAGGCCAGGCTGGCCGTCCGCAGCGCCCGCCCCGGCGCACGCACGGCCGTGCGCTACGGCGAGCAGCCCGTGGCGCACCTGCTGGTCATGCTGCCGGAGGCGAGCAGGCAGGCCGCCGCCCAGATCCTCGGACCGGTGCTCGGCCTGCCCGAGCCCGAGCGCGACGATCTGATCGCCGCGCTGCGCGCCTGGTACGACTGCGCCGGTTCGACCGCCGCGGCCGCCGAACAACTGCACTGCCACCGCAATACGGTGCGCTATCGCCTGCGCAAGCTGCGCGATCTCACCGGACGCGACACCACCGATCCGGTGCAGTCCGCCGAACTGCATCTGGCGCTACAGGCCGTCACCCTCCTCGGGCTCGGTCCCGCGCCGCGGACTCCGGCCTAGATCAGCCGTAGTGGCAGACGTAGTGCATGGTCTGGCGGACCTCGATGTCGAAGGAGCTGTCGCCCGGCACCGAGAACGATTCACCCGCCTTGTAGACCACGGCCTCGTCGGCGCCGGCGAAGGTGACCGCGCATTCGCCCTCGATCAGCTCCATCACCTCGGGCGCAGCGGTTCCGAAGGTCAGGGTGGCCGGCTGGATGACGCCCACCGACTTCTTGGTGCCGTCGGGCAGCTCGAGGCTGTAGCTGACGCACTTTCCGTCGAAGTAGACGTTGGCCTTCTTCGCGACGCTGACATTCTCGAACTGCGACATGATCTCTTTCCCGTGGTGAGCTGGAGGGCGTCAGCCTACTTCAGTAGATCCGCCGATCAGTCACCCCACCCGCCGGCATCGATGATCTCGTCCCAGGTCAGGTAGGGAAGCTCGGGGTTGCGCTGATGCACGACCTCGCCGGGCAGGGTGCCGGGCAGGGCCTTGCGCGGGTCGGCCAGGGCCTGGGCTTCGATGATGTCGGTGAGGGCGCGGGAACCGCCGAGCCGGGGGTAGACCGCGTGCACCTGATCGGCGTAGCCGGGTGGCAGGTCGGCGGGGCCGCCGCCGATATCGATCCCGATGCCGTCCACCGCGATCCAGATGGCGGCGGGCCTGCGGCGCCGGTAGACGGGTGAATCGCTGAATCCTGACGTGTGCGCGGCGATGGCGTCCCACACCATGTCGACGCGGCCGTCGGTGAGGCCGTTGCGTTCGAGGAATTCGGCCGCGTAATCGGCGCCGTCGACTTCGAAGCGCTGGTGGCCGTTGGCGATATCGCCGAGGCCGATGTCGTGCAGGGCACAGATCAGATACATCAGCTCCTCGTCGTAGTCGGCGCCCGGCCGCAGTCCCTGCGTCTCGGCAAGGGCGCGGCCGAAGAGGAATCCCCGGATGCTGTGGTTACGCACCGGCGCGGTGAGCGCGGTGTCGATGAGTCGCTGCGCGGCCGCGGCTATCGGCGTCGATGGCAGTGCGAGCGCGGGCGGTTGCGCGGCGGCGGCCGCCCTCGACAGCGCGATCGCGGCTCCTGCCGTTGCGGCGGCGCCGAGCGCGGTACGACGTGACATTTCCATGAAAACTCCGATCCGGGTTGTCGGGTCGCTCCAGGCGAGCCCGGCCTGCAGGCTCCGCTCGGTGACCTTCAGGCATACTGAAGGCTAGCCGATGAGCTTCAGCCACACTGAAAGATGTGACCGAACCGGCACGTCGGATGCGCAGTGTCGCGACGTGAAGCTGAACCCGCTGACCGCCTTGCCACCCCACGGCTAGGCTGAGCGCAAGCGTCACCGATGAGATCAACCGCGCCCGCCCTGGTCGGATGCTCGCCCGGTCCGGCCTCGACACCCGGAGGCCCGCCATGTCGAATCCCCGAATCATGCCCGCCGACGCTCCGATCGTGGTGGCCGTCGACGGATCGCCACAGTCCATGCACGCGGTGGCGTGGGCGGCGGCCGGCGCCGCGTCCAGGGCCAGGCCACTCGCCATCGTCGGCTCGCCGGAACTGCCTTCGGATATGCGCCCGAGTGTGCTGTTCTCCGCCGACGACATCGCCGGGTCGCGCCGCCGCGCCGAGGAGAGCCTGAGGCGCGCCGCGGAAGTGGCCGAGAAGAGTTCCGTGCCCGCGGTCTCGACCGAGTTGGTCGAGGGCCGCATCGTTCCCTACCTGCTCGCCCGCTCGGCCGATACCGTGATGATCGTCGTCGGCAGTCGCGGACTCGGCGCGTACCGGCGCAGCCTGCTCGGCTCGGTCAGCACGGCGGTGACCAGGCACGCGAAGTGCCCGGTAGCGGTGATCCGTGATGTCTCGGCGCTGGACGTGGTGTCGGCCGCCAAGCCGGTGCTGGTCGGCGTCGACGGCACCCGCAACAGCGAGCCCGCCATCGAATTGGCCTTCGACGAGGCCTCCCGGCGCGGCGTCGGGCTGATCGCGCTGCACGCGTGGACCGATGTGACCGGCATGGACGTGCCCATGCTCGACTGGGTCGACAGCGAAGACATCGAGGCCGCGACCCTGGCCGAGGCACTGGCCGGCTATTCCGAGCGCTACCCCGACGTCGAGGTGCGGCGGGTGCTCGAACGCGATCGCCCCGCCCGGTCGCTGTCGCGCGAGGCCGAGAACGCACAGCTGGTGGTGCTCGGCAGCCACGGGCGCGGCGGGTTCACCGGCATGCTGCTCGGCTCTACCTCCGAATCGGTGCTGCACTCGGTGGAATGCCCGGTGATCATCGTGCGCGCGTGAGCCTCCAGGCTGGCCGACACACGCGAATCCGTGTTAACTTACTGCGGAATGGTCATTAACTTGACCGGTCGGCCGGAAGTCAGGAGTTGGTCATGGAGACCGCGGTCATCGTCGACGTCGTACGCACCCCCTCGGGCAAGGGAAAGGCCGGTGGCGGACTGTCCGACGTGCACCCCGCCAACCTGCTGGCCGGGGCGCTCTCGGATCTACTCGGCCGCAACGACCTCGACCCAGCTCTCGTCGACGACGTGATCGGCGGCTGCGTCACCCAGAGCGGTGAGCAGGCGTTCAACATCAGCCGCACCGCGGTGCTCGCCGCCGGATTCCCGGAGTCGGTGCCCGCGACCACCGTCGACCGGCAGTGCGGATCCAGCCAGCAGGCCGCGCATTTCGCCGCGCAGGGCGTGATCTCCGGCGCCTACGACATCGCCATCGCCTGCGGTGTCGAGTCGATGAGCCGGGTGCCGATGTTCTCCAACGCCGCGGGCCAGGACGCCAACCGCGGACCCATCGCGCACCGCTATCCGGAGGGCCTTGTTCAGCAGGGCATTTCCGCGGAACTGCTGGCCGCGCGCTGGAAGCTCGATCGCGGACGCCTCGACGAGTTCGCCGCCCGCTCGCACCGGCTGGCCGCCGAGACCGCGGCGTCCGGCGGGTTCGACAATGAGCTCGTCACCGCCGGACGGCTGGACGCCGACGAAACCATCCGCGCCACCACCACTGTCGACAAGCTCGCCGGACTGACGCCGGCCTTCGTCGACGAGGCGTACCGGAAGCGGTTCCCGGAAATCGAATGGTCGATCACACCGGGCAATTCGTCCCCGCTGACCGACGGCGCCTCGGCCGCGCTGATCATGAGCGAGCGGATGGCGAGCAAGCTCGGATTGCGGGCGCGGGCGCGGTTCCATTCGTTCGCCGTCGTCGGCGATGATCCGCTGCTCATGCTCACCGCCGTGGTGCCCGCCACCCGCAAAGCGCTGGACAAGGCGGGGCTGAGCATCGACGACGTCGACGCCTACGAGGTGAACGAGGCCTTCGCGCCGGTGCCGCTGGTGTGGCAGCACGAACTCGGCGCCGATCCGGCCAAGCTGAATCCGCGCGGTGGCGCCATCGCCCTCGGCCACCCGCTCGGCGCGTCCGGCACCCGCATCCTGGCCACCATGGTCAATCACCTGGAGCAGACCGGCGGCCGGTGGGGCCTGCAGACCATGTGCGAGGCAGGTGGTCTGGCCAACGCCACCGTCATCGAACGGCTGTAGTCATTCGGGCCGGTAGCGGGCCCTGATGTGGAAGCGTTCGCCCTGCGGACCGTAGATGCTCAAGTACTCGACGGGGTGTTCGTCGGCATTGCCGAACCAATGCGGCAGGTGCGTGTCGAATTCGGCGACCTCGCCCGCGGTGAGGATCATGTCGCGATCGCCGAGGATCAGGCGCAGTTTGCCGTTGAGCACGTAGAGCCAGTGGTAACCCTCGTGCGTGCGCGGATCCGGTTCGCGGTCGGCGGGGCGCCCGGCCAGGATCTGTTTCCAGGCCTGTAGCCCGCCGGGTTTGCGGGTCAGCGGGATGACGGTCTGGCCGTTGCGGGTGAACGGGCGCGCGTAGACGCGCGGATCGCCGGTCTCGGGGGCGTTCACCAGTTCGTCCAGCGGGACCTGATGGGCCTTCGCCAGCGGCAGCAACAGCTCGAGGCTCGGTTTGCGCTGCCCGGACTCCAGCCGCGAGAGCGTGCTGACCGGGATGCCGGTCAGTTCCGACAGCGCGGCCAGCGTGGTGCCGTTACGTCTGCGCAGCTCGCGCAGCCGCGGCCCCACCGCGTCGATCACCTCGTCGAAATCCCGATCCATACCGATATTGCAGTTCTGGCAAATTTGTTTGTCAAGTTCGCATGACTGCTCGCATGCTGGGCCGTACTACACCGAGGGACGGAGAAACGCGATGGACCAGCAGTTCTGGGACGAGATGTACGGCAGCAGGGACCAGCTGTTCAGCGGGCTACCCAATGATGTGCTGGTCGCCGAGGTGAGCGGTCTCGCGCCGGGGCAGGCCCTCGATGTCGGATGCGGTGAGGGCGCCGACGCCCGGTGGCTGGCCGAACAGGGGTGGCAGGTCACCGCGGTGGATGTGTCGCGGGTGGCGCTGGAGCGCGCCGCCGCGACCAGCGACGAGGTGGCATGGTCGCACGCCGATCTCACCGCGGTCCCGCCGCCTGCGGCCTCGTTCGACCTGGTCTCCGCGCACTACTTCCCCATCGAGCTGGAACCCGATCACGCCACCATTCGCGGGCTGATCGACGCGGTGGCCCCGGGCGGCACGCTGCTCGTCGTCGGCCACGATCCCGCCGACTTCCCGCCCGATCACGAGCACGGGTTCGACCCGCGCGATTACTACCAGCCCGAACAGGTCGCCGAGTTGCTCGGCGACGAATGGACGGTGCTGGTGAACTCGGCTCGCCCGCGCACCCGCCCGGGCCCGCCGGGAACGCACCACACCAGCGATGTGGTGCTGCGCGCTCAGCGCAAGCCGGCAAGCTGATCGGCGCCGATCCCCCGGAACCACCCGCCCGGTCGAGCCACACCGTGCACCTACCGCCGGCGTCGCGAGGCCAGTTCCTGCCATCGCAGACGGCCGGGCGAGTCATCCCCGCGTTTCCAGAGCAGATTGCTATGGTCTGGATCACATGTGCGCCGGATGCGTAAACCATGAGGCGGAGGGGTGTCGATGCGGTTGACCCGGCGGGTCCAGGGTGTGGCGGCAGCGTTCGTGATCCTGTTGACCGGCGGGGCGGCCGGGGTGGCGACGCTGACCGAGAACGCGGTCGCCTACGAGACGCCCGCACCCGCCGTCGCGCCGGACGAACTGGCACGCCAGTGGACACAAACCCACGACGGGCCGCAGCCGTACCCCGATGTACACATCGACTGGGATGTACCGATCACGATGAGCGACGGTGTGGTGCTCAAGGCGAACGTGTACCGGCCGATCCGCGCCGACGGCCAGGTCGAGACGACGCCGCTGCCGACCATCGTCAACCTCACCCCGTACACGAAACTCATGACCAACCTGATCGATTCGGCTGTGTCCATGCCGGGTCTGCAGCAGTTGACGATGGACCTGGTGGGCCGGATCAACCTGTCCGGCACTCCGGTCAGCGGTTTCGAGGATCTGCTGCACGCCCTGGACGGCGGCACCATCCAGACCGTACTCGGCCTGGACCGCAAGCTGATTCGCAGCGGCTACACCCAGGTCGTCGCCGATGTGCGCGGCACCGGCTTCTCCCAAGGCACCTGGAATACCCTCGGCGCCCGCGAACAACTCGACACCCGCGAGGTGATCGATTGGGCGGCCACCCAGCCCTGGTCCAACGGCCGGATCGCGATGAGCGGCGGCTCCTATTCCGGCATCAACCAGCTGCGGGCGGCGGAGAATCCGCCGACATCGTTGCGCGCGATCTTCCCGGTGGAACCAGGCAGCGACCTCATGCGCGATGTGGTGGCGCCGGGCGGCGGCATCGGCACCACCTTCCTGCCGATGTGGCTGAACTCGGTGAACAATGCCAAACTGCTGCCCGATATCAGCTCGATGCTGAACGGCACTTTCGACTGGCGCTGGTTCAACGACCGCCGCCGCGACCCGCTCACCAACTTCGATCTGCTGGCCCAGGCCCTGCTGACACCTTCGCTGCACAACGTGCCACCCGCACTCTCGGCCGCGCTCGACGAGGACAGCGCCTTCCGGGAAGGGATCATGGGGCGTCCCGAGAAGGTCGGCGTGCCCACCTTCGTCTACGGCGGCTGGCACGACATCTTCGCCAACAGCGCCACCACCCTCTACAACGCCATCCCGCTGCCTGCCGACCAGAAGAAGCTGGTGGTCGGCGACACCTACCATGCGAATCCAGGTGCGGGAACCGGTGTTCCGGGCGCACCCGCACGACTGGACGTCCTGCAGCAGGCGTGGTTCGACCACTGGCTCAAGGACATCGACAACGGCGTCACCGGATTCGGCCCGGTCACCGTGTGGGAGCAGGGCGGCGGCTGGGTCACCCTCGCCGAGTTCCCGAAGCCGGGGATGACGCATCGGCGGGTCTA
Organism: Nocardia sp. JCM 38205; assembly: GCF_058222935.1. NCBI lineage: Bacteria > Bacillati > Actinomycetota > Actinomycetes > Mycobacteriales > Nocardiaceae > Nocardia > Nocardia sp. JCM 38205. The sequence continues at coordinate 546,847 of NZ_JBYHFL010000003.1, read as the reverse complement.
TCTGTCCGGCGCACCCAGCGGCACCACCCACGACAGCCTGCACGACGGCGCACTGGCGGCCGCACCCGCTCCCGAACCCACCCGCCTCACCGTCGCCCCCGGCCTCACCACCGCGTGCTCGCGCGATGCCGCGCAGGGTTCGGCGGGTATGACGGCGGTGATCGACGCCTGCGCCAAGGATTCCCGGATCGCCGAACGCAACGGGCTCACCTTCACCAGCGCCGAGATCACCGAGCCGACAGTGATTTCCGGGCCGATCAACGTCCATCTCAATACCGTGCACGACGCCGCCGACGGGTATTGGAACGTCACCGTCAACGACGTGGCGCCGGACGGGACGTCCACGGTGCTGTCCACCGGGCAGCTCACCTCCTCGCTGCGCGCCATCGACGAGGCCAAGAGCAGCCGCTCGGCCAACGGCGATCTGACCGCACCGCACAACCCGATCACCCTCGACAGCGTGCTGCCGGTGCCGCCGGGCGAGGCGATCACCCTCGATATCGCCGTCATCCCGACGCAGGCCATCCTGCAACCTGGGCATCGGCTGCGGGTGGACGTCTTCGCGGGCAATTCGCCCAAGGCGCTGGCCTTCCGGCCGATGCTCAATGCCAGCGAACTCAAACCGCAGCATCTGGTGCTGGATCCGAACGCACCGAGTTTCGTCAACCTGCCCTCCGACCGGCCGATCGCCGTCCAATGATTTCGTGTGACACCACAATGTCGTCGGAAGACCCTGCTTCGGCGGCGCCGGGACCCGTAGGGTTTCGGGCATGGTGTCGCCGGAGATGACGCAGCTGGTGCAGTCGGTGGTCGAGACATACCTGCTGGACGGCACGCGCCGCTACAACCGCGATGACGTGGCACGTCAGACCGGTGTGCCGGTCGAGGTGTCGCGCCGGTTGTGGGTCGCGCTCGGTTTCCCCGCGGGCGGTGACGAGGCGACGCTGGACTACACCGACGCCGATGTGCGCGCCATGCGCGAATTCCGGGAACTGGGCGTGCTCGCGTCGACGGATCTGCGTCAGCAGGCCGCGACCGCCCGCACCATCGGCCAGTCGATGGCCCGGCTGGCGGAATGGCAGGTGGATCTGGTGCTGGACGAGATCACCCGACGGGTCGCCGCGGCCGACCCGGACGCCGATCCGGCCGCCATCGCCCGCCGAGCCACCGAGGCGACCGTGCAGATCCTCGAGGAACTGCACGCCTACGCCTGGCGCAGGCACCTGGCCGCCGCCCTGGCCCGCTCGCTCGACGGAGCGGGCACGGCCGCCGATTCGACCAGAGAGCTCGCCGTCGGATTCGCCGATATGGTCGGCTACACCCGGCTGACCAGGCATCTGCACCCGGATGAGCTGTCCACCCTGCTGGAGGCGTTCGAATCCACCACCACCGCCGCCATCACCGAGAACGGCGGCTGGGTGATCAAGAATGTGGGCGACGAAGTCATGTTCGCCACCGAAACCGCGGTGCAGGCGGCCAGGATCGCCCTGGCCATTCAAGAAACCACCATGACCGTCGGCACCACTCCGGAACTGCGTGTCGCCCTCGCCTACGGTCCGGTGTTACAGCGGTTCGGCGACCTGTACGGATCGGTGGTGAACATCGCGGCCCGCCTGACCGGTGTGGCCCGGCCCGGCACCGTCCTCGTCGACGACGCCGCAGCCGCCGAACTCGCCGGCGAACCCGAATTCGCCATCCGGCATCTGCGCAGTGTGCGAGTGCGCGGGTTCAACCGGCTGCGGCCGCATGTGCTGCGCCGCAACGGCAAGAACCGCTGACCCGGTGAGCGTGGTGCGGATCCCGCCCAGTGGCGGGGAGGCGGCGCTGACGCTCATCTAGGCTCGGTCCGGTGGATATCGACTGGCCCGACCTGCGTGAACGCTGCCGCATCGAGGAGGACGACGCGATCGTCGCGGTGAACAAACCCGCGGGAATTTCGGTGACCGGGGAACGTCACGACACCGATATCGTGCAGGCCGCGGCGGCCGTCGGCGAGACGCTGTATCCGGTGCACCGCATCGACAAGGTGACCTCCGGTGTGGTGCTGCTGGCGAAGGATCTCGCCGCGCACGGGCAGTTGACCAGGCAGTTCAACAAGCAGACCGCGCGTAAGACCTACCTCGCGATCGTCTCGACGCCCGAAGGCGACCTGCCGGACACCGGCACCATCGACCTGCCGCTGAGCGTCGGGCGGAAGAACCGGGTGCGCATCGCGGCGCCGAGGGAGAGCATTCAGGACTCCGAGGGCCGCTGGTTCGTGCACCCAGCCGACCTGCTCGATACCAAGAACTACCCCTCCACCACTCGGTTCGCGACGGTGCTGCGCGACCGCGACCACACCGTTCTCGCATTGCGCCCCGTCACCGGACGGCGGCATCAGATCCGGGTCCACCTGGCGTGGATCGGCCACGCCATCGCCGGCGATCCCCTCTTCGACACATCAGGTGCCCACGAACGCACCTACCTGCACTCCTGGCAGCTGGCGCTGGCGGCGGATTGGCGGACGCCGCCGGAGTTGAACCTCGAGGCAGAGCCAGGCGCCGGTTTCTGGGCGCCGCTGACGGCCGAGCCGAAGGCCACGGCCGCGCTGTTGCACAGTGCCCTCGAACGGCTGGGATGACCGAGCACCTCGCCTGATCGAGGTGCGGTCAGCAGGCGTTCCTGACACAGCCGGCCGCGGTCACCAGCAGACAGCGCCGCTGCTCGCTGGAAAATCGACTGTGAGGCGCAACGCGGTCGCACGGTAACGGAAATCGTGGTGGTGAGCCTCATGACGACAACAATTCCGCTGGTCAACTAGCCTGAAACACGGCACTGCGGGAGGTGCGGTGCACTCTGTTTCGCAATGGAGCGATCCCCCAGAGAAAGCAGATGGGCATGATCCTGGTGGCTCAGGTCAGCGACACACACTTCGATCTCGGACCCCGCAACGTCGAACGCGCGGAGCGGGTCATGGCCTACCTGGCCGATCTACGCCGGCGACCCGACGCGATCCTGGTAACCGGCGACGTCACCGATTCCGGCAAAGCCGACCAGTACGCGGAAGCGCGGATCGCCCTTCAGGCCGACATCCCCGTCTACGCCCTCCCCGGCAACCACGACGATCGCGGCGCGTTCCGCGAGGTCCTGCTCGGGGTGCCGTCCTCGACCGAACCGATCAACCACGCTCACCGCGTCGGCCCGCTGACGGTCGTCCTGCTCGATTCCAGCATCCCCGGCGAACCCAGCGGACAACTCACCGACGAGACCTACGACTGGCTGCGCGGCGTCCTCGCCGACGCCCCCGCGGGCGACCCGATCCTGCTGGCCCTGCACCATCCCCCCGCCCACCTCTACAGCCCGGTGGTCGACGAGATCGCCCTCGCCGATCCCGATCGCCTGGCCGAGCTGGTAGCCGCCGACGACCGCATCCTCGGCGTCCTCACCGGCCACGCCCACTCCGCCGCCACCACCACCTTCGCCGGCAAACCCCTGCTCGTCGCCCCGAGCACGGCGTCGGTGCTCGGCGGCGAATGGGAACTCGCCCTCCCCGACCACGTCATGGACTACGCGCCGGACCCGGCCGTCGCCCTACACGTCATCGACGAGAACCACACCCTGACAACACATTTCCGCAGCGTGCCGATGGGCGGCTGGATCGGCGTCGCGCCGTACTGAGGCAGTGGATGCCCTGCGGCCGTGATCAGCGGTGATCCAGGATCACAATCGGAATAGTCCGGTGGGCGGCCTGCCGCTGGTAGAACCCGAAGTCAGGGAAGACCGCCACCAATCGCGGCCACAGCGGAGATTGGCGACCTTTCTGTCCGCAGTTGCCAATCAGACGTCAGAGCGCCGCGCCGGACTGCCTCACATCGAACAAGCCCCGACTACCGTCCTCGTACGCTCCGGCGACACCACCTGGAACTTCACCCCGACCGAGTGGGCAGCCTTCACGGCCGGCATCGCTATCGGCGAATTCGCCGCCGCCTGAACGGCTTTCATACGATCACCCGGATTGCCCTTCGCGGACATCCGGCATCGCTGGGTTGTATGGACCCATGGTCCCGTTCACGCGAGCGTTTCGTCCGGGGTGCTCGCGGTCAGTACCCGCATCGTCCAGGCTCGCACCTGCGCCGGGCTGGCTGATCGGACTTTGTGGATCACCCCGGCGGGCAGCGGGCCGAATTTGGCGGTCATCTGCTCGAGTAGAGTTTCCGCGCGGCCTCGTGCTTCTCCCCGCGCTTCCCCGCGTGCCTCGATCATCTCCGCCGTCGTCACGATCGCCTCCTTCGCTCGTGGGCCGAGCCGTTCGAATACCGCCGCGATATCGGCCTCGGCGGTTTCGCTGACCGTCATGATGTAGGTCAGTACGGTCAGGTAGTCGCCAAGGGGGTCGGGCCCGGCCTCCAGGGCGTGCAGGTCTTCGAACCAGTCCAGCATATCGTTTCCCAGCGCGGTGTTCTTGGGTGCGATGCGTTGCAACACCAGCAACACCCTGGTCGCGGGGGTGAGGTCGCGGTCACGCAGCGCGGCCGGGTCGATAGCGGCGATATCGTCGAGCAGGAACCGCAACCGCGGCAGATGGGGGCCAAGGGCGTCGCGGGCGGCGGGGTCGAGATCGATCAGGTCGGCGACCTCGGTGGGGTGGGACCAGCGGGTGCCATCTGCGGCGTTGTGTACAACCAGCGGGATGATCGCCGGCAATGTGTTCGGCTTGGAGGTGCTGGGGTTCTGGACCAGGTGTTGCCGCCAGATCGCGACCATGTATTCCAGCATCCGGAAGGCCATGAACCGGTCGCTGCTCGACTGATGTTCGACGAGCAGGTAGATGTAGGCGGGGTGCCCGTCGAGGCGAGTGCGGAACAGCAGGTCGCTGAATCGGTTGCGGAGGTCTGGCGAGACGAAGCTACCCGGCTGGAGCTGTAGAGCGGGCCAATCGATGCGAGTACTGATCTTCTCGGGGAGCACGGCACGTAGTTCGCTTGCCGCGTTCTCGGGGCGTGCCATGACCTTTCGGAAGTACGCATCGTGCGGGTTCGACCGCTGCTCCGGCATGGCCGGTGACGCTACAGCGCGGCACCGACAAATCGATGGGCTCCAGTGGGTTTCGCGTATCCGGCCAGTGCGGGTACCGATCGCATCAGACGCGGACACGTTGCCTCCGATACGCCGCGGGTGTGGTCCCCGTCCACCGTTTGAACGCGTAGATGAATGTCGATGCTTCCGCGTATCCCAGGCGAATCGCCACGTCGCTCACCGACAGTGGTGTGGTGCTGAGCATTTCCTCGGCCAGGGCGCGGCGCATTTCGTCCAGCAGCGCGCGGTAGCTGGTGCCCGCGGCGTCCAGGTGGCGACGCAGGGTGCGGGTGCTCATGTTGAGATCGCGGGCCACCGCATCGATTCCGGGCGGGGCGGCCAGGCCGTCGGTGCCGCCGTGCGGGATGAGGCGGGAGCGGACTTCGGCGGCGATGCCGGTGCGGGCGCGGCGGCGATGGACGAGATCGCGGCATTGGGCGAGGCAGATGGCGAGGGTGTGTTCGTTGGCTTGCGGGAGGGGCTGATCGAGGATGGCCGGGTCGATCGCGAACAGATTGTGCGGGCGGTCGAAGCGTGGCCGGACCACGGTGATATCGGCGATTCGATCGGCGTAATCCGGTTCTGGGAACGAGAATTCGGCCCTGATGAGCGGCAGATGGCGGCCGACGAGATCGCTCATCACCTGATGCATGGCGGTCACGTCCCGCTCGATGAGGAACTGACGCACGTCGGCGGGGACCGATTCGGCGTGCACCCACGCGATGAACTCGCCGTCGCGCAACTCGGTCGCGGGCAGGCAGAAGGTGAAGCTCAGGTCCAGGTAGCGCAGCGCGAAGGCGATGGCCTCGCCCAGCGTCGGACTGCTGATGCAGGCGAAGCCGAAGATGCCGAAGGTGGTGATCCGGTAGCGGCGGCCGACCTCGACGCCGAGCGCCGGATGGTCGGGCAGCGCCCCGACCAGGTTGCGGACCACGGTGAGCTCGGTCCGCGCGTCGATCTGGGCGTCCGGGTCGTGCAGGATCGGTTCGGTCAGCCCGGTGCCGTCGAGCATCCGTGCCACGGAAATGCCGTGCTCACCGGCGTAACCGGTGAGCAAGGCCACGCTGGCCACACCGCGCGGGAAATCCCAGTCGCGTACCGGACTGTCCACCATGGACAACAGTATGGCCGAAAGTGTCGATTACCAGGACAGCTCCGCGCACCGACGTGCGCTGTCGGGGGTTTCGACCTGGAGCGTGGCATGGCTGATGTGGAACCGCTCGGCCAGCACGTGCTGGGCGGCGCGCAGCACGTGATCGCCGCTGGCGCCGTCGGCGGTGGTGATGTGCGCGGAGGCGACCTCCATGCCGGAGGTGAGGGTCCACACGTGCAGGTCGTGCACGTCGGCCACGCCCTCGACGGCGCCGAGTTCGGCGGCGACCTGTTCGACGTCGAGTTCCTCGGGGCTGTGCTGGAACAGGATCCGCAGCGACCGCTTCGCCAGCACATAGGTGCGTGGCAGCACCCACAGGCCGATCGCGACACCGATGATCATGTCCGCGTACCGCCAGCCGGTGGTGATGGTGATGGCCGCCGACAGCAGCACGCCGAACGAGCCGATCATGTCGGCGAACACCTCGAGGTAGGCGCCGCGCACGTTCAGGCTCTCCTTGGCGCCGCTGCGCAGCAGCAGGAACGAGGCCACATTGGCCAGCAATCCGACCACGCCGACGATCAGCACCGGCCATCCCGGCACCTCCGGCGGTTCACCGACGCGGGCCAGCGCCTCGTAGAGCACATAGCCCGCCACCAGGAACAACAGCACCGCATTGGCCAACGCCGCGATCACCTCGGCCCGGTAGTAGCCGAAGGTGCGGGTGTAGGTGGGGCGGCTGCGCCGGGCCAGCAGAATGGCCGACAGCGCCATGCCGATGCCCACCACATCGGTGAGCATGTGCGCGGCATCCGACAGCAGCGCCAGCGAGCCGGTGGTGAACGCCACCGCGAACTCGACCAGCATGAATCCGATGCCGATGGCCAGCGCCAGGCCCAGCCGGCTCAGGTACTTCCCGGACGCGCTCTCCGGCGCTATCCCATGCGAATGATCATGTCCCACACCTGACAACATATGCGTACATGCGCATGGATGCAACACCCTCGATACGGGCTGGCAGACTTGTGCCGTGAGTGATGTGTCCACCGACTCGGCCCCGCGCGGCGAACACGGCCCGTTACGGCCGATCGAGCTGGCCACCGGCGCCGTCCTCGGTGGTGTCACCGTCGGTTTGGTGACGATCGGTTCGGTGGTCCCGCTGGCCACCGCCCTGCAACTGGTCGCCGCGGTACCGCTCGGACTGCTGGCCCATCGTTACCGCTTCCGCGCCGTGGCCACCACGACCATCGCGGCCGCCCTCGTCACCTTCGTCGCCGCCGGATTGCTCCCGGCCACCGGCATGGCGGCCTCGGCCACCATCGGCGGCATCATCGGCGGGGTCAAACGCCGAGGCGGCGGCATCGTCGCCGTCCTCGGGCTGGCCGTGCTCGCCGGCCTGGCCTGGGCGGCGTTCTCGATCGGGTTCCTGCTGGTGTTCTCCCAAGCGCGCAACCTGCTGTTCGACACTATCCGCAATACCTCCGAAGGTGTGAAGGATCTGGCCGGGCGGGCGCCGCAACTGGAACCCCTCGGCAATGGCGTCGCCGATGTGACCGAAGTGGTGCTGCGCTTCTGGTGGATCTACGTCGGTGGCGGCGTGCTGTTCGGCACCGTGCTCACCGCCCTCATCTCCTGGTTCGTTCTCGGATCGGTCCTGGATCGGCTGGCCTGGCTGCCCGGCACCGATCGGCTCGACGCCCCGGCCGACGACCGGCCGGTGGCGCCCCTGCCGGTGACCATGCGCGCGGCCGGCTACCGCTATCCAGGGGCCCACACCGACGCGTTGAGTGGCATCGACCTCACCGTCGACGTCGGCGAATTCGTGGCGGTGGTCGGCCACAACGGCTCCGGCAAATCGACGCTGACCCGGCTGCTGGCCGGGCTGCCGCCGTCGTCCGGCACCGTCGAGCGGCCGGGCTCGGCCGGCCTCGGCCATCTCGGCGGCACCGCACTGGTGCTGCAACGACCGGAAAGCCAGACCCTCGGCGTCCTGGTCGCCGACGACGTGGTGTGGGGGCTGCCCGCCGCACTCGCCGAACAGGTCGACGTGGAGGGACTGCTGCGCGAGGTCGGGCTCGATGGCATGGGCGAGCGGGAAACCGCGGCGCTGTCCGGCGGCCAGCAGCAGCGGCTCGCGGTCGCGGCGGCGCTGGCGCGGCGGCCCGCGCTGCTCATCGCCGACGAAGCGACCTCGATGATCGACCCGGACGGGCGCCGCGAGCTGGTCGCCCTGCTGGCCGCACTGCCGAAACGGCACCGGATGGCCGTCGTCCTGGTGACCCACCACGAGGCCGATGCGGCCGCCGCCGATCGCGTCGTGCATCTGTCCGGTGGCCGGGCGGTGCGGCATCTGCCGGGCTGGCCCAAACCGCGCCACGATCTGCGCCGACGGCCGATGGGTGAGCCGATCATGCAGCTGCGCGATATCCGCCACACCTACAACCGGGGCACACCGTGGCAGGCGCCCGCGCTGCACGGTGTCGATTTGACGGTGCACCGCGGCGAGGCGCTGCTGGTGGTCGGCGGCAACGGCTCGGGCAAATCCACGCTGGCCTGGATCATGGCCGGGTTGATCAAGCCGAGCGGGGGCCGCTGCGAGCTGTCCGGCAAGCCCGTCAGCTCGCAGATCGGCCGGGTCGAGCTGGCGTTCCAGCATTCCCGGCTGCAACTACAGCGACAGACCGTCGGCGCCGAGATCGCCGATTGGGGCGGCCGGGCCACCGGATCCGGTGCGGTCGGGCGGGCCCTGGACGCGGTGGGCTTGGATCGTTCGCTGGCTGCCCGGTCGATCGAGGAACTCAGCGGTGGGCAGGCCAAACGCGTGGTGCTCGCCGCGATCGTGGCCAGCCGGCCGCAGGTGGTGGTGCTGGACGAGCCGCTGGCCGGGCTGGATCCGGAGGGCCGCGCCGATATCGTCGATCTGCTGGCCCGGCTGCGGGATTCGGGGCTGACGCTCATCGTCATCTCACACGACGTCGAGGATGTGGCCGCCATCTGCGACCGCACGGTCCACCTGCGCGACGGCCGGATCGCCGAATCGGTGCACGCGGCCGCGGAAACGCTGCGCCGGCCCGCCGAGACCGCGCATCCCCAGCCCCTGCCTGGCACCGCGTGGCGGATGGAGCAGGGAGGGCAGTCATGAGCCTCGTGCTGCTGCGGCAGGTCCCGGTGGACAGCCCCATACATCGACTCTGGGCCGGAACCAAGATGATCGGGGTCTTCCTGATCAGCGTGGTGCTGATGCTGTGGCCGACCTGGCCGGTGCTCGGCATCATGACCGGATTCCTGGTGCTGGTCGGCGTGCTCGCCCGGCTGCCGCTCGGCACGCTGCCACGGCTGCCGTGGTGGTTCTGGGCGCTCGCCGCGATCGGCGGGCTGGTCAATGTGCCCGTCGGCGGCGCGGCCGTGCTGCGCTTCGCCCAGGTCCTGGTATTCAGCCTGATCTTGGTGGCCGCCTCCTTCCTCATCGCCTGGACCACCCCGATGAGCGAGATCGCGCCCGCGCTGGCCAAGCTGGGCGCGCCGCTGCGCAGGCTGCGCGTTCCGGTGGACGAGTGGGCGGTGGTCGTCGCGCTGACGTTGCGTGGTCTGCCATTGCTGATCGACGAGATCCGGGTGCTGCACGCCGCCCGCCGCCTGCGCCCCAAAGATGATCTGCTGCACCGCGCCGCCGACAACGGGCTGATCGACATCCTGACCGCCGCCATGGCGGTATCCACCCGCCGCGCGGGCGAATTGGGTGAGGCGATCACCGCGCGCGGCGGCACCGGGCAGCTCACCGCCAACCCGGGTTCGCCCCGCCGCGCGGATGCGTTCGCCCTGCTCATCGTGGTGGCGGTAGGCCTCGGTTCCGTCATGATCGACGTGCTGTTGCTGTGACAAACTGGTGGCCGATCGGCCCGGATCACAGCAGGCGGCGAATTCGATGGAACCGAACGCAGGCCGGCCGCGTCGAAATGGATATACGGACCGAGTCTGGGGAACAGGGGTAGGCGATGAATGACGACCGCGAGGCCATGCGCTCGCGCAACGACGCGTTGCGCGCGCAGGTCGGCGACATGCTCGAGACCTTCGAACGGCAGCGCCAGGATCTGGCCGCCGCCCAGCAGCGCATCGCCACCGCTCAGGTCTCCGCGTGGTCGTCGGACAACCTGGTTCGGGTGACGAGCAATGCCGCAGGCATCCCGCTCGACGTGCACATCGAACCGGAAGCGTTCAAGCGGTCCACTCCCGAACGGCTGAGCCGCTCGATCACCGAGGCCGTGCAGGCCGCCGCCCGCGAAGGCGTGCAGGTGTCGCAGCAGGCCTTCGCCTCCGTCGAAGCCGCCGCCGACGATCTGCCCGACCTGCCCGATCTGGTCCCCGGCGCGCCGAGCATCCGCGACCTGGTCGACAAGCTCATCCCGGAGCCGCCGCTCGTGCAGGACGCCCCGCCGCCGTCGTCCGCGCAGGCGCCGCTGGATGACGAAGACGAAGACGAGTACTACCGCAACCGCAGCTACCTCGAGGGTGGCCGTTGATGAGTATGTTGAAAGCCGATCCGGAAGCGATCAAGGCCACCGAACCGGGGTTCCAGAGCCTGGCCACCCAGGTGGCCGATGCCCTGAGCACCCTCAAGTCCGCGCTGGATGCCGAAGGCGAATGCTGGGGCGGCGACGAAATCGGCCAGAGCTTCGCGGGTAACTACACCCCCGGCGCGGAAAAGGCCCTCACAGCGGTCGAGATTCTCAGCACCACGCTGTCCGCGATGGGCACCGGTGCCACGAATACGGCCACCTCCCTGGAGAGCCAGGACCAGGCCATCGCCGACGCGCTGGGCAAGAGCGAATAGCCGATCCATCCATCACGGTTCCCGATAGCTGTGCGCTATAACGGGCGGCAGGTTTGGTACTGACCCAAACCTGAACTGATACCCGTAAATCCATCGTGTCAAACCAGTAACCGGTTGTAACGTGACGACCGGGAGAGCTGTCCACTTGATCACAAGGCGCCGAGCGCAGGGCGGGGAAGATTCACAGCGCGCGGTGCGTTCGGTAGGGAACCTGATGAAGATGGGAACAACAGAATGATTTTCCGCAGAATCGCCGCGTTGGTGGTGCCGGTGGCGGCCGCCATCGTGGTCGGCACAGGCACCACCCATGCGCAGCCGGCCGCGGCACCCGTACCCGACATCGGCTACGAGGCGAAGCTGGTCGGCGACCGCATCATCACCACACTGACCGGGGGTACATTCGAAGTCGCCGGTAACACGGTGAGTATCAAAGACTCCGCGGGGAACACGGCGATCAGTATGCCGTTGGCCTTCCGGCACGACGGGCTGGAATTCCCGATGCCGCACATGGTGCGCGACGAGGGTCGAGTGCTCGAATTGACGGCGGTCAAGGACTACACACGAGCCCGCCCCGTTCCGGTGACGCCCGTCGCGTCGCTCGAGGAGAACCAGCGAGCACAGGATGCGTTCCTGGCCCAGTTCGGAATCGCGACGGCAGTCGGTGGGTTCATCGGCCTGGCAATCGGTGCCGCGGTCGGACTCATCGGCTTCCTAGGTGGCGCATTCGGCCTCGCGACCGTGCCGCTGGCCGCGGGCATCGGCAGCATCATCGGGACGCTGATCGTCGGTGGCCCTGCGTTGATCATCGCGGGTATCGACCTCATCAACACACTCAATGCCCCGCCGGGCACCACCAAGTGGATGGATCAGACCGGCACCAACTGATCAGGAACCCACCCGGAAACGACACTGGGCCGATCGCGCACCCACGCGATCGGCCCAGTTCCGTTTGCTGATCAGGTAATTGCGCGCTCAGCCCTGCTGCTTGCGCACCGCGTTCTTCGCGGCTTCCTGCGCGGTGTCGACCTTGTCGGCGTACTTGCCACCGGTCTTCTGGTCGACGATGTCTCCGGCCTTGTCGATCACGGCATCGACCTTGTCGGCGTTCTTCGCCGCCAGGTCCATCGCCTTATCGGCCAGGTTCTTGAAATCCACGTGCACTCCTCGGGTCGAGCCGCGTTCGAATCGCGATTACCATACCCGCGCGTACGGTGCCGCTCAGTCGGAGCGGCCCAACCAGGCCGGGTGCCAGAGTCGTCCGCCGTCGGTCCAGTTCATGAAGCGGACCGTGCCGGAGATCTCCGGGGTGACCCAGGTGGCGTCCTTGGTTTCCTCGCGTGACATCTCGTTGACGAACGGGCTGGTCTTGCGGCGACGGCGCTGGAGTTTCGTGGCCAACGCGCGTATTTCGTCCTCACTGAACCCGGTACCGACCCGGCCCACGTAGATGAGTTTGCCGTCATCGGGGATGCCGACCAGCAGTGACGCGAACGGTCGCGCCGCGCTGCCGCGAAACCCGCCGACCACGACCTGCTGGGTCTGCCAATTGCGCTGTTTGACCCAGGAGTGCCCGCGCTTACCCGGCAGGTAGACCGAATCCCTGCGCTTGGCCACCACACCCTCGGCCCCGACGTCGCGACTGGCGTTCAGCGCGTCTTCGCCGGTGCCTGCCAACTGCGGCGGCACCGACAGCGCGGGCGTGGTGGCGGCGAGGGCTTCGAGCACCCGCCGCCGGTCGCTGTAGCGTTTGCGGATCAGCGAGGTGCCGTCGAGGTAGAGCAGGTCGAAGGCGACGAGTTCGGCGCGACGGGTGTCGGCTTGCAGCAGAGCGAGATTGGCGACGCCATTGGCGTCGAACACGACCGCTTCACCGTCGAGCACCACGCGATGGCCTGCCAACTCCTCGGCGAGGGCGGCGATCTGCGGATAGCGGTCGGTGACGATATTGCCCGCGCGGCTGCGCAAGGTCGGTGTGCCGTACTCGAATTCGAGGATCAGGCGGTAGCCGTCCCACTTCGTTTCGAAGGCCCAGTCCTTCGGATCGAGGCCGGCGACCTCGCCGGTGGTGGCGAGCATCGGGGACAGGCCGCGCGGTAGTTCGGCGCCACCGGATCGTTCGCCGGGCCGATCACTACTCGCTGCGCCGCTGGACTCCGACGTGCCTGCGTCGGCCGCCGCTCGCCGGCCCTTACCCGAGCTCTCGGCCCCGTGACCGTCACCGGGCTGCTCCCGCATGAGATGCATCAACCAGTTCTTGCCACCGGTGCGGATCAGCGCGTAGCGACCGTGCAACCGCTCCCCCCGCATCACCACGATCACCTCGTCGTCGCGCCACTTCTCGGCCTCATAGGTACCCGAATCCCAGATCGTCATGGTTCCGGCGCCGTACTCGCCCTTCGGGATGGAACCGTGGAAATCGAGGTACTCGAGGGGGTGATCCTCGGTGTGGACGGCGAGGCGGTTCTCTTTGGTGTCGGTGGGCGGGCCTTTCGGTACCGCCCAGGACACCAGTACACCGTCGCGTTCCAGACGCACATCCCAGTGCAATCGCCGCGCGTGGTGTTCCTGGATGACGTACCGGTTGCCGGGGCCGGGCGTGGGCGGATGCGCGGGAACGGGTTCCGGTGTGCGCGCGGGATCACGCATGGATCGGTAGACGGCCAACGGGTCCTGGCGGGCGGTGCCGGCCTGCGAGATCGGCGGGTCGAGCCCGGCCAGCAGGTCGCCGTCGTCCTGAAAACGCGCGAGCACCTCGTCGAATCGCAGATGCCTCAGCGATTCCCGGTCCTCGATCTCCGCCCAGCTACGCGGTGCGGCGACATTCGGCTGTGTGCGCCCACGCATCGAGTACGGCGCGATCGTGGTCTTTGCCGGATTGTTCTGGCTCCAGTCCAGGAAGACCTTGCCGGTGCGCACCTTCTTCGCCATCGTCGCCGTCACCAGGTCGGGATGAATCTTCTCCAGGTTGGTGGCGACCTGTTTGGCGACAGTGGACGCGCCGCCGGGGCTGAGCACCCGATCCAACGGCACATACAGATGAATTCCCTTGCTGCCGCTGGTCACCGGGAACGCGCGCAACCCGATCTCGGCGACCATATCGCGCACCTCGAGCGCCACGATCGCGCATTCGGCCAGGCCCACGTCCGGGCCCGGGTCCAGATCGAAGACCAGCCGGGTGGCCGGGCCCATCTGATCGCCGTCGAAACGCCATTGCGGCACATGCACTTCCAGCGACGCCTGCTGCCCGATCCAGGCCAGACCGGCTTCGGAATCTATCAGCGGATAGGTGACGGTGCGATCGGAATGGCGCATCGCGCGGCGCGGCAGCCAATCGGGCGCGTGCTCGGCGAGGTTCTTCTCGAAGAACGACGCCTCGCCGACGCCGTTGGGCCAGCGTTTCCTGGTGACCGGCCGCCTGGCCACATGCGGCAACATGGCGGGGGCGATCGCGGTGTAGTAGGCGATGACCTCGCCTTTGGTGGTCCCCGTTTCCGGATAGAGCACCTTGTCGAGGTTGCTCAATTCGATCGTGATGGCGGGCTCGCCCGCCGCATCCCGGAACATGCGGCGCGACCCGTTGTCCGCGACCCGGCGGCGGGAACCGGCGTTCATCCGGTTCCCGCCGCGCTCGGCCTGCGGACAGTCATTGCCCTGCGGGCGGTCTCGGCTCGATCAGACCTGCGGCGGCACCGGGCCGCCACCCGGCTGCTGGCCCGGCTGTTGCCCCGGCTGCTCCGGCGGCACTACCTTCTTGGCGGCTTCCTTGCCCTTTTCGATCTTGTCGGAGTACTTGCCCTTCGTCTTCTGATCGATGAACTCGCCACCCTTGTCGATGGCTTGGTTGATCTTGTCCGCATTCTTGGCCGCTGCGTCCTGCCCCTTGCCGACCAGGCCCTTCAAGGTGTCCATCAAGCTCATATGCTCTACGTCCTTCCCAGTGCCGTCGTTGAGGTGTTCACCCGATATCTTTCCACCACAACTGTCCGGACGGCAGGTCATCGGGGTCCAGCCGCTCCCCCGGCTTCGGAACGGCCGCCGTGGTGCCCGCCGCCCGCGCGGCCGTCACCATCCGCTGCACCGGCTCCGACCACCCGTGGAAGGCGAGGTTGAACGTCGCCCAGTGGATCGGAACCAGCAGGCCGTGGCCGGGATCACCGGCACACAGATCGGCGTGCGCGCGGACCGCCTCTTCCGGATTCATGTGCACATCGGTCCAGCGTTCGTCGTAGGCGCCGATCGGCAGCAGCGTCAGATCGAAGGGACCGAGCGTGGTGCCGGCCTCGGCGAAGGCCTTGGTGTAGCCGGTGTCGCCGCCGAAATAGACCCGTCGGGTAGGACCGGCCAGCGACCACGACGCCCACAGCGTGGTGTTGCGGATCAGACCGCGGCCGGAGAAGTGGCGCGCCTCCACACAGGTGATCGTCAGGTCTTCGCCGGCCCGGGCGCGCCCCAGTTCGGACAGCGAAATCGAACCGCCCCAATCCAATTCGACGATCCGCTGATCGGGCACACCCCAGTGCCGCAGATGCGCGCCGATGCCGACGGGCACCACGAACGGTGCGCTCTGCCCGGCCACCAGCGCCCGCACGGTGGCGGCGTCGAGGTGGTCGTAATGGTCGTGGGAGATGATCACCGCGTCCACCGGCGGCAGCTCCGACAGCGGAGCGGGCACCGGATGCAGCCGGGCCGGGCCGACCAGCGGCGAGGGCGACACCCGTTCGCTCCACACCGGATCGGTGAGGATGCGGTAACCGTCCACCTCGATCAACGCCGTCGCGTGCCCGTACCAGGTGACGGCCAGATCAGCGGCCTGCGCGGGCAGCTGCGGCATCACCAGCGGGACCGGCCGCGCCGGGCGACCGGCATGGCGCTGGGTGAGGAACGAACGCAGCAGCGACGGCGCCGCACCGGGCGCGATCTGGCTGCTCGGTTCGGTGTTGTGGAACTGGCGGTTGCGGTAGCTGGTGGCGCCGGTCGCGTACGGCTGGATCGCCGAGATCGACGCGCCCATCGCGGTGGGCAGACCCCACAGCGCCCGCGCCACCCAGGTGAGCCCGAGGGCACCCGCGGCGCCGGTGGCGATTCGTCGGATGCGCATCATCGCCCCTGGAATTTCGCGGCGCGCTTCTCTTGCCTGGCCAGCCGGCCCTCTTGCGCGTCGGCGCTGGTCCAGGCCGCTTCCAGGGCCTCACGCTGTTGCGCGTTCTCCGCATCACGGGTGCCGTCGTCGTTGAGCACCAGCTTGAGATGGCGTAGCGAGAGCGGCGCCAGTTCGGCGATGGACTTGGCCCAGGCCTGCGCGTCGGCCAGGGTGCCGATGCGGTTGGCGAATCCGAAGCCGTAGGCGTCCTCGGCCGACACCGGTTCCGCGCCGAGCAGGATGGTGCGCGCCGGACCACCGCCGATCAGCGAGACCAGCCTGCGCACCGTCCACCGATCCACGGTGATGCCGAGCTTGGCGGCCGGAATCGCGATGTAGGAATCCGGCTCGAGGACCCGCAGATCCGAGGCGAGAGCCAGCTGCACACCCGCACCGAGGGCGGCACCATTGATCGCCGAGATCACCGGCACCGGCGCCGATTCGATGGTGTGCAGCATCTCGAGCAGCCTGTCCAGGAACTCCTCGGAGTACACCCCGCCGAGATCGGCGCCCGCGCTGAAGATCGGCCCACGGCCGGTGAGCACGATGACCCGCGCCTGCTCGGCGGCATCGATCACCGCATCACGCAGTTGCGTGACCAGCTCGATGTTCAGGGCGTTGCGGCGCTCCTCGCGCTGTAATTCGATGGTGACGACGTCACCATCGCGGCTGACACCGAGCATGCTTCCTCCCCAGCTGAACGAAATCCGACTGTTGCGTTCATGCTGCCACAGGAGCTGACACAGTCCGGTGCAGGCGCGAATGTGTGCGGTCACAGTCGGGGGCGATCGACGTCTGCGGGCGCACGACTCGATCGTGGGCACCGGCGGCCGGCGCCGGCGGACCACCGGGTGCGACTCGATCCGCGGATCGCGCGTGGCAGGACCGAGGGCGAGCATGCATACGATCGGAGCTGTGCTGTCCGATCAGACGACGTCCTCCGGCGAACGCGATGCCGACCCGCTCGCGGTCGATTACCCGATCCTGGTGATCGGCGCCGGGCAGGCCGGGTTATCCGCGGGATATCACCTGCGCAGGCGCGGGCTGGTCCCCGAACGCGATTTCCTGATCGTCGATCACGCACCGGGCCCCGGTGGCGCCTGGCAGTTCCGCTGGCCCTCGCTCACGCTGACCACGGTGAACCGGGTGCACGATCTGCCGGGGATGTCGTTCGCGGAAACCCTGCCCGACGGCTCGGAATCCGCGCCTGCCGCGACCGCCGTCCCGCACTACTACGAGCTCTACGAGAAGCGGTTCGATCTGCGGGTGCGACGGCAGGTGACGGTCAAGGTCGTCTGCGATCGCCGGCCGAGCGAAGTCGATCCACCGCACCCGGGTGCGGGCGATGGCGCCGATCGCGATGGTGTGCTCCATGTGGAAACCGATGCGGCGGGCACCATCCGGGTCCGAGGCCTGATCAATGGCACCGGCACCTGGGAGCATCCATTCATCCCGCGTTACCCGGGGGCGGAAACCTTCGCCGGACGCCAACTACACACGCGCGACTATCAGTCGGCCGCGGAGTTCGCGGGCGAACACGTGGTCGTGGTGGGCGGCGGCATTTCCGCGGTGCAGTTGCTCGACGAGATCTCCCAGGTCACCACGACCACCTGGGTGACCCGCACGGAACCGAGGTTCCGGGAGACCCCGTTCTCCGAGGAGGACGGCAGGCGCGCGGTCGCCATCGTGGAAGACCGGGTGCGGCGCGGGTTACCACCCGGCTCGGTGGTGTCGGTAACCGGTCTGCCGCTCGACGACCGGCTGCGCGCCGCCAGGGCTCGCGGCGTGCTGCACCGGCAGCCGATGTTCGATCACATCGAGCCCTACGGTGTGCGCTGGGACGACGGAACCTTCCAGCCCGCGCAGGTGATCCTGTGGGCGACCGGCTTCCGCAGCGCGCTCGACCATCTCGCGCCGCTGCGATTGCGCGGCCCCGGCGGCGGCATCACCATGACCGGACGGCTGGCCACGCAGGTCGCCGTCGATCCGCGTGTCCATCTCATCGGGTACGGGCCGTCGGCCAGCACCATCGGCGCCAATCGGGCCGGACGGGCGGCGGCGGTCGAGTTGACCACCTACCTGGGTATCGGCACCCGCTGAGGGGTCGCGACCGGGCGAGCGCGCCTAGTCCAGGCCGGCGGTAAACGTGGACGGGTCCGGGCCGACCCGGCCGCCGTCGTCGAGGGCGCTGATCGCCGCCATCTGCTCGCCGGACAGTTCGAAACCGAATACATCGAAGTTCGACACGATGCGCGAGGGCGTCACCGACTTCGGGATGACGATATTGCCCAGCTGCAGATGCCAGCGAATGATCACCTGCGCCGGCGTGCGATCGACCGCTGCGGCGATCTCGGTGATCACCTCGTTGTCGAGCAGCGTGCCCTGGCCGAGCGGGCTCCACGCCTCGGTCGCGATCGCCTGGTCGGCATGATATTTGCGCAGCTCACGCTGGGTGAGCCGGGGATGAAGCTCGATCTGGTTCACGGCGGGGATCTCGCCGGTCTCCCCGATCACCCGCTCCAGATCCGGGATCCGGAAGTTCGATACCCCGATCGAACGCACCCGGCCGTCGGCCTTGAGGGCCTTGAACGCCTTGAAGGTGTCGACGAAGCGATCCGCTGACGGCGCGGGCCAGTGGATGAGATACAGATCGAGATAGTCCAGGCCGAGCCGCTGCATGCTGGCGTCGAAGGCGCGCAGCGTGGAGTCGTAGCCCTGTTCGGAGTTCCACAGCTTGGTGGTCACATAGATCTCGTCACGGGGGATCCCGGACTGGCGGATGGCCCGGCCGGTGCCCTCCTCGTTGCCGTAGATCGCGGCGGTGTCGATGCTGCGGTACCCGGCCTCCAAGGCGGCCGTGACCACGGGAAACACATCGTCGGCCGGAACTTGGAACACCCCGAACCCGAGCTGCGGGATCACGTTCCCGTCGTTCAGCACGATCGAGGGAATGGCGCAGGTCTCGCTTCTGAAGGTCACGGATTCGACGTTAGAAGCGCCGGGGCCCATGGTCAACGAGCAGCCGGTACGTGTTGACATCGACTTGACGAACTGTTGGGTTTTTACAACACTATGTTGTGTGAGCCCAGTAAGAAGGGGGGAAACCCTCCCGATCTACAACCGGATCGCGGTGCTGCGCGCCGAGCATCGGATGAGCCGGGCCGCGCTGGCCGAGGCGGTGAACGTCAACGTGCAGACCATCGGTGCGCTCGAACGTGGCGACCACTATCCGAGCCTCGACCTGGCCCTGCGCATCTGCGATGTGTTCGAGCTGCCCGTCGAAGCCGTGTTCTCGCGCACCGAGTTCGGCCCGCTGTCGGCCGAGCTCTACCCCCGGACGAAAGGACAGTCATGACCAACGCCACCGCCGGTCTGCTCGACCGCTACCAGGAATATCGGGTCCGACGCTGGCTGGTCCAGGAGGAACGGACCGCCGGGATGCTGCCGGGTTGGCGCACGCAACGACGGCGGCGCGTGCTCGTCGTCGTCGTGATGGTGACATTGCTCGTGCTCGCGGTGGCAGGCCTGCTGTGCGCGTTCGGCGTCGACTCGGCCGCGCTGGCCACCCTGCCCGCCGCCGTGGTGTTCATGGTCGCCTGGGTGATGCTGCGTATCGCCTCCAATCGGCAAGACCACGCGCCCGAAGAGGTGCTCGACGAACTGGAGGTCGCCGAGCGGAACAAGGCGCACTCGGCGGGCCTGTCGCTCACCCAGATGCTCACCCTGCCGCCGCTGATGTTCCTCACCTTCTCCGGCGCGCTCCTCCCCGAGGCCGACGCCTTCCGCACCGCCTACGCCGGCGGGGTCATGATGCTCGCGGCACTGCTCGCGGGTGGTTGCGCACCGGCGATGATCCTCGGCTGGAACCGGCCCGACCCCGAACCCGAGGGCTGAGCCGGATGCCGAGCCTCGGCCGGACACCGCGACAGCGAGTGCGCCGGCCGGAGCTGCGGCGGTCGTGCGGCCGGGGAGCTACCGCCGGGGCTCAATCCGCTTGCGGGAGACCGAGGCGGCGATAGCGCAGGTGCCGGGCGGCCCGCAGGTCGTGCAGCGGCATCGCGCGTAGACCGGCCAACTCCGCGCCGATGGCGGCGACCATGCGACGGGCGAACTCGATGGGTTCGTCTGCCGCATCGGGCTTTTCGGCGACGATGCGGTCGACGATCCCGGCAGCTCGCAGATCGGCGGCCCGGATGCCCTGCGAACGGGCGAGTTCCGGAGCGTGCTCGGTATCGCGGTACACGATCGCGCTCGCACCTTCCGGCGGCAGCGGGGCGAGCCAGCCGTGCGTCGCGGCGAGCACCCGGTCGGCGGGCAGCAGGGCCAGCGCGCCGCCGCCGGTGCCCTGGCCGAGCAGCACCGAGATGGTCGGAGTATCCAGCGTGACGAGATCGGCGATGCAGCGCGCGATTTCCGGCGCGAGCCCGCGCTCTTCCGCCTCCTTCGACAGGGCCGCGCCGACCGTGTCGATCACCAGCACCAGCGGCACCCGCAATTCCTGAGCCAGCTGCATGCTGCGCCGCGCCTCCCGCAATGCGGCCGGCCCCATGGTGTTCTCCCCCACCTGCCCCGCCCGGTCGTGACCGAACACCACACAGGGGTGCCCACGGAAGCGCGCCAATGCCAGCACGACGGTCCGGTCGGTTTCGCCCTGGCCGGTGCCGCTGAGCGGAACCCGTTGCGTCACATGGCGTAGCAACTCACGCAACCCCGGACGATCCGGGCGCCGGGAGCTCAGCACCGACCGCCAGGCCGGATTCGTCTCCGTGGTCTCCGTACTCGACCCCTGGCCGGCCGCCGTCGGTTCGGTTGCCCTACCGATCAGTGAACCGGTGGCCGGAAACGGCGGTGCCGCATCGGGATCCGCTACTCCACTCAGCACACTCAACGCGCGATGGGCGATGCGCCGGAAGACCGAAAGCCCCACCACCCCGTCGATCACGCCGTGCCGGTACAGATTCTCCGCCGTCTGCACACCGCTCGGGAACGGCCGGTCGTAGAGCGCCTGATACACCCTCGGCCCGAGGAAACCGATCATCGCGCCGGGCTGGGCGAAGGTCATGTGACCGAGCGATCCCCACGAGGCGAACACACCGCCCATGGTGGGATCACGTAGATACACCAGATAGGGATATCCGGCCGATTTATGCGCGGCGACGGCACCGGCGATCTTGACCATCTGCACGAAAGCGACGGTGCCCTCTTGCATCCGGGTGCCGCCGGAGGTCGGCGAGGCGATCAGCGGCAGGCCGAGTTCGGTCGCCCGTTCGACCGCGGTGACGATGCGTTCGGCCGCCGCCACACCGATCGAACCCGCGAGAAAGCCGAACTCGCAGGCGATCACGGCCACGCGGCGGCCGCGCAACAAGCCCTCACCGGTGCGCACCGATTCATCGGTACCGGCCCGTTCCGCCGCGGCGCGCAACTCGTCGCGGTAGCGCTCGGACGTGCCCACCGATAGCGGCGGCTGGTCCCAGCTGCGGAACGTGCCCGCATCGAGCAGCGCCTCGAGTAGTTCGGCGGCGCAGATCCTCCCCGATCCCGCGCCGTCGCCTACCATCGCACCGCTGCGTCGCTGCCCGCCGGCGCCGATCAATAGCCCTGCATCACCTTGCGCAGCGCGTACTCGGTGAGCGCCACCAGCGCCTGTTTGGCCGGTTCGCGGCGGCGGGCGTCGATGGACATGATCGGCACA
The DNA here is from genome assembly GCF_058222935.1 of Nocardia sp. JCM 38205. Classification (NCBI taxonomy): domain Bacteria; kingdom Bacillati; phylum Actinomycetota; class Actinomycetes; order Mycobacteriales; family Nocardiaceae; genus Nocardia; species Nocardia sp. JCM 38205. The sequence continues at coordinate 525,033 of NZ_JBYHFL010000003.1, read as the reverse complement.
TCACCGGAGACGGCCAGCGCCTGCCTGATGTCCTCGATCGGATATCGCGGCGCGTCGTCGAATTCGTTGAGCGCCACCAGGAACGGCAGGTTGCGCGCTTCGAAATAGTCGACGGCGGCGAAGCTGTCCTCCAGCCTGCGGGTGTCGACCAGCACCACGGCGCCGATGGCGCCGCGGATCAGGTCGTCCCACATGAACCAGAACCGGTACTGGCCCGGCGTACCGAACAGATACAGCACCAGGTCGTCCGCGAGGCTGATCCGGCCGAAGTCCATCGCCACCGTGGTGGTCGATTTCATCGGAATGCCGGTCAGGTTATCGATTCCGGCACTCGCGTTGGTGACCAACGCTTCGGTGCGCAGCGGAACGATCTCCGAGACGGCGCCGACCAATGTCGTTTTACCCACACCGAAACCACCCGCGACCACGATCTTGGCCGAAGTCGGCTTGGCGGTACGGGTATCGACCTGCGCCGTCGAATCAAATACGCCGGAGTCCACTGAGAACCCTTTCGATCAGCTCGCGACGTTCATCGTCGCTGGAGTCGTCTTTCAATGTGGCCGAAACGCGAACATGCCCCGCTTCGATGAGATCTGCCACGAGCACACGCGCCACCCCGATGGGTATACCCAATCGAGCCGCAACTTCAGCCACAGACGGCGATTCTCTGCACAACTCCACGATGGACGTTTCGATGTTGGTCAGTTCGAACTGCCGCTCGAGGGCGACCGGATGCGATGCGACGAGGGCCTCCAGCGCGAGCTCGACCGCGGGCCGGGTTCGACCCGCGGTCAGCGAATACGGGCGGACGAGGCTGGGCTCGGCGCTCCCCACACGATGATCTTCTATGTCCATCCCACCATCAGGAACCCATCGTGACGCGTGGAGTGGCCTGAACTGTCTGGCCAACACGCTCGACCAACAACGCCATCTCGTAGCCGACCTGACCGATATCACACGAGGTGTTGGTCAGGACCGCGAGATACGAACCGTCGCCGACAGCCATCAGCAGTAGGTAGCCGTGTTCCATCTCGACCACCGACTGCAGCACTGTGCCGCCTTCGAACAGGTTCGACACACCCACCGACAGGCTGGCGAGCCCGGCGGTGACGGCCGATAGCTGTTCGGCACGATCGACCGGCAGCTGCGCGCTCGCGGCCATCAGCAGACCGTCGGCCGAGACCAGCACGGCATGGGCTACGCCAGGAACCTCGTTGGCGAAGTTCGAAACCAGCCAATCCAGCTGACGGTTCGTACCACTACCACCTAGATCGGGGTTCATCGGTCTCCTTTGTCTCCGGTTAGGTTCATTGCCTTCATTGCGCGGCCATCCCGGACGCCCTGCTGGTGACGACTCAAGCTGGACCGAATCGATTCGGGATCGCGTCTCGGTGCCCGATCCACGGCGCCGCTGACGGCGCCGGGCACGAGACGTCCGCCCGGATTACGTTGCGGCAGACCGGCTGCCGTGGTGGCTGTGGGCTTGGCTTCGCTCGCCCGCTGGGCTGCCTGCCAGCCTTCGTCACCGGGTGATTCGAAGGAGGCGGCGGTCTGGGATCGGTCCGAGTTCGGGTCCGCGAGCCAGGCCGACATCATCTCGGCGAAGATCGGCGTTCCGCCCATGACCGAGCCGCTCTCCTCGGCCGGCTGCAACCGGGTCTGAAAGAACGATGCCGTCCGCTCGGGGTTGGCGCGGTAGCTGTGCCTGCCCCGATCGCGACCGTTGTCGCCGGAACCGTTGGCATCCGCGTTCGCGGGACGACCGGCGCTGTCGCGCTGCGGCAGGCCGACGCCCGGCGCGTTCTCCACCCGCTGCGGCAGGCCGGTGCTACCCGGCTGACGCTGCGGCAGGCCGCCGGGGCCGGCCGAACGCGACGGCAGGTCGGTCTGACGCTGCGGAAGTTCGGTGGACGGGCGCTGCGGTAGATCCATCTGACGCTGGGGTAGCTCCGTGTGACGCTGGGTGACCTCCGGGCGACGCGGCGGCAGGCCCGGCTGCGCGCTGCCGTTGGCCGGAGCACCCGCAGCCGGGATCTCCCCGGACTGCGCCGCCGCGGGCTGACGCTGCGGCAAGCCGCCCGGCCCGGACTGACCGGGCGCACGCTGCGGCAGACCACCCGGGCCCGCCTCACGCTGCGCGGGACCGTTCTGGCCGGGCGCACGCTGGGGCAGACCGGGCGAACCAGCATCGCGCTGCGGGAGTCCACCGGCGGCGGGCTCACGCTGCGGCACACCGCTCGGGCCCGCCTCACGCTGCGGCAGCCCACCAGCCGACGGCTCACGCTGCGGCACACCACCCGGGCCCGCCTCACGCTGCGGCAGCCCACCGAGACCCGCCTCACGCGAGGCCAATCCACTCTGCCCCGGCTCACGCTGCGGCAAGCCACCCGGCCCGGCCTGACCGGGCTGACGCTGCGGCAGACCACCGGGACCACGCTGCGGCAGAGCACCGCCCGCACCCGGCTGAGCTGCCGGACCGGCCTCACGTTGCGGGAGACCGCCGGTGGGTTGCGGCACACCATTGGATCCGGGCTGACGCTGCGGCAGACCGGTGTTCGGATCGCGCGGCGGCGGGGTGGCGGCGGGCCGCTCGGCCTGCGGGCCGCCCGGCCGCGGAGGCACCGGACCGCCGGGCACGACATTGCGCTTGGGCAGGGCCGCCGCGGCGAGCTTGCCGCGCTGCGGGCCGGTGCCCTGCTGACCCGGCGCCGGGCGCAGGGTGGCACCGGACTGCTCGGCCTCACCACGCAGGCCCGAGGCCATCGCCGAGCCGGGCTGACGCTGCGGCAGTCCGCCGCCCGGGGTGGCGGGCGCACCGGCCGCGGCCGCACGCTCCTCGGCACCGGCCGGGATAGGACCGCTCACGCCGGGATCGACGGTGACCATCACGTTGCCGCCGGGAGTGCGGCTGACCGAGCGCATCTGCATCGACGACGGAGCCGACGGCCGCTGCGGACCCGCGGCCGGAGCCGGCGACGGCTGCGGAACCAGCGGACCCGAGCCGCTCTTGTCGAGGACGATCAGGCCGACCGGAACGTGCACGGTCACCGTGACGCCGGGATCGCGCGCGGTGTCGAAGGTCGGGCGCAGCCGCACGGTGAGCCCGTGCCGCTCGGCCAGGCGGCCGACGACGAACAGACCCATGTGCCGGGCGGTGTCGGGCCCGGGCTCGGCGGTGGTCTCCAGCCTGCGGTTGATCTCGGCCATCTCCGTAGGCGGCATACCGATACCGCGGTCGGCGACTTCGATGAGCAGGCCCTGATCGTGCGCCTGCGCGAAGGTGAACTTCACATCGGTTTCCGGCGGCGAGGCCCGCAGCGCGTTGTCGAGCAGCTCGGCGAACAGATGCGCGAGGTCGGAGGCGGCCGGTTCCTTCAGTGAACCGCGCGGGGTGGCGCCCAGCTTGACCCGCTCGTAGTCCTCGACCTCGGAGATCGCGGCGCGCAGCACGTCGGCGATCTCGACCGGCGCGGACTTGGCCCTGCGCTGTTTGGTGCCGGCCAGAATCAGCAGGTTGTCGCCGTTTCGGCGCATGCGCGCAGCGAGGTGGTCCAGCCGGAAGAGATTCTCCAGCAGGCGCGGGTCCTTCTCGTCGTACTCCATCGCCTCGATCAGCGTGAGCTGGTGATCGACCAGCGACTTGGAGCGGCGAGCCAGGGTCTCGAACATGTCGTTGACCTGGGTACGCATCTGCGCCTGATCACTGGCCAGGCGCAGCGCCTGGCCGTGGATGTCGTCGACGGCGCGGGCCAGCTGACCGATCTCCTCCTCGGAGCGGATCGGCATCGGCTCCAGCGGCACTTCCTCCGGCGAGGCGCCGTTACGCAGCTGGGCGACCTCGTGCGGCAGGTCGCTCTCGGCGACGCGCAGCGCGGCCAGGCGCAGCCGGTGCAGCGGCACGATCATCGATCGCGCGACGAACACCGCGAGCAGCAGGGCCGCGAGGATCGTCAGCAACACCACGATGCTGTACATGATGGCGTCGGACCGGGCCGTATCGGCGAGGTCGCGCACACCGCCGACGATGTCGTCGGTCGAGAACGCAACCAGCGCTTCGGTGGTATCGAGGCTGGACAGGATCGACTGGCGGGCCTCGCCCAGCGGCAGCTGCCCGGACTGGGCCGCAGGCCCGGTGAGCATGCCTTCGCGGGCTTCGATGCCCTTGCGCAGGTCGTCGATGTTGCGGTCGTCGGCGGGGAAACGCTCGGCGAGCAGGCCGAGCAGTGCCCGTTCGGTATTGGTGGCGACCAGGTAGGTCTGGGTGCCGACCTCGCGGTCCTGCAGGTACACCGCGAGACCGACGACCTCACCGAGCATGGTGGCGCGCATGTTCAGCGCGTCGACCAGGCGCAGTTTCGCCGCGTCGATCTGCGGATCGCTGACCTGCGCCACGATCTGTTCGACGGCCTCGACACCGTTGCTGCGGTAGCGGTCGATCTGATCACGAGCCTCGAGCGGCGGCAGCGACGTCGGGGACAACCCCAGAGCGCGCACTTCCTTGGCCTGATCGAGCATCTCCTGCAGCGGCTGCTGCGCACTCGGCAGATCGGCGAGTGCGCCGATCGCGTCCTCGGTCTCGGCAATGGCCTTGTCGAGGTCGACCAGGTTTTCCTCGGTCACCAGCGATCGGCCACCGATATTGATGACCTGGGAACCCGCGACCGTCGAGGTCGCGGCACTCAGACCGGTGACGACCGGAATGACCTCGACGTTGTCGGCGGCAGAAGCCAGCCTGTTGGCCTCGCTCCACTCGGACGAAATCTTGGACACGCCGAGTCCGACCGCGACCGCCAGCGGTACGGCGAGGACCGCCGTAACCTTCCAGCGCAGGTCCCAGTTGCTGAGCGCCCAGCGCTTTCTGCCGGACCTAGCGGCGTCACGCATCTCCCACTCACTTTCCAAACTGGCCCCAGCCACGCGCCATCAGCGGAACCTCCACAATCGCATGCTGGCTCGACAGACAGTGCTGGCCGAGATCTGCGGCTGGCCGAGAAATTGCGTCTACGACGGACCGAATAAGTGACATCAGATTCTAACGGATCAATAACTTCTTGGTTGACCCCGCATCGGCACTCGCCCAGTGACCAGCCCGTTCCAGGCAAAACCAAAGGTCGCGGCACCCACCCGGGCGTCGCGTGAAGTCTGCCACAATCGTGCTGATCTATCGAGGCGGGCATCGAAGCGAGGCTAGGGAGCACGGGTTGAACGCGAGGAACGAGTACCGACCGGTCTATCAGACCAGCCTCGTCGATCCCGCCGAGTTCTGGGCCCATGCTGCCACCGCCGTCGACTGGGAGGTACCCCCTGAGCAGGTGATCGACACCACGGCCAAGCCCGCGGCCCGGTGGTTCCCCGACGCCACCCTCAACACCTCGTTCAACGCGCTCGACCGGCACGTGCGTGAACTGCCGGAAGGTTCCGAGGGCACCGGCGGCCGCGCCGACCAACCCGCCCTTATATACGACTCGGCTATGACTGGCAACAGGGGGGTATACACCTACGCCGAGCTGTTGACCGAAGTGTCACGGTTCGCCGGCGCGATGTCACGACTCGGTGTCACCAGGGGCGACCGCGTCGTGATCTATCTGCCGATGATTCCCGAGGCCGTGATCGCCATGCTGGCCTGCGCGCGGATCGGGGCGGTGCATTCGGTGGTCTTCGGTGGGTTCGCCGCGCCCGAACTGGCCGCCCGGATCGACGACGCCGAGCCGGTGCTCATCGTCACCGCCTCCGGTGGACTGGAGCCGGGCCGGCGCATCGAGTACCCGCCGATCGTCATGCAGGCGCTCGACCTGGCCCGGACCACGGCGCCGCGCAACGTCATCGTCAAACAGCGCGCCGCCTTCCCGACGATCCCGTTCCCGGCACCGCAGCCCGCCACCGAATCGCTGCCGAGTTCGGCCGAGACCGTGGCCGCGCGCTGGATGGACTGGGACGAGGCGGTGCGCGATGCGCCGCTCGCCGAACCGGTGACCGTCGCGGCGACCGATCCGCTCTACATTCTCTACACCTCCGGCACCACCGGCCGCCCCAAGGGCGTGGTCCGCGACAACGGCGGGCACGCGGTGGCGCTGTGCTGGTCGATGCGCAATATCTACGACGTCGGCCCCGGCCAGGTGATGTGGGCGGCCTCCGATGTGGGCTGGGTGGTCGGCCACTCCTATATCGTCTACGCCCCGCTGCTGGTCGGCGCCACCACGCTGCTGTACGAGGGCAAGCCGATCGGCACCCCGGACGCCGGCGCCTACTGGCGGGTGGTCGCCGAATACGGGGTGCACGTGCTGTTCACCGCGCCGACCGCGTTGCGCGCCATCCGCCGCGCCGATCCCGACGCCACGCTGGCCCACAGCTACGACCTGTCCTCGCTGCGGGCGCTGTTCTGCGCAGGCGAGCGGCTCGACCCGACGACCTACGAGTGGGCCGTCGACACCCTGCTCGCCGAGCGGCCGGACTGCCCGGTGGTCGACCACTGGTGGCAGACCGAAACCGGCTGGCCCATCTGCGCCAACCCACTGGGGCTGCAACAGTTGCCGATCAAGCCGGGCTCGGCGTCGGTGCCGGTGCCGGGTTACCGGCTGCGTGTCCTGGACTCCAACGGCAATCCGGTGGCGGCCAACGTCGAGGGCAATATCGTCATCGGCCTGCCGTTGCCGCCGGGTGCGCTCAGCGGACTGTGGCGCGACGACGAGCGGTACAAGCGCTCCTACCTCTCGGCCTATCCCGGCCACTACCTCACCGGCGACTCCGGCTATTTCGACGACGACGGCTATCTGTTCGTGCTCGGCCGCAGCGACGATGTGATCAATATGGCCGGGCATCGGCTGTCGGCGGGCAGCATCGAAGCCGCGATCGCCGGACACGAAGCGGTGGCCGAATGCGCGGTGATCGGCCTGCCCGATGAACTCAAGGGGCAGCGGCCGATCGCGTATGTGGTGCTCAAGACCGGCGTCGAGGTGGACAAGGAGCAGCTGCGCGAGGAATTGATCCAGCGGGTGCGCGAACAGATCGGCGCTATCGCCACCCTGCACGACGCGGTGGTGGTGGCCGGGCTGCCCAAGACCCGCTCGGGCAAGATCCTGCGCAAGACCATCCGCCAGATCACTGCGGGTGAGGAATACGAGGTGCCGTCCACCATCGAGGATCCGGCCGTGCTGGTGGCGCTGGAGGATCAGATTCTGGCCGCCCAGCCCGAACTGTTCACCAGCCGCCAGGGCAATAAGGACGGCAACGGCAACGGCGAAGTCGTGCCGGATTCGAATCCCGTCGCCCCGTAACGGATCTGCCTCGGCTCCTCAGAGTTTTCACAGGAACGGTTCACACGGATGCCAGCCCGGGGCAATACGGTCGAGGCGTCCGTCACCGATCTTGTAGGAGGCAGCAATATGAAACGTTTTCGTGGCAGGGCCACCGTCGCGGCACTCACCGTGGCCGGGGCCGCCACCGTGACCGCCTTCCTCAGCCCCGCGGTCGCCTCCGCGGGCCCGATGGAGCTGGCGGCGCCGCTGCTGGAATCGGAGTGTTCGTTCGCCCAGGTCGACGCCGCCCTGCACGATCAGGCGCCGCAGCTGGCCGCGATGCTGGACGCCAACCCCGAGGTCAAGGCGGAACTGCAGGCCAAGTTCGAACAGCCGGTCGAGCAGCGCCGCGCCGAACTCCAGCGCTACCTCGACGAGAACCCCGAGGCCGCCCAGCAGGCCGAGAACGATCCGCGCGCCGCGGGCCTGAGCCAGACCATTCAGAAGGTCGCCGACACCTGCAAGAACTACTGAGCGCAGCGGTACTCACGCCGACCGGCCCGGTGAGCGTCGTGACCGGGCCGCACCGGGAAACGACGGCAGAATGAACGACGTGAGCGCCGATCGCACGACAAACCCGACCGTCCTCGTCGTCGATGACGACGAGGACGTGCTCGCCTCGGTGGAGCGCGGGCTGCGCCTGTCCGGCTTCCAGGTCCTGGTGGCCCGCGACGGTGGCGCGGCCCTGCGCGCCGTCAACGAGCACTCCCCCGACGCCATCGTGCTCGATATGAACATGCCGGTGCTCGACGGCGCCGGTGTGGTGACCGCGCTGCGCGCCATGGGCAACGAGGTGCCGATCTGTGTGCTCAGCGCCCGCAGTTCGGTGGACGACCGGATCGCCGGACTCGAATCGGGCGCCGACGACTACCTGGTGAAGCCGTTCGTGCTGGCCGAATTGGTGGCGCGGATCAAGGCGCTGCTGCGCCGCCGCACCGACACCCCCGCCGCGTCCACCCCTGGCGCGGTCACCGTCGGGCCGCTGGAAGTGGATGTCGCCGGGTACCGGGCTCTGCTGCACGGCCGCGAAATAGACCTCACCAAGCGGGAATTCGAGCTGCTGTCCACGCTGGCCCGCAATGCCGGTGTGGTGCTGAGCCGCGAGCGGCTACTCGAACTGGTGTGGGGGTACGACTTCGCCGCCGACACCAATGTGGTGGACGTGTTCGTCGGATATCTGCGCCGCAAGCTCGAAGTGGAAGGGACACCGCGGTTGTTGCACACCATTCGCGGTGTCGGTTTCGTGCTGCGGGCGCCGAAGTGAGCGGGCGGTTGTGAGCGCCGCGGACACGCCCGGCTCCTCGGATGCGGCCGCGCGGCCGGTCGGCGCAGGCCCGCCCGATCGACGGGCCGCCGCTGCCGGATCGCGCCGGCGGCGGTCCTACTCATTGCGCACCAGGGTCGCGGGCGCGGCGGCAGCCGGTGCGATCCTCATCATCACGATCCTCAGCGTCATCACCTTGCAGGCGATCGAGCGCGTCAATGTCGAGCAGACCGATCAACAGCTCACGCTCGCATCCCGTTTGGTGCTGATCGACCCGGTGATCGCGGTCGGACTGGTCAATCTCATCGGCCCGAACGAGAACCTGGCGCTCACCGTCCGCGACAACGGCGAGCTCACCGCCACCACCGCGATCGAACTGCCCGACCTGCCGACGGGATCGCACACCGTCACCGTGGACGGCGCCTCGTATCGGGTGCTCACCACCACCGAGAACCAGCAGGCCGGACGGACCGTCTCACTGGGCATCCCGAACGCCGACGCCGCCCGCGCCACCGCGCAGCAGCAGCGGTGGGTGCTGGCCGGCGGGCTGGTGGCCATCGCGGCCGCGGCCGGGCTCGGCTGGCTGTTCGGCGGGCGCGCGGTGCGGCCCATCGTCGATCTCACCCGTCAGGTGGGGGCGCGCAGCGGCTACCGCGATCCCGAGCATCCGCCGCAACCGGTGGACGGTTCCGGTGTGCTCGAAGCCGAGCAACTCGCCGATGCCGTCAACACGATGCTCTCGCGGGTCGATCAGGCGCAGGGCGAAACCGCCGCGGCTCTGGAGACCGCCCGCGATTTCGCCGCCGTCTCCGCGCACGAACTGCGCACCCCGCTCACCGCCATGCGCACCGACCTCGAGGTGTTGCGCACCCTCGACCTGGACGAGACTCAGCGCGCCGAAATCCTCGACGACCTGCATCGCAGCCAAGGCCGGGTGGAAGCGACGCTGTCGGCGCTGGAACGGCTGGCCTCCGGCGACCTCACTCACGAACGCGATCACGTCGACACCGATGTCGGCGATCTGTGCGATCAGGCCGCGCACGACGCGATGCGCCACTTCCCCGGTCTCACCGTTCGCATCGACACCGACGCCGAGCTCGTCACCCGCGGCCTGCCGGCGGGCCTGCGCCTGGCCGTGGACAATGCGCTGGCCAACTCCGTCAAACACGGCGGCGCCACCGAGGCCCTGGTCTCCGCGCATCGCGCACCCAACGGCCACATCATCGTCTCCATCGACGACAACGGCCGCGGCATCCCGGTCCAGGAACGTCAGGCCGTGTTCGACCGCTTCTACCGGGGCCCCCAGGCCACCAAGGGCGGTTCGGGGCTCGGGTTGGCGCTGGTCGCGCAACAGGCCCAATTGCACGGCGGGCAGGCGTATTTCGACGACGGCACACTCGGCGGAGTGCGGTTGGTGCTGGATCTGCCGGCACGACCGGCGCGCACCGGCTAGCCCACACCCGATGTCCGCGGGCAGCGGGCTCAGAGCCCGGTCTGCGCGCCCTTGTCGCCGCGGCGGGCGCCCCGGCGCTGGATGACGAAGATCGTGTATCCGAGCAACCCGACCGCTAGTCCCATCAGGCAGACCGGACGCGCGGTCTCCCAACGGTCTCCGCTGGCCCAGACCACGAGCGTGGCCAGCGCCCACAGCGCGCAGCCGACCGCGAGCACCGGCCGTGGGTCGGTGAGTCGAGGCGGAATCTGCGGCACCTGCTGGGTCACAGGGCTCAGCCTAGGCGAACATGCGTGAACTCCGGGCACGGTCCCGTATCGTGCTCAACTGTGACAACGCCATCGGATGTTCGAGAGCTCGCGGGTGAGCTGTCGCTGGCGGTCGTGCGTTTGACGCGGCATCTGCGCGGGCGACGGACCGATTCGCAGATCTCGCTGACCCAACTGTCGGTGCTGGCCACCCTGCACCGCGACGGCGCCATGACCCCGGGTGCGCTCGCGGCGCGCGAACGGGTGCAGCCGCCGTCGATGACCAGGGTCATCGCCTCGCTCACCGATCTCGGCCTGGTGGCGCGCGAACCGCATCCCACCGACGGCAGGCAGATCATCGTGTCGCTGTCACCGGCGGGCCGTGCGCTGATCGCCGATGAGGCAAGTGCCCGCGAAGCCTGGATGACCGACCAGCTGTCCACCCTCACGCCGGACCAGCTCGATGTGCTGGCGCGGGCGGTCACCATCATGAAGCAGATCGTCGCCGAATCCGAATAACGCAGCACTCAGGACGAGTAGCGGTAGTTCGGGGCGAACGCCTGGTCCGAATCGACGATGTCCTTGCCGAGCGGGAACAGCGCCAGCGGAATCAGCTTGAGGTTGGCCCAGCCGAACGGGATTCCGATGATCGAGACGAACAGCGGAATGCTGGTGAGCAGATGACCGAGCGCCAGCCACCAGCCCGCGACCACGAACCAGATGATGTTGCCGATCAGCGATCCCGCGCCTGCGCCCGGCTTGTCCACGGTGGTGCGGCCGAACGGCCACAGCACGTAGGCGGCGTTGCGGAGCGCGGCGATGCCGAACGGGATGGTGATGATCAGGATGAAGCAGATCACCGCGGCCAGCAGGTAACCGAGCGCCATCCAGAACCCGGCCAGGATCAGCCAGAGGATATTGAGCACGAGCCGGATCACCTGCATGACTCCAGCATGCCAGGACCGGCCCGGATCGCGCATCCGATCGGGCCGGCCGATGGCTGTGGCGGTCAGAAGAACCAGCCGATTTCGGCGTCGCGATCGGTGGCGAAGGCCTGTTCCAGCGCACGCACCAGCCCGGAGTTCTTGGCCCGCAACCGGTTCGCCGCGGCGAAGGCGCGCGGTGAGTGTGCGCCGAGGTACATGCTGCCGAGCACGTCGATGCCCAGTTCCAGATCCGCGTCGCGATCGGTCGGCGCGCATTCGGCCAGGCCGTCGCGGACCCGCAGCGCGAAGGTGCCGCCCGCCGCGCGGAACGGGTCGTGCACCGAGAGCACCACGTCCAGGTCGGAGGCGTAGGCGCGGGCCGAGAGCGCGGCCGGAATATCCATGAGCCGCAACCAGAGTCCGTCGTAGCGGCCGGTGGTGCGGACCCGACGCGGATCGGTGAGCAGGTAGGGCAGCGGATCGTCGTCGGTGACCACGGCCTCGATCCGGTCGATCAGATCGAGGCCGAGCAGCGCGCGCCACAGCGCCGCGTGCGCCTCGGTGGTCACCGCACGCAGTTCGACCACCTCGGCCACCGAGCCGTCGGTGCCGTGCCGGTAGCGGTAGAGCGCGTAGCCGTCGGGATGCAGCAGGGCGAACAGGTCGGTGCCGCCGCCGCGGAACCGTTCGGGATCGGCGAAACGGATCGCCCAGGCCGCCTCGGGGCGGACCTGAGCGCCGGGAACGAGCCTGCGCCAGCGGTCGTAGACGGCCGTGACGCGCTCCTGCGCGGCGGACAGCGGGACCAGCTCGACCCCACCCGGATCGGGGACCATCGGCAGGAACGCCGCGCCCCGCCGGTCCACCCGGATGCTCTTCTCGACCACGGTCGGCCCATAACCGAAGCGGCCGTAGATGCCGCCCTCGCTGGCGGTGAACATGGTCAGTGGCAGCCCGGCGGCCTCGGTGCGGCGATGCTGCTCGGTGTACATCGCGCGCAGGATGCCGCGGCGCCGATGCGTCGGCGCCACCGCGACCCCCGCGATTCCGGTGACGTCCACCGCGCGGCCGCCGGGGACGGTGAGGGTCATCGTGGTGGACTGGGTGTGCCCGACGACCCGGCCACCGACCTCGGCGACCAGGGCCTGTTCCGGCGGGAAGATGCGCGGGATCTGTTCGTTCTCCACAGCCGAGGTCCTGGTGGCGAAGCAGACCTCGAGCAGCAGCAGGATCGCGTCGCCGTCGGCCGGACGCGCCGAGCGGATGACGATGTCGTCATGGATGGCCATGCCTCGAACGATGGCACCGCCGTGCCGGATGCGCACCCGATTTTCCGTCGGGCCGCCTCCGCCGCGGCGGCCGGGGATTGGCAGGATGTCGGCTGTGGCGGTGGTTGTGGATATCGACGACGTGGACGATCCACGGGTCGACGACTTCCGGGATCTGAAGTCGGTCGATCGCAGGCCCGACCGTCCCGGTGGCAAGGGTCTGGTGATCGCCGAGGGCACCGTGGTGGTGCGGCGGATGCTGGATTCGCCGTTCCGGCCGCACGCGTTGCTCGGCACCGGCAAGCGGCTGGCGGAACTGGCCGAGGATCTCGCCGACGTCGACGCGCCCTACTACCGCGCCACGGCCGAGGTGATGGCCGAGGTGGTCGGCTTCCATCTCAATCGCGGTGTGCTCGCCGTCGCGCATCGATTGCCCGAACGCACCCTGGACGAGGTGCTGGCCGGTGCGCGCACGGTCGCCGTGCTCGAGGGCGTCAACGATCACGAGAACCTCGGCTCGATGTTCCGCAATGCCGCCGGTCTCGGCGCCGACGCGATCCTGTTCGGCGAGCGCTGCGCCGATCCGCTGTATCGGCGGGCGGTCCGGGTGTCGATGGGGCATGTGCTGCGGGTCCCGTTCGCGCGGGTGCCGGACTGGCCCGGCGGCCTGGACCTGCTGCGCCGCGAAGGTTTTCAGATCATCGCGTTGACCCCCGACCCGGCGGCGGTGAACCTGGCGACGGCCATGACCGGCGATCGAGTGGCGCTGCTGCTCGGCGCCGAGGGCCCAGGGTTGACCGAAGCGGCCATGGCCGCCACCGACCTTCGCGCCCGCATCCCGATGAGCCCCGGCACCGATTCGCTGAATGTGGCGACTGCGGCCGCGATGGCGTTCTATGAACGGGTGAGGACGACATGAGCGATCTGTCGAGCAACCGCTACGACCCGTACCACGACTGCCAGGATCCCACCCCGTGGGCGGCGGGTATCACGGTGACGGTGCTGGTCGCGGTGCTGACGACGGTCGCGGTCTACGCCTTCGGCGCGGCGCTGGCCGAGGTGCATCCGCTGTTGTCGGTGGGGGTGAACGTGGTCGCGGTCGGTGGTGTGGCGCCGACGGCGTGGCGCTGGCGTAGCGCGCCGGTCACCCGCTGGGTGCTCGCGGGTGGGGCCATCGGGGTGCTGGTGGCCTGGCTCGGGTTGCTGCTCGGCGTCTGAGAGCCGGGCGGTTGGTGAAGGCCGAGCGGATGAGTGCGCGTCAGTCGGCGTCGTCGATGATGCGCACCTCGCTGCCGACGCCGAGGAAGGCGGTCGGCGTCAGCCCGAACATCGCGCGGAACACGTCGCTGAAATGCGACGGCGAGGCGAAACCCGCGTCGGCCGCGGCCCTGGTCAGATCGTGGCCCGCGGCATAGGCGCGGCCCACCCGCAGCATCCTGGCCCACTGCACGTAGCGGCGGAAGCTGGTGCCGGTCTGCTCGGCGAACGTGCGCAGGAAATGTGAGGTGGACAGTCCGGCGAGACCGGCACTTTCCGCGGCGCGGTGGGGCCGGGCCGGGTCGGCGCGGATCGCTGCGGCGATGGCGGCGATCCGCGGATCACGCACCGCGGGCACCGGAATGCTCGCCAGCTCGAGCAGCTGTTCCACCTCGGGCTCGGGGTCGTCGCACAGCGCGATGATGTCGGCCTCGCACACCTGGTCGGCCGAATAGTCGCCGATCGAACGCGTCATCCCACCCAGGCATCGCGCCATCCGCGCCGAAGTCGGATCGAAGAAGCAGAACAGCATTCGCCCCCTGCTCTCGACCAGATGGTGCGTCACCCTGGCCCGGAACAGGAAGCTGCGCGCGGTGATATCGGGCCCGTCCGCGACCCGCACCCGGAACGGCGCGTCCACCCCGACACCCAGCGAGGCGATGGCGGTGGAATGCGCGGCCAGCCCCAGGCTCGGCCCGAGGTAGACCGCATGCCCCGGCCGGATCCACAGCTTCGCGGTGGCGGTATCGGAGCACGTTTCCGGAAGTGCCGACCGTGTCATGGGCGCGACGATACCGGGACGACGATGCGCACGGCGGCACCTCAGCCGGCACCGAACCCGCGGCAGCACCGCCGCGACCAGCGACGACGAGCAGGAGGCGGGATGACTACCGACCGAACCGAACCGGTAACGAACCCAACGGCGATCGCCCTCCGCGACATCACCGTGGACGGCGCCCGCCTGCACTACGCCGAGGCCGGCACCCGAGATCCGCTGGTCTTGCTGCACGGCTGGCCGGAAAACCACCTCGCCTGGGAACACCAGCTGGAACCGCTGTCGCGGCTGCGCCGGGTGATCGCGCCGGACTGGTTCGGCTGGGGCGAATCCACCCGTGGTCCGGGGTGGAACTGCGACTACGACAGCGAGGTCGACCGGATCGCCCGGATGCTGGACGCGCTCGGCCTGGACCGCGTCGATTTCGCCTGCCACGACTACGGCGGCTTCCTCGGGCTCGGTTTCGTGCAGCGTCATCCCGACCGGGTTCGCCGTTTCGCCATTCTCAACTCCCGCGCGCAGGGCACCTTCACCCCGGCGTTCTACCTACTGTTCGGGCTGTTCACGGTGGCCGCGCGGCACCGGCTGCTGCGACCACTGCTCACCACCGCGCCGATCTACTGGGTGCACCGCCTCGGGATGCACGGCTACCTGCGCAACGGCACCTTCGACACCGAGCGGCTCGACCACTACCTGGCCATGCTGCGCACCCCGCGGGGCCGGCGCGAGTACGCGCATTTCTGGGCGGGCTACGAAGTGCGGGACCGCCCGGAACTCGCGATCCGGCTGGCCGAGATCACCTGCCCGACCACGATCATCTGGGGCACCCGCGAACCCGCCATACCGTCGGCCACCGCCGAACAACTCGCCCGCGATATCGACGGTGCCGAACTGGTGCGCATCGACGCCGATCATTTCCTGATGGAGCAGCGCCCGGCCGAGGTGACCGACGCATTGCGGCGTTGGTTGCGGCGGCCGGCCCCCTGACTCGGCTCGTTCATCCCGCCCTCGGCGCGGCTCAGCCGACCGGATCGCCGCGGCGCAACCACGACAGCAGCCCGCGCCGCGGCTTCCCGTTCGCGATATGCGGCCGGCCATCGCCGCCGAGCGCCGCCGGATCGGGCGCCTGCCCCTTCGGGTACAGCGTGAACCCGCACACCGAGATGTCCCCGGGCAGCAGCGCGCCCTCGGCGGCCGGTGCGCGGTAATGGAACCCGAGCCATTCGTGGTTGGCGGCATCGGCGAAATCGGGCGGGTCGAACGGCAGGGTCTGTGGGTCGGGCATGTCGCCCACCTGCAACCGCACCGGATGCTCGCCCGCCCAGTACGGACGCTCCCACACCAGCGGCAGGCCTTCGTCTTCCAGGATGTGCACACGATTGGCGCTGAACGCACGCCGGAATTCACCACGCTCCCAATGCGCGAACGAACCCCAGCGGTGCCCGGTATCGAACGCGATGAGATAGGTGTGCTCGGAGGCCAGCGGCCGGATCAGCGGCGTGGGCAACGCGGTCGGCCGCACCCGCGCCACCTGCGGCGAACACACCACGGTCACACCGGGATAGCAGCCGATGTACACCTCGTCGGCATCGGGACCGGCGCAGCCGCCGAGTGTGCCCACCATGATCGGCACCACGTCGTGGTCGGGATGCAGCTGCTCGGCCAGCGCACGCGCGGCCTCGGGGTCGGAATCGTGATCCTCGCGCAGCACCGCCTGTGGATCTGGTGCGTCGACGTACCAGAGCGACGAAGCCTTGGACAGCATTTTCGGCACCTCCCGAGTTGCACGAAAAGAGCTCCGCGAACTTCGGGCAATGCCCGGTGCGTCGAACGCGTTCCCGGCACCGCCCGCGCCGACCGAGGCCGACGACACACCGAAAAATCTACCTGCACCGGCCGCGTCATACCGCGGCTTCGCCGGTTATGACATTCGCCTACCTGCGCCGACGCGGCTCAGTGACCGGAGCTGCGGACCCCGAGCAGCACGTCTTCCCACGACGGCATCGGCGCCTTGCCGCGCTTGGTGCGGGCGGGCTTGGCGGCCTTGGCCGGAGCGGGCTTGGCATCGGTGGCGGCTTCGCCTGCCTCCGGCTCGGCCGATTCGGTTGCCGCCGCCGGCACCTCGACGGTGCTCGCGGCCGCGCGCTCCGCGGCCGGCTCGACCCGGGCGGTGGTTTCGGCCGTGACCTCGGCGTCGGCGCGCGCCGCAGGCTCGGCATCGACCCGGCCACCGGCGGCAGGTGCCTTGGGTCCGGTCGCGGCCGCACCGGTGGCCGAACCACCGGCCGCCGGAATCGAACCCGTGGTCGACGCCGCGGCGGGCAGTGCGGTGGTGCCGCCGGCGGCGACGGCCCGCTGCCCGTAGTACTCCTCCAGCACGGGCTGATTCTGCGGCAGCGCGGCACTTTCGCGCGGCTGCCGCGGCTCGGCGGGCGGCTCGACCGGGGCCGGGGCCTGCGGCTCCTCCGGCAGGATCGTCGCGAGCCCGCGCAGCGCGCGCCCGAAATCAGGATCGATCAGATCGGCGGCGGGATCATCGAGCGGGGAAACGGTGCCACCGTGCGCATCCGGCTGGTAACGCCAATGCGCGGCGATCTCCGAACGCCCGTTCTGCCACTGCAGCTGGGCGACCCAGAATCCCTTCTCGTCTTTCCAGGCATCCCATTCGGCGTTTTCCAGGGTGTGCCCGCGCGCGGTGAACGCGGCGGTGACGACGTCGATGAGGATTTCGACCGCGGGACCGTCGGGCCGCACCGGATGCGCCTTCTGCGCCAGTTCCGCGGCGCGTGCGCGCTCGAGCAGCACCGGGTAGGCGAAACGTTCGACACGGCTGGCCGGCATGCCGGATTCTTCGGTGACCTGGGCTACGGAGGCACCGGCGCGGATACGGGCCTGGATATCGCGTGGTCGCATAGTCGCTTCCATTTCGATCTCGATCTGGCCGAATCGGGCAAGGTCTCCGCGGGCAGCGGCACGCAGTTTGTCATCGGCGGGAAGCCGGAATTTCTGGCCGCTTTCGGTGTCCACACAGACGATATGGGCGGAATCGGGCGTCACGCCGATCACTCGAAGTTCACGCACCGTTACCTCCTTATCGCGTCGGCTCGCGACACCGCCCACGTTCTGGAACAGTAGTGCACTTCTGTAAATCCCGCCGCAAGACACGCGGCATCGAAATCTACCCCTAGCGCACCGCGCACGGCTAATCTGCTCTATTCCGTTGCGAACCAAGCAGTTTCCCCCGCTTGACAAAAAGAGAACCCGCCACGCGTTCGGCGCGGCGGGTTCTCGCTGGTCTCAGGTGGTCAGCTCAGCTTTTCC
Source organism: Nocardia sp. JCM 38205 (assembly GCF_058222935.1). Lineage (NCBI taxonomy): Bacteria > Bacillati > Actinomycetota > Actinomycetes > Mycobacteriales > Nocardiaceae > Nocardia > Nocardia sp. JCM 38205. Next base: position 507,226 of record NZ_JBYHFL010000003.1, on the reverse strand, counting down.
ACGACCCAGTCGACGGCCTTGGTCAGCTGGGTGACGTCGTCGGGATCGATGGCCGGGAACATGCCGATCCGCAGCTGGTTACGGCCGAGCTTGCGGTAGGGCTCGGTGTCGACGATGCCATTGGCGCGCAGCACCTTGGCGACCGCGGCGGCGTCCACCGAATCGGCGAAATCAATGGTGCCGACGACCTGCGAACGGTGCGCGGGATCGGTGACGTACGGCGTGGCGTATTCGCTCGACTCGGCCCACGAGTACAACCGCGAGGACGAATCCAGGGTCCGCTTGACCGCCCAATCCAGGCCGCCGTTGCCGTTGAGCCATTCGATCTGGTCGGCGAACAGCAGCAGGGTGGCCAGCGCCGGGGTGTTGTAGGTCTGGTCCTTGGTGCTGTTGTCGATCGCGATCGGCAGCGACAGGAAGTCCGGGGTCCAGCGGCCCGAGGACTTGATCTCCTCGACGCGGGCCAGCGCGGCCGGGCTCATCAGCGCGACCCACAGGCCACCGTCGGCGGCGAAGCACTTCTGCGGGGCGAAGTAGTAGACGTCGGCGTCGGTGATGGTGACCGGAAGGCCGCCGGCGCCGGAGGTGGCGTCGATGGCGATGAGCGCGTTCTCCGAACCGGCCGGACGCTGCACCGGGATGGACACACCGGTGGAGGTCTCATTGTGGGCCCAGCCGATCAGGTCGGCCGAGGGGTCGGCGACCGGTTCCGGCGCGCTGCCCGGCTCGGCCGAGACCACGATCGGATCGCCGATGAAGGGGTTGTTCTTGGCCACCGAGGCGAACTTCGAGCTGAACTCACCGTTGGTCAGGTGCAGCGAACGCTCGCGGATCAGGCCGAAGGCCGCCGCGTCCCAGAACGCGGTGGTGCCGCCGTTGCCGAGCACGACCTCGTAGCCGTCGGGCAGCGAGAACAGCTCGCGCAGACCCGAGCGCACCCGCGCCACCACATCCTTGACCGGCTTCTGCCGATGCGAGGTACCGAACACCGAGGCGCCCACCTCGACCAGGGACCGCAGCTGCTCCGGTCGCACCTTGGAGGGGCCGCAACCGAAACGTCCGTCGGCAGGCTTGAGGTCGTCGGGAATGGTCGGGAACGCACTGGTCATGGCGAACAGCGTAGTCGCGGTATCGCTGTGGTGTGTACCACCCTCCGGCTAACCTGAACCCTCATGAGCATGCTGTCGGCAAACTCCGGGCGGCGATCACGCGGTGGGTATGGCATCCGGTCGGCGCCGGCCGGGCGGTGGCGCCGCCGGCGCGGGCCACGGGGTGTCGTCGCGGCGGGGGCCCGGCGTTCGGGGATCGGCCTGTGGCTGCTCGGCATCGGGCTGGCGGTGGCGAGCCTGCGTCCGCGGCTGCGCTGGCGCATCGGCCCGCAGGCGGGCGTTCTGACCGGTTCGGCGCGGCGCGAGCTGCTGCTGCGCGGCACCCACGGCACCGCCACCGTGCTCGGTGTGCGACCGCGCCGCAGGGAGGCCGGGCACGTGTTCTGGGTGCGGGTACAGCTGGACGGTGAGCCGCCCTACGAGACCAGGGTGCGCCAGCGGGTGCGGGAGGAGGACCTGGACCGGATGCGTCCGGGCGACGTCGTCTGCTGCCGGGTCGACCCGGGCGACCGCGAGCGCGTGGTGCTGCAGGTGTCCGATGACGCCGGGCCGGGCCGGGTCGGCATCGCGAAGATCTTGGCCGACGGCCGCCGCGCCCAGGCGACCGTGCTCGCGGCGACGCCCATGGCCGCCGACTACTCCGGCCGCGACGATCCGCTACTGCGGCTCGACCTGGAACTACAGGCCTGGGACGAGCCCGCGCCCTGGCGGGTGCGGCTGGTGCAGCCGGTGCCGCTGTCCGCGATCGGCCTGGTGGATCTCGGCAAACGGCTCGAAGTCGCGTTCTTCACCGTCGATCGGGGTGAGTCGGTCGCCGTCGATTGGGAGGCGTCCCTGGCCGAGCGGTAGCCGGGCCGACTGCTGCGGCCGCGTTGCCCCGCTACGGAACCGGACTGCTCGACGAACAGCACCGGCCCCGCGACCGGAGGGATTCAGCTGTGCGAGATGGACGCCCAGCCCGCGACCTCGTCGGGCTTACGCGGCCCCGGGCCGGTGTAGATGGCGGCCGGGCGCACCAGCTTGCCGAGCTGCTTCTGCTCCAGGATGTGCGCGCACCAGCCCGCGGTCCGGCCGCAGGTGAACATGGCGGGCATCATGTGCGCGGGCACCTCGGCGAAATCGAGGATGACCGCGGCCCAGAACTCCACGTTGGTCTCGATGGCACGGTCCGGGCGACGCTCGCGCAGCTCGGCCAGCGCGGCCTGCTCCAGCGCGGCGGCCACCTCGAAACGCGGGGCGTTCAGCCGCTGGGCGGTGCTGCGCAGCACCCGGGCCCGCGGGTCCTCGGCCCGGTAGACCCGGTGCCCGAAGCCCATCAGCTTCTCCTTGCGATCGAGGATGCCCTTGACCAGCGCGCGGGCGTCGCCGGTGCGCTCGACCTCCTCGATCATCGGCAGCACGCGTGCGGGCGCGCCGCCGTGCAGCGGTCCGGACATGGCGCCGATCGCGCCCGACAGCGAGGCCGCCACGTCCGCGCCGGTGGAGGCGATCACGCGCGCGGTGAAGGTGGAGGCGTTCATGCCGTGTTCGGCGGCCGAGACCCAGTAGGCGTCGATGGCCTCGGTGTGCCGCGGATCCGGGTCGCCCTTCCAGCGGGTCATGAACCGCTCGGTGACCGTGGTGCACTCGTCGATCTTCTGCTGCGGGACGGCGGGCTGGTAGATGCCGCGCGCCGACTGCGCCACGTAGGACAGCGCCATCACCGAGGCGCGCGCCAGGTTCTCCCGCGCGGTCTCGTCGTCGATGTCCAGCAGCGGCTCGTAGCCCCAGATCGGGGCGAGCATGGCCAGGCCGGCCTGCACGTCGACCCGGACGTCGCCGGTGTGCACCGGGAGCGGGAACGGCTCGGCGGGCGGCAGGCCGCGGCCGAATTCGCCGTCGACCAGCAGCGCCCAGGCGTCACCGAAGGTCACCCGGTTGGCGACCAGATCTTCGATATCCACACCGCGGTAGCGCAGCGCGCCACCGTCTTTGTCGGGTTCGGCGATATCGGTGGTGAACGCGACGACACCCTCGAGACCGCTGACGAAATCCGGGGGAACCGCGGGGCTGGTAGTCATGTGGTGACTCTCCTTGCACGTCGGGTCGCATGGCTCGCGGTGCACGGTGGTCGCGGCACATGCCGATCACCAAAACCTTAGCCCCTAGCTACTGCGGAGTAACGTCTGCCCCATGCGTGACCTGGACAATTCCTACCCGGATCTCGCCGCCATGCGCGTCGACTACGGTGCCGGGCCCTTCGACAGCGAGGGCGCCCCCGGTACCGGCGCCCGCGATGCCGATCTGGACGAGAACTGGCTGGCAGGCGGCTGGGAACCGTTGCTGCGGCACTGGATCGAGCAGGCCACCGCGGTCGGTATCGCCGAACCGAACGCCATGGTGCTCGCCACCGTCGCACTCGCCGCCGACGGCACACCGCGTCCGGTCGCGCGCACGGTGCTGTGTAAAGGGCTCTCCCCCGAAGGTGTGACTTTCTACACGAATTACGACTCGGCAAAGGGGACGCAACTGGCCGCGGTGCCGTTCGCGGCGGCCACCTTCGTCTGGCCCGCGCTGGGCAGACAGGTGCATCTGCGGGGGCCGGTGCAGCGGGTATCGGCCGAGACCACGGCGGTCTACTGGCGTTCGCGCCCGCGCGATTCCCAGCTCAGTGCTTGGGCCTCGCATCAGTCCAGGCCGATCGCCTCACGAGCCGAACTCGATCGCGCACTGGCCGAGACCACGGCACGCTTCGCCGGGGTCGACGAGATTCCGGTACCGCCGCACTGGGGCGGATATCTGCTGCGCCCCGATGAGGTCGAGTTCTGGCAGGGACGGCAGGGGCGGTTGCACAACCGCATCCGGGTGAACGTCGACGGTGACACCATGACGGTTCAGCGTCTACAACCCTGATCCCCGGACGGGCAATGCATCCAATCATGTGATGAATAAGGTCTGGCCGGATCGGGTCCGGCTCGCATAATCTGCGGCCGGTGAGAGTGCTCGCCGACACCAGGCCGCTGCGCGACCCGAACTACCGCAGGCTGTGGACCTCCGGCATCGTCACCACGATCGGGGCCCAGCTCTCGGTCGTCGCGGTGCCGACCCAGATCTTCCAGCTCACCGGCAGTTCCGGCTACGTCGGATTGGCCGGCCTGTTCGGGCTGGTACCGCTGATCGTGTTCGGACTGTGGGGCGGCGCCCTCGCCGATGTGATGGACCGCCGCACGCTGCTGCTGATCACCAACGCCGGCACCGGGCTCACCGCGCTCGCCTTCTGGATCCAGGCCGCGAGCGGCGCGGGCAATGTCTGGCTGGTGCTCGGCCTGTTCGCGGTGCAGCAGGCCTTCTTCGCCGTCAACCAGCCGACCCGCAGCGCGACCATTCCCCGGTTGCTGCCGGAAAGCCAACTGGCCGCGGCGAATTCGCTGTCGATGACGGTCACCCAGTTCGGCGCCATCGCCGGGCCGGTGCTCGCGGGCGCGCTCATCCCACTGATCGGGCTGTCCACGCTGTACCTGATCGACGCCATCGCGCTGCTGGTGACGCTGTGGGCGGTGTGGCGGTTGCCGTCGCTGCCGCCCACCGGTTCGGTCCGCAGCGCGGGCCTGCGCACGGTGTTCGACGGCTTCGCCTACCTGGCCACCCAGCGGATCCTGCTCGCCTCGTTCGCCGTCGACATCATCGCCATGGTGTTCGGGATGCCACGCGCGCTGTTCCCGCAGATCGCGCACGAGACATTCGGCGATCCGGCCACCGGCGGCGTCGCGCTCGGACTGTTGTTCGCGTCCATGTCGGCGGGCGCGGTACTCGGTGGGGTGTTCTCCGGGTGGATTCCGCGGGTGCGCAGGCAAGGGCTCGCGGTGATCGTGTGCATCGCGCTGTGGGGGCTGGCGATGGTGGGCTTCGGGGTCGCGGTCGGGTTCACCGGGCACGGCCTCGGCGTCGCCGCCGGGCTGTGGATCGCGCTGGCCTGCTCGGCCTTCGGCGGTGCGGTGGACATGGTCTCGGCCGCGTTGCGGATGACGATGTTGCAGACCGTGGCGACCGACGAAATGCGTGGCAGGCTGCAGGGAGTGTTCATCGTCGTGGTCGCGGGCGGCCCGCGAATCGGTGATGTTGCGCACGGTTTCGCCGCGGCGAGCCTGGGTACCGCCGTAGCCGCCGCCGGCGGTGGCGTGCTGGTGGTGGTCGGTGTGGCGCTCGCCGCGCTGGCCTTCCCGGCCTTCGTGCGGTACCGGGTGGGCCGGTCAGCGGCCGAACCGGTGCCGGCGTGAGCACCAGCGCCTCACCGCCCGGCGGTACGTTTGTGAGATCGTGCGGTGGGCACCCTCCTGCCCGTGCCCGGCGAAGCAGCGACTAGCGTCATGGTCAAGCGCACCGCCGTGCCGACCGCACCCGGTGCCGACGGTCATAGCCTGAGAGGGATCCTTCCGTGCCCGAGAATCACATCAACGACGCCAAGCCGGTGCTGACGTACCCCGGTGGCGAATACCCCATGACGATCGCCGAGGCCTCCGAGGGCAACGACGGCATCGATCTGGGCAAGCTGCTGGCGAGCACGGGATACACCACCTACGACCCCGGCTTCGTCAACACCGCCTCCACCAAGTCGGCCATCACCTACATCGACGGCGAGGCGGGCATCCTGCGCTACCGCGGATACCCGATCGACCAGCTGGCCGAGCGCTCGACCTTCATCGAGGTGAGCTACCTGCTCATCTACGGCGAGCTACCGACGCAGGCCCAGCTCGAGTCGTTCACCGACAAGATCCGCCGCCACACCCTGCTGCACGAGGATCTCAAGCGCTTCTTCGACGGCTTCCCGCGCAACGCGCATCCGATGCCGGTGCTGTCCTCCGCGGTCAACGCGCTGTCGGCCTACTACCAGGATTCGCTGGACCCGCGCGACCCCGAGCAGGTCGAGCTGTCCACCATCCGCCTGCTGGCCAAGCTGCCGACCATCGCGGCCTACTCGTACAAGAAGTCGGTCGGCCAGCCGTTCCTCTACCCGGACAACTCGCTGAGCCTGGTGGAGAACTTCCTGCGGATGACCTTCGGCTTCCCGGCCGAACCCTACGAGGTCGACCCGGAGATCGCCGCCGCGCTGGACATGCTGCTGATCCTGCACGCCGATCACGAGCAGAACTGCTCCACCTCCACCGTGCGCCTGGTCGGCTCCTCCGACGCCAACCTGTTCACCTCGGTATCCGGTGGCATCAACGCGCTGTGGGGCCCGCTGCACGGCGGCGCCAACCAGGCCGTGCTGGAGATGCTCGACGACATCAAGGCCCAGGGCGGCGACGTCAAGGAGTTCATCCGCAAGGTCAAGAACAAGGAAGACGGCGTGAAGCTCATGGGCTTCGGGCACCGCGTCTACCGCAACTACGATCCGCGCGCGGCCATCGCCAAGAAGCACGCCGACGCCATCCTGGCCAAGCTGGGCGGCGACGACGAGCTGTTCGACATCGCCAAGGCGCTGGAAGAGGCCGCCCTGACCGACGATTACTTCGTCGAGCGCCGCCTGTACCCGAACGTCGACTTCTACACCGGCGTCATCTACAAGGCCATGGGCTTCCCGACCCGCATGTTCACCGTGCTGTTCGCCATGGGCCGGCTGCCCGGCTGGATCGCGCACTGGCGGGAAATGCACAGCGAGCCGCTCAAGATCGGCCGTCCGCGCCAGATCTACACCGGTTACGGTGCGCGCGATTACCACGAGATCACCAACCGCTAGAGCCGACGAAGAACCCACATATCGAAGGGGATATGCGAATGAGCAAGCCGGAGATCGAATTCCAGTCGGGCCCCGCGCCCACCGAGCTCGTCATCAAGGACATCACCGTCGGTGACGGCGCGGAAGCGGTGCCCGGCGGCACCGTCGAGGTGCATTACGTGGGCGTCGAATTCGACACCGGCGAGGAGTTCGACTCGTCGTGGAACCGCGGCGAATCGCTCACCTTCCCGCTGCGTGGCCTGATCCAGGGCTGGCAGGACGGTATCCCGGGGATGCGGGTCGGCGGACGCCGTCAGCTCACCATTCCGCCGGAGCTGGCCTACGGCCCCGCCGGTGCGGGCCACAAGCTCTCCGGCAAGACCCTGGTCTTCGTCATCGATCTGCTGGACGCCAAGTAATCCCGGCCTCCCGACTGCGGCCCGCACTCCTCGAGTGCGGGCCGCAGTGCTGTTGCGGCCGAGATCAGGACGCCGGATCCGCTGCGGCAGCGGCGGCGGCCTCGAACGGGGCGCGGTCGAAGATGATCCGGATGTGGGTGATCCGGCCGTCGGCGACGGTGTAGAGCTCCGCGCCGGGGGCATGCGGCACCGGGATGGTTGTGGTGTCGTACATCAGCATCGCGGTGGCGTCGTCGCCGAATGCGCCGAGCAGCCGCGAGCTCGTCATGATCTGGCTGAACGGTTCCATGAAGGCACGGAATTCGGTCAGGCCGGTGATCTGCCCGGACGGCGCCTCGCAGACGAGGTCGTCGGCCAGGTAGGTGATGGCACGGTCGAAGTCGTGGCCGGTCCAGGCGCGGTGGTAGTCCAGCGCGGTCTGCAAGGCACTGCTCGTGGTCATGATGTCCTTCCGGGTCGGTGGGCCGCCTGCTGCCGCCCGCACAGGTACCGACACCGCCGCGACGGAGAACGGAACGCGGCGGGCGAATCTGCCCGGATGGCACGATGGCCGGGTGGAGCAGACCCTCCTGGAACGGGCCCGCGCCGGTGACGAACGGGCCTTCGATGAGCTGACCGCGCCCTACCGGCGGGAACTGCTGGTGCACTGCTACCGGATGCTCGGATCGCTGACCGACGCCGAGGACACCCTCCAGGAATCCCTGCTCGCGGCCTGGCGTGGTCTGCCGGACTTCGAACAGCGCTCCTCGCTGCGCACCTGGCTGTATCGGATCACGACCAACCGCTGCCTCAACGCGCTGCGCGCGGCGCGGCGCCGCCCACCCGAACCGATACCGCCGTTCCAGCCGCCGGAACCGACCCGCCGGGATTCGATCACCTGGCTGCAACCGGCCCCCGACGACGTGCTCGCGCGGGTGGTGGACCCGGCTCCTGGGCCGGAGGCGAACCAGCAGGCGCAGGCCACGGTCGAGCTCACCTTCGTCGCCGCGCTGCAACGACTTCCGCCGCTGCACACCGCGACCCTCGTGCTGCGCGATGTGCTCGGGTTCCCGACCGCCGAGGTCGCCGATCTCCTCGACAGCACTCCGACGGTGGTCAAAGGCACGCTGCAACGGGCGCGAGCCGCCCTGCACCGGGAACGCGGCAGCCTGGAACGGACCCGGCCCGGCTCGGCCACCGAACAGTCGCTCGCACAACGTTTCGCGCGGGCCTACCTCGCGGGCGACGTGGACGCTGTCGTAGCCCTGTTGACCGACGACGCCTGGCTCACCATGCCGCCCGCGCGGCACGAATACCACGGCCCTGCGGCCATCGCCGCCTTCCTGCGCACCTCGTTCGGCTACCGCGGCCGCCGTCGTGCGCACCTGCGGGCGACGACGGCCAATACCCAGCCCGCCTTCGCCACCTATCTCGACGATCCCATGGAACCCTTCGCGTTCCCCGCCGGGCTGATCGTGCTGACCTGCGCGGGTGAACGGATCGCCGCGATCACCAGGTTCCATCTGGATGCCCTCTACCCGCGTTTCGGCATGCCCGACCGGCTGCCGATGCCGACGGGGATCGACGACGGCGGCGGCCGTTGATCGTTTCCGCGCCCTAGGTGCGCGTGCACCGGCCGAGGGCAGCGAGCCGGAACCCGGGCCGGAATTGCTCACTCGCGCACGATCTCCACCGGATCGGTGAGCGCGAGCGCGACCGCCGACTGCTGCGCCTTACCGCGCTGCGGGAGGGCGGCGAGCGCCTTGCCGGTCTGGGTGTTCAGGTTGGTGACGATGCCCTGGAGCTGGCCGATGCCGGTTTCGATCATGCCGATGGCGGCCAGCAGTTGCGCACCGCCCTGCTCGGCGAGCTGCGGCAGGGATTCGGCGAGCTGGGCACCCTTGGCCAATTGATCGCTCGCGCCCGTCAATCGAGCCACCACGGTGCGCAGCAGGGTGCCGAGATCGGTGTTCGGGTCGACGGCGGCGCCGGTCAGCTCGCCGAGGCCGGTCAGCTGTGCACCCGCCTGACCGGAGACGTCACGCAGCGCTTGCAGCTTGTTGATCACATCGGCCACCTGCGGGTCGCCGGAGAACGGCAGCCCACGCAGCAGCGGCAAGATCTGATCGAGTCCCGTGCTCATCGTGTTCGCCGTCTGCTGCACCTGCGCGATGGTCAGATTCGTCGAATCGAGGGCGGCGGCAAGCTGTTCGGCTTGGGCGGCGGCACCGTCGACGGTGCTGTTCAGCAGCTCGATCGCCGAGGTCAGCTGTGCGGAGCCGTTCTTGGCCATATCGAGGAAGCCGAGCAGCTGATCGGCGCCCGCGGTGAACTGATCCGCACCGGCTGCCGCGGCGTTCACACCCGCGTTCAACAGCTGCGCGCTGAACTGCACACTCGTCATCTCCGAGCGGGCGGCGGCCGTCGCGGACAACGCCGCCTCCACTCCCACGGCACCGATCCGTTGGGTCACCGTCGACACGGCCCCGTCGACCAGCTCACCATCGACGCCCGCATGGGTGGCCACGGTGACCTGCGCGCGCCGCGGCTGGGGCCCCGCCAAGGTGCCCATCGACTCCGTCAGATCGGCGGGCAAGGTGATGACGGCGGCGTAGTCGTCGAGATCGGCCTCGCCCGCCGCGAGAACCGTCCACTCGTAGTCACCGACCTGCTGCACCGCCTGCGCCACCCGCTCCCCCGTCGGCCCGGAATCGGCGTTCACCAGGGCGATTCCGGTGGGCGCCGCCGATGTACGAGCGCAGGCGGCGAATCCGCCCACCGACCCGGCAGCGACGACGACAGCAGCGAGAAGTGCCCAACGGGCCCGTTGTCCGATCACACCGCGACGCTAGGACCCGAGTATGGCGTTCGGCCTGGTGGTTCTCTGAGGTTTCGGTAAGGGTCTCGCGGCGACGCCCGATCAGCCGATATCGAATTCGTCGCTGGTGCCGGTGATCGGGGTCAGCGATCCGTCGCCGCCGAGACGATCGGCGAAATGCTGGAACCGGTAGCGGCCGGGGGCGGCGTCGGCCGGGATGTCCCAGGTGAAGCGGGCGAGGGAGATGCCGGGTCCGGGTGAGCGCCAGTGGAATCGCACCGCCCATTCGCCTTCGTTGGCCACCCGTTCCCATCGGCCGGATGCCGTGCGGCGCTGCACTTCGAGGAAGGTGCCGTTGCGGCGCGGGTTGTGCTTGGGGTGGGCGGAGACGAATTCGACCTCGACGCGGGTGCCGGGCGACGCCGTCGCGGCCGGTTGCACCAGGACGTCGCCGAAGGCCCGCCCGAGCGGCGTCGCGTCGGGGCCGGGGGCGGGCACGAAGTTCGGCTGGAGGGCGGAGACGTCGCGCGGTGCCGGCCCGCGCGCGATCGGCTGACGGGCCGCGAATGCCGTTGCCAGCCGCGTGAATTCCTGCTGGTAGGCGCAGAGGGTGTAGCGCCCGTACAGGGTGGAGGCACCCTCGTACTGCTGGGCGTCGTATTCCTCCGGTGTGGTCACGTACTCGTGGTAGGCGTTGGCGTAGCCCTGCATCAGCACCTGCTCGACGTCGACCCCGAGCGCGTCGGCGACGGCGCGGCGCACCCGCAGCCCGGACACGATGGTGAACTCACCACCGGCCGCCGCCAGGTACAGCTCGCCGATGCGCACCAACTGGATCGGCACCACATTCGGCACCCACGGCACCGGAGGCAGCAGCCCGAGCGGAGCGGCGATCGCTTTGGGCGCCTGTGCGTCGGCCAGCCACGCCGGGGCCGGCGTGCCCGGATCGCCGAGTGCGGCGACGAACGGGTTGGTCACGCCCTCCGGGATCGGGCCGCCCGGCAGGCCGGGCCCGTCCTCCACACTGCCGGCGATGAGCGAAACGCCCGCGGCGGCAGGCGCGGTCCGCTTGGGCAGGCCGTCCGGGGTGAAGCGGCCGTCGACGGCGATATCTGCCAGATCGATGTAGCACAGCATGGCGTCCACCGGACCGCCGATCGAGGTCGCCGCCGCCAGCGCGGATTTCGCGGCGCGATACTGCCGGTCACCGATGATGCGCGTGTTCTCGAATTCGTCGTCGGTCGGCCCCGAGCCGGGACGCAGATTCAGATTCGGCGACATATCGCCGGCATTGGTCTGCGCGAAGGCGGCGATGAAATCGGCACGCCCGTCCAGGTAGCGCACGCCGTGCTCGGTGTGTTCGAAGCTGAACGAGGCGTAACCCTTGTTATCGGAACTGATCAGCCGATTCTCATTGGTCATCGAGGTGTTATGGGTGGCGAACCAGGTGATGGCACCGATCTCGCGCCCGCCTTTGCGCAACGACAGCACCGTCACCGCCGGATCGATGGCGTCCGGGAAATACCGCTTATCGGCCTCGGGATTGCGGTCGAACGCGATCCTGGACCGGTTGACGCTGGCATCGCGCAACTGCGCGCGGCCGATGGCCAGCGAACCCGGACCCAGATCGGCGTGCGCGGCGGCGATGGCCTCGACGATGCCCTGTACCTCGGCGTCGTAGACCTGCTGCTGGAAACCGAGGATCGACAGGTTGTAGGCGTAGTCGTGGCTGGACCCGCCGCAGGTGGCGTGCGAATGCGTCGAGGTCAGCAGCACGTTCTGCTCGGTGTAGAGATCGCCGAAGCGTTCGGCGAGTGCGAGCAGCACCCCGCGGTGCACGGATTGGAAGATCATGCCGTTGTCGGCGACCACGAACACGACCCTGCGCCCGCCCGCACCGATGATGAATGCCCTGGCCCGTGGCCGCAGGTGAATGCCGGCGGTGGTCTGTTCCAGCTGGGAGTAGCCCATCATGCCGCATTCGGCGGCCGGTCCGGTGATGTCGGACAGGCCGGCGCCGATCTCGTACTCGCCGGGCGCGGCACCCGCCGTTGCCGCGAAGACGCCCGATAGTCCGGGCATCGCCGCGAGGGCCGCCGAGCCGACCGCGCTCCGGGCGAGCAGCGTCCTGCGGGTTACCGACATCACAGACTCCCTTCGATCTTTGGCAGCGAACCACAGATCTGGACAGTCGTCCAGTACGAATTTTCGGGTCGGCGAATTGACTGTTCGCGCTGCGAGCGCTTAACTCGCTCAGGTGTCCTCCCGATTGAGCGTCGAAGAACGACGGGCCCACCTTATCGAGGCCGCGATCGGCCTTGCCGAGAAAAAGGGTGTGGCGGGCGTGACCACGCGCGATGTCGCGCAAGCGGCAGGCGTCTCGCTCGGTGTGGTGCATTACTGTTTCGAAAACAAGGACGCGCTGATGACCGAGCTGGTCAAAGCGCTATCGATGGAATTGCGCGATTCCGTCGACGCCAATGAAACGGTCTGGCAGGAAGCCGGAACCGGAAAAGCGGCACTGCAAACTTTGGTGCGCAACGGTCTGGAACTGATGTGGCTCAACATCGAAGCCACACCGGAACGTCAGCTGCTCACCTACGAGACCACCACCTACGCGCTGCGCGAGGGCGAGCAGACGCCGGCGAAATTGGCGATCGCGCGGGAACAGTACGCGTTCAACGATTCCACCGTCGCCGATATCCTCGACCACGCCCGCGATGCCACGTCCACGCAGTGGACGGTGCCGGTGCAGACCCTGTCCCGGTTCACCCTCAGCGTGATCGACGGGATCGTGCTGCGCTGGCTGGTGGACAACGACAGCGAAAGCGTGCGCACGCAGCTGGATGTGCTCAGCGAGATGCTCAGCACCTACGCGAAATAGCGGCCGGGATCAGTCCGGGGCCTGCGGGTTTCGGATGTGGGTCGTATCGCCGTCGCGCCACCAGGCGACCTCGGCCGTACGCTGCACCGCACCGGAGAGCCGCACGCGCAGCTCATCGTGCACGATCAGGTCGCCGTCGTCCTCGGGCAGGCCGAACAGCTGCCGCAGCACCACACCCATCGGCTCGTTCGACCAGGTGCTCGCACGACCGGTGCCGATCACCTCGGCCGTGACGACTTCGGAGACCAGCGGCAGATCCAGCAGGGTCGCCAGGGCGGGCGCCGACTCCACCGCGCCCACCACCAGGCGTCGCGGCGGAATCGCCAGACCGAACCACGGCTGATCCAGCACCATCGCCTCGCCCGGATCCACCGTCTCACCCGACAAGGTCCGCACCAGGTCGGGAAGTTCGAGCTCGGCGAGGTCGAGATGTTCCTCCGCGGCCGCGAGCAGGGCGTGAGTGCGGGCTGCGACCTGCGGGGACGGGGTTTTCGCCGGGTCCGCCAATGCCGCGAGCAGGGCTTCGGCCAGCTCGGGGGTGATCGACGCGGGGTCGGCGAGGACCGCGCGCAGGGCGTCGATCTCGGCGCGGGCGAAACCGGGTGCGCTGAATTCGGGGAGCAGACCGGCGAATTCGGGTTCGCCGGGATGACGCAGAACGCCCAGCGGAGTGCCGTCGATGTGGGCGAAGCGACGCAGCCACCACGCCGTGTAGCCGTTCGGATCGGCCAGCAGCGGGCGGGTGCGCTCGCCTGTGGCCAGCTGACGCAGGGCTCGCGGCCAGGCGGCGTCGTCGACCAGATCCAGATCGCGCACGGCGATCAGTTCGGGCGGATCCTCGGACAGCCCTGCCCACCAGGCCTCTTCGTCCGGCAGATCGTGATCGGGTCCGGTCGGATCGGTCTCGCTGACGATCGCGAAATCCCAGCCGACACCCACCGCGCGTAAGGCCTCGGGACCGTGATCATCGACCAACCGCTGGTCGACCGTGCCGAACGGAGAATCGGCGACCAGCACCGCACGCAGTGGCGCACCGGGCAGCAACAGCTCGTCGGCTGGGCGCAATTCGCCCGTGTCATCCGGCAATTCGAGCAGGCCGAGCCAGGAGGGCAGCTGCGCCGGATCCGCCGTTGCGGCCAGCCGCAGCACCGCATCGGTGGTGTCGGGATCGCCCGGATGGTCCTCGAGTTCGGCGCGCAACCCGGGATCGGAGAGCAGATCGCGCGCCGTCGCCTGCCGCGCGCCCAACCGCGACAGCAGCGGATGCGCGGCCTCCGGATGAATCAATCGCGCCCAGTGCACCGGGATCGGCGCGGGCAGTTCGTCATCGAGAACGGCCGTGCGCGGGCCGGTGACCAGGCGCCCGTCGGCCAGCGGGACGGCGAGTGCACCGAGTTCCTCGACGGCGAGCGGATCGGTGACGTACGGCTCGAGCGCCGCGTACAGGTCGTGCCACCAGGACGGCGCCCGATCCAGTCCACCCGACAGCTCGGCCAAGCGGGCCAAACCGATTCGGTGCACGTCCAGCACGGACAGCGCTTCGGCATGCGGGCCACCCGAGAGTTCCGGGATCACCAAGGGGCCGAGGATATCGGCGAGGAGGGTGGCCAGTTCGGGGCTGAGATCGGGGAAGACGCTGGCTCGGGTCGGGACCGCGTCCGAGCCATCGGCCCGCAGCTCGCCGGGCAGATCGAATCGCTGCGCGGCGGCCGGATCGTCGTCGGCGAGGACGTCGTGATCGAGGCGCGGCGCGGCACCGGGACTCGGATTCCGACCCCGCTCCGGGGCCTCCCCGCCGACAGAAGTGGACCGGTCGGCATCGGGCAGGTCGGGTTCGCTGAAGGCTTCGAGCTCGGCACGCGAGGCGGGCGTAGGGCGGGATTCCTGGCCGGTGGGAGCGATGACCGGAAGCCAGGAGTGGGTCTGGAGTTCGCGGATGACGGCTTCGCGGAGCAGCCCGTCGGCCTCGCTGCGGGCGAACCCCGGGACGGGAACCAGCGTGAGACGATCGCGTGGCGGCAGGGCGCGCGCGAAATCCGCATAGCCGTCGGCCAGTTCCGTCACGTGCGCGCCGGGGAGCAGGCGGCGGCGGTCGGGTTGCATGGCGATATCGGCGATGAGCAGGGCCGGGAGCGACAACTCCTCGTCGGAGCGGGTCGGCGCGCGCAGGACGTCGGGCGCGACGCGCATCGGCCTGCCGTCGCGCACCGGCAACAGCCAGCGCGCGCGGGCGGTGCGGAACTGCCACCAGCGCTGGTCCAGATCAGGGCCGATGATTCGCAATTCCTGCAGATGGTGCACCGAATCGCTTGTGGTGCTGCTGAATTCGTCGCCGCCGACGCGGATGCCGCTGAGTGCGGGGAGCTCGAGAAGCAGGTCGGCGGCCTCGGATCGCATGGCGGCCAGCAAGGCCTGCGGGTCGACGTCATCGCGCAGTCGCAGTACGACCTCGGTATCGAAACCCGCGGCGGGCCCGGTGGAACTCGGCCACACCAACCGCAGTGCCGGCGGCCGCCAGTGATCACCGGCCGTGCGCCCGCTGTCGCCGGGCACCGCGATGACGTTCTGATGCAGTGCGTCCAGTGTCTCGGCGCGCGAGAAACGAAGGGAACCCGTGGTCGAGCGGATCTCGATCTCGTCGCTCACCGTCAGCACCGCCGTGAACCCGACACCGAACCGTCCCACGGTGGCCGCCGGATCGGACTTGCCCGACGCGCGCAACGCCGTCAGCGCATGAACGCCGGACAGGTCCAGCGGCGCACCGGTATTCGCGATATGCAGAGTTCCCTCGTCCGACCAGACCGCGAGCCGACCGGCAGTGCCCGCCTTCGCCGCGGCATCGGCGGCGTTCTGCGCCAACTCCGTCAGCAGCCGGTCGCGATACCCGGCCCGAACCAGATCGGCCTCGGTCGCCGCGTCCTCACGCAACCGCGTCGGCGAATCCCGCCAGGCCGCGAGCACACCGGCACGCAGGGACGCCGTATCGAACGGATCGTCCCCCGCCGGCCTCAGCTCAGCGCCGATGACCCGGACTCCGGCTGGGCGTCCGTGGCCGGGCGATCAGCGGCCCGCGCGGAATCGGAATCCCCAGTGCCATTGGACGATTCAGGTTGCGGAGCCGATGCGCTGGACCGCTCTGCCTCGGCGAGAGTCGAGGCGCCCCGGTCGACATCCGACCCGGCTGCTTCGGTCACCACGTCCGAGGAGCCGGACCCAGTGGCTACCTCCGCGTCCTCAGGAGCCTGCTCTGTCACAGCGCTGCCGGCAGCATGGTCTCCGGCACTTGCCTCGGCCTGCTCGGCCGAGGCCGAATCTCCGGAGGCCGCATCGCCCTCGCCGGTCGCGCGCAGCGATTCCGTCGGAACGAGGTCCACCGCGGCGTCGTCGTATGCCTCGTACAGCGGCGAGCCCGCACCGCTGGGCACCGTGACGTCGGAGTGCGCGCCGCACCCGTATTCGGTGTGCACGACATGTCCGTCGGCGCCCATCGCGTTACCGCAGACCCCGAACGCGGCACGCAGCGCACCGGCGAGCGGAAGATAGAAACCGCAGGTGCCGCAGGTCCCCGGCGCGGCCTTGGCCATCTCGGTATCGGGGCCGAACTCGGTGTACCAGCGCTGCGCGGCCTCCTCGCGGCCCTCGAGGCTGAGCACCTGGGAACGACCAAGACCCACCTGGTAGGCCACCTCGTCGACCTCGGGATCGCCGGTGGCGGTGTAGCCGGGGGCCAGGCGCGGGTCGTTCGGCGGCGGGGCCAGCAGATCGCCGGGAGCCAGATCGCCGGGGCGCACCCGCTGATCCCACGGCACGAATTCGGGCGCGATCAACGCGTCCGGGCCGGGCAGCAGGGCCGATTCGCTGACCGTCGGATGGTCCGCGCCCGGCGGGGCCGCCACCACGACCGCCCACTGCCAGCCGCGATAGCCGGCCAGGGTGGCCTCGAAGCGATGTGTTGCCGCGTTGTCGTCCTCGGCGGACACACCAAGATGCGCACCGACCCCGGATGGCTCCAGCTCGAGGAGCGCACGACGGGCAAGCTCGACGGCGTCGGCCAGGACGGGCCGCACGCCGGAGTCCGAAACAGAAACTGCGCTCACGGCCTACATTTTGCCGTATGGAGACCGATCGGCGTTCGCTGGCCGTCGCTGCCCTGCTCTGCCTGCTCACCTCGGCCGGGTGCGCGCGCGCCGATGACCCGGCAGATCAGGCGCCACACCTGGTCGTGGAGGTGCTCGGCACGGCCCCGCACGACCCGCGCGCCTTCACCCAGGGCTTGCAGATCGCCGACGGGGTGCTCTACGAGAGCACCGGGATGTCCGGCGATTCGGGTGTGCGCGCGGTCGACCGCGCCACCGGCGCCGAACTCGCCGCCGCCGAACTTCCGGCACCGCTGTTCGGTGAGGGCATCGCGGTCACCGACGACACACTCTGGCAGCTCACCTGGAAAGACGGCATCGCCTTCGCCCGCGACCCGGCCACGCTGGCCGAGCGCGGGCAGGTGTCCTACGAGGGCGAAGGATGGGGTCTGTGCGCCCGTGCCGGGCAGCTGGTGATGAGCGACGGCTCGGCCACGCTGACCTTCCGCGACCCGGTGACCTTCGCCCGCACCGGATCGGTCGACCTGAACGGCCGCGGATCGGCACGCCTGAACGAACTGGAGTGCGCGGCCGATGGCTCGGTCTACGCCAACAACTGGCCCACCGACGAAATCCTGCGCATCGACCCCGGCACCGGCGAGATCCTCGCCACCATCGACGCCTCCGGCCTGCTCCCGCCGCGCGAACGCGCCGGCACCGACGTCCTCAACGGCATCACCCAGATCCCCGGCACCGACCGCTTCCTACTCACCGGCAAGTACTGGCCAACCATGTTCGAGGTGCGTTTCGTCCCCGCCCCGTAGGCGAACCACGTCACTTTCGGCGGATTCGCCGGAGCGTGCGTGAACCTCACCGGCCGTTGTGCGCCAGAATTGACGTTGTGACTACTCCCAGCGATCCCCCCGGTCCCGATCGCGGTCGGTGGGACGGCGAAGAGTACCCACCGTACGAGCGGCACCCCGGTTTCGATCGATATCCGCCACCCAACGCGCCACGGCGACGTCGGCCGTTGCCGCCGCTACCGCCGGATCATCCAGGCACCATCCCGCCGCCGACCCGTCCGCTGACGGAGGTCGAGCGCGACCCGGGCCGCGGCCGGTTCACGCGGTCGATGCGCAAAGAACAGCCACGCCGGGTCGACGATCGTCGCCAGGAGGCGCCCGAGGACGAGGCCGCCCGCGTCGACGATCGCCGGGTCCCGCGCAAACTCACCGTCACACGGGTCGCCGCGCTGCGCGGTAAGGAGCTGACCGAGAAGGGGTTCGCCACCTTCCAGCGCGCGGCCAAGGCCGACGGCGCCGACAAGTCGGGTCTGACCGCGCTCACCTACGCGACGATGACGAACTTCGCCTTGGACGCCGCGATCGCGGTCGCCCTGGCCAACACGTTGTTCTTCGCCAGCGCGACCGCCGAGAGCAAGACCAAGGTCGCGCTGTACCTGCTGATCACCATCGCCCCGTTCGCGGTGATCGCGCCGCTGATCGGGCCCGCGCTGGACCGTTTGCAGCGGGGCCGCAGGCTCGCCCTCGCGTCATCGTTCGCGGTGCGCGCGGTGCTGGCGGTGGTGCTCATCGTCGACTTCGACACCTGGGCGTTGTATCCGCTCGCGCTGTGCATGATGGTGCTGAGCAAATCGTTCGCCGTGCTCAAGAGCGCGGTGACGCCGCGTGTACTGCCACCGGGGATAGATCTGGTCCGAACCAACTCCCGGCTGACGGTGTTCGGTCTGGTCGGCGGCACCATGGGCGCCGGCGCGATCGCCGCGCTCGCGGCCGCGGCCTTCGGCTCGACCGGCGCGCTGGTGCTCGCGGTCGCCATCGCCTGCGCGGGCACCTATCTGAGCCTGCGCATTCCGCGCTGGGTCGAGATCACCGAGGGCGAAGTGCCCGCCACCCTGAGCTATCACAGCGACGACCCCGATACCGAGGTCATCCCGTCCGGCAAGAAGTCCGCGGTGCCCGCCCGCAAACGCCGTCAACCGCTGGGCCGCTCGGTGGTGACCGGGCTCTGGGGCAACAGCAGTATCCGCGTGCTCACCGGCTTCCTCACCTTCTATGTGGCCTTCGTCGCCAAGGCCACCGAGCATCGTCCGGTGCAGCAGGCGGCCATGCTGGGTGTGGTCGGCGCAGCCGCCGCCATCGGCAATTTCGCCGGTAATGCCAGCGGCGCCAGGATCAAACTGGGCAGGCCCTCGCTCATCGTGGTCAACTGCACGGCCGCCTGCGCGGTGGTCGCGTTGTTCGCGGTCTTCGCCGACAATCTGCTCGGTGCGGCGGTGGCGGCGCTGGTCGCCGCCGGTGCCAGCGCGCTGGCCAAGGTGTCGCTGGACGCCTCGATCCAGGACGATCTGCCGCCGGAGTCGATCGCGTCCGGGTTCGGGCGTTCGGAGACCGTGCTCCAGCTCAGCTGGGTGGTCGGCGGCGCCGCCGGGGTACTGCTGCCGACCGACTACTGGAAGGGTTTCGCGGTGGTCTCGGTGATCTTGGTGGCGGGCCTGGTCCAGACTGTGGTGAGTTATCGCGGACATTCGCTGCTGCCGGGCCTCGGCGGCAATCGGCCCCAGCACGCCGAGCAGGTGGTACCGCACCACAGCACCGCCGACAGCCAAGGCAGCACCCGCCGCAACGGCCGGACCGCCGATATCAGACGAGGAGATCCCATCCGGTGAGCAAACCCAACGCCCGCACCATCGTCGCGCTGTTCACCGTCGGTGTACTCGTGCTGTCCGCCGCCTTCGTCGGTGTGCTGACGGTGCTCGTACGTAACGCCGACGAGCACGACCCGGAGATCACCGCGTACGCGCACGGCCGCACGGTCACCGTGCCGCCGTTCATGTACTGCACGGTGCGGATGGAGGACTGCCGCTACGGCGAGACCGTGAGCCTCGACGTGCCGCCGGGCTATCCCCTGCAACTGTCGCTGCCCAACGAGATCGCCGATGCGCCCTGGCTGATCCAGCAGGTGTACGCGCTGCCCTCGGGCGAGGAGATCGCCAAGGTGCGCAGGCACACCGAGTTCCCCGGCGGAGTGCGCGCGATCACCGTCGAGTCGCAGCCCGAACCGGACCTACGCCTGGTCGGGGTGGAGATGCAGCTGCCGATCCTCGCGCGCGACGAGACCGGCGCCGAGTTCTACGTGCCGCATGCGGCATGGTCGATCAGGACCGCCGAGTAAACACCCCCGAACAGCAGTACGGTCGCGAGCATCGAGGATGCCCGCGACCGTTCGCGTTCGCCCGGACTACGCCGCTCAGTGATCGAGTTCGCGGGCGACGGCCCGGACGACCTCGGAGATCCGCTGCGCGGTCTTGCGATCGGGGTACTTGCCCTTGCGCAGATCGGGCTGCACCTTGGCCTCGAGCAAGGTGATCATGTCCTCGACCATGCCGTGCAGCTCATCGGGGGAATGCCTGCGCGCGGCGGGCTCCTTGCGGGCGGCCCGCTCCTGCCCCTGACGCACCGACGGCGGAGCCTCGAGCAACTTGAGGCTCAGCGCCTGCGGCCCACGACGGCCCGCGGCCATCCCGAACTCCACGCGCTGCCCCGGTTTGAGGGTCTCGATGCCTTGGGGCAGCGCGGAAGAGCGGACGTAGACGTCCTCACCCTCGTCCTGGGAAAGGAAGCCGAAGCCCTTTTCGACGTCGTACCACTTCACCCTGCCGGTCGGCACTGCGCTCACCCGTTCATCATTCGAAACCCGGACCCTTGCGGCCCGGGCACATTTCCATCTTCGAAGCACCCGCGCGGCGGGGCCGCGATCAGGTCTTGCCCTTGTGCGAAAGAACGCGCCCCACAGGTATGCAGGACGCGCATTGCCGTCGAGTCTACCCCGGTGCCCTCCGCGTAAGCACATCAGTTTTACGGTGCAGCGGTGACGAACACTCCCTCGCAGCCGCCGCCGGGCCGTGCGCCGCGCCGGCGTGGTGACTGGTTGCTCCAGCTCGCGCTCGGTGTCTTCACGATCGGCCTACTGGCGATCGTCGCCATTTTCCTGACGCACATCCTCAGCGACTCGGCGCCGGGGCTGTGGCTGTATCTGCTGGCGATGCTCACGCCGATCGGCTTCGTCCTGGCGCTGGTGTTCACTCTGCGCTCCGGACGACGAGCCAGGTGACATCAACTAGTTACCCAGGGCAATCGTTACCCAATCCGGCCTGTGATCCTCATCACATAACGGCCAGATAACGGAACGTTCTTGCACCCGCCGCCCCCACCGCGCAACGCGCCTAGCTGCACAGAGGGGTCTATGCCCGCTCGAGACCGGCCCGAGACCCCCGCGTACACGCCGGTTACCAAATGGTGATTTTTCGCGAGGTTCGTCGTACCGTCTTACCCAGCCGGGACACCCGGCAACCAACCACCGGCCCGCCGCACCGAACCTCACCCCGCGGGTACCGGACCCCCGACGGAATTGAGGGGTGAGGGCGGGACGGACGACCTCTCAGTCCGAACCCGAGCGAGAGCGCCTCGCAGGTGCGTACGAGAGGAAGACGAACCCGATATGAGTGGACGCCATCGCAAGCCAACCTCCACCGGGCGCACCGTAGCCAAGGTCGCCGTCACCGGCGCCATCATGGGCACCGCAGGTGTGGCCTTCGCCGGAAACGCCAGCGCGGCACCCGACTCCGACTGGGATCGACTCGCGCAGTGTGAGGCCGGGGGTAACTGGGCGATCAACACCGGCAACGGTTACCAAGGCGGACTTCAGTTCTCTCCGAGCACCTGGAAGGCCCACGGTGGCGGCCAATACGCGGCCACCGCCGACCAGGCCACCCGCGAACAGCAGATCGCGGTCGCCGAGAAGGTGCTCGCCTCTCAGGGCTGGGGCGCGTGGCCCTCCTGCTCGGCCTCGCTCGGCCTGAGCAGCGCTCCCACCCCCCGTTCGACTCCCGCCGAGGCCGAGAGCCCGCGCTGGCAGCCGGCCCCGCAGCAGCAGGCCGCGCCGCAGCAGGCGGCCGCCGACAGCAGCCAGCAGGTCTTCGACGCCGTCGACCGCGCCATCGCGGTGGTGCAGGCGCAGGGCGTTCAGGTGCCGCAGCAGGCGCTGGATGTGTTCAACGCCGCCAAGGCCAACGGCACCAAGCTCGACCCGGCCGTCGTGAACTTCTTCGAGGCGAACAAGGGTCTGCTCCCCTCCTGACCCGAGTCTCTACGACTGTGGCCCCGCATCCGATCGGATGCGGGGCCACAGTCGTTGTTTCGGGGCCTCGGCCGTTTCCCGTGCGGCGGGGTAGGTTCCGAGGATGCGGCCGCGAATCGTATTCCGGCTCAGCTACACACCGGCACCGATACGCGGGCATGCGTCAGCGCCAGTGGAGCGAGGGGCATCGCCGGATGCGATGAACTACGACCGGAGCGGCGCCCACGATCCGTCGCCGGATGCGGGCGCGCGGCTCAGCGGTTGATAACGGTGTGCGGGTGCACGTACGGCAGCTTGTCGGCGGCCACCGGGAATTCGGTGTCCTCGCCGAACGGGGACAGGTTGCCGGAGCGCGAGGACGACAGCTCGGTCACCGCATGCTCACCGTCGGCCACCTGCGGCCAGCCGTTGTCGACATAAGGCTTCTTCGATTTGTTCACCACGCGCCCATTCTGGCATGTGACCGCCGCGAGCCGGCACATGGTCGGCGTGGAACCGGACACGTCGGGCGCTCACCCGCCTTGTCGGGACGAGGCAGCGGCACCCGCGAGACAACGGCACTTGCCCACAAGACACGACCCCGCCCGCAAAACAACGGCATCCACCCCACGAGACACCGACACCCGCCCGGCAGTGATGCGGCAACGCCCGGGCAGGAGTGCGGGCGGACACATACGGACCGCACAGCTGCATGGCCGACTGCACCGCTCCTGCTCCGGCGGCATCCGGCAGCGCATCGTAGGCTGAATCCGATGACCGGTACCGACTCTCTGGCCGACTGGCTCGGCGCCCGCAGCGATGCCGAGCTGGTGTCGCTGCTCGAGCTGCGGCCCGATCTGGCGGTGCCGCTGCCCTCCTCGATGACGGTGCTCGCCGCCCGCGCCGAACAGCGGGCCTCGGTGCTGCGCGCCGCCGACGAGCTCGACACCCTCGAGTTCGCCATCATCGAGACCCTGGCCGTGCGGGCCGCCTCGGCGCAGCCACCGTTGACCCGTCGCGAATTGAAGAAGCTGCTGCGCGACCGGGTGAAGGCCGCACCGGTCGACGCGGCGTTGCGGCGGCTCACCGAGCGAGCCCTGATCTGGTCCGACGGCGATGCCCTGCGCGTGGTTCCCGCCGCGGCGGAGGCGCTTCCGTGGCCGATGGGCAGCACCACCGAACTGCCGGACGCGCTGACCGAACCGGAGGTCACTGCCGCGCTGGCCGAGATCTCCCCCGCCGAACGGGCTTTGCTGGACAAGTTGGCCGCCACCGGTCCGCGCGGGCGCACCAAGGACGCCGCCCCCGGCACCCCGCCCGATCGTCCGGTGCAGCAGTTGCTGAGCCGGCGACTGCTGCGCCCACTGGATGCGGAGACCGTCGAACTGCCGCTCACCGTCGCCCAGGTGTTGCGCGGCGAGCCCGTCACCGATCCGCACGCGCTCACCCCGCCGGCGCCTGCCACCACCGCCCATGCGCCGGATGAGGTGAACGCGGTGTCCGCCGGTGAGGTCGGTGAACTGCTGCGCCACTGCGCGAGCGTGCTCGAGGTCCTCGGCCAGGCGCCGGCACCCGCCCTGCGCGCGGGCGGTCTCGGGGTGCGCGAGACCCGCCGGATCGCCAAGCACACCGGCACCGACGAACAGCGCACCGGCCTGCTGATCGAACTGCTGGCCGCCGCCAAGCTGATCGACCGCGGACTGCCGGATCCGCCGCCGGATATCGAGAGCACCGACGATTTCTGGGCCCCCACCCCCGCCGCCGACTCCTGGCTGGAAGCGCCACCGGCCCGGCGCTGGGTGACGCTGGCACAGGCCTGGCTGGAATCGGATCGGGTGCCGTGGATGATCGGCATGCGCGATGCCAACGACAAACCGCTGGCCGCTCTGGCCCATGAACTGCGCACCCCGCACGCGATCCGCGACCGGCGCGCGATGCTCGAGGTGCTGGCGGAGCTGCCCGCGGGCACCGCACTGGAACCGTCCGGCGCCGCGCGCCTGCTGGCCTGGCGGGCACCGCGCTGGCGCAGGCATTTCCGGCTCGAAGCGGTCGAGCGCACCTTCGGGGAGGCGGCGGCGCTCGGGATCATCGGTCGTGGCGCGCTGAGCGACCCCGGACGGGCCCTGCTGTCTGAGCAGCCCGACAGTGCCGGTGCGGCGGAAGCGGCGATGGAGCAGGCGCTGCCGGATCCGGTGGATCACGTCCTGGTGCAAGCGGATCTGACGGTGATCGCACCCGGTCCGCTCACCGCGGATCTGCAGAGCCGGATCGCACTTGTCGCCGATGTCGAATCAGCCGGCGCGGCCACCGTGTACCGGATCGGAGAGACCTCGGTGCGGCGGGCGCTCGACGCCGGGCTCACCGCCGCCGAACTACACGGGCTGTTCAGCAGGCACTCGCGCACCCCGATCCCGCAGGCCCTGACCTACCTGATCGACGATGTGGCGCGGCGCCACGGTCAGCTGCGGGCCGGCATGGCGCAGTCGTTCGTGCGCAGCGACGATCCGGCGCTGCTGACCCAGGTGCTGAACGCGCCGGTGGCCGCCGAGCTCGCCTTGCGCGCGATCGCCCCGACGGTCGCCATCTCGCAGGCCCCGCTGGGCGAACTGCTGGACCGGTTGCGGGCCGCGGGTTTCGCACCGGCCGGGGAGGATTCGGCGGGCATGATCGTGGATCTGCGGCGGCGCGGCGCGCGCATCGCGGTGCGCCCCCATGCGCGGCAGGCATATCGGCCGGTGCCGCCGAGCACCGAACAACTGGAACTGCTGGTGCGGGAACTGCGCGCCGGTGAGCGGGCGGCCGCGGCCCGGTCGACGCAGTCGGTGCGCCCCGACGGCACCCGCACCGGCACCGCCGCCACGCTGGCCCTGCTGCAACTGGCCGCGCGCGGGCGCCGGGCGGTGAACATCGGTTACGTCGACGCCGCGGGTACCGCCATTCAGCGGGTGGTCGAGCCGGTGCGGATCGGTAACGGTCAGCTCGACGCGGTGGATCCGGTCACCGGCGCGGTCCGGCACTTCACGCTGCACCGGATCGCGTCGGTCGCGCTGCTCGATTAGACGGGGCGGTCCAGTCCGTCCTGCTGGCTCGGGCCAGGTAGACGCAACGCGAGCTTCGCTGAAACGGATCGGTTCGTGGTCCCACCGAAAAAGCAAGGGCCGTGCCGGAATGGCACGGCCCCGCTCGAAGTGGCGCTGATCAGGCTTTGGGGTCGCCGAGGCAGAAGGTGGTCTTGGGATCGGCCACCGTGATGAACTTGTTGGCATCGGCGCCGCACAGCAGTTCGTCGACCTGACCGTCGATGCGCTGAATCACCCGGAAGCTGGCTTCGGGAGAGGCGCAATCGGCGAAGCTGTAGCCGGAGAGCATGCTGTCGGCGTAGCAGCTACCCTGCTTGAAATTGGGCGCAAGGCACAGGAACGCGGTGGTCCCGCCGTTGAGGGTCTCCTCGTAGGAGGTGTAGTCCTCGGCGCATTCGGTCTTGGTGTCATAGGTCTGGACGACCTTGTAGACGGCCTTGTCCGATGAGCAATCCACCGGCTCGGTCTCGGAGTCGACCGCCGAACTACTGATGACGTTGATGCACTCACCGACCTCGGATTTGGCCGTGTCGGACTTGCCCGCATCCTCGAACATCGAACATCCGGTCACCGCGACCGCCAGCGCGACCGCTGCGACGAAAGCGAGCATGATGCGCGCCAGCAGCCGCGTTCCTGGGAACTTCACGTGAAAACCTCTCTCACCGAAGCGTTCACTGGATCATGAACGCGCGGGTGAGGATACCCGCACGATCATGACGGGCGCATCTGGTCGACCGACGGAGACCGAGGTCAGTAGATGCTGGAGAAGCCGAGAATCGACAGGGCGAGGATGCTCGGGAGCAGTCGGCCGAGCATTTGGAAACCGAAATAATTCATCAGTAGTGCCTTCCACATTCCGCCCACGTAATGGACGTACGTCCAATCCGAACACTGAGTCGGTGCCGGACGGCGCGTTGTTACGCCCACCGAGTATGGACTGCCCGACCGATCGCCGCGACCGCTGCGATCACCCCGCCTGAGCTCAATATTCCTGCCCGCCAGTGACTCTGGTCACATGGTGGCGTGTGTGCGCCACTCAGGCCCTGAGGTCGCCGGGGAACAGGTACTCGTCCGGCGGCGGCGCGGCCTGATCGAGCCACGCGGCGAAGAAACCACTCAGATCGGTCGCGGACTTGGACTGGATGAAGTCGCGGAACTGGGGCATCGAGGCGTTGCCGTAGGCATTGACGGTGGCGAACTCGCGCAGCGCGGCGAAGAAGACGTCATCGCCGATGAGCTTGCGCAGCGCGTGCAGAAACAGCGGGCCCCGGTAGTAGACGGAGGTGAATTCGTTTCCGGCACCGGGGTTTTGCAGCGGGATTTCCCAGAAGTGCGGCATCGTCGAGGCCTGCGCCACGGTGTCGCGGTACATCGCGTCGACGTCGGCGCCTTCCATCCGCTCGGGCCACAGATAGTCGGCGGTGTAGCTGGCGAGGCATTCGTTGAGACAGATATCGGCCCAGCTGTACACCGAGACCGAATCGCCCCACCACTGGTGCGCGATCTCGTGCACCACGGTGTTCAGGTCCGTCCACGGCGCGTAGATCGGGCGGGTCTGGGTCTCCAGCGAGAACGACAGGTCCGCGTCGACGTAGATGCCACCGGATGTATCGAACGGATATGGGCCGTACAGGGATTCGGAGAAATCGAGGATCTCCGGCAGCCGCTGCTCGTGTTCGCGGTTGCCGGCGGCGCCGGGAGCGAAGGCGCTCAGCAGCGGGGTTCCGTCGGCGCGGCGCTGCTCGAGGTAGGTGAACTTGTCGATGGCGATGGTCGTCAGATAGCCGAGGATCGGCTGGCGCGCCTCCCAGCTCACCGTGCGCGAGCCGGCGCGGACCTCGTCGCGGGTCCGGATTCCGTTGGAGACCACGTCCCATTCGGCGGGCACGGTGGCGTGCAGGGTGAAGGTGGCCTTGTCGCGGGGAGTGTCGTTGAGCGGGTACCAGCTGGTGGCCGAATGCGGTTCACCGACGACGAAGGCGCCGCCGCTGGGGGCGAAGGTCCAGCCCGAACCCGCCGACTCCGCTGCCTGCCCCGCGTACTCGACCGTCACCGTGAACGGCAATCCGGGCAGCACCGGCAGCCAAGGACGCACAGTCAGTTCGTGTTCGCCGTTGCGGTCGAAACCGGCGGGGATGTTGTTCACCGTCACCCGCTGCACCGGCGGCCCGGCGAAATCCAGGTTGAACGAGGTGAGGGCCTGGGTGGCGGTGGCGTCGATGCGCGTGGAGCCGGTGAGCTGCTTGGCGAGAGGTTCATAGCCGATGCCGACCTCGTAATGGCGCACGTCGTAGCCGCCGTTGCCGTCCAGCGGGTAGTAGGGATCGCCGAGTCCTGGTGCGCCGGCCAGCGGATCGCCGGCGGACTGCGCGCCCGCCGGGCTCGCGAGCCCGAGCAGCAGCGCCACCGCCACCGCGACGGCCGATACGCCGGACAACCTCATACGAACCCACACCCCTCGTTCGACACCGCACCACCCGGCACCGGTGCACCGGCCCCGTTGGATGGTAGTCGCCTCAGCCGGAGGTTCCGCTCAACGCCACCGACGCGCCGAGCCCGACGATCATCGCGCCGCCCGCACCGCCGATCGCCTCCAACCGCCGCGGCGAGCGCGCGAACCAGTTGCGCGCGGCGGCCGCCGTCAGCGCCCACGCACTGTCACTGACCAAGGCGATCGCCAAGAACACGGTGCCGAGCACGAGGAACTGCACCGGCAGTGGCCCGGACGCCGGATCGGCGAAATGCGGGAGCACCGCCGCGAAGAAGACGATCGCCTTCGGATTGGTGATCCCGACGACGAAACTCTGCCGGAACACCCGCGAGTCGCCGAACCGGCCGACCTCACCGCCGATCGCGGCGCGCAGGCTCTTGCGTTCGCGGATGGCCTGGATCCCGAGATGGATCAGATAGAGCGCCCCGAAGACCTTCACCAGCGTCAACGCCATCGCCGAGGCGGTCAGCAGGGTGCCGAGGCCCACCGCTACCAGCACCAGGGCCACCTGAACCCCGGCGCAGTGCCCGAGCACCGAGATCAGTGCCGCGCGGCGGCCGAGCGCCAGTGCACGTCCGATGGTGAACAACACCCCGGGGCCGGGAATGACGACGATCACGGTGGCGGCGATGGCGAATGCCAGCAGGTTGGCAGCCGGAACCATGCGCTCAGTTTAAGTCCGGCGACCGGCTCAGGAGCCGAGATCGCCCGGCAGCTGCTGCGGATCCAGCAGCAAACGTTTGGCCGAGCTGCGGCGAACCTTGTCGGCCAGGGCGAGGTTGTCCGACAGCAGCCGCCACTCCACCTCGCTGATGGCGGCGCGGGCCCGTTCGATGACGTTGCCGTCGCGGGTCCCCCAGGCGATGGGCATGGCGTTGACCGCCTGGCGCAGTTCACCGACCGCCCGGGCGGCGTGATCGCCGCGCACGGCGACCGAGGGCACCCGCTCCCCCGCCTTGGCCTCATGTCCGGGCAGCGCCCGCACCTTGCGCACCACCAGCGCGTACCGGGTCTCGCTGGAGTCGGGGCGGGCGACGTTCACCAACGCGAGCAGCACCATCCCACTCGGGTAGGTGTGCGAGACGACGGCCGGTACCAGCTCACCCTCGGCATACAGCTTGTCGATGCGGGAGCGGCGCGGCGCCCACAGCGCCACCCACAGCGCGGTGACCGCGCCCAGCGCCGAGGCCACCGCAAGTAGATAGGACCAGGGATGGTTCAACCACACCAGATAGCCGGTGACGGCCGCCGCGACCGCGGCGGCGATCACCGCACTGATGCGCAACCGGCGCAGATCCGCGACAACTTCGTTGACCGCATGGGCATGGCTGCGGTCCACCACGAATTCGAAGCGTCGCACGTCTCATTCCTAGCACAGTTTGTGGAGGTGGTGCCTCCGCTTATCCGACGGCCGGCCCGAGCAAGTCGTCAGCATCGGTGATGCGATAGGCATACCCCTGTTCGGCCAGGAAACGCTGACGATGCGCCGCGTACTCCGCGTCGAGCGTGTCGCGCGCGACCACCGAATAGAAATGCGCCTGACCCCCGTCCTGCTTGGGACGCAGCAGCCGGCCGAGTCGCTGCGCCTCCTCCTGCCTGGACCCGAAAGTACCCGAAACCTGCACCGCGACCGAGGCTTCGGGCAGGTCGATGGAGAAGTTGGCGACCTTGCTCACCACCAGCACCGGGATCTCGCCGCGCCGGAAGGCGTCGAAAAGCGCTTCGCGCTCTTTGTTTCTCGTCGATCCCTGGATGATCGGCGCGTCCAGCGCCGCGCCCAGTTCTTCCAGCTGTTCGAGATAGGCGCCGATCACCAGCGTCGGCGCGTCCTTGTGCCTGGCCAGGATGGATTCGACGACGGCGATCTTGGTGTGCGCGGTGGAGCAGAGTTTGTAGCGTTCCTCGGGTTCGGCGGTGGCGTAGGCCATGCGCTCGGCATCGGTGAGCGTCACGCGCACCTCGATGCAATCGGCTGGTGCGATCCAGCCCTGCGCCTCGATGTCCTTCCACGGCGCGTCATAGCGTTTCGGGCCGATCAGCGAGAACACATCGCCCTCGCGGCCGTCCTCACGCACCAGGGTGGCGGTGAGCCCCAGCCGACGACGCGATTGCAGGTCGGCCGTCATCCGGAACACCGGGGCGGGCAGCAGATGGACCTCGTCGTAGATGACCAGGCCCCAATCGCGGCTGTCGAACAGTTCCAGATGCTTGTACTCGCCCTTGGTACGCCGGGTGATCACCTGGTAGGTGGCGATGGTGACCGGCCGGATCTCCTTGCGTTCACCGGAGTACTCGCCGATCTCGTCCTCGGTGAGCGAGGTGCGCGCCAGCAGCTCGCGCCGCCACTGCCGCCCGGCCACGGTATTGGTGACCAGGATCAGCGTGGTGGCCTTCGCGCGCGCCATGGCCGCGGCACCGACCATGGTCTTGCCCGCACCACACGGCAGCACCACCACACCCGAGCCACCGGCCCAGAACGAATCGGCCGCCATCTCCTGGTAGTCGCGCAGATGCCAGGCACCGCCGGTGTAATCGAGATCGATCGGATGCGCCTCGCCGTCGACGTATCCGGCCAGATCCTCGGCGGGCCAGCCGATCTTGAGCAACATCTGCTTGATGTGGCCGCGTTCGGACGGATGCACGATCACCGTGTCGTCGTCGATGCGTTCACCGAGCATCGGTGCGATCTTCTTGTGCCGCAGCACCTCCTCCAGCACCGCGCGATCCAGGCTCACCAGGGTGAGCCCGTGCGCTGGATGCTTCACCAGCTGCAACCGGCCGTACCTGGCCATGGTGTCGACGATGTCGACCAGCAGCGGCTGCGGCACCGCGTAGCGGGAGAAATTGACCAGCGCGTCGACCACCTGCTCGGCGTCGTGCCCGGCGGCGCGGGCATTCCACAGGGCCAGCGGGGTGACCCGGTAGGTGTGCACATGCTCGGGCGCGCGCTCCAACTCGGCGAAGGGCGCGATGGCCTGACGCGCCGCGTCGGCCAGTTCGTGATCGACCTCGAGCAGCAGCGTCTTGTCACTCTGAACGATTAGTGGACCTTCGGCCACCGGTGCCTCCTGTGATCTGCTCCCACCCATTGTTCCCGAACCCACCGACACACCCCCGCGACGACGGTACTCCCTGCTCATCGACGGTGAGCGGACCACCGGCGGCCAACTGGACCGAGACGTACGGGCGCCACGCACGCGAAGATCGACCACATGATCGAGATCGCTGCGATGACGGGTGTGGCGGCGGCCGCGCTCGGCATGGTGCTCACCCCCGGACCCAACATGATGTATCTGGTCTCGCGGACCGTGTCGCAGGGCAGGCGCGCCGGGCTGGTGTCGCTGACCGGCGTCGCGGCCGGGTTCGGGGTGTACCTGCTGGCCGCGGTCGCGGGCATCACGGCGGTGTTCGCGGTGGTCCCCGGCTTGTACCTGGCGTTGAAGCTGGCCGGCGCCGCCTACCTGCTGTGGCTGGCCTGGCAGGCGCTGCGCCCCGGCGGTGTGTCGGTATTCACGCCGGCCGCGCTGCCCGCCGATCCGGTCCGGCGGCTGTTCACCATGGGCCTGGTCACCAATCTGCTGAATCCGAAGATCGCGATCATGTACATGGCGCTCATCCCGCAGTTCGTGCATCCCGGCCCGACGCCGGTCTGGGTGCAGAGCCTGTGCCTCGGCGCGATCCAGATCAGCGTCGCGTTGACGGTCAACGCGCTGATCGTGCTCGGCGCCGGGCAGGTCGCCGCGTTCTTCACCGCACGGCCGGTCTGGGTGCGGATACAGCGCTACGTCATGGGGAGCGCGCTGGCCGGGATCGCAGCCGTCGTGGCCACCGATCGGGCGCGGCCGGTCGCGGCCTGATCCGGACGCGTTCGGCGTCAGCCGATGGGCGCGCCGACGCGTAACCGACGCACGCCTTCATCCAGGGTCTCGTCGCGCTTGCAGAAAGTGAAGCGCACCAGATGCTTCCACTGCTCGGGATGGTCGGTGAACACGCTGACCGGAACCGCGACCACGCCGAGCCGGGTGGGCAGCTCGCGGCAGAATGCGAGGCCGTCGGTGGCGCCGAAGGGGCGGATATCGCCGCAGACGAAATAGCCGCCGGCACTGGAGTAGACGTGGAAGCCGGTGTCGGCCAAGGCCGAGGACAGCCGTAACCGCCGGTCCGACAGCGAACTGCGCAGTGCGGCGACCCACTCGAGTTCCTCGGTGAGCGCGTGCGCGACGGCGGGCTGGAACGGGCCGCCCGCCACGAACGTCATGAACTGCTTGGCGGCGAGCACTCCGTCGATCAATTCCGGTGCGGCACAGACCCAGCCCGTCTTCCACCCGGTGACGCTGAACGTCTTGGCCGCACTCGACACCACGAGTGTGCGCTGCCGCATCCCCGGCAGAGTGGCCAGGCTGATGTGCTCGGCGTCGTCGAAGACCAGGTGTTCATAGACTTCGTCGGCCAGCACCAGCAGATCGTGCTCGCAGGCGAGTTCCGCGATGGCGGTGAGGTCGTGTCGATCGAGCACGGCGCCGGTGGGGTTGTGCGGCGAGTTCACCATGATCATCCGGGTTTTCGAGGTGATCGCGGCACGCAGACTGTCCAGGTCCAGCACGAATCGGTCGCCGTCGGCGACGAGCCTGGCGGTGCGCCGCTGCGCGCCCGCGAGCGCAACGGCAGCGGCATAGGAGTCGTAGTAGGGCTCGATCAGCACCACTTCCTGGCCTGGCTCCACCAGGCCGAGCACCGCCGCACTGATCGCCTCGGTCGCGCCGACGGTGACCAGGACCTCGGATTCCGGGTCGTATTCGGTGCCGTAGCGGCGTGCCCGGTCGGCCGCGACGGCCCTGCGCAGCACCGGCATGCCCCGGCCCGGCGGGTATTGGTTGAGACCGTCGGCGATGGCCTGCCTTGCCAGCTCGAGCATGCCCGCGGGGCCGTCGGAATCGGGGAAGCCCTGGCCGAGGTTGATCGCGTCGTGCCGGACCGCGAGTTCGGTCATCTCGGCGAAGATCGTGGCGCCGAAGGGCCGCAGGCGGGCGACGGTCGCTGGTTGCTGGCGCATATCGCCGAGCCTAGAGCGCGGCGAAATCCCGCCAGAATTAGCCCGCGAATCGCTAGCGTTGCCACGAGATAGCGAACAGCTATGTTTCACATTTATTTTTCGACTTCTACCTGCATGGTTGTGCGTTGTCCCATAGGCAGCTAGCCTCGCCGTGTTCTATTTCACAGCCCGCTGCGGCGGGTATCTCGAAAGGGGCGTCTATGGCCTCATACCTCGACCTGATAGCGAATCCGGCCGCGTCGGAGGTCGCCGGATTCCTATTGGGTCAGCTTCGCGACGTAGCCCATGACCTGATCGCGGGCTTCGGCTCCTCGACCCCCGACTGGGGTCTTGGTTCGTCGACCGGCGATCACAGCACCGGTTCCTCGACCGGCGACTGGTTCACCGGCTCGGCTACGCCGTAGCGCAGAACCCGTCGGGCCGGGATGCGCGGCCCGGTCCGGCGGGGGCGCTCGCCCGCTCAGCCGACGCGGATGCCCCCGAGTTTGTCCGGATTGGCGATATCGTAAGTGCCCCAAACCAATCCATCGCGCACCGTGAATCCGACCACCCGCCGCGGTGTCCCCGGATAGCGGCCCTCCCCCGCCTGCTCCGGCACCAGCGCTCCCAGCTGGCCGTTGACCGCGACGATCTCCATGCTGCGCAGCAAGTCCTCCCCGACCTCGGCCATGCCGTACTTGTGCAGCAGCCCGACGAAGAACCTGGCGATCTTGTCCGCTCCGTGCAGCACATTGACCGCCGTCGACGTGGTGCCGTTGGCGTCGCCGATCATCACCGCGTCCGGATGCAGCGCTGCCGTCACCGCCTGCACATCACCCGTCATCAGCGCCTCGAGCAGGCGCTGCACCGCGGCGGCATGATCGTCGTCGGCGACCGGCTCCGGAGCCCGCGACACCGACTTGCGAGCGCGCACGGCCAGCTGACGGGCCGCGTCCGGGGTGATCTCCAGAATGTCGGCGATCTCGTCGAAGGGCACCGAAAGCCCGTCGTGCAGTACGAACGCCACCCGCTGGGCCGGAGTCAGCGAATCCAGCACCACCATGGCGGCGAACCGGAATTCCTGCCTGCGCACCACCGCTTCCAGCGGATCGGGCGTGCTCGACGCGCCGACCGCGGTGACCACCGGCTCCGGCAGCCACTGCCCCACATAGCTTTCCCGCCGGGCGGCCGCGCTGCGCAAGCGGTCCAGGCAGATTCGGCTCACCACCGTCGTCAGCCAGGCCCGCAGGTCCTCGATCTCGGACTGCCTGGCACCGGCCAGCCGCAGCCAGCTCTCCTGCACCGCGTCCTCGGCATCGGCCACACTGCCGGTCAATCGGTAGCCGACCGACAGCAGATGCGACCGATGCGATTCGAACAGGTCTGCGAGCAATGCGGCTACCACCAGTCGGAGTCTACGGACCGTGGATCATCCACCCGCGCCGCCCTCACCTCCCGGAAAACCCGATGAACCGACCGGCGGGTCCGTGCCACCATGAGGCGATGGAGGAGCGGACACTCACCGACGGCACCGTCTGGTTGTCGCGACCGCATGCGGCCGATATCGACAGGATCACGGAACTGTGCCAGGAGCCGTCCATCGGCGAATGGGTGACCATTCCGGTGCCCTATCGCCGCATCGCCGCGGAAGGATTCCTCAACGAGATCGTCGAGCCCGGTTGGGCGGACCGCAGCCCGGTCTGGGCGATCCGCGGCGCGGAGCACGGGCCGGTCCTCGGCATGATCGGATTCGAGGACCGCGGCACCTCGGCCGCCGAGATCGGCTTCTGGCTCGGATCGGAATATCGGGGCAACGGGCTGATGTCACGAGCTGTGCGCCTGGTCTGCGGTTTCGGATTCGCGGCCGACGGCATGGGCCTGGTGCGAATCAGCTGGCAGGCCTTCGTCGGCAACTACGCCTCGGCAGCGGTGGTGCGCCGCAACGGTTTCCACTACGAGGGTATGGCCAGGCTGGGTGCAGCTCAGCGCGGAGTCCGGCGTGACAGCTGGATGAGTGCGCGATTGGCGACCGACCCGGCGACCCCGGCCACGGACTGGCCTGCGTACACCTTCGCCGAGCACCTTCCGGGCTCAGCTGCTGCCGGAACCGCGTGAACGACGCGAGCCACCGGCCTCGTCTCCGACGAGTCATCCAGTGGCTCACTTCCAACCCCACCTCGATGGGGCGGCGGCGCGTCCACCGTAGAGCCACACCGCGTCCTCCACACTCGACTATCTGGATCGCCGCAATCCCGGACGGCCGATGGATACGCGTGGGCTGGCGTAGATTCCCGATATGGCACGCGATGCGCGATTCCGGTGGTTCCGCGAGATCATCGATCCCGCCCCGGGCGATCGCCTGCTCGAGATCGGTCCCGGGTCCAGCGATTCGCTCGCGGTGCTGGCCGAACAGCTGGACACCGGCTTCATCGTCGGTATCGACCGCTCCGCCACCGCCGTCGAGCGGGCGACGAAACGGCATGCGGCGCTGATCGAATCCGGGCGGGTCCGGGTGCGTCAACTCGCACTCGAGGAGCTGACCGCCGCGCACGCAGCCGAGTTGGCGCCGGGCGGGTTCGACAAGATCCTCGCGGTCAATGTGAATGTGTTCTGGACCCGCGATCCCGCCACGGAACTGGCGGTGCTGCGCGAATCCCTGGCGCCCGGCGGTGCGCTGCACCTGTTCTACGGCTACGGCCAGCCCGGCGAACACACCTCGACGGCGCCTGCGGACCCTCCGCGCAATCTGATCGACCATCTGACCGGGGCGGGCTTCGACGTCGGCACGGTCACCTCGGGTGAGCTGCTCGGCGTCATCGCCACGCCCCGGTAGATCGTCTCGATCACCGCGGACCTCGGCAGTTCAGCGCTCGCGGCGGCGGGCGACGGCCTCGGCCAGCCGGTCCAGCTGGGCGGCGGTGGTGTTCCAGTCGATGCAGGCGTCGGTGATGGACTGGCCGTAGGTGAGTTCCTCGGCATGGCCGAGGGTCAGGTCCTGGCGGCCGGCCTCGATGAAGCTCTCCAGCATCACACCGACTACGCCGGGCTCACCGGCCGAAAGCCGGTCGGCGATATCGGTGACCACGTCGACCTGCTTGTTGTGGTCCTTGTTGCTGTTGCCGTGGCTGGCGTCGACGACGATGCGCTTGGGCAGCGACGCCTTCTCCAATCGCAGGCAGGCCTCGGCGACCGAGGCGGCGTCGTAGTTCGGGCCGGTGCTGCCGCCGCGCAGGATGACGTGGCAGTCCGGGTTGCCGGTGGTGCGGATCAGCGCCGCACGTCCGTCGAGGTCGGTACCGGGGAAGACGTGGCTGGCCGCGGCCGCGCGCACGCCGTCGACGGCGACCTGCACGTCACCGTCGGTGCCGTTCTTGATGCCGACCGGCATGGACAGCGCGCTGCTCAGCTGACGATGCACCTGGCTGGCCGCGGTGCGGGCGCCGATCGCGCCGTAGGAGACCAGATCCGCGATGTACTGCGGGGTGATCGGATCGAGGAACTCACACGCCACCGGCAGGCCGAGCGCGGTGATGTCGGTGAGCAGTTTGCGGCCGATGCCGAGCCCGGTGTTGACGTCGAAGCTGCCGTCCAGGTGCGGATCGTTGATCAGACCCTTCCAGCCGAGGGTGGTGCGCGGCTTCTCGAAGTACACCCGCATCACCACGTGCAGCCGGTCGTCCAGTTCGGCGGCCTTGGCGGCCAGGCGGCGCGCGTAGTCGAGCGCGGCGGCCGGATCGTGCACCGAGCACGGTCCGACGATCACCATCAGGCGGTCGTCATCGCCGTTGAGCACGTCGACGGTGGCCTTGCGGCCGGCGCGGACGGTGTCGGCGAGTTCGTCGGTGATGGCGTGCACAAGGCGAACCTCAGCTGGGGACCGTAACGGGCTGACGCTGAGGGTGCGCTGATCGTCGAGATCGGAATGGCGGGAATCGACGTCTACTGCGGTGGTCATCGTGGGGTTGGTTCCTTTTCTCCAGGCCGACCCACGGTGGTGAACCCCGTCGAGCCGGTCATCATCCGGCTCGGGGTGGGAATCTGGTCAGCGCGCGCGGTTGCCGCAGACCGGCCCACCCAGGGCCGGCTTGCTAAACCAGAAATACACGCGCTGCA
Organism: Nocardia sp. JCM 38205; assembly: GCF_058222935.1. Classification (NCBI taxonomy): domain Bacteria; kingdom Bacillati; phylum Actinomycetota; class Actinomycetes; order Mycobacteriales; family Nocardiaceae; genus Nocardia; species Nocardia sp. JCM 38205. Next base: position 470,391 of record NZ_JBYHFL010000003.1, on the reverse strand, counting down.
CGGAAGGCACGCTACCACGGGATGAATGGCCGGTGCCCGCCCGGGCGGTGTGCGGTAGCGCGTTGTGAGCAGCCACACACCGCCCCGGGACCGCACATCAGAAACTGCCGGGAACGTAACTGCCGGCCGGGGTGTGGGCGATGGCGTTCATCCGGTTCCAGGCGTTGATCGCCGCGATGGCCGCGATCAGGCCGCCGATCTGGTTGTCGTCGTAGTACTTACGCACGAGCTCCCAGGTCTGATCGCTGATGGCGCCACCGTCGGCGAGGCGGGTGGCCTCTTCGGCGAGGGTGAGTGCGGCACGCTCCTCCTCGGTGAACACGGTGGCCTCGCGCCAGGCGGCGACCAGATTGATGCGCGTGGGGTCTTCACCGGCGTGCGCGGCGTCCTTGGTGTGCATGTCGACGCAGAAGCTGCATCCGTTGATCTGGCTGGCGCGGATCTTGACCAGTTCGTAGGTGGCCGGCGCCAGACCGGAGTCGTCGATGACCTTGCTCGCGGTGACCAGTCGCTTGGCGAAGCTGGCGGCGATCGGGTTGGCCTGGAGGTTCATACGCGGTTCCATTGTCGGTGCCCCTTCGGTGAATTCGTTGGCTTCACCGAGACGACGACGCGGCACCGGGCAGGTGTGACATGGCCCGATCGTGAACTGGGTCACACCGAGAAGTCGTAGCTGACCCCGGTCAGTTCTTCGGACAGTTTCCACAGGCCACGGGCGGTTTCCTGATCCCTGGATCGGGCGTTCGACCCCACTCGGCCCGGATGTCCGCGCATGCCACGGAATCCGGTCGGGCCGTAATAGCCGCCCGGTTCGACATCGGCGGTGGCCGCGTACAGCTCGGGCAGCGCGCCCATCTCGGCGCTCTGCGCGAACAGCCGATTGCCCAGCGACATCACGAGGTCCTGAATCGACTCGGTGTGCGACTGGAGTTCGGTGGCCGCGTATCCGGGATGGGCGGCCACCGAGCGTTTCGACCAGCCGGCCGCGGTCAGCCTGCGTTGCAGTTCGTAGGCGAACAGCAGGTTGGCCAACTTGGCCTGCCCGTAGGCCGGCCAGCGGCGATATTTGCGGCGCTGCCAGTTGAGATCGTCGAGGTCGATGACGCCGAGCCGGTGCATATCGCTCGACACCGTGACGACCCGATCGGAGATGCGTCCGAGCAGCAGACCGGTGAGCGCGAAATGGCCGAGATGATTTGTGCCGATCTGCATCTCGAAGCCGTCGGCGGTGCGGGCGTACGGTACGGCCATCACGCCCGCGTTGTTGATGAGGACGTCGACCCGGTCGACGGACGCCGCGAACTCCCGCACGGAGGACAGGTCGGCGAGATCGAGCCTGCGCACCTCGGCGAGCGGACCGATCTCCTCGGCGACCACGCGACCCTTGTCGACATTGCGACAGGCGAGCACCACCCGCGCGCCCGCACCGGCCAGGGCCCGTGCGGCGACGGCGCCGAGTCCGCTGTTGGCGCCGGTGACGATGACGGTCCGGCCCTGCTGATCGGGGATGTCGGAGACGCTCCAGCCAGTCATGCGGCGAGTCTACTGGCGGTCGGCCGTGGGCGGCGGTCGAGAAGCGGCCGACTTCGCGGTCCGGCGCCGACACCCCACCCACCTGAGATAGGGTTGCCTTACCTACATAACTGAACCAGTTTCGCGCACGCACTTATCCCCGAACCGCCCATCCCGCTTGTGAGGCAGACGTGAGTTCCACTTCCACCGCATCCGGCACCCACCGCGACGGCTACGTGCCGTTTTCCGAGGCCGAGGCCGACCAGTACCGCGCCGCGGGATACTGGTCCGGACGCACCCTGGCCGGTCTGCTGCGCGACACCGCCCAGCGGCATCCGGCCCGGACCGCGCTGATCGGCGAGCGCTCGCTCACCTACGCCGAGCTCGACGCCGAAGCCGATCGGATGGCGCACGGCCTGCTCGCGCTCGGCCTCACACCGGGCGACCGGGTGGTGGTCCAGCTGCCCAATGTCGCCGAATTCCTGACGGTGCTGTTCGGTGTGCTGCGCGCGGGCATCATCCCGGTGCTCACGCTGCCGGCGCATCGTCGCGCCGAGATCGAGCACCTGGCCAGCCTGTCCGGCGCGGTCGCGTACGTGATCGCCGATCAGGCAGGCGATTTCGACTATCGCGAACTGGCCGCGACGGTCCGCGCGAACGTTCCTGGTCTGCGGCACGTGCTGGTGCTCGGCGATCCAGGCGAGTTCACCGCCTTGGATTCGATTCCGGCGCTGGGCGATACCCGTGCGGCCGATGGCGCGAGCCTGCCCGAGATCGACGCCTCCGACATCGCGCTGATGCTCGTTTCGGGTGGCACCACCGGCTTGCCGAAGCTGATCGCCCGCACCCACGACGATTACGTGTACAACGCGACAGCGAGCGCACAGGTCTGCGAACTCACCGAAGACGACGTCTACCTGGCGACCCTGCCCGCCGCGCACAACTTCCCGCTGGCCTGCCCCGGCATCCTCGGCACCGTCAGTGTGGGCGGCGCGGTGGGGTTCGTCGCCGACCCGAGCCCGGAGAACGCCTTCGCGATCATCCAGCAGCACCGCGTGACGGTGACCGCGGTGGTCCCGCCGCTGGCCCAGCTGTGGTGTGCGGCAGTGGAATGGGAAGAGCCCGATCTGAGTTCGCTGCGGCTGCTCCAGGTGGGCGGGGCGAAGCTGGCCGAGGTCAATGCCCGCGATGTCGCGCCTGCGCTCGGCGTGAAGTTGCAGCAGGTGTTCGGCATGGCCGAGGGCCTGCTGAACTACACCCGCCTCGACGATTCCGATGAGCTGATCTGCACCACCCAGGGCCGCCCGCTCTCCCCCGCCGATATCGTGCGCGTGGTCGACGCCGAAGGCAACGAGGTGGCGCCGGGCGAGGAGGGTGAGCTGCTCACCAAGGGCCCGTACACGATTCGCGGCTACTACCGCGCCCCCGAGCACAATGCGCGCGCCTTCACCCCCGACGGCTTCTACCGCAGCGGTGACCTGGTGCGCAAGCTGCCCAGCGGACATCTGGTGGTCTCGGGCCGGATCAAGGACGTGATCAACCGCGGCGGCGAGAACATCTCCTGCGATGAACTCGAGGAGCACCTGCTCGCCCATCCGGCCGTCCGGCATGCCGCCGCCGTCGGCCTGCCCGATCCGAGCCTCGGCGAGAAGGTGTGCGCGGTACTGGTGGTGAATGGGCAGATGCCGACGCTGGTGGAGATCAAGACCTTCCTCACCGAGCGCGGCCTTGCCACCTACAAGCTGCCCGATGTACTGCGTCAGGCCGAGACCCTGCCCGTAACTGCGGTCGGCAAGATCGACAAGAAGGCGCTGCAAGCCGAGGGCTGATCCCCGCGGCGCCGGAACCGATCGCCGGTACGCCGCAGCGGTGCCGCAGGGCACGGCCGCGGCTGTTCGGCAGGCCATCGTCCCGCCACCGGCGAACGACCGAGGGCCGTGCGGCAATCACCGCACGGCCCTCGTCGTGTCGTTATTCGGCTTCGATCTACGCCTTGACGACGTAGGGCGCGATGCTGCCGAGCTTCTCGCAGGTCTCCTCGAACTCACGCTCGGGCCGCGACTGGCCGACGACACCAGCACCGGCGCGCAGCCACGCGCCCTCGGTGGTCTGATACACCGCGCGCAGCACCAGCGTGGCCTCCAGCGCACCGGTGGGCGACACCGTCACCACCGCACCGGAATACAGTCCGCGCGGATCGTGATCGAGCCGGAACACCGAATCGACCCCGGCCCGCTTGGGGATGCCGGAGGCGGTCACCGACGGGAACAGCACCTCCAGCGCGTCCCAGCTGGACCGGTCCGCGGCCAGCCGTCCGCGCACGGTGGAGGCCAGATGCTGGACACTGCCGCGCTCACGCACCGCCATGAAATCCGAGACGGCGGGAGTACCCGGATCCGCGACCGCGGCGATCTCGGCGAAGGAGGTCTGCACGGAGATCGCGTGCTCGACGATCTCCTTGGGGTCGGCGAGCAGATCGGCGCGGGCGGCCAGGTCGATCTGATCGCCGAGGCCGAAGGCCCTGGTGCCGGCGAGCGGTTCGGTGGTGACGACCCGGTCCTCGTCGACGGAGGCGACCAATTCCGGGCTGAAACCGGCAGCCTCCAGACCGCCCAATCGCAGCAGGAACGACCGCGCCGGAGTGTTGTTGGCCCGGCCGAGCCGGTAGGTGGCCGGAACGTCGACAGCGAAGGGTAGATCGACCTTCCGCGACAGGATGACCTTCTGGTACTGCCCGGCGTTGATCTCGGCAATGGCCTCGGCGACCCGGCCCTGATAGCCGGTGGGGTCGACCCGGATGTCGACCGGATGCGGCACCGGCAGGTCAAGGCCCTGCGAGCCGGCGATCAGCTCGTGGATGACGTCGGTCTCGGCGTCGGTGGCACCGCTGATTCGCACACCGGCCTCACCGACGACAACCTCGATCCGCGGAATCATCAGGTGCACCAGCGAGGTTCGCGGCCGCAGATGCGCGGTGGCGCCCAGCGACCAGGCACAGAATTCGAAGCCGATCCAGCCGTAGGCGTTGCGGCCTTCCAGCGGCAGCGTGCCGAGCGCACGGTCGACCACGGCGGCCGGGCTGCCCTCCCACGCGCTGGCGGTGGTCTCGCCGTTCCAGCTGACCCGCAGTTCCTCCACGTCCAGCTCGACGCCACCGATCGGGTCCGCGGCGAACACCCATTCCCCCGGGCGTTCGTACATGACGAACTCGCCGAACCGTTCATCGGCCGCCAGCCGGGACATCGCTGCCGCCGGATCGGTCACATACTCAACGCGCGAGCGCTCGTCCGTCGTCGACAACGATCCTCCAAGGTTATGCTGACCTAACTTTGATAGGTAAGGTTAGCATTACCTGTACCGGACGATACTGTGCCCGCAACCACAGCGGGGAAGAGACTCTCGGTCCGGAGTTCCTGCGCGGATCCCGCTGGCGGGCTTGAATAGAGGGATCGTCGTTTCAGCGGAGGGACCACACATGATCGATCGCGGCGGCGCACCGGCCCGCAGCTCGGATGAGCCGGCCATCGGCTCGGTGGTCGCCCTGGTCGAGGCGAGCTCCCGGGTGGAACGCGAACTGGTCGGCGCCTGGCTGGCCGACGGCGGCCTCACCGCCGAACTGGGCACCGACGCACCCGTCACTCAGATCGACCTCGACGCCGATGCCATCGCCGACCGATTGACCGGCCGCACCGACAATCCGCTGGTGGTTCCGGTCCGAGTGCTCTGGCTGCCGCCCGAACGCGAGGGCGTTCGCCGCACCACCTTCGCCGATCTGGCCACGCTCACCAACCCGCGCAAACCGCATCGGCTGGCCCAGCGCAGGCTGGTGCGCCGCGAGCCGGACCGCCATGTCGTGCTCACCGGCCGTCCGGCCCGGCTCAGCGAGCTGCGCGCCAATAATCCCGAGGCGGCGGCGCTGGATATCGCGGGCACCTCGGAGCCGTTCGCGCGCGCGATCCTGCGCGCGGGTGTGCTCGCATTGGAACGCGCCGAACGCACCGTCATCGGCGATCGGTACAAGGTGCCGCGGCTGGTGGCCGAGGAGATCCTCGATTCGCCGGACTTCCTGCGCAGGCTCGATCTCATCGCCGACCGCATCGGCGCGAGCAGACACGAGGTGTATCGCAGGGCCAAGAAGTCGCTGCATGAGCTGGTCGCCGCGCAGAGCAGGCTGGTCTCGGATCTGTTCACCCAGGCCATGCGGCCGGTGCACGCCTCGACCTGGAAGGTGGACTGCGACGAATCCGGCCTCGACGCCCTGCGTGATTTCAACCGCCGCTACCCGCTGGTGTTCCTGCCCTCGCACCGCTCCTACGTCGACGCCTTCGTCCTCGGTGATGTGCTCGCCCGCAATGATTTCCCGCCCAACCACGTCATCGGCGGGGCCAACCTGCGCTTCTGGCCGATGGGGCCGATCGCCCGGCGTACCGGCACGATCTTCATCCGGCGCAGCTTCGGCGACGATGAGGTCTACAAGGCCGTCGTCGAGGAGTACTTCGGCTACCTGCTGGCCAAACGGTTCAACCTGGAATGGTATTTCGAGGGCGGACGTACCCGCACCGGCAAACTGCGCCCACCGCGCTACGGCCTGCTGAATTATCTGGCCGCCGCCGTGCGCTGGAACCGCATCGACGACGTGATGCTGGTGCCGGTGTCGATCACCTACGAACGCCTCAACGAGCTCGGCGCCATCGCCAGCGAACAATCGGGCGGCAAGAAGAAACCCGAGGGCTTGGCGTGGCTGGCCAGGTATGTGCGCAGCCAGCAACATTCGGCCGGCCACGTCTACGTGCGGTTCGGCGCGCCGCTATCGGCGCGGGAGCGGCTGGCCGCGCACGGCGACCCGCTCACCGCGCCGCCGCTGTCGATTCCGCTGCACCGTGCCGACGGCACCGCGCCGCCTATCATCGACGCCGGCGACGAGGTGGGCGAGCTGGAACGTAAAGCGGTGCAGCGGCTGGCGTTCGAGATAGCCGTCGGCATCAACGAGGTCACCCCGATCACCGTCAACGCGCTGGCCACCCTCGCCCTGCTCGGCGTGCACGAACGCGCGCTCACCCTGCGCGAAGTGTGCGATCTGCTGGCGCCGGTGCTCGATTACATCGAGCGCCGCGATCTGCCGCGCGGTGAGGTGGCGGCGCTGCGCGATGAGCAGAGCCTCGAGGTGGTGCTGGAGCAGTTGTCGCTGGCCAAGGTGGTCACGGTGTATCGCGGCGGGCTGGAGCCGGTCTACTCCATCGAATCCGGGGCCTATCTGGAGGCGGCGTTCTACCGCAACAGCGCCGTGCACTGGTTCGTCAACCGGGCGATCGTGGAACTGTCGATCCTGGCGGCGGTCGACAAGGCCACCCAGGAACTCGACGACGGCGCCGACACCGACCCACTGCGCACCGGCTGGGAAGAGGCCTTCCGACTACGTGACCTGCTCAAATTCGAGTTCTTCTTCCCCGAACGCAACGAGTTCTCCGAGCAGCTGACCGCCGAGATGCTACTGATCGACCCGGACTGGAACCACCGCACCAGAGACACCCTGAGCGTGGAGATCCTGGCCCAGCTCACCGCCTCCGGCTTCATGATGGCCCACCGGGTGCTGCGCTCGTTCTTCGACGCCCAGCTGGTGGTGGCCGAGCGGCTGGCCGATCGCGGCGATGCGGCGATCGAGGACCGCAAACAGTTCATCGACGAATGCGTCGCGGTGGGTAAGCAGATGCTGTTGCAGCAGCGGCTGCACAGCCCCGAATCGGTCTCGACCGAATTGTTCACCAGTGCACTCAAATTGGCCGCCAACTACGATCTGGTCGAACCCGACGATGCCACCGGGTTGGCCGACCGTCGTGCCGAATTCGCCGAACGGCTGCGCGTCATCGGAATCCGGATCGCGCGCGCCGCGGCGCTCGATCCGTCCAATCTCCCGGTCTCGGAGCGATAGTGGGCAGCGAGGAGCGGATGAGCGCGCTGGAACTGGATGCCGCGCATTCCGATATCGAGTCGGTGCTGGCCGCGATCCGGGTCGGGCCGCAGGGGCCGGGTGTCGCGGCGGTGTTCGAGCTGGGCGGCGTCGTGCTCGACGGATTCGAGTCCGCGCCGTCGCATCGCCCGTTGCCTCGGCGCAGCGGCGATCGCGACCAGCAGCTGGCCCGGGTGCTGCTCGACGGTATCCGCGCTCACCCGGACGACGGTTCGCACGGCCGGTTTCTCGGCGCAGCTGCCCAGGCGCTGGCCGGCTCGACCGAATCCGATCTCGACGAGATCGGTGCCAGGCTGTTCAGACGCACGCTCTACGGGCGCATCCATCCGGAGGCGTGGCGGCTGATCCGGGCTCACCGAGCGGCCGGGCATACCGTCGTCCTGGTCTCCTCCGGCACCCGGTTCACCCTCGAACCGGTCGCGGCCGCCCTCGGCATCGAGCACACCCTCTGCACCCGGATGGCCACCGAGGACGGCGTGCTGACCGGATATCCCGACGGCCGGGCCCTCTGGCGCTCGGGGAAGGCCGAGGCGATCCGAGAGTTCGCCGCCGCGTCCGGTATCGAACTGCGCACCAGCTTCGCCTATGCCGCCGACGACACCGACCTGCCGACCTTGTCGTCGGTGGGATTTCCGATCGCGGTGAATCCCGATCCGGCACTGTCTGTCACCTGCGCCGAAAAGGACTGGCCCGCGCTCTCCTTTCGCCCGCGCCGTCCGGCGCGCCGCGTGGACATCGCCCGCACGGTCGCGGGCTTCGCCGCCCTCATCGCCGGTGCGATCACCGGAGTCCTGGTGAAGTCCTACACCCGCGACCGCAGGTCGATGGCCGACGCCCTGATGAAGTTCGGCACCGGCGCCACCCTGCGCGCCACCGGAGTCCGGTTGCGGGTCACCGGCGAGCACAATGCCCGTTCGCCGCGGCCTGCGGTGTTCGTCTTCAATCATCAGAGCCAGTACGACGTGATCGTCGTCCCGGCCGTGCTCGGCGGCGGGGTCACCGGCATCGGGAAAAAGGAGCTGACCAAGAATCCGGTGTTCGGGCCGCTGATGCGGTTCGTCGGCGTCACCTTCATCGACCGTACCGATACCGCTCGCGCCAAGGCGTCGCTCGAACCGGTGGTGCACACCTTGCGCGATGGGCTGTCCATCGCGGTGGCGCCGGAGGGCACCCGCTCCTTCACGCCCGAAGTGGGCCGGTTCAAGAAGGGCGCGTTCCATATCGCGATCCAGGCGGGGGTGCCGGTGATTCCGGTGGTGATCCGCAATGCGGGCGAGGTGTCGTGGCGCGATTCGATGGTGGTGCGTCCGGGTGTGGTGGATGTGGCGGTGCTGGATCCGATCGACGTCAGCGGGTGGGATCCGGCGAATATGCATGACGACGTGGAGCGGGTGCGTCAGCTGTTCATCGATACGTTGCTCGACTGGCCGGAGTAGGCCCCAGGCGCTCATCGCGGCCACTGCCCGCGCCAACCAGGCTCGGTCATACACGACTACGGCCCGCATCCTGGTGGGATGCGGGCCGTTCGCCGAATTGTGGCGCGGGTCAGACCGCGCGGCCGAAGAGCAGCTTCCACGGCATGAGCGCCGATTCCAGCTGCACCTTGAGGCTCATCTTGGAGGCGCCGAGGGTGCGTTCCTCGAAGCGGATGGGCACCTCGGCGATGGTGATGCCCTTCTTGACGGTGCGGTAGTTCATCTCGACCTGGAACGAGTAGCCGTTGCTGCGGATCGAGCCGACGTCGATGGCGCGCAGGGTGTCGGCCTTCCAGGCCTTGAAGCCCGCGGTGGCGTCCTTGACGCCCAAGCGCAGGATCAGGTTGACGTAGAAGTTCGCCCAAGCCGAGAGGGCCTTGCGGTACCACTTCCATTCCTCGGCGGTGGAGCCGCCGGGCACGTAGCGCGAGCCGAGCACGACTCCGGCGTCGGTGCTGGTGAGCTTGTCCAGCATGGCCGGGATGACTTCGGCGGGGTGGGAGAGATCGGCGTCCATCTGGATCACCACGTCGGCGCCTTCGTCGAGGGCGCGGGTGATGCCCGCGATGTAGGCGCGGCCGAGGCCGTCCTTCTCGGTGCGGTGCAGTACGCCTACGACGTTGGGGAGTTCGGCGGCGAGCTTGTCGGCGACTTCGCCGGTGCCGTCCGGCGAGTTGTCGTCCACCACGAGCACGTGCAGGTCGGCCACCGGTAGCGCGGTCAGCCGTTCCACCGCAACGGGCAGATTTTCGCGCTCGTTGTAGGTCGGCACAACAACGGTAACCCTCAAGGGTCGCCCTCCCTGCTCACCTGGTCGCGCCCGGGAACCCGTACGCAGGCCGCGAGCGATCGTCTGATTTCTCGTGAACGGTAGCTGATCCGCCTCCCCGCGAATTCAGCGCACCAGGCCCACACTCTGCCATCTCACCGCGCCCGACGCACATCCGGTGATCTTGCGAACACCACCGTTCGCCCGAATGCGTTTGCCGCCCAGCCCCCGCCCGCCTGTTCTTGGACCTCGCTCAGTTACCTCCGTCACGCCACTGCTGGTCCCGCGCGTCCTCGGCGGCATTGCGTTCCCGCACGATCTCCAACGCCCGCTCCGCCGTCGCCTGATCCGGAAACGGCCCGAGCCGATCCGCAAACCAGCACCGTTTCCCCTGCTCGGCCCGCTTGTGCTTGAGGCAGTAATACCAGGAATCAGCCATACCCCCAGCATTCCACCGAGCCTGCCGGCCGACATCGGAAATGAGCCGACCATCCGCGCCGGTTCGCGCCCGATCACTCCCGGGAGTGATCGGGCGAACACTTCCGGACTACGGAAAGCTTGCGATCGCCTCGCGCACCAACCGGGTGAGATCGCTGCCACCCGAGCACCAGTTCTCCTCGCCCGACAACACGATCTCGCCGACAGCCGCGGCGACGGCGACGACGTAGGGCCCGTCCGTCCAGAACCCGAACATGGGACTACCGGACTGCCTCGGCCTGAAATCTGCGGCGGTCGTCATCGCCCGGCCACTGCCGTAGTCCCACTCATCCTCGTCCATCTTCTTGTCCCGCTGGAAGTAGGGAAACGTGGCGGCCGCCCCGGTCGGGATGTCGCCGGCGTATCCGATATTCCACCAGACGTTTTCGTCGTCCCATGAGCTGTCGTAGGTCCGCACGCCCAAAGAGCCGAACCGGTCCCCGAGCCGCTGGTCGGTCACCAAGACCGCGTAATCCTCGTCGATCGTGGAATAGGTGGGATCGCTGGTGAGCTTGGTGAAGGCCATCCGCCGGAACGTTCGTGCGGTGGCCTGGATCGCCGAACCCGCGCGGTGCACTTGAATCACCTCGGCCGGGCCACCCCAGTCGACGACGTGGCTCGCGGTGAGAACATGCCGAGGCCCGACGATGACTCCCGATCCGGCCGCCACCCGGCCCTGGATGTGGCATACGCAGACCCACGGGTACCTGAGGTCGCTGTAGATGTTGCGGTCGTCCGGCGGATAGATGATCAAGGGCTTGAACGGCACACCACGGAGTTCCAGCCGTGGCGGCCGCGGTCGTGGCGGGGCCTTCGGACGCAGCGTCGACCCCACCCAGTCCGGTCGTTGCGGTTGTATCGGATCATCGGCACCCATCCCCTTGTCGATGAACACCGCCTTGGCGTCTCCCGGATCCGCAAGGTCCGACCAGAGCGCGGAAAGATTTTCCGGCACGTCGGCTTCTTCAGCGGCCTCGAAAGTCTCCAGTTGATCGCGTAGTTCGGCCCAAGTCAGCGGCCGGTCCGACTCTGACGTTGTGCCTTCGCTGTCGTACGACATCACGTCACCTTCCTGCGTTTTTCTGATCCCGACCTGGAAGAGGATCTGCGGGTAGACGGCGGCGAACTGCCTTCGCCCGCTGGCATCACTCGCATCGCCACCGATGACCGGGTTTCGAGGCCGGACTCGTCGCGGCCTGCTCGAGCGGGCATTCCAGATGCCGGCCAGGGACATCTGGGCGTTGCTGTCGTTGAAGAACCCGCGGCGCGCACGGCGACGCGATGACCAGGGCACCAGCCCGCCCCAACGGACACAGCGGCGTAATCTAGCCACCTTCAGGTTCGGAATGACGATGGTGTCGCCGTCCACGGTTTCGAGCACCGCTTGAACTGGGCCCTCACGCCCGGACCGAAATCGTCGAGCTGCGCAAATAGCGCGCTACAGAAAAATTGTTCGAGCGAGACCCGATTTTGTCAAGATACCTGAGCGCCAAAAGCGTTACTGGGCCTGCGCATGACCACGAGCCGAAAAATCCCCTAGCCGAGTCCTCAGCCAGGGGGATGGGGTGGCCAGGGCCGGGATCGAACCGGCGACCTTCCGCTTTTCAGGCGGACGCTCGTACCAACTGAGCTACCTGGCCGCAGGCACCCGAACGGAATGCCATACGTGAAACGCCGGATTTCTCCGGCGTTTACTTGCGACCCTGACGGGACTCGAACCCGCGACCTCCGCCGTGACAGGGCGGCGCGCTAACCAACTGCGCCACAGGGCCTTGCTCTACTGCTCCACAGTCCGAAGACTGTACCCCCTACGGGATTCGAACCCGCGCTACCGCCTTGAAAGGGCGGCGTCCTAGGCCGCTAGACGAAGGGGGCTCGTCCCGGATTTCTCCGGACCGGCTTTACAACGGCTGTCCGTTGGGAGCTCGCATAGCTTATGACAAGGTTGCGAGGTTTCCCAAACCGGCTGGTCAGAGGGCTAAACCGAGCTCTTCCAGGCGAGCGCCCGCGCGCCAGCCCTCACGCCGGAACCGCTCCACCCATTCCGGCGTGGACATGGATTCGATCACCACTTCGAGCGCCTCCTGGAAGCGGGAGCGCAGATCGACCCCGTTGCCGAACAGGTCGATGAAGTAGCGCTGGCCGGCCAGCGCGGCCGCGAGGGTGCGGGCGAAGCGGTCGGGGTCGGCGTCGGCCCGCAGCTGCCCCTGTTCGATCGCGCGCACGGCGAGCGCGCGGGTGGCGCGCGCGATGATGCGGCCGCCGCCGTTGGGGACCTCGCGATAGAAGTCGGGCTCGATGATGAGCCGGAATTCGGCCTGCACGATGATGTCGTGCTCGAGCCGAAGCGCGATCTCGTCGAGCATGCCGTGCATAACGTCGAGCGGGCCGAGATCGGTGCGGGCGAGCCAGCGATCGGCCGAGAACCGATATCGATCGAGTGCGGTGTCGAGGACCGCCCTGGCCAGATCTTCCTTGGAATCGAAATGGAAGTACATGGCGCCCTTGGTGGCTCGCGATCCTTCCAGTATGCGGTTGAGCGATGCGGCGGCGTAGCCGCTCTTGCCGAACTCAACGGCGGCGGACCTGATTATCGCCGCACGTGTCCGGCGGGCCCGCTCTTGCTGCCGTGCCATCTTCGAAACGCCTCCGAAGCCTTGTGGAGCCCAAGGGGTTCCACCCCGACGGGCTCCTTCGCCGCCAAAGCGAGCCCGAATGGAAACAGGCTATTGGCGCGAATTTATGAGTTTTATCAACACTTACAACAGGGTTTTCGCCCCGGATACAGACTTTTGGTACGAAAACTAGGCGAGAAACCCGAAACACACCGACTGGTATAATTTTCCTGCCCGGGTGCGCCGCAGGGGGTGCGCATCCGGGCTTTTTCGTCGTCGCGCTTTCCGTCGTCCCCGATTTGCCTCCTGGCGGCGTCAACTCATGGGAAGCCCCGAATTCACCGATTCGCCACGGTACCCGGAATTGTCACCCGACACGCGGCAAACCGTAAGAGTGAGGTTGCCGGCGAGGCCGACTCCGGCCGCAGCTAACATCACGCAACAACTAGGATGGACCGGCGGATACCGAATCGGCAAGCGACACAGCGTCGTTGGAGTATTCGGCTACCGTGTTCCGCACCCGGAATCCATTACACCCGCCACCGCCGCAGACATCGACCGCCCAGCGTGCGCGGATATCCAAACTCCTTGGTATGCAACATGTTTGAATGATATATCGCCGCTCCGAGCACAGCCAAGGCCACCCTCGCCCCGCCCGCAAGCCCCCGTGACACCACCTCGGACCCGCCGCCACACCCCTGGCCCCGGTACCACCCCGTCCGCCCGCGACGACTCACCACCGCCCCCGGTTACGAGAAACCACGCCTGCCCATTACACTTGCCAACCGCGCCCCTATAGCTCAGTTGGTAGAGCTACGGACTTTTAATCCGCAGGTCCCAGGTTCGAGCCCTGGTGGGGGCACCGCACGGGCGCCCGGTTCCGCATCGGGCGCCCGAGGTGTTTCCGGGGGCGAATCCGCACCGCCGCAGGTGGTTCCGTACTGCCGGGCGGCCCGACGCAGGTCCGCGGGCGAGCGGGACGTCGTGGGCGTGGGGCAGCATCCGTGGCCGGCGTGGGGCAGAAATGGGGCAAAGTAGGTCCTCGCCCATGCGGCGGCGGATCGCGGGGCCGGAGTTCGCGGACCTCGCCACCGCACGCTCCATCTGAGTGATACCGCACAAGATCACCTGGTCGGCTAACGCCGGGGCGGGGCGCGGCGATAGACCCCTCGCTGCGGAGCGAAGTCCTACACTCGCTAGTAGTTGCCGAGCGCCAACGACGGCGTATGACGTCCATCACCCCAAGAATTCCGTGACTGGATGCGTTTCGCATCACACCTACGGTGCCGTAAGGTATGGCCGCATCGGCAACGGTCAAACCTGAGGGGGGCGACCCGCAAGACCGCATAGATGAAGGGCTGATACATGGCAAGGGATCTGACTCAACTCGAGCTGCTGACGGAGTTGGAGCCGGTTGCCGAAGAGAACGTCAACCGGCACCTGTCCCTGGCAAAGGAATGGCATCCGCACGACTACGTCCCGTGGGACGACGGCCGCAATTTCGCCGCACTCGGTGGCGTCGACTGGGACCCGGAACAGTCGAAGCTGAGTGAAGTCGCCAAAGCAGCGATGATCACCAACCTGCTGACCGAGGACAACCTGCCCTCGTACCACCGGGAAATCGCCGAGAACTTCTCCCAGGACGGCGCCTGGGGCACCTGGGTCGGACGCTGGACCGCCGAGGAGAATCGCCACGGCATCGTGATGCGCGATTACCTGGTGGTCACCCGCGGCGTCGACCCGGTCGCGCTCGAAGAAGCGCGCATGATCCACATGACCAACGGTTTCGCCTCCCCCGCCGAGGCCGACGCCGGCTTCCTGCACTCGGTCGCCTACGTCACATTCCAGGAACTCGCCACCCGCGTCTCGCACCGCAACACCGGCAAGGTCTGCGACGACCCGATCGCCGACCGCATGCTGCAGCGCGTCGCCGCCGACGAGAACCTGCACATGATCTTCTACCGCAACATGTGCGGCGCGGCCCTGGATCTGGCGCCCGACCAGACGCTCGAAGCCATCACGCTCATCCTGGAGAACTTCCAGATGCCCGGCGCCGGTATGCCCAACTTCCGCCGCAACGGCGTGTTGATGGCCAAGCACGGCATCTACGACCTGCGCCAGCACCTCGAGGACGTGGTGGAGCCGGTGCTGAAGAAGTGGAACATCTTCGATCGCACCGACTTCACCCCGCGCGGCGAGGCCGTCCGCGAACGCCTCGGCAACTTCCTGGAGAAGCTGGGCAAGGACGTCGTGAAGTTCGAAGAGCAGCGCGACCGGATGCTGGCCCGCGAGGCCGCCAAGCGCGAACGCGAACTGGCGAGCTCGGCCGCGAGCTGATCCGCGAGTCACCGCAGACGAAAGCGCCGCCGTCCGGATCGGACGGCGGCGCTTTCGCGTTCCGAGTGGCTGCTACTTCAGCGGCAGCGCACCGTCGACGCCGCCCACATCGGTGATCTTCCAGCCGGAGTTCTCATCGAGGGTCACGCTGTAGCTGACGGTGGTCTGCGCGCCTTCCGGAGTCTGAGCGTTGGTGGAGTTCACGTTGACGAACACGCTCACCTGGTAGATGCCGTTCTGCTCCGACATCACCTTCGCGGTGACCGGCGACGCGGTGGAGGTCCACTTCAGCGGGACCAGGATGCGCTCGAGCTTCGGCGCGGTGCTGTCGAACTTGCTCGCCAGCTGATCGGTGGTGCCTGCCTTGAGCTTGCCCACCCAGCCATTGATGTCCTGGTAGTTCACCGTCGCCGCGCCGACGGCGTAGTCGGTGGCGACCTGTTCGGCGCGGGCCGCGGCCGCCTCGCGGGCCTCCCGATCGGCGACGTCGCCGCGGGCCGACCACCACAGCGCCGCGAACGCCACGGTGGCGATCGCGAGCGCGCCGATGACGGCGCCACGGACGATGGTGGAGACCTGCACCGAAACGGTGCCAGGCCGGTTGTTATCGGGTGTCGGCGCCGTCGGAGCCGCGTCGGCTTCCTTGTCGATGGTCGCGGTGGCGCCGCTTCCGGAGTGCTCGGTCATTGATCCTCTTTCGATCGCATACCGCATCGCACAAACTCCCCGGCGGCGATGCCTTGCGGACACCAGGCTAACGACTTGGTCACAAGTACCTCGAACCGAGGGTCACATACACCATCTGACCGGCCGAACGCCGAACACCCGGGTGTGAGCCGATCGTCGCGGTGAGCAGTAGTGCACGGATGAGACACTGGAGGGCGTGACGATGACGACGAGCGAGCTGAGCACCGGGCTGCGGATCGGGCCGTATCCGGTCGATCCGGCGGTCGTGCTCGCGCCGATGGCCGGAATCACGAATCTGGCGTTCCGCAAACTCTGCCGCGAATTCGGCAGCCCCACCTCGATCTATGTCTGCGAGATGATCACCGCGCGGGCCGTGGTGGAACGCAATGAGAAGACGCTGCACATGATGTCGTTCGACGAGGACGAGCATCCGCGGTCGATGCAGCTCTACGGCGTGGACCCGGCGACGCTCGGCGAGGCCGTTCGCATCATCGTCGGCGAGGGCTGGGCCGATCACATCGACCTCAACCTCGGCTGCCCGGTCCCCAAGGTCACCAGGCTCGGTGGCGGCGCGGCGCTGCCGTACAAGCGAGCGCTGTTCGCCAGGATCGTGCGCGCGATGGTGGCCGGGGCCGAGCCCGCCGGGGTCCCGGTGACGGTGAAGTTCCGCATCGGCATCGACGACGACCACCTCACCTACCTGGACGCGGGCCGGATCGCCGAAGCGGAGGGCGCCAAGGCCGTCGCTCTGCACGCACGCACGGCCGCCCAGCGGTATTCCGGGCAGGCCGACTGGTCGGCGATCGCCCGGCTCAAGCAGGCCGTCACCACGATTCCGGTGCTCGGCAACGGTGACATCTTCTCCGCCGACGACGCGGTGCGGATGATGGCCGAGACCGGCTGCGACGGCGTGGTGGTCGGGCGCGGATGCCTCGGGCGGCCGTGGCTGTTCGCCGAATTGCAGGCCGCATTGCGTGGCGAACCGCTGCCCGAGCCGCCGAACCTCGGTCGCGTCGGCCAGGTGCTGTACCGGCACGGCGCGCTGCTGGCCGAGCATCTCGGCGAAGATAAAGCCATGCGTGACCTGCGCAAACATATGGCCTGGTACCTGATGGGCTTCCCGGTCGGCGCCGATCTGCGCCGCTCCTTCGCGACGGTGTCCAGTCTGGTGCAGCTCGAAGACCTCATCGGTCAGCTCGACCCCGCCGTGCCGTTCCCCCGTGACGCCGAGGGCCCGCGCGGGCGCCAGGGCTCGCCGGGCAAGGTGGCGCTGCCGCACGGCTGGCTCGACGATCCCGACGATCCTGCCGTCCCCGCCGGCGCCGACCTGATGCACAGCGGCGGGTGATCCGCCCGGCGATACCTCTGCGGCAACCGTTCAGCATTCGCTTCGGCATATGACGTTTCGGCCGAGTCGGGCTCTCGTCGGGTGGCCGACCGTGGCGGAATCGTTATCATTGCGGAATCACTTCGGTCGGCCGGAGGCGGCGGCAACAGCGCGACGCCCGGCCGAACAGCGGTAAGACTGGAACACAGCAGTCGGGCCGGGCACTGAGGCAGAACGAAAAGCGAGGTTCGTTGGTGGGTGACGATCGGCACGGGCATTCGCCACGGCCCGGAGGTCGCGCCCCGTGGGAGCGGTATCCCGCGGCGGGTTCCCCCGAACGGGACGGCTCCGACGCGCCGCGCAGAGCCCGTCACGCCGACCCCGCGGACTCCGAATCCGCCGCGATCTCGGTGCAGGATCTGGTCAACCGGGTCGACAGCGAACGCATCAGCAGGCGCCGATCGGCCGAGCCCGGTCGCGCTGAGCCCCAAGGACGCCCGGCGCCGCAAGCGCAGCCGCAGCGGCCCGATACCGCCTCCCGTCAGCCGATTCCACCAGCACAACGATCCGCTCCGAGTGCGCGACAGTCGAGGCCGGCCCCACCACCCGCTGCGGCGGAGCCGCCCCAGCGCCGCGCCGCGCCGAACCAGCACCCGTCCGCCCCGCCCCCGCCCGACGACAACAGGCGGCAGGCCCAGCGCCGCGGCGAACCGACCCAGCGCCGGGCAGGCGATCCCCTGGCCGCCGATATCGCGCGCAAGTCCGCCGAGACCGGCCGCCCGCCGGCCGAGACCCCTCGTCATCCCGCCGAGGCCCCTCATCGCGGACGAGAGACCGGCGCGATGCGCCGCCGCCCCGAGAACGCTCGGCGGCCCGGCGATCCGGAGCCCGGGCCCGAGCGCCCGGACCCGAAGCGGCGTCCACAGGGCTCCGCCGCCGCTGTTTCGGGGGCAGCCGCAGCCGGGTCCGGCCGTGGCCGGCAATCCGGCAGCACACCCGGCCGCGGCACGGGCAAAACCGGTGCGTCGGCGGTGGTTCAGGACATCGCGGACGCCGCGGGCCGACGTGGCCAGGAGCCGCCCGAAGTCGTCACCGACGTCATCGCGCCGGTCGAGGAGACCGAGCGGCCGCGCAAGTCACGCGGCAAGTCCGGCGCCTGGCCGACCACCGATACCGCCACCCCGGAAGCCGTCGGTGCGCCGCGGCGCACCCGGCTCGCGGAGAGCAAGCGGCGCAAACATCGCCGTGCGCGCGTGGCCGGACGGGCCGCGCTGGCCATCTCGGCCGCCGTCGCGCTGCTGATCACCGGCGGTGGCTGGAGTTATCTGCGCGCCAGCGGCAACAGCTTCAACCAGGTCTCCGCGCTCGGCGACAACTCCTCCGACGTCATCGACGGCAATGCCCAGCTCGGCGACGAGAACTATCTGATCGTCGGCACCGACACCAGGGCGGGCGCCAACGGCAAATTGGGCGCGGGGACGATCGAGGACGCCGAGGGCGCCCGCGCCGACACGGTGCTGCTCGTGCACGTTCCGAAGAACCGCCAGCGCGTGGTTGTGGTGTCCTTCCCCCGCGATCTCGATGTCGCGCGACCCGAATGCGAAGGCTGGGACAACGAGAAGGCCGATTACACCGAGGAGACCTTCCCCCCGTTCATCGGCGACAAGCTCAACGCGGTCTACGCCCTCGGCGGTCCGCGCTGCCTGGTCTCGACCATCCAGCGCCTGACCGGCAGCACCATCAACCACTTCATCGGCATCGATTTCGCCGGCTTCGAAGCCATGGTCGATCAGGTCGGCGGGGTCCAGGTCTGCACGAACGAGCCGCTGATCGACGACGAGCTCGGCACCGTGCTGGAAAAGGCCGGCAAGCAGACCATCAACGGCGCGACCGCACTCAACTATGTGCGCGCCCGCAAGGTCTACGGCGAGATCCGCGGTGACTACGACCGCATCAACCGCCAGCAGAAGTTCCTGGCGTCGCTGCTGCGCACCGCGCTGTCCAGCAAGGTCCTGCTCGACCTCGGCAAGCTCAACGGTTTCATCAAGGCCTTCACCCAGGCGACGTTCGTGGACAAGGTCAAGCCCGACGATCTGCTGACCCTCGGCCGGTCGCTGGCGGATGTGAACGCAGGCGCCGTCACCTTCCTCACGATTCCGACCTCGGGTACCACCGCCTACGGCAACGAGATCCCCCGCGAATCGGACATCAAGGCCATCTTCAAGGCGATCCGCGATGACCGCCCGCTGCCCGGTGAGAAGCCCGGCGCGGCCGCACCGACCCCGCCCGATCCGGCCCCGGCCGAGCCGCCGTCCTATGTCGCGGTCGATCCGAGCACGGTCTCGCTCCAGGTGTCCAACGGTTCCGGTATCAAGGGTCAGGCCGGCACGGTGGCCACCAAGCTGAACAACGTCGGCTTCCCGATCTACAGCACCGGCAACTACGACGGCGGGACCTCCGCGACCACCATCGTGCGTTACGCGACCGGTTACGAGGCGGAAGCGGCCACCGTCGCCAGCGCCATTCCCGGCGCGACGATGTCGGCCGCCGACGACGCCAGTCTCGGCAGCATCGTCGAGGTGGTGCTCGGCTCCGACTACCAGGGTGTGGTGAACGAACCGACCGCGGTGGGCGGGGCGATCACCGATGTCGCGGCCGCCCCAACGAGCCCGAGCCAGACCGCGCTGCCGGCCGACCTGGAGCACATCAACGCCGCGGACGATATCTGCGCCTGAGGCGGCTCCAGCGATCTTCGCCGCGCCCGGCCCCGGCATTTCACCCGCTGTTCGTGACTTGGACAGCGCCGCGAACTAGTGTCAGTTTTCATGCGTGTCATCTACAACGAGCAAATGGCCGGTCTCGCTCAACTGTTGGGCGAGATGGCCGGTCTCGCGGGTTCGGCCATGGACCGGGCCACCCAGTCGCTGCTCCAGGCCGACCTGTCGCTGGCCGAAGAGGTCATCAGCGAACACGACCGGATCGCCGAGATGATCACCGACGTCGAAGAGCGAACGTTCGCGCTGCTCGCGTTGCAGGCCCCGGTCGCGGGTGATCTGCGGCAGGTGGTGAGCGCGATCCAGATCGTCAACGACGTCAACCGGATGGGCGCGCTTGCCCTGCATGTGGCCAAGGTGACTCGCAGGCGTCATCCGAACCACGCGCTCCCCGAGTCGGTCAACGGCTACTTCGCCGAGATGGGCCGGATCGCGGTCAGCATGGGCGAGAGCGCCAAGGAAGTGCTCGAGACCCGCGACCCGGAACGTGCGGCGCTGCTCAACCAGCAGGACGACGCGATGGACGATCTGCATCGCCACCTGTTCACCCTGCTGATGGACCGCGACTGGAAGTACGGCGTCGCCGCGGCCGTGGATGTCACGCTGCTCGGCCGCTACTACGAGCGCTTCGCCGACCACGCCGTCGAGATCGGCCGCCGGGTGATCTTCCTGGTCACCGGTGAACTGCCGCCGGACGAAGACGCTTGACCGCCTCCCCGGGATTCTCGGCCGGCCTCAGGCGCCACTGACGACGCGTCGGCGGTCGGCGGTTGGTCTCGGGTCGCTTCGTTCGTACCCGGCGAGTTACCCGGATCGCACGAAATCAGTTGTGGCGGTACGCAAAAAGAGAGGGCCCGCGCTGTTTGCGCGGGCCCTCTCCGCATCCTGCCGTCCCGGACCGGCGGCTGTATCCTGCCGCCCCGGAACGGGGATCTACCTCTATCCGAAGCGGCCGGAGATGTAGTCCTCGGTCTGCTTCTGGGACGGGTTGGAGAAAATCTTCTCGGTGTCGTCGATCTCGATCAGCTTGCCCGGCTTGCCCTGGGCCTCGAGGTTGAAGAAGCCGGTCTGGTCACTCACCCGCGCGGCCTGCTGCATGTTGTGCGTGACGATGACGATGGTGAATTCCTTCTTCAGCTCGGTGATCAGGTCCTCGATTGCCAGGGTGGAGATCGGGTCCAGCGCCGAACAGGGCTCGTCCATCAGCAGCACATCGGGCGAGACCGCGATGGCGCGGGCGATGCACAGACGCTGCTGCTGACCACCGGACAGGCCGCCGCCCGGCTTGTCCAGGCGATCCTTGACCTCGTTCCACAGGTTGGCTCCGCGCAGCGAGCGCTCGGCGACCTCGTCGAGTTCGGCCTTGTTGCGCACGCCCTGCAGTTTCAGCCCGGCCACCACATTGTCGCGAATCGACATGGTGGGGAACGGGTTCGGGCGCTGGAAGACCATGCCGATGGTGCGACGCACCCCGACCGGGTCGATCTGCGAGCCGTAGATGTCCTCACCGTCGAGCATCACCGCGCCCTCGACGCGGGCGCTCGGGGTGACCTCGTGCATCCGGTTCAGCGAACGCAGCACGGTGGACTTGCCGCAACCCGACGGTCCGATGAAGGCGGTGACGCTGCGCGGCAGCACGGTCAGGGATACGTCGGCCACGGCGTGGAATTTGCCGTAGTAGATGTTCAGGTCTTTGATATCGATCCGCTTGGCCATCGTGGGTATCCGTTCGCTTCTATCGGTTCCGCGTGAGCAGTTTGTTGACCGCGGCAGCGGCCAGATACAGCAGCGCGATCATCAGGATCAGGGTCAGCGCCGCGCCCCACACCCGCAGCCGGCCCGCCGGTTCCGGGTTCGCCAGCTCTTGGTAGATCAGCAGCGGCAGCGAGGCCATATTGCCGTCGAAGACGTTGAAGTTGATCGACTTGCTGTAGCCGACGAGCACCAGCACCGGCGCGGTCTCACCCATGACGCGGGCGAGGGCGAGCAGGATGCCGCTGATCATGCCGGGCAGCGCCGTCGGGATGACGATCCGCATGATCGTCTTCCACTTCGGCACTCCGAGCGCGTAGGAGGCTTCACGCAGTTCGTCGGGGACGAGTTTGAGCATTTCCTCGGTGCTGCGCACCACCACGGGCAGCATCAGCAGCACCAGCGCCAGCGAGACCGCGAACGCGCTCTGCGGGAAGCCGAGGGTCGCGATCCACAGCGCGAAGATGAACAGCGCCGCGACGATCGAGGGCACACCCGCGAGGATGTCGACCATGAAGGTGGTCACCTTGGCCAGCCGGCCGCGACCGTATTCGACCAGGTAGATCGCGGCCATGATGCCGAGCGGCACCGCGATGATCGCGGCCACCGCGGACTGCACGATGGTGCCGTAGATCGCGTGGTACACACCGCCAGCGGTCTGGTCGGGCAGCACGCCCTTCTGCGAGTTGGTCCACCATTCCGGGGCAACGATCGCCTCGATGCCCTTGCTGATCACCATCCACAGCACCCACACCAGCGGGATCAGCGCGATCGCGAAGCACAGCGTGATCAGCCCGGTGGCGATGTTGTTGCGGATCCGGCGGCCGGTGCTGACATGCCGGAAGGTGGGCGCCTTGACCGGCTTGTCGAGCGTCGTCGTGGTAGTCATCAGGAGTTGACCTTTCCGCCGGAGGCCAGCCGGGCCAGCGCGTTGACCACGAAGGTCAGGGCGAACAGCACGAAGCCTGCCGCGATGTAGGCGCCGGTGGGCAGCGCGGAGCTGAACTCCGCGGCCGAGGCGGCGATCCGGGAGGCGAAGGTGTAGCCGCCGTCGAACAGCGACCAGTTGCCGGCCTGGGCGGCGGTGCGCAGCACGATGAGCACCGCGATGGTCTCACCGAGGGCGCGGCCGAGGCCGAGCATGGATCCGGCGATCACACCGCTGCGCCCGTAGGGCAGCACCGTCATCCGCACGACTTCCCATTTGGTCGCACCGAGCGCTTGCGCTGCTTCGATATGCGAGACCGGCGTCAGCGCGAAGACCTCACGCGAGACCGAGGTGATGATCGGCAGGATCATCACCGCGAGGATCACGCCCGCGGTGAAGATCGTGCCGCCACCGGAGATCGAAACATTGCCTTCGGCGAACAGGAAGAACCAGCCCAGCTTTTCGTTGAGGAACCGCTGGACCGGTTCGATCTGGGGTGCGAGCACCAGAAAGCCCCACAGGCCGAACACGATCGATGGCACCGCGGCCAGCAGATCGATCAGCATCGCGAACGGCTTCGCCATCCGAGTGGGCGCGTAGTGGGTCAGGAACAGCGCGATGCCGACGCCGATCGGCACCGCGACGATCAGCGCGAAGATCGAGCTCAGCACCGTGACCATGAACAGATCGCGAATACCGAACCGCAGGTGGTCGGCGTTCGTGGTGGAGAACTCGGCGCTGGTGAAGAAGTTGGCCTCGTTGGCCATGACCGAGGGAACCGCGCGAATCAATAGGAACAGCGCGATCAGCGCGATGGCGCCGACGATCGTCGCGCCCGCTGCCGTCGCCAGCGACCGGAAGATCGTTTCGGCCCGCTGACTGTGGGGCTGTCGTCCCTTGACAGATGGTGTCTCGGGCTTGGGTTCGCTCGACATAGGCGCAGTATCTCCAGCCGCCTGCCGGCTCGTCGACTCCGACGAACCGGCAGGGGCCACCTCAGGGTGCACGGTCATGGCTGGCTGACGATCAGGAGATGGCGTTGATCGCGGCGGTCAGCTTGGTCTTGAACTGGTCGGGGATCGGGATGTACCCGGCCTCTTCCAGCCCCTCCTGGCCGTTGGTGACGGCCGAGGTCAGGAACGCCTTGACGGCGGTGGCGACGGAGTCGTCGGCGTAATCGGAGCACACGATCTCGTAGGTCGCCATCACGATCGGGTAGGCGCCGGCCTGGGCGGGCTTGTAGAACGAGGAGGTGTCGAGGGCCAGGTCGTTGCCCTCACCCTTGATCTTCGCGCCGTCGATGGCCTTACCGGCCGACTCGGCCGACAGGGTTACCGGCTCCGGGCTCGCCGAGGTGATGACCTTGGCGATGGACAGGTTCTGCGCCTTGGCGAAGGACCACTCGTTGTAGGTGATGGAGTTCTTGGTGCTCTTCACCGCGGCCGAGGTGCCCTCGTTGCCCTTGGAGCCTTCACCGACGCCGCCGGCGAAGACCTTGCCCGCGCCCTTGCCCCACGCACCGTCGGAGGCGGCGTCCAGGTAGAGCTGGAAGTTGTCGGTGGTGCCGGACTCGTCGCTGCGGAAGATCACCGCGATCGGCTCGGCGGGCAGCGCGGCGTTCGGGTTCAGCGCCTTGATCTCGGGGGCGTCCCAGGTCTTGACGGTGCCGTTGAAGATCTTGGCGGCGGTCGGGCCGTCCAGCACGAGGTCGGTCACGCCGTCGATGTTGTAGGTGATGGCGATGGGACCGAAGACGGTGGGCAGGTTCCAGGCCGGCGAGGCGCAGCGTTCCTGAGCCTTGGCCGGCTCGTCCTTCTTGGCGCTCAGCGGGGAGTCGGAGCCACCGAAATCGGTCTGGCCGCCGATGAATTCGCTGACACCCGCGCCGGAGCCGCTGGAGGTGTAGTTGAGCGTCTGGCCGTCGCAGTTCGCCTCGTAGGCCGCGGTGAAGCGCTCCATGGCGTTCTTCTGCGAGGACGCGCCGCTGGCCTTCAGCGATTCCTTACCACCGCAGGCGACGTTGGTGTTCGCCTCGGGGCCGCCGGCCGTGGTGTTGTCGTCGCTGCCACATCCGGCGAGCGTCATGGCACCGGCGGCCAGCACACCGACGAGTGCGCTGCTGCGCTTGAACTTCACAATTCCTCCGCATGTTGCGTAACTACTCGCCCGGCCCCTCACCGGCCCGGGCGGGTGATGTGGTGCGGTTCGCGGGGAACTTGCGCACCAGGCAGCGCGTGCTGCCCACAAGTAACGTAGATTCGCCCGGTTGACAGTTGGACCAGGCTGAGTGAACGGAAAGTGAACAGCCCGGCGATAACGGCGTTGACCGGTGTGACATTTGCCCCACATTTACTCGAACTCCCCGAATCGTCCGATTACCGTTCAGTTGGGTTGGGTGCTCGTGTCCGGTTCGTCCGGATTACCGATCGGCGCTCGCGCCGGCCGCGTAGGCGGCGTCGACATGGGCGACGGAGAAGCCGAGCCGGGTGTAGGTGTGCACCGCGGAGGCGTTGTCGGCTTCGGTGTACAGCAGCACCGCACCGAGCCCGCGATCGCGCAGGTAGTGCAGCCCGGCGAGGGTCAGCAGGCGACCGAGACCGCGGCCCTGCGCGGCCGGATCGATCCCGACCACGTACACCTCGCCCAGCGGCGGATCGAGCTCGGTGTGCACCTTGGTCCAGTGAAATCCCAGCAGCCGTCCGGGATCGCCCGCGTCCACCGCGAGGAACAGCCCCGCCGGGTCGAACCAGGGCTCGTCCCGGCGCAGCGCGATCTCGCGTTCGGTCCAGCCGCCCTGCTCCGGATGCCAGTCGAAGGCGGCGTTGTTGACCCGCAGCAGCTCGGCGTCGTCATCGGGACCGGCATAGGTGCGCAGCAGAATGCCCTGCGGCACAGCCAATTCCGGTAGCTCCTCGGTAGCCACATCGCGGCGCATCTGCCACAGTTCGCGCGCGATCGCCAGGCCCAGCCGCGCCGATACCGCCCGCGCGGCGGGCAGGTTGCCGTGCGCCCACACCCGCGCGCCCGCACCGCCTGCCTCCAGCGCCGCGGCCACCAGTTGGGTGCCGTAGCCGATACCGCGCGCGGCGGGATCGACGGCGGCCTCGGCCATCGCCGGATGCTCACCCCGCGCGGGCACCAGGTTGGCGTAGCCGATCACCGTCTCGTCGCGCAGACCCAGCAGGTGGCGAGCCGCACCCGGCTCCCGTAGCGACAACACGGCCTGTTCGGAGACGGCGGCCACACCGTCGGCCTCGGCCGCCCGTTCCAGCAGCGCACGCACCTGCTCGGCCGATCCGGCGTCGAGCCGGTCGCTCCAGCGCATCGTCATGTCGCTCACTCGCATACCACCCATCCACTGTGTCGTCGGAGATTCCGGGGTCGCGCTACCGCCAACTTAGCGGCAAAACGGACAATTCCCACCGTTGGTGAGCGGTTCGTTATCTAACGTGCCGTTATTTAGCGGTACCGTTAACCGGCGCCAGCGGAGTGCCATCCGAGCCGTCGGTCTCCTCCTCGGCGAAGGTCGGAGCCTCCCCCTTGGCGTTGGATCGCGCGGGCCGCACCGCCTTGTATCCGACATTACGGACGGTGCCGATCAACGACTCGTACTCGCTGCCGAGCTTGGCGCGCAGCCGCCGCACATGCACGTCGACGGTGCGGGTACCGCCGAAGAAGTCATAGCCCCACACCTCCTGCAACAGCTGAGCGCGGGTGAAGACCCGGCCTGCGTGCTGGGCCAGATACTTCAACAGCTCGAATTCCTTATAGGTGAGATCGAG
The DNA here is from genome assembly GCF_058222935.1 of Nocardia sp. JCM 38205. Classification (NCBI taxonomy): domain Bacteria; kingdom Bacillati; phylum Actinomycetota; class Actinomycetes; order Mycobacteriales; family Nocardiaceae; genus Nocardia; species Nocardia sp. JCM 38205. The sequence goes on along the minus strand of NZ_JBYHFL010000003.1, from coordinate 443,988 downwards.
CGGACGGCCGCGCAGCCGGGCGGTGTAGGTGCCCTCGTCGATCACCAGCTCACCGAGGGTGATCTTGCCGGTGCTCTCCGGGCTGGCCACCCCGCCGTTGCGGCCGACGAGCAGCCGCAGCCTGGCATCGAGTTCGGCCGGGCCGGTGCCGGGCAGCAGGATGTCGTCGAGCCCCCAGTCGGCATTGACGGCGACCAGGCCGCCCTCGGTCAGCACCGCCACCACCGGCACCGACGAACCGGTGCTGCCGAGCAGCCGGCACAGCCCGCGGGCGGCGGCGAGATCGGTGCGCGCGTCGACCAGGGCCACATCGGCGGTCCCGGCCTCCAGCAGCGAGGCCACCTCGGTCGGGGCGGGCCGGACGGTATGCGCCAGCAGCGCGAGCGAGGGCAGCACCGATTCCGGGTTGGGGTCGGATGTGAGCAGGAGCAGCTCCACAAGCACTCCTCCCATTTCGTAGCTACGCGAAAGCCCGGCATCGTCGCCGCGTGCCACGTCGCTGGTCACAGGTGATCGGATGCAAGATTAGCGCGTATGCGCCGATGAGCTTGTCATCCGGGTGAGCGGTCCGGTTACTGTTCATTCCATGCGCAAGCTGATTATCGGGCTGCTGTGTCTCGCGGGACTGGCGGTGGTCATCGATTTCGGCGCCGCCGCGTATTCGGAGTACCGCGTGTCCCGCTCCCTGCGCGAAGGCGCCGATCTCAGCGCCGACCCCGAAGTGACCTTCCACGGTTTCCCCTTCCTGCGTCAGGCGTACAACGGCCACTACGACAACATCCAGATCACCGCACGCAGCATGCGGCCGGACATCCCCGGTGAGATCGCCGTCGAGGCGACGCTGACCGGGATGCGGCTGCCGCTGGGCGACCTCGTCGACGGCCGGGTGCGCAGCGTGCCGGTGGACCACGTCGACGTGCGCATGCGGGTGGAACCGGTGGAACTCGGCCGCCTCTTCGGCATCCCCGACCTGCAAGTTCACTCCCGGCCCGCGGATAAATCCGATGGCACCGGTGGCTCGGGCGGTTCCGGGATGACCACCGCGGGCGCACTGGTGCTGACCGGCACCCTGCCCAAGGCGCCCGCCGGACAGTTCGGGGCGAAGATCGCCGGCGAACGAGTCAGCGTGCAGGCCGATCTGCTGCTGGACGGCGACCAGATCCGCGTCATCGCGACCGGCTTCTACCGCGGCCCCGAGGACACCTCCAGCGTGGTGGTGCCCGAGGACGAGGCTCCCGCGGTGCTGGCCCGATTCACCCGTACCATCGATACGAAGGAACTTCCGTTCGGCATCCGGCCCACCGAGGTCTTCGCGCTCGGCGGCCAGATCGTCGTCGAGGGCGAGGGTGAGAACGTGACGATCGATCTCGACAGATTGCGGCGACAATGATCGAAATCACAATTCTGGTGGTGATGCTGCTGGCCGGCATCGCCGTCGGGCTGTACCTGCGCGGCCGTGACGGCACCGTCCGCCCGGCCACCCTGGACAAGGACACCGACGAGCGAGCCGAACTGCTGGCCGCCGCGGGCATCACCGGATCCGGCCCGGCCGTACTGCATTTCTCCGCCGAATGGTGCGGTCCGTGCACGGCGGTGCGGCGCGTAGTCGCCGGTGTCACCGAGGATTTGGCCGATTCACCGCAGCCGCCGCGCGATATCGAGGTCGATATCGACGCCGACCCGACCCTGGCCAAGGCCCTCAATGTGATGTCGCTGCCCACCACATTCGTCTTCGACGCCGAAGGTCGCGAACGGTTCCGCATCTCCGGTGTGCCGCAGGTCGGCGATCTGCGTAGTGCGCTCACCCCGTTGACGGTCTGAAAACCCGCCGCCGACCTGCGGAGCAAGCCTCCTGATCAACCCGGGGTCCAATTCTCCCCGGGAATTGGGTAAACTGCCTTCCGTGCAAACCCACCGCGAGCTGATGCTCACCCGACGCCGCACAGTTGATCTGTGCCGGCTCGGTGGTTGTTGCTGCCTGTGCCGCTGATCGGTCGGCCCGCTCAGATTTCCTGACGCCGACCAGCGTTCGCCGCGCGAGAGATCCCTTGATCCCCCGGCGAATTGGCAAATTTCCCGCCGAACAGCACCTCGAGCGCAGGAGTACGCACGATGTCCACCGATTCCCTCAACACTTCCGGAACCAGGACCATCCCCGACGGCCACGTCGACGTCCGCGGACCGCGGTTCGTCGCCTGGGTCACCACCGGCGTCCTTGTTCTGGTGCTGATCGCTGCCGCCTTCTCCCCCGCGATCGCCGCCGTGCTGATCGCGGCCCAGGCGGTGGTCTTCGCCCTCGGCGCCGTCAACGGGCCCAAACGGCACCCGTACGGCCGCATCTACGCGAACCTCATCGCCCCGCGCTCCGGCCCGGTCACCGAGACCGAGCCCGAAGCCCCGCTGCGGTTCGCCCAACTACTCGGCCTGGCCTTCGCGGCCGTGAGCCTGCTGGGCTTCGTGCTCGGCGCCCCCGTGGTCGGCGCGCTCTTCGCCGGCTTCGCACTGTTCGCCGCGTTCCTGAACGCGGCGTTCGGGATCTGCCTTGGCTGCAAGATCTATCCACTGGTAGCCCGTTTCCGCCGGCGTTCGATTGGCGGTGCTCGCGAGCCCTCCGTGGTTACGCAAGCTGCCTCCTCCGGGCCTGACGCTCCCACCGCAACCCCGGCACCGAACTGACCCTGCAAGTCACCACCGAAAGGAACAACATGGCCCGCTCCGATGTCCTGGTCTCCGTTGACTGGGCCGAAGAGAACCTCAACGCCCCCGGCGTGGTCTTCGTCGAGGTCGACGAGGACACCTCCGCCTACGACGGCGGTCACATCGAGGGCGCCGTCCGGCTCGACTGGAAGAAGGACCTGCAGGATCAGGTTCGTCGTGATTTCGTGAACCAGGAGCAGTTCTCCGATCTGCTCTCGGCGCGCGGCATCTCCAACGACGACGAGGTCATCCTCTACGGCGGCAACAACAACTGGTTCGCCGCCTACGCGTACTGGTACTTCAAGCTGTACGGCCACAACAACGTCAAGCTGCTCGACGGTGGCCGCAAGAAGTGGGAACTCGACGGCCGCCCGCTGTCCACCGAACCGGTGAGCCGCCCGGCCACCCAGTACAAGGCGTCCGCTCCGGACCTGTCGATCCGCGCCTTCCGCGACGAGGTCATCGCGGCCATCGGCGCCAAGAACCTGGTCGACGTCCGGTCCCCTGACGAGTTCTCCGGCAAGATCCTGGCTCCCGCGCACCTGCCGCAGGAGCAGAGCCAGCGTCCCGGCCACATCCCCGGCGCCATCAATGTGCCGTGGAGCAAGGCCGCGAACGAGGACGGCACCTTCAAGTCCGACGACGAGCTGGCCAAGATCTACGCCGAAGCCGGCCTCGACGGCTCCAAGGACACCATCGCCTACTGCCGCATCGGTGAGCGTTCCTCGCACACCTGGTTCGTGCTGCAGGAGCTGCTCGGCCACCAGAACGTCAAGAACTACGACGGCAGCTGGACCGAATACGGTTCGCTCGTCGGCGCACCGATCGAGTTGGGAGCGTAATCAATATGTGTGCAGCACCTACCCAGGGTCAGGCCATCCCGGCAGGGGTGGATGTGGAGAAGGAAACGGTCATCACCGGCCGCGTGCTGAGCGCCGACGGCCAGCCGGTGGGCGGCGCGTTCGTGCGCCTGCTCGACGGCAACGGTGATTTCACCGCCGAGGTCGTGGCGTCGGGCACCGGTGACTTCCGGTTCTTCGCCGCGCCGGGTTCGTGGACCGTGCGCGCGCTGAGCTCGGCGGGCAACGGCTCGGCCGAGGTCCGCCCCGAGGGCGCGGGCATCCACAGCGTGGACGTCGCGGTCGCGAAGTAATCTCGCGGCCTTCAGCGGCCCCGCAGCCTTCGTCACGAGGAGGCTGCGGGGCCGCTGTGCGTCGGCCGGAGGCTGTGTGCACCGCCGGGACCGCCGCCGCCGGGGTCGTTTGCGTATCGCCGCACGGCAATAGCTAGACTCCAGATGTGGTCCTCTTCTTCGAGATTCTGCTGGTGGCCGTGTCCATCCTCATCGGGTGGTTCGGCCTGTACGTCTTCTACCGGCTCTTTACCGAATCATGAGCGATCTCGCGAGCGAGGGTTCCGATCCGGCCGAGCACGCGAGTGAGAACATGAACGGCAACGCTCCGGCCCCGCAGCCGGAGCGCCGTAGCGGTGATCAGGCGGTGGCCGACGCCGCCGAGCGGGCGAAATCGACCGGCGCCCGCAATATCCCGGTGCTGCCGGATCTGCCGCTGCCCGAGGACACCGCGAATCTGCGGCTCGGGCCGGATCTGAGCTCGGCCATGCTCGCACTGCTGCCGCTGGTCGGTGTGTGGCGCGGTGAGGGCGAGGGCAACGACCCCGAGCGCGGCGACTACCGCTTCGGCCAGCAGATCATCGTCTCCCATGACGGCGGCGACTTCCTGGCCTGGGACTCCCGCTCCTGGATCATCGAATCCGATGGGTCCTACGGCGGCCCCGATCTGCGCGAGAGCGGGTACTGGCGGGTCGGCACGGACGCCGACGACGAGGTCATCGAACTGCTGTTGACGCACAGCTCCGGCATCGTCGAGCTGTTCTACGGTCAAGCGCTGACCCAGTCGTCGTGGGAGCTGGCCACCGATGTGGTGATCCGCAGCCAATCCGGAGTGGTCGTCGGCGGTGCCAAGCGGCTGTACGGGATCGTCGAGGGCGGAGATCTGGCCTACGTCGAGGAGCGGGTGGTGGCCGACGGGCCGCTGGAGCCCCGGCTGTCGGCGCGGTTGCAGCGGTATATCGGCTGAGCTGTGCGCCTCGAACGCGGTACCCGATCCGGGTGCCGCGTTTCTTGTTTCCCCGGCTGAGTTTCTTTTCGTGTCCCGGATATGGGACGACCCCCGAGCCGTACCGCTGTGCCGGAGCACATCGGTCCCGATCGGACAAGATCGGGGACTCGGGGGTCGGGTGACTGCCTGGGATTCGCTATCAGCACATACTCGCCGAATGAATCCATACAGCGGTGGTGCCTTAGCGGGCAGCCACCTCACGTGTCCAAGAGTCAAACATTCTTCAGACCACCTCCTTCCTTGTGTACCGACGAATCTAGCCACCGGTCAGGATGTCGGCAACGGAATTTCGCGCGGGGCGGACACCGGGCCTTCCTGCCTGTCGGAAACCACGCTGACCTGCCCTGATGCGTCCACGTGCAGGACCAGATCGGCGCGGTGGCCCGGCGGCAGTTGATGTGTGACGACCACTACGTCGCGCCCGGGGTCGACCAGGCCGCTGTCCACGTCGAGCAGGGCGCGCAGCAGCTCCGCGCCGGCCGCGGCCTCGAGGTGCTCGGTGGGTTCGTCGAGCAGCAGCACCCGCGCCGGGGAGATCAGCGCCCGCGCGAGCAGGATCCGGCGGCGCTGCCCGCCCGAGACGGCCGCCGCGCCGCCGACCAGATCGGTGTGGATGCCCTCGGGCAGCGAGTCGAGCCAGGGCCCGGCGCCCACCGCTCGCAGGGCCTGTTCGCCCTCCTCGACGGTGAGATCGCCGCGCGCAACCCGCAGGTTCTCGAGAACGCTGGTGCCGAAGAGGTGGGCGTCCTCGGCGAAGAAGGTCACGCCGGGGACCGGGGTGCCGAACAGGCCCGCCCACGCCATCAGCAGGGTGGTCTTGCCCGCGCCGCTGGGGCCGGTGATGGCGATGCGGTGGGCGTTCGGGAGTTCGGGGAAGTCACCCGCCGGGCCGGGGAGCGGGCCCGCCTCCGTCCGGTCCGTCGACGTCGGCTGATGAAGTGCGGGCGCCCCGGGGTGGGGTGGGGCCGCGCTCGCGGTGGAGTCGAGCGCCCTTCGGCCCGGCGGTCGCGCCCCATCGCTGCCGGTCTGGGCGCCGAACTGCGGCGACACGACGTCGCCTGGGTTGTCCGACGCGGGGCTGCCGGAAGCGCCCACCGCGTTCAGCCGGGTGTATGCGGCGCGGGCGGTGGTAAGGGTTTGGGCCGCGGCCGGCAGCGGGCCGACGGCTTCGAAGGCCGAGAGTGGCAGCAGGACCAGGATAGTCAGGGCCATCGGGGTCATGGCGCCGGGAGCACCGCCGTTCGGGCCGTAGAGGATGATGCCGATGAGCAGGGCGCCGAGCACGCTCGCCCCGATGGACAGCGGGGTGGCGGCGGCCGCCCAGGCGCTGCGGGAGGCGGCGGCGTCTTCGGCGGCGACCGCGCGCTCACTGGCGGCGGAGGCGGCGGCGATGGCGTCGTCCAGACGGCCGGCTACCCGCAGTTCGGGGGCATGATCCAGGATGGTCATCGCCTGCGCGGTGAACTCCGCGCGGTCGGCGCGCACTGCCCGCTCGGCCGCGGCCGCCGCCCTGGCCGACAGCCACGGCGCGAGGACGCCCGAAACGATCAGCGCCACAGCGAGGATCGCGGCGGCGGCGATCGAAATGAGGCCCAGCAGCACCACGGCCGCGGTCGACAGAATCGCCGCCACCGCGACCGGCACGAAGGAGCGCACCACCACGGCGCCGAGGTCGTCGATATCGCTGCCGACGCGTACCAGCAGGTCACCGCGCCGCAGCTGGGTGGGCGATCGATCTGCCGGCGGCGCCGAGCTCTCGACCGGCTGCGTCGATGAGTACGCGCTGGTCTGCGGGCCCGTCGATGAGCCTCGACTGTTCAGCGGGCCTGTCGACGAGTCCTGGCCGTCCAGCGGGCCCGCAGTGCCGGCTCGCCCATTCATGTGCGCGTCCGCCGTCAGGGCGTGACCACGCCGGCTTCCGGTGGCCCGGAGTGCACGCGCGTTCATTGCCGGCACCGAATTCCGGCGCGGGAGCCACAGATTCGACCGCGCCAGCGTGCGATAGGTGGTGGTCCGCGCCGTCGTCATCGCCCGCAAGGCCACATCGTGGGTGGCCAGCCGCTCCAGATACCGGCACAGCCCGCGCGAGATGCCCAGCGCCCGCACCGCCACCACCGCGACGGTCAGATCCAGCACCGGCGGCATCTGCCAGGCCCGCGCGATCAACCACGCCGCCAGCGCCGCCAGCGCCAGACCGCTGCCCAACGCCAGCACGCCCCAGCCAACGGCCACGGCCACCCGCCACGGCGAAAGCCGCAGCATCGACCACATTCCGCGCATGTCACGCATGAGTTCACCCATGATGCCGCTCCACTCGCATCGGCAGCGGCAGGCCGGCCTCGCCGCAGTCGACCCGGCGCATCATCGGAGGCACATCGCACCGCCGAACCCGAACCGCGTGAGCACCCTGCGCTTCACCCGAGCCCTGCGCGGCGGGCGGTGGGATCAGCAGCGACGAACCCCACGCGAGGACACCCCTGCGGCCGAGCACGCGATGACACACGGCGTGCGGTGCAGCATTCACAGCGCCACCTCCTGCGGGCGGGTGGTGGCCGGCACCTCGATGACGGTGTCGGCGATCGCGCCTGCGCACATTGCGCCGCCCATGCTCGGCGGGCCGTGGGATCACCAGCGCCGAACTCCGCGTGAGGACACCACTGCGGCCGAGCGCGCCACGACGACCACGGGCGTGCGGTGCAGCATTCACAGCGCCACCTCCTGCGGGCGGGCAGCGGCCGGCACCTCGATGACGGTGTCGGCGATCGCGAGCAGCGGCGGGCGGTGGGCCACGATCACGACCGTGGCACCGGCGCGGGCGCGGGCGGTGAGGGCGGCGAGGACGGTGGCTTCGCTGTCGGCGTCGAGGTGGGCGGTGGGTTCGTCGAGCAGCAGGATCGGGCGGTCGGCGGCCAGCACGCGGGTCAGGGCCATGCGTTGACGCTGGCCGAGGGACAGGCCGGCCCCGCCGGCGCCGACACGGGTGTCCCAGCGGTCCGGGAGCTCGTCCAGCACGGCATCGAAACCGGTCGCCGCGCATGCCGCGTCGAGTTCGCCGAGCACCCGAGCGGATTGCCTGCGCTGCGATTCGGTGATGCGGGCGCCGAGCAGCTCCAGGTTCTCCCGCAGGGTGCCCGGCACCAGCACCGGACGCTGCGGCAGCCACGCCACCCGCGACCACCACTGGGTCGGGTCGAGGTCGGCTATGTCGATTCCATCCACCCGCACCCTGCCGCGATCCGGCGCGATCAATCCGAGAACCGCTTGCAGCACCGTCGATTTCCCGCAGCCATTGGGCCCGGTGAGCACCGAGACCGACCCCGGGTGCAGGACCGCGGACAACCCATCGGGCGCCATGCCGTCTCGCGCGCGGACGGCGAGATCGACCAGTTCGATGCGCCCCGCGCTGCCGGGGTCCGCGCGCGAACCGTGTTCGGCGATCTCCTCGAAGCCGCGGCGACCGGTATCTCGGCGGCGAGCGGCATCATCGACCGTCCCGCCGGCATCGCCGATCCCACGGTCCGCCCGCTGCTCGTCGCCGCGGCAGGCGCCTACGCCGGGGCGCTCCAGATGCGAGCTCCCCGACCCGCCGGCCTCCGCGCTGCGATCCACCCCGGCGGGAACCCGCCGTACCTCCGCGTCGACGTCTTCCGACCCCACCGCGACATCCGGCGGGTCGAGCACCGCGAAAGCCTTGTCCGCCGCGGCCATTCCGTCCTGCGCCGCGTGGAATCGTTCGCCAACGGTGCGCAGCGGCAGGTACACCTCCGGCGCCAGCACCAGTGCGACGACGCCCGCGTACAAACTCATCTCACCGAAGACCAGCCGCAGCCCGATGGAGACGGCGATCAGCGCGACCGACAGCGTCGCCAGCATTTCCAGCACCATCGACGACAGGAACGCGATGCGCAGCGCGGACATGGTGCGGTGCCGGAGGGCATCGCCGAGCTCCTGCACACGGCCGGCCATGGTGCGCGGCTGTCCGTCCGGCGGCAGCTTCGCAGCGGGATCGGTGTCACCACCACGCGAGCTCTCGCGCCCCAGCGCACGCAGCGTCGGCATACCCGCGAACAGATCGAGCAGCTGATCCGACAACCGCGTGGTCGCGTCGAGCGTGGCGCGGGCACGGCCCTCGGTGAGCAGGCCGATCAGGATCATGAAGATCGGGATCAGCGGCAGCGTGATCACCACGATGATGCCGGAGGTCAGATCATGGGCCGCGATGACGATCCACACCACCGGCGGCACCAGCACCGCGAGCAGCAGCGCGGGCAGGTACCCGACCAGGTAGCCGCGCAACCCGGACAGTCCGGAGCCGACCACCACTGCCAATTCGGTTCGGCGCGATTCCAGTTCGCGCGGCGCCAACTGCGCCCCCGCCGCCAGTACCGACTGTTCCAGTTCGGCGACCACCGAGGCCCCCGCCCGGTGCGCGATCCTGGCCTGCCACCAGGTGGCCAGCACACGGCCTGCGATGGCCAGCGCGAGCACGACCAACTCGGCGCTCCACCTGCCGATCTCGCGGGCGCCGGGATCGGTGATCACTCCGGCGAGCACCCGACCGATCATCACCGCGGCCACCACGATGGCGATGGTCGTCAGCACCGAGAGCCCGACGCTCAGCGCCAGGTAGCGCCGCGCCGAACGCGCATACCGCCACAGACGGGGGTCGACGGGCGGGCGGCGGGCCATGACCTACTCCTCGACGACGGGACGGCGCGACAAACCGATACCGGGCGGGATCTGCTCAACGGTAATCCGCTTGCGGAACACCCAGTAGGTCCAGCCCTGGTAGATCAGCACCACCGGCGTCACGATGACGGCCGCCCAGCTCATCACCTTCAGCGTGTACGGCGTAGACGAGGCGTTGTCGACGTTCAGGCTGAACGCGGGGTCGATGGTCGAGGGCAGCACGTCCGGGAACAGCGAGCCGAACAGCAGCGCCGAGGCGGCCACGATCACCAGGGCAGTGCCGGTGAAGGCCCAGCCGTCGCGCTCGGCGAAGTGCGCGGCGGCAGCGACGACCAGTCCGAGCACCGCGAGGCCGAGCGGGATCCAAGTCCAGTCGGCGCCATAGGCGAGCTGGGTCCACAGCCCGAACCCGCCGACCACCAGCGCGGTGGGAGCCAGCAGCAGCCTGCCGGTGCGCATGGCGTCCGCGCGCACCTCACCGCCGGTTTTCAGGCTCAGGAACACCGCGCCGTGCAAGGCGAACAGCAGGCCGGTGGTGAGGGCGCCGAGCAGCGCGTACGGGCTGAGCAGATCCAGCAGCGATCCGGTCATCTGGTGGTCGGCGTCGAGCGGGACGCCGCGCACGATATTGGCGAAGACCCAGCCCCAGGCCAGCGCGGGCACCCAGGAACCGATGCCGATACCGAGGTCGCAACGCGCCCGCCAGACCGGATCGTCGATCTTGCCGCGGTATTCGATGGCGCAGATCCGCAGGATCAACGCGACCAGCAGCAACAGCAGCGGGAAGTAGAACCCGGAGAACAGGCTGGCGTACCACTCGGGGAACGCCGCGAACATCGCGCCGCCCGCGGTGATCAGCCACACCTCGTTGCCGTCCCAGACCGGGCCGATGGTGTTGAGCACCACGCGCCGACGCGTATCGGAGCCACGCCCGAGCACGGGCATCAGCATGCCGACGCCGAAGTCGAAGCCCTCCAGCACGAAGTAGCCGGTGAACAGCACGCCGATCAGAACGAACCAGAACTCTTGCAGATCCATCGTCGGCTCCTAGTAGGCGAACGAAAGCTGTTCGACGGCAGGTTCTTCGGTGCGTGGTTTCGCACCGGGCGCCCCGGTATCGTCCGGCCCCTTCGCGGGCGCGGGCGCGGCGGCTTTGTCCGGTCCCTCGATGACGTAGCGGCGCATCAGGTAGAACCACACCACCGCCAGCAGGCCGTACACGATCGTGAAGGTGATCAGCGAGATCCACACCGTGGTCGCGGAGTGGTTCGACACCCCGTCCTGCACCAGCAGTCGCAGGTTCGGGTCGCCGGTCGGGTTCGGCACCACCACCCAGGGCTGACGGCCCATCTCGGTGAACACCCAGCCCGCGCTGTTGGCCAGGAACGGGGTGGGGATGGCCAGCAGGCTCAGCCAGGAGAACCAGCGTTGGTCGGGCACCCGGCCGCGGCGCATCACCCAGAGCCCGGCGATGGCGAGCAGGGCCGAGCCGCCGGCCAGGCCGATCATGGCGCGGAAGGACCAGTAGGTGACGAACAGGTTGGGCCGGTAATCGCCGACGCCGTACTTCTCGTTGTAGGCCTGTTGCAGGTCGACGACGCCGTCGAGGGTGACACCGGTGAACTTGCCCTCGGCCAGCCACGGCAGCACGTACGGCACCTCGATGACATGGGTGACGCTGTCGCAGTTGTTGTGTGTGCCGACGGTCAGCACCGAGAAATCGGGGTTGGTCGCGGTGTGGCACAACGATTCCGCCGAGGCCATCTTCATCGGCTGCTGCTCGAACATCAGCTTGCCCTGGACGTCGCCGGTGTAGATCAGCGCGACTCCGGACAGCGCGATCACCACCAGCGAGGCCCGCGCGGCCGGCCGCCACATGGTCCTGGCCTCGGTGAGCTTCTGCTCGTCGCCGCTGCGCGCGTTGCGCACCATCCACCAGCCCGCGATACCGGCGACGAAGGTGGCCGCGGTCAGGAACGATCCCGCGACGACGTGCGGAAACGCCGCCAGCGCAGTGTTATTGGTGAGCAGTTCGACAATGCTGGTCAGCTCCGCGCGCCCGGTCTCCGGGTTGTAGCGGGCGCCAACGGGATGCTGCATGAACGAGTTGGCGGCGATGATGAAGTACGCCGAGGCGTTCACGCCGATGGCCACCATCCAAATGGTCGCCAGATGCACCAGTTTCGGTAGCCGGGACCAGCCGAAGATCCACAGGCCGATGAACGTCGACTCCATGAAGAAGGCGACCAGGCCCTCCAGCGCCAGCGGTGCGCCGAAGACGTCGCCGACGAACCGGGAGTATTCGCTCCAGTTCATCCCGAACTGGAATTCCTGCACGATGCCGGTGGCGACACCGAGGGCGAAGTTGATCAGGAACAGCTTCCCGAAGAACTTGGTGAGCCGGTACCAGTGTTCCTTGCCGGTGATCACCCACGCGGTCTGCATACCCGCGATGAGCGGGGCGAGTCCGATGGTGAGCGGCACGAACAGGAAGTGGTAGACGGTCGTGATGCCGAACTGCCACCGCGAGACGTCCAAGGCACTCACACTGACCTCCTGGCGATCTACGACGTGTCGTAGTAAAGACTACGCGGCAGGTCAGCCCGGTCAACGTGTCGCGCGACACGACACGCCGACCGTCACAGGCCGGTCAGGGCCGGTTTCACCAGTCGGCGATCGAACCCGCCCGCTCGATACCGCGCTCGACCAGCTCGACGATCTCGGCCGCATTGTCCGGCGCCGACATCCGCAGCCCGTCCAGCGAGTTCACCCGCGCGGCCAGCGTGATGCTCGACAGCATCCAGATGGAATCGCAGGTGAGCAGGTCAGCGGTGTAGAGCGATTCGTAGCGGCAGTCATAGCCCGCCTTCTTCGCCTCCGCGTAGAACGCCCGCTGGGTGACCCCGGGCAGAACGCCGTTCTTGGCAGGCGGGGTGATCAACTGCTTGTCGCGCACGATCACCACCGTGGACCGCGGCCCCTCCAGCACCCGGTTCTCGGTACTGGTGAAGATCACATCGTCGGCGCCCATCCGCGCGGCGAAACGCAGCGCCGCCATATTCGTCGCGTAGGACAGGGTTTTCGCGCCGAGCAGCTGCCACGGGGCGGCCTGCGCGAGATCGATCGAGATACCGCGCGACAACGTCACCACCGAGACGCCCTCGGTCCTGGCCTTCGCCACCCGCGCGGGCACCCCGACCACGAGGACATAGGAGGTCGGCACCGGCACCGTTTCCGACAGCTCGCCGGAGGTCACCGCGGCCTTGACGCTGTTCAGGTCGGCATCGCGGCCGCGGGTCAGCACCAGCCGCATCAGCCCCTCCTGCTCGGAGCCCCATTCCTTGGCCGCCGTCTCGACCGCCTCGCGCCAGCGACCGAGTTCGGGCTCCGGTAGGTCGAGAGCCTGCGCCGAGCGGCGCAGCCGCGCGAGATGGAACTCCAGGGCGCACGCATTGCCCTCGCGCACCAGAATCGTTTCGAAAACGCCATCACCACGCAATGCGCCGATATCGTCGGCAAACAACAACGGCGCGTCCGCATCTCGGACCTCACCGTCGAGTGTTACAAGAACTCGATCCACCATGCGATGAAGCGTAGGCCACACAGGCCCGCTACGACGGGCTACGGGCGCACGGTTGTCCCCAGGTGGACAATCCGCCCCTCGACCATGCGCGTCCGGAAGGCTGTCGGAGCTTTCGCCTAGAGTGGGTTGCGTGTCCGTGGTCGCCGCACCCAGCCCTGTCCTCGCTGTTCCGGGAGCCGTCGCGGGAGCGCCGGGAACCCCCGACGCCGCCGTCGCGTGGCATTACGGCGATCCATTCGGCGAACAACGAGCCGCCGCGCAGCAGGTGGCGATCGTGGACCGCTCGCATCGTTTCGTGCTCGCCATCACCGGCGCCGAGCGCCTGAGCTGGCTGCACACCATTTCCAGCCAGCATGTGGCGAATTTGCCCGACGGGCGTTCCGCCGAGAATCTGGACCTCGATCTGAACGGCCGCGTGCAGCATCATTTCGTGCTCACCGACCTCGACGGCACGGTCTGGATCGACACCGAGGCCGAACGCGGCCCCGCGCTGCTCGACTTCCTCACCAAAATGGTCTTCTGGGCCGACGCCAAACCTCGCGAGGCCACCGACCACGCGGTCCTGAGCCTGCTCGGCCCGCAGGTCCAGACCTTGACCGGCGCGCTCGGCATCGAGCGCCTCCCCGAGGTGTACGAGGCCGTGCCGCTGCCCGGCGGCGGGTTCCTGCGCCGCATGCCGTGGCCGACGGCCGACTCCCTCGACCTGGTGATCCCCCGCGAGCGGCTCATCGGCTGGTGGACCACCCTCACCGAGGCGGGCGCCGCGCCGGCCGGCATGTGGGCCTTCGAGGCGCTGCGGGTGACGGCATTGCGCCCCCGGATCGGGATCGACACCGACGACCGCACCATCCCGCACGAGGCCCGCTGGATCGGCGGCGTCACCGAACACGGCGCCGTGCACCTGGACAAGGGCTGCTATCGCGGCCAGGAGACCGTCGCCCGGGTGCACAACCTCGGCAAGCCGCCACGTCAGCTGGTGCTGCTGCATCTGGACGGCTCGGCCGACGAGCGCCCGGCCGCAGGCGACGCGGTGACCGCGGGCGGACGCTCCGTCGGCCGCATCGGCACGGTCGTCGACCATTACGAATACGGCCCGATCGCGCTCGCGCTGATCAAACGGGCGGTGCCGGTCGACGCGAAGCTCGAGGCAGGTCCCACGGCCGCCGCCATCGACCCGGATTCGGTCGTGGTCGACGACACCCCGCAAGCGGGCCGGGCCGCGGTCGATCGGCTCCGTGGCCGCTGAGCGCAGGCCCGCCGCCACCAGCCCCCGGGGAGAGGAGCTCGTCTATGCGCGCCGGTGACACCGGAGAAGTGCTGGCGGTGTGCGTGCTGCACGCCGAAATCGAGGTGCCGGGCCGGGTGGGCCGCTCCGGCATCGACAAGCGACCGAAGCCAGGGCGGGTCGGCGTGCGCGCGCTGGGCCTCGACGGCGATCACGTCTGCGATACCGACCACCACGGCGGCCCGCACAAGGCCGTCTACGCCTACGCCGACGAGGATGCGCACCGGTGGGCAACCGAACTCGATCGGGACCTCCCCGCGGGCTGGTTCGGCGAGAATCTGCGCATCCGCGGCCTGCCGATCAGCGACGCCGTCATCGGTGCGCGCCTGGCCATCGGCCCCGGGCCGGTGGGCCCCGGCCACACCTTGCTCGAGGTGAGCGAGCCCCGCGTCCCGTGCGCGACCTTCCAGCACTGGTCCGGTGAACGGCAGTGGGTCAAACGCTTCACCCTGCGCTCGGACACCGGCACTTACTTGAGAGTGCTCACCGAGGGCACGATCGGCGCAGGCGACACGGTGCACGTAATCCACGTCCCCGAACACGGCATCACCGTGCGCGACGTCTTCACCGGCGCCGACCCGGACAAGCTGGAGCTGCTCCTCGCCGCCGAGCCCACCGTCTCCGACGACGTCCGCATGCAGATCGACCGGCACAACCGCCGCCGCGCGAACGCCGAACGCGCGGCGCAGCGGCGTGACGACGGCGACCATCTGAAGGCAGGAGTGCGAGCGTGAGCATCGAACTGGTCGAGGTGGTGCGTTCCGGATTCCGGGAATGCGTGCACCGCGGGTCGGTCGTCGTCATCGGCGCCGACGGCGAACCCAGCTGCGCACTCGGCGAGATCCACCTGCCGATCTTCCCGCGCTCGACCAATAAGCCGATGCAGGCGGTGACCCTGCTGCGCAACGGGTTCGAACCCGTCGACGACGCGGAACTGGCCATCGCCACCGCCTCCCACTTCGGCGAACCCGACCATGTGAAGTTGGTCGAACGGCTGCTGGACCGCTTCGGATTCGACGAGTCGGCCCTCGAATGCCCGCCGGATCTGCCCTTGGACGAACGCGCCCGCGCCTCGGTGCTGTGCCACGACCGGCCACCGAGCAAGCTGTTCATGAACTGTTCGGGCAAACACGCGGCGATGCTGGCCACCTGCGCCGTCAACGGCTGGCCGACCACCGGATACCTCGACAGCGCGCACCCGCTGCAACGCGCGGTGCTGTCCACCGTCATCGAACTCACCGGCGAACCCGAGACCGACCTCGGCATCGACGGGTGCGGGCTGCCGATCATCCCGGTCTCGCTGATCAACCTGGCCCGCGCCTTCGCCGCCATGGCGACGGCCGAACCGGGAACGCCCGAACGCCGGGTCGCCGACGCCATCCGCACCCATCCGCGAGTGATTTCCGGCACCAACGCCCCCGATCTGCTGATCATGAACGCCACCCCCGGCCTGGTGTGCAAGATCGGCGCGGACGGCGTGCACGCGGGCGCGTTGCCGGACGGAACCGCGTTCGCCTACAAGATCGACGACGGCGCCGACCGCGCCCGGATGCCGCTGACGCTGGCGATTCTGCAACGAATGGGCGTCCCGTGGTCGGACGCCCTCGCCGAATTGGCGGCACCGGCGGTACTGGGTGGCGGTGCGCGGGTCGGCGTCATCCGCGCGATCCCCGGCGTGCTGTAGTCAGGCGAGCATCGGGCAAACGGCTTCGGTTCGGCACCTGTTCGACCACTCCTGGAAGCGCGACCGCCGCACACGCGCTAGAGTGTCTGTCAGGAAGAGTATTAATTCGAACGGGGCCGCCACCAATCCCCAGGCCGCCCCGCTGTGACGCGAGGGGGTCAGCCATGGGCCGTGGCCGGGCTAAGGCAAAGCAGACCAAGGTTGCACGCGAGCTGAAGTACAGCTCGCCGTCGACCGACTTCGCGAGCCTTCAGCGCGAGCTGTCGGGTAGCCCCCACTCTCAGCGGAGTGGAGTGCTGTCCGATGAGCACGACGCGGATGATTCGTTGTCCCGCTGGAACAGCGACGACGACGACTACGACGATTGGCGCCGCTGACCAGGTGCGACGTATGAAGGGGGAGGCCGAGGCGCCTCCCCCTTCAGTCGTTGCCATCCGGTCGGCCAGCCAGCCGCCGAGGTTCGCCCGACATCAGGTCTCGACCACTGAGGTCGAGACCTGATCGAGAGCTCGGTTCGATCGCTCGCATCGACTCTCGAGGTACTCGAACAGCATCGGCGCCCGTTGCACCGCACGGGCCGCCCCGATGCCCGCCCGTCCGGACATCGTCCGAGATAGGCGAACTCGCCCCTCGGCGACCCTCCAGCATCCCCTCCGACGCGCAGCGCATCACCCCCTTCGCTCAGCGCATCCCCCTCGCTCAGCGTATCCCTCGCCCCAGCGCATACCACTCGCTCAACCGCGTCCCCCGGCCTAGCCATCCCCCGGCCTAGCGCGTCCCTGAGGAGCGCACCGCGGTGCGCCGCGCGACACCGCCGCGAACGCACCACGCGAGGCGGGACATTCCCCGAGCGGAACGCGCCCCACGGACAGCGCACCACCCATGAGCACAACGCGCGCCCCGCCGCGCAGCCCAACCTCCGCACTCCACGCGCCCCACCGGATCGCATGCCTCCCCGGCCGGCACCCGCACCGCACAACCAGCCCGACCGATCAGCCCGACGCGCCCCGCCGCACAGCGCACCTCCCGCATCACGCGCCCCGCCGCACAGCGCACCTCCCGCATCACGCGCCCCGCCGCACAGCGCACCTCCCGCATCACGCGCCCCACCGTCCAGCGCACCTCCCGCATCACGCGCCCCACCGCACAGCGCACTCCCCGCACCACGCGCCCCACCGCACAGCGCACCTCCCTGTACAACGCGCTCCATCGGACCGCGTGCCACCCCGGCCAGCACCCGCACCGCACAACCAGCCCGACCGATCAGCCCGACGCGCCCCGCCGCACAGCGCACCTCCCGCATCACGCGCCCCGCCGCACAGCGCACTCCCCGCACCACGCGCCCCACCGCACAGCGCACCTCCCACACCACACACCCCGCCCCACAGCGCACCTCCCACACCACACACCCCGCCCCACAGCGCACCTCCCACACCACACCCCCCGCCGCACAGCGCACCTCCGCGCACAACGCTCCATCGGATTGCGCACCCGCACGCACACCACGCGCCCGACCACCGCACAACGTGCCCACCGGGATTTCGCACCTGACTGCACGACGCCCCGCGCGACCTGCACTGCCGGAAAGTGCGCTTACTCCGCACGCACAGCGCACCGCCCTACGGACGTGCACCCCGACGCGGCGCATGCGCGGATCGAAGCCGGCACCCTCGCCTGGCCCCCGGAAACGCGTCAGCCGGCCGACCCGTAGGCCGACCGGCTGACGAAGGTTTCGATGCTCAGAAGCGCGGGTGTTCGCCCACCATCACGGCGCGGGGTGCGCCCGCGTCCTTGGCCTTGGTCACCGTGCCGAGCGTCCAGCATTCGATGTGCCGGGCGGTCAGGACCGCCAGTGCCCGGTCGACGTCCTCCGGCGCCACCACGGCCACCATGCCGACGCCCATGTTGAACGTCTTCTCCATCTCCGGGCGCTCCACCCGGCCGCGCTGGGCGATCATCTTGAACACCGGCGCCGGGTTCCAGGTACCGCGGTCGAGCTCGGCGACCAGTCCCGCGGGCAGCACCCGGGCCAGGTTCGCGGCCAGGCCGCCGCCGGTGACGTGCGCGAAGGTGCGCGCACATCGGTTTCGGCGATCAGGGCCAGACAGTCCTTGGCGTAGATGCGGGTCGGCTCGAGCAGCTCCTCACCGAGGGTGCGGCCGAACTCCTCCACGTGCCCGGTCAGCGACATGCGGTCGATGTCGAGCAGCACCTTGCGGGCCAGGCTGTAGCCGTTGGAATGCAGGCCGGACGAGCCCATCGCGATGACCACGTCGCCCGGGCGCACCCGCTCGGGGCCGAGCACGGCATCGGCCTCGACCACGCCGACGCCGGTGGCGGACAGGTCGTAATCGTCGGGATCCATCAGACCGGGATGTTCGGCCGTCTCACCGCCGAGCAGCGCACACCCGGCGCGCACACAGCCCTCGGCGATACCGGATACCAGTTCGGCGACCCGCTCGGGAACGACCTTGCCGACCGCGATGTAGTCCTGCAGGAACAACGGCTCGGCACCGCAGACGACCAGATCGTCGACCACCATGGCGACCAGATCCAAGCCGACGGTGTCGTGCTTGTCCATCGCCTGCGCGACGGCGATCTTGGTGCCGACGCCATCGGTGGAGGCCGCGAGCAGCGGCTCCTTGTAGCCGCCCTTCAGCGCGAACAGACCGGCGAAACCGCCGAGGCCACCCTGCACCTCGGGGCGGCTTGCCTTACGAGCCAGCGGTGCGAACAACTCGACTGCGCGGTCGCCGGCTTCGATGTCAACACCGGCCGCGGCATACGAGGCTCCGGCACCACTGGGGGTCTGTTCACTCATTTTCGGTGATTGCTCCAAACCGAATCGGCGGATAATTGCCTGATCACGCTACCGTCGCGCGTCGGCGGGGCGAGTTCAGGGCCTGCTCAACGCGCTGGCGTTGGCGTTCTGGCCCAGCAGCTCGGTCTCGGACTTGCCGGTGAGCATGCCCTCGAGCACGTTCTTGCCGATGGCGACCTCGGTCGGCAGCGGGATCGGGTAATTGCCGTCGAAGCAGGCGCAGCACAACCGCGACCGCGGCTGCTCGGTGGCCGCGATCATGCCCTCGGTGGAGATGTAGCCGAGGCTGTCGGCGCCGATCGAGCGCCGCACGTTCTCCACCATGTCGGCGTAGCTGTCGTCGGAGCCGGCGCCGTTGGCGATGAGCTCGGCGCGCGAGGCGAAATCGATGCCGTAGAAGCACGGCCACTTCACCGGCGGCGAGGCGATGCGCACGTGGATCTCCAGCGCGCCCGCTTCCCGCAGCATCCGGATCAGCGCGCGCTGGGTGTTGCCGCGCACGATCGAATCGTCGACCACGATGAGCCGCTTACCGCGGATCACCTCGCGCAACGGGTTGAGCTTGAGCCGGATACCGAGCTGACGGATGGTCTGGCTCGGCTGGATGAAGGTGCGGCCCACATAGGCGTTCTTCATCAGGCCCTGCCCGTAGGGCACACCGGAGCCCTGCGCGTAACCGACCGCGGCGGGGGTGCCGGACTCGGGCACCGGGATCACCAGATCGGCCTCGACCGGATGCTCCTTGGCCAGCCTGCGGCCGATATCGACGCGGGTGGCGTGCACCGAGCGACCGGAGATGGTGCTGTCCGGGCGGGCGAGGTAGACGTATTCGAAGACGCAGCCCTTGGGCTCGGGAGTGGCGAACCGCAGCGAACGCACGCCGTCGGCGTCGATGGCCAGCAGTTCGCCCGGCTCGATCTCGCGGACGAAGGAGGCGCCGACGATATCGAGCGCGGAGGTCTCACTGGCGACCACCCAGCCGCGATCGAGCCTGCCGAGGCACAGCGGGCGCACACCGTGCGGATCGCGGGCCGCGTAGAGGGTGTGCTCGTCCATGAAGGTCAGGCAGAAGGCGCCCTTCAGGGTGGGCAGCAGCTTCATCGCGGCCTGCTCGATGCTGGAGTCGGCGGCAGCGTGCGCCAGCAGCGCCGTCATCACGTCCGAGTCGGAGGTGGCGGCCACCGGACCGGGGCGGCCACCGCGCGGCATCCCGCCGAGCACACCGAGTTCCCGTGCCCGATCGGCCAATTCGGCGGTGTTCACCAGATTTCCGTTGTGTCCCAAGGCCAATCCGGAACCGACGGCGGTGGTGCGGAAGATCGGCTGCGCGTTCTCCCAGGTGGTGGCGCCGGTGGTGGAGTAGCGGCAATGCCCGACGGCGACATGGCCCGGCATCGCGGCCAGGGTCTGCTCGTCGAACACCTGGCTGACCAGGCCGAGATCCTTGAAGACCAGCACCTGCGAACCGTCGGCTACGGCGATGCCCGCCGCCTCCTGCCCACGGTGCTGCAACGCGTACAGACCGTAATACGTGAGTTTGGCCACGTCTTCGCCGGGCGCCCAGACTCCGAAGACACCACACTCCTCGCGTGGTGGATTCTCGTCCTGATCCGCGGGGGCGGGATTGCTGACAACCGGCAGGTCGGCGTTGGTCACCGTGTGCTCCCTGTTCGGGCGGGCTGGGGGCACCGTCATTCTACGGGTCGAACCGCGCCCCCGATGACAGCCGCCCGCATACGTGCAGTTAATCGGTGCGGCGCAGTGCCCGATATCGGGCTCGTCCGGCTGTTACCGTGCGATCCGTGACGACTTCCGACAGCGCAGCGGCGACGCGGACCGATCGCCGCCTCGGAATGCGCATCTTGCTGCCGATCGGTGTATTGGCCCTGCTCACGGCGCTACTCGGGGTGATGTACCTCGACTACGTCGCCGACCCAGAGGGCAATCTGCACGACTTCCCCATCGCGCTGGTGAATCAGGATGTCGGAGACGTCACAGGGCCGCCCGACGCGCAGCAACATGTGAACTACGGCAAACAGATCACCGACGCGCTACAGCAGGGCATGCCGGAGGACAAGGTCGATCTGCGGGTCGTCGGCATCAGCGAGGCCGAGCGGATGATGCAGCAGGGCCAGGTCTATGGCGCGATGGTCATCCCGAGCGATTTCAGTAAGCGACTCGGCATTCTCGGCGTCGGCAGCATCGTTCCCGGCGATATCGAACGCCCGATCATCACCTTGCAGACCAATCCGCGCATGGGCGCGTTCGGCACCCAGATCGTGTTGCGGGTCGGCGACCAGGCCCTGACCCAGGTGCGGCAGCAGGTCGGCAGGCAGCTCACCGATCAGGTGAATGCGCAGCTCGCGCCGGAGCCAGGGGCGCCGCCGAGCCCGGAGCCGAGCGGTGCGGCGCGGGTGGCGCTGGAAGACCCGGTGCAGATCGTGTACCAGCAGTACCGCCCGCTGCCCGACGGCACCGGCCAAGGCCTGACCGCGTTCTTCTACGCACTGCTGATTCTGCTGGCCGGCGTGGTCGGCGCGATGGTCATCCACACCATGATCGACGCCGCGCTCGGCTTCGTGCCGACCGAATACGGGCCCTGGTACGTACATTTCCCGCCGACGCCGATCTCCCGCTTCCACACCCTGCTCATCAAATGGGGTGTGATGGTGGTCGCGGCCACCCTCGTCTCGGCCATCTATCTGGGTGTGGCGAAGCTGCTCGGCATGCCGATCGACCATCCGCTCGGGCTGTTCCTCTACAGCGCGCTGGCCCTGACCGCCGTCGGCATGACCGGCCTGTCCATCCTCGCGGCCATCGGCTCGGCCGGCCTGCTGGTGAACCTGATCCTGTTCATCATCCTCGGCCTGCCCTCCTCCGGCGGCACGGTGCCCATCGAGGCCACACCCAAGTACTTCCATTGGCTGGCCGGCTGGGAACCGATGCATCAGGTCTTCCTCGGCGTTCGCTCGATCCTGTACTTCGACGGCAGTTTCGCCGCCGGCCTGAGCCGCGGCATCTGGATGGCCCTGATCGGCCTGGCCGTCGCGATCGTGTTCGGCGCGGTGATCACCAAGTTCTACGACTACAAGGGACTGCACCGGGAGAACCGGGTGGCTGCCGCGGGCGCGCCCACGGTTGGTGCCGGAGTGGGCCCGGCGGGAACCGAATCGGCCGGCCAGACCAAGGCGGACACTGCGGACACCGGATCGGCCGCCGCTGATTCCGGGACCAACTCCACCGAAACTGCCGATACCGACTCCCCATCGGGCGCCAAGGGTGGCCGTACCGACGAGGACTGACTGCGACGGCAACAGCGCGTCGACGGGCTGTTCGGACCGCGTCGGTGGGTCGCAGTATCGTCGCCCCCGTGGTTCGACGTGCGGCGGTGAAACCGGAAGAGATGCGGGCGGCGGTCACGGCGGTGCGGTCGTGGCTGTTCGATGAGGCAGCGCCCGTACCCGCGCGGGCCGAACTGGGCGCGGCCGTGCGGATGACGGCGCGCGCGCTGGCCGAATCAGCGCCGGGTCATTCGGTGGAGGTCCGGGTGCCGCCTTTCGTCGCCGTGCAGTGCATCGAGGGTCCACGCCACACCCGGGGCACCCCACCCAACGTCGTCGAGACCGACCCGCGCACCTGGCTGCTGCTCGCCACCGGCCTGATGGATTTCGTCGCCGCCCGCGAGGAAGGCAGGCTGACCGCCTCCGGCAGCCGCGCCGACGAAGTGTCCCGGTGGCTGCCGATCCTGCGGGTGGGCATCGAACCCGAGTAGTAGCCGCTTCGGCCCCCGGCCGCGTGGAGGTTCGTGCAGGCGTCGCCTTGGCACTGCGGGAAGGTGCGTGCGGGCGTCGCGGCGTCACTGCGGGAAGGTGCGTGCAGACGTCGCGTCATCACCGCGGGAGGGTTCGGGGACCGTGTCCCGTCATCACCACGTGCGGGCTGCGAATCGCGCCGCGAGCGCACCTCCGGCATTGATCGCCCAGTGCAGCAGGGCGGGAGCGGTCGCGCTGTCGGTGTGCCGGCGCAGCAGACCGAACAGTGCCCCGGCGGCGGTGGTTGCGGCGATGGTGACCGGCAGGTTCTCCTCGGTGGCGCGGGCGGGCGCGATATGCCAGAGCCCGAAGGTGGTGGCGCCGAGCAGGGTTGCGACGAGCGGCCCGAAGGTCTTGTCCAGCAACGGGTCGAGGGTCGCGCGGAAGATCAATTCCTCGCTGTAGACGGTGCCGAGCGGAATGTGCACGCCCACCCATTCGGCGGTCGAGACGCCGGGGGCGCGGTCGGGGCGCTCGGCCAGCTCACGGCGCACGGCCGGAATGGCAAGCGCCGCACCGTAACCAGCGGCCACGATCCCCGCACTGCCGAGGCCGTAGCGCCATCCGCGCGCCGAGCACCAGTTCGAGTGCGCGCCGAAGGCGGCGGCGTACCCGGTGGCGGCACCGGCGTTGACCAGCGTGCGCACCCGCATATCCTCCGGCAGCCGCGGCACCACGGCATTGCTCCACAGCAAGGGCAAGGCGACTGCCAGCGCAACCCGGACGCTCACTTGATCTGCCGCTCGTAGGCCTCGGAGATCTCGATCTCGTAGCGGATGCGTTCGGCCAGCTCCGGATACCAGCCGGGCGGCGCGGCGATGGCTGCCCAGCCGTCGAGTACCAGGCTGCCGTACCGGTGCCCGTGCCCGTCGGTGACGCCCTGCGCGTTGGTGAGATCGGCGGTGACCTGCCAGAAGGTGACGAACGGCGCCCACCGCATCCGCCCGGACACATCGGATCCGCGCGGTTCGGACAGCCAATCCGGTTGCGAGAAGATCAGATCGGCCGACCACCAGACGATGGGGTCGGACGGATGTTGCAGGTAGGCGATGCGCGGCGCCCGCCATTCCGGGCCGGGCCTGGCGAAATCGGCGGCGTCGGCGGCGAACCGGACCACCAGCCCGTCGGCGTACACCGGTTCCACCTCCAGCGAACCGGGATCGCGCCGCGCGACGAACTGGCTCCACAGCCGATTCGAATTCGGCGGGCCGACCCACAGGGCACCGTCGACCTTCTCCCGCAGATCGGCCAGCCCCTCGAAAGCCGCCTCCGAGCCCTGCGAGCCGAGGCTCTCGCCGTAGACGAACAGTTTCGGCCGCTGCTGCTCCGGCCGCGCCGACCAGTGCTGATACACGGCGTCGAAGACCTCGCGCCCCGCCGCCGCGGCTTTGCTCTTGTCCGCGAGGAACGACAGCACGCTGGGCAGATACGAGTACTGGGTGGCCACCAGCGCGGTATCGCCGCCGTACATGTATTCGATCGCACCCGCGGCCATCGAATTCACCCAGCCGGTACCCGTGGTCGTGATCACCACGATCACCTGCCGCTCGAAGGCTCCGGCGCGTTCCAGTTCGGCGACGGCCAGTTCGGCCTGTGTCCGGCCGTCCTCGGCCGATTCCAACCCGACGTAGGCCCGAATCGGTTCCTTGGCGGGCTGTCCGGTGACCTGGGCGATTCTGGCGGCGTTCGGACCGTGCGAAACGAACCAGCGGCCCTCGAAACCGAGCGTGTCCCATTTCGCCAGCGACATCGGGCTGCCCGACTTCTCCGGCAACTGCGGCTGCATCGCGTACTCGGAGGTGTGGTCGTTACGCACACTGAACGCCTGGTTCGCGACCGCGAAGAACGCCCGCGTCGCCACGCCGTTGAACAGGGTGACCGCCAGCAGCACCAGCACCAGGAAACCGGCCGCCGGCGCCAGTTCGCGCGGCACCTTCACCCAGCGGTTGAGCTGACGGGCCAGGTACAGGATCAGTTCACGCACCGTGCGATACACCGCGACGACCAGGACGCCGACCGCGAGGCTCAGCAGACCGGTGCGCAGATAGGCGGGCGTGGTGGTGCCTTCCATATCCATCAGCGCGGTGATCTCACGCTGCCAATGCGCCGACTGCACCAGCATGTACGCGGCCAGCACCGCGGCCGTCAGCAGAATCGCCGACTTCACCCCGTAACGCACCCAGGTGGGTGGTGCCGGGATCTTCAACCGCGGGCGCACCCACAGCCGGAACAGCCATTCCAGCAGGCAACCGACGCCGTAACCGATGGCGGCATTGATGCCGCTGATCAGGCCCTGGAACATCCAGTCGCGCGGCACCAGCGACGGGGTGACCGACAGCGCGAAGAACACCGTCGCGACCACCAGCCCGACGTAGTTCAGGTCGATGACCACTTCGGCCCGGCGCACCGCTGCGACGCCGCGCGAGCGCAGCTTCGTGAGGGTGGACGCCGTTTCGAGCACCAAGACAGTATGGCGGCAGCCCCCGACAACGCCGATGCGTTACCCATTCACGGCGCGGCAACTACCCATCGCACTCGAGTAGTTGTACCCGGTCGCCGCGGCCGCGAACCTCGCACACTCGATAACCATGAGCACACCAAACGCAGCGCCGAAAACCACCTCGGCATATATCGCCCAGGCCGCGATCGCGTTCGGCGTCAGCTTGTTCGGGGCGGGCGTCGGAATCTTCTATCTACCGCTGGATCCGTGGCAGCGCGGATTCCTCGGCATGACAGTGCTGTTCCTGGTGACCAGCACCTTCACCTTGGCGAAGGTGGTCAGGGACAAGCACGAAGCCGATTCCCTGCGTGGCCGGATCGACGAGGCGCGGATGGAGAAGCTGATCGCCGAGCACGATCCGTTCAAGTCCGTCGCCTGAGCACCTCAGCGCGAATCACCCCGCCCGGACCCGGTGTTCACGAGGGGTCCGGGTCCGGACGGGGTGAGCGTTGTGGTGTTCGGTCCCAGCGGGACTCGGTTCGCCCGGCGGAATCGACTGTCAGACGGCGGAGCCGAACAGCTTGGGCAGCGTGCCCTCATGCGCCTCGCGCAGTTCGGCCAGCGGCACCGTGAACTGTCCCTGCACCTCGATCGAGTCGGAGCCCTGGTCGACCACACCGATGCGCACCCACGGCAGTTCGCGCGCGGTGCACATGCGGGTGAACCGGGTTTCCTCCGAGCGCGGCACGGCGACCAGCACACGACCCGCCGATTCGGAGAACAGCGTGACGAACGGATCGGCGTCCTCGGGAAGCAGGATGCGGCAACCGGTCTCGCCGGCCAGCGCTGCCTCGACCACCGCTTGGGCGAGACCGCCCTCGGAAAGGTCGTGAGCGGCACTGATCATGCCGTCGCGAGAACCGGCGGTCAGCACCTCCGAGAGCAGCCGTTCGCGGGCGAAGTCGACCTTCGGCGGGACGCCACCGAGATGATCGTGGGCGACCTGCGACCAGATCGAACCGCCGAACTCGTCGCGGGTGTCGCCGAGCAGGATCAGCGTCTCGCCCGGCTCGAGGCCGAGGCCGGTCGGGATGCGGCGGTGCACATCGTCGATGACGCCGAGGACCCCGACCACCGGCGTCGGCAGGATCGCGTCCTGGCCGGTCTGGTTGTAGAAGCTGACATTGCCGCCGGTGACGGGAATGCCCAGTTCGGCACAGCCGTCGGCCAGTCCGCGCACCGCCTGCTGGAACTGCCACATCACGCCCGGATCCTCCGGCGAGCCGAAGTTGAGGCAGTTGGTGACGGCCTTCGGGGTGGCGCCGGTGGTGGCGACGTTGCGGTAGGCCTCGGCCAGCGCGAGCTGGGCGCCGGCGTAGGGGTCGAGCTTGGTGTAGCGGCCGGAGGCGTCGGTGGCCAGGGCGATGCCGCGGCCGGTCTCCTCGTCGATGCGGATGACGCCCGCGTCGGCGTGTTCGGCGAGCACGGTGTTGCCGCGCACGTAGCGGTCGTACTGCTCGGTGATCCACTTGCGGCTGCACAGCTGCGGGCTGGACACCATCTGCAGCAGCGTCGCGCGCAGCTCGTCGGCCGTCTTGGGCCGGGTCAGGGTGTCGGGGGTGTCGGCGATCAGGGCGTCCTGGTACTCCGGACGCCGCACCGGACGCTCGTAGACCGGGCCCTCGTGCGCGACGGTGCGCGGCGGCACATCCACCACGGTCTCGCCGTGCCAGGTGACGACCAGCCGCTCACCATCGGTGACCTCGCCGATCACGGTGGCCAGCACATCCCACTTGCGGCAGACGGCCATGAACGCGTCGACATTCTCCGGCGTCACCACCGCGCACATGCGCTCCTGGGATTCGCTGGACAGCACCTCGGCCGGCGTCATATCGGCCGCGCGCAGCGGCACCTTGTCGAGCTCGATGTGCATGCCGCCGTCACCGGCCGCCGCCAGCTCGGAGGTGGCACAGGACAGTCCGGCGCCGCCGAGATCCTGGATGCCGACGACCAGCTTGGCCGCGTACAGCTCGAGACAGCACTCGATGAGCACCTTCTCGGTGAACGGGTCGCCGACCTGCACGCTCGGCAGCTTCTTGCGGCCGGCGCCGGATTCGTCGCCGGAGAAGGTGTCCGAGGCCAGCACCGAAACGCCGCCGATGCCGTCGAGGCCGGTGCGCGCGCCGAACAGGATGATCTTGTTGCCGGTGCCCGAGGCGAAGGCCAGATGCAGATCCTCGACCCGCATCGCGCCCGCGCACAGCGCGTTCACCAGCGGATTGCCCTGGTAGGAGGCATCGAAGACGGTCTCGCCGCCGATGTTCGGCAGGCCGAGCGAATTGCCGTAGCCACCGATGCCGCGCACCACACCGTCGACCACGCGACGGGTATCGGCGGCGTCCGCCGCACCGAAGCGCAGCTGATCCATCACCGCGATCGGGCGCGCGCCCATCGCCATGATGTCGCGCACGATGCCGCCGACGCCGGTCGCGGCGCCCTGGTACGGCTCGACGTAGGAGGGGTGATTGTGGCTTTCCACCTTGAAGGTGACCGCCCAGCCGTCGCCCACGTCCACCACGCCCGCGTTCTCGCCGATGCCCGCGAGCATGGACGAGCGCATTTCCTCGGTGGTGGTCTCGCCGAAGTAGCGCAGATGCACCTTCGACGACTTGTAGGAGCAGTGCTCGCTCCACATCACCGAGTACATCGCCAGCTCGGCGTCGGTGGGGCGGCGACCGAGAATCTCCTTGATCCGGGCGTATTCGTCATCCTTGAGCCCGAGCTCGAGATACGGCTGCGGAGTGTCCGGAGTGGCTGCGGCGGTTGCGACCGTGTCGACCTGCGGAGTCACGGGATTACCAGGGTCCTTTCGGCCAGGCATGCGGAGACAATCCAGACGACCGCCGCTGCGACGCGCCGAGTTGCTGAATTGCCGCGAGATACTCCTGCGAGTCTACTGCCGGGGCAAACGCGACCACTGCCGGGGCAAACCCGGCCGGACCTCGGCCATCGCGGGACCGGCTAATCTGTCCCGGTGAACGATCGATCGGGGGTCGCGGAACCGGCCGAGCAGCCCGTCCCCACAGCCGACGCGCGCCCCGGGTCGAACAGCGACGACACCGGGCTCGGCAAGGAGCCCGCGCGCGGGCTGTCGCCGCGCCAGATGCGCTGGCTGACCGGCGCGATCGCGCTGTTCGTGATCTACGCGGTCATCGCCCCGCTGGTGCACTGGTGGGACGGCTATATCGACCTCCAGGTCTATCGCAACGGCGCCCGGGTCTGGCTCGACGGCGGCGAGCTCTACGGCCCGATGCCCGAGGTGTTCGGCATCGGTCTGCCGTTCACCTATCCCCCGCTGGCAGCGCTGCTGTTCGCACCGCTCGCGCTGATGCCGCTCGGGCTGGCCGAGATCGTGGTGTTGGCCACATCCGTGCTGAGCCTCGGCATCACGCTGTGGCTGGTGCTGTCGCGGATCCGCCCGGAACTGGATCGAATGACGGTGCTGGCGGCGGTCATCTCGGCGGTCGCGGTGGCCGGTTTCTTCGAGCCGGTGCGCCAGACCTACTCCTTCGGCCAGATCAATCTGGTGCTGATGGCCGCGGTCGCGCTGGACTGCCTGGTGCGCAAACCCTTCTGGCCGCGCGGCATGCTCATCGGCATCGCCGTCTCGGTGAAATTGATCCCCGCCGGGTACCTGCTGTATTTCCTGTTGCGCAAGGACTGGAAGGCGGCGGGCACGCTGATCGCCTCCGCTGTCGGCGCGGTCGGGCTCGGGTTCCTGATCTTCCCCAGCGATTCGGTGGAGTACTGGTTCCACACCCTCGCCGACACCGGACGGATCGGCCCGCCCTATTACGCGGGCAACCAATCGCTGAAGGGACTGGCCTTCCGGCTCGGCGTCTCCGATTCCCTGGCGACGCTGATCTGGATCTCGTTGTCGCTGATCGCGATCGGCCTGGCGGCGCTGTGGATGCGCAGGCTCATCGAGGCCGGCGCCTCGGTGGCCGCGCTCATGGTGAACGCGGCCGCCATCCTGCTGGTCTCGCCGGTGTCGTGGTCGCACCACTGGGTGTGGGTCGCGCCCGCGCTGCTGGTGACCGCCGACGCCATCGCCCGCGGCAGGCGCAACCCGCTGCTGATCGGCGCCGTCACCGCGATGACGGTGATGTTCCTGATCGGGCCGCACTGGCTGCTCCCGCATGAGGCCGACCGAGAACTCGACTGGGCCTGGTGGCAGCAGATCATCGGCAGCGGTTACGTGATCACCACCTTCGCGGTGTTCGTGATCGCCGTGCTGACCTACCGTCCTGCGGTCTCCGGGGTGAAGAAGGCGGCGAGCGCCGCGGCGTAGGCGCCCACATCGTCGGCGCCCATCAGTTCGCGCGCCGAATGCATGGCGAGCTGGGGCGCCCCGACGTCCACGGTGGGCATGCCGGTGCGCGCGGCCGTCATCGGGCCGATGGTCGAACCGCACGGCAGATCGGCGCGATGCACATAGCGTTGCAGCGGCACCTCGGCCTGGTCGCAGGCCAGCGCGAACGCCCCCGCGCCGGTGGCATCGGTGGCGTAGCGCAGGTTCTGGTTCACCTTGAGCACCGGGCCGCCGTTGATCTCGATGCGGTGCGCGGGCTCGTGCCGGTCCGGATAGTTCGGATGGGTCGCGTGGGCCATATCGCCGGAGGCGCAGATCGAACCGGCCAGCGCCGCCAGGTATTCGGCCCGGCCACCGCCGCGGGTGAGCACGATGCGTTCCAGCACCGTCGCCAGCAGATCCGATTGGGCGCCGCGGTCGGACTGGCTGCCCACCTCTTCGTGATCGAACATGGCGAGCACCGGCACCGCCGCGCCCGGGGTATCGATGGCGGCGAGGAAGGCGCGCAGGCCCGCGTAGCAGGTGCCCTGGTTGTCCAGGCGCGGCGCGCTCACCAGATCGCGGTCGCGGCCGACCAGCCGGCTCGGGTCGAGGTCGTGGGTCATCAGTTCCCAGCCGAGCACGGCGTCCGGCGCGATACCGGCATGCTCGGCGACGTAGGCGATGAACGAGCGCGGTTCGGAGCCGACACCCCAGATGGCGTTCACATGCCGCTGCGGATCCAGCGTCACCCCGCGCCTGTCCTCGGACAGGTGGATCGCCAGCTGCGGCACCCGCAGGATCGGCTCGTTGATGCGAACCAGCCGCTGGCCGACGGTATCGCCCTCGCGCACACTCAACCGCCCGGACAGGCCGAGCTCACGATCGAGCCAGGAATTCAGCCAGGCGCCACCGTACGGCTCGAGGCCGACCAGCTGCCAGCCCGCCGAGCTCAGGTCCGGATGCTGCTTGACCCGCAGATTGGGGCTGTCGGTATGCGCGCCGACCACCCGGAACGGCGCCCCCGCCGCGGGGTCGTGATCGGCCCACGCCACCAGCGATCCGCCGCGCACCACGTAATGCCTGCCGCGCCCGCCCGCCGACCAGGCCGAGGCCTCATCGAGCCGGGTGAACCCGTGCTCGTCGAGATCCTGTGCGACCGTATGGCACACGTGGAACGGTGACGGCGACTCATCGATGAAGGCACACAGCCCGGCGGCCGAGGCCGCGGTGGAGGAAACCGGCATACCGCGATCCTAGGCGTGCCGAGGGCGACCCGGCCGTCGAGATCAGGCCGAGACGAGTGTGTCCAGCACGGAGAGGAACAGGCCGAGGCCGTCGTCACTCGGGCCGGTGAGCGGCTCGGTGGCGTGCTCCGGGTGCGGCATCAGTCCGACGACGCGGCGATTGGCCGAGGTGATGCCCGCTATCCCGCGCTGCGAACCGTTCGGGTTGTCGCCGGCGTAGCGGAACACCACGCGGCCCTCACCCTCGAGCTCGTCGAGCACGGCGTCGGAGGCCTGGAAGCGGCCCTCACCGGACTTCAACGGCACCAGGATCTGCGCGCCCGGCTCGTACCGCGAGGTCCAGGCCGTGTCCACGGCCTCGACACGCAACCATTCGTCACGGCAGATGAAGTGCAGGCCCTCGTTGCGGGTGAGGGCGCCGGGCAGCAGGCCCGCCTCGCACAGCACCTGGAAGCCGTTGCAGATGCCGAGCACCGGCATGCCGTTCTCGGCCGCGCGCACCACTTCACCCATGACCGGGGCGAAGCGGGCGATCGCACCGGCGCGCAGGTAATCGCCGTAGGAGAAACCACCGGGCACGATGACGGCGTCGACCTGCTTCAGATCGGCATCGGCATGCCACAGGCTGACCGCCTCGGCGCCGGCCAGCCGGACCGCGCGGGCGGCGTCGACGTCATCGAGCGTGCCGGGAAAGGTGATGACCCCGATGCGCGCTGTCATGAGACGCGGACCACCTTCCACTCCTCGATGACGGTGTTGGCCAGCAGCGATTCCGCGATCTGCGCGAGTTCGTCGTCGCTGACGTCATCGCCGACCTCGAGTTCGAATCGCTTGCCCTGCCGGACGTCCGAGACTCCCTGGAATCCCAGGCGCGGAAGTGCGCCGACAATGGCCTGACCCTGCGGATCCAGGATCTCGGCCTTCGGCATCACCTCGACGACGACTCGTGCCACGCGTTGCTCCTCGAGTGGTGGTGGGGGTTACCTGAACAGCGTAGTTGGCGGGCGCGACCGGCGCGGTGCCGGGTTGGGTGTGTGGTGCGCCGTGACGCGGCCCATAGCGGACGTCCGCCTGCCGACCCGCCGCGATGCTGGAGCGGATGCGCGACTGCGCCTAACGTAGCCGTATGCGCATTGCCCACTTCGGTCATTCCTGCATCCTCGTGGAGTTGCACGGCAGAAAGATCCTGTTCGATCCGGGCACCTTCGCTCACGGTTTCGAGGGTCTCACCGGACTGGACGCCATTGCGATCACCCATCAGCACCCCGACCACATCGACCCGAACCGGATCGAGGCGCTGATCGACGCCAACCCGGACGCCCGGTTGTTCAGCGACCCGCAGACCGCCGACCAGCGCGGCGGCCGCTGGGAGGCGGTGCACGCGGGCAATGTCATCGACCTCGACGGCCTGCGGATCACCGGCGGCGGCGGACGTCACGCCGTCATCCATCCGGAGATCCCCGTCATCGACAACACCGTCTTCCAGCTCGGCACCCCCGACGACCCGGCCCAGCTCGTGCACCCCGGCGATTCCCTGTGGGTCCCGCCCACCCCCGTCGGCGTCCTCGCCCTGCCCGCCGTCGCCCCCTGGATGAAGATCAGCGAGGCCGTCGACTACCTGCGCGCCGTAGCCCCGCGCACCGCCATCCCCATCCACTACGGCATCATCGCCGCCGAAGCCCAGGGCATCTACTTCGGCCGACTCTCCGAAATGGGCCCGGCGGGCACCGAATTCCGCGTCATCCAGCCGGAGGACTCCGCCGACCTGTGAGCGCATCGTCCCAGGCACGCTGTGCGAACCTGAACCCATGAGCGTCGGCACGGTGACCCAGTGGCACAACGACAAGGGCTGGGGCGTGATCGACTCCCCCGACACCGCCGGTGGCTGCTGGTTCCACTACTATGCCTGCCGGGCCACCGATGTGCGGCCGCGGCGGGAACCCCCGCACTGGACCGTGCGGATCCACCCGGCGCGGTAGTGCCTGCTCAGCGGGTGTAGGTGGATAGGAACAGTGCCTCGGCCAGGGCCAGGTGTTCGATTTCGGTGGGGTCGACGCTTTCGTTGGGCGCGTGGATCAAGCACTGTGGTTCCTCGACGCCGAGGAGCATGATCTCGGCGTCGGGGTAGGTATCGGCGAAGACATTGCACAGCGGGATCGAACCGCCCTGGCCCTGGGTGGTGGCGGGGCGGCCGTAGGCGGCGGCGAGGGCGGATTCCATGGCGGTGCGGGCGGGCCCGCCGCTGCCGGAGCGGAACGGAGCACCGGTGGCTTCCAGCTCGACGGTGAGTTTCGCCTGCCACGGGGTGTGCGCTTCGAGATGCGCGACCAGTGCCCGGTGGGCCTGATCCGGGTCGGTGCCCGGTGGGATGCGCAGGTTGAGGCGGGCGCGGGCGATGGGCTGGACGGCAGCCGAGGAGCCGACCACCTTGGGCGCGTCGATACCGAGCACCGTGAGCGCCGGGCGGGCCCAGAGCATGTCGGCCACCGTGCCGTCGCCGAGCAGGCCGACGCCGGAGAGCACCCCGGCATCGGTACGGAACTGATCCTCGGGATACTGCACGCCGGCCCAGGTTTCGTCATTGGGCAGACCGTCGACGGTGGTGTTGCCGTGTTCGTCGCGCAGTGAATCCAGCAGGCGGATCAATGCCGCCAGCGCATCCGGCGCCGGCCCGCCGAACATGCCCGAATGCACCGGCCCGGCCAGGGTTTCCACCGTCACCACCACGTTGACGTTGCCGCGCAGCGTTTCGGTGAACGTCGGCACTCCGACCGCGAAATTCCCGCTGTCGCACACCAGGATCGCATCCGCCCGCAGCAGCTCCGGATTCGCCTCCACGAACCGCTCCAGCCCGCCGGTCCCCTGTTCTTCCGAGCCCTCCGCGACCAGCGTGACCCCCACCGGCAGCTCGGTGCCCAGGGCCCGCAACGCCGTCAGGTGCATGACGATATTGCCCTTGCAGTCGGCGGCACCGCGCCCGTACCAGCGCCCGTCCTTCTCGGTGAGCTCCCACACCGGAGTGCGCCAGGCCGCATCGTCGAGCGGCGGCTGCACGTCGTAGTGGCAGTACAGCAGCACCGTCGGCGCACCGGGCGGGGCCGGCCGCGAGGCGATCACCGCCTTGCTGCCGTCGGGTGTTTCGTGCAGACCGACCCGGGTGAGCCCGACCGCGGCGAACGCGTCGGCCACCCAGTGCGCGGCGCGGTCGCATTCCTCGGCCGGGAACTGCCGCGGATCGGCCACCGATTTGAACGCCACCAGCTGCGCGAGATCGGTGCGCGCCTGCGGCATCTGCTCGGCGACACGTTTACGCAGTTCGGTGACGCGGGCTTGGTCGGAAGTCATCGCCTTCTCACTTCGTTGTTTCGTCGAACTTCATGTCCCCCACGTGCTTTCGATACTCGTCGAGATGCTCTGGACAATAGGTGGCGATGGCGAGTTCGACCGCACGCACCACCTCGCCGGAACCGATCACCGGCCGCTGCCCGGGTCCGCCCGCGCCAGTGCTGATGGCCTGCTGGTACCTGGCCCGGATCAGCGGCGAGGACGGGTCCTGGCAGACGATGCCGCCGTCGCGCCCGAGCGAATTCGCGATGACCTGCGGGTCGGGCGCGGGCAGGCCGGCGGCGACCAGTTCGTCGTGCAGCTGCCCGGCCAGCACGTCGGCCTGGTGATCGTCGCGAATCCGGTCGAACTGGGCGAGCCCGAACAGGGCGAACGTGCACAACAGCACCACCGCGGTGATGTAGATGATGCGGCGCTTGCGGTCGGGCGCGTCCCCGGTCTCCGGCCCGTTCATGCCGTCACCTCCGGCGCCGCGATCTTCCAGCTCTCCCGCCGGAATCGGTAGAACAGGTACGGGATCAGCAGGCCGACGATCCCGAGCCCGCCGGCGACGATCAGCACATAGACGAAGGTGTTACCGCCGCCGAACTGCGAGGGCGGCACGAACCCGATGACGAACGCCGCCACCGACGACACCGCCCCCAGCACGCACAGCCCGACCAGGCCCGGCGCGCGATACCCGCGCGGATGATCCGGCTGCGTGCGCCGCAATCGGACGGCTGCCGCGAACATCAGCACATACATGATCAGATACACCTGCGTGGTGATGACCGACAGAATCCAGTAGGCGCTCGACACATTAGGGATGAACGCGTACAGCAGCGCGATCAAGGTGGTGAACACGCCCTGCGCGACGAGCATGTTCTGTTGCACCCCATGAGCATTCGTTCTGGTGAGGATCGGCGGCAGATAGCCCTCGGACCGCCCGATGAGCAACAGTCCCTTCGACGGGCCGGCCAGCCACGTCAGCATCCCGCCGAGCGCCGCGGCCACCAGCGCGATGCCGACGATCGGGGTCAGGAAGTCGATCCCGAAATGCCCGAAGAATCCGTCGAAGGCCTGCATCACGCCGGCGGTCAGGCTCAGGTTCGCCGCGGGCACCACCCAGCTGATCGCCAGGGCGGGCAGGATGAAGATCAGCAGCACCAGCCCCGACGCCAGGAACATCGCCCGCGGGAATTCCCGTCCGGGATTGCGCAGGCTGGACACGTGCACCGCGTTCATTTCCATCCCGGCATAGCTGAGGAAGTTGTTCACGATCAGCACCAGGCTGGCCAGCCCCGCCCATGCGGGTAGCAGATGCCCGCCGTCCATCGGCGCGGCGGAAGCATTGCCCTGCGCGAGGAACACCAATCCCAGCAGCACGAGCACGGTCCCGGGAATCAGAGTCCCGATCACCAGGCCCATGCTCGACAGCCCCGCCACCGTTTTGGTGCCCTGCGAGGAGATGTAGACCCCGGCCCAGTACACGGTGATGATGACGATCGCGACGTACACACCGTTGGACGCCAGCGACGGATGGATGATGTAGGCGAAAGTGCTTGCCACATAGGCCAGCAGGCTCGGGTAGTAGAAGATCGTCATCGCGAACTGGCACCACACCGCGAGGAAGCCCAGCGGCTTGGACAGCCCGTCGCCGACCCAGCGGTACACCCCGCCCTGCCAGCCCGAGGCGAGTTCGGCCGCCACCAGCGAGGTCGGCAGCAGGAACAGCAGCGCGGGAACGAGATAGAGGAAAACGCAGGCCAGCCCGTAGACGGCCATGGTGGGCGCCGACCGCAGGCTGGCCACCGAGCTGGTGGTCATCAGCGCCAGGGTCACCCAGGTGATGTATTTGGTGGTGGTAGCGCCTGTGGTGGTAGCGGTCACCGCTCCCTCCTGCCTGCTCGGTACGTCCGATCCAGCAATCGAGAAGCGGCCGCCGGCTCGCCGCCGTGACCACTGTGGCATGAAACCGTGCGGCTATCGGTAGGTTTCGGGCTATCAACGCGCAACCATCACCCAAATCGTGACCAGGGGCGAAGACGTCGCCGCCCCTCGATCGCCGAACCGGGGCGGCGACGTCTCATGCCGCCCGCGCCGCGGTGAACGGTTGCCAGCGATATACCTCGCTGACCGCACCGTGGTAGAGGGCGAGGTCGACGGCGTCGAGCATGGCCTGACGTGGCCCGGGACGGCTCAGCTGCGCACCCGAAACGGCCAGGCGCAGCACACCGCCGCGACGCGCGGTACGTGCGGCGCCCATCACCAGCGCCCGGCACCACCACGGTTCGGCCCGGAAACCCTCACCGATCCCGTACACCCTGGCCTTCTGCGCGATATCGCGTTCCAGGTCGAGCATGGTCGTCAGGCCGAGCGCGAGCCGGAAACCCACCTGCGGCAGCGCCGCGATGGCACCGGCCGAGGCATCCCAGCGCGGCGCGGCGAACAACCGGGTACGCAGGCCGACCTGCTCGAGCACCCGGTCGGCGGCGGTCAACCGCAGCAATGCCTCGTGTTTGGGCAGGGTCGCGAATTCCGCGCGCCTGCGTTTGGTGGCGGCCTGGTCGTACCCGTGCAGCACGATGGCATCACCCTCGGCGCGCCTGCCACGCAGCCAGGCCTGCGTGGCCGGGTCGTCCACCAGGCGGTATTTGCCCTTCAACCGTGGCGCCACCAGCAGCGACAGCCGCACGTCACGCCGATCCATTTCCGCGGCGAACTCGATCGCCGCATCCCGGGTGGTGTCCCGGATACCGGAAACCGACACGATCAGCTCAGCGTTCATGAACCCACGGTGGCAGCCGCAGATGTATTCGGCGTGCTGTGCGGATGACCGCCCGACGAACTGTCTACCTGGTCATTCGGCTGTATCCGATCGCGACTGATCCGAGCCCTGCGTGGTGACGCTGCGCTACCGCCTCCGGGCCTGACCGGATCAGCCGCCCAAACCGACGGTGTCGAGCACCCAGGCGTACTCGAACGCCACTTCCTTCCACTTCTCGTACCGCCCGCTGACGCCGCCGTGGCCCGCGCTCATCTCCGTCTTGAGCAGGATCGGCGCGTCGCCGGTCGCCGTGGCACGCAGCTTGGCGACCCATTTCGCCGGCTCCACATACAGCACGCGGGTGTCGTTGATGCTGGTGATCGCCAGGATGGCCGGATAGTCCTTGGCCTCGACGTTCTCATACGGCGAGTAGGACTTCATGTAGTCGTAGACGTCCTTGTCGGCCAGCGGGTTGCCCCATTCGTCCCATTCGATGACGGTGAGCGGCAGCGACGGATCGAGGATCGAGGTCAGCGGGTCGACGAAGGGCACATTCGCGAGGATGCCCGCGAACAGCTCCGGCGCCAGATTCGCCACCGCGCCCACCAGCAGCCCGCCGGCGCTGCCGCCGTCGGCGATCATCCGATCGGCGGCGGTAACGCCCTTGTCGATGAGATGACGGGCGCAGGCCACGAAGTCGGTGAAGGTGTTCTTCTTGGTGAGGGTCTTGCCGTTCTCGTACCAGAGCCGGCCCATCTCGCCGCCGCCGCGCACATGCGCGACCGCGAACACCATGCCCCGGTCCAGCAGCGACAGCCGGGAGACCGAGAACGACGGATCCATGCTGGCCTCGTAGGAGCCGTAGCCGTACAGCAGCAGCGGCTTCGGCGCGGTGACGTCGAGATCCTTGCGCTTGATCACCGAGATCGGGATGCGGGTGCCGTCCTCGGCCACCGCCCAATCCCGGTGCTGCTCATAATCGTCCGGGTCGTAGCCGCCGAGCACCGGCTGCTCCTTGCGCAGCAGCAGCTCGCCGGTGGCGGGCACGTAGTCGAACACCTGCATCGGTGTGATGAACGAGGTGACGCCGAGGCGCAGCGTCGGCTGCGTCCACTCCGGGCTGGCGCCGACACCGGCGGCGAACAGTTCCAGCCCGAAGTCGAGCTCGCGCAGTTCGCCGTAGCCGTCGGGGCCGAGCGGCCAGACCGCGACCCGGCTCAGCGCCTCGCGCCGGTAGCTGAGCACGAGGTGCCCGGCGAAAGCATCGACGTCTTCCAGGCGCACATCGTCGCGGTGGTCGATGAGCACGGTCATCTCCGCCGGATCGTCCACCGGGGCCTCGGCGAGGACGAAGTTCTCGGCCTTGCGGCCCGCGCCCGACTTGCCCTCAGGAATAACGTCGTTGTGCAGGATCAGGAACCGGTCGTGGCCCGCGATCACCGCATGTTCGGCGGAGTACTCCACGCCCTCACGACGCGGCAGCAGCACCCGGAATTCGCCCTCCGGGTCGTCCGATTCCAGCACCCAGCCCTCGGTGGTGATCTTGGAGCCGACCCAGATCATCAGGTACTTCTCCGAGCGGGTGGCCCCGACGCTGACCCAGTAGCGCTCGTCGGGCTCGTGGAAGACCTTCACATCGGCGTCGGTGGCGGTGCCGAGGCGGTGCCGCCAGACGGTGTCGGGGCGCCAGGATTCGTCGACGGTCTGATAGAAGACGTGCGTGCCGTCCAGCGACCAGGTGGCGCCGGGCGCGGTGCGCGGAATCTCGTCCCCGAGCAGCTCGCCGGTGCGCAGATCCTTGATCCGCAGGGTGTAGCGCTCGTCGCCCTGGGTGTCCACCGAGAACGCCAGCAGGTTGCCGTCGTAGCTGAGCGAGAAGGCGCCGAGGGCGAAGAAGTCGTGTCCTTCGGCGAGGGCGTTGCTGTCCAGCAGCACCTGTTCGCCCTCGATCTCGGTGCCGGCCTCGAGCTTCGGCGGGGTCCAGGCGTCGATGCCCGTCGCGGCGGCGTCGATCGGACAGCGGCAGTGCACCCCGTACTGCTTGCCCTCGAAGCTGCGCGAGTAGTACCAGTAGTCGCCGACGCGGGTGGGCACCGACAGGTCGGTCTCCAGCGTTCTGGCCTTGATCTCGTCGAAGATCTTGTCCCGCAGCGGGCGCAGATGCGCCGTCTGGGCTTCGGTGTAGGCGTTCTCCGCCTCGAGATAGGCGATGACCTCGGGGTTGTCCTTGTCCCGCAGCCATTCGTAGTCGTCGACGAAGACGTCGCCGTGATGCACCCGCTCGGTGGGTACCGTCTTGGCGATCGGCGCCGCCACCGCCTGGTCGGTTGTCGATCCGCTACCACTGTCGAGAGCCATGCGCACCACCGTAGCCCGGACCGCCGGTGCACCGCCCGCCCGGATTCGGCGCGGACTCGGCGCCCGGCCCGGATCGCGGGTCCGAGCCCGGCGCGGATCGGCGCCCGTACATCAGACGACCGGCCCGCCACTCATGAGCAGCGGACCGGTCGGATGCGGGGCTCAGGCGCCGAGAGCGGGCCCGATCGTCGACCACGAGGCGTGCAGCGTGTCCTGCCAGTACGACCAGGAGTGTGTGCCGACGGGGCTGTAGTCGATGCGCGCCGGGATGCGCGCGGCACGCAACTTCTGTTCGAACGCGACCGTGCACAAGTTCACACCCAGCTCGACCGGGCCACCGAGGAAGATGTTCTCCGCCAGCTGCGGCTTGATCTCGGCTTCGTGCGGCCCGGGGATGCCGGTGCCGGTGGACAGGTAGAGCGTTTTGCCGCGCAGCCGCTCCAGCATCAGCGCGGGATCGTGCTCGGCCCAGGCCGGGCTGCCGGGCGGGCCCCACATGTTCAGCGGATTGCCGCCGCGATTGGCGATGGAGAACATCACCGCCCCCTGCGCCATGGCGGTGTCGGGGCAGGCGCTGTACCCGGCGACGGCGCGATACAGCCCGGGATGACGCGCGGCGATGATGTAGGCGGCGTTACCGCCCATGGACAGGCCGCCGATACCGTTGACGCCGTTGCCGTTGAACTGGGCGTCGATGATCGGCGGCAGCTCCTGGGTCAGGAAGGTCTCCCACTTGTACCGGCCGAAACGCGGGTCGTCGGTGATCCAGTCGGTGTAGTAGCTGGCCTGCCCACCGACCGGAAGCACCACGTTGACGTTGCGGCCGGCGAAGAAGCGTTCGGCGTCGGTGGCATTGGTCCAGGTACTCTGGCCGACGCCGGGGTCGAGCCCGTCGAGCAGGTAGTACGAGCCGCGCGAACCGCCACCGGCCGGGTGCAACACCTGCACCTGGATGGTGCGGCCCATCGCGGCGGAGTCGATGAAGATCGCCGATCGGGTGGGGCTCAGCTCGTCGACGCGGACCAGTCGGGCCGCCGACGCCGGCGCGGGCTGCACCACCGCCGGGCCGATCAGTGCCGCCGCGAACGCCAGCACCACGGCAGCAATTCTTGCTTTACGCACTTCCCCTCCTGCATCAGCGCATGACAATGGGCTTCTAAACTAACCCAGGGTCGAGTTGCGAGTGATCATTTGAAGATTCGGCGTTTCGACAGCAAACTGCCCGGTACGTAACTGCTGTCACGCACGTAACAGCGGATGCGCGGATCAGCGCCCGAGCACACCCCTGATCGACGCAGCGAGATAGTCCAGATCCTCCCGATGCGGAGAGGTGGGCCTGGCCTGCAAGCCGAAACCGTCGCCGATGGTGCGCGGGATGACGTGCAGATGCACATGGAACACCTCTTGACCAGCGGCGACACCATCGGCCAGGAAGAAGTTCACCCCTTCGCAGGCCACCTCGCTTGCCCGCAGCGCGGCCGCCAGCTTCTGCCCCACCTGGAACAGCTTGCCGCCGATCTCCGGATCGAGTTCCTCCAGGCTGCGCGCCACCACCTTGGGCACCACCAGCAGATGTCCCGGCGTCAGCGGGCGGATATCCATGAAGGCGATGACGTCATCGTCCTCGTAGACGCGGCTGGCGGGCTCCTTGCCCGCGATGATGTCGGCGAAGATCGTGTAGGGATTCACCCGCCCACTATCGCTGCCGCCCGCCATCGAAATCCACCGGAACGTCGGCAACAGCCGCGCGGTCGGCGCGATCGCCGCGCGGTCAGCGAGATCTCAGAGAATCGGCGACGGCGTGTACCGGGCGGCCTCGGGATAGGCGGCGACGAGCTTGTCCACCTGCGCCACCACATCGCCGACCTGTGCGCCGGCGGCCCCGATGAACGCCGACTTGTCCGCCAGTGCGGCATCGAGCGCCGCCCGGTCCAGCGGCAGCCGGGAATCGGCGGCGAGACGGTCGAGCAGATCGGGTTCGCGGCCCTGTTCCCGCATGGCCAGCGCCACGGCCACCGCGTGTTCCTTGATCACCTCGTGCGCGGTCTCCCGGCCGACGCCGCTGCGCACGGCCGCCATCAGGATGCGGGTGGTGGCCAGGAACGGCAGGTAGCGGTCCAGTTCGCGGGAGATGACGGCCGGGTAGGCGCCGAATTCGGCGAGCACCGTCAGGAAGGTTTCCATCATGCCGTCGATGGCGAAGAAGGCGTCCGGCAGCGCGACCCGGCGCACCACCGAGCAGAACACGTCACCCTCGTTCCACTGCGCACCGGCGAGCTCGGCGGCCATCGACGCGTAACCGCGCAGCACCACCTGCAATCCGTTGACGCGCTCGCAGGAGCGGGTGTTCATCTTGTGCGGCATGGCCGAGGAGCCCACCTGGCCGGGCTGGAAGCCCTCGGTGACCAGCTCGTGGCCCGCCATCAGCCGGATGGTGTGCGCGAACGACGACGGCCCCGCACCCACCTGGACCAGCGCGGAGAGCACATCGTGGTCCAGCGAGCGCGGATACACCTGACCGACGCTGGTCAGCACGTTCGCGAAGCCGAGGTGGCGCGCCACCTGCTGTTCCAGCGTGGCCAGCTTGGCCGCGTCGCCGCCGAGTAGATCGAGCATGTCCTGGGCCGTCCCCATCGGGCCCTTGATGCCGCGCAGCGGGTAGCGGTCGATCAGTTCGCGCAGCCGGGTCAGCGCGATCAGCAGTTCGTCGGCGGCGGAGGCGAACCGCTTGCCCAGCGTGGTGGCCTGCGCGGCGACGTTGTGCGAGCGGCCCGCCATCACCAGCACCTGGTATTCGGCGGCACGTTCGGCCAGCCGGGCCGCGATGGCGACGCCGTGGGCGTGCACATGCTCGAGCGAGAGCCGGATCTGCAACTGCTCGACGTTCTCGGTGAGGTCGCGGCTGGTCATGCCCTTGTGCACGTGCTCGTGCCCGGCCAGCGCGTTGAACTCCTCGATCCTGGCCTTCACATCGTGGCGGGTGACGCGCTCACGCTCGGCGATGGAGGCCAGGTTCACCTGGTCGATGACGCGCTCGTAATCGGCGAGGACGCCGTCGGGCACGTCGATGCCGAGCTCGGACTGCGCCCGCAGCACCTCCAGCCACAGCCGCCGCTCGAGCACGATCTTGTTCTCGGGGGACCACAGGTGCACCAACTCGGGGCTGGCGTAGCGGGTGGCTAGGACGTTCGGGACGAGGCTCACGTCCGGTCAGTCTAGTGCTCGGAACCGGTCGACCTGCTGCGGCGTCGGCGGAGCGACGATGTCGATCACTTCGAGCAGCGCCCCGCGGGCCATCCGCCGCGGTTGCGGATCGCGTTCGGTGAGCGCCGCGACCACCGCGCCGTCGACCACCGCGACGACCCTGCGCAGCTGTTCGGTCCGCACCACCCGGTCGGAGCGGCGCAGCACGTCGGCGAGTAGTTCGTCGAGCTGGGCACGTAGTCGCTGTTGCACTTCCCGCAGTTCGGGGTGGCGCGCGGAGGCGACGGTGCGCTCGTAGCGGGCGATCAACTGCCCGCGCGCACCCTCGTCCTGACCGTCGGGGCCGATCAACAGGTCCAGTACCAGTTCGACGGTGGCTTCGGCGCCGCGCCTGCGGTGGCTCACCTCGCCGATCCGCCTGCGCATCGCTTCCAACTCGGCATTACCGCTGAACTCGACCGCCCGCGCGATCAGATCCTCCAGCGATTCGAAGTAGTAGGTGGTGGACGCCAGCGGCAGCTCTGCCCGGGTCGCGACGGAGCGATGCCGCACTGCATCGAACCCACCTTCGAGTAGGAGCTCGGCAGCGGCCGCTACCAGAGCTTGGCGACGCCGTTCGCCTTTCGGGGTCGTCGCGGTTATCACCGTGCCATCGTGCCAGTCATCATCAGTTCATCCGTGCGGAATCGGAAGGAATTAGCAGCCACCGATGTTTTTACCGCATCCGCGCGGCGATGGGGTCGTACTGTGCAAAGTTGTTGCCGGACACTATGTTCGACCGCCTGGTTAGTGCTCAGCGTCGCAGAAACCGGTCGAGCCGTTCCAGCGCGGCTTCGATGTCGGCGGTGGCGCCGGCGAACGAGAAGCGCACGGTGTGATTGCCGGCGACGGTGTCGAAATCCAGTCCGGGCGCCAGTGCGACCCCGGTATGTTCGAGCACCTCGGCGCACCAGGCGCGGGAATCGCCGGTGAGGTGGGCGATGTCGGCGTAGGCGTAGAAGGCGCCGTCGGCGGGCGCCAGATCGGTGATGCCCAGCTCGGCCAGGCCGTCCAGCAGCAGTTTTCGATTGGTCGCGTAGCGGCGGACGTGGCCGTCGAGTTCGGCTTTGGCCTCGGCGCCGAACGCGTGCAGCGCCGCGTACTGCGAGATGGCGGGCGGGCAGACGGTCATATTCGAGGCAAGTCGCTGCAAGGCGGGCCGCATATCCGTCGGCGCCAGCATCCAGCCCAGCCGCCAGCCGGTCATCGAGAAGTACTTCGAGACCGAGCCGATCACCACCGCCTCGCGGGAGGTCTCCCACGCCGACGCGGTGCGTTCGCCGCCGTAGGTGATGCCGTGATAGATCTCGTCGGAGATGAGCACGGTGCCGTTGGCCTCGCACCAGCGGGCGAGCGCGGCCAGCTCGTCGGGGTCGATCATGGTGCCGGTCGGGTTGGCCGGGCTGGCCACCACCAGGCCCTTCGGCGGCTGCGGCAGCGCCTCGAGCATGGCGACGGTGGGCTGGAAGCGGGTCTCGGCGCCGCAGTCGAGCTCCACCACCCGGCAGCCGAGCGCGGTCAAGGTGTTGCGGTAGGCCGGATAGCCGGGGCGGGCCACCACCACGGTGTCGCCAGGGTCGAAGGCGGCGAGGAAGACGAGGGTGAAGGCGCCGGAGGAACCGGTCGTCACCACTACGTCGTCGGGGTCGACCGGGTAGCCGTAGGTGCAGCGGTGGTGTTCGGCGATCGCGGCGCGCAGCGGGAGG
The DNA here is from genome assembly GCF_058222935.1 of Nocardia sp. JCM 38205. Classification (NCBI taxonomy): domain Bacteria; kingdom Bacillati; phylum Actinomycetota; class Actinomycetes; order Mycobacteriales; family Nocardiaceae; genus Nocardia; species Nocardia sp. JCM 38205. The sequence goes on along the minus strand of NZ_JBYHFL010000003.1, from coordinate 399,840 downwards.
ATGCCGAAAGTTTCGGTGTAGCCGAGCAATTCGGCGTCGATGGCGATCTTGGTCGCGCGCAATACCGGCGCGGGCGCGGGCGTCGATGGCTGCCCGGCCGCGAGCACCAGCACATCACCGTGCGTCCTGGCTCGTTCCGCTGCGGCTTTCCAGACATCCATCACGTAAAAAGGTGGAATGGTCGACCGCCGAGATTCTGTGAACACCCGACAGACGGTAGAGCACACGCTCACCGCCGTCGGGCGATATGGTCGCACCTGATGCTCGAGAAGGCCCCCCGGTCGCCCCTCGACCAGGACTCCGCCGAAGAGCCCGCCACCGACGGCAACAAAGCCGGCGGCGCCGGGCTCGATGAACAGCGCCGAACGGACATCGCACCAGCAGCTCGGGAAGGCGCGCCCGCCGGCCGCACCTTCCGGCTCCCCCGATGGCGACGCCGGACTGCCGCGGCCACACCCGTCGCCGTGGCCGCGGACTCCCGAGGCGACGTCGAGACGCCCGCCGGCGCACCCGTTGACACCGGGGCCACGGACGCACCCGCCGACGATGCGCCAGCACGCGGCCCAGGCAACGCTGCGCCCGCCGACACCGCTGCTGTCGACGAACCCGCCGACACCGCTGCCGACAACGAACCCACCGACAACCCGGCCGACAACGAACCCACCGACAACCCGGCCGACAACGAACCCGCCGGCAGCTCGCCCGACGAGGAGCACCCCGACGCATCGGACCGTCTGCAAGACGTGCGCATGGTCGGCGGAGTCGTGCTCGCATCGGATTGGCGGGCCCGCGAGAAAACACAACGGCGCGGTCTGCGCAGGTTGTTCGCGTCTCGGATCGCACAGGCTCGGCAGCTGGCCGAGCGGTGGCCCTCCCGTGCGGATGTCAGGGCGCTGCTGGCCGAGCGCCCCACCCGCGAGGACCTGCGCGCACTGGCGGCGAAGCGCCCGACCGGCGACGAAGTACGCGCGACCTTACGCAAGCACCGGGTGCTGATCGGCGGCGTCACCGTCGTCGCATTGTTCGCCGCGGCCGATTCCAGCTTCACCGACCTGGTCTCCGACCGCGGGCCAGCACCGGGACAGGCGCAGCGGATCGCGGTGGCCTATCCCTGGCAGATGCAGACCACCACACCCTCGGTGCGGCGCTACCTCGATGCCGTCGACCACGGTGAACGCCTGCGCGAAGCGGCCGTGGTGGCCGCGGCGGCCCGCGCCACCCTGGAGCGCGCACGCAACGAAGCGGCGGCGGCCGCGGCGGGCGAACGTCAGCCGTGGATGGGCACGCCACCACCGCCTGCCATCACGATGACGCCCGGCGAGGTGCTGCCCGGCGGCATCGCACCCGGTGCGGGTGGCTTCGTGCTCCCTGCGATCGGCGTGTTCACCTCCGGGTTCGGGCAGCGCTGGGGCACCTTCCACAACGGCATCGACGTGGCAGGGCCGATCGGTACCCCGATCTACGCCGTCGCCAACGGCACCGTCATCGACGCGGGCCCCGCGCAGGGTTTCGGCCTGTGGGTGCGCATCCGCCACGATGACGGCAGCATCTCCGTCTACGGCCACATGTACGACTTCTTCGTCTCCGTCGGCGAACGCGTCCCGGCCGGCATGCAGATCGCCCGCATGGGCAACCGCGGCGACTCCACCGGCCCGCACCTGCATTTCGAGGTGATCGTCGGCGGACAGCACGTCGACCCGCAGCGCTGGCTGGCATTGCACGGGCTCACCTACAGCTGAGCACGGCCGACCGAGCCTCGGCTCGAGGTCACCTCCTGCACGATGGCCACGAGTCCCGGCCGGCACGCTCGACGGCCACGCAAGCCGAGAATCCGGGGCACATCCCGCTTGGCGACGACGCGGCAAGCGATCCCGGCGTCCCGCGCAGCGACGGTCGCGATGCGATGCGGCCCCGGGCGAACCGACACCGCTCGACAGCGCGCATCGCGGGAACGCCGACGTCCCCTACACGCTGATGCGGTCCTCGACGGCGGCCAGCCCGATATCGGTGCGGTAGTGGCTGCCGGGGAGCTTGATGCTCGCGATCCGCTCGTAGGCGGCGGTGCGCGCGGCGGCCAGATCGGCGCCGGTGCCGACGACGTTGAGCACCCGCCCACCGGCCGAAACCAGGGCGCCGTCCTCACGCTGCGCGGTGCCGGCGTGCAGCACGGTGGCCGCATCGTCGGCCGAGCCTTCGCCCGCACCGGTGATGACGTCGCCGAGCCTGGGCCGCCCGGGGTAGTTCTCGGCCGCGAGCACCACCGTGATCGCCGACCCGTCCTTCCAGCGCGGCGGCTGCACCTGCGCGAGGGTGCCGGTGGCGGTGGCGTACAGCAGCTCGCCGAGCGGGCTGTCCAGCAGTGCGAGCACCGCCTGGGTTTCCGGGTCGCCGAAGCGGCAGTTGAACTCGACGACCGCAGGGCCGTCCGCGCCGATGGCCAGGCCGGCGTAGAGCAGGCCGGAGAAACCACAGCCGCGGCGCACCATCTCGGCGGCGACCGGCTCCACCACATCGGTGACGATCGCGCGCGCCGTCTCCTCCGGCAGCCAGGGCAGCGGGGTGTAGGCGCCCATGCCGCCGGTGTTCGGCCCGGTATCGCCGTCGCCGACGCGCTTGTGGTCCTGCGCGGGCAGCAGCGGCACCACGGTTTCGCCGTCCACCAGGCAGAACAGCGACACTTCCGGCCCGTCGAGGAACGATTCGAACAGCACCGGATGGCCCTGCTCGAGCAGTTCGGCGCCGTGATCGCGGGCCGCGGAGCGGTCGGTGGTCACCACGACGCCCTTGCCCGCGGCCAGGCCGTCGTCCTTGACCACCCAGGTGGGGCCGAAGCGGTCCAGCGCGGCATCGAGCTCGGCCGGGGTATCGACCACCTCGCTGTGCGCCGTGCGCACACCCGCGGCGGCCATCACATCCTTGGCGAACGCCTTGGAGCCTTCGATCCTGGCCGCGGCCGCGGACGGGCCGAAGCAGGCGATTCCCGCCGCGCGCACCGCATCGGCGACGCCGAGCACCAGCGGCACCTCGGGACCGATCACGACCAGGTCGGCGGCCAGCTCGGTGGCCAGCGCGACCACGGCCTCGGCGGAACTGGGATCGACCGGACGGATCTGCGCGTGCTGGGCAATGCCGGCATTGCCCGGTGCGGCCAACACGGCCTGCACCGCGGGGTCGCGACGCAGAGCGAGGACGAGGGCATGTTCACGGGCTCCGGAACCGATGACGAGTACGCGCACGGCAGACAGCTTATAGGTGCATCGGTCCCGCTCCGCGTGTCAGGTTCGCGGCTCGCGGCGCCCGCCGCCCACACCCGCGAACCCACGTTCACCACGAACGTCGCAGGTCCGGCCCACCGACCCGCCCGCACGCGGCCAACACGTGGATGATGGTTGCTGACAACCGAAGTGGGGGGGCGCTCCCTCACCCGAGCACGCGGAGGATGTGCGGGCCATGGGTCTGATGGACGGAATCATGGGCAACGCCGGGCGAATCGATCCCGGCCAGGCCCAGCAGGAATACGCCAAACTCCTCGGCAACGGTGAGCAGATCTATGCCGCCTTTCTCCTCATCCGCGATGCCATCCTGTTCACCAACCGCCGGCTGATCCTGGTCGACAAGCAGGGCATGTCGGGCCGCAAGGTGAGCTACCACAGCGTGCCCTACCGCTCGATCACGCATTTCTCGGTGGAAACGGCGGGCACCTTCGATCTCGATGCCGAGCTCGCCATCTGGATCGCCGGTAGCCCCACGCCCTTGCACAAGAAGTTCAACCGTCAGGTCGATATCTACGAGGTGCAGGGCTTGCTGTCGCATTTCGTCGCGGTCTAGGCCGCAGCGCGCCCGGTGCCGGTGGTGGTCGCGATGCGGCGCCGGGCGCGTAATCTGCGGGCATGGCTTCTGTTTTCAGTGCGATCATCGCTGGTCAGCTCCCCGGTCGATTCGTGTGGGAGGACGACGAATTCGTCGGCTTCCTCACCATCGCACCCGTCACCCAGGGCCACACGCTGGTGGTCCCGCGCGCGGAGATCGACCAGTGGCAAGACGTCGACCCCGAGACCTTCGCCCGCCTCACCGGCGTCGCGCAGAAGGTCGGCCAGGCCGTGCGCACCGCCTTCGACGCGCCACGCGCCGGTCTGCTGATCGCGGGCCTGGAAGTCCCGCACCTGCACGTGCACGTCTTCCCAGCGTTCACCATGGGCAATTTCGACATCTCCGGCGCCGACCCGAACCCCTCCCCCGAATCCCTCGACGAGGCGCAGGCCAAGATCAAGCAGGCCCTGCGCGAGCTCGGTTACGGCGCCAACGTCCCGGACTGAACCGCTGTGCGGTGCGGAGGTAGCCGTCTCCGCACCGTGGCCGTTGCGGGCGTCCCGACGACCGTGCGCGGCCGCTCGTCGCCCCTCCATGAACCGATCCGGCGGCCTGCCCCGTAGTTCCTCACGCTGCCGCACCCCGGTAGCGACGACATTCCGGCCGCGAATCCCGCGGCGAGTCGACGAGGAGCGCATCATGACCACTGTCCATCCGGCATCGACCGAAACCGCCACCGAAGAGTTCGCCGCAAGGATGGTCGGTGTTCTCAACGACGGGTGTACCGCGATGATGACCAGCATCGGCCATCAGACCGGACTGTTCGACACCATGTCCACCCTGCCCGGTCCGGTGACCTGCGCCGAGCTCGCCGCCACCGCGGGCCTCGACGAACGGTATGTGCGGGAATGGCTCGGCGCTATGACCGTCTCCGGGATCGTCGAATTCGACGCTGCCGCACAGACTTACCGGCTTCCCGCCGAACACGCCGCGGTGCTCACCCGTGCGGCCGGCCCGAACAATCTCGCCCGATTCATGCAGGTCGTCTCGATGCTCGGTGAGGTGGAACCCGCTATCGCCGAATGCTTCCGGGCCGGCGGCGGTCTGTCCTACGACAACTATCCGCGTTTCCACCAGTTCATGGCCGAGTTCAGCGCGGGCACGCTCGACGCGGCGCTGATCGACAGCATCCTGCCGATGGCGCCGGGTCTGACCGAGCGGCTGCACGAGGGCATCGACCTCGCCGATATCGGCTGCGGTCGCGGCCACGCGATCAACCTGATGGCACAGGCGTTTCCGGCGAGCCGATTCATCGGATACGACTTCTCGGTCGAAGCGATCGAGGCCGCACGGGCCGAGGCCGCCCAACTCGGTGTGACCAATGCGAGATTCGAGGTGCTCGATGTGGCCGAGCTCGACGCCACCGACGCCTTCGACGCGATCACCGTTTTCGACGCCATCCACGACCAGGCCCACCCCGCCACCGTCCTCGCGAATATCGCCCGGGCCCTGCGCGATGACGGCGTCTTCCTCATGGTCGACATCCAGGCCTCCAGCCACCTGGAAGACAACGCCGACCTCCCCTTCGGCCCCTTCCTCTACACCGTATCGACCATGCACTGCATGACCGTCTCCCTCGGCCTCGACGGCGATGGCCTCGGCACCGTGTGGGGTGAACAGAAAGCCCTCTCCATGCTCGCCGACGCCGGATTCACCGACGTGCGGATCCACCATGAGGAGGCCGATCCGCTCAACAGTTACTACGTGGCCCAGAAGGGCTGAGGGAATCCGGCGGCCGACTCCGGACAGAAGAAACGAGCGCGACGTAATGTCGCGCTCGTTCTGTTCGAGCCCCCTGTCAGGATTGAACTGACGACCTTCGCTTTACAAGAGCGGTGCTCTACCACTGAGCTAAGGAGGCGGAAAGCGGAGCAATCATAACCGGACGCGCGCACCGCGTGACACCGGGTTTTACGGTGCCATGCGGTACGCGGTCCGGTCGACGGTGTCCCGAGGCGCAGTATCGACCGCGGTCAGGACTGGGCGCCCTGGCGGGCCGCGTCGTCGGCAGCCATGGCGTCGCGCAGGCTCTTGGGACGCATGTCGGTCCAGTTCTTCTCGACGTACTCGACGCAGGCGGCGCGGCTGTCCTCGCCGAACACCACTCGCCATCCGGCCGGGACCTCCGCGAAGGCCGGCCACAGGGAGTGCTGTTCCTCGTCATTGACCAGAACGAAGAAGCGGCCGTCTTCGTCGTCGAAGGGATTGGTGCTCATTTCACCTCACTGGATACTGGCGCTGTGTACGGGATCGCTGCTGGGAAGACCGGCGCCGGGTTACGCGAACCGCGGGCGTCGGAAACCCCGAGCGTTGTGTCGACCCTAGCAAGGGATACGTTACCGCTGGGCGGTTACCTCGCCCCCCGTCATCAGGCGGCAAAGAAATCCAGCAGGATCTTGTTCACCGCTTCCGGTCGCTCCAGGTAGCCGTAGTGTCCGGCGTCCGGAATCTCCTGGTAGCGGGCCCCGGGGATGGCGTCGGCGACCTCGCGCGACAGGTAGGGCGGAATCATCCGGTCATCGGCGAACCCCACCGCGAGGCACGGCACCGTGATCGCGCGATAGGCCTGCACCCGGTCGAAATCGTGATCCATCCGCCGCTGAGCGCGGATGCCGGGCGTGACCGGCCCACCGGTGAACTCGAACAGGTCCAGCCAGTCACGGGCGGCATTGGGGTCGGCCATGGTGGCCGGTGACAGGTTCATCACCGCGGTCACCGCCGCTTCGTATTTCGGCGGCAGCGCGATGGCGCTCGCGTCCAGCTCGTGTTCGCCGAGCGAGAGCGTCTTCTGGAACTGGTCGAGGCGACCGTGGCCGGCGAGGAACACCGCCTTGCGCACCAGGTCGGGGCGGGCCAGCGCCAGTTCCTGGGCGACCCGCGCGCCCATGGAGGTGCCAACGACCAGGGCCGGGCCCTCGTCGAGCAGTTCGATCAGGCCCGCGGTATCGGCGACCAGCTGATCGATGGTCATCCCATCGGCGGCCTCGTAGGACGGCGCGATACCGCGGTTGTCGAAGGTGCACACCCGGTAGCCGGCCGCCACCAGAGCGGGCACCTGATGCAGCTCCCACACCCGGCCGGGGCTACCGGTGCCCATGATCATCACGACCAGCGGGCCGCCGCCCTTGGTGTCGGTGCCCTTGGCTCGGTCGCCCTTGACCTGGTAGTTGAGTGAAATTCCGTTCACCGTGGCCAGTGGCATCCGCATACCCTTTCGTAAGGTTGGTACTGCGCTGCCCACGGTATCGGTACCGCGAGCGCCGGTACACGGGGTGGGCCTCCGGCACCGGGTATGCCCGGGCCGCGCGCCAGATACCATTGACTACTCGCACGTACGAGCGCAATTTGCCGGGAGGACTGAAGATGGCCGCGAAGAGCAGCGCGAACGGAATCGCCGACGAGGATCTGGAGCCGCTGGCCGACGAAACCGCTCGCCAGGCCCAGCGCGTCGTGGCCGCCTACGCGGCCGATGCGGACGAATGCCGGATGCTGCTGTCGATGCTCGGCATCGGCCCCGGCGCGCGCGGCGAATAGTCGCCGCACCTTCGGATCGGCGGCGCGCCCGGCGATCCTTTCGACAACTGAAACCGGGAACAGCGAAGCGCAGCGCGGCGTGAGCGACGGCCCGAAGGCGACAGCCGACGAATGATGGGCAGTCGCACGCCGCCCTCAGACAAGGATGCGTGAGTGGACCAGATGACCGACCAGCCGTCCAACGACAACGACTCCTCCGACTACGCCCCATCGGACCCGTCCGGGCCCGCTTCGGCGGCCAACGGCTCCGTGCCCGACGGTTCGGTATCCAATGGCTCCGGGCCGATCGATACCGAGGTCGCCGAACCCGAACCGATCCAGGCCCAGCCCATCGGCGCGGGCGGCGGTAACTCCGGGTTCGTCGTGGTCGCCAACCGGCTCCCGGTCGATCTGGAAAAACTTCCCGATGGCAGCACCCGGTGGAAGCGCAGTCCCGGCGGGCTGGTCACCGCGCTGGAACCGGTGTTGCGCTCGAACAAGGGCGCCTGGGTGGGCTGGGCCGGTGTGCCCGACGTCGACGTCGACCCGATCATCGAAGACGGTCTCGAACTGCACCCGGTCCCGTTGACGGCGCAGGAGGTCGAGGACTACTACGAGGGCTTCTCCAACGGCACCCTGTGGCCGCTCTACCACGACGTCATCGTGCGCCCGGTCTACGACCGCAAATGGTGGGCTGCCTACGTTCAGGTGAATCGCCGCTTCGCCGAGGCCACCGCGAAGGTCGCCGCCGAGGGCGCGACGGTCTGGGTGCAGGACTATCAGCTCCAGTTGGTGCCGAAGATGCTTCGGATGCTGCGCCCGGACCTGACCATCGGGTTCTTCCTGCACATCCCGTTCCCGCCGGTGGAACTGTTCATGCAGATGCCCTGGCGGACCGAGATCATCGAGGGCCTGCTCGGCGCCGATCTGATCGGTTTCCACCTGCCCGGCGGCGCGCAGAACTTCCTCTACCTGGCTCGCAGGCTGGCCGGTCAGCCCACTTCGCGCGGCAACGTCGGGGTGCGGTCGAAGCTGGGCGTGGTGCAGGTCGGCTTCCGTAACGTGCGCGTGGGCGCCTTCCCGATCTCGATCGCCTCGGCCGAGCTCGACGAGCACTCGCGGCGCCGCTCGGTGCGCGAACGGGCGGCCAAGATCCGCGCCGAACTGGGCAATCCGAAGAACATCCTGCTCGGCGTCGACCGGCTCGACTACACCAAGGGCATCGACATCCGGCTCAATGCGCTGGAAGAGCTGCTGATGGAGGGCAGGGTCGACCCGTCGGACACGGTCATGGTGCAGCTGGCCACCCCGAGCCGTGAGCGGGTGCAGAGCTACATCAAGATGCGCGGCGATATCGAACGCCAGGTCGGCCGGATCAACGGCGAGTTCGCCCGGGTCGGCTACCCGGTGGTGCACTATCTGCACCGGCCGATCCCGCGTGAGGAACTGATCGCCTTCTTCGTCGCCGCCGACGCCATGCTGGTGACGCCGCTGCGGGACGGGATGAACCTGGTGGCCAAGGAGTACGTGGCCTGCCACAGCGGCCTCAACGGTGCCCTGGTGCTGAGTGAATTCACCGGTGCGGCAGCGGAATTGCGGCAGTCGTATCTGTGCAATCCGCATGACCTGGATTCGGTGAAGGATGCCATCGCCTCGGCGCTGACCGACGATCGCGACACCAAGCGGCGCCGGATGCGGTCGCTGCGCAGGCAGGTGCTCACCCACGACGTCGACCGCTGGGCCCGCGCGTTCCTGGACGCGCTGGCGCACGATCAGGTCGCAGGCAGCGCCCTGCTCTCCGATGAGGACATCTACTCCGAGCCGCAGCGCTGACCCAGGTTCACAGCAACCACACAGCGAGTCCGCAGCCCGATCCCAGCGGCGCGCGCCAGCGTGGATCCATGACCGCAACGCCGCGACAGGCACCCGAGGCACGGGTGCTGGTGGTCGACGACGAGCCGATGATCGTCGAACTGCTCGACGTCAGCCTGCGCTTCCAGGGCTTCGAGGTGGCCACCGCCGCCGACGGCGCCCAAGCGCTCGACCTGGCCCGGACCTTCCGGCCGCAGGCACTCATCGTCGATGTGATGATGCCCGGCATGGACGGGTTCGGGCTGCTGCGCCGGCTGCGCGCCGACGGGATCGACGCACCGGTGCTGTTCCTCACCGCCCGCGACGACGTGCACGACAAGGTGACCGGGCTGACCCTCGGCGCCGACGATTACGTCACCAAACCGTTCAGCCTGGAAGAGGTGGTCGCGCGGCTGCGGGTGATCCTGCGCCGAGCTGGTCAGGTGAATCCGCAGCCGGAGCGTGCCCGGTTGCGGTTCGCCGATATCGAGCTCGACGACGACACCCATGAGGTGTGGAAAGCCGGTGAGCCGGTGGCGTTGTCGCCCACCGAATTCACGCTGCTGCGGTACTTCCTGGTCAACGCGGGCACGGTGCTGAGCAAGCCACGAATCCTGGATCACGTGTGGCGCTACGACTTCGGCGGCGAGGTCGGAGTGGTGGAGACGTATGTGTCGTACCTTCGCAAGAAGGTCGACACCGGTGAACGGCGGCTGATCCACACCTTGCGTGGGGTGGGTTATGTGATGCGGGAGCCGGAGGACGGCCGGGCACGGTGAGCGTCGACAGGGGAGCAACCGAGGTCGCGGACGGGCGCGCGACGGGTCCGCTACGGCAGCTGGAGCGCACGCTCGGAAACAGACTCGCGGCCGTTCCGCTGCGCGTGACGCTGGTGCTGGCACTGGTCACGCTGGCGGGGGCCGGACTACTCGCCTCCGGCGTTGCGGTCACCTCCGCGCTGCGCACAGCCCTGGTCGATCGCCTCGACCAGCAGCTGGTCGAAGCCGCGCATACCTGGGCGAGCCCGGGCGGGCCTGCCTTGCACCGGCTGCCGGGGCGGCCGGGGTTCGAGCGCCCGCCGGTGCTGTTCTACGCGCGGGTGCAGGATTCGTCCGGCCGAGTGCTACAACTCGATGACCAGGCCGCCGGTGCGCCGGATGTGCCCGCCGACGCCGGGACCGGCCCGTTCACCACCGGCTCCACCGACGGCGATTCGTCGAACTGGCGTGTCCTGAATCTACGGACTCCGCAGGGCTCGAGTCTGGTCGCGCTGCGGATGGACGAAACCGAGGCCATCATCGACCGCCTCATCGCGCTGGAACTGGTGATCGGCGCGGTGGTGCTGGCGGCGCTGGCGGTGGCCGCGTACTTCGTCATCCGGCGCAGTCTGCGGCGGCTGGTCGAGGTCGAGGAGATCGCCGCGGAGATCGCCGCCGGTGATCTGCATCGGCGAGTTCCGGTGCGCGGCACCAACACCGAGGTCGATAGCCTCGCCACCTCACTCAATGCCATGCTCAGCCAGATCCAGACCGGTTTCGCCGCGGCCGAGGCCTCCGAGGAGGCGGCGCGGCGCTCCGAGACCAAGATGCGCCGCTTCATCGCCGACGCCAGCCACGAACTGCGCACCCCGCTCACCACGATTCGCGGTTTCGCCGAGCTCTACCGCCAGGGCGCGGCCACCGACGCGGGCCTGTTCATGGAGCGCATCGAGAGCGAAGCCAACCGGATGAGCGTGCTGGTCGGTGACCTGCTGATGCTGGCCCGGCTCGACGCCCAACGCCCACTCGAACGGGAACAGGTCGATCTGCTCGCCCTGGCCAGCGACGCCGTGCACAGTGCGCGCGCCGCGGCAGCCGCCCGTCACCCCGAGCTGCCGCCGCGCCGCATCGACCTCGACGCGCGGCCGGGAACCGGAACCTACGAGGTGGCCGGCGACGCCGCCCGCCTGCGTCAGGTGCTGGCCAACCTGCTGAACAACGCCCTCGTGCACACCCCGCCGGACGCGGCGATCACCGTCACACTGACCCCGGGCGCCGAGGAGGTCCTGCTCGAAGTAGCCGACACCGGTCCGGGCCTGCCCGCCGAGGAAGCCGCCCGGATCTTCGAGCGCTTCTACCGCACCGACACCTCACGCAGCCGCGACAGCGGCGGGACGGGGCTCGGACTGTCCATCGTGCAGGCCTTGGTCGCCGCACACGGTGGAACCGTTGATGTGCGCAGCACCGTTGGTGCAGGAACCACCTTCATCGTCCGCCTGCCGCGCGACCAGGCGACCGAATCCCGCGTCACCGGCGCTCGGGCCAGCTGTGACCGCGCGGGTAGCGCTGGACCGGCGTCAGCAGATCCGCGAATTCGGTGATCAGCACCCGATACGGCTCGGCGTGTTCAAAGGTCGGTACGGCGACCGCCGAGGCCGCGTGGTCGCCGAGGTGCTGGGCGATCACCATCGCCGCCACCAGCGGCCGCACATCCAGCGTGACCGTATAGACCAAGTCGTAGCCGTGCCGGTCCGCCACGGCGGGCAGATCGGCCGCCTGACCGCCGTTCGCCCCGCGCCGGACCAACCCGATGGCCCGGTGCCGCCTGTTCTCCACACACCCCATGTACCGCCCCTGTCTGATCGCCGAATGGTCTGCACCCGCCGCCGAGGACTCGACGTCGACCCGGCGGCGGGGCGTGCGTCGAGCTTTGTCCGCCTGACCTGGTGCGAAGTGGCACAACGTGTGTCACCGTTGAGGTATGGACGACGCCGGGATCGGGGCACGCACCGCCAGGGCTCGTAAACTGGCGCGGCTCACGCAACCACAGCTCGCATACAAGGCGAACGTTTCACTCTCTCTGCTACGCAAGGTCGAGCAGGGCTCGAGAGCGGCCTCGCCTGCGTTTATCGCGACTGTGGCGCGCACTCTCGGGGTGAATATCGAAGACCTCACCGGCCAGCCCTACTCTCCCGTCCGTGACGACAATGCCGCACACGCGACCATCCGGGAACTGCGTCGCAGGATTCTGGCGTTCAACGACGAACCCCTCACCGAACCAATCACATTGGACGAGCTGACGGCGGCGCTCGACCGTGTTCGGGAGGGCATGCGGCGGGCACGCTACAGCGACCTCACCGCGGAGCTCCCCGACGTGATCCACGGTCTGCACGTACTCGCCGAGGACGAGAATTCTGACGACCGCCTAGAGCTGATTCACTCCACCCTCGCGTACGCCTACAGCAAAGCCATGCTATTCGCTTACCAGTACGGCTATCTCGATCTCGCCGGGCTGGCCGCAGAACGTTGCATGTGGGCAGCCGATCGTAGCGGCGACCCGATCTGGCCGATTGCCGCGAACTACAACCGAGCGCTGATCTTGCTGTATTCGGGCGCTTACCCGAGCGGTCTGCGCATCATCGAGCGCGCGCACGCCGCCAGCGAAGAGCTACCGACGACACCCGACCTGTTGGCCGTCCGCGGCGCGCTGCACTTACGTGGCTCGATACTTGCTGCACGCGCCTTGGACGGTGATGCTGCTGAAACACATTTGACCGAGGCCCGTGGCATCGCTGCGGCCGTCGCCGGACAGCGATACAGCAACTATGGAACCGGATTCCGCCCATCGAACGTCGATATCCATTCCGTCGCCGTCCCCGTCGAATTATCCGACGGCACAACAGCTGTCGCCCGTGCCGAACAAATCCATCTGCCGAAATCGGTGGCACCGTCTCGCGCCGGCCACCACTGGATCGACGTATCCCGAGCCTGGCTACTCCACGGTGATAAACAGCGCGCCCTCACCAGCCTCGACCAGGCCCGCCGCATCGCCCCCGAACTGACCCGCAACCACCCGCAGGTCCACGAAACCATCCGCGTCCTCGCCCACTCCCGCCGCAGCGCCGACGCGTTATCGACCTTCGCCCGCTGGGCCAACGTCAAGATCTGAGGCAGCCGGAACAACGGCTGGCCACCGCGGTGGGCCAGCGGCTCGAGATCTCGTTGAGCGGGTAGCTGGTTCAGATCGGGGTTACCGAGGCCACCAGCCAACGATCGTCGGACTTGTCCATCTCGACCCGCACCCGGCTGCCCGAGGTGGTGCCCTGGGGGCTGTCTTTGCTGGTGGTGACCTGGTTCAGGTACAGCATCACCACGGCGTGGGCGCGGTCGGCGGAGACGACGCCGGCGGCCTGGGTGGTGGCCGCGACGGTGAGCTGCTTTTCCTTGGCGCCGGGGACGATCGCCTTCTCGATCAGCGTCAGATAGTCCTTGCGGAACGGGTCGGCGAGGTTGTCGGCAGCCTTCGGCAGTTCGGTTTCGACGGTGGTGTGTTCGTAGCTGAACATGGCCGAGACGGTGCGGCTCGCGGCTTCCACGGCCGCGGCGCGTGAATCCTCGGACCGCTGATCGTCCCAGTAACGGTAGCCGTTGATACCGAGGATGATCGCCGACGCGGCAACGACGACCGCCGTCACGCCGAGCAGGATCTTGGTGCGCAAACGCAAAGCACTCATGCCACGAACTCCACATCAGAGGCGGTCATCCCGGCATCACTGTTGGTCACAGTGATCCGGAATCGGTAGTACCGCAGTTGCGGACCTTCCTGGCCCGCGTTGGTCACGGTCTGTTTGGCGGCCACCAGCACCCGCGCGGAGTTATCGTCCGAGCTCTCCAGGGCGGCCTCGACGACCTCACCGGTGGACTGCACCTTGGCCTGCTTGACCACCTCGGTGAAGGGGTCGACCCGGCCGTTGAACTCGTCCTTGAACTCGCCCGACGCCATGGTGAGGATGCGGTCGATGTCCTCCTTGGCCGTATCCGCGCGGATGGTGGTCAGGTTCAGCACGGTCTGCCGGGCGGTCTGGATGTACTCGGCGCGCAGGGCATCGCGCTCGTCGGCCGAGCGGACCGCGAAGACCGAGATCACCGCACCGGCCACCAGAGCGAGGGCGACGATCGCCGACGCGGCGACGGCGAGGATGCGCAGGGCCGAGCGGCCGGGACGCTCGTCCTCGGCACTGTCATCACCCTTGTCCGGGGAGGCCTTGTCGAGTTTCACCGTGTCGGCATCCGGATTCGCCGTCGCGGTGCTCAGCTTCACCGTGTCCGCATCGGCCGCGCCCGAACTCAGCTCGACAGTGTCGGCCTCGGCCGCGCCGGCGCTCAGCTTGACGGTGTCGGCCGCGCCCGAACTCAGCTTGACGGTGTCGGCCTCGGCCGCGCCCGTCTTCACCGTGTCCGCATCCGCGTCGACGCGGTCCGCCTCGGACGCCGCAGTATCGCCCCGGCCCTCGGCCGCCTCCGACGCCGCAACCATCCCCGTGTCCGGCTTGTCCGGTTCCTGCCCCCGAACATGGGCAGAGCCCGGTACGGCAGTACCGGGCTCGACCGCATCGCTGCGGTCCGGGTCCGAGGCAGGTAGGGCCTCGGTGCGTACCTCGTCGACCGGCGGGCCCGCGGAACGGCTCGCGCGCCGACGAGTCCGGCTGTTGTTCTTTTCGCTCATCGTTGCTGCTCCTCGAACATCGCTTGCCAACTCGACGGAACCGTTCCCGATCCGCCAGGATCGATATTTCCCTGCCGGTAGGTGCGGCCGTCGGTGCCGATATAGACGCCCGTGGCCGGATCGTAGGACCTGGCGGCGGCGGGCGTGGTCATTGCGCCAGATCCCGCCGACGGCGCACCGGCCGGGGCCGAGCCCGGGATCAACGGCGCGGACGCGGGGGCGACGGGCTGCGGCGGGCCGAAGGGCGGGTTGTTGCCCTCCGGAACGTACCCGGTGCGGCACAGCTCCGGCGAGGGCGCCCGCCGTCCGGGGAACTCCGCGCAGGGAGTGTTGCGGATGCCGCGCACCGCGACCGGCGAATCCTGCGGAACCTTGCAGTACAGGCCGGACGGGGTATCGATGGTGTCGAGTTCGCTGGGTGCGCGGCGCTGATCCGGCGGCAGGAATCCGGTGGTGCACGGCGGCGGATCGTTCAGGGTGGTCATGAAGTCGACCAGCGCGCCGTACTCGAGCGGCCCGCGGATCGAGGTCAGCAGGGCCGCGACCAGCGGCGGGTAGACGACAAGGATCTGTTCGACACCCGCGTTGTAGGTGACCGCGACCTGGCCCAGGCTCACCAGATTGGCCAGCAGCAGCGGCAGCGTCGGACGCAGCGAGTCGAACTGATTGGTGACGGTCTCCAGTGCGGCCGGTCCGTCGCGCAGGATATTGCGCAGAGCCGGATCGTGTTCGCGCAGTTGATCGGTCACCGTGGCCAGATCGGCGGTCCAAGAACGGATGGCGTCCTCGGAGCGGACCTGGGTGTCCAGCAGCGGCCCGATCTGTTCGATCAGCTGCTTGGTCGGCTCGGCGCTATCCTTGGCTTCCTGCACCAGCAGGGCCGCCGAATCGATGAAGCGTTGCAGGTCGGGACCTGCGCCGTTGAACGCGCGGAACGCCTCGTCGATCACCTGCCGCAGCCGAGTGTCGGCGACACTGGACAACAGGCGGTCGGTCTGGTCGAGCAGCGCACCCACGTCCTGCGGAAGCTTGGTCCGCTCCACCGGAATCACGCTGCCGTCGTACAGGTTTCCGTCGCCGCCGTCTTCGACCGGCACCAGGTCGACGTACTGTTCGCCGATCGCGGACACGCTGCGCACCCAGGCCTCGGAGTCACCGGGGATCTTGTAGTCGCTGTCGATGGACAGATCCGCCTCCACCCCTTCGGGTGTCAGCCGGACCTCGGTCACCTTGCCGACGTTCGTGCCGCGGTAAGCCACGTTCGCCTGCTGGTACAGCCCGCCGGTCGCCTCCAGCTGCACCGTGACCTTGTAGCGGCCGATGCCGAGCATCGCGGGCACACCGATGTAGGTGCCACCCATGACCACTAGGCCGATCACGGTGAGTACGGAGAAGATCGCCAGCTGGATCTTGACGAATTTGGTGAGCGTCACCGCCCCTGTCCCCCTTCCGGCGCGGGTGCCGGGGCGGCCGCGCCGGGCAGCGGCACGGTCAGCCCGGGAATGGCGGGCAGGCCGGGAATCGGCGGCAGCCCGGGGATGGTGGGCGCGGGCGCGCCGGGTTGACCGGCCGGCGGCTGCATCGGCGTGGTCAGCGGATTACCTTGCTGCCCGGCGGTTTCCGGCGCGAAGGTGCCGAGGACGCCTTCCACACCGCCGAACCGGCCGCCGAGCGGGGTTCCGGTGAGGAAGTTGGAATCCAGGCGTTTGCCGGTCATATCCACGGTCATGAACAGGTTGAGGTAATCGCCCTTGATGGCGTTGCCGAGGTTCTTCATCGGGAACGGGAAGCTCAACGCGATCTTCAGGGCCTCGGTGAGGTTGTTGCCGGTGTCGGCCAGGGTTTGCAGGACCGGCCCTAGTGCCGCGAGATTCGCCTTCAGGTTGTCGCCGGCGTTGTCGATGATCCGCTGGGTGACCTCACTGAGATCGCCGAGCGCGGTGAGCGTATGGGTGATGTTCTCCCGGCGATCGGCCAGCACCGTGAGCGCGGGATGGATCTGCTCGATCGCCCGGCCCACCAGATCACGCTGCTGGTTCAGCTGCCCGCCGAGCCGGTCCAGCCCCGCCATCGCGGCGATGATGTCGTTGGTCTGCGATTGCAGGTTGGTGGTCAGGTCGTTGAGCTGCGGCAGCAGATCGCGGATCTCGTCCTCGTTGCCGACGAAGGCCGCGTTCAGCTCGCGCGTGATGGTCTCCAGCTGCGAGATGCCGCCACCGTTGAGCACCACCGACAGCGACGACAGCACCTGCTCGGTGGTCGGATAGGCCCCGGCGCGGTCGAGCGGGATCACATCGCCGTCGCTGAGCCTGCCCTGCGGCTGCATGTTCGTCGGCGGCGCCAGTTCCACATGATTGCTGCCGAGCAGACTGGTCTGCCCGATCTTGGCGACCGCGTTGGCGGGCAGCACCACATCGGGATTGAGCGAGACGGTGACCAGCGCGTGCCAGCCCTCCACCTCGATCCCGGTGACGGTGCCGACCGCGACGTCGTCGACGCGGACCGGCGAATTGCGGGTCAGCGTGGTGACATTCGGCATCTGGATGCGCACCTGGTACGCGCCCTCGCCGGTGCCCTCGTTACCGGGCATCGGTAGCGAGTTCAGCCCGTCCCACTGACACCCGGTGACGCCGAGCGCCAGGGTGAGTCCGACCGCGACGGCCGCGGTGCGGCGCATCGCCTTTGGTTTGCGCATCATCGCCCTCCTCCCGGCGCCGGCGGCGCGGGCAATCCCGGAATGGCAAGCCCGGCGATGCCGCTGGGCACCGTCACCGGCGCGGCACCGCGAGCCGGGGCAGGCCCCTGGGTCTGCTGGGTGCCCGCCAGCGACTCCGGGCTGAACACCAGCTGGTCCGGGAACGCGGTGACACCGGTCGCCGGATTGGCCAGCAGCGGCGGGTAGTTCATCGCGAGCGATTTCAGCACCGGCGCCAGGAACTCCGCGCACAGAGCCGCACTCTGATCGGAGTTGTATCCCTCGCGCGCCTGCACCGATCCGCACAGGAAGCTGAGCGGATCCGCGGTGTTGTTCAACGCGATGGCACCGGTCAGCGTGCCCTGTGCGGGCTTGTAGATCTGATAGAAGTTCACCAGCGCGGTCGGGCCGGAGTGCAGCACCTGTTCCAGCTCGGGGCGCTTGTCGACCAAAATCTGAGTGGCGTCGGCGAGCTTCTGCACGCCCTCGGTGAGTTCGGCGCCGCTGCTGTCGAGGAAGCGTTTGACGTCGGCGACGGCGATATCCAGGTTGTCCAGACCCGCGCCGAGATCATTCGATACACCGGCCAGCACCGACGACACCGAGGCGAGCCTGCCGCCGAACTGCACGATCTGCTCATTGCTCGCCGAGAGCACCTCGACGAAATGCTGCAGGTTGCGGATGGTGCCGAACAGGTCGGTGCGGCCGTCGGAGAGCGTGGTCAGCGTCGCCGACAGCTCGCGCAGCGTCTCCCGGAATCGGTCGCCGTTGCCGTCGAGGTTCTCCGCGGCGGTATCGACGAACCGGCCGAACGAACCCTGCTGGTCTTCCCCGACCGGCCCGAGTGCCGTTGCCAGCTTGGACAATTCGGCCTTGATGTCATCCCACTCCACTGGAACGGCAGTGCGTTCGATGCCGATCGTGGCGCCGTCTTCCAGCTTCGGGCCCTCGGTGTAGGCGGGGGCGATCTGGATGAAACGGGCCGCGACCAGCGACGGCGCGATGATCACCGCGCGGGAGTCGGCGGGCAGGTCGATGCCGCGGTCGATGGTCATCTCGACCTTCACCTGATCGGCGCTCGGCTCGATCGAGTCGATGCTGCCGACCTTGACCCCGAGCACCCGCACATCGTCACCGGCGTAGAGGCCGCTGGTGGAGGTGAAGTAGGCGGTGATGTTCGTCTTGCCGATCCGGTTCAGCGCGGTGTAGCCGGCGAACACCACCAGCGCGGCGACCAGCACCGCGGCGGCGATGAACACCCATCGGGGCATACTGCGAATTCTCGATGTCATCGCGGCGGCTCCTGGATCGCGGGTCCGATGGACGGCATCGGGTCGAAGTACCCGCGCAACGATTCGGGCAGGTTCTGCGGCCAGACCAGCGAATCCACCAGGATCTGCAAGCCGGGGCTGGTCGCGTTGACGACGTAGGCCTGGAAGTACGGACCACTGCCGACCTGCTCACCGAGCGCGGCCGCGAACGGGCCGAGGCCGTCGAGCGCCTGGGAGATGTTGTCCCGGTTGCGCTGGAGCAGGTCGAGTACCGAGTTCAGCTTGTCCAGCGCCGGTTGCAGCTGCGCCTCGTTATCGGCCACCAGGCCGGACAGCTGCTGGGCCAGCCCGTTGACATAGACGATCAGCTGGCTGATCGCGGTGCGCCGCCGATCCAGCTCGCCGAGCAGCTCGTTGCCGTCCAGCAGCAGCGCGTTGAGCTGGGTCGCGCGGTCGGACAGGATCTTCGTGACGTTCTGCGCGCGCGTCAGCAGATCCGACAGCGCCTGGTCACGGGTATTGATGGTGCGGGAGAGCGCGGTGATGCCGTCGAGGGCGTTGCGCAGCGGTTCCGGCGTATCGGCGAAGGTGGCCGACAGGGCGTCGAGGGTCTGGTCCACCCGGTCCATGTCCAGGCCGCCCACGGTGTCGGCCAGATCGCCGAGCGCCTCGTTCAGCGAGTACGGCGAGGTGGTCCGGTCCAGCGGGATGGTGTCGTCGACGCGCAGCGCGCCGGGGCCGTCCGGGGTGACCTCGAGCGATTTGCGGCCGAGCACGGTATTGGTCTTGATCGCGGCCGAGGTCTTGTCGCCGAGCACGATGGATTCGTTCAGGGTGAAGGTGACCAGCACCTTCGCCCCGTCCAGCTCGACGTCCTCGACCTGCCCGGACCGCACACCGGCCACCTGCACGTCGTCGCCGGGTACCAGCCCGCCCGCGTCGGCGAAGAATGCGGTGAAGGTGGCGCCGGAACGGATGAAGGGCAGCCGGTCGAACTGGAGCGCCGACAAGGCGACCGTCACCGCGAGCACCAGACCGACGACGCCGATCGTTGTTGCGGGCGTTGACTTCTCACTCATTCGCTCGCACACCTTCCGGTATCTTGCCCGCCCGGGAAGACCACGCTCATGGGCTTGCCGTCCGGACCGTCGACGAGGAAGTTGGTCTCGCAGACATACAGCTGCAGGAACGATCCGTAGGAACCGATGCGGATCAACTGCCGATAGGTCTCGGGCAGCCGCTCGAGCACCCACTGCACGGTGTCGGAACCGTTGTTGACGTTGGTGGCGACCCGGTCGATCTGCGCGACGGTGTTCTTCAGATCCGGACGCGCCTGCGTGAGCAGATCGGTGAGGTCACCGGTGGCGCCGGCGATCCGGGGCAGCGCGGCGCCGATCGGATCACGGTCGGCGGCCAATCCGCTGACCAGCCGCTGCAATTCGTTGATCGTGGTGGTGAACTGCTCGTCGCGCTCGTCGATGGTGGCCAGCACGGCATTGAGGTTGTCGATCACGCTGCCGATCAGGGCGTCGCGGTCGGCCAGCGTCTTGGCGAAGGAGCCGCCGCTGTTGAGCAGCGACACCAGCGTGCCGCCCTGGCCTTGGAACACCTGGAGCAGGGCGTTGGTCAAGTCGTTGACCTGCGCGGGATCCAGGCCGCGCAGCAGCGGTTTGAATCCGCCGAGCAGCATGTCCAGATCCAGTGCCGGCGCGGTCTGCTCCAGGCCGATGGTGCTGCCCTCGGGCAGGATGTCGGCCGACCCCGGGCCCTCGAGCAGTTCCAGGTAGCGGTCGCCGACCAGGTTCTCGTACCGGATGGTGGCGCGAGTGCTGCTGTACAGCTTGAACTTCCGGTCGACGTCGAACTCGACGTGGGCCAGATGGTCCTTGCCGACGTCCACCGACGTCACCGAACCCACCGGGACACCCGCGATGCGCACCTTGTCGCCGGGCAGCATGCCCGAGGCGCTGGTGAACACGGCGTTGTAGCCGTTTTCCCTGGCGAAGCGCACCTCACTGAACACGATCACCAGGCCGGTGAAGATCAGCGTCATCACCAGCGTGAAGATGCCAAGCTTGACTTTCGTTGCGGTATTCCTCACGGCTGGCGCACCCCCGGAAGCCCGGCGAACAGAATCTGGAAAACCTTGGGCGCGTTGATCGTCAGCTGCGTCGACGGCGCGTACGGCGCGCCCTCAGAGGTATCGGTGACGACGTAGTCCGCGTGCGTGCCCGGCTCCCGGTCCACGGTGCCCGCGCAGTGCGGCCCGCCGGTGGCATTCACCTTCGGCAGATCCTCCGGATAGGTGTAGGCGGGGTGGCCGTACATGAAGCTCGCGTTCAGCGCGACGCCGGGCTGGAGCCCACCGAAGACCGCCTCACCCAGCGGTAGCGCCTTGCCGAGCCCGAGGATCAGGCACGACAACGCGGGCCGGTACTCGTAGAGCAGTTCGCTCGTGGGCCGCAGCAGGTCCAGCGCGGTGACCAGCGGCTGTTCGTTGTCGCGCAACACCGAGCCTGCGGTATCGGCCAGGCCGGTCAGGTTCGCCAGCAGCGCGTCCACCCCCGCGGTCTCGTCGACGATGGTGCCGCTGGTGACGATCGCGTTGTCGACCGTGCGCAGCAGATCGCCGACGGTATCGGCGTAGATATCGGTGACCTGCGCGGTGGTGGCCAGATCTCGTTGCAGCGTGGGCAGACTCGGGTTGATGTCGCGCAGGAAGGCCTCGCTGTTGACGAGCAGATCGCCGAGCTTCTCGCCGCGGCCCTGCAGCGCGGTGCCGAGGGCGGCCAGGGTGGCATTGAGCTTTTCCGGCTCGACCTGGGCCAGCACATCGGACAGATGCTGGAACAGCGTGTTGAACTCGACGGTCACCTTGCTCGCCGCCACCGTCGCACCGGGTTTCAGCGACTCGGCCGACGGCTCCTCGGGAACGGTGAAGTTCACGTACTTGGCACCGAACACGGTGGTCGAGCGGATGTCGACGCCGGCGTTGGCGGGCACCAGCTTCAGCTGATCCGGGTTCAACGCCAGATTGATCGTCGCGCCGTCGTCGCCGAGCTCGATATCGGAGACCCGGCCGATCTCGACCCCGCGCACCTTGACCTTGGCGTCCGGGTCGAGCACCAGGCCGCTGCGCGGCGCCTTGACCGCCACCGCGACGGTCTGGGTGAACCCGCCGACGAACATGATCATCGACACGGTCACCACCGCGACCATGAACAGCACGAGCCCGAGCCCGGCCAGTTTCAGTCCGAGCGGGCTGCGCAGCCGTGCCGCCAGACCCGACGACCGCCCCGAAGTTTTCGTGTTCACCATGCCGCTATCCGGAGAGGTTGAAGTTGCCGGAAGTGCCGTAGATGGCCAGCGAGACCAGCAGCGTCACCGTGACCACCGCGACCAGGGAGGCGCGCACCGCGTTGCCCACCGCGACGCCGACGCCCACCGGACCGCCCGCGGCGTGGAAGCCGTAGTAGGTGTGGATCATCATCACCGCGACCGCCATCAAGATCGCCTGCACGAACGACCACAGGATGTCGCTCGGGATCAAGAAGGTGGAGAAGTAGTGGTCGTAGACGCCGGCGGACTGCCCATAGATCACCACCGTCGCGAACCGGCTGGCGACGAACGAGGCGATCACCGCGAGCGAGTACAGCGGGATGATCGCGATCATCCCGGCCAGCACCCGCGTACCCACCAGGTACGGCACCGGCCGGATGCCCATGGATTCGAGCGCGTCGATTTCCTCGGCCACCCGCATCGCACCCAGCTGCGCGGTCGAACCGGCGCCGATGGTGGCGGCCAGGCCGATACCGGAGATCACCGGCGCCGCGATACGCACGTTGATGAAGGCGGCGAAGAAGCCGGTGAGTGCCTCGACGCCGATATTGCCGAGCGAGCTGTAGCCCTGTACCGCGATGGTGCCGCCGGTGAACAGCGTCAGGAACCCGACGATCACCACGGTGCCGCCGATGACGGCGAGCGCACCGGTGCCCATGCTGATCTCGGCGATGAGCCGGATGGTCTCGGTGCGGTAGTGCACCAGCGCCTTCGGCATCGAACCGATCGCGCGGCCGTAGAACACGGCCTGTTTGCCGAGTTCGTCTATCGAATTCGACATCCGGCGCACCCGCCGCACCATGCGGGGGAACCGGGACTGGATCACGAAGGCCATCGGATCACCGCACCGCGAACTTGATGCCGACGGCGGTGACGACGACGTTCACCACGAACAGCGCCATGAACGCGAACACCACGGTCTGGTTCACCGCATCACCGACACTCTTGGGGCCGCCTTTGACGTTGAGCCCGAGATAGCAGGCCACCAGGCCGGCGATCAGGCCGAACAGGCCCGCCTTGACCTCGGAGATGACCAGCTCGGGCAGGTTGGTGAGCAGGGTGATCCCGTTGACGAAGGCGCCCGGATTCACATCCTGGAGCAGCACCGAGAACAGGAATCCGCCCAGGATGCCGATGGTGCACACCAGGCCGTTGAGCAACAGCGCGACGAACATCGATGCGAGCACCCGCGGGACCACGAGTCGTTGGATCGGGTCGATGCCGAGCACCTTCATCGCGTCGATTTCCTCGCGAATGGTGCGTGCGCCGAGGTCGGCGCAGATGGCGGTGGCGCCGGCGCCGGCCACGATGAGCACCGTGACGATCGGGCCGACCTGGGTCACCGCGCCGAAGGCCGCGCCCGCGCCGCTGAGGTCGGCCGCGCCGATCTCGCGCAGCAGGATGTTCAGCGTGAAGCTCACCAGCACGGTGAAAGGTATGGCTACCAGCAGGGTCGGCACGATCGAGACTCGCGCGATGAACCAGGACTGGTCGACGAACTCGCGTGCCTGGAAGGGCCGGCGCATGCTGGCACGCGCCACCTCCGCCGTGAGGTCGAAGAACCCGCCGACCGCCCGCAATGGCACGGCAAGGACCTCGTTCATCGGCGATCCTCCTTGCCTGACTACTGGTCCTGCTGACGGACGCGGCGGCCGCAACCGCCCCGCACCCCGGACAAGTAGAACACGTTCACTAAGACTCTGTGGGGCTTTTGGCCCTATTTGAACTGCTATTTCGATTCAATCTCAGACAGCAAGATTGGAACCTGGTTCATACGTGTTGAGCATCACTGTTGTGAGCCCTGGCACATACGATCCCCATGTCTACCAACTACTGGACGGCCGATCAACTCTTGGACGGCCGTTCAGGAAGCGGTCGAGCGGACGGACGGGCAATGGGGCTGGTCAGCCCAGTGCGTGTAGCGACGTTGCAGAAAAGGTACGACCTTCCGGGCGCTGGGCGAAGTACCCGCTCAGCGTGGCGGCCAGATCACCGGTCGACCACTGTTCACCCGTCGCGTCGAAGCGCTGCTCGACCTCCGGCGCGGCCATCAGCGCGACCATCGGGCCGTACACCACGAAGACCTGACCGCTCACCGCGTCGGCCGCGGGCGAGGACAGATAGGCCACCAGCCGCGCGACATGGTCCGGCGAGAGCGGGTCGACCGCACCCTCTGGGGCGTCCGCGAAGACCGCCTCGGTCATCGCGGTCCTGGCCCGGGGGCAGATCGCGTTGGCCCGCACGCCGAAACGCGCGAGGGCGCGCGCCGCCGACAAGGTCAGCGCGGTGATACCGGCCTTGGCCGCACCGTAGTTCGCCTGCCCTTCCGGACCGAGCAGCCCGGCCTCGGACGAGGTGTTGACGATGCGGCCGTAGACCGGACCGCCCGCCGCTTTGGACTTGCCGCGCCAGTAGGCGCCCGCATTGCGGCTGAGTAGGAAATGGCCGCGCAGGTGCACCGCGATCACGGCGTCCCAGTCCTCGTCGGACATATTGAACAGCATCCGGTCCCGCGTGATGCCCGCGTTGTTGACCACGATGTCGAGCCCACCGAAGGCCTCGGTGGCGGTGCGGATCAGTTCGTCGGCGGTGGACCGCTCGGCGACGCTGCCCGCGACGAACTCCGCTTTCGCGCCGAGCGCGCGAATATCGGCCATGGTCTGCGCCACGGCTTCGGAATCGGCCAGATCATTGACGACGACAGAGGCGCCGGCACCGGCGAGGGCCAGCGCCTCGGCGCGACCGAGGCCGGCACCCGCCCCGGTCACGATCGCAACACGTCCGGCAAGGCTCACATCGTTATCGTTCACCGGGCCGACTTTAGAACGTGTTCCAGTTCACGGCAAGAGCCGATTACAACAATTTCAGCGCTGCTTTCGGGCATTGCGCGACCGCGTCCTCCACCTCGGCGACGCGATCGGCGGGCACTTCACCCTCGGCAATGTGCAGCACGTCTTCATCGTCGAGTTCGAACACGTCGGGGGCGATTCCGACACAGATTCCGTTCGCTTCGCACTGGTCGAGATCAACAACGACCTTCATCAGAACTCCTTCACCGCGGCTGTCGCCGAAGAGTAACAAGCCGATGCCGCCGCGCGGGCGGACATCGAGTGGATCCACTATCAATACTGGAACATGTTTCAGTCGATATGCAATGATCGGAACGCCGGTTTCCTATCCGGGTGTCCCTATTCGATGAATGAAGGCCCGAGGTAACGCCCATGCGCATCGCCTACACGCCGCAGCAGCAACAGCTACGAGCGGAGCTGCGCGACTACTTCGCCACGCTGATCACCCCCGAACGCCGCGCTGCGCTCAGCGCGCAGACCGGTGAATACGGGCAGGGCAACGTCTACCGCGAGGTCGTGCGGGAGATGGGCCGCGACGGCTGGCTGGCGCTGGGCTGGCCGAAAGAGTTCGGCGGCCAGGACCGGCCGATGCTCGATCAGCTGATCTTCACCGACGAGGCCGCCATCGCGGGCGCGCCGGTGCCTTTCCTGACCATCAACTCCGTCGCGCCGACCATCATGCATTACGGCAGCGAGGAGCAGAAGACATTCTTCCTGCCCAAGATCGCCGCCGGTGAGCTGCACTTCTCCATCGGTTACTCCGAGCCCGGTGCGGGCACCGACCTGGCCTCGCTGCGCACCACCGCAGTGCGCGACGGCGATGAATACGTCATCAACGGCCAGAAGATGTGGACCAGCCTCATCGCCTACGCCGATTACGTCTGGCTGGCCTGCCGCACCGATCCGACGGCCAAGAAGCACAAGGGCATCAGCATGCTGATCGTGCCCACCGACGCCGAGGGCTTCTCCTGGACGCCGGTGCACACCATGGCCGGGCCCGACACCAGCGCCACCTACTACCAGGACGTGCGCGTGCCGGTCACCGCGCTGGTGGGCAAGGAGAACGGCGGCTGGCCGCTGGTCACCAACCAGCTCAACCACGAGCGGGTCGCGCTCACCTCCTCCGCGCCGCTGGCGCTGGCGCTGCGCCAGACCGTCGAGTGGGCGCGCGAGACCAAATCCTCGGACGGCTCACGGGTGATCGACCGCGAATGGGTGCGGTTGAACCTGGCCAAGGTGCACGCCAAGGTCGAATACCTGAAGCTGCTGAACTGGGAGATCGCCAGCCGCGCCGACGCGGGCGGTGACGCGGCGCCGCGGCCGTGGGACGCCTCGGCGTGCAAGGTGTACGGCACCGAACTGGCCACCGAGGCCTACCGGCTGCTGATGGAGGTGCTCGGACCGCAGGCCTACCTGCGCCAGGACTCCCCCGGCTCGGTGCTGCGCGGACGGCTCGAGCGGATGCACCGGGCCGCGCTGATCCTGACCTTCGGTGGCGGCACCAACGAGGTCCAGCGCGACATCATCGCCATGACCGCGCTGAAGCAGCCCGCCGCCGCCCGCTGAGACCGGATTTCGAAAGCAGGAACTCACCATGGATTTCACCCCAACCGAGGCCCAGGGCGATCTGGCCCGGCTGACCGGCGAGGTATGCGCCAAGCTGGTCACCGATGACCGGCTGCGCGAACTCGACACCGCCGAGGTGCGGTTCGATGAACCGCTGTGGCAATCGCTGGCCGAGACCGGTGTGCTCGCCGCCGCCCTGCCGGAGGCCGTCGGCGGCAATGACTTCGGCGTACTCGAACAGACCTCGATCCTGCGCGAACTCGGCCGGTACGTGGCGGCTGTCCCGTATCTATCGTCGATCGTGCTCGGCGCGGGTGCACTCGCCCGGTACGGCGATGACGAACAGCGTGAGCTCGCCCGGCGGGCCGGTGCTGGCGAGTTGATCCTCACCGCCGCGCTGACCGAGGAACACAACTGGGACACCGCGACCCCGGATACCACCGCCACCGACACCGCGGACGGCTGGCGGATCACCGGCACCAAGACCACCGTCCCGGTCGCCGACCGGGCGCACCGGATTCTGGTGCCCGCCATCGTGTCCGGGCAGGCCGCCGTGTTCCTGGTCGATCCGTCGCACTCCTCGGTGCGGGTGACCGCCCAGCAAGTGGTCGACCGCAGCGCGGAGTTCCTGGTGGAGTTCACCGACTCCCCGGCCCAGCTGCTCGGCACCGTGGACGCCGGCGCCGAGATCCTGGACTGGCTGCTGCTGCGCGCCTGGCTCGGGCTCAGCGCCCAGCAACTCGGCACCCTCGACCGCGCCCTGGAACTGGTGGCCGAGTACGCCCGCGAGCGCGAACAGTTCGGCAAGGCCATCGGCAGCTTCCAGGCCGTCGCCCAGCGCCTGGCCGACGCCTACATCGACCTCGGTGGCCTGCGCCTGACCGTCACCCAGGCCGCCTGGCAGCTGTCGGAAGACCTACCCGCAGCCCCGGCCGTGCACACCGCCAAGTTCTGGGCCGCCGAAGCCGGCCATCGCATCGCCCACACCGTCGTCCACGTGCACGGCGGCGTCGGCATCGACCGCGACCACATCGTGCAGAACTACTTCACCGCCGCCAAACACAACGAATTCGCCCTCGGCCCCGCCCCGGACCACCTGCTCCCCATCGCCGAGCACCTGGACGACTCGGCCTGAGGCGCCGGTGAATAATCGGTGATTGATATGAGTGGTGCGCACTATCGTGGTGTGCGTGGCAACCGACGGTAGCGACCATCCGCGCAGCGGCGACGATCCGATGATCACAGCCGACGATACTGGGCAACGGCCCAGTTCGTCCCTTGCTTCGGCCAGTCGTGGCCAACGTATCGTCCGCCGCCTGCGTGGGACGGCGAGCAGCACGGCCATAGCAGGCATGTCCACGGACGAGATCATGGTTCTGATCCGCGAGCCCTAGCCCAACTCGGCCTGCTGGTATTTGTACAAAACTTTCGCAATTTCGTACGATTACCACCATGACCGCCTTACCCATGCCCGATGAGTCGGACATCCCTGTCAGCGAAGCCAGGGAACGACTGGCCGAGGTGATCGCCGCCGCCGAAGCCGGCAATGTCATTCACCTCACTCGCCACGGTCGCCGTGTCGCCGCTGTGGTCCCTGAGGCAATGACAGAGAGGGCGAGCAGCCGAGTTCGCGCATCGGCAGAGCGAATCGCCGAACGTCACCGCAAGCTGCTCGACCGGCTGGCCGAATGACCGAGCCCGTCCACTACCTGACGGTCGCGGATCTATATGCGATCGCAGAAATCAGCGTTGGCCAGCAATACATCGTGCGCGACCACGGCCTGCTTGCATCGGCTGCGGCCCGTCCACAAGCTACCGTTTTCGGCGCGGACGCCTATCCGACCCTGTGGGGGAAGGCTGCCGCCCTCATGCAGTCACTCGCGAGGAACCATCCGCTTGTCGATGGCAACAAAAGAATCGCGTTCACGGCAGGAATGGTGTTCCTCGACCTGAACGGTATCGACATCACAGGTCTTGACGAGGGCCTTGCCTATGACCTGATGATCTCAATTGCCAGCGGCGAGACCGACGAAGTCCCCGAGATCGCGGATCAACTCACGAAAGTGCTCGGCCTGCACCCCTAGGCCAGACCACGGCTGTAGAAAACCACAGGGCCACCGCGAAATTCGCGGTGGCCCTTGCCGTGGGACGGCCTACTTACTGCTCACCTCGGCGTGCTCATCGGCCGGGCGGGCTTCGGTTTGCGCCTTGGCCCAGCGGTAATCCGGCTTACCGGCGGGAGAACGCTTGATCTCGTCGACGAACCAGAGGCTGCGTGGCAGCTTGTAGGACGAGACTTCCTTGGTGAGGATCGGGCGCAGTTCATCGAGGCTGGGGCGCTTGTCGCCGCGACACTGGACGACGGCGGCGACCCGCTGCCCCCAGCGCTCGTCCGGCACACCGACGACGAGAGCGTCGAAGATCTCCGGATGGGTCTTGAGGGCGCCCTCGACCTCCTCCGGGTAGATCTTCTCGCCGCCGCTGTTGATGCTCACCGAACCGCGGCCGAGCATGGTGACGGTGCCGTCCTCCTCGACGCGGGCGTAATCACCCGGGATCGAGTAGCGAACACCGTTGAACTCCTTGAACGTCGCGGCCGTCTTGACCGGGTCGTTGTAGTAGCCGAGCGGGATGTGGCCCTTGCGGGCGAGCATGCCGACCTTGCCCGAACCGGGCTCGACCGGATTGCCGTCCTCGTCGAGCACCTCGGTGGAGGCGTCGATCTTCACCCGGGGGCCGCCGGTGTGGGTGGCGCCCTTGGCCGCGATGGCCAAGCCGCCGAACCCGGTCTCCGAGGAGCCGATCGAATCGGTGATGACGGTGGTCGGCAGCAGCTCCAGGTACTGATCCTTGAGCGTCGGGGAGAACAGCGCGGCACTGCTGGCCATCGCCCACAGATTCGAATGCTTGTACGGCTCACCGGTTTCCGGGTTGCCCTCGCGCAGCGCGTCCAGCATCGGGCGGGCCATCGCGTCGCCGGTGATGAAGATCATGTTCACGCCGTGCCGATCGATCGCCTGCCACACGCTGTGGCCGCTGAACTCCGGCAGCATGACGGTCTTACCGCCGTCGAACAGCCCGTGGAAGGTGGCGGCCTGCGAGCCGCCGTGGATCATCGGCGGGATCGGATAGCGCACCATCGCCGCACCGGCGGCGCCGGCCTTGGCCTGCGTCCATTCGTCTTCGATCTTCTCGCCGGTACCGAAGTTGGTGCCGCCGCCGAGCACCCGCCACCAGTCTTCCTGGCGCCACATCACGCCCTTCGGCATGCCGGTGGTGCCGCCGGTGTAGAGCATGAAGATGTCGTCGGGGGAACGTTCGCCGAAATCGCGCTCGCCCGAGGAGGCGGCGAGTGCGGCCTCGTATTCGACCGAATCCGCCGCGAGGGGCACCTGGTCGACGGTATCGTCGTCGACCACGATCACGGTCTTCAACTTCGGTACGTTCGGCCGCACGGCGGTCACCTTGTCGGTGTAGCGGCGCTCGTGGATCAACGCGACCATGTCCGAATCATCGAAGATATATTGCAACTCGTTCTCGACGTAACGGAAGTTCACGTTGACCATCACCGCGCGCGCCTTGAACACCGCGACCATCGACTCGACGGCCTCGATCGTGTTGCGCGAGTAGATGCCCACCTTGTCACCCGGCTGGACACCCTGTTCTCGCAGGTAATGGGCTAGCTTGTTGGTCCGCTCCTCCAACTGCGCATAGGTGACCTCGCGAACGTCGTCGACCAGTGCGACGCGATCGGGCATGAGGTCGATGGTGTGCTCGATGAGGTCCGCTATGTTGTAGCTCACAGACCTAAAAATAGAACGTGTTACTGTTCCTGACAAGGGTGCCTTTTCACACCACGTCCTCGAGCCAGGAGATTTCCGCGATGCCGCACTGCCTCGTCGAGAAGCGCGACCACGTTCTCATCGTCACCATGAACCGGCCGGAAGCGAAGAACGCCCTGTCGGGCGAGATGATGGCGATCATGCGCGACGCCTGGGATCAGGTCGACAACGATCCCGATATCCGGGTCGCGATCCTCACCGGCGCGGGCGGCGCCTTCTGCGCCGGCGCGGATCTGAAGGCGATGACCTCGCAGCATCCCGGCGATTCCTTCTCCGGCGGCGGCTGGGACCTGTCGAAGATCGAAGCGCTGCTCAAGGGCCGCAGGCTCACCAAGCCGCTGATCGCCGCGGTCGAGGGCCCTGCCATCGCAGGCGGTACCGAGATCCTGCAGGGCACCGATATCCGGGTGGCCGGCGAGAGCGCGAAATTCGGTGTGTCCGAGGCACGTTGGGGCCTGTTCCCACTGGGCGGCTCGGCCGTGCGGCTGGTGCGCCAGATTCCCTACACCGTCGCCGCCGACATCCTGCTCACCGGACGCCACGTCACCGCGGCCGAGGCCAAGGAGATCGGCCTCATCGGGCACGTGGTGCCGGACGGGACAGCGCTCGACAAGGCATTGGAGCTGGCCGGACTGATCGCGGCCAACGGCCCGCTCGCGGTGCAGGCCATCCTGAAGACCATCCGCGACACCGAGGCCATGCCGGAGAACGACGCGTTCAAGATCGACGCCGAACTCGGCATGGCGGTCTTCAAGTCGGCCGACGCCAAGGAGGGGCCGAAGGCCTTCGCCGAGAAGCGCAAGCCCACTTTCACCGGCAAGTAGCAAGCGGCGCGAACGTCACAACGTCCCCGGCGGGCTCGACGCGCCGGGGACGTTGTGCTGTCTGCGCTGTGGGCGTCCGCGCTCAGTTGGCGCCGGGGTAGTCCATCCAGAACGGCTCCCACTGGTGGCCGTCGGGGTCGAGGAAGGTGCGCCCGTGCATGCCCACCTCGGCTTCCTGGGCGCGCTTGTCCTCGTTGACTTCTTCCCGCCCGCCGGCGGCCACGGCGGCGTCGGTCAGCTGGTCCACTTCCTGCGCGCTGCCGAGCGAGAGCGCGTAGCCCGCGGCTGCGGTCGCGTTGGTGTCCGCGATCGGCCGCTTGGTGAAGGTGGCGAAGTATTCCCTGGTCAGCAGCATCAGGCAGATGTTGTCGTCGATCACGATGCAGGCGGCGTTCTGATCGGTGAAGTCCTGGTTGACCTTCCAGCCGAGCGCCTCGTAGAAGCCCTTGGACCGCTCGAGGTCGGTCACGGGGAGGTTGATGAAGATCATCTTGCTGCTCATTGTCTTTTCGGCCTCTCGGTCGGTGTGTGCTTCTCGCTTCACCCATAGAGACGTGGCCGGTTCCGGAAACTCATCGCAGCCGCCGAAAACAACCCGGGCGCCGTTACCCGTTACTGGGGGTACTGGTGCGATTTCTGTGGCTGACGTGGTCTTTCCATCGGCAAACGATCATCGCGATGCCTGTTTGTTGTCGGTGGCTTGTGCCACAGTGGCATCCATGAGCGAGATGACGGGCACCGCCACGGCGGAAGTCATGGATTCCTTCGAGGTACACCGCCGCGAGTTGTGCGCCTACGCCTACCGCATGCTCGGTTCCTCGTTCGAGGCCGAAGACGCGGTCCAAGAAACCTTCACCCGCGCCTGGAAGGCCTACGACAGCTTCGAGGGCCGGGCCAGCTTGCGGTCGTGGCTGTACCGGATCGCCACCAACGTCTGCCTGGACATGCTCGACGGTCCGCAGCGCCGGGCCCGGCCGATGGATCTGTCCGGGCCGTCGAGCCCGGAGTCGCCGCTGTCGGCGCCGCAGCCGGATTACGTCTGGGTCGAGCCGATCCCCAACGCGCTCGCCTTCGGCGCCGATCCGGCCGAACACGCCACCGCAAAGGACACGCTGCGGCTGGCCTTCGTCGCCGCCTGTCAGCACCTGCCCGCCACCCAGCGCGCCATCCTGATCATGCGCGAGGTGCTGCGCTTCTCCGCCAGCGAGACGGCCGAGGCGCTCACCATGTCGCCGGCCTCGGTCAACAGCGCGCTGCAACGCGCCCGCGCCACCATGTCCAAGGTCCAGCCCGCGGTCACCGACACCTACGACGAGACCGATGAGGAGCAGCGCAGGCTCGTCGACGATTTCGTCAAGGCCTTCGAGTCCTACGATATGGACACCCTCACCACCCTGCTGAAAACCGATGTGGCGCTGTCCATGCCGCCGCTCGAGTTCTGGGTGTCCGGCCCGGCGAATGTCGCGGAGTTCATGCTCGGCCACGGAGCGGCCTGCCGCGATTCGCGCCTGGTGCGGCTCGAGGGCGCCAACGGCCTGCCCGCCTTCGGCCACTACAAGCCGAGTGGCGAGCCGGGCGTGTGGGTGCCGTGGTCGATCACCGTCCTCGAACTCACCGACGGGGAGATCTCCGGGCTCAACTTCTTCCTCGACACCGAGAAGTTGTTCCCGCTGTTCGGCCTGGAGCCGGAGCTGCGCGAAGCCGTCTGAGTCCCGCTCAGCCGGGAATCAGATCCGAGTGGCGGTCACGGCCGGCCGCGTCGTCGACGCTGACGGCGCCGTCGACCGGGCCGCCCTCGGTCGGGCTCCGGTAATCGGTGAACACCGGGCCCCACCAGTCGGTCATCCGCTGTTCGAGGTCTGGGGAGCACGGCTCCGGTCCGTGCACGATCCGCCGTAGCGACGACAGGTCGTAGCGGGATCGGATCGCCTCCGGCAGTGCGAGGAGCCGGTCGAACAGGGCCGGTGACAAACGGCTGTGGGTCACGCGATGTCGTTCGATCAACCGCAGCGCCTCGGCCGCGTCCCAACCGTCCATCAGGACTACCCGGTGCCCCGATTGCACCGCAGCGGTAAGGGAATCGAGCGCCTCGAACCGGTACAGCGGCAGCCCGGCCAGATGCACATGGATGCCGTGCGGCGCCGGCCCGAACGAGCCGGTGGTGTGCGGTGCGACCACATCGGGATCGGTGCGCTCCCCCGGCCGCCGGATCCCCGCCGCACCGAGCCAGGCCACCGATTTGAAGCCCTCGATCGCGCCCACCGAAAACCGCGCGGCGGCAGGCAGATCCGCGGCGTCGGCAGCCAGCCGAGCCGACTCGGCGAACCGCCTGCCGGCAACGAACGCCTTGCCCTCGCTGTCGATGAGCACGTGGGCGATGTCCGGCACCGCCAGATGCCAGTCCACCGTCACCAGGTACAGCCCGCTCCGATGGGCCGCGAACGAGAACGCGACCGCCTCCACGCAATTCGGCAGCAGGCTCACCACGGCGTCGCCGGCGCGCAGCCCGAGCGCCCGCAGCCCACCGGCATACCGGTCGGCGAGAGCGGCCAGTTCCCGGTAGCTCACCTCGCGGCCGGTCGGTGCGATCAGCGCAATGCGCTCCGGCTGGGCCGCGGCGATATTCCACAGCCCGAGAACTTCGGCCGACTCCTGCGTCACCCCATCGAATTTAGAACGCGTTCTAGATATCGACAAGGGCGTCGCCCCCCCCCCCGGGCACGAATCAGCGGCTCTGGCCGAGCCGTCCGCGCCAGTCGACAGATATGCTGAGGATGCCCGGATTGCTCACCGGAGCGGTTGGTTTCATGGGGGAATCATGACCGAACACGACGGCTACATCCTGCCATCGGGCCCGGGCGCCCGAGCCCGATATGCGCGGGTCGAGCGCGGAACCCTCACTGACGGGCCGCAGGGCAGCGAACTACATCGCGTCCTCGACTTCGCCGTCGCCTACCCTGCGCTGCGCCGCAAGCCCTATCTTCTGGTCAACTTTCACGGGATGGTGACGCGGCCCAAGTACCAGCCGCCGATCTTTGGCCGCTTCACATCGTCGGCACAGCTGGGCGCGATCACCATCTTCGTCTCCGACCCGGTGTTACGAATGCACCCGGAATCCCGCATTGGCTGGTTCCTCCAGGCCGAGCCTGTTGCTCACGAGCTGATCGCTCTGACGATCGACATCGCTCGGCGGAACGATCTCGACGGCATTGTCTGGAACGGTTGGTCGGCCGGCGGCTACGCCGCCATTCGTTTCGCGTGGCGAGCAGCATCGCCGTCGATGCCGTCAATGGCCTTCGCCTATGCGCCCCAGAATTACCCGCCAGACCTCTCCTGGTGGGAGAACTATCGCTCATCGCTCCCTCTCGGGCTGGCCGTCGACCCGTATTGCGAACCAACCGCAGCCGGTCCGCGGCGGCTGCCCCACCGGGTCTGCACGCTGTTCGAAGAAGAGTTCCGCAACGACAATTTCTGTGCCGCGGTCCGCGCCAACGACCGTGATACCTCCCATATCGTCGAGCATCTTCGTCCGATCGTCACCTCGGCGGGTCGATCGGGCCGGCTGGATTGGGCGGTGTTACGCAACGGCCTCGGGCACGGCGAAGAATCCAACGAAATCTTCTGGGAGGAATTCGAGATCGCGACGGCGCGATGGTGGCGCAGGATTCGATCGAACTGACCTACCGACACATCGGATCAGCCGACGACAGGGTCGGAAAGATCAGCCGGGATCAACGGAGGAAACAGCAGGCAACGCTGTCGATCGGCGGACAGATCGCTCCAGGCTGCGGGATCGTCCGGCGCCGCGGGCACCATCCTGCCGCGGTTCACATCCGCGAGCGCTCGGCAGGCAACCAGAGTTGCTCCATGGTCGCGGAACACGCGGGCCAGCCGGATAGCAGTCGCCTGGTGCACGGCCATCTCGCCGGAAGTCGCCGCCTTGAGAAATGTGGGTGGCACTTCGCCCAGTACTGACACCGGGATCCGCTGGGGAAGCTTCAGAAAGTAATACGAAGGTTTGCCCTGCGGGCGCGGCAAGAAATAGATCCACTCGGTCCCGTACGGGCGCAAATTGGACAGCATCGCGAAGGAAAATTCCAGACGGGCGCCGATTCCCACCGCGCCTATCGTCGCGCCGAGCATCAGCAGCAAGGGAACGACCCCCACAGTCACCGTCACGGCAGCGTCAACCGTAACCAGCGCGATCCAGGCCAGCGTGCCGAAGCACGACGCCGCGAACAGTTCGTTCACCAGGCCGGCGCGCCGGTCGAGGTACTGCCAGGTGCACTGCCAAGCACTGGTCGCTACCAGCAGCGTCACCAGGTATGCGGCGAATCCAGGGCCTGATGACACGATGCGTTCGACTATCTGTCCCATCGACACCGGCTGCGACAGCACCACCAACGCCAACCACACTGCGGCCGCCACCATGGAGAATTCGAAGTTGCCGCTGATCCCGAAGGCGAAGTGCAGCAACAGGCCGACGAGCAGACACCACAGCAACGGCGCGCCACCGATCATCGCCAGGGCGAGAAGTATTTCTGCGCCGGGCACGACCACCATGGCGCCGAAGCTCAGCAACCGCCGCAGGTTATCCGGCGTACGGGCGAGCAAGGCTGAATTGTTGTTCAGGTTCAGCTCGACAACGCGTCGGCCGAGGCTGCGATCACCCCGGAGGTAGCCGCGGTTGAGCTTGGCGATCCCGGCCGCCGCGTACATCGCCGCAAGTATCGCCGCCGTCGCGGTCGCGGCTCCTCCCCGATCGCCGCCGCTCAGCGACAGCACGACAATCGTGACGACCGCCAGGAACGAGTGGTTCGACACCCGGAGGTTCTTGCAGAGCAACCAGAACCCGAACAACCCGATGACGACGACGTTGCGGAGGAGGTCACGCTCCTGCAGCGCCAGCAGAGCCATGCTGAGGCACGGCGGAGCAGCGACGTTTCCGATCAGCACCAGTCGATGCGGCAGCGCTACCCCGAAGACTGGCGAGAAGTTCCAGCTCAAGGCCCGACGGCCGAGCATCAGGCACTTTGTGATCGCGAAGGTATTGACCGGCAAAGACACGATGAAAGCGGCCTGCACCGCGCTGATCATCGCCATTCAACCGGCTCGCTGTGCCTGCATCTCGGATGGACCCGGTATGCCGCCACGGCGGTCGGCCACCGCACCGGGCAACAGAACCTTGACCACCGCCAGGTCCGACCGCATCCCCGCAGCGGTCAGATCCAGAACGACCGGCTCGAACCCGGTAACCAACAGTGCGCGCCGTGCCGCTTCCTGGAGATCGTCGGTGATGGTGGCGCCATCGATGGAACGGAACCCGCATTCCGCCTCGGCTTCCTGCACCGACCGCGTCTCGACGACGTTCATCTGACGCGGGCCGACGGCCAAAAGCTCCCATACCGGCACCACCGGCAGATCGTCGCGGGTACCCGATATTCCGGTAAGCCGCGTCTGCGCGGCCTCGGTGAGGGCGCGGCTCATCGCGATTGCGCTGTCTCCGTGCGTCCCTGCCCCGGCGCATTCGAGCGGATACTCGTGCGAGAAGACGCTCGCGATGAATGTCGGTACACCGAAGCGAGAAGGTACCGCATCGAGAGTGAGGTCCCACCCGGCTTCCATCATGCGCTCGATCAGGAAAGCGCAGTGGGTGTCCCGCACCGATCGCGGGTCGATCGGGATCCGATCCCCGGGAGCGCCGAGCCGGGCTGTGCTGTCACGTTCGAAGATCTCGTAGAGCCCGTGC
This sequence comes from Nocardia sp. JCM 38205, assembly GCF_058222935.1. NCBI lineage: Bacteria > Bacillati > Actinomycetota > Actinomycetes > Mycobacteriales > Nocardiaceae > Nocardia > Nocardia sp. JCM 38205. The sequence continues at coordinate 362,987 of NZ_JBYHFL010000003.1, read as the reverse complement.
AGTGCGGCTTCATCCGGCTCGTTACCCGATGCGAGTCCCGAACTCGTCTCTCGAAAGGGATTCATCCGGAAGTCGCACCGCGCGAAGCTGATGTCCACCAGACCACGCGGAACAGCGATCGGCTCGCCGGAGATCATGGTCGTTGCCGCGTAGTACTCGAGCACCTCGTCCATCAGCAGCGGACGGCAGAGATGGCTCCCGAAATGCGCTGTCAGGTCGTAGCCCAGATCGTCGCTGGAATGCTCCGCGCGCACCGTGGGAAGGCCGATATTCTCCGCATGCCAGGTTTCGAGGGATTCCATCGCGGCCGATATCTTCGCCAGCTGTCTGCTGGCGCCTTTGCCCTGCGAAACCGACAGCGATTCCGACAGCGGCCGGACCGCCATCGCCACAGGAATCCGTACGTAGTCGAGATCGGTGACGTCGGCGACCCTGGTGATGCCCGCAGTCTCGAGGTGCGGTTCTATCCGGAGCCAGGTGTGGTCCGCGGTGCGTGCTCGCGCGGTGCCGTCAAGCCGAATCTTCGGCGCTAGTTCACGGTCGTCGATCAGAGTGCCCATCAGAGATCCCCCGGACTATGTCGTGATGACTGAAGATGAAGCGGCGCAATGCGCGCCGTGCGGGCCCGACACCAGCGAACCCGCGGCGACGACACTCCTCTTCGAGCGGGTACCGGGATGGCCACAGCTCACGCAGCAGGCCGTCGGCGACGTCGGCCTTGAGCTGTCTGGATCCTGGAATTCTACGTTCCGATTCCGCAACATGCGCCTGGCAGACACGGGATACATCCGCTGCCGTTTCCGCCGATAGCAGGATCGATACCGTCCGCTCATCGGCAAGTCTGTATCGAGGCAGGAAGACCTGAGGTATCCGGTCCAGCGATGCGGTCGAGGTCATTGATCCGAACCGCTCGCCGATACTACGTCCCGGTGAGGAATCGTAGGGGTTTTCGGATACGTAATCCAGGTACTTCAGCCATATCGCAGGGAATTCTGTGCGGTAAAGCTGCTGATATTCGACCCTGGCTATCAGCCGGCCCGACTCGATCGCATTGTTCTGCCACTGATAGAAGTACGGGGTTCGCCAATCCGCCGCCGCCATCAGCTGCGCCCCATCGTCCTCCGATGCCGCTCCAGCGAAATGTGCCCGTCGTAGCGCGGCGAGCGCATCGAGCTTCTTGACATCATGTTCCGTCCGAAGCTTCCGCTCCGGCAGGACAGCTGCTGCTACATCCGCACCGAGCTCGCCTTCGATCGCGTTGGCCAGTGCTGCCTCGGAACGTTCGGCGTAGAAGATTTCGCGGGCGATCGCAACAGTTCTCTCGGCAATGGGAATATCCAGGCCGCTGCGTTGCGCGGCATACCGAACATTCACCAACGGAACGCTCAAGGGCCGCCACCCGTGTTCCTCGTCGAGGTGCGCGACTGCGACGTCTGCGTCCGAATCGATATCGCCCTGCTGGTACCACCGGCCGACCACTCCGACGACCTCCATGCCGAAGCGGGACAGCTCAGCGCCCCTGATCGCACCGATGCTGCTCGCACCGATCAGCCGGGCACCGATAGCCAACGCATGCAGGTATTCCTTGTGTCGCAGGGCCGGATTCTGGTGATAGAGGCCGTCGATGACGACAATGGTCTCCTCGGCCCCCAGTGTCGACCCGAAAAGATCCCCGTGCTTGATCGGCGGCCGGAACACCGTCGTCGTACCGTTCTTCAAGTCGAATTCGGCCACATCATCCGGAGTCAGCGTCGGACCCGCGTAAACCGTGACGTTTCCCCCCACTATTTTTCCCTCTCTTGACCCCGACCCCCGATGCATTGCGGGCAGGCAACCGAAACGCCTGCCCGCAATGAATGTCGCCTAGTCGGCCTCGGCCGTGGCGGCGTCGTTGGTCCGAACTACCGCAGTCGGATCCTCGAAGATCTTGTCGAATTCCTCGACAGTTATGTACTTCCCAATGGTGGTAGTAAGCGAAGTGCTCATGATTTCCCTCCCTTCAGTTCTCGACTGAGTGATCAGCGATCACCCTTCGGACATTAGCAAGACTTGCAGACCACGACCAGTGGCACTTTCCGTGGGGACGAGCGACGGTCGGTGACCTTTCTGCTCAGCAACCGGACGGATGCGGATCGCTGCGATCAGAGTTCCGGAAACCATTCCGAGACGATCTTCCCCCTAGCTGGGCACTCGCTGCTCGATGACTCTAAATAGAAGACTCACAATGCGGTTCACACGCCGAGACCAACCGATTGAGCTTGCGAGGAAGCATCATCCATCGGCCGGTTTGTGATCCATATCACTGATAGTCGCGGCAGGCGCGCGAACGTCCGCAATGAGCACCTCCACGGCTACCATCGGAATCCGGGAGCACGGTCGATCTCCGCTTCGCGGGTCGGCCGGCGAGAAACGGGGAGGTTCTCATGCGATATTCCGACTATGACCTGGTGGTTCTCGATGCACTCGACAACTACCTCCATGAGGCGCACCGCGTCCCCGAATACCTCGACCTCACCCGGATGCGGCACGGATGGCTGCGGTACCTGATTCTGCGGATCGCGGTCGTGTCCGAGGAGACCCATACCCCGGTCCACATCGGCAATGCCGATCGGCTGCTGCCCGAACTCGCTTATCGCGTATTCGACGATGACCCCACCATCTGGGGCGGCGTGGTGGAGCCGCAGATATCGCACTGTCTCGACGAAGCCGCGCGTCTGCACGAAGCGCTGACTACGAGCGGCGCCGAACCAGTCCGCATCCAACCCGGCCTCGGCGACCCCCACCGTGGCGGTCGAACGACCACGAAAGTCTCCAGCGCAGAGGTGGTTCAGTACTACAAACCCGGCCGGTACTCGCGCGGCGACATGCTCACCGCGTTCTTCGATGCGGCCGAGCTCTCCGCGTCCGTTCACATCCCACCTGATATCTCGGTACTCGACGGGTACCTCCAGAGCGCGGTCCCGGTTCCATCCCCTGCCACCATGCCAGGCGAGGAATTCTGGTACCGGGCAGGGCTTTTCGCGGCCGGGACCGACTGCCTGGGGACCGTCGATCTACACTATGGCAATATCGCGCCCGCCGGCAACGCCATCGCCATCATCGATGATGAGACCGTACTCGCCCCCAGTCCCTTCGACCGCGAGCGGAACGTGCTGACCACCTTGCTACTTCAAGATCCCGCGAGCGCTCGGACGGAAGTATCTGCGGGCTTCATGGCGACCAACACACCCGGCGTCTCGAGAAACTTCCCGTCTCTGCAGGCGTCGGAGCCGGACAGCGGCCTCACCGTTCGCATGACTACCAGGCTCGCCAGCAAGCCGACCCGCATCGGCAGCCACGTCCAGAACCTGTCTGGTTACCTCGAGGAGTTCCGCGCGGGCCTGTCACACGGTTACGCGACTATTCGCCGGAACCGGCATGCGTTGGTGGACGTGCTCCGATCCTGTCCCCGAGAATCGCTGTCCCGGGCGATCGTTTACTCGACGCCCGGATACGCGCGGCTGTCGGCGATGGTCGCCCTTTCGCCATCCACCGCTTCCCAACGCGAGATCTTCGATCGATTGGTCGAGCAGCTGGGTCGGTTTTCACGGACGACCGTAGGCCCCGAGATCATCGCATCAGAAGCCCGGCAACTGCTCGGCGGCGATATCCCGTTGTTCTGGATCGACCCGCACACCGACCATATCGTCGACGGCACAGGCCGAGTAGGTCGGGTTCGACATCCGCCGATCGACGAATGCTGTCACCGACTATCGACTCTCGACCACAACTACTCGATCGCGCAGGCCCGGATAGTGACGCAGTGCGGCTCGGGCCTGCATCTCGCCGCGCCGGGCAGCACGGGATCGGCAGTTGCGAAGGAGGTGTCGGCGTGATGACGGTGGCCGAAGAAGACCGGACGGAGGTATTGAAGGTCGCCGATTTCCGTAACCTATGGCTGGCGAACGGGTTTCGCGACGCATCGGGTGAAATCGCGCGTTTCGCGCTACCGATCAGCGCGGTGATCCTACTGGGCGCGTCACCCGTGCAGATGGCCTTCATCGCGATGTGTGCCAACATCGGCTATCTACTGTTCGGGCTCCCGGCGGGGGTATGGGTCGATCGGCTGCCCAAACGCACCGTACTGTCGGCGGCCGAACTGGCATATGTCATCGCGCTCGCGAGTATCCCCCTCGCCTATTTCGCCGGTGCGCTGACTGTGGTTCAGCTCATGCTGGTGGCGGTGATCCTGAGCGTCGCGGGGGTGTTCTTCGGGATCGCGCACCTGAGCGTGCTACCGCTGATCCTGCCCAAGAAGCGGGTATCCGACGCCAAGGCGCGACTTACGACGTCGTCTACCTCCATCAGCGTCATCGCCCCTGCGGCGGCGGGCGCCGCGGCCCAATCCATCGCCGCGCCCGTCCTCTATGGTGTCGCGGCAATGTGCCAGCTCGCTTCCGCGATCCTGGTCCGCCGCATTCATCCAGTCGAACCGCCTGTGCCGGAGCAAGCGCAGCGCAACTTCCGTGCCGAGATCGCCGACGGCGTCCGGATCGTCTTCCGCCAGCCCCTGCTCAGGCTGCTGCTCGGGCAGACAGCGGTGAACAACCTCGGTGCGGGCATCCTCATGGCGGTGATGGCCTATTTCCTGCTCGACACCCTCGCCATCGCACCATGGTTGTTCGGTGCGTTGTCCACGGTCGGCGCGATCGCCGGGCTCGGCGCCTCGCTGGTATGCCCGTGGCTGCGACGACGGTTCGGCGAGATCCGGATGACGATGGTCTTCTCGGGCCTGGCACCGGTCGCGATGGTATTTCTGCCGTTGGCCGGACTGCTGACTGATCAGGCGATCATCCTGATCACAGTCAGCCAGGTGCTTCTCGGAACGGCCCTGGTCGGCCGTTCGGTGGCGGTCGCGGGACTACGAGCACGCGTCACACCGAATCGATACCTGAGCCGCGTCACCGCTGCGGCCGCGGTCGTGACACAGGGCGCGACGCCTCTCGGCACCATGCTCGGCGGGTTCGTCGCCGGCGTATGGTCAGCGCAGACAGCCTTATGGGCCGGCGTCGCAGTCATGGCCATCCCTATCGTGCTGCTGCTCCGGTCGCCGTTACGTACGCACCGAACCCTGCCTGCGGAGTGGGAGGTCGACGACTGAGCTCCGATATCGTCGGCCGAAGTGCGGGCGGCAGCACATTAACCGCCCGCACTTCTGCAACATGTTCTACGAGCGGACGAGTGGTGCCAGTCGACGCAGCTGAACGAGATCGGCCACCGACACCAGCAGCATGGTGACCCCGGCCGCCTCCCAGACGCCGATCTGCTTGCGCACCTCGTCCTCGTTGCCGATGATCGTGGTGTCGAGCACCATCTCGTCGGGCACGGCGGCCGCCGCCTCGGCCTTGCGGCCGGCCTGGAACAGCGTGCCGATCTCCTCGACCTCGCGCTCGTATCCCATCCGGCGGTAGACCTGGGCGTGGAAGTTGAGTTCGGGCGCGCCCATGCCGCCGATGTAGAGCGACATCACCCAGCGCAGTCGTTCGATCTCACTCGCCGGGTCGTCGGTGATGATCACCTGGGCGCTGGCGGCGATCTCGAAGGTCTCTCTGGTGCGGCGCGCACCCGCGCGGGCGAAGCCTTCGTCGAGCCATTCGTTGTACATCCCGGCCAGTCGCGGGGCGTAGTAGATGGCCAGCCAGCCGTCGGCGATCTCGGCGGTGAGCGCGACATTCTTCGGCCCCTCGGCGCCCAGCCAGATCGGCAAATCCGCACGTAGCGGATGCACGATCGGCTTGAGCGGCTTACCGAGACCGGTGGCGCCCGGACCGGCGTAGGGCAGCGTGTAGTGCGGCCCCTCGCTGACCACCGGTGCCTCGCGCGCGAGCACCTTGCGGACGATGTCGACGTACTCCCTCGTCCGCTGTAGCGGCTTGGCGAACGGCTGCCCGTACCAGCCCTCCACCACCTGCGGGCCGGAGACGCCGAGGCCGAGGATGGCCCGGCCGCCGCTGAGGTGATCCAGGGTCAGCGCGTGCATCGCGGTCGCCGCTGGCGTGCGCGCCGAGAGCTGCGCGACCGAGGTGCCCAGCCGCACCCGGCTGGTGGACGAACCCCACCAGGCCAGCGGACCGAAGGCGTCCGAGCCCCACGACTCGGCCGCGAACACCGCGTCGAAGCCCGCCGCCTCCGCGGCCGCGACCAGTTCACCGACATGCGGCGGCGGTGCCGCACCCCAATAGCCGAGCTGCAATCCGAACCGCATGCCGGTCCCCTTTCTCATTGACTGCTTGCCAGCAGAATAAGAACCTGTTCTACTCGATATCGTGACTCATGGGAATACTGCACCCACGGCAATCACGCAGGATCGCCCGCCGGGATTGAAACCGAGCGACGTACTCAGCGCGCCGCTGCGAATGACATTCGACTACACCCGATCGGTGGGACCGACCATCGGAAAGTTCCTGACCGGTCTGCGCGAACGCCGCGTCGTCGGCGTGCGCGGTTCCGACGGCCGGGTCCTGGTGCCGCCGGCCGAATACGATCCGGTGACCGCCGATCCGCTCAGCGAGTTCGTCGACGTCGCCGACGTGGGCACGGTCGTCTCCTGGAGCTGGGTGCGTGATCCACTGCCGGGTCAGCCCTTCGACCGGCCGTTCGCCTACGCGCTGATCAAGCTCGACGGCGCCGACACCGCCCTGCTGCACGCGGTGGACGTGGCGAGCCCGGACCAGATGAGCACCGGTATGCGGGTTCGCGCGCGCTGGGCCGCCGAGACCACCGGCACCATCCATGACATCGCCTGCTTCGAACCCGGCGAAACCTCCACCGCCGGTGCACGAACCGGCGATTCGGCGGACGAGCCGGTCACCATGCTGGTGACGCCGGTGGACATGAGCTACAAGCACACCGCCTCTCCGCAGGAGACGGTGTATCTGCGCGGGCTGAAGGAAGGCAAGCTGATCGGCGGCCGCACCGACGCCGGCGGCAAGGTGTACTTCCCGCCGCGTGGCGCCAACCCCACCGACGGCAGGCCCACCGATGACATGGTCGAGCTGGCCGATACCGGTACCGTCACCACCTTCTGCATCGTCAACGTGCCGTTCCTCGGGCAGCGGATCAAGCCGCCCTATGTGGCCGCCTACGTACTGCTCGACGGCGCCGACATCCCGGTGCTGCACCTGGTGCTCGGCTGCGCGGCCGAGGAGGTCCGGATGGGCATGCGGGTGCGCGCGGTGTGGAAGCCGCGCGAGGAGTGGGGCTACGGGCTGGAGAACGTCGACCACTTCGAGCCCTCCGGCGAGCCGGATGCCGATTACGACACCTACAAGCATCACCTGTGAGAGGGCTCCCGAGTGACCATCACCGAGCGTTCGACCGATAACGCCACCGACATCGCCGTCGTCGGCTTCGCGCACGCACCCCATGTGCGGGAGACCTTCGGCACCACCAATGGCGTGGAGATGCTGCAACCGTGTTTCCAGCAGATCTACGACCAGCTCGGCATCACCAAGTCCGATATCGACTTCTGGTGCTCGGGCTCCTCCGATTACCTTGCCGGACGGGCCTTCTCGTTCATCTCGGCGGTCGACTCGATCGGCGCGGTGCCGCCGATCAATGAATCGCATGTCGAGATGGACGCGGCCTGGGCCCTGTACGAGGCGTGGGTCAAGCTGCGTTCCGGGCAGGCCCGCACCGCGCTGGTGTACGGCTTCGGCAAGTCCTCCGCAGGCACCTTGCGCCAGATCCTGTCGATGCAGCTGGATCCGTATCTGGTGACGCCGCTGTGGCCGGATTCGCTGTCCATCGCGGGCTTGCAGGCCAGGGCCGGATTGGACGCCGGTCGCTGGAGCGAGCGGGATATGGCCGCGGTCTCGCAGGCGCGCCGGGCCGACGGCGCCTCCATCGACGACCTGCTGGCCGCGCCGTACGTCGCCGACCCGCTGCGCGAGCACGATTGCGCCCCCATCACCGACGGCGCCGCGGCCATCGTGCTCGCGGTGGGTGACCGGGCCCGCGAACTGTGCGAGCGCCCGGCCTGGATCACCGGCATGGCGCATCGGATCGACTCGTCGATGCTCGGCGGGCGTGATCTGACCGTCTCGCCATCGACGCAGGCCGCCGCCGAGGCGGTGACCGGCGGCGACACCAGCGGTTTCGATATCGCTGAGCTGCACGCTCCGTTCAGTCATCAGGAATTGATCCTGGCCGAGGCGATCGGCCTGGACAAGCGCACCAGGATCAATCCCTCCGGTGGCGCACTCGCCGGTAATCCGATGTTCGCCGCCGGACTCGAGCGCATCGGCTTCGCGGCGCGCGAAATCATGGCTGGCACCGCCGAGCGCGCGCTGGCCCACGCCACCAGCGGGCCCGCGCTGCAACAAAACCTTGTGACCGTTCTGGATTCGGAGGCTGGCCGATGAGTTTCCCGGCTGCGGTGCTCGGCACCGGACAAACGCATCATGTGACGAAACGCAGCGATGTGTCGATGGCCGGCATGGTCCGCGAGGCCATCGACCGCGCACTGGCCGACGCCGACCTCACCATGGCCGATATCGACGCCATCGTCATCGGCAAGGCGCCGGACCTGTTCGAGGGCGTCATGATGCCCGAGCTCTACATGGCCGACGCCCTCGGCGCCCCGGGCAAACCGCTGCTGCGGGTGCACACCGCGGGTTCGGTGGGCGGCTCGACCGGCGTTGTGGCGGCCAACCTGGTGCAGGCCGGCGTGCACGAGCGGGTGCTCGCAGTGGCGTGGGAGAAGCAGTCGGAGTCGAATGCCATGTGGGCGTTGTCGATTCCGGTGCCGTTCACCATGCCCGTCGGCGCGGGCGCGGGCGGCTACTTCGCGCCGCACGTGCGTTCCTACATCCGCCGCTCCAACGCCCCCGGCCATATCGGCGCGATGGTGGCGGCCAAGGATCGGCGCAATGGCGCCAAGAACCCGTACGCGCACCTGAAGCAGCCCGATATCACCATGGAGTCGGTGCTGGCCTCGCAGATGCTGTGGGATCCGATCCGCTTCGACGAGACCTGCCCCTCCTCCGACGGCGCCTGCGCCGTGGTCATCGGTGGCGAGAGCTCGGCCGCCGCGGTGGAAGCGGCGGGCAAGAAGGTGGCGTGGGTGCACGCGACCGCCATGCGCACCGAGCCCACCACCTATGCCGGTCGCGACCAGGTGAATCCGCAGGCCGGGCGCGATGCGGCCGCCGCGTTGTGGAAGCAGGCCGGCATCACCGATCCGCTCAGCGAGATCGACGCCGCCGAGATCTACGTTCCCTTCTCCTGGTTCGAGCCGATGTGGCTGGAGAACCTGGGCTTCGCCGCCCCCGGTGACGGCTGGAAACTCACCGACAAGGGCGAAACCGAGATCGGCGGCACCCTGCCGGTGAACCCGTCCGGCGGCGTCCTCTCGTCCAACCCGATCGGCGCCTCCGGCATGATCCGTTTCGCCGAGGCCGCCAAGCAGGTGATGGGCCGGGCCGGCGCCTACCAGGTCGAGAACGCGCGCAGGGCACTGGGTCACGCCTACGGTGGTGGCTCGCAGTACTTCTCGATGTGGGTGGTCGGTTCGGAGCGTCCGGCATGAAGTTCACCCTCGGCATCGCACTGAGCCCGCTCGAGCAGCTGCCCGAGCTGGCCAAGACCGCGGAAGAATGCGGGTTCTCCTCCATCGCCCTGCCCGATTCGCTGTTCTACATGAAGACGGCCGAGGCGAAATACCCCTACACCCCCGACGGCAGCCGCTTCTGGGGGCCCGAGACCCCGTGGGTGGATCCGCTGATCGGCGCCACCGCCATGGCCGCGGTGACCAGCCGCATCCGCTTCTACACCAATGTGCTCAAGCTCGGTTCCCGCAATCCGCTGCTACTGGCCCGCCAGGTCGGCTCGGTGGCGAATATGTCGGGCAACCGCTTCGGATTCGGCGTGGGCATCGGCTGGGCGCCGGAGGAATTCGAATGGTGCGGGGTGCCGTTCACGCGGCGCGGTGCCAGGGTGGACGAGATGATCGAGGTCATCAAGCTGGTGCTCGGCGGCGGGATGGTCGAGTACCACGGCGAGTTCTTCGACTTCGATCCGTTGCAGATGAGTCCGGCGCCGACCGAACCGGTGCCGTTCTATATCGGCGGCCACACCGACGCCGCGCTGCGCCGCGCGGCGCGGGTCGGCGACGGCTGGACCTCGGCCATGATGAAGTTCGACCAGCTGTGCGAGACCATCGAGACTCTGCGGCAGTTGCGCGCAGAATACGGCCGGGCCGAGGAGCCGTTCGAGATCCAGGCGGTGTGCATCGACAAGTTCGGCCGCTCGGGCTATCAGGATCTGGCCGGAGCCGGCGTCACCGACGCGATCGTGGTGCCGTGGCTGATGGACGGCATCGGGTTCGACGGTGAGCTGTCGGCCAAGCAGGAATCGCTGCGCAAGTTCGCGGCCGCCAATATCGACGATCCGATCGTCTGAGCCGGAAGGGCAACCATGACCGTCGAGTCCTCCCCCATCACCGATCATCCGGCGCGCGCCGCGGGCCTGGCCTCACAGGCGGCGGTGCGGGCTCGCGATAAAAATGCCTGGTTGGAGCTGTTCGCCGAGGACGGCATCGTCGAGGATCCGATCGGGCCGTCCGGTTTCGATCCCGAGGGGCGCGGCCACCGCGGCCGCGACGCCATCGCGGCCTTCTGGGACAAAGCGATCGCGGCCACCGAATCGATCGAGTTCCTGTTCGGCGATTCGTTCGCCTGCGGTTCGGAGGTCGCCTTCACCGGCCTCATCCGCAGCACCCTCGGTGGGCATGTGATCGATGCCGAGGGCGTGTTCACCTACCGCATCGACGAGGCGGGCAAGATCGCCGCATTGCGCGCGTATTGGGAGGTCGACCGGGCCATGAAGACGGCGCGACCGGCCTGAAGCACAGAAACGACGATGCCCCCTCGATCCATTCGATCGAGGGGGCATCGTCGTACGTGGACGGAATTCAGCTGCCGGTCTGCCCGGTGACCGGGCAGGTCTTGTAATCGACCGGGAATTCCTTGATGCCGTTGAGCCAACCCGAACGCAGGCGCTTGGCGTCGCCGAGCTTGCTGATATCGGGCAGATGATCGGCGATCGCGTTGAAGATCAGATCGACCTCGAGACGAGCCAGGTTCGCACCGATACAGAAATGCGCACCGGTGCCGCCGAAGGACAGATGCTGATTGTCCTCGCGCATGATGTCGAACTTCTCCGGATTCTCGAAGACGTCCTCATCGAAGTTGGCCGAGCGGTACAGCATGACCACCCGCTGACCCTTTTTGATCTGCACGCCGCCGAGCTCCACATCTTCCAGAGCGGTGCGCTGGAACGACGTCACCGGGGTGGCCCAGCGGATGATCTCGTCGGCGGCGGTGGCCGGACGTTCCTTTTTGAACAGTTCCCACTGATCGGGGTGTTCGAGGAAGGCCATCATGCCGTGGGTGATGGCATTGCGGGTGGTCTCGTTACCCGCCACCGCCAGCATGATGACGAAGAAGCCGAATTCCTCTTCCGAGAGCTTGTCGCCATCGATATCGGCCTCGATCAACGTAGTCACGATGTCATCGGCCGGACATTTCTTGCGATCGGCCGCCATCTGGTAGGCGTAGCCGAGAATTTCCGCGGACGCCACCACCGGATCGGCGTCGTTGTCCGGATCGTCGTAGCCGGTCATCTCATTGGACCAGCGGAAGACCTTCATCCGATCTTCCTGCGGAACACCGATCAGTTCGGCGATCGCCTGCAGCGGCAGCTCGCACGCGATCTGGGTGACGAAATCGCCGGATCCGGCCTCGGCGGCCGCCTTCACGATGCCTTCCGCGCGGGCCGAGAGCTCGGCACGCAGGCTGTTGATCGCGCGCGGGGTGAAGCCGCGGGAAATGATCTTGCGCAGTTTGGTGTGCTCGGGCGCGTCCTTGTTGATCAGGACGAACCGTTGCAGCTCGATCTGTTCCCGGGTGATGTCGTCGTTGAACCGCGGGATCGCGGTGTTCTCATAGGTGGAGAACACGTCGCTGCGCCGCGAGACCTCCTTGACGTCGGCGTGCTTGCTGACGACCCAGAATCCGTCGTCATGGAAGCCGCCCACTTCCGGTGGCTGTGGATTCCACCAGATCGGCGCGGCCCGGCGCAGCTCGGCGAATTCCTCGACCGGGACGCGGTGGGCATAGATTTCGGGATCGGTGACGTCGAATCCGTCCGGCAGATCGGGCCGGACCGTTCGAGGGGCTACCACCAGTGGCCTCCTTCAGAGAGTGCGCAACCAAGCCGAGCCGAGCACCAGGTGCATCCATCGACAACACTGGAACACGTTCTACAATTATTGAAGCACAGGCGGGAAAACTAGGAAAGAAACCGGACAGATCCGCCGGTGACAAGTGTCAAGAACACGTTTCAATTCTGTCCTCGAGGAAAGGTTGGAGATGGGTACACCCGTCATCGTCGAAGCCGCCCGCACCCCCATCGGCAAGCGTCGCGGCTGGCTGTCCGGCCTGCACGCGGCCGAGCTCATCGGCCTCGCCCAGCGCGGCCTGCTCGAGCGCGCCCATCTGGACCCCGCCCTCGTGGAGCAGGTCATCGGCGGATGCGTCACCCAGGCCGGCGAGCAGTCCAACAACGTCACCCGGGTCGGCTGGCTGCATGCCGGACTGCCCTGGCAGGTCGGCTGCACCACCATCGACGCCCAGTGCGGTTCGGCCCAGCAGGCCAATCACCTGATCGCCGGGCTCATCGCCACCGACGCCATCGAGATCGGCATGGCCTGCGGCGTGGAGGCGATGAGCCGGGTTCCGCTCGGCGCCAACGTCGGTGAGCACGCGGGCCCGCGCCGACCCGCGTCGTGGAATATCGATATGCCCAACCAGTTCGAGGCCGCCGAGCGAATCGCCAAGCGGCGCGGCATCACCCGCGAAGACGTCGACGCGCTCGGCGTGCGCTCGCAGCGCCTGGCCGCCCAGGCCTGGGCCGAGGGCCGCTTCGATCGCGAGGTGCTCACCGTGACCGCTCCGGTCGCCGATAAGGAAGGGAACCTCACCGGGGAGAAGATGGAGGTCAGCCGGGATCAGGGTCTGCGCGAGACCACCGCCGAGAGCCTGGCCGGACTGAAGCCGGTACTCGAGGGCGGCATCCACACCGCAGGCACCTCCTCGCAGATCTCCGACGGCGCCGCAGCGGTGCTGCTGATGGACGAAAATGCCGCGCGCCGTGAAGGTTTGACCCCGCGCGCGCGGATCGTCACCCAGTGCCTGGTCGGCTCGGAGCCGGAGTTCCACCTCGACGGACCGGTGCAGGCCACCACCCGCCTGCTGGAGCGTTCGGGTATGAGCATGAGCGATATCGATCTGTTCGAGATCAACGAAGCGTTCGCGTCCGTGCCACTGTCGTGGGCGTCGGTGCACAAGCCGGATATGGACAAGGTGAACGTCAACGGTGGGGCCATCGCCCTCGGCCATCCGGTCGGTTCCACCGGATCCCGCCTCATCACAACGGCTTTGCACGAGTTGGAGCGTTCCGACAAGAGCATCGCAATGGTGCTCATGTGTGCCGGTGGCGCACTAGCGACAGGCACCATCATCGAGCGGTTGTAGGGCTTTCAACCAATTCCCTGGTGCAACTTGAACGTTCATCTCGGAGGCGGCAAAACGTGTCGTACGCCACACAAAGTCCGGTACAGAGGACTAGATGAGATGTCAGCTAACTTGCGGCTACCGCACGTCCGACCGGCAAGACCCCCGCGACGGGCTAGAACTTGCTGGCCGGACGGCTCCACAAGAGCCGTTGGTGGAACCCGCAAACGCCACGCTCGGAACCTCTGCACTGGATACCGACCTGGAAGCTTCAAGGAAATTCGGAATCAGGCGTAGGTTTTCAGTTACTGAGCCGCTAATATCAATGATACGTATCCGAGATAACGACTGTTAGTACAGCGAAGGGAATTGGGCGGCTCACAATGGCTGATTTCGCGGCGCGGCTGAACAAGCTGTTCGAAACCGTGCATCCCCCGGGGCGTAAGCCGCACACCAACGCGGAGGTCGCAGCCGCGCTGACGGCTTCAGGGCATCCGATCTCCAAACCGTACCTGTCGCAGTTGCGGTCCGGGCAGCGGACCAATCCGTCGGACGAGACGGTGGCCGCGTTGGCGAAGTTCTTCAAGGTCAAGCCCGACTACTTCTTCAACGACATCTACGCCGCCAAGATCGACCACGATCTGGAACTGCTGTCTCAGTTGCAGGGGTACGGGCTGCGTCGACTGTCCAGCCGGGCTTTCGACCTTTCCGAAGAATCACAGAATCTACTCACGTCCATGGCGGAGAAACTCCGGGCAAGTGAAGGTCTGCCCGAAGTTCCTCCGGACGGGACCGAATAGGCTCTCGCACACCACAACACAGTGCGGCCCGCCGGGCCGCACTGTGTTGTGTTATGTGATCGGCGCCCCGTCGCAGCGAATACTCGCCGGCGAGGACGGCTGAAAACCGCTGCCCCGGAGCGTGAGCCGCGCCGGGGCGACGGTCGAGCCGAAGGGGATCGCCGACTCAGGGCCGCGGCTGGGCGGCGGCCGGCTTCTTCTGCTGCTCGCGCGCAGTGGTGTCGAAGGCCTGCGCGATCGCACTGACCCAGCCACGCGGGCTCACTCCCTCGGGCGGCGCGATCCAGCGAGCGTCGACCACCACATCGCCCAGCGGGTTGCGCGCCCACCGCGCGACACGATCGGCGCGCTGGGTCACCGAGGCCGGCGGATCACCGGCCGAGACGAGCTGCACACCACCACCGGACTGGAGATAGAGCGCGTCCATGATCTGCGCCACCCGATCGGAGGCCTTCAACTGAGTGGAGGTGCCGCCCTGTTCGTGCGCCACCACCTCCGGGAAGCGCTTCACCATGACCCGGTGCAGCAGCTCGATGCGCCGCAACAGCAGCCGCGCGCGCACCCACAACTCGATGACGATCCACACCGCACCGAACGCGATCAGCAGGCTCGCGACCTGCCAGGCAGGCCAACCCCAGTCCGCCGCACCGGGTTTCGCGCGTGGTGCGTCGATGGCGACGCGCCGGATCTCCAGCACCGCGAGCACGGCCACCAGCGCGGTGCCCGCGGTATAGATCGCGATGCCACGCCCGAGCGCGGTCCAGTCCAGATTGCGCAGTCCGGTGACGACGATGAAAACCCCGCCGAGCGCGACGATCACCCAGCCGAACACGTGCGTCCAGGCCAGTGTCGCGGCGGCCGCTGCCGTACCGACGGCATAGATGCCCATGGCGATCTGACGCAGATTGCGCCGCGACACCACCGGCCAGGCCGCCGACGCCACCACCGAGGTGGCCGTGGTGAACAGCAGCCAGGCCGCGACGACGACGCCGTCGGACAGCAGGCCGGAAGGCACGCCTTCCGGTAGCAGGTTGTCGACCGCGAGCCCCACATCGGGAATCGCCACGGTGGCGGCGAGCGCGACCGCGGCGACCGCGATCACGATGGCCACCCGGGCCGTGGTCGCGGGCTTGACCAGCACCCGGCCCACCCGCGCACCGGCTGCCATCCAGACCAGCATGGCCGTCAACCAGAAGGTCATCCGAGAGCCTCATCGAATCGAAGGACCGAGACGCCCGCGCCCCGGTTGTTGAATACGCGCAGTCGTGTCATCAGCATCGCGGCGAAGGTCTCGGCCTCCCATTCGGCCTGCTCGTCTTCGCCGTCGTCGACGATCTGCTGGTGGGCGCGCTGGCTCAGCATGTAGGCGATCAGATCGTCGCTGGCTTCGAGCGTCACCTCCGGCGCGGGCGCACCCTCGTGGTCGAACACGATGTGCCCGAGCTCGTGGGCGAGGGTGTGCTCGCGGCTCGGCAGTGCGGTGGCCAGCACGATCACGTCTTTGTCCGGATAGAAGCGACGCTGACCGCAGACACCGGGGCCGAGGTCGGCGTCGGCGATCTCGATCATCCGTTTGCGTTCGGCGGCGATGGCGAGCACCACCTCGTCGAGGGTGGTCGCGTCGAAATCGGCGGCGACCGCGCAGACCGCGTCCACGGCCGCGGCCACCCGGCGGTAGGACCGCGAACCGCTCTGCGCCTTACTCTGTGTCATCGCCGATCACCGACCCGTTCCGAAGAATTCGGCGCGCGCGGCATCGATGCGTGCCTGTGCCGCCGAGGCACTCTGGAAGCTCACCGCGCCCGATCCCGCACCGGCCAAGGTCAGGGCGATCAGACCGCCGATCACCGTCAGCACCTTCGGCTCGGGCAGACCGTCCTCGGCGCTGGTGTTGCGCACATCGGGATCCGCCGGCGCGGCCGAGACGGGCGGAGCCGCGGGAGCGGGCGCCGCCGCGGCGGGCGGGGCGGGGGCGGCCGCCGGAGCAGGCGGCGCGACCACCGGCAGGGCCGGGACACCGGGAACGACCGGTGCGAGGGCGGGCGGTGCGATCGCGGGCGGCGCGGGCACCGGCGGAATGGCAAGCGGCGGCAGCGCGGGCGCCAGCGGCACCGGCGGAATGGGAAGCAGCAATAAGAGCAGCGGCGAGGCGGAACCGACCGCGGCCGAGCCGACGGCCGCCGATCCGACCGCGGCCGAACCCGTTGCCGCCGAACCGAGTCCGGCCGCGCCCAGCGCCGCCGAGCCGGTACCGAGCACCCCGGCACCGGCCGAACCCACCGCGGCCGAACCGGTACCGAGCGCGGCCGAGCCGGTGCCGAGAGCGCCGATACCCGCCGAACCCACTGCGGCAGAGCCGGTTCCGAGTGCACCGACCCCGGCCGAGCCGACGGCCGCCGAACCGGTGCCGAGGGCAGCGCCGAGGCCCGCCGAGCCGGTGCTGAGAATCACGCCGAGAGCGGAGGATCCGCCGCCGAGCACCGCGCCGAGTCCGGCCGAGCCCGCCGCGGCTGAGCCCGCTGCGGCCGAACCGGCTCCGGCCGAACCGGTTCCGGGGCCTGCGACGTCGGTGGGTTCGATACCGGCATCGATCGGTGTCTGCCGTCCAGGAATGGACAGCGGCTGCCATTCGTCTGCGTCGCTTTGCGCGGGCGCTGAGCCATTGCCCTCCGCGCCGGGGGTGTTACCGGTCGCGGTCGGCCCAACTCCGTTGCCGGCGTTCGCGTCCGCGCCATGATCGGCGTTCGCGCCCGCACCGCTGCCGGTGTTCGGCAGCACGCCATTGCCCGCGTTCGCACCCGGACCTCGGCCCGCGTTCGCGCCGGGGCCATTGCCCGCGTTCGCGCCGGGACCGTTGCCGGCATGCGCGCCATTGCCCCCGTTCGCACCCCCAGCGCTTCCGGAGTTGGGCACGCCGCCGATGATCGGCGGGTTCGGATTCCCGTTGCCCGGATTCGGGGCACTGTTACCGCCCTGACCGGAACCACCCGGCTGGGCCTCGGCCGCTACCGGCCCGAGTAGTCCGAGGCAGCCGACGGCCCCCGCTACCGCGAGCACACGGGTGAAGCGACCACTGGCCATGCGACGGCCTTCCCCTCATAGAGACTGCGCAAATCCTCGCCCGGCCATACGCACAACCCGGACTCCAACAACGGTTGCCCATAGTAAACCGTCGGCTTCCCGGCGCGCAGCGGTACCGCCCGCTCAGCGGCGGCGATCGACCGGGCATTCCCCTCGCCTGGACGACGTAAACCACGTCCGCCGAGGTCTGCGCCCTGCCGTGGGTGCGTCCACGTGGGCGACCTTACGGTCGGTTTGCTGGCGGTAGCCTCGCGGAAGAGCCCGGCATCCACCGACGTGAGAGCCGCCACACCGGACCGCGGCCTACTACCGGGCGGCGCCGCAGGAACTCGATCGTGTGCTGGCAGAGGCGCTCGCCGGGTCTCCGGCGTGGTGAGCGCCGCCGAAACCGACGGATCTTCCGCGGCGAACACATCCCGTGCCGAGAGCAGCCGAGGTTCGCGAGGGGCTGCCGCACGTGCGATCGGCCCATCTCGCCGCCACCCCGTGCCACGAGCGCGAGCTGTCAGCGGAGCTCGCCGAAGCCCGCGGCCCGGTCCCGACGCGAAACGGCGGCGCGAGTCGAGAACTCGCGCCGCCGTTCGGAAGGCTGAAGACAGCCGGATTACGCGCCGTAGACCGGTTCGGGCGTATTGGCCTTGGCGAGCAGGTCCGCCACCACCGGGCCGAGTTCGGCCGGGTCCCAGCGGGCGCCGCGGTCGACGGGAATGCCGTGCCGCCAGCCCTCGGCGACGGCGACCTTACCGCCTTCGACCTCGAACATGCGGCCGGTCACGCCGGCGGATTCGGCACTGCCGAGCCAGACGACCAGCGGCGAGACGTTCTCCGGCGCCATCGCGTCGAAGCCCTCCTCGGGCGCGGCCATATCCTCGGCGAAGACGGTCTCGGTCATCCGGGTGCGCGCAGCGGGGGCGATCGCGTTCACGGTGACGCCGTAGCGGGCGAATTCCGCCGAAGCGGTGAGGGTCAGGCCGGCGATGCCCGCCTTGGCCGCGCCGTAGTTGCCCTGGCCGACGCTGCCCTGCAAGCCGGCGCCGGAGCTGGTGTTGATCACGCGAGCGTCGACCGGACGTCCGGCCTTGGACTCACCACGCCAGTACTCGATGGCGTGGCGCATGGTGGCGAAGTGACCCTTGAGGTGGACCCGGATCACGGCGTCCCATTCCTCTTCGGACAGGTTGACCAGCATCCGGTCGCGCACGAAGCCGGCATTGTTGACCAGCACGTCGAGCCCGCCGAAGGTGTCGACGGCCTGGCGGATGAGCCGGCGCGCGCCTTCCCAGTCGGCCACGTCGTCGCCATTGGCCACGGCCTCGCCGCCCTGCGCGCGGATCTCGGCGACGACCTGCTCGGCCGGTGTCTCGCCGGTATCGGCGCCGTTGAGCGCGGAGCCCAGATCGTTGACGACCACCTTGGCGCCCGCCGCGGCGAACGCCAGCGCGTGCGCGCGGCCGATGCCGCGGCCGGCGCCGGTGATGATCACGGTACGTCCGGCACAGATCCCATCGGTTTCCATCGTTTTCCTATCGTCTTGCTCAGCGGTCGGGGTGGGCGATCAGGCCGGGGCGCGGCGCTGATCAGGTCTGGTCGGTCAGGGCTTGGGCGCGCCGTTGGGGGCGGCGGTGTTGACGGTGGCGGCGTCCAGGAAGGCCGGGCGTTCGCCGCCGCCGTGCACCTCGAGGGTCGCCCCGCTGACGTAGCCGGCCAGCGGTGAGGCGAGGAAGGCCACGCAGCGGCCGACGTCTTCGGGCCGGGCCAGCCGCCCCAGCGGGATGGTGGCGCCGACCGCGGCCACCCCGTCGGCGTCGCCGTAGTGCAGCAGGCTGAGTTCGGTCTCCACCGGGCCGACGACCACCGAGTTCACCCGGACCTTCGGCGCCCACTCCACCGCGAGCGAGGCGGTGAGACTGTCGACGCCGGCCTTGGCCGCTCCGTAGGCCGCGGTGCCCGGTGACGGGCGATGCGCGCTGACGCTGGAGATATTGACGATCGTGCCGCCGTCGGGCTGGGCCTGCATCACCGCGTTGGCCAGCTGCGAAACCAGCAGCGGTGCGAGCAGATTCAGCTCGACGATCTTGGCGTGGAATTTCGCGCTGGCGTCGGCGGCAAGGGCGAAGGGGGCGCCGCCCGCGTTGTTGACCAGGTGGTCGAGGCGGCCGTGCCGGGCGATGACGGTGTCGATCAGCTCGCGTACCGCGTCACCGTCGCGCACATCGCATGGCAGGAATTCGGCCTGCCGTCCCTCGTATTCCACCGGGGCGTCACCGGGGCGGCGTGCGCAGGCCAGCACGGTCGCGCCCGCGGCGAGCAGGGCCCGGCTGACGCCCGCGCCCACCCCGCGGACACCGCCGGTTACCAGAACGACGCGTCCGGACAGATCGATTTCGAGTGCCACCGTGCTAACCTACCAAGCAATTGCTTGCTTAGCCAAGGTTCGCTCACGATGGGAACTGCGATGGGGATCAACCGTCACACCGAATCAACCGGCATCACCGTCATCACGGTCGACTATCCGCCGGTCAACGCCATACCCTCGGACGGCTGGTTCGCTCTCGCCGACGCACTGCGCGAGGCAGGCCGCGATCCGGAGACCAAGGTGGTGGTGCTGCGCGCCGAGGGCCGCGGGTTCAACGCCGGCGTGGACATCAAGGAGATGAACGCCGACACCGGGCACACCGCGCTGATCCGCGCCAATCACGGCTGCTTCGAGGCCTTCGCCGCCGTCTACGACTGCCAGGTGCCGGTGATCTCCGCGGTCAACGGCTTCTGCCTGGGCGGTGGCATCGGCCTGGTCGGCAATTCCGATATCGTCGTCGCCTCCGACGACGCCACCTTCGGCCTGCCCGAAGTCGACCGCGGCGCCCTCGGCGCGGCCACCCACCTCGCCCGGCTGATCCCCCAGCACCTGATGCGGGCCATGTTCTACACCGCGGGCACCCTCACCGCGCAGCAGCTGCACCACTACGGCTCGGTGCTGCACGTGGTGCCGCGCGCCGAACTCGACGCCACCGCGATGGACGTCGCCAAGAACATCGCGAACAAGGACGGCCGGGTGATCCGCGCCGCCAAACGCGCCCTCAACGGCATCGACGTGCAGGACGTGCACCGCTCCTACCGCTACGAGCAGGGCTTCACCATGGAGCTCAACCTCGCCGGTGTGGCCGATGAGATCCGCGCGCGTTTCGACGACGATCTGGCCGCACAGAAGAAAGGGAAGTAGAAACCCATGCGCGACAAGCACATGACGCTCGACGAGGTCGTCGGCGAACTGCGCAGCGGAATGACCATCGGCCTCGGTGGCTGGGGGTCACGGCGTAAGCCGATGGCCCTGGTCCGGGCGCTGCTGCGGTCCGATATCACCGATCTGACCGTGGTCACCTACGGCGGCCCCGATCTCGGCCTGCTGTGCTCGGCGGGCAAGGTGCGCAAGGCCTACTACGGGTTCGTCTCGCTGGATTCGGCACCGTTCTACGACCCCTGGTTCGCCAAGGCGCGCACCGAGGGCGCGATCACCGTGCGGGAGATGGACGAGGGCATGGTCAAGTGCGGTCTGCAGGCCGCCGCCGCCCGCCTGCCGTTCCTGCCGATCCGCGCCGGTCTGGGTTCGGCCGTGCTCGACTTCTGGGAGGGCGAGCTGAAGACGGTGCAGTCGCCCTACCCCACCGACGGCAAGACCGAGACGCTGATCGCGATGCCCGCGCTGAAGCTGGATGCCGCGTTCGTGCACCTTGATCTGGGCGATAAGCACGGCAATGCCGCCTACACCGGCGTCGACCCGTACTTCGACGATCTGTACTGTCTGTCGGCCGAGCGCCGCTACCTGACGGTGGACCGACTGGTCGACACCGAGGAGCTGGTGAAAGCCGTTCCGCAGCAGTCGATCATCCTCAACCGGATGATGGTCGACGGCGTGGTGGAGGCCCCCGGTGGCGCGCACTTCACCTTCTCCGGCAGCTACGGCCGCGACGAGAAGTTCCAGCGCCACTATGTGGAAGCCGCCAAGACACCCGAATCGTGGGCCGAGTTCAAGGCGCGCTACCTGGATGTGTCCGAGGACGAATACCAGGCCGCCGTCCGTGCTTTCGCCGAGGAGCAGAAATGACCGAGAACATCACTGCATCGCAGAGCGATTCCGTGGGGGGCGGTGGTCGGGCGACGGGCGAGCCGATTACCCGGGCCGAGGTCTGCGTCGTCGCCGCGGCCGAGATCTTCCGTGGCGCGGGCGAGATCATGGCCAGCCCGATGTCCACCATCACCACCATCGGCGCCCGGCTGGCGCGGCTGACCTTCGAGCCGGATCTGCTGCTGTCCGACGGTGAGGCGCTGCTGTTCGCCGAGGTGCCTGCGATCGGCGGCAAGGCGCCCATCGAGGGCTGGATTCCGTTCTCCCGGGTCTTCGATGTGGTCGCCTCAGGGCGCAGGCACGTGGTGATGGGCGCCAATCAGCTGGACCGGTACGGCAATCAGAACCTGTCCGCCTTCGGCCCGCTGCAACAGCCCACCCGGCAGATGTTCGGGGTGCGCGGCGCGCCCGGCAACACCATCAACCACGCCACCAGCTACTTCGTGCCGCGGCACAACAGGCGGGTGTTCTGCGAGACCGTCGACATCGTCTCCGGTATCGGCTACGACAAGATCGATCCGGATAATCCCGCCTTCCGGTTCCACCATCTGCATCGGGTGGTGAGCAATCTCGGCGTCTTCGATTTCGGCGGGCCCGGCCACACCATGCGGGCGCTGTCGCTGCATCCGGGTGTCACCGCCGATGAGGTCGCCGAGAACACCTCGTTCGAGATCGCCGAGCTGGGCGAGGCGGGCGAAACGCGGCTGCCCACCGAGGAAGAGCTGCGGATCATTCGCACCGTGCTCGACCCGAAGGGCATTCGCGAGAAGGAGGTCTCGTCATGAGTGCACGGCTGCGGACTCCGCTGACCGAACTCGTCGGCATCGAGCATCCGATCGTGCAGACCGGCATGGGCTGGGTGGCCGGGCCGCGGCTGGTCGCGGCCACCGCCGAGGCCGGCGGGCTCGGCATCCTGGCCTCGGCCACCATGACCTACGACGAGCTCGAGGCCGCGATCGCGAAGACCAAATCGCACACCGCGAAACCGTTCGGCGTGAACATCCGCGCCGACGCCTCCGACGCCGGTGAGCGCATCGACCTGCTGATCCGGGAGAAGGTGGCGGTGGCGTCGTTCGCGCTGGCGCCCAAGCAGGAGCTGATCGCGAAGCTGAAAGATGCCGGGGTCGTCGTGATTCCGTCCATCGGCGCGGCCAAGCACGCCGTGAAGGTGGCCTCGTGGGGCGCCGACGCGGTGATCGTGCAGGGCGGCGAGGGCGGTGGGCACACCGGTCCGGTCGCCACCACGCTGCTGCTGCCCTCGGTGCTCGATGCCGTCGATATCCCGGTGGTCGCCGCAGGCGGCTTCTTCGACGGCCGTGGCCTGGCGGCCGCCCTCGCCTACGGTGCCGCGGGCATCGCGATGGGCACCCGTTTCCTGCTGACCCAGGAAAGCCAGGTCCCCGACGCGGTGAAGCAGGAATACCTGAACCGGCACCTGCAGGACACCGTCGTCTCGCTCAAGGTCGACGGCATGCCGCACCGCGTGCTCAACACCGAACTGGTGCAGCGCCTGGAGCATTCGGGCAACTGGCGCGGTCTGACCGCCGCGGTCGCCAATGCCGCGAAGTTCAAGTCGATGACCGGCATGAAGTGGTCCACCATGATCCGCGACGGCCTGGCCATGCGCAAGGCCAAGGACCTCACCTGGTCCCAGGTGATCATGGCGGCTAACACCCCGATGCTGCTCAAAGCCGGTCTGGTAGAAGGTAATACCGAGGCGGGCGTGCTCGCCGCGGGCCAGGTCACCGGCATCATCGACGACCTGCCCACCTGCCAGGAACTCATCGACCGCATCGTGCGCGATGCGGTCGCGCGGATAGACACGATCGCCGCGCTCACCCAGGACGCCCGGGCGACCCCCGGCGCGTCGACGTAACCGAGTCAGCTCGGTCGACGGTCGGGCGGTCTCCCCTCGCGGGAGGCCGCCCGACTTCATTTCTTTGGTCCATGCCGCTCCGTGCGGCGGCGCCGCGGGGGGCTGTGCGCATGGATCGCGACGGCGCTACGAGCCCGCTGATCGTTCAGGCGGCCGGCCACCCTTCCCCAAGCAAATGCTTGGTTGTATTATGGCCGGGTGACCGCACCCGACCCGTCCAAATCAGCCCGGCGCAACGAACTGCTCGGATTGGCGGCCGACCTGTTCGCCGAGCGGGGTCTGCGCGCCACCACCGTCCGCGATATCGCCGATGCGGCCGGAATCCTATCGGGCAGCCTGTATCACCACTTCGATTCCAAGGAATCGATGGTCGACGAAATCCTGCGAGGCTTCCTCGACGACCTCTTCGGCCGCTACCGCGACATCGCCGCCGCCGGTTTGAGCTCACGCGACACCCTCGAGGCGCTGGTGCTGGCCTCCTACGAGTCGTTCGACCGCTACCACGCCGCCGTCGCCATCTACCAGGCCGAGGCCAAACGCCTGCGCGGCGTCGAACGCTTCACCTACATCGACGAATACAACAAGGAATTCCGCGCGCTGTGGCAGCAGGTGCTCACCCAGGGCGTACGCGACGGCAGCTTCCGGGCCGAACTCGATATCGAACTGGCCTACCGGTTCCTGCGCGACACCGTCTGGGTGGCGGTGCGCTGGTACACCCCTGGCGGGCCGATCACCGTAGACAACCTCGCCAAGCAATATCTGACCATCGTGCTCGACGGGCTGACCGTGCCCGAGCACACCACGTAGGAGTCTGAACATGTCCGAACCCTCCGGCTCGCGCCGCCCCTACACCCCGCTGCGCGAGGCGTACGTGATCGACGCGGTGCGCACCCCGGTCGGCAAGCGCGGCGGCGCCCTGGCCGGCGTGCATCCGGCCGATCTCGGTGCCGCGGCCCTGCGTGGTCTGCTCGACCGCAACCCCATCGATCCCGGTGTGGTGGATGACGTCATCGTCGGCTGTGTCGACAACATCGGCCCGCAGGCAGGCAATATCGGCCGCACCGCGTGGCTCGTGGCCGGCTACCCGGAGGAAGTTCCCGGCGTCACCGTCGACCGGCAGTGCGGATCCAGCCAGCAGGCCATCAACTTCGGCGCCCAGGCCATCATGAGCGGCACCGCCGAGGTGATCGTCGCCGGCGGTGTGCAGAACATGAGCGCCATCCCGATCTCGGCGGCCATGCTCGCGGGTAAGGAGTACGGCTACGACTCGCCGTTCGTCGGTGCCCAGGGCTGGGATCACCGTTACGGCACCGGTGAGGTGTCGCAGTTCCACGGCGCCCAGCTGATCGCCGAGAAGTGGGGCATCAGCCGCGAGGACATGGAGCGCTGGGCGCTGCGCAGCCATGAACGCGCCCGCCGCGCCATCAAGGAGGGCCGTTTCGATCGCGAGATCGTTCCGGTCGGCGATTTCTGGATCGATCAGGGCCCGCGCGAGACAAGCCTGGAGAAGATGGCCTCGCTGCCCGCGCTCGCCGAGGGCAGCCCGCTCACCGCCGCGGTGGCCTCACAGATCTCCGACGGCGCCAGCGCCACCCTGCTGGCCTCGGATTGGGCCGTCCAGGAGTACGGCCTGACCCCGCGCGCCCGCATCCACCACGTCAGCGCCCGCGGCGCCGACCCGATCTTCATGCTCAGTGCGCCGATCCCGGCCACCAAGTGGGCACTGGAGAAGACCGGCCTGACCATCGACGATATCGACGTCATCGAGATCAACGAGGCCTTCGCCCCCGTCGTGCTCGCCTGGCTGAAGGAGACCGGCGCCGACCCGGAGAAGGTCAACGTCAACGGCGGCGCCATCGCCCTCGGCCACCCCCTCGGCGCCACCGGCGCCAAGCTGTTCGCCACCCTGCTCAACGAACTGGAGCGGATCAACGGACGCTACGGGCTGCTCACCATCTGTGAGGGTGGTGGGACGGCGAACGTCACGATCATCGAGCGCCTGGATCGCTGAACCCACTTGTGCCGACGGCCGTTTGTCTGATCCAACGGCCGTCGGCGCATCCGCGATCGTTCCGCTGCCGCGGTGCCCCAGCCACCGAATATCTTGGTGCGCCACCAGTTCTGTGCAGCCTCGGCCAGCCGTTGCCCGGCGGGTTCAGCCGCGCGCGGCGACCTTGCCGGACTCGTAGAGATTCGGCAGGCCGAGATTGTCGCGCAGGGTGGTTCCGGTGTATTCGGCGCGCAGCGCACCACGCTCCTGCAACAGCGGCACCACCCGGTCCACGAATTCGTCGAGACCGGTGGGCACCAGGTGGGAGCCGAGGATGAAACCGTCGGAGCCATCGTTCTGCACGAAATCGTCGATCTGCTGGGCGATCTGGTCCGGGGTGCCGACCAGTGGTCCGCGTTCGAATTGATCGATCACGACCTCACGCAAACTCAGCTTCTTCTCCTCGGCGACCGCCCGCAGCTTGGCTGCCGTGGCGAACCGATCCTGATACACGAACGCCTTGCCCTGGATGATCGGCGGCGCTTGTGGATCCGGGTCGATATCGGGCACCGGGCCGTCCGGATCGTAGGCCGACAGATCGCGGTTCCAGATCTGCTCCAGCAGGATCAGCGCGGTCTGGCCGGTGACCTGCTCGTCACGGATGGTGTGGTACTTCTCGATGGCCTCGGCCTCGGTGTCGCCGAGTACGAAACTCGCCGAGGGCAGGATCTTGATGTCGTCGGCCGAGCGTCCGGCCGCGACCGCGCGGGCCTTGATGTCGCGGTAGAAATCGGCGGCCTCGGGGAGTTGACCGTAGGGGGAGAAGATGGCGTCGGCATTGGCGGCGGCGAAGTCACGGCCCTGCGGTGAGACACCGGCCTGCAACGTCACCGGACGGCCCTGCGGGCTGCGCGGCACGGTGAACCGGCCGGCGATGTCGAACTGACTGCTGTGCACGGCGAACGCGCCCGCATCCGATCGGGCCAGGTAGCGCCCGGATTCCCGATCGGCGACGATATCCCCGGCCGCCCACGAATCCCACAGCGCGCGCACCGCTGCGACCGTCTCCTCCGCCCGCGCGTACCGCTGCGAACGGTCCAGATACCCACCGCGGCGGAAGTTCTGGCCGGTGAACGCGTCGAACGAGGTGACCACATTCCACGCGGCGCGCCCGCCGGACAGATGATCGAGGCTCGCGAACTGCCGTGCCAGCTCGTAGGGCTCGTTGAAGGTGGTGTTGATGGTGCCCGCCAGACCGAGATGTTCGGTGACGGCGGCGAGCGAGGCGAGGACGGTGAAGGTGTCGGGCCTGCCGATGATGTCCTGGTCGAAGATCTTGCCCGCCCGTTCACGCAGCGCGAGCCCTTCGGCGAGGAAGAAGAAATCGAACCTGCCGCGTTCGGCGGTGCGGGCGGTGTGCTCGAACGAGCTGAATTCGATCTGGCTGCCGGCCTGCGGATCCCACCAGGAGGTGTGATGGTTGACGCCACCGAGGTAGGCGCCGAGGATGACCTGCTTGCGTTGGGTGCTCATGGTGACCTCGTTCAGGCGACGGCGTAGCGGTTGGGGACGGTTGTGGACAATCCGAGCAGGGCACGCAGTGAGCCGCCCGGATACTCGGTGCGGGCCAGGCCGTGGTCGCGCAGAGCCGGGACCACCTGGTCGGCGATGGCGTTCAGGTCGTCGACGGCCACACCCGGGCGTAGCCGGAATCCGTCGACGCCCTGCTCGCTCCAGCGCGTCAACAGCTGCGCCAGCTGCTCGGCGCTGCCGGTGAAGACGGCTGCGTCGGAGCTGAATTCGCTACCATCCCACTCGTCCAGCCGAGCCAAACGCGCCGCGCCGGTCTCGGTCTCCGAATCGAGGAAGACGACCAGATCCGCGAACACCCTCAACCGTTCACCGGTTCGTCCGGCAGCGGCATCCGCGATTTGAGTGAGGACAGATGAAGGGCCCGCCTCGAGATCAGGGGTGACGAACACCAGATCAGCGGCTCGTGCGGCGAACTCGTAGACCACCGGATGGTGAGCCAGCGCCGTCACCACCGGCTGGCCCTGCGGCGGGCGCGGCGTGATGGACGGTCCACGCACCGAGAAGAACCGGCCCTCGAAGTCGATGTAGTGCAGCTTGTCCCGGTCGATGAACCGCCGGTTGGGGACGTCACGGATCTCGGCGTCGTCCTCCCAGCTGTCCCAGAGCCTGCGCACGACCTCCACCGCATCGCTCGCCTCGTCGAACAACTCCACGACCGAATCCGGCAGGGCGGCCCCGGTCCTCGCGCGCGCCAACTCCTCGGAGGTGAGTGCTCGAATCTCGCGCCTGCCGAAATGGCCCGCCTCGGTGGCCGAGCCGGACACCTTCACCTGCCATCCCGCCCGGCCCTGCGAGGTGTAATCCAAGGTAGCGAGCGCTTTCGACACATGGAACGGCTCGGTGTGCGTGGTGGTGACGGTCGGGATCAATCCGATATTGCTGGTCGCGGGAGCCAGCCGCGCCGCGATCAGATGTGCGTCCAGCCGGCCGCGCACCCGATCCACTCGATCACCGAACTCGTGCCGTTCACCCGGCACCGTGAAACTGTCCTCGATGGTGAGGAAATCGAGCCGCGCCCGCTCCGCCACACCGGCCAGATCCATCCAGTAGCCGGCATCGAACAATTCCGCCGGCCGCGAGTTCGGCTCCCGCCACGCCGCCGGATGCCACCCGGCCCCGTCCAGCGCGACCCCCAGATGCAGAGGTTTCGATGCCATCGTTGTCCCGTCCTACGAATACGCGAATGATCTACTTCGCCAACGTAAGAAGGACGACGATCACTGGCCAGGGTTCCGCTGAGCATGATCCGAAACCTGCCAGCCCCTCGGAGTGTTGGTAGCTGAATCGCCGTGATGGATAGAGCCGACGTCGTGGTGGTCTTGCCGCGACCGAGTTGGGCGCGGGAGCCGAGTTGCGCTACCTACAACTGGTACGGGTCGAGCAGCGTGACCGGTGTGTTCGCGACTTCCAGTGCCGCATCGGGAAATTCAGGGCCGGCGCGGTAGAAGCGAGCTCGGGTACGGCCTACCGGCTCCAGGATGTGGGCGCGAACCAGATCTCGCAAGTCGCGTTGGGCTTGTTGCAGGCACCGCGACGGCCGAGGACCTGGTAGTACTCCCAGGCATTGCCGGGCCGCCCCAGCCACGCCTCGATCGAGAAGAACTCCGGCGCGAGCACACCTTCACGAGCGATCATCAAGGTCTGCGACGACCGCGCCGACGGCCGTTACACGGATACGTCCGGGACCAGAACTGGCTGCGACCCGCGCGCCAGCGACTCCGCGCCCGCCACTCCGACCAGCGACGCCGCGACCGCCGGTCGTACCGGAATCAGCGGTGCCGCGCCGTGTTCGACGGCGGCGTGGAAACCCTCGAGCAGGGCGACGGTGCCTTCGGCCATCCGGTCGACCGGCTCGTTGTCGACCTGGTAGGGGCGCGGGCGGCGGATTTCCTCATGAGCGCGGCCATCGGGCCGAGCCCAGCCTTCTGAGCGCACTCGCACCGACCAGGCGCTGTCGCCCGAGGTGCGCAGCGATTCTGCGAGGCCGTGGGCGCCCCGTACCGAGATCCAGCTCCAGTGGCTGTCGGGTTCGCCGGCGAGGAAACCGTGGCGGGCCAGAGCGAGGGTGCCATCGGAGAGGCGGATGGTCAGGACGACGGCGGCCGGACGATCACCCGGCCCGACCGGGAAGGCGCTGACCTCTACCGGCCAGGCGCCGGTGAGGTTCAGCAGTGGGGAGACGGTGTGCGTGCAATACGCGGTGGGCGCGATACGTCCGCGCCAATGGGCCGGGTCGCCGATGAGTGCGGCGGTCTCACGCGGCGAGAGGCTGTGCAGGTAGTCCGCCTCTACCACAGTGATAGCGCCGAGCTCGCCGGATTTTACCGCCTCGCGGAGCAGCCGGGTGTGCGGATGGAATGCGTAGTTCTCGGCGAACGAGTACGTCGCCGTCGAACGCTCGGCCGCCGCGATGAGTCGGCGCCCCTCGTCCTCGGATGTACAGGCCGCCGTCTCCGACAGCACGTGGATTCCGCGGTCGAGGAACGCGATGGCCAGCTCCGCGTGGGCATCGAAATCATTGGCCAGGATGACACCGTCGATGCCGGCGTCGAGTAATTCGATCCAGTCTCCACCCGCCTCGGCCGCCGGGAACGTCGCGTGCGCGGCGGCCAGACGTTCGGGATCGCGATCACAGACGGCGCCCACCTCGACCCCCGTCCGTGCGGCCCACTCCGCCATATACAGTCCCCGCAGCAAACCCACGACCCCGATGCGCATTCATGTGGAATTACACGCGAGAGCGGATCCGGGCAAACAGTTTTCACCGCTCCGAATACCGCAGCGGCGACGATCTCGACAGGTCGGCGAGCAGGCGCTCACAGATCACCACGGGCGAGATGCCGGCCCGCATCATCCGCATCACCAGGGCCAATCGGCGTTCGCAGCTGTCCCATTCGACGGTGAGGGGTTTGCGACCCGGGCCTGCGTCGACGGTGGCGAGTACCCGTGGCGGGCCGTAGCGGGTGGGTTCCTCGATCAGCTTCAGCACCATCCCGCGCTGCCAGGCGTGATAGGTGTCCATATCGGCGCTGCCGATGAGCTTGTCGGTCACCGCGCACAGGCCCTGCGCGATCTGGTCGGAGAAGGTGTCGCGGTCGAAACGGTATTTGCGGGAACTGCGCACCACATCGAGCAGATCGGCGCGCACCTCGTAGAGCAGTTCGATTTGATGGGTCCGGCGCCGCTGCTCTTCGCTGCCGTTCTGGCCGGTGCCGAGCCCGATCCGGCGGGCCCTGGCCCGTTCGCGTGCCATATCGGCGCGCAGCGCGGCGCGGGGATCGCGGGCGATGTCGTTCTCGTCCACGGCATAGGACTCGAGAATGCGCCCGGCGCGGGAAGCTGCCGAGCGGCGCCCGACGTCGAGGAGTTCGGCGCCGAAGGTCAACGCGGCCAGGACCAGACTTTCCTGTCTGCGCCGTGCGAGCACGACATCACGCACCAACTCGAGTTCGAGTTGTTCGCGCGTGGGCTGTTCTCGGGCAGATCGGTGGTCCTGGCCCATAGCCATCGCCCCTCCGGGTGTGCGATCCCGACCTCATCCAGGATTGCACACCAGGGCTGAGACGGCTCCGGCTTTTTCGGCCCGCTCAGGCGCGCTGGCTGCTGATGGAGACGATCTCGCCGGTCAGGTAGGTGGTGTAGTCACTGGCCAGCATGGCGATGGTGGCCGCGACCTCCCATGGTTCGGCGGCCCGGCCGAAGGCCTCGCGCTCGGAGAGCCGGTCGAGCAGTTCGGTGGAACTCACCTTGTCCAGGAAGGCGTGCCTGGCGATGCTGGGCGCGACGGCATTGATGCGCACTCCCAGCTCGGCGGCCTCCACCGCACTGCACCTGGTCAACGCCATCACGCCGGCTTTGGCCGCCGCGTAGTGGGCCTGGCCGTACTGGGCGCGCCAGCCGAGCACACTGGCATTGTTGACCACCACACCGCCGTGGCCGGCTGCGCGGAAATAGGCCAGTTCGGCGCGGGTGCAGCGGAAGGTGCCGTTGAGCGTCACATCGAGCACGCGGTCCCACTGCTCGTCGGTCATATCGACCACCGGGGTCTCGCCACCGAGGCCGGCGTTGTTGACGAAGATGTCGATCCGGCCCATCGCCGCGGCCGCGCCGCGCACCAGTTCGTCGACCTGTTCGGTGCTGCACACATCGCAGACGATGGCCTCGACCTTGCGGTCGGGGAATTCGGCACTCAGTTCGGCGCGGGTCTCCCCCAGCCTGCGTTCGTGCCAGTCCGAGACCACGACGTCGGCGCCCTCCGACAGCAGCCTGCGCGCGGTGGCCGAGCCGATGCCGGTGCCCGCGGCGGCGGTCACCACGGCTTTGCGATCGGTCAGCAGGCCGTGGCCCGCGACGAGCGCGGGTGCGACCGACAACGACACGGTGTTCTCACTCATGACGGGCGAGCCTCCCGGGGCAGACCGAGCACACGCTCGGAGATGATGTTGCGCTGCACTTCGTTCGAACCTCCGTAGATGGTGTCGGCGCGGGTGAACAGATACAGCCGCTGCCATTCGTCGAGATCGTCGTCGGCGGCCACCAGGCCTGCCGGTCCACGCACGGCCATGGCGAGTTCGCCGAGGCCGCGATGCCAGTTGGCCCACAGCAGCTTCGCCACCGAGGCCTGCCCGCCGCCGTCATCGGCGCCCGCGCCCTCCATGGTGCGCATGGCATGCGCGCGCAGTACCCGCAGACCGACCCAGGCGCGGTCGATCTGGTCGGCGATCAGCGGATCGTCGATGGCGCCATTGCGGCGCGCCAGTTCCTCGACGCCGGCGAGTTCGCGTTCGAAGCGGATCTGCTGGCCGAGGGTGGAGATACCGCGTTCGAAGGTGAGCGTGCCCATGGCGATGCGCCAGCCCTCACCCGGCTCGCCGACGACGAGATCGGCGGCGGTGCGGGCATCGTCGAAGAACACCTCGTTGAACTCCGAGGTGCCGGTGAGCTGATTGATCGGGCGCACCGTGATGCCCGGCTGGTTCATCGGGACCAGCAGGTAGGACAGGCCCTTGTGGCGCTTCGACCCGGGTTCGGTGCGGGCCACCACGAAGCACCAGTCGGCCACGTGCGCCAGCGAGGTCCAGATCTTCTGGCCGTTGATCGACCATTCGTCGCCGTCGAGGCGGGCCGAGGTGGCGACCGCGGCCAGGTCGGAGCCCGCGCCTGGTTCGGAATAGCCCTGGCACCACAGTTCGGTGACGGTGCGGATGCCGGGCAGAAAGCGCTGCTTCTGTGCTTCGGTGCCGAAGGCCAGCACGGTCGGCCCGAGCAGCTCTTCACCCACGTGCGAGACCCGAGCGGGCGCATCGGCCTTGGCGTATTCCTCGTGGAAGATGATCTGCTGCCGGACGCTCGCCTCGCGGCCGCCGTATTCCTTCGGCCAGCCGAGGCAGGTCCAGCCCGAGGCCGCCAGATGACGATCCCAAGCCAGCCGTTCGTCGAAGGCCTCGTGTTCGCGGCCGGGCCCGCCGAGGCCGCGCAGATCCTTGTACTCGCCGTTCAGGTTCTCCGCGAGCCAGGCGCGGATCTCGGCGCGGAAGGTCGCGTCGGCGTCGTGGCCGTTCACATCTTTTGCCGTCATGGCCGCCTCGTTTGCCGTGGTGGACGCCGGATTCGCCGGATCGCCCGGCGAAATCGCCGAACTGCGCCCACCGGCCGGACCGGTGTCGGATTCTGAGGTCTGGATCGCACCCACGCCGATACGATAACCTACCAAGCACTTGCTTTGTAAGACTCCGGTCTTACCGACCGCACCGACGGTGAGGACAACCCGTGACAACCCCTGCACAGACCACCCCGATGGCGCTGCACGACGCGGCGCGCACCTTCGGCACCGCACCCGCCGTGGCCGACGGCGAGACCCGCCTGGATTGGACGCAGCTGCTGGAAGCGGTGCAGGACGTCGCGCGGGCGCTCATCGCCCGTGGCGTGCAGCGTGGCGACCGGGTGGCGATGTGGTCGCCCAATACCCATCACTGGGTCACCGCCGCCCTGGCCGCGCACTACTGCGGCGCCGCCCTGGTGCCGCTCAACACCCGGTACGTGGCCGAGGAAGCGGCCGACGTACTGCGCCGGGTGAACCCGAAGGCATTGTTCATCTCCGGGCCGTTCCTGCGGCGCGAACGCCTGACCGAACTGCTGGCTGCCGCGCCCGAGCTCGATATTCCGACGATCGTGGTCATCCCGGTGGAGGGGCCGATGACAGTCGAGTCGTCATCGGCGGATCCCCGGGTCCTGCACTGGTCGCAGCTGCCCGAGGCCGCCGAATCGGTGACCCGCGAGCAGGCGCGCGAGCGCGCCGAATCGGTGAGCCCCGAGGACATCTCCGACATCCTGTTCACCTCGGGCACCACCGGCCGCAGCAAGGGCACCCTGGTGGCGCATCGCCAGGCGCTGTCGGTGGTGCGGGCCTGGATCGGCTGCTCGACGCTCACGAGCACCGACCGCTACCTGCTGGTCAACCCGTTCTTCCACAACTTCGGCTACAAGGCCGGTTTCCTGGCCTGCCTGGTGGCGGGCGCGACGATCGTGCCGCAGATCGTGTTCGACGTACCGCAGACGATGCGGATGGTCGGCGAGGAGAAGATCACCGTCCTCACCGGTCCGCCGACCATCTACCAGACCATTCTCGACTTCCCCAACCGCGACGACTACGACCTGAGCACACTGCGGGTGGCCGTCACCGGCGCGGCGACCGTACCGGTGGTGCTGATCGAGCGGATGCGCTCGGAACTGTCGTTCGATGTGGTCGTCACCGCGTACGGGCTGTCGGAATCGGCCGGCTTCGGCACCATGTGCCGACCCGACGACGACGCCGAAACCGTCGCCAACACCTGCGGCAGGCCCATCGCCGATTTCGAATTGCGCCTCGACACCACCGGTGAGGTGCTGCTGCGCGGACCGAATGTGATGCTCGGCTACCTCGACGATCCCAAGGCCACCGCCGAGGCCATCGACGCCGACGGCTGGTTGCACACCGGCGATATCGGCACCATCGACGAGCGCGGCTACCTCAAGATCACCGACCGGCTCAAGGACATGTACATCAGCGGCGGCTTCAACGTCTATCCCGCCGAGATCGAGCAGGCGCTGGCCCGCTTGGACGGCGTCGCGGAATCGGCCGTCATCGGGGTGCCCGACACCCGGATGGGCGAGGTGGGCAAGGCGTATGTGGTGCGCAAGCCCGGCTCGACGCTCACCGAAGAGGACGTGATCGCCTACGCCACCACCGTGCTGGCCAATTTCAAGGTGCCGCGCATCGTCGAGTTCCGCGACCAGCTGCCCTACAGCGCCGCCGGGAAGGTGCTCAAACGTCAACTACGTGAGGAGAAGTCGTAAATGCCTGCCGAAGAACCAGCGGTGCCGTTCGAACCGGATGTGGTGACCTACGAGCGCCGCGGTGCGGTGGCCGTGATCACCATGAACCGGCCGGACTACCGCAATGCCCAGAACTCGGTGATGACCTACGCCCTCGATGCCGCCTTCGAGCGGGCCGTGGAGGACGCCGAGGTCGGTGTCATCGTGCTGGCCGGCAACGGCAAGCATTTCAGCGCCGGGCACGATATCGGCACGCCTGGCCGCGACCATCATGTGCGCTACCCGAACAAGGCCGCCCTGTGGTGGGACCATGTGGACCGCGTCGGCGGCGATCAGCGCTTCGCCCGCGAGACCGAGGTCTATCTGGGCATGTGCAGGCGCTGGCGGGAGATCCCCAAGCCGACCATCGCGATGGTGCAGGGCGCCTGCATCGCCGGCGGGCTCATGCTGGCATGGGTGTGCGATCTGATCGTCGCCTCCGAGGATGCCTTCTTCTCCGATCCCGTTGTCCGGATGGGCATTCCGGGCGTCGAGTACTTCGCGCACCCGTGGGTGCTCGGTCCGCGCGCGGCCAAGGAGTTCCTGTTCACCGGCGACCGGTTCAGCGCCGCGCAGGCCAAGGAATGGGGCATGGTGAACCGGGTCGTGCCGCGTGAACAACTCGAGACCGAGACCTTCGCGCTGGCCGACAAGATCGCCACCATGCCGCAGTTCGGTCTCGCGCTCACCAAGAAGGCGGTCAACCAGGCCGAGGACCTGATGGGCATGCGGTCTGGCATGGACTCGGTGTTCGGCCTGCACCATTTCGCGCACGCCCACAACGCCGAGGTCGGCGCGGATTCCCTCGGCGGCATGAACGCCAAAACGATGAAAGCCACGGCGAGTACGGCGTCCGCCGACGCCGAAGCCACGCAGAACGGGGCGAAATAAGTGGATCTGGATCTGGATCAGGCCACCCGCGACTTCCAGTGGGAAGTGCGCGACTGGCTGGCCGCGAACAAGCCGGCGCAGCCGCTGCCGTCGATGGACACCAAGGCCGGTTTCGAGGCCCATCGGGAGTGGGAACACACCCTCGCCGAGGCGCGCTACTCGGTGGTGTCGTGGCCGCAGGAGTACGGCGGGCGCGATGCGTCGCTGCTGGAATGGGTGCTGTTCGAGCAGGAGTACTACGCGGCGGGCGCGCCCGGCCGGGTGAGCCAGAACGGCATCTTCCTGCTGGCACCCACACTGTTCGAGCACGGCACCCCTGAGCAGCTGGCCCGGATCATGCCGCGCATGGCCCGCGCCGACGATATCTGGGCGCAGGCCTGGTCGGAGCCGGAAGCCGGTAGCGACCTGGCCGGTATCCGTTCGACCGCGCGCCGCACCGAGGGCGGCTGGCTGCTGAGCGGGCAGAAGACCTGGAGTTCGCGCGCGGCCTTCGCCGATCGCGCGTTCGGGCTGTTCCGCAGCGATCCCGAGGCCGAACGCCATCGCGGCCTCACCTACGTGATGTTCCCGCTGGACGCCGAGGGCGTCACGGTGCGCCCGATCCCGCAGTTGGACGGGGAACCCGGTTTCGCGGAGATCTTCCTCGACGAGGTGTTCGTGCCCGACGCCGACGTCATCGGTGCGCCGAACGAGGGCTGGCGGGTCGCGATGAGCACCTCCAGCAACGAACGCGGCCTCTCGTTGCGCAGCCCGGGGCGATTCAGCGCCACCGCACAGCGGCTCATCGACCTGTGGGCGGGCACCGAGGCATCGGATACCGCCGCCCGCGACAAGGTGGTGGACGCCTGGATCGGCAGCGAGGCCTACCGGCTGCACACCTTCGGCACGGTGACCCGGTTGAACGAGGGCGGCAAGCTCGGCGCGGAATCCTCGATCACCAAGGTGTTCTGGTCCGAACTCGATATCGCCATGCACGAAACGGCGCTCGACCTGCTCGGCGACACCGCCGAACTGGCCGGGCCGTGGACCGACGGCTATCTGTTCTCGCTGTCGGGCCCGATCTACGCCGGTACCAACGAGATCCAACGCAACATCATCGCCGAGCGGCTCCTCGGCCTACCGAGAGGAGGCAGCCGATGAGGTTCGCGCTCAGTCCGGAACACGTCGATTTCGCCGCCAGTATTCGCAAGCTGCTCGACGCCGGTAAGACACCCGCCGCGGTGCGTTCGTGGTCGGCCGGTGAGCACGCCGCGGGGCGTGCGCTGCTCGAACAGTTGGCCGGGGCCGGGGTCTTCGGGCTCGCGGTGGCCGAGGAGTTCGACGGTATCGGTGCCGAACCGATCGACCTGGTGGTGGCGTTCGGTGAGCTCGGGCGCTCGGCTGCGCCCGGGCCGCTGGTGGAATCGGCCGCCGCGATTCCCGCCGTGCTGCAAGCGCTCGCGGATTCGACCGGTGCTGACGCGGCGGCAAGGTGGTTGCCGGGTATCGCGGCCGGCACCACGCTCGGCACGATCGCCTTCGCTGCCCCGGGCCGCGGAGCCATCGCCCTCGACGCCGATGTGGCCGAGCTGATCCTGATCGCGGACGGCGACCGGCTGTCCACCGGCACGGTCGGCGAACAGGTGCGCTCGGTGGATCCGGCGCGCCGGCTGTTCACCGTGGTACCCGATGAGCTGATCGCCGAAGGTGCGCACGTCGTGGACGCCATCGCCGCCGGCTTCGATGCCGCGGCCTTGGCGTGTGCGGCGCAGCTGCTCGGCGCCGGGAGCGGCCTGCTGGACGCGGCGACCGAATACGCCAAGCAGCGCAAGCAGTTCGGGCGTCCGATCGGCGAGTTCCAGGCGGTGAAGCAGAAGCTGGCCGATGTGCTCATCGCGCTCGACCTGGCCGAACCGCTGCTGCACCGCGCCGCCTTGACCGCGGGCGGTCCCGACCGCGCCCGTGACGTGTCCGCGGCCCTGGTGGCCTGCGGCAACGCCGCCCACCTCGCGGCACGCACCGGCCTGCAGGTACACGGCGCCATCGGCTACACCGCCGAATACGACCTGTCGCTGCTGCTCACCAAGGTCACCGCGCTGCGCTCGGCGTGGGGCACGGCGGATTTCCATCGCGCGCGGATCGCCGAAGCGCTGCGCTCGACCGTCGCTGGCGGAGCCTCCGCATGAGTACCGCCCGCATCGCACCCGTGTGCGCCCGAGGTGAGCAGGGCCCAGGTGCCGTCTCGGTCGGACCGCTCCCCTCGGAATTCGCGCACGCATGGGCGCACCGACCGACCAGCCGGAACGGAGAAAACGCGTGATCACCCCGGAGCAGCAAGAACTCGTCGCCGCCGTGCGTGGAGCGGTGGCCAAGAAGGGTGGCCCCGCTGTCGACCGGCAGGCACTCGACAGCGAACTGGGCTACGACGCCGCACTGTGGCGGACACTGTGTGAGCAGGTCGGAGTCGCGGCGCTGGCCATTCCCGAGGAGTACGGCGGGTTCGGGGCGAGCCTGATCGAATCGCTGCTGGTGGTCGGGGAATTGGGGCGGTCGCTCGCCGGTGTGCCGATGCTCGGATCGGCCGTACTCGGTGCGCAGGCGGTGCTGCTGTCCGGCGATTCGGACGCCTGTGAGCGACTGTTGCCGGAGGTCGCCGAGGGGACGAGGACACTGGCCGTGTGCTGGGCCGCAGCAGACGGCTGGGCCGGCTTCGGCGTGCGCGCCGATGGTGAACGCCTCAGCGGCACCGCACATTACGTCCTCGATGCGGGTCGGGCCGACACGCTGATCGTGGTCACCGAAACCGGCTTGTTCGAGGTCGATCCGGCGGCCTCGGGCGTCGAACGGCGCGCATCCGCCACCATGGACCCCACCCGCAAGCTCGGCGAGATCACCTTCACGAATGTGAACGCGCGCCGGCTCGGCACCGGCGATCCGGCACCGATCATCACCCGGTTGCGCGAAATCGCCTGGGCGGCCCTGGCCGCCGAGCAGGTCGGCGCCGCCGAACAATGCCTGAACACAACGGTCGAATACGCGAAATCGCGGGTCCAGTTCGGCCGCCCGATCGGCAGCTTCCAGGCCCTGAAGCACCGCATGGCCGATATGTACGTGCTGGTCGAATCCGCCAAGTCCACCTCCTACGCCGCGACCCTCGCCGTCGGTACCGACAGCCCGTCGGCCGCCGAGGACGTCTGGGTAGCCCGCCGCCACTGCTCCGAGGCCTACTCGACCGTGGCCGCCGAAATGATCCAGCTGCACGGCGGCATCGCCATCACCTGGGAACACGACGCGCACCTGCACTTCAAGCGCGCCCACGGTGACGGGCTGCTGTTCGGCAAGCCCCGACACCGGCCGCTACCGCAGTCCGCCTAGCCGGGCGGGGTGCCACCGAATGCTCGGCCGCACCGATTGATGGTGCGGCCGAGCCGGTTCCGCAGGTCGTAGCGGGTGCCGCCGATGGGAAACTATCGCCGCGCCTCGGATCCGATACTGCGGGCACGAGCTCGTAATCGCCGACGAGAGGTGCTCTCATGACAGTCGGGCCAGTGGCCGGCGGTCCCACGCCGTCGCCATCACCCGGTCCGCCACCGACTCCACCCGATGCGAAGCCATGGCACCTCGATCCCCCGCCTGGAGCGTCGCGGGCCCTCGCCGAATTCATCTCCGGAGCATCGGACTGTTTCCGTTCCCTCGCAAGGACCTTGGGCACTCCGCAGTATGCGGTCGAACCTCCGGCCCCACCACCCGCGCGACCCGCTCCCGAGCCCGTCGGCATGGCCGGGTCGGCTATCGCGTCGCTGACGAAACTCCAGCATGCCTTGGAGCGAGACGCGGGAAGTTGGCGTGCCTCGGAAAATGATGCGGCCACCGCCGCGCGGCGAGCCGCCACCATCGGCTCGATCGCCCTGCAACAGTTGAAGGACGTGGTGTCTCGGCTGCGGGACCTGCTGTCCACCTTCGATCTCACCCGGCCACCCGTCCGGTACGCCGCGCACGGTTCGTTCGGCGATGAACTGGCGTCGGCGACCGAGTACCAACTGTTCCTCGCGGTGGAGCGCGCATTGGCCGAGGGCAACTGGATTGTCCAGACGGCAAGTCTCGTGATCGGCGACGAAACATACAAGCCGGCCTACCCGCGGATGCCGGTAATCCCGCGGGAGCTGATTCCACCCTCGCCCGTCCCGATGCCCCGTATCTTGCGCAACCCTCGGGGCATTGCCGAGGTGTGAGACCGATCCAGCTACGGCGAACGCCATGGACGGACCGGCGCGGTTGAGGCGCGGCCCGGGCGGGAACCCTTCCCCTCCCCCTGCCGGTGACTCATCTCACCAACAATAGATAGTTAGCCTATGTAATAATATTCAGGTGCAGCCGAGTGACGTGGTTTCCGCGGAAGACATCGTCGTCGATCTCGTGGTGAACGCCGCTCGGCTGACTCGGCTGGCCGGGGTGATCAGTGGGGACGCCCTTCCACCGCGCGCGGAACTGCGGGCACTGTCGGTGCTCGAC
This sequence comes from Nocardia sp. JCM 38205, assembly GCF_058222935.1. Lineage (NCBI taxonomy): Bacteria > Bacillati > Actinomycetota > Actinomycetes > Mycobacteriales > Nocardiaceae > Nocardia > Nocardia sp. JCM 38205. Next base: position 323,236 of record NZ_JBYHFL010000003.1, on the reverse strand, counting down.
GAGCACGGTGAGCTACGGGTCAGCGAATTCGCCCGCATCGATCGATGCTCACAACCGGCGGCAACGGCGCTGATCGGCAAGCTGGTCGCGGACGGATACGCCACCCGGCACAAGGACCCGGACGATGCGCGGGCCGTGGTCGTCGCCCTCACCCCGGCCGGACGAAACCGGCTGATCGAATCCCGCCGAGCCTTCGGCACCGCGCTCGCCGCGCGGCTGCCCGGCTACGACACCGACCGACTGATCCGGCTGGAGGCCGAACTCACCGCATTGCTGGACGCACTGAAGGCCACCGAAGCGCCCGGCACGAACCGACACCGAGGAATGCACAGTCATGAGCGGTCAGGCCCGGAGGCCGCAGCGAAGCGTCACCACGCAGGGCCCCGGTCATGACAAAAGGAGCACCGATGACCACCGTGACCAGGACGCACAGCGCCGCGTCCGCGACCGTAGAGAAGACCAAGCAACCCAAGGCGGTATGGGCCGTCGCCTTCGCCAGCGTCATCGCGTTCATGGGCATCGGCCTGGTCGACCCGATCCTCAAGCCGATCGGTGAGCAGCTGCACGCCTCGCCGTCGCAGGTGTCGCTGCTGTTCACCAGCTACATGCTGGTCACCGGCGTGGCGATGCTGATCACGGGTGTGGTGTCGAGCCGCTTCGGCGCGAAGAAGACCCTGTTGACCGGTCTGGCCATCATCGTGGTGTTCGCGGCGCTGGCAGGCATGTCGAACACCGTGGAGCAGATCGTCGGCTTCCGTGCGGGCTGGGGCCTCGGTAACGCGCTGTTCATCGCGACCGCACTGGCCACCATCGTCGGCGCTGCCAGCGGCGGCGTCGCGCGCGCCATCATCCTGTACGAGGCCGCGCTCGGTATCGGCATCGCAACCGGGCCGCTGGTCGGCGGCCTGCTGGGCGGGATCAGCTGGCGTGGACCGTTCTTCGGCGTCTCGGTGCTGATGGCCGTCGCCTTCATCTCGCTGGTGGTGCTGCTACCGGAAACCCCGAAGCCGGCCAAGCCCACCTCGATCACCGCGCCGTTCAAGGCGCTGCGCCACCGCGGCCTGCTGACGGTGAGCCTGACCGCGCTGTTCTACAACTTCGGCTTCTTCACCCTGCTCGCTTACACCCCGTTCCCGCTGGATATGGGCACCTACGCGATCGGGTTCATCTTCTTCGGCTGGGGCCTGATGCTGGCGGTGGCGTCGGTGTACTTCGCGCCGGTGTTGCAGCGCCGCTTCGGCACCCTGCCGATGATGGGCTTGGCACTGGCCCTGTTCGCCGCCGATCTCGCGATGATGGCCGTGTTCGCCGAGCACAAGCCGGTGCTGATCGTCGGCGTGGTGCTCGCGGGCCTGTTCCTCGGCGTGAACAACACGCTGATCACCGAGGCCGTGATGATCTCCGCGCCGGTGGAACGCTCCACCGCCTCGGCCGCCTACAGCTTCGTCCGCTTCGCCGGCGGCGCCGCGGCTCCGTGGCTGGCGGGCAAGCTCGGCGAGCACAACACCGCGCTGCCGTTCTGGGTGGGCGCGGCCTGCACCGCCGTCGCCGTGCTGGTGTTGCTCGGTGGACGTTCGGCCCTCGCCCACATCGACGATCACGATCCCGCACCGCACAGCGTCGACGAGGCGCAGGCGATCACCGTCGGCGACTGACGATCTCGGCTCGCCCGACCCACAGGCCCCGCCCACTCGGCGGGGCCTGTTCGCTGTCGGCTCCCGCACCTCCCCGGTCATCGATCGGCACCCGGCCTTCGCGTCGAGCCCTACCTGCGTTGATGCGGCCGGGGTAGCGTCGCAGGTATGACCGAAGCGCAGCGGGAACAGGTCAGGATCGAGCCGTGTCATAAGCGAGTGCGGGTCTATGTCGGCGGCAAGCTGGTCGCCGACACCACGCGGCCGTCCCTGGTCTGGGAGATCCCCTACTACCCCACCTACTACATTCCGGTCGCCGATCTGCGCGCGAAACTCGAGCCCAACGGCAGTGTCCGCGAATCCATTCACCGCGGCGAGGGCACCGGCTACGACGTGGTCGTCGACGGCGCCATCGTGCCCGGCGCGGCAACGCGCTATCTCGGCTCACCGGAGCTGAGTGAGCTGGTGCGGCTGGACTGGAACGCGATGGACGAATGGTTCGAAGAAGACGAGCCGGTCTACGTCCACCCGCGCGACCCGTACTCCCGGGTCGACATCCTCACCAGCTCACGCAATATCCGGGTGGAGGTCGACGGCGTCACCATCGCCGATTCCAACGCCCCGCGCATCCTGTTCGAAACCGGCCTGCCCGCACGGTATTACCTGCCGCTCACCGACGTCCGGATGGATCTGCTGCACCCCTCCGACACTCACAGCCGCTGCCCGTACAAAGGCACCGCCGATTACTGGAACATCCGCATCGGAAATACCGAGCGCCGCGATCTGGCGTGGATCTACCGCACCCCGGTCGCGGAGAGTCAGAAAATCGCCGGGCTGGCCTGCTTCTACAACGAGAAGGTCGACATCTACATCGACGGCGAACTCCAAGAGCGTCCGCAGTCTCCGTTCAGCTGACGGCACCCGCAGGCGACAGGCATACGCACCGGCCGATTGCCGAGCCTGGGCCCGTCGAGCCGGATGGCTACAACCCACGACTGCACGGGCGATGGCGACATAGGTCGTGGCCGGGCACCCGATAACGACGACGGGGCGAGGAGATCACTCCTCGCCCCGTCCTCATCACCGACCACTACTCGGCGATGTCGATCACCCCTTCGTCGACCGCCCATTTGATGGTGCGTTCGAGATCGGCGCAGGATTCCGGTCGTCCCGGTCCGGCGCCCTGCTCGGCGAGCTTGGCGTAGACCGGGCAGTGGGCGGCGGGGTCGCCGGTCCACTGGATCGAGGTCTGATGCGAACTGCTCTTGCGCACCAGCACCTCGGTCCGGCAGGTCTGGCACCGCAGTGGAGTCAGCCCCTCCTCCAGGTACCTGGCCTTGTCGACGACCGTCTGGGCGGCCACCGCGGCACGCCGCGCCGGTTGGTCGGCGAAGTCGGGTGCTTTCGCCCAGGTCGCGGTCATTACACACCCGCCTCCGCTGCGCTCGATTCCGCTTCGGCGGCCTCGGCCTCGCGCTTGCGCCGCAGGTTCTCGGCGACCTCGGCTTCCCAGGCCTCGTTGGCCTTGGTGGTGTCGACCTCGAACTCGAAGCGCTGGGTCATCTTCTCGGTGACGTCGGCGACGTCGACGTAGAACTGCTCGTACCAGCGGCGCAGCTGGTAGACCGGCCCGTCTTCCTCACACAGCAGCGGGTTCTCGACCTTGGACTTGTGCTTCCAGATCTCCACGTCCTGCAGGAAGCCGTCGCCGAAGAAGGTGGTCATGCTCTTGGCGAGCTTGGCCGCGGTGGCGTCGTCGAGGCCCTTGGGCTTCTCGACGCTGAGCCCCCACTGCAGCACGAACGAATCGTGGTCCACCGGGTAGTGGCAGTTGATCAGGTTGACCGTGATCTCGTAGCCGCCGTAGATATTCACCAGCGGGTTGATCATATAGGACGGCCCGAAGTACGACGCTTCCGATTTGAGCAGGTTGTCGCCGCCGTACTTGGCCGCGATGCCCACATCCGGGCGGCCCTTGGTCTCCAGGAACTGGGTCGCGACGTGGCCTTCGAAGACGTTCTTGAAGTAGGTCGGGAAGGCGAAGTGGATGTAGAAGAAGTGCGCCATGTCGACGACGTTGTCGATGATCTCGCGGCAGTTGGCGCCCTCGATCAGCAGCGAGTTCCAGGTCCACTCGGTCCAGTCGCTGTTGAGTTCCTCTAGCGGGTTGCCGTCGGCGTCGGTGTAGGGGCCCTTGATGTAAGGGATGGTGACTTCCGGCGGCGGCGGGTTGCCCTCGTGGTCGTGCCAGACGAACAGCTGGCCGTTGCGTTCGAGGGTGGTCCACTTCCTGGTCCTGGCCAGGGGCGGCACGCGGCGGGCGTACGGAATCGAGGTGCATTTGCCGTTCGCGCCCCAGCGCCAGTCATGGAACGGGCAGGCGATGTCGTCGCCCTTGACTTCGCCCATGCTCAGGTCGCCGCCCATATGCCTGCAGTAGGCGTCGAGCACCCGCAATTCACCGGCGGTATCGGCCCAGACGACGAGCTTGGTGCCGAAGGCGTTGACCGAATGCGGCTTGCCGTCACGGAACGTCTTGGCCAGACCCAGGCAATGCCATCCCCGCGCATACCGGGTGGGCGCGGAGCCGACATCGAGCTCCCGAACCTTCGCACCGCTCCCCTGTGGGGTATCTGCCATCGCGAATCCTCCTCCTTCTGTACTAGAACACGTTACAAAAATGTCGCGTTCCACGCCAGCGATAGCGGCCACTTCCTGCACAAGCCGTGTCGAACCCGGTAATGAACACCGGTTCTCGACAGAAATAAGAACGTGTTCTAGTCTCAGAGACAAATGAGTACCGGTTACCAACCAAGGCAGGAGCAGGTCCGGAAATGACGCAAGAAGTGACCGAACGGGTCGAAGCGCTGTTGCCGATGCTGCGCGAACGCGCGCAAGAGGCCGAGGACCTGCGGCGCATCCCCGACGAAACCATGAAGGCGCTGCAAGAGACCGGCTTCTTCAAGCTGCTGCAGCCCAAACAGTGGGGCGGGTACGCCGCCGACCCGGTGATCTTCTACGACACCGTCCGCAAGATCGCCAGCGCCTGCGGCTCCACCGGGTGGGTGGCCGGCATCATCGGCGTGCACAACTGGCACCTCGCGCTGTTCTCCCAGGAAGCCCAGCAGGACGTGTGGGGCGAGAACACCGACATCCGCATCTCCTCCTCCTATGCGCCGATGGGCGCGGGCACCGTGGTCGAGGGTGGCTACCGGGTCAGCGGCTCGTGGGCCTGGTCCTCGGGCTCCGATCACGCCGAGTGGACCTTCGTCGGCGGACCGGTCATCAAGGACGGCCGACCGGTCGATTTCGGCAGCTTCCTGATCCCGCGCTCGGACTACCGCATCGATGACGTCTGGAACGTCGTCGGCCTGCGCGGCACCGGCTCCAACACCCTGGTGGTGGAAGACGTGTTCGTGCCGCGGCACCGGTTCCTCAGCTACAAGACGATGAACGATCTGGCCTCGCCTGGCCTCGAGCAGAACACCGATCCGGTGTACAAGATGCCGTGGGGCACCATCCATCCCACCACCATCTCCACCCCCATCGTCGGTATGGCCTACGGCGCCTACGAGGCGCATGTCGAGCACCAGGGCAAGCGGGTGCGCGCGGCCTACGCGGGTGAGAAGGCCAAGGACGATCCGTTCGCCAAGGTGCGCATCGCCGAGGCCTCCAGCGATATCGACGCCGCCTGGCGTCAGCTCTCGGGCAATGTTGCCGAGGAGTACGCGCATCTGCTGGCCGGCGAGGAGATCCCGTTCGATCTGCGCCTGCGCGCCCGCCGCGACCAAGTGCGCGCCACCGGCCGCGCCATCGCCTCGATCGATAAGCTCTTCGAGAGCTCCGGCGCCACCGCACTGGCCAACGGCACGCCGCTGCAACGGTTCTGGCGGGACGCGCACGCGGGCCGGGTGCATGCCGCCAACGATCCGGAGCGGGCCTACATGGTGTACGGCGCGGGCGAGTTCGGACTGCCCGTCACCGACACCATGGTGTGATGACCACAGGAGACACAGTGACCTCGACCGTGGAACTCACCTACGAATCCACTTCCCGGTTCGCCCAGGTGCGGCCGGATCTGAAACTGCATTACCACGAGGCGGGCGTCGGCAACGGCCCGACGATCGTGCTGCTGCACGGCGGCGGCCCCGGCGCCTCGTCCTGGTCGAACTTCTCCCGCAATATCCCGGTGCTGGCGCGGGACTTCCACGTCATCGCCGTGGATCAGCCCGGCTACGGCAAGTCCGACAAGCCGACCGAGCATCCGCAGTACTTCGTGCACAGTGCCTCGGCCTTGAAGGACCTGCTCGACACCCTCGGCATCACCGATCGGGTGCATCTGCTGGGCAATTCGCTCGGCGGCGGCACCTCGGTGCGCTTCGCGCTCGATTACCCCGATCGCGCGGGCAAGCTCATCCTGATGGGCCCAGGCGGACTGAGCACCAACCTGTTCGCGCCCGACCCCACCGAGGGTGTGCGGCTGCTGTCGAAGTTCACCTATGAACCCACGCGCGAGAACATCGAGGCGTTCATCCGGATCATGGTGTTCGACCAGTCCCTGGTCACCGATGAGCTGATCGATGAGCGGTTCGCCGCGGCAGGCACCCCCGAATCGATTGCCGCGATGAAGGCGATGGGCAAATCGTTCGCCAGTGCCGATTTCGAGAAGGGCATGCTCTGGCGCGACGCCTACAAGCTGCGTCAGCCGGTGCTGCTGATCTGGGGCCGGGAGGACCGGGTGAACCCGCTCGACGGCGCGCTGGTGGCGTTGAAATCGATCCCGCGCGCCCAGCTGCACGTCTTCGGTGGCTGCGGGCACTGGGCCCAGCTGGAGAAGTTCGCCGAATTCAACCGGCTCGCCACCGATTTCCTGAACGGGGTGAAATAGCCATGGGCATTCGCGCACTCGGATATATGCGCATCGAGGCCACCGATATGGCGGCCTGGCGCGAGTACGGGCTCAAGGTGCTCGGCATGATGGAAGCGCCCGGCCCCGACCCGGACAACCTCTACCTGCGCATGGACGATTTCCCGGCGCGGCTGGTGATCGTTCCCGGCGAGAAGGACCGCTTGCAGGTCTCCGGCTGGGAAGTCACCGACGCGCCCGCGCTGCAGGAACTGCGGGACGCTCTCTCCGCCGCCGGTGTGCCGTTCAAGGAGGCCACCAAGGAGGAGCTCGCCGAGCGCCGGGTCGAGAACATGATCCGGTTCGAGGATCCGTCCGGTAATTCGCTGGAAGCCTTCCACGGGGCGCAATATCTGGCCCGCCGGTTCGTCAGCCCGTACGGGCACAAGTTCGTCACCGAAGAGCAGGGCCTCGGCCATGTGGTGCTGACCTGCACCGACGACGCCGCCGCGCAGGCGTTCTACCAGGACGTGCTCGGGTTCCGGTTGCGTGATTCGATGCGGCTGCCCCCGCAGATGGTCGGCAGGCCAGCCGACGGCGATCCGGCGTGGCTGCGGTTCTACGGCTGCAACCCGCGCCACCATTCGCTGGCGTTCCTGCCGCTGCCGAACTCGACCGGTATCGTGCACCTCATGCTCGAGGTGGAGAACTCCGACGACGTCGGCCTCTGCCTGGACCGTGCGATGCGCAAGAAGGTGAAGATGTCGGCCACCCTCGGCCGCCACATCAACGACAAGATGCTGTCGTTCTATATGAAGACCCCGGGCGGTTTCGATATCGAATTCGGTTGCGAGGGTCTGGAAGTCGACGATCACTCGTGGATCGCGCGGGAATCGACCGCGGTCTCGCTGTGGGGCCACGACTTCACCGTAGGGATGAAATAGCGATGAGTGACGGGGCGGAAGTGACCACGCAGGATTACCCGGAGATCGACGGCCGTCAGTTCCGGAATGTGCTGGGGCAGTTCTGCACCGGCATCACCGTCATCACCACTATGGACGGCGAGGGCGCCCCGATCGGGTTCGCCTGCCAGTCGTTCGCCGCCCTCTCGCTCGACCCGCCGCTGGTGCTGTTCTGTCCCACCAAGGGCTCGCGGTCCTGGGCCGCGATCGAACGCAACGGACGTTTCTGCGCCAACGTCCTGGCCGAGGAACAGCAGCAACTGTGCGCCCGCTTCGGTTCCCGCGAACCCGACAAGTTCGCCGAAACCTCCTGGCGCACCTCAGAGCTGGAGCTACCGCTCCTTGACGACGCGCTGGCCACCATCCAGTGCTCGGTGGACCGTGTCGTCGACGGCGGCGATCACCACATCGTGATCGGCCGAGTGCTGGCCCTGTCGGAGTCGACCACCTCCGGCAGGCCGCTGTTGTTCTATCGCGGCCAGTACACCGCCATCGAACCGGAGAAGACGGTGCCGGCGCCGTGGCGGGCGGATCTCGAGCATTTCCTGACCACGACCACGTTGGATACCTGGTTGTAGGTCCACGACCGCGCGGAATCCTCCGCGTCACGCCCGGCCGGGCTCGCAGCAACCGGCCGGGCTTCGTCGTTTCCGGCCCCGACACCCGATGCTTCCCGGGTCGCGCCGCCCGAGCCGCCGAGTTCCGGCCGAAACCGCGCCGATAAGTGCTCAGTTGTTGAGCACTTATCGGCGGAGGATGGGTGGTGATCGAACCGACGGACCCGGGAGACGATATGGACGGCACCGTGATCACCTGCACCGATGCGGCGGAGTGGGAGGCCTGGCTGGCGGCGAACCACGATCGTGCACCGGAGGTGTGGGTGAAGATCGCCAAGAAGGGCGCGCCCGACACCACGATCACGCTGAGCGAGGCGCTGGACGGGGCGCTCTGCTACGGGTGGATCGACAGCATTCGGCGCGGGTACGACGCCCATCATTACGTGCAACGCTATTCGCCCCGCCGGCCGCGCAGCCCCTGGTCGCAGGTCAATGTGGCGAAGGTGGAGGCGTTGCTGACGGCGGGGCGGATGCGCGCGCCGGGGCTGGCGGCGGTCGAGGCGGCGCGAGCCGATGGGCGCTGGGCCGCCGCCTACGCCTCCCAGCGGGAGGCGACAGTGCCCGAGGATCTCGCGACGGCACTGCGCCGGCAGCCGGCCGCGCGCGAGCGGTTCGAGGCATTGGATCGCACCGGGCAGTACGCGCTGTTGCTGCGCCTGATGAAGAGCGGGACCCAGGTGCAGCGGGAGAATCAGTTACGGCGGATCCTCGTGGAGCTCGGCGGCGAACCGTAGACCGGATGAACCGCTGCCATCATCTCCCGGTCGTGAGCGCGCGCGGCGGGCTACCGTGATTACCGACCGCGTGCTGAACCGACCCGGGAGGCTTCTTGCGCATCATCGTCCGCGCGCTGTTGCTCGTGCTGGCACTCGTCTGCGGGCCTGCGGTGCTGATTCCCGGCGCGGCCGCCGCACCTGCCGTCGACGACGTCACCGCGCGCCGCATCGACGAGCTGCTGGCGGTGCGGGCCGGAGCGGCGACGCAGAGCAAGGGCGAGTTGATCGAGCTGCTCTCGCGCCAGTTCCTCGGCACCCCGTACGGCGCGAACATGCTCATCGGGTCCGCGACCGAGCCCGAACAGCTGGTGGTCGATCTGCGCCGCGTCGACTGCTTCACCTACCTCGACTACGTGGAAGCGCTCAGCCGCTCCACCACCCACGACGAGTTCATCGCGAACCTCATCGACACCCGCTACACCGGCGGCCGCGTCGAATTCACCCACCGCAAGCACTTCTTCACCGACTGGGCGCACACCGAACGCATCGCCGCCACCGACATCACCGCATCACTCTCCCCCGCCGCGGTGACGGTCACCGCCCACCTCAACGCGAAGCCCGACGGCACCACCTACCTCCCCGGGCTCCCCGTCGTCGACCGCGCCATCACCCACATCCCCAGCTCAGCCGTAGACGACACGGTCATCGCACACCTGCGCACCGGCGACTACATCGGCGCCTACGCCGACCAACCCGGCCTCGACGTCACCCACGTCGGCATCTTCGTCACCACCCCGAACGGCCCGGTCTTCCGCAACGCCTCCTCGCTGCCCGCCGACAACAAGGTGGCCGACACCCCGTTCCGCGATTACGTCGCCTCGACACCCGGGATCCTCGTTCTGCGGCCGAACTAGTACCCGGCCACCCGCCCTTCCCCTACAGTCGTGCGCATGTCGCACCTCGGTCGAATCACCTCCGATCCGGAGATCTGCCACGGCAAGCCCGTGGTGCGCGGCTTGCGCTATCCGGTCGAGATGCTGCTCGGACTCCTCGCATCTGGGATGGGTACCGAAGACATCCTCGGCGACTATCCCGATCTTCAACCCGAGGACATCCTGGCGGTACTCGAATATGCCGCTGCGGTGACCGCCCAGCAGACGACCGCGATATTCGACGAGGGCGCGTCCGAAGCAGCACGCTCCAAGCGGGTCGACGCCCTGAATGAGCTCACTGAGATGGCCGGCCGCGGCGACTTCGAGATGCTGCTCGACAAGGACGAGTATCGGCGCTGATCAGCTCCTGTCAGCCGCCCTCAGCGGATCCTTTCATGCTGCGGTGCCATGCGGAACGAAGCGGACCTGCGGGTCATCGTCATCGATCGCAATGTTGAGCGATGCATCCAGCGCGCGCGCAAGCTTGGTCAGCAACGGCAGCGTCGGAACCGCATCGGAGCCCTCGATCCTGGAGATCTTCGCCTGTGTCAGGCCGGCTCGGTCTGCGAGTTCGGCTTGCGTGAGCCCGAGTTCGGTACGCCGAAGGTAGATAGCTTCGGCGAGCGCCATCGCGAGCCGAATCTCGGTGCGCGCGTCGACCACTGCCTGGGGTTCGTCCAGAGCCTGAACACGCAGATCCTTCCATCGACTGTGCGGCATCACAGCTCTCCTTGTTCGATCACCCGGATGAACTCGTCGTGAGCCGGTCCGTGTTCGGCTGCACAGATCATCCGCGCCTTGATTGCTCGCTTCACCTCGGCATCCTCGCGATCCTTCGTCTTACGGAAGACCGTGAGCAATACGATCGTCCGGTCGGAACGAAACCAGTAGGTGATGCGTGTGGCCGCCCGTCGAGAGTCGGCCGCAACTCTCGCACTCCCTCGCCAAGGTGGCGCGAAAACGGCTCACCCAGAGTCAGCGCATGCTCGGCTAGTAGCCCGACGTACTCCTCGACCTTCAGGAAGTGTTTGGCCGGCAGAGACTCCAGCCAGGCCCGAACCTCTGGCTCGATCTCGATCGAATACAGCGGATCCACCGCACCAGCGTACATGTTGTTAACGACATATCGCTGTCGAACTGCGGCGATCGAGGACATCTCGGCGGCGATACCCGGAAACGCAAACGGGCCGCGAACGCGAGGGGGTTACGTTCGCGGCCCGGTTCAGAGCAAGGATCAGGCGGTGACTGGCGCCTGTTCCCGCTGGAGTTCCAGCGCAATGTCGATGAGCTGGTCTTCCTGTCCGCCGACGAGCTTGCGCTTGCCTGCGCGGACGAGCATTTCGGCGGCCGAGACTCCGTAGCGTTCGGCCTGGCGTTCGGCGTGGCGCAGGAAGCTGGAGTAGACGCCCGCGTAGCCCATCATCAGCGACTGGCGGTCGAGCAGGCATTCGTGCGGCATGGCCGGGCGGACGACGTCTTCGGCGGCGTCGGCGATGGCGAAGAAATCGATGCCGGTCTTGATGTCGAGCTTGTCGCAGACGCCGACCAGCGCCTCCACCGGGGTGTTGCCCGCGCCCGCGCCGAAGCGGCGGGCGCTGCCGTCGATCTGGGTGGCGCCGGCGCGGATGGCGTAGATCGAGTTCGCGACGGCGAGGTCCAGATTCTCGTGGCCGTGGAAGCCGACCTGGGCGTCGTTGCCCAGTTCGGCGACCAGCGCGGAGACCCGGTCGGCGACCTGCTCGAGCACGAGCGCACCCGCCGAATCCACCACGTACACGCACTGGCAGCCCGCGTCGGCCATGATCCTGGCCTGCTTGGCGAGCGCCTCCGGCGGCTGAGTGTGCGACATCATCAGGAAGCCGACGGTTTCCAGGCCCAGGTCGCGGGCGAGCCCGAAGTGCTGGATGGAGACGTCGGCCTCGGTGCAGTGGGTGGCGATGCGGCAGATGCTCGCGCCGTTGTCCTGGGAGATCTTGATGTCTTCCTTGACGCCGACGCCGGGCAGCATGAGCACCGCGATCTTGGCCTGCTTCGCGGTCTCGGCCGCGATGGTGATCAGTTCCTGCTCAGGGGTTTTGGAGAACCCGTAGTTGAACGAGGAACCGCCGAGGCCGTCACCGTGGGTGACCTCGATGACCGGCACACCGGCGCCGTCGAGCGCGGTGACGATATCGCGCACTTCGGTGGCGGTGAACTGGTGGCGCTTGTGGTGGGACCCGTCACGCAGCGAGGTGTCGGTGACCCGGATATCGAGTTCAGCTGAGAAAGCCATGGGAAACGCTCCTTACACCCGTGCCGAGGCGATCTGCTTGGCCATGACTTCGCCGACCCTGGTGGCGGCGGCGGTCATGATGTCGAGGTTGCCCGCGTAGGGCGGCAGGAAATCGCCGGCGCCTTCGACCTCGACGAAGACCGAGACCTTCGCCATGCCGCCGGACACCACCGACGGCTCGTCGAACTGGGGCTCGTTGAGCAGCCGGTAGCCGGGCACGTACTGCTGGATGTCGGCGACCATCCGGTGGATGGAGTCGGCGATGGCGTCGGTGTCGGCGTCGTCGGGGATGGCGCAGAAGATGGTGTCGCGCATGATCATCGGCGGTTCGGCCGGGTTCAGGATGATGATGGCCTTACCGCGCTGCGCGCCGCCGATGGTCTCGACGCCCCGGCTGGTGGTCTTGGTGAATTCGTCGATATTGGCGCGGGTACCGGGACCGGCGGACACCGATGAGACCGACGCGACGATTTCGGCGTAGGGCACCGGGACCACGCGCGACACGGCCGCGACGATCGGAATGGTGGCCTGACCACCACAGGTGATCATGTTGACGTTCGGCGCGTCGATATTGGCCCCGAGGTTCACCGGCGGCACCACGGCGGGCCCGACGGCGGCGGGGGTCAGGTCGACGGCGCGAATCCCCTTCTCCGCGTACTTCGGCGCGGCCTCCCGGTGCACGTAGGCCGAGGTGGCCTCGAACACCATGTCGGGCAGTTCGGACTGGCCGAGCAGCCAGTCGACGCCCTCGTGCGAGGTCTCCAGGCCCAGCCCGCGAGCGCGCTTCAAGCCTTCGGATTCGGGATCGATGCCGATCATCCAGCGCGGCTCGATGTGCTCGGAGCGGAGCAGTTTGTACAGCAGATCGGTGCTGATGTTGCCGGACCCGACGATCGCGGCGGTGACGGTCCCTTCGGACACGACGTACCTCCTACGTGAATTGCAAACGGACAGAACCGAGTCCGGCGAACTCGGCATGGAAAGCATCTCCGGGACGCGCGTCGATGGCGCGCGTGCAGGAACCGGGCAGGACCACATCGCCCGCCTTCAACCGGACCCCGAAGCTCGCGACCTTGCGGGCCAGCCACGCCACCGCGATGACCGGATCGCCGAGTACCGCGTCACTGCGGCCCTCGGCGACGACCTCGCCGTTGCGGGTGAGCACCGCATTGATCGACTTGATGTCGATGTCCTTCGGCGCGACCCGCTCCTTGCCGAGCACGAAGCCGGCCGAGGAGGCATTGTCGGAGATGGTGTCGGCCAGGCCGATGTTCCAGTCCTTGATCCGCGAGTCGATGAGCTCGATGGAGGGCGCGAACGCGACGGTGGCGGCGAGCACGTCCTCTTCGGTGCAGTCCGCGCCGGGCAGATCGGCGCCGAGGACGAACCCGACCTCGACCTCCACCCGCGGGAACAGGTAGCGATCGGCCTCGACCGGAACGTCTTCGTAGACTTCCATTTCCGCGAGCAGATGCCCGTAGTCGGGTTCGTCGACGCCCATCATCTGCTGCATCGCCTTCGACGACAGGCCCACCTTGTGCCCGACCACGCGCGCGCCGGATTCGAGCCTGCGCCGGATATTGATCAGCTGGATCTCGTAGGCGTCGACGACGTCGATATCGGGGTGCCGCGCGACCAGCGGATCGATGGCGACCCGGTCGCGTTCGGCGCGCTCGAGTTCGTCGGCCAGTTCGGTTCGTACCGCATCGGACAGCACGTCAGTAATCCTTTCTCTCATGAGCAGGCGCCTGCGTGGTTACGCTGCGCTGCCGGGCCTCCCCCTGCGTCGCCGGGCTGCGCACCCGCTGCCGGGGCGGCCCGCACATGAGGGATTCGTATGTCTCAGAAGCGGTTCCGCTCATGAGAGGTTCCTTTCCGCTGCCGCCGCATCGCGCCGGTCGCTGCGCACTCCGGCCGCCGACCGTCCCGCGCGCCGTCCGGAGAACACGCAGTCGGCCAGCGACAGGCCGCTGACGTAGGAGTCCGAGCAGATGCCGACGGCGGTGCGTCCGGCCGCGTACAGGCCGGGGATATCGGTTCCGTCGGTGGAGCGCACGGCGCCGGTCTCCTCGTCGACGACAACGCCACCGAGGGTGAGCATCGGGCAGGGGTTGATCACGCTCGGCCGGATGGAGACGTTGAGCAGCCAGAACGGGCCGGTACGCAGCGGGGTGGTGTACTCGGCCGGTTTGCCGACCGGGTCGGGGGCGCCGGTGTCGATGGCCTGGTTGTAGTCGTCGACGGTGGCGCGCAGCCCGGCGGGATCGATGCCGGCCTTGGCCGCGACCTGTTCGATGGTGGCGCCGCGCTTGGCGCTGCGGCGCAGCGGCTCGAACTGGGCGCGCTGGAACCAGGTGCCCTGCGCGCCGATCTGGCCGATGGCGGTGCCCATCATCGGCTCGTCGGCCAGCAGCCAGCCGATGCCGCCGTGCTCGTTGACCAGCTTGTTGCCGACGGCGGCACCGTAGCGGGTTTCGTCGATGACGCGGCGGCCCTGCCCGTCGACCAGGATGGCACCGGTGAACACGCTCGGCGGCAGCAGGAACCGCCAGGCGGAAACGTTGCCCATCCGGTCGGTGGCCGCGCCGACGCGTTGCGCCAGCGTGATGCCGCTGCCGTCGTCGCCGGTGGTGCCCAGCGCCATCCCGCCCTTGTAGGCGGGGGCGTGCTCGGCCACCATCTCGCGGTTGGCGATGAATCCGCCCGCGCTCACGATCACCCCGCGCCGGGCCAGCACCCGGATGGTGGTGCGGTAGCGCTCGTCGATCTGCGCCATCCGCTTCTCCATCGCCTTGCGCAGCGGCGGGTAGTAGATGCCGGGTTTGGCGGCCAGTTTCGCCATGCGGGTGTAGCGCTCGCGGATGCGCCCCGGCGCCCCACGCAGGGTGCGGCATTCGACGCCGATGACGGCGCCGGTGGCGTCGGTGATCAGCTCGGTGGCCTGCGTCAGCGTTTCCACCCGGACCCCGGCCTTCGCCGCGGCGGCGGTCAGCGGACCGGACAACTTCTTGCCGGACACACCGCGCCCGTGCACCCGATGGCCACGCTGAGCTGCGGGGATGTCGGAGAAGGCGCCGGAGATCTCGCTGCCGGAGTAGTAGAGGTAGTAGTCGTCGTTCGGGTAGGAGGTCTTGTACGGGCACAGCGAGGCCTCGAACGGCACGCCGTGGCCCTTCAGCCAGTCGATCATGGCGGGGCTCTCGTCGACGAACCGCCGCAGCGTCTCCGGACGCACCGCATCGCCGACCTCACGCTCGAGGTAGGCAAGCATCGCTTCGGGGGTGTCGCGCACCCCGGCTTCACGCTGCACGGAGGTACCGCCTCCGGCGTAGATGATCCCGCCCGACAGCGCCGTCGCGCCGCCGCCGGTGAACCGTTCCAGGACCAGCACCTGCGCCCCGTCGGCCGCGGCTTCCAGCGCCGCGCAGGCCCCCGCCGCCCCGAAACCGATGACGATCACGTCGGCGGTCAGGTCCCAATCGAGGCTCATGTACTCCACTCCGGTTCCGCTCCACTTCGGAACTCGCCACTAAACTGGAACGAGTTTCCTTGACGATAAGACTGCTGCGTTCACCCCTGATTAGCAAGGTATACGCACCAACCAATGGATTAACAACCGAAGATTCTATAACGTGTTCTACATGACTGATCGGGAATACGATGTGGTGGTGGTCGGTAGTGGCGCCGCCGGAATGACCGCCGCCCTGACGGCCGCCCATCACGGGCTCAGCGTGGTGGTCCTGGAGAAGGCCGCACACTACGGTGGATCCACCGCTCGCTCCGGTGGTGGAGTGTGGGTTCCCGGAAACAAGGCACTGCTGGCCTCGGGCCGGCCGGACGACCGCGAACAGGCGCGCAAATACCTGCACAGCATCATCGGCGACGTGGTGCCGAAGGAACGGATCGACACCTACATCGATCGCGGCGCGGAAGCGCTGGACTTCGTGCTCGATCACACGCCGCTGAAGCTGAAGTGGGTGCCCGGCTACTCCGACTACTACCCGGAGGCTCCCGGAGGCAAGGGCGAGGGACGCTCCTGCGAGCCCAAGCCGTTCGATGCGATGGTGCTCGGCGAGGAGCGGTTCAACCTCGAACCGCCGTACGCCAAGGCCCCGCTCAACGTCGCCGTCATGCAGGAAGACTTCGTGCGGCTCAACCTGATCAAGCGCCACCCCAAGGGCATGATGCGCGCGATGCGCGTCGGCGCGCGCACCTACTGGGCCAAGTTCACCCGCAAGCACCTGCTGGTCATGGGCCAGGCGATCATGGCGGCCATGCGCAAGGGGCTCATGGACGCGAACGTCCCGTTGCTGCTGAACACCCCGATGACCAAGCTCGTGGTGACCGACGGCGCCGTCACCGGCGTCGAAGCCCTCCAGGACGGTAAGCCGGTCACCTTCACCGCGCGTCTGGGCGTCGTCCTCGGCAGCGGCGGTTTCGAGCACAACGCCGAGATGCGCACCAAGTACCAGCGCCAGCCCATCACCACCGAGTGGACCACGGGCGCGGCGGCCAACACCGGCGACGGCATCGTCGCGGGCATGGACGCGGGCGCGGCGATCGGCTTCATGGAAGACGCCTGGTGGGGTCCCACCGTGTTCAAGGGCGGCAAGCCGTGGTTCGCACTGGCCGAACGGAATCTGCCCGGCAGCATCATGGTGAACGCCGACGGTAAGCGTTTCGGTAATGAGTCCGCTCCTTACGTCGAGGCTGTGCACACCATGTACGGCGGCGAATACGGTCAGGGTGAGGGTCCGGGCGAGAACATCCCCGCCTGGCTGGTGTTCGACCAGCGTTATCGGAACCGCTACATCTTCGCCGGGCTGCAGCCAGGCCAGCGGTTCCCGTCCCGCTGGATGGAAAACGATTTCATCGTCAAGGCCGACACCATCGAGGAACTGGCCGAAAAACTCGGCGTGCCCGCCGACAACCTGACCGCCACCGTCGCGCGGTTCAACAGCTTCGCCGACACCGGCAAGGACGAGGACTTCGGCCGCGGCGACAGCCACTACGACCGCTACTACGGCGACCCGACCGTCAAGCCCAATCCGTGCCTCGCGGCGCTGGTCCAGGGCCCGTTCTACGCGGCCAAGATCGTGCCGGGCGATCTCGGCACCAAGGGTGGACTGGTGGCCGACACGGCCGGGCGGGTGCTGCGCGAGGACGGCACACCGATCGAGGGGCTCTACGCCTCCGGTAACTGCTCGACGCCGGTCATGGGCCACACCTACGCCGGGCCGGGCGCGACCATCGGGCCCGCGATCACCTTCGGTTACCTGGCCGTGCTGGATATCGCGGAGCGGAAGAAGTCGGAGTCCGCGCGGGCGTCGGCCGAGGTTTAGGAGATGGCCCGGGTCGGGCGGTGGGCGGTGGGCCTCGCGTCCCACGAGGCGGGCGATCCGCTGCCGCGCACCGCACCCGCTCGGCAGGATGACGGAGACGGCGGCACCGTTTTGTCCACAATCATGCACAAGGAGAACTGATGCCCATCGACCCGAAGATCGCGCTCGGCGCCGAACTGCCGAGCCGGGAGTTCGCGTGGACGGCGTCCGACGTCCAGCTGTATCAGCTCGGCCTCGGCGCGGGCGCGCGCTGGACCGATCCCGCCGAACTGCGCTACCTCGACGACCGCACCCCGCAGGTGCTGCCGACGTTCGCGACCGTCGCGCAGACCCTGAACGAGACCGAGCCGCCGAAGGTCAGCTTCCCCGGCATCGATATCGACCTGGCGAAGGTGGTGCACGGCCACCAGGAAATCGAGGTGCATCGCCCCATTCCGGCGTCGGGTAAGGCGACCGGCACCGGGCGGATCAGCGAGATCTGGGACAAGGGCTCGGCAGCGGTCGTGGTGCAGGAGCACACCATCACCGGTTCCGACGGCTCGCCCCTGTGGACGGCCCGCTCGTCCATCTTCGCGAAGGGCGAGGGCGGTTTCGGTGGCGAACGCGGCCCCAGCACCAAGTCCGAACTGCCCGACCGTGCACCGGATTTCGACGTCACCACGCCGACGCTGCCGCAGCAGGCCCTGCTCTACCGGATGCTCGGTGACCGCAATCCCCTGCACTCGGATCCCGAATTCGCCCGCGCCGCAGGGTTTCCCAACCCGATCCTGCACGGCCTGTGCACCTACGGCATCGTCTGCAAAACCGCGACGGACACCGTGCTCGATTCCGACGCTTCCCGCGTCACCGGTTTCCGGGCGCGGTTCGCCGGTGTGCTCTATCCCGGTGAGACGATCCGCACCCGGATCTGGCGTGGTGAGGGCGAGCTGATCATCGGCGCGAGCGTGGTCGAACGCGATGATGCGCCGGTGCTGGCGGATGTGCGGTTGAGCTACCGCGACTGACCTCTGCCTGCGGCTATCGGCCGGTACGAAGGTCCCGAGCGGAATTCCGTTCGGGACCTTCGCTTATCCCCGGACGCTCCGGTCGGCACGATGATCGGATCCGGCTTCGACCCGGCGGGTGGACCGATGCGGGCCACGCCGATGATCACCTATCGGTGACCGACATCGATGCGGCCCCGCACCGGGCCGACCCAATCGCCGGCTTCGCGGCCCGCGGCCAATTACCCTGAGGGCTGTGCACCCGGTGGCCAGGGAGTTCTCCGCGTACGGCCCATCGCACTGGATTGTGCTCGCGGTGTTCGCGGCCGGGGCGGCCGCGGTGGTGGTGATCGGGCGGCGGGAGGAGGAGACCAGCGCCGCGAGTGCGTTCAGCCGGGCGTTCGGGCTGGTGACCCTGGGGATCTATCTGGTGGTCTTGGGATCGACCATGTTTCCGCCGACCGTGGGGCAATCCGTTCCATTGCGGCTGACCGACTTGGCGACGGTGGTGTCGGGGGTCGCGTTGCTGACACGTTGGCCGTGGGCTTATGCGCTGACCTATTACTGGTGCCTGACCTTGAGTACGCAGGCATTGGTATCACCGGCGTTGGAGAGCCCGGACTTCCCGCATTACGAGTTCCTGGGGTTCTGGGCCATTCATCTGCTCGTGGTGTGGGCTGCGATCTATTTGACCTGGGGTGTCGGGATGCGACCCGACTGGCGTAGTTACCGGCTTGCGGTGGGAGCGACGATCGCGTGGGTGGCGATCACCTTCGTGTTCAATTCGCTGGCCGGCACCAACTATGGGTTCGTCAACCGGAAACCCTCGACACCCTCGCTGCTCGATGTGCTGGGGCCCTGGCCGTGGTACCTGGGCACCGTCGCGATCATCTTGCTCGTGGTGTGGGCGTTGATGACCTGGCCGTGGGTTCGGCACCGGGACCGACAGGCGTAAGTAATCATCGCCTGATCCCGGTCTGCGGCGCCGCCCCCGGGCCGGTGGTCAGCGAGTGGTGGCTCAGCTGAAGGACTCGGGGCCGAAGCGGCCCCAGGCAACGAAGGCCGCGAGTGCGAGGTAGACGAAGTTGAGCGCCACGAACTTGTACTGCTGGTAGCGGGCGTGCGTGATCATCGCGCCGATCATCAGCAGGATCCAGCACACGGCCGTCACCGCGACCATGACGAGGGCGATGTCGAGCACGGCGGGCAGGATCAGGCCGGCCGCAGCCAGGATTTCCACCACGCCGAGGGTTTTGACGAAGCCGGAACTCGCGTGCTCGGTCCAGCCGCCGCCGGACTTCGCGCCCAGCTCGTCGAGTTTGTCCTTGGGCATGAACGCTTTCGAGGCGCCGCCGAACAAGGCGATGGCGGCCAGCAGTCCGGCGGAGATCCAGAGGGCGAGGTTCATGAGCTTTCTCCTGACATGCGCGCGACCGGGCCGGGCCGGTCACCGACGGCGGTTCCCGTCGTGGAACTGATCGCGCATTAGATGCCGCGCACGCCGTGGTTGTGACGCCCCTCGGACGTGATGTGGGTCATGCTTTCGTCGTGACGGCTGCTATGCGTATACGTATACTGCAAAGGTGTTGGATCCTTTGAGCCTCGCCGTCGGCGGTGGCCTGGTGCTGGTCGGTTGGGCTGTCGGCCGGTTCGCGCAGCGCCGGCCTCGGCAGGCGAAGCAGATTCGCCCGCGCTGCGGATGCGGGCACGACCTGGCCTTGCACGATCGCTCAACGGGGAAGTGCCACGCCGAGATCTCACGGCGCGGCATGCACGGCATGCGGGAATGGGTGAGCTGCAACTGTCAGCGCTACACCGGGCCGACCCCGCTGGAAGATGTTTTCGCGCCGCCGATCCTTCCGCCGGAATCCTGATCGGGCGCCCGGCGGTGCGCGCCGCTGTGCGAGGATGGACCTACGTGACGGGAAGGATCCAGCCGTGACTATGGGCATGGTGCTAGGTGACCGAGCTGCCGCGCTTCGAGCGTGCGAGCGACCGTCCGTGCCCTCCTGGTGACAGCCAGATAGCCTCGTCGTACTCCGGCTCGAAGCGTTGCTGATACAAGGCACCTTCGAACAGTTCTGGAGTACCTCATGTCGATGGTCCAGTGGACCGAGGACGGAATCGCCCGCTCCGCACGCTGGCATTCCGAAAGCGATGCGCCGGCACCGGTTCGCGTAGTCGTCGTCGACGACCGCACCACCGCGAAGTCGGCGTACCGCATGGCCCGCAACGGGATCGGACTGCTGTGGCGCGGCGACTTCCACAACGCACGCCAACTGTTGCGCGCGGTGGACCGGCTACAGAGCTCGCGTTCCGGGCCGACCGGAGACGGGGCGGCGGAGCTGTTCCATCGCCATCGCGCCAAGCGCACCGAGCGCGCGCGGGTACTCGGCCGCATGATGGTGCTGCTCGAGCCCGACCACTCGCTGCACCTGCGCCGGGCACCCGACGTGCGCGCGGCCTGCGATCACGCCTACGGCGCGACCACCGAGAGCACCTGTGTGTCGCTGACCGAACTGCTCGGAGTGCTCGGCGCCTACCAGTGGCATCAGCGCGGCGTCGAGATCGAGGCGTTGGACGCGCGTATCCATCCCGCGTACGGCGTGTTCTCGCCGGTGCGCGGTGAGTACATCGACCTCGTCGCCGAGGCGCCGTTCGACGGAGGCGCCGCACCCGCGACGGTGTTCGATCTCGGTACCGGGACCGGAGTGCTCGCCGCCGTCCTCGCCCGCCGTGGGGCGCGGCGGGTGGTGGGCACCGAGATCAACCGGCGCGCGGTGGACTGCGCCGCGGCGAATATGCGGCGGCTCGGGTTCGCCGACCGGGTGCAGATCATCGAGGCCGATCTGTGGCCGAGTGGCCGCGCACCTCACCCCCGCCGGTGAGGGCTGGCTGGTGCTGTCCGACCTCGCCGAGCACCTCGGGCTGCGCACCCGCGGCGCGTTGCCCGCCCGCATCGCCGCCGCCGGTCTGCGCGTGGTGAGCAGGCACGATACGCAACCACGGCACGCTCGCGCGACCGACGCCGCCGACCCGCTGCACGAAGCGAGGCGGCGGGAGGTCACCTCGCTGTGGCGGCTGGTGCCGGTGTCGACGGTGGGCCGAGCCGGTGGCGCGGCGCGATCGGGCGCTCAGTGGTAGAAGCAGACCAGGTCGCAGTCGCGTTCGACGCAGGTATTGGTCCAACCGCGCAGTTCGGATAGGGAATCGACCAGGGAGGCGTCCTCGATGGTGGTCAGGTCGGCGGCGTTCAGGGATTCGGCGAGGGGTTTCAGTTCGGCCAGGGCGAGGTGGCCGATCGAAGGGAAGTCATCGATCGGCGGTAGGTCGACCGGGGCTCCGGAGTAGATGAGGTCGGTGGGGTCGAAGTCGATATCGAGGGCACGCAGCGCCGCGCCGACCGCATCGAAGCCATGGCTGCGGAACGGATACCAGTGCCCATTGGGTAACCAGCCGCCGAATTGTTCGCACAGCACCTTCAGCGCGTAGCCATAGGCCCAGCCTTCGGAACCGGTGGGCTCCTGGGCGAAGAAGAGCTCGCGTAGGGCCGTGCGGATGGCGGCCTCGTCGAGGGCATGCGCATGCACCTGCATCATCCACTCGAAGAAATCCTCCGGATCGGAGGTGAATGTTGCTGGTGCGTTCAGGTACTTGGTTTCGACCGCATAGGGCATCACGCCGTATCCCACCCCACGGCTCCTTATCTCTCGAGGAACGATCCGAGCGCGCTCCGTGTCGATCGCTCGTGGTGCCACCCTAGCGCGGGGGTATGACAGATTTCGCCGGGCGACGGACAGCCGGAAGATGGCCGGCGGCAACGAGCTACAGCATCGGGAGTGGAATATTCAGTCGTTGAATATTGCAGGTTCGAAATCCAATTCTTCTGCGGCATAACGCATTACATGTCGGCACAGCGTGTTATCTTGGGTTCGGGGTTCTTCAGGGCGGTGTCTGGTGTGCAACAGCGAACCATCTGCTGTGGGCGCGGTGTGGTGGCGAAGGGCCGGGCGGCCCGGATGAGGTAAAAGCCCAGCATGGCTTCCGCGGCAGTGCCATTGCTCTACCCGTTTGCGGGTCGAACGGCCCGCCCTCGATGGGGAGGAAACCATGCAGGACACCGGATCCACCGTGCCGCGCCGCCAGCTCGGCCGCTATCTGATGGATTGGCGCACCCGCGCCGGACTCAGCCAGCCGCAGGCAGCGGGCCTACTCGGCATCGGTTCCACCAGCCTGTACCGGCTCGAACACGGACAGAACGACAGAGTCAACATCGGCCACGTCGAAGCCGCCTGCGAGCTGTACGGGGTGCCCGACCACCTCGTCGCCGCCTACGTCGGGCTGGCGCGGCAGGCGAGCGAGAAGAGCTGGTGGCATGAGTTCGGGGATCTGATCCCCGAGACGTTCGACGTGTACATGGGGTTGGAAGCGGCGGCGCAGAAGTTCATTTCGTATCACGTGGAGTTGGTGCCGGGGATTGTGCAGACGGCGGATTACACACGGGCGTTGGTCCGGGAAGCGCTTCCTGGCGAGACTCCCGCCGAACACGAACGTCGCGTCCAGCTACGGCAATACCGGCAGATGATCGTCACGCGGAAGCGTCAGCCGGCGGATGTCGACATCGTCCTACATGAACCGGTCCTGCGGCGCACGATCGGTGACAGAAAGACAATGGCCGCCCAGCTCAAACGACTCGCAGACCTGAGCACGCGGCCGAACGTCTCCATTCGAGTCATGCCCAACGAGGCGGGCATCCCGGGTGGACGTGCGGTTGGTCAGTTCACGATCCTAGAGTTCGGTACCAACCGCGCGGGCCTTCCCATCGAGCCGCCTGTGGTCTACGTGCCGGGGCTGGTTGGCGACATGTATTTCGAGAAACCAAAGGATGTGCACCGGTACCATCAGGCGTACAAGGCATTCCAGGATTCTGCGCTGGATGACGTGGATAGCAGGGGCTTGCTCCGCCAGGTAGCTAAGGAGTTTCTACAGTGAACAAAGATTTATCTGACGCCCGGTGGTTCAAAAGCAGCCGCAGCGACGCCGTCAAGGACTGCGTGGAAGTCGCGTTCCTGGATGCAGGTCTGGTGGGCGTCCGCGACTCCAAGAACCCGAGCGGAGGCGCGCTCGTCTTCCGCTCGAGCGCGTGGGACGCATTCACCGCCGGAATCGCGAGCGGCAAGTTCGGACGTCGGTAGCAAGCGGCAAGTTCGGCCGTCATCAAAGCATCGAGCCCTGGGCAGGCAGCCTGTCCAGGGCTCATGCTTGCTTCCATTCCCGCCCGCGTCGAGATCTCCAGGTTCAGATCACCACCCCCGTCCTGGCATCAGACCACGACAGCGGGCAACGCGGTCTACCCCTGCGGAATATCCTGACCAGTCTTCGTAACCTGCTGCCCGGTGCCATCATCGGTCTCGATCAGGTTCGCAATCGACTTGGCGACGACCTGCTGAATCAGTTTGACCGTCTCGATGTGCTCCTTCAGCACAGCGTCGAGTGATTGGTTCGTGCCGGTTGCCTTCAACGAAAACTTCTCGCGCAAAGCATCACCTGAGGGAAAGCTGCCGAAGCCTTCGAGATCGGTAACTCGCTGAATTTTGTCGTAGATGAGGTCCAGCTTGTCCAGGTAGTTTCGGCACACAAGGTCGAGACCTGCGCCGACATCCTTGTCCAAGGTCAGCTCACCGGCATTTGCCTGGTCCAGCAACTGGCGCCATTGGTTCGGGTCTACACCACCGAGGTCTAGGACGCTCACCATTCCCCCTAGTTCTCGGGCAGGTATTCGCCCAGGTCAGCAGCGTGTCGGTTCGCGACCAGACACATGTCCTCTTTCGCGCCCACCGAGGCACGCGCCCCTGCCGCGAACATCACGATGCCCTGCGGAATCTCGACCGCGATATTGCACCTCAAGTCGTGCGCGGACCCCGACTTGCGGAACTGGATGGCGCGATGCGATCCGACTGTGATGTCAGTGAACTCGGTGAAATCATCGCGAGCCTTTACCTCATCGAGAGTCGGTGTCCCGGAAGAGACGGTCAGCCAGTACCAACCTGCATCCGCTTTCCAGGTGCAGATCTTCCAGCCGCCTTCGGTGAAGTCGACATCTGCGATGCCTGACTCCTTGGAACTGGGGTCCATTCCGGTGCCGGACACTGCCGATTCCGGCAGCGCACACGGATCCCACAGCGCCCCCTCGTCGGATTTCGCGCTCGTACTGGCCGCCGCGCTCCCGGTTCCCGAGGTCTGCCCGCTGTCCGGGCTGGTCGCCACGCTCTCCACCGCCGTTGGCGAACCCTCGGTCGACCCGGAGCACCCGGCAACCCCGAGCATCGCTGCCGCGAGCAGGACCGCTCCGCGTACGCGCCCGGCGCAACGGAACCCGCTGTTGTCCACGGACACGTAGCCCCCTTCAGTACCCATAAAGGCCGCCGCGAGCCGACACCGACCGGCTCGGCCCACCCGACACATTTCCCCAGCACGCTACCGCCCACCCCGACCCCCAACAACCCCGGGAGCTTCACGCCGATGTGGAGGTCGCACACCGTATAGCGAGCTCGCACTGGCTAGAACCTATGCGAACTCGCGGTAGCCTGTGCGACCTCGCCATACGGTGGCGGACGCCGCGCGCCAGGGCCGGGCGGCGATTACTGAGGCTCTGGCCAATGGTGCCGGAGCGGCCTCGATTGGTAGCGTGGATCGACCAGAGCACGATCAGGGCGGGGTGGGATGAGCGACGACTACGAGGAGTACCGGCGCAAAGTCATCGATGCGCAGCGGCAGTGGAATCAGGATCGGTCGGCGATCTATATCGGGACAGCGCTCGTCGCCTCGACATTCGATGGGCAGTACGAGGATCCGCGGATCAAAGGGCCCGATAACTACGACACGATGACGCTGGCCGAGATGGTGCAGAAGGTCAACGAGATGAAGCCGGAGCTGGTCGAGGCCGCGGGGGCGGCCTGGTGGCAGATCGGCAAGGACATCAAAGACGCTGCGGCGGCGTTCAACACCGAATTTCAGAAGACGGTGGGCGGCGAAGGCAAGGCCCCGGCGTGGGGTGGCGTTTCCGGAGCGAAGGCCGTCGAGGCGGTCAATACCTATGCGACCCGCACAGAACCGCTCAGCACCGCTGCCCATCTCGTCGGTAACAAGCTGCACGAGCTGGTGACCGGCCTGCACCAGACCAAAGCGCTGATGCCCACCGCCGAACCGCCGAAAGACCTGGACGGCAAGGTTCTTCCGCCCGACGGGATCATGAAGGAAGGCGATTACACCGCCGAAGAAGCCGAGGACGAGGGGCGGCGGATTCTGCGCACCGTCTACGGGCAGGTCGCGCATCAGACCGACCATGGTGTTCCGGTGCTGCCCGCCGCGCCGAAGGTCGTCGACGACGGGCCGGATCAGCCGTACGTTCCGCCTGGTGAGGGCGGCGGCGAGAACGGCGGCGGGGGCGGCGACAACGGTGGCGGCACGGGTGAGAACGGTGGGGGTACCGGTGAGAACGGTGGCGGCACGGGCGAAACCGGCGGTGGCGAGGACACCGGTGGCGAGACCAGCACCGAACCGGAAGACACCGGCACCACCGCCGCGAGCACCGAAGCCCAGAGCACTCCACAAACCACCAGCACACCGACCGACACCGGACGGCCGACGACGACGGGAACCGGCACGCCGACCGGCACCGGCTACCTGCCCGGCGGCTCCGGAGGTTCGGGGTCGGGTTCCGGATTCCCCGGGCGCGGCGGCGGTTCGGGCGGCGGTGGATCGGCTGGCGGCAGCGGCCAGCCGGGGGCGGGACGCAGCTTGCCCGGCGGTGGGCAGCCCCAGTCGGGCGCGGCGCCCGCGCCGGCCGCGGCCGGGCGTGGTGGTGCGGCCGGAGCCGGCCGGATGGGTATGGGTGGTATGCCGATGGGCGGCATGGGCGGCGCGCGGGGCGGCGGCCAGGACGAGGAGAAGTCGGGTACCTCGGGGATCAAGGATTATCTGATCACCCAGGAACACGGCGAGGAACTCACCGGGCTGGATTCGATACCCAAGACCGTGCCGCCGGTGATCGGCGAGGGGTGAACCGCATGAACGAGCCGACCATCCACATTCTCGCCGGCCCCCACCTGGCATCGGGAATCGAATCGTGCCGCCCGAGCGCGGCCTCGGGCCGGATCCCGACCGCTACATCCTGGCGGCCGTGCAGAGGCATCCGGAACCGGCGGATTCCGAGTGCACCGCGTGCCGTCGAGGTGCGGGCATGAGCGAATGGCGTTTCACCGGCCTGCAATTCCAGATCCTGTGGTCCGCTTACGGTTCCGATCGCCTCCCCTATCCGCTGCGCTACCGGCCGGTCGCCGACAGCTTCGAAGACCTGCGGATGCAGCGTGAGGCGGCGGTGGCACAGCTGCTGGACGGGTTCTACTCCGTCGAGCTCATGCGGGTGCTCGAGGTGCTGCGTGAACCCGAGGCGCGGGTGGAGATCAAAGGCTTCGGGGAGCAGGGATCGGGGACGACCTACCGATTCCACGGGGCCGTGAACGGGTACGCGGGCGCGGCGCTGGTGCAGTTGGCGGGGACGGCCGAGGACATCGGAGGTGACGTCGTCGTCACCGCCTGTGCGGCCGATCAGTTGCCCGCGCAAGCCCTTGCGGCACTGCCGAAAGCGCAGGCCGGCACCGCGCCGCCGCTCGAGGTGCGGCGCGAAGAACTCGCCGCCGACCGCTCGCGGTACGTGCGCGGCCACGGCGAGGCGAGCCTCACCCAGCAGCTGGACCGGGTCTTCAAACGCACCCGGCGCTCGTTCGGCGAGATCATGGTCTTCCCCGGCCCCGCCGTCGACGCACGCCCCTCCTTCGGCCGCAGTTTCTGGTGGATGGATTACGACGACGGCCGCTACTACGTGAAAACCGGCGACCCGATCGTCGCGAAACCGGCGAGCCCGGCGGCGCTCGGCAACGAAATCGGCAGATTGATCTCGATCACCCAGCGGTTCTATCGGGAAGACCGCGACCACGACGAATACCTGCGGACCCGCAGGTAGCGGGTCCGCAGGTCCGGAACGGATAACACACACCCGCCGACACGGAAGGCACCCTGGGAGCGGGCACAAACCTCGACGGACGGCCTCCCCCCATAGCAGCGCACGGTGTTTCGTAGACGCGATGCCGAATCACCCACTACCCGAAAAACATCGCCTCCTGCACGCCTGCCGCACCGAGATGTACACCGATCATCCGATGCTGCGGCTGGCCTATCAGCTCACCACGTTGCACGAACGTCGGCTGTGCAGTGCGCGCGAGAGCATCGACGACCGCAAGGCGATCGACGACCTCGATGCCGAGCGCCTACGCCACATCCGCGCGATCGACACCTGGGTCAACAGCCAGATCCCGCCGACTCCCGGTTCCGCGCACCTGCACACCGAAACCCTCGGCACCATCGTCGACCGCCTGGCCCGATACACCGCCCAGGCCTATGCGGCGCTCGCCGACGGCTCCGGCGAACTCGGCGACGCATGGGAGCGACTGGCCGAACTCGCGGTGGGTTACGACGATCTCGCATCCGAGGTCGCGGCCGGGCGGCGCCGACTCCCCGGGCCCCTGTAGCGCATCAGCTCCGGGCGTCCCCGCTCGTCCAAGGCGGCTTCCGATAGTAGGAATTTGACGCCGTCGACGATATTGCGGCGCCACTCACCATCAGCCCTCGACCACAAGCCAGCTCGCAGCAGCACCTTATCTCGCGATGAAATCCACGGCGGTTTCGACATTACCCGGCTGCATTCCGGTATCCGTCAATACCTTGAAGTCGCACCTGCTCCGAAGCCGATACCAACGCCCCTGGTCGATCCGAACACTGGAGTGGAGTAGATAGTCCGGCGGGATTTCAGGATGGTTATCCGAGTATCCGGCAATTCCGCCTATCGTGGTTCGACAGCTCATCGATCCGTACACGACCTTCTGAGCGGCGGGCTTGAGCTTCAAGGACCAAGCGAAAGTCCCTGTACTGTAGTCCACCTGGCCGGTGAATCTCGCCACATTATTGTCATGGTCATCGTGCGGCTTGCTTCTGGAAAATTCCATGTCTACGGGATTTGGAGCCGCCTCGGCGGATACTGGCACCGCAGCCAGCAGTATAGCGGCGACTATTGAAGCTAGAGAAACCTTATTCATTTCATCCCCCCGGCAATAAGGTACTGCTAATTAATCCACGTTATTCGAACAGCACGCAAACTGTGCGAATCCTGCTGAGCATTCTCGTACTCGACTTCGACTGCATCCTCGAGGTTGATATCGTCGAAATTTCTACCCCACAAGGAATCCACGCCGAACCAGATTTGATCACCAGCTGTGGATAGGACTATGCCCGTTGCGCGCTTTCGGTTCCAGCGCCATATCTTCCCCCTGGTGGTGTGCACCCCCTCCTCCTGCATGCTGTGCAGCGTATCGGAGTGGGAGGGGACAAGCAACGTCGCCTTCGATCTACAGCTAATCCGATGCGCCGCAGCGCAATCCGGCTCGGCATGCCTGACTGCGCGGCGCAGTAGCGCGAATAATCTGCGGTCAGAGACCCGCCCAGTTGCAGGGACCACGGCGTTGCCAGTGGCATACGGCCGGTACCCGATCGGCGGTCAGCTCGCCGCGGCGCTCGCCGACGGCTCCGGCGAACTCGGCGACGCATGGGAGCGACTGGCCGAACTCGCGGTGGGTTACGACGATCTCGCCTCCGAGGTCGCGGCCGGGCGGCGCCGGCTCCCCGGGCCTCCGTGAAACGCGCCGGGCAATCCGGGCCACCATCGGACTCCGGCCTGCCGTTCTCGCACCGAACGCCACCGAGCCGATCTTGGTACCGTGATCAGGCAGGAGTCGATCACCGAGGGAAGTACACGATGGCGCTGGTGGAAGCGGGCCGGAGTGGCCTCGACGAAGTGCTGGCCGGGTTGCAGTGGCGGTTCGTGCGCCGCGACGTGTTCGAGCGCGGGGCCGGCGAGTGGGAGTTCCTGTCCGGTCGAGCGAACGCGATCCTGGTGCTCGACGGGCTGATCCGGGTCGA
The DNA here is from genome assembly GCF_058222935.1 of Nocardia sp. JCM 38205. Lineage (NCBI taxonomy): Bacteria > Bacillati > Actinomycetota > Actinomycetes > Mycobacteriales > Nocardiaceae > Nocardia > Nocardia sp. JCM 38205. The sequence continues at coordinate 293,898 of NZ_JBYHFL010000003.1, read as the reverse complement.
AGGACTCGGCGAGTCCGAGGATCTGACACCCGGCGACTTCCTGTTCGTACCGCATGAGGATCGCTTCGCGCTGCACGCGCTCTCCGAAACCACCGTGCTGCGCCTCCAGCTCGCCCCGGCGCGCACCGGCGCGGCCATGGCCGCGCTGCCGCAGCGGGTGCTGCTCACCGAGTTCGCCAGGCACACGCCGCTGGCGGCGACGATGATGCGGCACCTCATCGAGGAATGCGCGGAACCGGAAGGGGTGCAGGGCGATCGGGTGGCCACCTTGATCGCATCGATGGCGATCGAATCCTGGCACCAGCGCGGGTGCGCGCCGAAACGGTGGCTGTTGCGGGTGAACGAGCCGGGGGTGGCGCGGGCGGTGGCCGCCATGCACGCAGACCCCGGCAAGGACTGGACGGTCGAAGCGCTCGCACGGGTGGCGCTGGCCTCGCGGTCGGGGTTCGCCGCGCGGTTCCAGGCGGCCACCGGGCTCACGCCGGGCCGCTATCTGACGCAGCTGCGGGTCGAACGAGCGCAGCGGTTCCTGACCGAACAGGACGCCTCGGTCGGGGCGGTGGCCCGGCGCCTTGGATACCGGTCCGAGACGGCGTTCGGGCGGGCGTTCCGCAGGCATACCGGCCGCACGCCGTCGGAATGGCGGCGCGCGGCCGGTACCTCGACGTAGCGGTCAGCCGGCGGCCCGGCTCAGCGACAGGCGCAGCGTGATCGCGCCGAACACGGCAGCGGCGGCGGCCACGCCGTAGGTCGCGGCCAGGCCGATGCCGTCCACCCCACGTCCACCGACGGCCGAACCGAGAATGATCGCGAGCTGGAATCCGCCCACCAGCAGCCCGCTTCCGGCTTCCACCCGATCCGGCAGCACCCGCGACACCCACACCTGCACGACATTGAGGATGCCGCCGAACGCACCACCCCAGATCACCACCGCGACATAGGCGAGCGGGGCGAGGGCGGCGGAACCGATGATCGCGAGCAGTGAGCCGCCGATGGCCACCGGCACCGCCACCAGCAGCATGCTCAGCCGGCGGTCGGCGAGTGAACCGAGCACGAAATTACCGACCAGGCCACCGATGCCGAACAGCGCCAACAACACCGGGATCGCCGTCGGCCCCGCGCCGAGCAGCTCGTCGAGCGCCGGACGGATGTAGGTGTAGCCGGCGAAATGTCCGCCGATCACGGCGACGACGCTGATCAGGCCCAGCGCCGCACCCGGTGCGCGCAGGGCGCCACCCATGGCCGACCAGCCGACACCCTGCGTCGGCGCGATCGGTGGCAGCACCACCTGCACCGCGACGGCCGCCACCAACGTCAGCGCCGCGGCGACCACGAACACGACCCGCCATCCGGCGAACGTGCTCAACAGCACTCCGAGCGGGACCCCGGCCACCGTGGCCACGGTGGTGCCCGCGTTCACGATCATCATCGCCTTGCCGAGCCGCTCGGCCGGCACCAGTTGGGTGGCGATCACCAGCGCCATCGACCAGTAGCCGCCCACCGCCACACCCAGCATCAGCCGCGCGATCAGCAGCAGGACGATGTTCGGGGCAAGTGCCACAACCAGGTTCGATACCGCGGCACCGACGGTCAGCACCATGAGCAGGGTGCGCCGATCGGCCCGCGGGAACAGCGAACTCAGCCCGAGCGCCGCCAGCAGCGCGGTCAACGCCGTCGCGCTCACCGACAGCCCGACCACGCCTTCCTGGACACGGAGATCCTCCGCGAGCGCGGTCAGCACTCCCGGCGGCAGGAACTCCGAGGTCACCAGGGTGAAGCTGCCGAGGAACATGGTGAGCAGAGCCGGCCACGCTCGCCGCGCGAAAGCCGGCGCCGAGGGTGCGGCGGTGAGAGTCGTCGTTGTCATGCCAGAGGCAACGCCCGCCGCACCCCACCCCACGCGACCGAAACGCCAAGTCACTCGCCCCAAACGCCAAGTGTCCCGTGGAGTAGCCCAGGCCGAGAGCGCCAGCGCAACCTCACGCGCCCGGCTCGACCCGCCGGACAGTGCCCACCGTGCCGATTCCCTTGTCGAACGAGGCGACCGGCGAACCCGGATCGGACTCGGCCAGGGCCACCAGGTAGGCATCGGCGAACGAGAGCCGGCCGCCGGCGATGTCACAACGTCCGACGCGGCGAGCCGGGCCCCGAAGAGCCCGGGCCCGCTCGGTTGCCTCGATCAGCGCGCGTTGGCGGTGCAGACGACGTCGACGACCTTGGCGCCGCTCAGGTCGGCCGAGCCGACATTGGCCAGCAGTGCGGTCGGGTGGTGCTCGGCGAGCTTGCGGAACGCGGCGCGCTCGGCCTCGTCCCGGTTCGCGCCGGCCGCCGCGGCCACGCCTTCGTTGTTCTCCACCAGCACGCCACAGCCGTTGGCCCAGGAGATCATCACCTGGCAGTCGGCCTGACCACAGTTGGCGAGCGCCGCGTTGCGCGCAGCCTCATCGCTGGGCTCATCGACGCTGACTCCGTACAGCACGGTCTGGCCGCTGAACGCGATCGCCGCGAACTGCCCCTCCGCACTCGCCGAGCCGGCACCGAACACCGACCCGGCCGCCAGGCCGAACGCCACCATGGCAAAGCCGACCTTGTTCTTCACACTCATCGAAAGATCTTTCCGCTGGAAAAAGCTCCGGAACCGGAGTCGCCGTATCTTTACAGGCGGCCGAAAGCTGGGCAATTTCTGCCCGATTCGCCGACCGATGTCCGCCTCAGCAGGGCCGGATCGTCGGTGCCGACGGTGTGCCGCCCGCGCGATCTCGGGTCACGGGGCGGGTTGTGGCCGGCGATCGTTGTTCGAGCGGCGGGCGATGCTGTGGACGAGCAGGCCGAACAGCACGATCACGAGGACGGGGGCGGCCACGGGGACCCACGCCAGGTGAAGGGGTAGCAGGGCAGCGGCCGCGGCGATGACGGTGAACGCTACGGCGCCGGTGACGGAGGGGATGGTGGTCGGGACCACGCCTACCGGGGCGGTGACGGTTGCGGTATTGAGCAGGTAGGCGGTGGCCACCAAACCTGTTGCGGCGGCAGCCAATACACCAGTGTCAGACCAGGCCAGCACACCGACGGCGAGCAGTACGGCAGCTACCGCGGCGGGGCGGAACCACCAGCCCGCGGCGACAAGAGCGATGGCGGGCAGGCCCGCCCACGGGATCATCAGGGTGATCGAGCCGATGAGCAGCACACCGGAAAGGACGGCGAGGAAACGGATCATCGGCGCACCCGGACGGTTCGGCGGTGTTGCGGCAGCAGGCGCATGATCTGATCCAAACGAGTGTCTTCGGGCCAGGACACGATGTCGACGCCGACGGTGCCCATATCGCGGTACATGGTGGCGCGTTCGAGCTGCCACATGCGGGCCAGCGTCGGGTCGAGACCTTCGGCGAACGGGGTGCCGCGCAGGACGTCGACCACCACCACGACGTGGCCGCGTTTGCGCAGGTCGATCAAGGCGAGCGCGAACTGGGTATCGAGCAGGGTGGAGAACGCGATGACGATCGCGCCCAGCGGCACGGCGGCGTGCGGGGCCAGGGTGCCGGTGGTGGGGATGTGCTCGTCGCCGACATCGAGGACGGTGTCGACGATGCGGTAGAACTGGCGGCGGCCGATATCGGGGCGCAGCCAGCGCGGATCCTGTCCGAGGCAGACCACGGCGGTGCGATCGCCCGCCTGCAACGTCGACTGCACCACCTGCGCCGCACCGCGCACCGACAACTCCAGCGAATCGGTGGCCGGGCCGGGCGCCTGCAAGGAGGTGTCGATCAGCACGACGACGTCGGCGGAACGGTTGGTGAGCCGCTCGGTGACGTACAGCCGGCCGCGGCGCGCGCTGACCGGCCAGTTCACGATCCGCAGCTGATCGCCCGGCGCGTACGCGCGGATATCGGCGTACTCCACACCCGGCCCGTGTTTGCGGGTCAGGTGCACACCGAGCCGTTCGGGAAGTTCGGTGCGCGGCAACCGCATTCGCTGTGGATCGGTGATCGGGTACACGAACAGCTGCCCGGCGGGCCGCCGCACCGTGGCCACCGCGAGACCGGCCGGGCTCAACGCCGATACCCGCACGTTCACCGGATAGCGGCCCCATCGCGTGGCCGACAACGCCAGCCGCAGGCCGGCCGGCGCCGCACCGGAATCACTGGCCTCCTCGATCACCGTCTCCAGCCCCTTGGTCGGCTCGGGGGTGCAGCGCAGCAGCGCATGACCTTCCTCGACGAACGCCGCGACCGTCAGCACCACTTCCTCGGTCTCGAAGCAGCGCTGGGTCGGGCCGCCGTCGATCTGGATGCGGGTGCGCGACTGCTGCCACGGCGCCGTGGCCAGCACCCCGAGCAGCGGCGCCGCGAACACCACCAGCTGCCAGCTGTTCACCGCGATCGCCAGGACCAGCGCGACGGCCGCGCATCCGGCCAGCATGTACACCAATGGTGCCGGGCGCCACTCTAATTCGGCCTCGAGCGCGGTGCTCGAGTCGCGATGCCTCATGGCGTGGCGGCGCGCGGGACGGGCAGTCGACGCAGCAGTTCGGAAATCACGTCCTCACCCCGGATCCGGCGCACCCACATCTCCGGGCGCAGCGTGATCCGGTGCGCCATGGCCGGAATCGCCAGCGCCTTCACATCCTCGGGGATGACGTAATCGCGGCCGAGCAGCAGCGCCCGCGCCCGTGACATCTGCACCAGATCCAACTCCGCACGCGGGCTCGCACCCACCTCCACCTGCGGATGGCCGCGGGTCGCCGCGGCGAGCGCGACGACATAGCCGACGACGTCCGGGTGCACGGTGACGAACTCGACCGAATGCCGCATCTCCATCAGGCCGTTCGCGTCCACCACCTGGCCCACCTGCGGGACCGTCGCGCCGCGTTCGAGCCTGCGCCGGATCATCTGGGTTTCATCGCGCTCGGACAGATAGCCCAGCCGCAACTGGATGGCGAACCGGTCCAGCTGCGCCTCCGGCAGCGGATAGGTGCCTTCGTACTCGATCGGGTTGTCGGTCGCCAGCACGATGAAAGGCTGTGGCAGCGGGAAGGTTTCACCGTCGATGCTGACCTGGCCCTCGGCCATCGCCTCCAGCAGCGCCGCCTGGGTCTTCGGCGGGGTCCGGTTGATCTCGTCGGCCAGCAGCATGTTGGTGAACACCGGGCCGCGACGGAAGGTGAACCGGCCGGTCGACATGTCGTAGATGGTCGACCCGAGCAGATCCGCTGGCAGCAGATCCGGGGTGAACTGCACCCTGGCGAAATCCAGGCCCAGCGCGGCGGCGAACGATCTGGCGATGAGCGTTTTGCCGAGGCCGGGCAGGTCCTCGATCAGCACATGCCCGCCGGAGAGCACCGCGATCAAGATGAGCTGCAACTCGTCTCGTTTGCCGACCACGACCCGGGACAGCTCCCGTAACACGGCCTCACTGCGTTGGACGGTCACGTCCAAAGGCATCGTCATTTGTCTACTCGCACTTGCTCAACCCGTTTCACATTCTCTGCAGTCGGCGCAGGATCTCGTCCAACGCCTCCCGCCCCGGTGCGCGACCGACCTGGTCACGCAATTCCGAGTTCGCCGGATCCACCCAACGCCACAGTTCGGTACCGAACTGGTGGATTCCGGCGGCCTCGATCGCCCTGCGGTTCTTGGCGACCCGCACTCCGGCCGACAATTCGAACTCCTTGGCCAGCAGGGGACGTAGGTAGCGGTCCCAGTCCGCGCGGGTGCCGTCCGCGCGGTCGGCGAGCATCTGCGCCCTGGCATGCCAGCGGTGCAGCATCTCGGCGGGGCCGTTCTCGATCTCGTCGGGCAATTCGGGCTCACGCGGGCCGGAACGGCCGAGCAGGGACCACACCAGCCAGGCCAAGGCGACCGCCACCGGGACGCCGGCGGCGGCGAGCATCGCCTCGCGGGCGCGACCGAGGGTGACCAACTCGATCACCACGACCACCAGTACCGCCGTCACGATCATGCTCAGGCGGGTCATGTGGGCACCACCTCCCCTTGCAGGTCGGCGAGCACGATGCGCAGCAACTGTTCGGCGCGCATGCGTTGCCATTCCATCATGGAGTGGGGGCTGAACCTGGCCTCTTCGAACAATGCCACCAGCTCGCGCGCCGACGCGTCGTGCAGGGCGCCGTGCTCGAACGCGCGGGCCAGCACCTCCATCGGAGTGTCGGAGGCCAGTGGGGCCGCCGAACGGGCCGCCGAGAGGCCACGCTCCATGGCGACGTAGCAGGCGATGATCGCGGTCCGCGGGTCCTGGCCGGGTGCGGCCATGGCGGCCAGGCCCATCTCGGCGGCGCGGGCCAGCGAATCGGCAGCGGTCTCCGCGGGGGGCGCGACCGGTTCGGGTTCGGGGGCGGGTGTGCGGCGGGTGGTGACGGCGACGACCACCAGGCCCGCGATGGCCACGGCCACCAACGTCACGGCGGCGACGATGGCCAGCACCAGTGCGGTGCCCGCGAGTTCGGCGGGTTCGGTAGCGGTGGCCGGGTCGGAGGGCTGGGTATCGCCGGTGGTCGGGCTCGGGGTGGCGGTGCCCGTCGGGGGCGCGACCGAGGTATCGGCGTCCGGTTGGACGCCGACGAAGTACACGGCCGAGACGAGGGCGAACAGCAGCGCCAGCGCGGTGAGGATGCCCAGCACGATCAGCCCGGCGCGGCCCAGCTTCCAGGGTTCGCGATCGGTATCCGGATCGGGTTCGGGCATGGCCAGCGGCAGCCGGTGCTGGCTGGCGATGACACCGGCCAGCAGGATGACCACCGACACCGTGAGCAGCACGGGCATGAGCGCCACGGCGATGGCGGACATGGCCGACGGGCCGTCGTCCTCGGATTCGGTGACGCCCGGCAGATAGCCGCGCAAGGCGATAACGGCGCAGACGAGCAGCGTGATCACCACGATCACGCGCGATATCGGCGCTCGCGACCGGACCACTGCGTTACCCCATACTTGTGTACTGCCCAAAACAGCCACATAGTTACATGCCGAACGGTCCGCTCGGGAGGGAATCGATTACTTCGGAGAACGTCCGTTTTAACTGCCCCGTCCCAGGTCGCGGCGGGCGCGGCGGACCTTGGTTCAGCTAACTGACAGCGACCGCCTCGGTTTGTGACAACTCACCAAGACGGCTCGCCGCTCTTGCGATATCCGGCACGCCGCGCACGCCGTCGACCAGCTCAGCGACCGGCGCCTGCGCGTAGACGGTGAGGGTTCGATCGGCGTCGTAGAGGACGTCGACAAGGTTGACCAGACGCATGGCCCAATCGGGTGGGATTTCGCGCAGGAGCGGGACGCCGTAGAGGTTCCAGGTGTGGAAACGCTCGGCGAGGTCGACATAGTCGGCGGCGGACGTGGGGACGGCGCACAGGTCGGCGAAATCGAGGGTGATGGTGGTGGCGTCGACGGCCAGCGCCCGCACGGTCCGGCTGCCCACTGCGACCTCGACTCGCGGACCGGTGCTGCCCGGCGAATCGTGGACCGCCGCTGCGTCGGCACGGTTCCCGTCAGCCGGCACTCGACCGGGGGCATTCGCTACGCCGGGTTCGATCCGCGCGCTCGCACGGGAGGGCACGGCCGGACCGGGCATGCGACCCACCTGACCGGGCCGGCCATCGGCGGACACAACCGGATCCGGCGGGTGACCGACGTGCCCGGGCCGGCCATCGACGGGCACGACCGGATCTGGCGTGCGATCCACCCGCCCGGGCCCGCCATCGACGGGTACGGCCGGATCCGGCATGCGACCCACCCGCCCGGGCCCGCCATCGACGGACACAACCGGATCCGGCGGGTGACCGACCTGCCCGGGCCGGCCATCGACCGGTACGGCCGGATCTCGCGTGCGACCCACCCGCCCGGGCCAGCTATCGACGGGTACGGCCGGATCCGGCATGCGACCGAACCGGCGGAGTGCACCATCGCCGGGCGCGCTCGACGCCGGACCGCTGATACGGCCGGAACCGGGCTCGGTGCGCGGCGGCGGGCCGACGATGTAGCGGCCGGCACGGAAACCGGTCGCGCGGCCGTGCGCGACGGTGCGGTAGTCGAGCGGGCCGTCGAGGGATACGACGTCGAGTTCGGCGACGATGCGTTCGATGGTGGGCAGGAAATGGTCGTGGAACAGCGGGTTCGGCAGGAGTTCCGCCGGCGCGTAGTTCGAGGTGACGACGAGCGTCAGGCGGCGGGCGAACAGAACATCGAGCATGCGGGCGATGAGCATGGCGTCGCCGATGTCGTGGACATGGAATTCGTCGAAGCACACCAGCTGGGCGTTGCCGAGCAGGGTGTCGATGGCCTTGTCGATGGAGCCGCGGGCGTGGTTCTCGGCGTGCAGGCTCGCGAAGAAGGTGTGGAAATGGAAGCGACGCTTGCGTTTCGAGCCGACGGAGGCGAAGAAGCGGTCCATCACCATGGTCTTCCCACGGCCCGGGCGGCCGTGCAGGTAGACGCCGCGATGATGTTTGCGCGGGCGATGATGGCGGTCCAGCAACCGGCCGAGTGCAGCGGCGGCGCGTTCCTGATCGGCGTCCCATCGGATTGTTTCCATGACACCTCCTCTACAGATGTAGAGTAGTGGTGGTCCGGCACGGCGCCATGGTTACCTCGGACACACCGACTGCTGCGGCGTCGGTCCGTTTCGGGCACATGCGGAGGCTGGGTTGCCCCACACGGGCGCTTCGGACGGCGCCGACCGACATAAACGGTCCGGGCCGAACGAACGACGCGCGCCGACACGATCAGCGCGAATCCACACAAGCCGTGCGGCCGACACGAGCCGGGCCCGCCGACACGAACGGTGGGGGCCGACACGAACGGGCGCGGCGGTCGGGGCTCCCGGCAGGAACCGAAAAGGACGAGGGATGGCTCTTCAGGATCGACGCACACTGATCGTCGATGCGGCGATCGAACTCATTGCCGCGCAGGGTATTCGCGCGCTCACGCATCGCGCCCTCGACAACGCGCTCGCCCTGCCCGCGGGCTCGACCTCGTACTACTTCCGCACCAAACGCGCCCTACTCGAGGCAGTGGTCGACCACATCACCGCACGCACCCGCGATGACTTCCTCGCCGCATTCCCCGACAACCCGCCGACGCCGGAGGCAGGCGATCATGCGCAGGTGATCGCCCAACTGGCGGGCGGAATCGGCGCCTGGCTGGACGACCTGCTGGCCCGCCGCCGCGCGCACCTGATCGTCCGCTACGCGCTCACCATCGAACTGAGCGCCGACCCCGAACTGCACCGCCGCCTCGTCGGCAGCCTCTTCTCCCACCCCCGCGCCCGCGCCCTGTTCGAGCACCTGGGCGCCGAGGACCCGGACACCGCGGCCGCCGACTTCATCGCCGTCATCGAAGGCGCCACCTTCGACCGCTTCGCCGGGGCACGGACCGGCCTACCTACCGGCACTCCGGACAGCGCGGTCCAGCTCGCCGGCGTTCTCAGCGCCTACCTGCGCGGGGCACTCCCCTGATCGTTGTCCGATGGTCCGCCACGCGCACGCTGCCACGGGTCGTCGTCATCCAAACGCCGAGAAGACCTCTCGGCCATGTGACCCTCGGTGACTCAGGCGGCGCTGAGCACCAGACCCGAGGTCGGGACGCCCGTCCCCGCGGTGACCAGAATGTTGGTGAGGTCTTCGACCTGGTTCACCGACGTGCCGCGGATCTGGCGGACGGCTTCGGCGATGCCGTTCATGCCGTGGATGTAGGCCTCGCCGAGTTGGCCGCCGTGGGTGTTGAGGGGCAGGCGGCCGCCGAGTTCGATCGCGCCGTCGGCGATGAAGTTCTTGGCTTCGCCGCGGGGGCAGAAGCCGAGTTCCTCGAGCTGCATCAGGACGAACGGGGTGAAGTGGTCGTAGAGGATGGCCGCCTGCATGTCCTCCGGACGCAGGCCGCTCTGGGCCCACAGCTGGTCGCCGACCAAGCCCATTTCGGGCAGGCCGGTCATGGCGTCGCGGTAGTAGCTGGTCATCACGTATTGGTCGGCTCCGCTGCCTTGGGCGGCGGCGGTGATGACGGCGGGACGGTTGGGCAAATCCTTGGCCCGCTCGACGCTGGTGACCACGATGGCGACGCCGCCGTCGGATTCCTGGCAGCAATCCAGCAAATGCAGCGGCTCGGCGATCCAGCGGGAATTCTGGTGATCCTCGAGCGTGATCGGCTTGCCGTAGAAGAAGGCATTCGGGTTCACCGCCGCGTGTTTGCGGTCGGCGACGGCGATGCGGCCGAAATCCTCGCTGGTGGCGCCGTATACGTGCATATAGCGGCGCGCGACCATGGCGACCTGCGCGGCCGGGGTGCCGAGACCGTGCGGATACGACCAGCCCGCATCCACACCCGAGGAGGTGGGGGCGGTCGCCAGAGCGGTGGAGAACTGCCCGAACCGCGATTCCGAGCGCTCGTTGAACGCCCGATACGCCACCACCACATCGGCCACCCCGGTGGCCACGGCTATGGCAGCCTGCTGCACCGTGGCACACGCGGCCCCGCCGCCGTAGCGGATGTCGCTGAAGAACTTCAGCTGCGGAATCCCCACCGCCCGCGCGACCGCGGCCTGGGTGTTGGTGTCCATGGTGAAGGTGGTCAGGCCGTCGACGTCGGCGGGCGTCAAGCCCGCGTCCGCGAGGGCCGCAGTGACGGCCTCGGCGGCCAGCCGCAATTCACTGCGCCCGGAATCCTTGGAGAAATCGGTGGCGCCGATTCCCGCGATCGCCGCCCGGCCGGACAGCGCCGACTGTGCACTCATCTAGGCACCTGCTTCCGAAGAACGAATGGCGATCACGACGGTGGCGACGATGTGGTCGCCCAGGCTGTCGCGCCCGGTGACGGCGAGGTGGATGTCGTCGCCGTCGATGGCGGTGACCTTCCCGGTGAGGGTGAGGGTGTCGCCGGCGTACAGCGGAACCCCGAGGCGCAGCGCGATCTTCTTGACGATGGTGCGCGGCCCCGACCAATCGGTGACGAAGCGTTGCACCAGCCCGGTATCGGTGAGGATGTTGACGAAGATGTCCTTGGAGCCGCGCTCGACCGCCTTGTCGCGATCGTGGTGCACATCCTGGAAATCCCGGGTGGCCAGCGCGGAACTGATGACGAAGGTGGGATCGGCGTGGATCACCAGCTCCGGCAATTCGGTACCGACCGCGATGGTGGCCGGTTCGATGGTGGCGGGCTCGTGCCCATTCGCATGAGCGGGACGCCCTCCGTGGTTACGCAAGCTGCCTCCTACGGGCGCTGACCCGCTCATGCGGCGATCACCTTCCAGAACGGCAGTGCCGTCTCGTCGTCGAGTTTCTCGAAGTCCACCTGCACCGGCAGTCCGACCTCGACCTTGCCGGGTTCGATGCCCCGCAGTTCACCGAGCATGCGCACGCCTTCCGCCAATTCGACCAGCGCCACCACGAACGGCAGCTGACGGCCCGGCACCTTCGGGGCGTGATGCACGACGTAGCTGAAGACTGTGCCGCGTCCCGAGGCGACCAGGTAGTCGACCGGCTCGGATTTGTCCTGCCAGATCGCGGGCACCGGCGGATGGCGCAGCGTCCCGTCTGGCATGCGCTGGATGCGCAGCTCACCGGCACGCGTTCCGGCCCAGAAGAATTCGGTATCGCGCGAGACCAGCGGACGCACCCGCGCCGACAGATCGGGCTCGGGCTCGGTGGCCGGCTTCGCGGTGCCCGGCGCGAATTTCAGCATCCGGAACAGCATTTCGGTGACCAGCTCGTCACCGACGTACCAGCGGGTGGCGAAGGTGATGAACCAGCCCTCCCCCAGCCCGGTGCGCTTGGGCCCGGTGATGTCGGTGAGCGCGCTGGTGACGGTGACCTGCTCGCCCGGCACCAGGTACCGGTGGTAGGTCTGCTCACAGTTGGTGCCGACGACGGAGGTGAAACCGGCCTCGTCGAGCAGCGCCATGGTGGCGTTCATCGGATCGTCGGGGGCGCGGTGGCCGTGCAGGCCGGGCATGGTCCACACCTGGGCCATGGCCGGCGGGGCGACGATTCCGGCGAAACCGGCGGCGCGGGCGGCGTCCTCGTCGACGTAGACGGGATTCTTGTCGCCGATCGCCTCCAGCCAGTTGTTGATCATCGGCTGGTTGACCGGGTCGCGGCCCGCGCGATGCGAGGATTCGCCCCCGGCGATGATCTTCTCACCGGCCGCGATGATCGCTTCCGGAGTGAGTGTTTCCGGCACGCGCTGCTCCTTCGTTGGTTGATGCTTGCTATCTGGGCACGCGCGGCAAGCGCAGACCGGCGGTGGCGACGAGCTCACGCATGACCTCGTTCACGCCGCCGCCGAAGGTGACGACCAGGTTCTGTTTGGTGCGCCGATCCAGCCAGGTCAGCAGTTCGGCGGTGGCCGGTTCGGCCGGATCGCCGTAGCGGCCGACGATCTCCTCGGCCAGCCGCCCCGCCTCTTGCAGCGATTCGGTGGAGTAGACCTTGGTGGCCGAGGCGTCGGCGATCACCTGGGCTTCGTCGCCGCTGCCGTGGGTGGCGGCGACCTGCCAGTTCAGCAGTTCGTTCAACCGCACCATGGCGTGGATGCGGCCGAGCGAGCGGCAGACGTCGGGCTCGTCGAGCAGGCCGCGCGGGCGGGCCCAGGTGACGACCTTGTCGTAGAGCTGCTCGATCTTGCCGGACGGCCCGAGACTGACCCGCTCGTGGTTGAGCTGGGTGGTGATCAGCTTCCAGCCCCGGTTTTCCTCGCCGACCAGCATGTTCGCCGGGACGCGCACATTGTCGAAGTAGGTGGCGTTGGTGTGGTGGGCGCCGTCGCAGGTGATGATCGGCGTCCAGGAGTAGCCGGGGTCCTTGGTGTCGGCGATCAGGATGGTGATGCCGCGGTGGCGCGATTCCACCGAACCGGTGCGGCAGGCCAGCCAGATGTAATCGGCCTCGTGTGCGCCGGTGGTGAAGATCTTCTGCCCGTTGACGATCCAGTCGCCGGACTCGTCGCGCACCGCACTGGTGCGCAGGGCGGCCAGGTCGGTGCCTGCCTCCGGTTCGGAGTAGCCGATGGCGAAATGGATATCGCCGGACAGGATGCCCGGCAGGAACTTCTGCTTCTGCTCCTCGGTGCCGAACTGCTGCAGCGTCGGGCCCACGGTCAACAGGGTGACCAGCGGCAACGGTACGTCGGCGCGGACGGCCTCGTTGAAGAAGATCTGCTGTTCGACCGGCCCGAAACCCTGCCCGCCGTACTCCTTGGGCCAGCCGACGCCGAGCCAGCCGTCGCGCCCCATCCGGCGCACCACCTCGCGGTAGGCGTCACCGTGCCGGTTCACCGCCATCGCGGCTTCTTCTTCGGGCGTGACGAGATCGGCGAAGTAGGAACGTAATTCGTCACGCAGCTTGCGCTGCTCGATGGTCAGATCGATGAACATCTGGCCCCCAATCGGTCGAGGCGCAGCGACTCGCCGCCCAGCCAGCGGGCGAGATCTTTGGCCTGGGAGTAGTAGCGGTGCATCGAATGCGTCACGTCGACGCCGATGCCACCGTGCAGGTGATGGCACTTCTGCATGGCGCGCGGCAGTTCCGCGGCCACGGTGTAGGCGAGCACGTCCAGATCGTCGTCGATCCTGGACTGGTGATCGGGGCTCGAATCGTCCTGGGCCAGCGCCCAGTTCGCGGACAGGGCGGCGGCGTGCAGGGTGCGCGAGACCACGTACAGGTCCGCGATCTGCTGAGCCACCGCCTGGAACTCGGCCAGCGGCCTGCCGAACTGATGTCGGGTGCGCACATGCTCGGCGGTGAGCTTCAGCGCGCCCTCCAGCAGGCCATCGGCGACGGCGCCGATCGAGGCCAGTGCACAGCGATGTAGATCGGCCAGTGCTTCCGGCAGCAACCATTCGGCCGGGATCTCGACCGAATCGAAATGCAGCGTGTACTCCGGCACCGCACCCGATACCGGCGACGCGGTGCGGGTGACGCCGGCGGCGGCCGCGTCGACCACGGCGACACCGACCTCGGTCGGCACCAGGATCCAGCGGGCCTGCTCGGCGTAGGGCACCGCCACCTTGTGGCCGGTGATGCGCACCTTGCCGCCCTCGGCGACGGCCTTGGTCGCTGGCTTGGTGGTGAACGGCGCACCGGGTTCGTGCAGCGCCGCGGTGAGCACGGCGCCCTCGGCGACGGCGGGAAATACCTTCTCCGCCACCACATCCGGCGCGCCGAGCAGCGGCAGCACACCGAAACCGAAGGTCGGCAGCGCCGGGATGGCGACCGCGTCGATGGCCAATTCGGTGAGCAGCACCGAGACCGCGGCCACGCCCATCTCGTCACCGCCGAACCGCTCCGGCAGCGCCACCGCGGGCAGGCCGGTGTCCACGAACGGCTGCCACAGGTCGGCCTCGCGGGCCGATTCCCGCTCCAGCAAGCTCACGACGACCTCGGCCACGGCGTCCTGGGCCTCGTCTCTGGTGAAGTCCACGCTTATCTCCAGTCGTTCCTCGAAGCCACCGGCCCCGTGTCCTGTTCGCGCATTCAGCTGCCATCCCTCGGCAGCCCGAGGATCCGCTCACCGGCCAGGGTCAGCAGGATCTGCTCGGTGCCGCCGGCGATGGACAGGCAGCGGGTGAGCAGGAACTCCTTGGTCGCCTCGTTGTCGAGGGCGCCGGCCGGGCCCGCCACCTCGACGGCGAATTCGGCCACCTCCTGCCGGTGCCGCACCCCGACGAGCTTGCGCACGCTGCTCTGCGGGCCCGCGTCGGCGCCGGCCAGGATCAGCGCCGCACCCCGCTGCTCCAGCAGCAGCCCGGCGGTCGCGTCGGCGACGAACCGGCCGAGCCGGTCGTTGATCAGCTCGGCACCGGGGCCGGTCGCGGGAAGCTTGCCGACCAGCTCTTCGAGCAGCTGGCCGATCCCCTTGCCGCCCATGGCGATCCGCTCCGCGGACAGCGTGGAGCGGGAGATCTTCCAGCCGTTGCCGAGCGCACCCACCACGCACTCGTCTGGCACGAAGACGTCATCGAGGAAGACTTCGCTGAACTTCGCCTCGCCGGTGATCTGCACCAGCGGACGGATCTCGATGCCCGCGCTGCGCATATCGACCAGGAAGTAGCTGATGCCCTTGTGCTTGGGCGCCGCCGGATCGGTGCGGGCCAGGCAGATGCCCCAGTTCGCGGTGTCGGCCAGCGAGGTCCACACCTTCTGCCCGCGCAGCATCCAGCCGCCGTCGACCTTGGTGGCGGTGGTGCGCAGCGCGGCCAGATCGGAACCGGCGCCCGGCTCGCTGAACAGCTGGCACCAGACGACATCGCCGTGCAGGGTCGGCCAGACGAACCGCTCGATCTGCTCCGGGGTGCCGTGCTGCAACAGGGTCGGCACGGCCCAGCCGCCGATCGCCAGGTCCGGCGTCTCCAATCCGGCGCGGGCGAGTTCCTCCGAGATGAGCAGGCCCGTCATCGGATCGGCGGCGCGGCCGTAGGGCTCGGGCCAGTGCGGCATGACCAGGCCGGCCTCGACCATGGCCTTGCGCTGTTGATCGACCGGCAGTGCGGCGATCGCGGCGACCTCGGCGGCCACACCGGTCGCGGCCGCACCGAGCTCGAGCGAGACCGCGGCCGCGTTGCCGACGGCGGCCGCCACACCCACCGCGGCGCCGACGCCTTCGCCGGACGATGCCGTCTCGGTGGCGGCGTCGGCGAGGATGCGGTCGGCGCCGGTGGTGCGGCGCGCACCCGCCCTGGTCAATTCGGTCACCCGCGCGCGCCAGTACCCGCCGCCGCCGAGCAGCTGCCGCAGCGCGGTCGCGCGGCGCAGGTAGAAGTGCGCGTCGTGCTCCCAGGTGAAGCCGATACCGCCGAGCACCTGGATGCAGTCCTTGGCGGTCTCGACCGCGGCATCGAGGGAGATGGCGGCGGCGATGGCGGCGGCGATCGGCAGTTCGGAGCCAGCGGGGTTCGCGAGGGCGTCGTCGGCGGCCGCGGCGGCGTCGGCGGCGACCGAGCGGATCAGCTCGGTGCGGCACAGCATCCACGCGCAGATGTGCTTGACGGCCTGGAAACTGCCGATCGGCTTGCCGAATTGCTCACGCACCTTGGCGTATTCGACCGCGGTCTCCAGGCACCAGCCCGCGACACCGGCCAGTTCGGCCGTGGTGAGCGCGACGATCAGGTCTTCGACGGCGAAATCGGGGGCGAACACGTCGGCGGCGGGCACCTGGACCTCGGCGCAGCGGACCCGCGCCAGCGGGGTGCTCGGATCCAATGCCGGCAGAGGCTCGATGGTCACACCGGGGGCTTCGGCGGGAATCAGACACCAACGCGAACCGTCGGCAACCCGCACCGGCAGCAGCACCGCAGCGCCCGGCGCGGCGCCGAGCACCGTCTCCCAGACCCCGTTGAGCACCAGCTCACCGCCGTCACCCTGCCGCGGGCGATCCACAGCCGATAAGCTGCTCGCCGACTCGACAACGGTGTCGAGTGCGACTCCGCACGGCTGCTGTTCGTCCAGTCGTCCGCCGGTCACCACGCCGGCCAACGCGGTGGTGAGCACCGGTCCGCCCACCAGATCGTGCGCGGCCTGCTCCACCAGCACGGCGAGATCGGTGATCGATCCACCCGCGCCGCCGGCCTGCTCGTCGACCGCCACCCGGAAGATCCCGAGGTCGGTCAGCTGATCCCAGTACGTGCGCCAGAAGCCGGTCGTATCGTCCCGCATTGTTGCAATCGGACGTACCGCTGCAGCCCATCCGCTCATCGACTCCTGAACGGCTTTATGCTCGTCAGTGGTGGCGATGGTCACAGTACATACCGCCTTTCCGGCGTGACTCCCACACCTAGAACATGTTCTAATATCCTGGCCGGGCGGAAGTCAAGCGATGCTTTCGTCCACAGGATCGAACGCGTACGACCCACCGACCGAGCGGGTCCGGCGCGAGTGACGCCCCGCGAATCCACGCGGGCCTCGCACTCCGCCGCGGCCCGACACGAAAGGACCAGCACCGATGGCCAGCCCCTCCCGTTCGCAGCCGGCCGACTCGAACGGGGCGCCCGCAGCGGGCACCCGAGCCGCCGTGACCACGCTCAGCGAGGACGAGCTGAGCTCCAGCGCGCAGCGCGAACGCCGCAAGCGCATCCTCGATGCGACGCTGGCATTGGCCTCCAAGGGCGGATACGACGCGGTGCAGATGCGCGCCGTGGCCGAACGCGCCGACGTCGCCGTGGGCACGCTGTACCGCTACTTCCCCTCCAAGGTGCACCTGCTGGTGTCGGCGCTCTCGCGCGAATTCGAGCAGATCGAGGGCAAACGCAAGCCGCTGGCCGGGCAGACCCCGCGCGAACGGATGCACCTGCTGCTCACCCAGATCACCCGGATGATGCAGCGCGATCCGCTGCTCACCGAGGCCATGACCCGCGCCTTCATGTTCGCCGACGCCTCCGCCGCCGCCGAAGTCGATCGCGTGGGCAAGGTGATGGACCGGGTCTTCGCCCGTGCCATGAACGACGGCGAACCCACCGAACGCCAGCTCGCCATCGCCCGCGTCATCAGCGACGTGTGGCTGTCGAACCTGGTGGCCTGGCTCACCCGCAGGGCCTCGGCGACCGACGTCACCGAACGCCTGGAATTGACCGTCGACCTGCTGCTCGGCAACAACTCCTGAGCAAAGAGGCGGCACACGGGCAGCACACGGGCATCGCCGCATGTCGGTGATGAGAATTCAACCCAGTATTGTCATGCGCGCCCCCTGAAAAACTCCTCCGATCCATAAGGTTGGATGCGTGAGCGCACAGGATCTCCCACTGGAACTTCGTCGTGCCCTGTCGACGGTCGCGCGGGTCCCACGCCTGTTGGTCGCATCGGATTACGACGGGACTATCGCACCCATCGTGTCCGATCCGGCCAAGGCGTACCCGCACGGCGAGTCGGTCCGCGCGTTACGCGCGCTGGCCGGCCTGTCCGGCACCACGGCCGCCGTCATCTCCGGCCGGGCGCTGCGTGATCTCGCGGCGCTGTCGCGGCTGCCCGTCGAGGTGCAGCTGATCGGCAGCCACGGCTCGGAGTTCGATGTCGGCTTCGTGCACGCCATCGACAACGACGCCAAGCAGCTGTTGCAAGAACTGACCACCGCGCTGAATCAGATCGCCGCGGAGAATCCGGGCGTGACGGTCGAGACCAAGCCGGCCAGCATCGCGCTGCACGTGCGCAATGCCGGGCCGGAGATCGGGCGGCGCGCGCTCAATCAGGTTCGCCAGGGCCCGGCCTGCTGGGTCGGGGTGCAGGTCACCGAGGGCAAGGCCGTCATCGAGCTGGCCGTCATCCCCACCGATAAGGGCAGCGCGCTCGACACCATCCGGCATCAGGAGGGCGCGTCGGCGGCGGTGTTCTTCGGCGACGACGTCACCGATGAGAAGGCCTTCCGGATGTTGTCCGGTCCCGACGTCGGCATCAAGGTCGGCGAGGGCGAGAGCCTGGCCAAGTACCGCGTGCCCAATACCGAGGCCGTGTCGTGCGCGCTGGCCTTTCTGCTCGAGGAGCGCCGCACCTGGCTGGCCGGCGCCAGCGCGCCCCGCATCGAGCGGCTGAGCATGCTGGCGAGCCCGCGCTCGGTGGCGCTGCTGACGCCCGACGCGACGGTCACCTGGTTCTGCCATCCCGAACCCGATTCGGCCGCGGTGTTCGCCCATCTGCTCGGCGGACCGCAGGCCGGGCATTTCAGCATCGCGCCGGAACGCCCGGGCCTGCCGCTGTCGCAGCGCTACATCGACGGCACCATGACCGTCGAAACCCGTTGGGCCAAGCTGCAAGTGGTCGACTATCTGCCGCATGACGTGGCGCCCGACCGCACCGATCTGACTCGCGTGATCACCGGCGACACGCGCGCCGTGGTGACCTTCGCGCCGCGTCCGGAATTCGGCCAGGTGCCGGTCACCATCGAGGCCGAGCCGAACGGGCTGCGGGTGCGCGGCACCAACGATCCGACGGTGCTGCGCTCCCCCGGCGTCGAATGGACCATCCAGAGCGACGGCGTGCACAGCTCCGCGACCGCCGTCGTCGATCCGTCGCAGGGCCCGGTGGTGCTGGAACTGCGATGCGGCACACCGGATCTCGCGCCCGCCATGACGCCGGAACCCGAGCGCAGGCGGATCGCCGAGACCTACTGGTCCTCCTGGGCGGCCTCGCTTGACCTGCCGCCGCTGAAGCCGGATCTGATGAAGCGCTCCGCGCTGACCCTGCGCGGGCTGGTGCACGCACCGTCCGGCTCGATCCTGGCCGCGGCCACCACCTCGCTGCCCGAGGACATCGGCGGCGTGCGCAACTGGGATTACCGCTACTGCTGGCTGCGCGACGCCGCGCTCACCGCGTCGGCGCTGGTGTCGCTGGGTTCACTGAGTGAGGCCGAGGACTTCCTCGGCTGGGTGCACCGGGTGCTGGAGACGCTGCCCGGCCCTGAGCGGCTGCACCCGCTGTACACGCTCTACGGCGAGACGCTGCCGCCCGAGGCCGTCATCGATCAGCTGCCCGGCTATGCTGGATCTCGGCCGGTGCGCGTCGGCAACGCGGCGAACATGCAGGTCCAGCTGGACGTCTTCGGCCCGATCGTGGATCTGATCGCCACCTTGGCGCACGCAAGGGAAACCCAGGGCGTCGGCGATCCGCGGATGGCGCTGCCGGATCAGGACTGGGAGCTGGTGCACGCCATGGTCTCGGCGGTGCAGCGGCGCTGGCACGAGCCCGACCACGGCATCTGGGAGATCCGCGGCAACCCGCGCCACCACGTGTACTCCAAGGTGATGGGCTGGCTCACCATCGACCGCGCGCTCACCCTCGCGCAGAAGTTCGACCGCCCGATCCATCCGGAGTGGGCCGCGCTGCGCGATCAGATCGCCGACGAGGTCAAGACCAAGGGCTGGAACGAGGAAGTGCAGTCGTTCACCGCCGCCTACGACGGCACCGATCTGGACGCCGCGACCCTGCACATCGGGTTGAGCGGGCTGATCGATCCGTCGGATCCGCGTTTCGCGGCCACCGTCGTCGCCACCGAGGCGGAGCTGCGCAGCGGTTCCACCGTGTACCGCTACCACCACGACGACGGCCTGCCCGGCGGCGAGGGCGGGTTCCATCTGTGCGCGGCCTGGCTGGTGGAGGCGTACCTGCTGATCGGCAAGCGCTCCGATGCCGAGGCGCTGTTCGCCCAGCTGGTGGACGTGGCCGGGCCGACCGGGCTGCTCAGCGAGGAGTACGACCCGGTGGCCGAGCGTTCCCTCGGCAACCATCCGCAGGCCTACAGCCATCTCGGTCTGCTGCGCTGCGCTCAGCTGCTGAGCCAGCCGGTGAACGCGCTGGTGAGCTGATCCGGACCACGGCCCACGTCGACGGCAGGCTGCCCGCCGGTCGCCGACGTGGGCCGATCCGCGTCCGGGGAACACAGATCACACGGATTCGGTTCGTATCCGCAGAAACGCCCTGATAAAGTAAAACGGAAACGATTTCCATTAAGCTTTCCGGGAGCCCGCGTGAGAACCAGATCTGCCACCACCTTCGCAACCGTCGCGGTGGGTCTGGCGACCGCGCTGAGCCTCACGGCCTGCGGCACCGGCTCCGACGACGCGTCGGGAAAGCCGTCGGTGGTCGCCTCGACCAATGTCTGGGGCAATATCGCGGCTACCGTTGCCGGGCCGGACGCCGAAGTCGAATCGATCATCACCGACCCCGCCGCCGACCCGCACTCGCATGAGACCTCGGCCATCGAATCGGCCGCGATCACCGACGCCGATCTGGTGGTCTACAACGGCGGCGGCTACGACGAATTCATCGAGAAGGCCATCGAGGGCACCGGCAAGCGCACCGTCGACGCCTTCGCCTCGCGCGCCGAGGACATCCGCGACGACGAGAACGAGCACGTCTGGTACGACATCGACACCGTCGCGGTGGTCGCCGACCAGATCGCGAAGGCCCTCGGGGAGATCGACCCCGACCATGCCACCGGATACACCGACCGCGCGGCAGCCTTCAAGGACAGCCTCAACGGCGTCCGCTCCTACACCACGCCGGCGCGCACGTCGGACCCCGGCGCCCCGATCGTGCAGACCGAACCGCTCGCGCACTACCTGCTGCTCGACGCCGGCGCCAAGGACGTGACACCACACGAGTACCAAGAGGCGATCGAGCAGGAAACCGATCCGGCCCCGGCCGCCGTGGCGGCCACTCGCGATCTGATCACCGGCAAGCAGGTGCGCGCCATGGTCTACAACGTGCAGACCGAGGACAACACCAGCAAGGAACTACGCGCCCAGGCCGAGGCGGCCGGTATCCCGGTGATCGAGGTGACCGAAACGCTGCCCGCCGGGGTCGACTACGTCACCTGGCAGACCGACAACGCCCGCGCCATCGCCTCGGCACTGGACTGATATGCGCGCCGAACGTCGGGTCGAGCGGGCCGAGCTGGTGGACACCGGCGAACCGGAAGTGGCCGGTTCGCCGGTCGAGACCGCGGTACCGGGCGGGACCACGGCGCCGGTCGACCGGTCCGCGCCCGTGGCCGCACCGCCGGAACGCACCGCCCCGGCCACGCCGGCGATCAAGCTCGATTCGGCACGGCTGTCGTTCGGCGATCGGACACTGTGGCAGGGGCTCGATCTGGAGGTGGCGCCCGGCGAATTCATCGCGATCCTCGGGCCGAACGGATCGGGTAAGACCTCGCTGCTGAAAGTGCTGCTCGGACAACTCGGCTTGAGCTCCGGCAGCGCCGAGATCGCCGGGGTTCCCGCGCGGGCGGGGCATCCGGATATCGGCTACATCCCGCAGCAGAAGACCATCGATGCCGGGGTGCAGTTGCGTGGCACCGATCTGGTCGGGCTCGGGGTGGACGGGCATCGGTGGGGGCTCGGCTGGCGCACGCGCCGCGAACGTAAGCGCAAGGTCGCCGCGGCCGTGGCCGATGTGGGCGCGCAGGCGTTCGCGGACGCGCCGTTGGAGAGCATGTCCGGCGGCGAGCAGCAGCGGCTGCGAGTGGCGCAGGCCCTGGTCGGCGATCCACGCGTACTGCTGTGTGACGAACCGCTGCTGAGCCTGGACCTGGCGAACCAGCGGCTGGTGTCGGAGCTGATCGACCGGCGCCGCCGCATCCACGACACCGCCGTGCTGTTCGTGACCCACGAGATCAACCCGATCCTGCCGCTGGTCGACCGGGTGCTCTACCTGGTGGACGGCAAGTTCCGGATCGGCACCCCGGACGAGGTGATGACCTCCGAGGTGCTGTCCGAGCTGTATCAGACCGAGGTGGATGTGCTGCGGGTGCGCGGCAGGCTGGTGGTCGTCGGTACCGGCGACACCATGGACGCGCTCGGCGCCGCGGGCGCGCACTGCCACGGCGATCCCGGCACGCCGCACCCGGCCCCGCGCGATAGTGAGGCGCGTGCGTGAACGACAAGCTCGCCGACGTGCTAGCGAAGATGTTCGACTTCTCCACCACCGCGCATCTGCTGTCCTACGACTTCGTGCAGCAGGCGGTGATCGCCGCCGCGCTGCTCGGACTGCTGGCCGGGGTGATCGGGCCGTTGATCATCAGCAGGCAGATGTCGTTCGCCGTGCACGGCACCAGCGAGCTGTCGCTGACCGGTGCGGCGGCGGCGCTGCTGGCCGGTATCGGTGTCGGGCTCGGCGCCATCGCCGGGTCAGTGGTGGCGGCCGTGCTGTTCGGTGTATTGGGAACGAAAGCGCGCGAACGTGATTCGGTGATCGCGGTGGTGCTCTCGTTCGGCCTCGGGCTCTCGGTGCTGTTCCTCTGGCTGGGCCCCGACCGTGCCGGTTCGAAGTTCTCGCTGCTGACCGGGCAGGTGGTCAGTGTCGGCAACAGCGGGCTCGGGCTGCTCGCGTTCTGCACCGTCGGCGTGCTCGCTGTCCTGGCGTTCGTCTACCGGCCCTTGCTGTTCGCCAGCTCCGACCCCGAAGTCGCGGTGGCGCGCGGAGTGCCGGTGCGTGCGCTGTCGATCGTGTTCGCGGTGCTACTCGGCATCACGGCGGCCTTCGGCGTCCAGATCGTCGGGGCGCTGCTGGTTCTGGCCCTGCTGATCACTCCAGCGGCCGCCGCCGCGCAACTCACCGCGAGTCCGGCTCGCGCCACCCTGCTGACGGTGGTGTTCGCCGAAATCGCGGCCGTCGGCGGCATCCTGCTCTCGCTGGCGCCCGGCGTCCCGGTGTCCACCTTCGTGACGGGACTGTCGTTCCTGATCTACCTGGTGGCCCGACTGGTGGGCACCCGGCGACGCCGAGCCGCCAGGGCGGCCTGAGGGCTCGTCAGCGCCGGTGGTCGCCCGGCGATCCGTACGACTCGTGGAACACATTGCGTTCCCGAGCCCGACGGCCAGGATGGCGCCGCTCCTCCGCCGGATAACCGATGGACATCAGTAGGGCGATGGCCAGATCGTCACGGTCGTCGATGCCGATCACCTTCTTCACCGCGGCCTCGTCCCAGCCGTTCATCGGTGACGTGGCGAATCCCATCTCCGTCGCCGCGAGCATCACATAGCTGGCCGCGATCATCGCGTCCTTGATCGCGTACTCGCGCAGCAGGCCACGCTCCTCGAGGTCGGCCTGGAAGGCTTGCGATGCCGCGGAGAACATCGTGACGAACTCGTCGTTCCACGCGCCATTGCGGCGAGCCTGCTCATAGACGTCGCTGTGGTCCTCGCGCCAGGACAGCGGCTCGGCGACGAAGACCAGCATGAGCGGGGCCTCCTGTGGCTGTGGTTGGCCACCGGTGGCCCAGGTCAGCCCCGCACGGCCTTCGGCACTGGTGACGGCGACGATGGACCGGTCCTGGAGATTCCAGCTGGTGGGTGCCTCGATGGCGAGAGCGAGGAGTGCGTCGAGCGCGGCCGCGGGGACCGCCTCGGGACGGTAGTGGCGAACGGTACGGCGAGTGCGGATGGCTTCGGCAACAGACATGGTGTGCATGCCACTCACTATTGGAGAGTGACTCGCCATTGGGAAGAGGGCACTAATTAGTGCGTTACTCTCCTTTCATGGCGACCATTGTGGAGTCCTCCGGGCTGCCGGCCGACGTCTTCTCGGCGAAATGCCCCACCCGCCAGGTGCTGGATCACATCGCAGGCAAGTGGACGATCCTCGTCGTGGACGCCCTCCTCGAGGGCACCATGCGCTACACCGACCTGAGCCGACGCATCGAGGGCGTCTCCCAGAAGATGCTCACCCAGACCCTGCGCAGCCTCGAAGGCGACGGTTTCATCACGCGCACCGTCCACCCCACCATCCCGCCCCGAGTCGAGTACGACCTCACGCCGCTCGGGCGCAGCCTGGCCGAACCCATCACGGCGCTGCGTCGATGGACGGAGAACCACATCAACGAGATCGAGCAGGCACGCAGCCGAGCGCAGGACCGAGCGGTATCGGTACTCGAACCGGCGCCTCCATCGTCTGCCGAGTGATCGGCACCTGCCACCGGAGCTGCCGTTTCCGCGACCGCCACCGAAGCTGCGCGAGGTGCGTTCGGCGGTCTGATCGGCGCTCGTCGGCCGGGCGCCGGTCTGTGCGCGCCGGTCTGGGCGCGCCGGTCTGGGCGCGCCGGTCTGGGCGCGCCGGTCTGGGCGCGCCGGTCTGGGCGCGCCGGTCTGGGCGCGCCGGGCTGGGCGCGCCGGTCTGGGCGCGCCGGGCTGGGCGCGCCGGTCTGGGCGCGCCGGGCTGGGCGCGCCGAATGTGAGCCGGCCGGTGTCAGTCGCTGCCGGCCCGGGAGCCGGGCCCGCGTCATGCGTGATCGAGCTGCCGAGAGCAGGCGCGCAGAATTCGGCCGGTCCGCCGCCGCCCCGGATCGCGTCAACCCAATTGCGCGGTGGCTTCATCGCGCGACATCTCGGCGCCTCGCCGGTAGGCCTGGTGGAAGGCGCTCTCGCCGAGTTCGGCGATCAAGCCGGCGATGAGGGTGGCCAGGAGGGGCTCGCCCGCGTCGAATTCGCCTCGGATGGATTCGCTCATGCCGAGCGCGGTGGCGGCGGATTCGGGCGCGTTCTCGGCGGCGCGCAAGTGCGCGAGTAGTTCGGCGGCCTCGGCTGCGGCGGCGGTGGTTCCCCAAGCCAGGCAGGCCGACAGGGCCTGCTGCCAGAAGCCCCGGGCGCCGGCCGGGTCGCCGGCCACGAGCCGGTTGGCCATGCGGGCTCGGGCCACAAGGCCTGCCGCGACGGCTGCGGGGAGCTGGAGGCGATCGGTCAGGGGCTCCAGGCGATCCACAGCGGCGTCGGCGGCGGCCGGATCACCGCAGCGGCGATGCCATTCCGCGACGCTGAACAGAATTTCGGCCGCGGCGCGGCGGTCGCCCAGCTCATCGGCCTGCCTGCGGGCCACCTCGAGATCGCGCCAGGCGCCGGGTAGATCGCCGGAGCGCATGCGTTCGGTGATGAGGGCGGCCCGGCAGTGGAAGAGGTCGGCGGCATTCAGTTCCGCGCTCAGCGCCACACCGCGTTCGAAGGCGGAGATGGCCTCGGCGCTGCGTCCGCGCAGGGAATGCTCCTGGCCGATGGCGAGCAGGGCCATGCCCAGGCCCCAGCGGTCACCGACCGATGCGAATTCCGCCAGCGCCGCCGCGCGTGACTCGGCAGCGGTGAGCCCCTCGCCCACGTGGCCACGAACATCGCCGGCCTGGACCGTACGCCGGTCCGGATGAAGTTCTGCCCGGGCCGAATGGGCATTCGCGCGCACCCATGGATCCGGCGCGGACGAAGCCCGCGCCAGCAGCCGGTCACCGAGGGCCGGGTCGCCCGCCGCGTACGCCAACCGCGGCGCGAGCAGCAGCACCGCGGGATGGAACTCGAGTGCTCCGGCCGCTTCGGCTTTCGCGATCAGGTCCAGGACCGGCAGGTCGCGGTGGACCGGGGTGCCCGCGAACAGCCGGATCAGCGCGAATGCGGCAGCGGTGCGCTCGGGCAGTTCCGGTTCTCGCTGCCGCAGCCTTTCCAGATGGGAATCGAAATGGGTGCTCATCCCGCGAATTCCCCAGTACCAGAACATCACTGCGACGAAATCGGCCGCCCGCTCGGCATCGGCGCCGTCGAGAGCGGTGCGTAGCGCCGCGAGCAGGTTGTCGTGCTCGGCGTCGAAGCGGGCGATGGCTTCGAGCTGACCGCGGGAGCGGAGCACGGGTTCGTGCGTTGCGGCCAGTTCGAGGTGGTACGCGACGAACGCGTCGGCGATATCGTCGCCGGAGCGGTCGAACTGCTCGATCGCGTACGCGCGGATCGTCTCCAGCATGCGATAGCGCGGATCGCTGTCATCGGACAGCTGCACCATCGACTTCTCCACCAGCGCACGCACGGTGCCGAAGACCTTCGCAGCAGGCAACCGCGCATCGGCGCATACCGCCTCCAACGCCGCCAGCGTGGCACCGCCCGGGAACACGGCCAGCCTGCGGGCCAGGATTCGCTCGGGTTCGCTCAGCAATTCCCAGCTCCACTCCACCAGCGCGAGCAGGGTGCGCTGATGCGGCAGCGCGGTCCGGCTGCCCGCTTCGAGCACGCGGAACCGGTCGTCGAGACGATGCGCGAGCTGCTGGATATTCATCGAGCGCAAGGTGGCGGCCGCCAGCTCCAGGGCCAGCGGGAGCCCGTCGAGGCGGCGACAGATCTCGGCGACCGCACCGGCGGTGGTCGCATCCAGGGCGAATTCGCTGCGCACCGCAACAGCGCGATCGACGAACAGCCGCACCGACGGCACCGCAGCCAGCGCGGCGGGATCCAGCACGTCCACCGCGTCTCCCGGCACACCCAGCGGCCCGAGATAAAGCAGCGATTCACCGGTGAGGGCGAGCGCTTCGCGGCTGGTGGCGACGATCCGCAGATCCGGCAGGGCGGCCAGCAGCCGGTCGACGAGCTCGGCGACGGCGTCGAGCACGTGTTCGCAATTGTCCAGCACCACAATCGCTTCGCCCACGTCGAGCGATGCGATCACCCGCGCCGTCGGCGTGGACGGGCCGCCCTCGGGCGGGCGCACCTCATGGGGTCCGAGCGCGCCGAGCAGCGCCTCGATCACCTGATCGGCGTCGGCGGCACCGGCCAGCGACACGAACCACACCCGACCGCGTTCGCCCGCGCGGTGTCGCGCCACTCCCTCGACCGCCAGCCGGGTCTTGCCCGCACCGCCCGGCCCGACCAGCGTGATCAGCCGGGCATCGGCCAGGCGCAGCGCGAGCCGTTCCAGGTCTCGGTCCCGGCCGACAAAGCTGGTGAGCCGCAACGGCATCCGGCTCGCCGCGCGCCCCGATCCGGTGACAGGCCTGGGTAATTCACCGCGCAGCAGCGCCAGATGGGTCTGCTGCAATTCGGCCGAAGGATCGACACCCAATTCCGCGGCGAGCGATTCCCGAGTCCGCTCGTAGACCGCCAGCGCGTCGGATTGCCGCCCACTCGCGGCCAAGGCGCGGATCCGCAATGCGGCCAGCCGTTCACTCAATGGCCTTCGCGCACCGGCGGATTCGAGATCGGCGAGAATCTCGCCTACCCTGCCTGCCCGCAACTGCGCGTCGAAGTGTTCCTCCTCGGCGGCGGCGCGCAGCTCGTGCAGCCTGCTCGCGGCGAGCTCGGCGAACGGTGCGGCGGACAGGTCGGCCAGGGCCGGACCGCGCCACAGTGCGAGCGCGGCGGCCAGCGTGTCGGCGGCGGCCTCGGGTTTGCCCGTCGCCAGTTCGCGCCTGCCCCGGCCGAGCGATTCCTCGAAGCGGAACGCATCGACGTCCTCGGCCCGCACGCGCAACCGGTATCCACCCGCCGCCAACTCGACCACCGCCGGATCCGGCATGGCCCTGCGCAACCGGGAGACCAACGCCTGCAACGCACCCGCCGCATCGACCGGCGGCTCGGCGCCCCACAGTCCGTCGATCAGGCCATCGACGGACACCGTGCGCCCACCCTCCAGCGCCAACCGCGCCAACAGCATGCGCAACCGCAGACCACCGATAGCGATCGGCTCCCCGTCATCGGTGTGTGCGGTGAGGGGGCCGAGTACTGCGATACGCACGCGCTCAGCATTCCAGACGCCGGCGCGGGCCTTCAGCGCATCGCGCGTCGGCTCCGGCCGAATGCGGCGTGGATATCGCTGGAACGAAGGCCCGCGCAGTATGCGGGCAACCCTTCGACGCCGATCAGCCCGGCCCGCACAGCGGACCGGGCTCTCCGGCGACCCTCTACGAGACGCGGCCGAACAACCGTCCCGCGAGGTCGACACCGATCACCGCACCGTCGGCGTCCCTGCTGAAATACCCGCGCTGACCCTCGAACGCCCCCGCCGTCACGATGTACTCGTCGCCGGGCAGCAGGCCGAACGGGAACGGCTCATGGTCGGCAGGCATCTCCTCCTCCGACGCCGCGCGCAATTCCGGCTTGATCAGCACCTCGAGGGTCAGGCCGGCGCCGTCGGTGGTGATGTCGAAGGTCATCGCCTCGCTCTCGTAATGGCCCACGACCTCGGCGGCGCGCTCGCCGTCATAGGGCAGCGGCTCCGGATCGCGGTCGATGATGCCGAGGTAGTGCTCGAGCGCCCAGCGCATGATCGCGCGATTGCACGGGATGCCGTCGGGGTTCGCATTGCTCATCACGACCAGCGCAAAATTGCGTTCCGGGACCAGCAAGAGTTCGGAGAACTGCCCGAACCCGGAACCGCCGTGCCCGGCGGTCTGCACACCGTCGACCTCGCGCAGGAACCAGCAGATCCCCATGGCGTCACCGAGCGAGGTGCCGCGCAGGGTGACGGTCGGTCGGCGCATCGAGCGCAACACCTGCTCGGGCACGATCACGGTGCCGTCCGCCGCCCGGCCGTCGCCGAGGTGGAAGCGCGCCCATCGCAACAGGTCGACCGCCGGTGCCGCCAGCCCGCCGCCCGGGTTGTTGGCCCGGCCGGGCTTCCACCGCGAGACGACGGCGAGCGCGCCATCGGCGTCGAATTCGTGGCCGACGGCGAATCGGCGCAGCATCGCCTCACCGGTGCTGAGCACACTGTTCGTCATACCGAGTGGAGCAAGCACCAGTTCGGTGACGGCCTGTTCGTAGCTCTGGCCGGTGACCTGCTCGATCACCCGGCCGAGCATGTTGTACCCACCCTGGCTGTACGAGGAGCGCTCCCCCGGCTCCCCGATCAGCGGCAGCTCGGCCATGGCGGCGGTGAATACGGCCAGCGCGTCGTCGCCCTCACCCGGCTCGATCAGATGATTCCAATCCAGGCCCGCGGTGTGGTTGAGCACCTGGGCCACGGTGATGCGGGCCGCGGCCGAATCCTCGGCGATGGTGAGTTCCGGCAGGTAGCGGCGCAGCGGCGCGTCGAGTTCGACCTTGCCGTCGGCGACCAGGCGCATGAGCGTGGTCGCGGTCAGGGTCTTGCTCACCGAGCCCAGCTGGAACAGGGTGTGCTCGTCGACCGGCAGCGGGTTGTCGAGGCTGGTGACGCCGTGCGCGGCGAAGATCTCGGTGCCGTTGACCCATACCCCGGCGCTCACACCGGGCATGCCGAACTGCTCCGCGATGGTGGCGACGGCTGTGGAGAACGCGTGGTCGGACATTGTCGATCCCTTTCGTTGGCTGCGGCTCGCGGCTCGAGGTCTGGTGCCTCGCCCGCTGTGCCGATGACGTTGCCCGCCGCCGCTGACAGCGCACCGACAGAACGCCGACAGCCACTGACAGCCCGGTCCATCCCCCATTTGATGGCGCCCGCCTTCAGTCTGGGTGCCGCCGTTTCGTATGCTCATCGCATCTGCCGCCGACCGAATGGTGACCACTGATGATCGACTTCAGCATTCCCGCCGACCTCGCCGCCGAACGCGATCGGATCCGCCGGTTCGTCATCGACAAGATCGTGCCGTTCGAGCGGGATCCACGGCTCACCGCGCACGGCCCGACCGATGAGCTGCGGCAGGAACTGGTCGAATTGGCCCGCGCGGAGAAGCTGCTGACCATCCAGGCTCCCGAGGCACTCGGCGGACGCGGGCTCACTCACGTCGAGCAGGCGGTGCTCTACGAGGCGGCGGGCTGGTCCACCCTCGGCCCTATCGCGATGAACTGCGCCGCCCCCGACGAAGGCAATATGTTCCTGCTGTCCAAGATCGCGAACCCGGAGCAGACCGAGCGCTACCTGATGCCGGTGATCAACGGCCACCAGCGTTCGGTGTTCGCCATGACCGAACCCGGCGGCGCGGGCTCGGACCCGAACCAGCTGGCCACCACCGCCACGTTCGACGGCGAGAACTTCACCATCAACGGCCGCAAATGGCTGATCACCGGTGCGAACGGCGCCAAGACCTGGATCATCATGGCCCGCCTCGCGGAGAACCCGCACCTGCCCGCCGGGCCGACGCTGTTCCTCACCGACGGCGATCAGCCCGGCATCGTCATCGAACGCACCATGAACACCATGGACCGCAATTACGTCGCCGGGCACGGCGTGGTGCGCTTCGACCAGCTGACCCTGCCCAAGGACGCGCTGCTCGGTGAGGCGGGTCAGGCGTTGCGCTACGCCCAGCTGCGGCTGGCCCCGGCCCGCCTCACGCACTGCATGCGCTGGCTTGGGGCGGCCGAGCGGGCGCACAGCATCGCGGTCGACCACGCCAAGACCAGGACCGCGTTCGGCAAGACCATCGGCGAACACCAGGGCGTGTCGTTCATGCTGGCCGACAACGAGATCGCGCTGCACCAGTGCCGGTTGACGATCTGGCATGCCTGCTGGCTGATGGATCAGGGCGAGAAGGCACGGCATGAGAGCTCGGTGGCCAAGGTCTTCGTCTCCGAGGAGCTGTTCAAGGTCACCGATCGCTGTGTGCAGGTGCTCGGCGGCATCGGCATCAGCGACGAGACCGTGGTGGAGATGATCTTCCGCGATATGCGCGCGTTCCGGCTCTACGATGGCCCGACCGAGGTGCACAAGTACGCCATCGGCCGCAAGATCCTGCGCCCCTGAGCACCCCGGCCGAGCGCCCACCGGTCGGGGCGCGGTCGTCTACGATCCAAGACATGAGTTCGGAACTGCTCGTCGATGTCTCCGCGGGCATCGCCGTCCTCACCCTGAATCGCCCCGCCCAGCAGAACGCCTTCACCCCGGCGATGATCGCCGAACTCAGCGCGGCCTTGCAGCGCTGCGATATCGAGGACGCCATCCGCGTCGTCGTCATCACCGGCACGCCACCCGCGTTCTGCGCGGGCGCCGATCTGTCCGACCGGGTCGGCGAGGTGACCGGCACCATCGACCCGCCGCCGTTCCGGGTGCGCAAACCGGTGATCGCCGCCGTCAACGGGCACGCCGTCGGCATCGGGCTGGCGCTGGCGCTGCAATGCGATCTGCGCTACCTGGCCGACGACGCGGTGTACGGGCTGAGCCAAGTGCGTCGCGGCGTCCTCGCCGACGGTTACGCGCACTGGACGCTGCCGCGGCTGGCCGGCCTGGCCAATGCCGCCGACATCCTGCTCACCGGCCGCACCTTCGACGGCGCGGAGGCCAAGGCGATGGGCCTGGCCAATGCCTGCCTGCCGGGCGGTGAGGTGCTGCCGACGGCGTTGGCGGTGGCGCACGATATCGCCAATGGTTCGGCCCCGCTGACGGCCGCGCTGTCCAAGCGGCTGCTGTGGGAGAGCATGGATATGGCGCCATCGGTGGTCGGGCGGCTGGAGTCCGAGCTGAATCAGCACGTCGCCAAGAGCATCGACGGTGGCGAGGCGATGACGGCGTTCCGGGAGCGGCGCCAACCGGAGTGGTCCGGTTCGATCTCCGAGGAATGGCCCGCGTGGGATAACCCCGACGAACCGGAACGGCCGAGCCTGCGCTGACCGGATCGGGCGGTGGGCCAGGGCCCGCCGCGCGCCGCTCGGGTCGATGATCTTGCCCGCGCCTCGCTCCGGCCGCGGCTAGGCGTTGCCGCCGAGCAGGATCAACAGGAACAGCAGCGCCCAGATGATCATCATGATGGTGCCGATGACGCCGAGGATGTAGCCGACCATCACCTGCGCGCGGCCGCTCAGCGCGCCGTGGGAATCGTTGATCTGGTCGAGCGCCTGTTTGCCCAGCGCCCAGGCCACCGGCCCGAGGACCCCACAGCACATCAAACTCACGGCGCCGAGCACCAGCACCATGGTCGCCCGCGGGTGCTCGATCGTCTGACCGATGGGCTGATTGGGTATCACCACGAGCCGAATTGTACGGGGGTAAGGCGCCTTTGCGCGTTCTTTACCGGGTGTCGCGGCCGCGCGGCGTTTCGTGCACGCGCCCGGACGAGCGTGTCCGCCCGGGCACGGTCGGTCTCAGACCCGGCGCTGACGGGCCACTTCGGCGAGCACCACACCCGCTGCGACGGAGGCGTTGAGCGACTCCACCGGACCCGCCATCGGGATGCTCAGAATCGCGTCACAGCTCTCGCGAACCAGTCGCGACAGGCCCTTGCCTTCGGAACCGACCACGATCACCGTCGGCGCGGTGCCGTCGAACTCGTCGAGGGTGGTGTCGCCGCCGGCGTCCAGGCCGACGATCTGATAGCCCTTGGCGGCGAAATCCTTCAGCGTGCGAGTCAGATTGGTGGCACGGGCGACGGGCAGCCGGGCCGCGGCACCGGCGCTGGTACGCCAGGCCACCGCGGTGACGCTGGCACTGCGCCGCTGCGGGATCACTACACCCTGACCGCCGAAGGCGGCGACCGAGCGGATCACCGCGCCGAGATTGCGCGGATCGGAGATGTTGTCCAGCGCCACGATCAGCGCGGGCTGCCCCGAATCGCGGACCCGTTCGGCCAGATCGTCGGGGTGGGCGTAGCGGTAGGGCGGCACCTGCAGGGCCAGGCCCTGGTGCAATCCATTGGCGCTGAGCCGATCCAGATCGGTGCGCGGAACTTCCAGAATGGAAATGCCGGTGTCGGCGGCGATCCGGACGCTCTCGGTCAGCCGCTCATCGTTCTCGGTGCCGACCGCCACATACAGCGCGGTCGCGGGTACCCCGGCGCGCAGGCATTCGACGACCGGGTTGCGCCCGAGCACCATTTCCGGCCCGTCATCGCTCTTGCGACCGGCCGTGCGGGTCTGGCGGCCACCCGAAGCCGCTTGCGCCGCTTTGGCTTTCGCCGCGGCGCGCTTGGCCGCCGGATGGTACTTGCGCGCCTCGGCGGGCGGGGTCGCGCCCCGGCCCTCGAGCCCGCGCCTGCGCTTGCCGCCGGATCCGACAACCTGGCCCTTCTTGGTTCCGCCCTTGCGGACAGCGCCTCGGCGCTGCGAATTGCCTGCCATCAGTCGGCCTTTCCTGGCTGTGGGGTGACCAGCGACCATTCCGGGCCGTTGGGGGTATCGGTGACTTCGACACCCGCGGCGTGCAACCGGTCGCGCACCGCATCGGCGGTCGCCCAGTCCTTGTCGGCACGCGCCTGCTGACGCCGTTCGAGTTCGGCGGTCACCAGCACATCGAGCGCGGCGGTCGCGGCGGAGGAATCACCGGGGGTGTACCACTGCGGATCCAGCGGATCGACCCCGAGAATGGCCAGCATGCCGCGCACCTGGCTCGCATGCTCGCGCGCGGTCTCCAGCACACCGGCGTCGAGTGCCTTATTGCCTTCGTGCACCACGTGGTGGATCTCGGCCAGCGCCTTCGGCACCGCGAGATCCTCGTCGAGCGCTGCGGCGAAGGCGTCGGTCCATTTGCCGACCGGCACGTCACCGCCGCGTTCGACCACCCGCTGCACGAAAGCCTCGATGCGCTGGTAGGTCTGGGCGGCGTCGTGCAGGGCCTTCTCGGAGTACTCCAGCATCGACCGGTAGTGCGCACCACCGAGGTAGAACCGCAGCTCCACGGCCCTGACCTGCTTGAGCACATTCGGCACCGAGAGCGTATTGCCCAGCGACTTGGCCATCTTCTCGCCGCCGAGGGTGACCCAGCCGTTGTGCAGCCAGTACTGGGCGAAACCGTCACCGGCCGCCTTGGACTGGGCGATCTCGTTCTCGTGATGCGGGAAGACCAGATCCATTCCGCCGCAATGGATATCGAACGAAGAACCGAGATAGAACTCGGCCATCGCCGAGCATTCCAGATGCCAACCGGGGCGGCCGGGCCCCCACGGCGACGGCCAGGTGGGCTCGCCCGGCTTGGCGGCTTTCCACAGGGTGAAATCGCGCGGATCGCGCTTGCCCTCGCCTGCGCTTTCGCCCTGGTGCACGTCATCGAGGCGGTGCCCGGACAGCGCGCCGTACTCGGGGAAGCTGACCACATCGAAGTAGACGTTGCCCGCCGAGGCATAGGCGTGCCCGCGGTCGATCAGCCGCTGCATGAGCTCGACCATCTGGGTGATGTGGCCGGTGGCGCGGGGCTCCGCCGAGGGCGGCAGCACACCGAGCTGCCGATACGCCTCGTCGAAGGCGCGTTCGTGGGTCGCGGCCCACTCCCACCACGGACGGCCCGCGGCGGCGGCCTTGTTCAGGATCTTGTCGTCGATATCGGTGACATTGCGGATGAACGCGACATCGTGGCCGTTGGCGGTGAGCCAGCGACGCAGCACGTCGAAGGCGACGCCGCTGCGCACATGTCCGATGTGGGGTTCGCCCTGCACGGTGGCGCCACACAGGTACACCGAGGCATGGCCGGGGACCAGTGGCGTGAAATCACGCATGGTCCGCGTCTCGGTGTCGAATAGGCGCAGAGTCACGGCAGTCGATCCTAGCTGGTATATGGGGTTGCGCTGCGGGCGGAGTATCGAAGTTCCGACAGGTCCCGGCCGGTACGGCGGGCGGTCGGCGAGGCTGGACTAACGACAGTGCAGCAGTGCGGTCGCCATGGCGGCGACGCCTTCACCGCGTCCGGTGAGCCCGAGACCGTCGGTGGTGGTGCCCGATACCGAGACCGGGGCGCCCAGCAGATCGCCGAGCACCTGCTGCGCTTCGGCCCGGCGCGGACCGATCTTTGGGCGATTGCCGATCACCTGGACCGCCGCGTTGACCACGTCGTATCCGGCCTCGTCGAGGAGTCGGCGCACTTCTTTCAGCATGGCGGCGCCGGAGACGCCCGCCCATTCCGGGCGGCCGGTGCCGAAGACGGCGCCGACATCGCCGAGCCCCGCGGCCGAGAGCAGGGCGTCGCAGAGCGCGTGCGCGGCGACGTCACCGTCGGAGTGGCCGGCGCAGCCGTCATCGCCGTCGAAGAGCAGCCCGGCCATCCAGCACGGGCGGCCGGGTTCGATGGGATGGACATCGCTGCCGATGCCGACGCGCATGGTCATCGGACCCCCGCCGTGGGTAGTTCGGCGCCGGCGAGTACGGCCTCGGCCAGGCGCAGGTCGAGCGGGGTGGTGATCTTGAAAGCGAGCGGATCGCCCGGCACCGTGCGGACCGGATGGCCGAGCCGTTCGACCAGCCCGGCGTCATCGGTGGCGGCGACGTCGGCGGCGTAGGCGGCGCGCAGCAAATCGGCCGCGAATCCCTGCGGGGTCTGGATGGCGCGAAGGCCCGATCGGTCGGGCGTTCCGGTCACGATGCCGTGCTCGTCCACCGATTTGACCGTGTCGACGACCGGTAGCGCCGGCACCACGGCCGTATGCCCGGCGCGCAGCTCAGCGGCCACCCTGGCGATCAGCTCGGGCGGGGTGAGCGCGCGGGCGGCGTCGTGAACGAGGTAGTAGGCGGCCTGCGGAGCGGCGGCGATTCCGGCGCGGACCGAATCGGTGCGTTCGGCCCCGCCGACGACGACGCGGACCGGCGCGGAGGACGGCAGGAGGGCAACTGCGGTCTGCACCAGTTCGGTCGGAACCATGACAATTATCTCGTCCACGGCATTCGAGGCGAGCAGCCCATCGACGGCGGATCTGAGCATAGGTGTACCGCCGACCGCGACGAACGCCTTGGGTGTCGATTCACCCAAGCGCACGCCACGGCCGGCGGCAGGCACCAACGCGACCACGCGGCCGCGGCCGTCAGAGCTGTTCACGGTCAGGAAGCCGCTGCGAGAACCTCGTCGAGCAGCGTCTCGGCCTTGCCGTCGTCGGTTCCCTCGGCGAGCGCGAGCTCACCGACGAGGATCTGCCGGGCCTTCGCCAGCATCCGCTTCTCGCCCGCGGACAAACCGCGGTCCTGCTCCCGACGCCACAGATCGCGGACGACCTCGGCCACCTTGTTCACATCGCCGGAGGCGAGTTTCTCCAGGTTGGCCTTGTAGCGGCGGGACCAGTTGGTCGGCTCTTCCGTATGTGGCGCACGTAGCACCTGGAAAACCCGATCGAGACCTTCCTGCCCGACGACGTCGCGGACGCCGACGTATTCCGCATTCTCTGCGGGAACCCGAACAGTCAGGTCACCCTGGGCGACCTTCAGGACCAGATACTCTTTCTGCTCACCCTTGATGGTGCGAGTCTCGATAGCTTCGATCAGCGCCGCTCCGTGGTGGGGGTAAACGACGGTGTCTCCGACCTTAAAAATCATGTGTCCCGTGCCCCTTTCGATGTTCACAGTTTAACATGCGGCTCGATAACGGCGCGATCAACTGTGCAGGTCAGGGCCACAACGGGCCGACCTCGGGGCTTGACAGAATCTGCGCGATGTGCATTGCGTTGCGCCAGAACGAGTTACCTCCTGGCACTTCCAGCGCCGGGAAACCCAGCGGGACAGTAGCACTGCGCACAGCCGCGCGCACAACCGCGAATCGTGATCACCCCGAGACAACGCTTCCGCGCGTCGCCCGTCGCGCCCCGCGGGCGGGCGCGCCGCGACGGGCGAGCTTCCGCTTTCAGGCGGAACTCGCGCACGCACGCGGCCGGGCGCACCACCGCACGCACCTACGCGCGGCCCGGCGCACCCGCCTCCGCGCCCAGGCGATCCGGACCCGACACATACTCCCCGCGCGCCCGGTACTCCCGGCCAACTACTACAGTCCCTAGTTGGAGTGAGCCCGCTCGACATGGAGGACAACCCGTGACTGCCCTGAAAGCTGTGACCGCCCCGGCGGCAGGTACGACCCCGCGGCGTCGCATGGCGATGGTTGCCGCCCTCGCGGCCGGCGCGGCGCTCGCCCTGACCGGCTGCAGCGCCGGCCAGATCTCGCAGACCGCCGACCAGGTGGCCGCGATCAACGGCAACCATGCCGACGTCGGCAAGATCTCGCTGCGCAACGTGCACATCGTCTACCCGCCCAGCGGCGAGCACACCAATGCCACGGGCGGCAAGGCCGTGCTGGCGCTGTCGTTCGTCAACACCAGCGAGACCACCGCCGACGAGCTCACCAAGATCAGCACCGATCTGGGCGAAGTGAAGATCACCGCCCCCGGTGGCGGTTCGACGCTGAAGCTGAAGCCGCAGCAGACCGTCGTGGCCGCGGGCGCCGACGCCACCGCCGCCGCGGGTGAGCACGGTTCCTCCGACGAGCA
Organism: Nocardia sp. JCM 38205; assembly: GCF_058222935.1. Classification (NCBI taxonomy): domain Bacteria; kingdom Bacillati; phylum Actinomycetota; class Actinomycetes; order Mycobacteriales; family Nocardiaceae; genus Nocardia; species Nocardia sp. JCM 38205. Next base: position 256,603 of record NZ_JBYHFL010000003.1, on the reverse strand, counting down.
CGGCAGCTCCGGCGAGCAGCACGGCACCGAGACCACCACCGCAGCGCCGACCACCACCACCGCTGCTCCGGCCGCCGCCGAGGGCGAGGACCCCGAGGCCGATCCGGCGCGCATCGAGATCACCGGTCTGACCAAGGACATCACCCCCGGTCTCACCTACACCGTGACCTTCGACTTCAAGGAGAACGGCACCGTGCAGATGCAGGTGCCGGTCGACGCGGGCACCGTGGCCGAGCGCCACGAGTCCGACCTGTCGCGCGCCAGCGAAGGCGGTGCCAAGGGCGGGCACTGAGCCCCGATCCACAGCGCAACGGCCGTCGCATCCTCGGATGCGGCGGCCGTTCGCCGTTGCGGGGCGGCGTGTCGGTGCGGATGCGTAGGGTGCGCGTGTGGCGAAGAGTAAGCAGGTGTTCCAGTGCTCCGCGTGCGGGCACGAGGTCGCCAAATGGGTGGGCAAGTGCCCCGACTGCGGTGCCTGGGGCACCGTGGAGGAGATCGCTCCCTCGGTGGCGGCGCCCGCCGGGCGGCGGGCCATGCTGCCGAGTACGGCCGCCTCGCCGATCTCGCAGGTCGATTCCCAGCTCACCGCGGCTCGGTCGACCGGTGTGGCGGAGTTGGACCGGGTGCTCGGCGGTGGCGTCGTCGCCGGGTCGGTGGTGCTGCTGTCGGGCGAGCCGGGGGTCGGTAAGTCGACGCTGTTGCTCGAGGTGGCGCATCGGTGGGCCGCCGCTCGGGACGAGCGCGCCCTGTACGTGACCGCCGAGGAGTCGGCGGGGCAGGTGCGGTTGCGCGCCGACCGCACCGGGGCGGTGCACGAGCGGGTGTATCTGGCGGCGGAATCGGATCTGTCGATCGTGCTCGGACATGTCGAGCAGGTGCGCCCGACGCTGCTGGTTGTCGACTCGGTGCAGACCATGCTCGCGCCGGACACCGATGGCGTGATCGGCGGCGTCACCCAGGTACGCGCGGTGACGGCGGCGCTCACCTCGCTGGCGAAATCCAGTGGAATCGCCGTGCTGCTGGTCGGGCACGTCACCAAGGACGGCGCGGTCGCCGGCCCGCGCACCCTCGAGCACCTGGTGGATGTGGTGTTGCAGTTCGAGGGCGACAAGAACTCCACCCTGCGAATGGTGCGCGGCATCAAGAACCGCTTCGGCAGCGCCGACGAGGTTGGCTGTTTCGAACTGCACGACGACGGCATCACCGGCGTGGCCGACCCGTCGGGGCTGTTCCTGCACCACCGCACCGATTCGGTGCCGGGTACCGCGGTCACGGTCGCGCTCGACGGTAAGCGCCCGCTGGTGGGCGAGGTCCAGGGCCTGACCGTGGACACCCAGGTGCCCGCGCCGCGGCGCGCGGTGAGCGGACTGGACTACAACCGGGTCGCGATGATTCTGGCGGTCTTGCAGAGCCGTTGCGGGTTCTATGTCGGCAAGCAGGACATCTATGCCGCGACGGTCGGCGGTATGCGATTGGTCGAACCCGCCGCCGATCTGGCGGTGGCGCTGGCCATCGCCAGTTCCGCGCGCGATACCGCCATCGAACCCGGCTGGGTGATCCTCGGCGAGGTGGGCCTGGCAGGCGAGGTGCGCCGGGTCACCGCGACAGCCCGGCGCCTCGCCGAAGCCGAGCGGCTCGGATTCACCACCGCGATCGTGCCGCCGGGAACCGATGCGAAATCGACGCCGATGAAGTTGATCGAGGCGACGTCATTGCGCGGCGCGATCCGGATGGCCGGCCTCGGCAAGGGCAAAGGCTGACCGGTGGTGCCGAGGGCCTAGGCGATGTTGAACGGCTCCGGCGCACTGCGGATCGCGCCCAGCTGCGCCACCACGGTGTACGCGCCCGCAGGAACCTGCACCCGCTCCCCCGCGCATTCCGGCTGCGAGGTCGCGCCGGTCCAGGTGACGGTGAAGGCGGCCTGCTCGCCCGGCTGCAAGGTGCGGACATCGGGCTCGCCGTCCGGATAGCAATCGGTGCTTGCCCACAGCCGCCGCTGGCCGTCGAGGGTGTGCACGGAGACCTGCTGGAGGCCCGAACCCGTATCGCGGGTGCAGGGATCGGCGGAGATATTGGTGATGACGATGCCGAAGACCGGCTGCTCACCCACCCGATAGGTGGGCTGGGCGACCGTCACCTTCACCGCGAGCGACTGATCCGAGCATTGACCGGCCGCTACCGGCGCGCCGCTGCTCGGGGTGCCGGAGCCGGACGGCGTGGACGATTCGGCCGCGGCTTCCTTCTTCGTCGAAGCCTGCCCCGCCGGCTTGTTCGTCTCGGTCGACGACGTCGCCGCCGTCTGGGTATCGCCGGGCGAATCCCCGCCCCGCGATACCGCGACCACCAGCCAGATCACCAGCACGAGCGCGACGACCAGTACGCCGATGGCAAAAACACGTCGCCGCCAATAGATCTCCGGAGGCAGCGGTCCATTCGGTTCCAGCACGAGTCAACGGTAAGCGCACCGCTCGGCACAGCAACTCAGGGGCACGGCGTGTCGGGCCGTCAACCGTGTCGACGACGCCCCGCGCACCCGCCGAGAGCTGGGCGTATGTGAGCGTTCGCGGCTCAGGCGACCTCGCCGATGTCACCGAGCGAGCTGTGCAGCTTGGCCCTGCCGTCGGCCAGGGTGTAGGTGACGCACGCGATCGCGAGCTGCCCGCTGGCGACCCGGTCGGCGATGATCGACGAACGCTGACGCAGCAGTTCGGCGGTCTCCTGGACGTGGCGCGCTTCGAACTCGTCGACGGTGGACAGTCCTTCGCGGCGGCCGAGCAGCACCGACGGGGTGACGCGCTCGACCAGACTCCGGATGAACCCGCCGGGGACCTCGCCGCCGTCGAGGGCGTCGAGGGTGGCCTTCACCGCGCCGCAGCTGTCGTGGCCGAACACCACGATCAGCGGCACGTTGAGGATCTGCACGCCGTATTCGATGGAGCCGAGCACCGACGAGTCGACGACGTGGCCTGCCGTGCGCACCACGAACATGTCGCCGAGGCCCTGGTCGAAGATGAGCTCGGCGGCCACGCGGGAATCACCGCAACCGAAGAGGATGGCGGTCGGATGCTGACCGCCGACGAGCTTGGCTCGATCCGCGGCGCCCTGATTAGGATGCAACAACGTGCCGTTGACGAAACGGTCGTTGCCGTCGCGAAGGGATTTCCAGGCGCTGATCGGGTTCGACTGAGGCATGTGTCCATTTTGCACAGATCGTGTGTTACCGACGAGTCGGTTCCCGTTACGGGGCCGCTAACACCGTCTGGCCAGGCCCGAACGAACGCGGTGAGCAGCAGGTGAGGACGACGCCCGAGACAGCGACGGTGGACCCGGACGCCCTACTGGACTGGTACCGGGCCACCGCGCGCGATCTGCCCTGGCGCCGGCCGGGCGCGAGTGCCTGGCAGATCCTGATGAGCGAGATCATGCTCCAGCAGACGCCGGTGGCGCGAGTCGAGCCGATCTGGCGGGAATGGGTGGCGCGCTGGCCGGTGCCCTCGGCCATGGCGGCGTCCTCGCAGGCGGAGGTGCTGCGGGCCTGGGGCAAGCTCGGCTATCCGCGCCGTGCGCTGCGGCTGCACGAATGCGCGCGGGTGCTGGCGAGCGAGCACGGTGATCGGGTGCCCGAGGACGTCGAGGTGCTGCTCGGCCTGCCCGGCATCGGCGATTACACCGCCCGCGCCGTCGCGTGTTTCGCCTATGGGCAGCGAGTTCCGGTGGTGGACACCAATGTTCGCCGGGTCGTTGCCCGCGCGGTACACGGGCGCGCCGATGCGGGTAATCCTTCGGCGAGGGATCTGCGCGAGACCGAGGCGCTGCTGCCCGCGTCGGTGCCGAGGGCCGCGACCTTCTCCGCCGCTCTGATGGAACTGGGCGCGCTGATCTGCACCGCCCGCTCCCCCGGCTGCGACAACTGCCCGCTGCCGCGGTGCGCGTGGAACGAGGCGGGCAGGCCCGCTTCGCAGGTGGTGCGGCGCACGCAGAAGTACGAGGGCACCGACCGGCAGGCCCGCGGCCGGCTCATGGACGTGCTGCGTGATGCGGCCGGGCCGGTGGAACGGGTGCGGCTCGACATGGCATGGACCCGGGACCCGGGCCAGCGTGACCGTGCCCTGGATTCGCTGCTGGTGGACGGGCTGATCGAGCAGACCGCCGACGGGCTGTTCGCGCTGGCGGGCGAGGCCGGGCACCGCGAGCCCGGGAGCTGAGTTCGCGCACGAACCCGAGAACCGGGGCCGGCCGACGCACCCGGAGCCGGGCTCGAGCTCGCCGATACGAACCGGGGCCGAGCCGGCCGAGTGGAGCCCGGTCCGAGTTGACGCTCAGCACGTCTCGGTATCGGTCGCCGCTCTCGAATTCCCTGGGCCGACCGCCCGTTCGCCCGCATTGTGCGCATCGTCGACGCGACCATTCTCGGCAGTCCGAGTCCTCGCGGAGCAGTCGACGGCACCGTTCGATTCCTCGGTCCCGAGCACCCCGCCGAGGAACCGGGTCACCTCCGCCCGATAACGCTCGGGCTGATCGTCGTGCACCAGGTGGCCCGCGTCGGGGACCAGCACGTATTCGGCCCCCGGATGGACCTCCGCCATGGCGCGCATCTGGCCGGGCGGGGTGATGGTGTGTTCGCCCTCGATCAGCAGGGCGGGCACGCGGATCGTGCGCCACTGGGCCCAGAAATCGCGCGTGCCCCATTCCTCGGAGATGTCGCGGAAGGTGGAGACCGAACCGTGCAGCCGGTAGCCGTCGGGGCCGTGGTCGAAGGAGGCGAGGAAGTAGCGTCCGGCGACGGGGCCGAAGAAGTCGAGCACCGCCCGCTCGTCCGGGAACGGCTGCGGCCAGGCCTCGATCATGGCCGCCCAGTGCGCGGCCGTTCGGCCGGTGAAATCCGGGGCCATATCCTCGACCACCAGCGCTTTCACCCGTTCGGGGAACTGCGCGGCGAACATCCAGGCGTGCAGCCCGCCCATCGAGTGCCCGATCACCACCATCGGCTCGGCGATGGGCGCGGTCGCGGCGGCCAGATCGGCGACGAACGCCTCGGTGCTCAGTTCGGCGGGGGCCGGCCTGCCGTGCCCGGCGGCATCGAAGGTGTAGACGTGGCCGAAGCCGCGCAGCCAGTCCAGGTGATCGCGCCAGGTGCGGGCGCTGCCCATCAGGCCGTGCAACAGCAGCAGCGGCGTGCCCGTCCCGCCTTCGTCGTACAACACGTCCGCGATTGTGCCGCACCCATCGGTGATACCGGTCGCACCCGGCCGCGGTCGCGGGGCAAGGGGGCACAATCGTGGCATGTCTGTTGTGAAGATCAATGCGATCGAGGTTCCCGAGGGCGCGGGCCCCGAGCTGGAGAAGCGGTTCGCCCACCGGGCACACGCGGTGGAGAACTCGCCCGGCTTCCTCGGTTTCCAGCTGCTGCGTCCGACCGCGGGCGAGAACCGGTACTTCGTGGTGACGCAATGGGATTCGGAAGAATCCTTCGCCGCCTGGCGCGACGGCCCGGCCCGCGAGGCGCATGCGGGCCAGCAGCAGAAGCCGGTCGCCACCGGTGCCTCGCTGCTCGAATTCGAGGTCGTGCTCGACGTCGCGGGCAAGGCCGCCTCCGCGAGCTGACGCCCCATTCGCCACGGCAGCCGTCGCCATCCGATATTGACGACGGCCGCCGCGGGGTGTCACAGTTCGAGGGACAAACGCGTAGGTGACGCGGGAATCCGGTGCAAATCCGGAGCGGTCGCGCCACTGTGTTCCAGCCACCGGGTTCGGTGCCGGAAAGCCAGACACCGGCACCTTCGCGACCACTTCGACGGGACGCGTTTATCCCAAGGAGGACTGCAATGGCCTTCGTGCACACCCCTGGCGTATCCGCCCGGGTCACCGATTCCCTGGCCACCGTGCTCATCACGGTCGGTGTCGTTCTGCTCGCTCTGCTCACCCTCTACCTGGTCGGATTCGATCAGGGCGCCATCTCGCGCAGCGGGATGTTCATGCATGAGCTGATGCACGACGGACGCCACCTGCTGGGTCTTCCGTGCCACTGATCGGAACTCTGCGCACCCTCTTGCTTCGTGGTCTGCTGGCCGGCCTGATCGCCGGCCTGCTGGCGGGCACCGTCGGCTATTTCGTCGGCGAGCCCAAGGTGGAGGCGGCCATCGCCATCGAGGAAGCCGGCGCGGCCGCCGAATCCGGCGGACATTCGCACGGCGAACAGCCCTCCGCCGGTCACTCCCATGGCGACGAGGAAGAACCGCTGGTCAGCCGTAGCGGCCAGAAGGCGGGCCAGTTCCTCGCGCTCGGGCTGGCCGGGATGGCGTTCGGTGCGATCTTCGGTGCCGTCGCCCACGTCGCGCGGCGCTACACCGCGCTGTCGGGGCCGAAGCTGGCCCTCGGGCTCGGCATCGGCGGCTGGGCCGCGATCATCGCCGTGCCGTTCTTCAAGTACCCGGCCAACCCGCCTGCGGTCGGCGATCCGGAGACGATCAACGACCGGACGCTGCTGTGGCTGGCGGCGGTGCTGCTCGGCCTGGCCGCCGTCGGGGCGGGCGTATACGTCTGGAAGCTGCTGGCCGGCCGCCCGGATACCCTCCGGCTCACCGCGGGTGTGGCCGCCTTCGTGCTGCTCACCACCATCGGCTACATCGTTCTGCCGGGCGTGAACGAGGTGGGCGCCGACTTCCCGGCGAGCCTGCTGTGGGAGTTCCGGATCTCCTCACTCGCGGTCTCGACGACGCTGTGGGCCTGCCTCGGCCTCGGCTACGCCATGCTCACCGAGTTCGCCGGCCGCACCGATGCCCCGGTGCGAGAGGCGGCTACCGCCGCGGGCTGATCCCGCATCGAGAAGCACACAGGGCAGTGTCGGTATCCGTGACCGGCACTGCCTTTTCGCCGGAGGTTCCGGGCTTCCCGATTCGGGCGGTGCGGCCTTCGCGCCGATGGCCGCCCGGGCTTTCCGTTGCGGAATGGACCCGGGCGGTGCCGACTCACGACTCCAGTGCGGCGTCCAGGGTGATGTTGTCGACCCCGGCGAGGGCCTTGCTGACCGGGCAACCGGCCTTGGCGGCTTCGGCGGCGGTGCGGAAGCCGGCCTCGTCGAGACCGTCGACGCGGCCGCGGACGGTGATCTTGACTCCGCTGATGCGGAAGCCGCCCGCCGGATCCGGCCCGAGGGTGACGTCGGCGGTGACGTCGAGGCTGCGCGGGGTGGCGCCGGCATTGCCGATCTCGGCCGACAACGCCATCGCGTAGCAGGACGAATGCGCGGCCGCGATCAGTTCCTCCGGGCTTGTGGTGCCCTCGGCGTTGTCGGCGGCCCGCTTCGGGAACGACACGTCGTACTTGCCTGCGCCCGAGCTGGCCAGCTCGACCTGTCCAGTGCCGTCCTGCAGGCCGCCGGTCCATGCGGTGCGCGCGGTACGTGTGGGCATCACAGTCCTTTCCACGATCGGTTTGTCGGTAGGTTCTCCGCTCGAACCTACCCGCACCGCTCAGACCGCGGCGGAAGTTCGTTTGTCCAGCTGCTCGAGGACGGCGGGCCACGCGGCGCGATGCCGATCGCAGGCTTCCTGGTTCGGGAACCCGCTGTGCCGCAGCTTGATTCGAATGCCGCGTGGCTGTTTCACGAATTCCACCCGGACCACGGTCTCCGCACCCTCGGTGCCGCCCGCGCCGGTGACCCAGGTCAGCTCGATGCGGCGGTCCGGCTCGAGCCGAAGGAAGCGACCGTAATGCGGGACGGGCGTGCCCTGATTGTCGGCTTCGAAGTAGAAGGGTTCACCCACCTGCGGGCGCATGCGAACCGATTCGGGGATCGCGAACCAGATATCGAAGCCCTGGGTCCAGGCCAGGTACAACAATGTCGGTGACGCGGTCATGACCCGTTCGACGGTGAGCTCGTGAGGCCGTGCCGACAGGTCCGGATAACGCACATGCTGATCGACCATCAGACCGACCTTACCCGCGCGCCCGGGCCCGTCCGACCGTTTGCGGCAGCGGTGATCCGATCATCCGGGATCGGTCATCTTGGCCAGCACGATCCCGCCGACGATCAGCGACAATGCCACAAATCTTCCCGCACTCAACGGATCACGATGCACGGCCACGCCGAGCACGACGGCCCCGACCGCGCCGATTCCGGTGAAGACCGCGTACGCGGTGCCGACCGGCAGCGTTTGCATGGCCCGCGACAACAGGTAGACCGCGAAGGTCCCGAGCGCGAAACACAGCAGGGTCGGCAGCGGGCGGGTGAAATTCTCCGTCGGCTTGATGGACTGCGACCACGCGATTTCCACCAGCCCCGCGAGGCCGAGGATCAACCAGCTCATCAGTACCGCCCGGCCAGCTCACGCACCGTTTTCAGGGCCAGGTCATAGGAGCGCTCATGATCGGCGCGCAGGTGCGCAAGGCCCGGATCGAGCCGGGAATTGGCCAGCTCGGCATTCACGAACACCGCATCGCGCACGGCGAAATGACCGGCGAAGAAATCGCGCAGAAAGCGTTCCTGATGGTCGTAGCCGGCCTTCGGTGAACCGGGCGAGTAGGCGCCGCCACGCGCGCTGGTCACCACGAACCGCCTGTGGCCCAGTGACATTCGCGGGAACGCCACCTGATCGATCCAGGCCTTCAGGACGGCCGGGATCGAATAGTTGTACATGGGCGTGCCGATCAGCACGACGTCGGCGGCGAGTAATTCCTCGAGCAGTGGCCCGGTGACGGACCAGGCCGCGCGCTGGGCCGGCGTGTGCGCCAATTCCCCGATGCGCTCCAGCTCGGTACTGCCGTTGGCCAGCACGAGATCGCACAGTTCGGTCCAGCCCTGGTCGATGAACGGCACCGGATCCAGTGCGAGATCACGGTAGCGGTAATCGCCGTCCGGGTTGCCCGCGCGCCACTCGGCGGCGAAGGCAGCGCTCAGGCTGCGGCTTATCGATGGGTGGCGAGCGCTCGCATCGAGGTGCAACAGGGTGGTCATCGACATCCTTCCGATCAAGCGGACATTGCGTCCACTTATCTACGAACGCGACTGTAGGGCAAAAGTGGACAGCTTGTCCACATAATCCTGGATCGGCTACAGTCGCGGTCATGGATTCCCCTGCCGACCTGCTGGCCGGCGGTGCGGGCAGCGCTCCCGTCGAGCGCGCCGACGCCGCCCGCAACCGGGCCAAGGTGCTCACGGCGGCGGCCGAGCTCTTCGCCGCGCGCGATCCGCGCACGGTGACCATGGACGACATCGCCAAGGCCGCGGGCGTCGGCCGCGGCACCCTGTACCGCCGCTATCCGGATACGCATTCGATCGCCGTCGCACTGCTCGACGAACACGAACGGGCCCTGCAAGAACAGCTGGTGCGTGGCGCCCCACCGCTCGGCCCCGGCGCATCGCCGGCCGAACGGCTTGCCGCCTTCTACGCGGCCATGGTGGAACTGCTCGACACCCATTCCGGGCTGGTGCTCGGCGCCGAAACCGGCGGCGCCCGCTTCACCACCGGCGCGTACGGGTTCTGGTTCGCGCATGTCCGTGCGCTACTGCGGGCTGCGGGCGTGCCCGACCCCGACGCCATGGTCGACCCGCTGCTCGCACCGCTGGCGGCCGAGGTCTACCAGCAGCAACGCGCACGCGGCTTGGCCCCGGCACAGATCGCCGGGGCCTTGCGGCAGCTCGCGCACGCCCTGCTCGGGCGCTGAGATTCAGACCAGATCGCGGCGGCGGATCAGCCAGATCGTGGCCAGTACGAAGACCACGGTGTAGATCGTCAGCGCGAGTACGGATTCGGCGCGGGTCAGGATATCGAGCACGCCGGGCGTCGGCGGGGCATCGGTGCCGCGCATGGCCCCCGCCAATGAACCGGCGGCGGTGCCTGGCAGCCGATCGGTGACCACCTCGATCGGGTCGAAAATGCCCGCGACGCCGCGCAGCAGATTCTCCACCACCAGCACCCAGACCAGCCCGAGACCGACGGCCAGCGCCGGACCACGCGCGATCGCGCCGATCAGCGCGCCCGCCAACGTCCACATGCCCAGGATCAGGCTGCCGCTGACGATCCCGTCCAGCGAATGCCGCACCGAAGGCATCGCCACCGGCTGCGATTCACTACTCGCGATCAGTGAGGCAACGCCGAGATCCACCGCGAAGGCGACGACCACCAGGCCCACCACCACGACCGCGAGGCAGAGCAGCGTCGCCGCGATCGCCACGATGCGCGAGGGCCCCTGAGTGAGCACGGTTTTCCAGGTTCCCCAGCCATAGCCGCTGCCGATTGCCAGCGCACCGAGAATCAGCATCAACGCCCCACCGAACATGGCCATGCCCTGCGTGAACACCTCCGGCACCGCGGCGGGCAGCAACTGCTGGAGCAGTTGGTCTTTCGGCAGTCCGTCCGACATCGAGGTCTGTTCGCCGGACCGGTAGGCCAGGTAGTTGAACAGGTAGGCGAAGGTCAGGTTCAGCAGGATCCAGGTGCCGAGAATGATCCAGAACGCGGGCCATTTCGTCAGCCGCAGCCGCTCGGCTCGCATACTGGCGATCAGATCCGATACCGCCGTGGTGCGCACACTCATCTCACTGCCTCCAGACCGGTCATCTCGAAGAACACTTCCTCGAGGGATTTCTCATCGACGCGAAGTTCGAGCAGATCGGCGCCCGATTCGAGCACGGCGCGAGCGATTTTCGGCGCCGCGTCCGCGCCCGCCTCGATCCGGATGCCAGCCGCGGTGAGCGTCACCGGCTCGCCGAGCACCGCACGGATGGCCGGCACAGCGATGTCGGCGGGCGCGGCGCGAACCAACAAGGTCGCGGCGCCGCGCAATTCGGCCACAGTCGACTCGGCCAGCAGCCTGCCGCCGGAGATGACGCCGACCCGATCACAGATCTCCTGCACCTCGCTGAGCATGTGACTCGACAACAACACGGTGTGCCCGTCGGCGGCCAGATCCGTGATCAGCGAACGCATTTCCGCCATGCCCGCCGGATCGAGGCCGTTGGTCGGCTCGTCCAGGATCAGCAGATCCGGGCGCCCGAGCAGCGCGGCGCCGACACCGAGGCGCTGCTTCATGCCAAGGGAATAGGTGCGGTAGCGGTCGTCGGCGCGTCCGGCCAGGCCCACCCGCCGCAAGGCCTCGGACACCTGCGCCCGGCCGAGGCCCCGGTAACGCGCCATGACCAGCAGGTTGTCCCGGCCCGAAAGGTACGGGTAGAAACCCGGCCCCTCGATCAGTACGCCGACGCGGCGCACCACCGTGGGATCGCCCGGTGCCTGACCGAGCACCGTCGCCGAACCGGAGCTCGGTGTGATCAGCCCGACGAGCATGCGCAACGTCGTCGTCTTGCCCGCACCGTTGGGCCCGAGAAATCCGTAGATCTCGCCCGGCCGCACCCGCATATCCACCCGATCCACCGCGAGATGGGTGCCGTACCGCTTGGTCAGCTCTGTGGTCACCACAATCGAATCCGTCATGACCGAAACCCTCCTCGTCGTGGGCTGCGGCCACATCCGTCGCCGGACGCGGCTTCGGGTACGCCCGTTGACGTAGCGAGCCGGGCGGATGCGAGGGTGTGCACGGCGCGTATCCGGGAAATACGCGTCGGTACGGATGGATTCCGGCTACTGGGCGAATAGGGTGCATAAGGTGCGGGAGTTCGGGATGGCGGGTCGTGGCCTGGTCGGATGGGACTGGGGGGTGGCGCTTGTCGTCGCCGCGGTGCAGGTGTTCGGCGGGCGCGGAGCCAACTTCGGCCAGACGGGGGTGCGTTCCCTCGACGCCCTCGGCTACGCGCTGCTGCTGGTCGGGCCGGTCGCGCTGATCTTCCGCAGATATGAGCCGCTGCCGGTCCTGTTCGTCACGCTCGCGGCATGCGTGAGCTATCTGTCGCTGGACTACGGCTACGGGCCGATCTTCATCTCGCTGGTGATCGCCTTCCTCACCGCGGCCACCCGCGGATCACGGTGGTGGACCTATCCCCTGGTGCCGCTCGGCTACCTGGTGATCGTGTGGCCGCTACCCGCCCTGCTGGGCCGCCCCACCGAGGTGTGGCAGATCTTCGGGTTGATGGCGTGGCTCGCGGTGCTGGTCGGCATCGCCGAGGGGATCCGCCAGCGCCAGGCGGTGCTCGAGGCGCGCAGGCAGCGAGCCGAAGCGGCGCGGCGCGACGAGGAAGCCCAGCGCAGGCGCCAGGCCAGCGAGGAGCGGCTGGCCATCGCCCGGGAGCTGCACGACGTGCTGGCCCACAGTCTGTCGCTGATCAATGTGCAGGCGTCGGTGGCGCTGGAACTGTTCGACAAGAAACCGGAACAGGCCGCATCCGCGTTGGCCGCCATCAAGGGCGCGAGCAAGGACGCGCTCGCCGAGGTACACACGCTGCTGCACACCATCCGCACCGGGAGCCCGGTCGGCGGCGAGGGCTCCGCGGCCGAGCCCGAGGCGATCCCGGACCCCGATCAGCGCGCCAGCCGAAGCCGCCGGCGGCGCGCGCGGGCCAGGCGGCGGCGCACCGAGATGCCGGGACCCGCACGGCGAGCCGATGCCCTCGGCGCCGATACCGGCACCATGGCCGAGGGCCAGGACCACTCCACGACCGAGCCAGAGCCGGCCGATCAGACCGCAGTACCGGCCGCGCCGCGCAGCCCCGCGCCGAGCATCGCCGATCTGGACGAACTGCTGCATCGCATCCGCGAAGCCGGGCTGACCGTGCACACCAGGGTGCTCGGCACCGTCGCGCCGCTGCCGAGCGTCATCGACGTGGCCGCCGCCAGGATCATCCAGGAGTCGCTGACCAATGTCGTGCGGCACGCGCCCGGCGCGGACGCCACCGTCACCGTGCGCTACACCCCCGACTCGGTCGATTTCACCATCGACAACACCCGCCCCACCAGCGCGCCCGTCCGCACCGGGAGCACCGGCGGCAACGGGATCATCGGGATGCGGGAACGGGCCCATGCGCTCGGCGGGGCGCTGACGGCAGGGCCGCGGCCGAGCGGAGGTTTCCGGGTCGCGGCGCGGTTGCCGGTGCGGCCCGCGACGTCGAGTGAGCGGGCGAACTCGACCTCGCCCGGTGCGAAAGCCGAGCGGGCCGGCGCAGCTGGGCAGGCGGCCGGCGACACGACCTCGGTGGGCGACGCCTCCGGTCCGGCGCAGGACCGCCCGCCCGCGACGGGAACATCGCGTGCGCAACCACCCGCCGACCCGCCCGGCCGGAACGGCCGAGACCAGCCGCAGGGTTCGGCTCAGGACGAGGCCGACCCGGCGGCAGCCGCACGCGCGACCACGCAGCCGGGTCGGCCCTCCCGTCTCGGTTCCGAGCGACCGCCGGGCGGCGAGAACAACCGACCGGCCACAGCACCGGCTCGTCCCTCCGGCCCCACCGCGGGCTCGAACTCAGCCATCCACCGGCAGCCCGCGCGCACCACAGCACCCTCGGGAGCCAACGGCCGGGCACACCCGGACCCGTCCGACGGCCACGGCGGAACGGAGCCGCGATGACCATTCGGGTGCTGGTCGCCGACGATCAGGCGCTGGTGCGGGGAGGTTTCGTCGCCCTGCTCGACGCGCAGGACGGCATCGAGGTGGTCGGCGAGGCCGACAACGGCGAACAGGCCGTGCGGATGACGCGCGCGCTCGCCCCCGACGTGGTGCTGATGGATATCCGGATGCCGATCCTCGACGGCCTCGCCGCCACCCGCATGATCGCCGACGATCCCAAACTGGCGGAGGTGAAGGTGGTCGTGCTGACCACCTTCGAACTGGACGAATACGTTTTCGAGGCGATGCGCTCGGGCGCCACCGGTTTCCTGGTCAAGCACACCGAGCCCGCCGACCTGGTGCGCGCGGTCCGCGTCGTCGCCGCCGGAGACGCGCTGCTGTCCCCCGGCGTCACCCGCCGCCTGATCGCCGAATTCTCCGAACACGCCAAACAGCCCCCGCCCGCGACGTTTTCCGAGCTCACCGACCGTGAACGCGAGGTGCTCACCCTGGTCGCCGAGGGCCTCACCAACGCCGAAATAGGCGAACGCCTCTACATGAGCCCGGCCACCGCCCGCACCCACGTCAGCCGCATCCTCACCAAGCTGAACGCCCGCGACCGCACCCAACTGGTGGTCCTGGCCTACGAATCCGGCCTGGTGCGCCCGGGCTGGCAGTAAAACCGGGTTGTCGGCGGGTGATGCTGGCCCGGCTACGGCCTCTGGCTCCGGTCTGCCGGATAGCCGACGCGACGCAGCCGGGGTGATCGTGCGGATCTGCCGTTCCCGTACGCCCGCAGACGTAGTGGAAGCAGGAACGCGCGACCGATGTGATCACGGTGCTCGCGGGCGCACTCTCGTGGCATGACCACTTACCTGACACCTGAAACCGCCACGCTGCTCGCCGACCATTACGACGGCGGTTGGCATCCCTGGCCGTTCTTCTGGATCTTCCCGCTGCTGTTCTGGATCACCGTGATCGTGATCGCCGTGGTGCTGACGCGGACCAGGTTCCGGCGCGACAGCGGCGTCGGTGCGTTGCGGAATTCGTTCGCTCGCGGCGAGATCACCGAGGCGCAATACCGCGAACGACTGGCGGTGCTACGCGAAACCCGAAGGTGACCTGCCCGCACCCACAACCCGCCGACGCGCACGGAACATCGTCCACCCGCAGACGAGCACGGGCCCGCTCCCATCAGGAAGCGGGCCCGTGTCGACTCGGTTGTTACTCGCCGGAGGCGGCCTCGGTGGTGCCTTCGGCGGCGCCGGTCAGCACGACCTCGGGCTTCTCCTCGGCGGCGGCCTTGGTCAGCTTCGCCTTGGGGGTGAAGGTGAACTTGGCGTCCTCGCCGGAGCCTTCGCCGTCCCAGCCCTCGACGTCGACCGTGACGACCTGGCCGGGGCCGATCTCGCCGAACAGGATCTTCTCCGAGAGCTGATCCTCGATCTCGCGCTGGATGGTGCGGCGCAGCGGCCGGGCACCGAGCACGGGATCGAAGCCGCGCTTGGCCAGCAGGCTCTTGGCGGAATCGGTGAGCTCCATCGCCATGTCCTTGTTCTTCAACTGGACACCGACGCGGTTGATCATCAGATCCACCATCTCCACGATCTGCTCGGTGGTGAGCTGGTGGAAGACGATGACGTCGTCGATGCGGTTGAGGAACTCGGGCCGGAAGTGCTTCTTCAGCTCGTCGTTGACCTTGAGCTTCATCCGCTCGTAGTTCGAGCCCTCGGCGTTGGACTGCGAGAAGCCCAGGCCCACGGCCTTCGAGATGTCGGAGGTACCCAGGTTCGAGGTGAAGATCAGCACCGTGTTCTTGAAGTCGACGGTGCGTCCCTGGCCGTCGGTGAGACGGCCGTCCTCGAGCACCTGCAACAGGGTGTTGTAGATCTCCTGGTGCGCCTTCTCGATCTCGTCGAACAGCACCACCGAGAACGGCTTGCGGCGCACCTTCTCGGTGAGCTGGCCGCCCTCCTCGTAGCCCACGTAGCCCGGAGGGGCACCGAAGAGCCGCGAGGCGGTGAAGCGGTCGTGGAACTCGCCCATGTCGATCTGGATGAGCGCGTCGTCGTCGCCGAACAGGAAGTTCGCCAGCGCCTTGGACAGCTCGGTCTTACCGACACCGGACGGGCCGGCGAAGATGAACGAACCGGACGGACGCTTCGGATCCTTCAGGCCGGCGCGGGTGCGGCGGATGGCCTTGGATACGGCCTTGACCGCATCTTCCTGGCCGATGATCCGCTTGTGCAGCTCGTCCTCCATGCGGAGCAGACGGGTGGTCTCCTCCTCGGTGAGCTTGAAGACGGGGATACCGGTCCAGTTGGCCAGCACCTCGGCGATCTGCTCGTCGTCGACCTCGGCCACGACGTCCAGATCACCGGAGCGCCACTGCTTCTCCCGCTCGGCACGCTTGGCGACGAGCTGCTTCTCCTTGTCGCGCAGGCGCGCGGCCTTCTCGAAGTCCTGCGCGTCGATCGCGCTTTCCTTCTCGCGACGGGCGTCGGCGATCTTGTCGTCGAATTCGCGCAGGTCCGGCGGTGCGGTCATGCGGCGGATGCGCATGCGGGCGCCGGCCTCGTCGATCAGGTCGATGGCCTTGTCCGGCAGGAACCGGTCGTTGATGTAGCGGTCGGCCAGCGTGGCGGCCGCGACCAGGGCACCGTCGGTGATGGAGACCCGGTGGTGCGCCTCGTAGCGGTCGCGCAGACCCTTGAGGATGTTGATGGTGTGCTCGACGGTCGGCTCGCCCACCTGGACCGGCTGGAACCGGCGCTCCAGGGCGGCGTCCTTCTCGATGTACTTGCGGTACTCGTCGAGGGTGGTGGCGCCGATGGTCTGGAGCTCGCCGCGGGCCAGCTTCGGCTTCAGGATCGAGGCGGCGTCGATCGCGCCCTCGGCGGCACCCGCGCCGACGAGCGTGTGCAGCTCGTCGATGAACAGGATGATGTCGCCGCGGGTGTTGATCTCCTTGAGCACCTTCTTCAGGCGCTCTTCGAAATCACCGCGGTAGCGGCTGCCCGCGACCAGGGAACCCAGGTCGAGGGTGTAGAGCTGCTTGTCCTTGAGCGTCTCGGGAACCTCGCCGTTGACGATGGCCTGGGCCAGGCCCTCCACCACGGCGGTCTTACCGACACCGGGCTCACCGATCAGCACGGGGTTGTTCTTGGTGCGGCGGCTGAGCACCTGCATGACCCGCTCGATTTCCTTCGAGCGGCCGATGACCGGGTCGAGCTTGCCCTCGAGCGCGGCCTGGGTGAGATTGCGGCCGAACTGGTCGAGCACCAGCGAGGTGGACGGGGTACCGGTCTCACCACGGGCACCGGACTCGACCGGCTCCTTGCCCTGGTAACCGGACAGCAGCTGGATGACCTGCTGACGCACCCGGTTGAGATCGGCGCCTAGCTTGACCAGCACCTGGGCCGCCACGCCCTCGCCCTCGCGGATGAGGCCGAGCAGGATGTGCTCGGTGCCGATGTAGTTGTGGCCGAGTTGCAGGGCCTCGCGCAGGCTCAGCTCCAGCACCTTCTTGGCGCGCGGGGTGAACGGGATGTGCCCGGACGGGGCCTGCTGGCCCTGCCCGATGATCTCCTCCACCTGGCTGCGCACGCCTTCCAGCGAAATGCCGAGCGACTCCAGCGACTTGGCCGCGACGCCCTCACCCTCGTGGATCAGCCCCAGCAGGATGTGCTCGGTGCCGATGTAGTTGTGGTTGAGCATCCGGGCCTCTTCTTGGGCCAGGACAACGACGCGCCTCGCGCGGTCGGTGAACCTCTCGAACATCGCTCCCTCACTCTCCTGCTCCGACATTCTGGCAACAGACGCCGCAGTGTGCTGTCGAACAAACCTGGGCGCCAAACCCGACGAACCTAGCCGTCAGCCTGCCATGAAGCCCGGGGGTTGCGGCCCCCGCCTCCACTCTAGTTGGCGGAGGATTCCGCCGCCGCCGGTCCACCCTATTGCCGACCGGCGACAGCACGGTCATTCACTCATAACGTGGCTGTTCCCGGTTTCGTTTCCGATGCGGTTTTGCCCTCAGCGAACATCGCCGATCGGGCGCTCAGCCGGTGAACGGCGCCACGAAATGGCACGGAACTTCCCGGGGATGGGCAGGGTCGAGGGCGTTGAGCACGTGCGCCGCGGCCCGCGGGCTGCCCGCGATACCGAGATGTTCGGAGTAATCCTGCGCGCAACCGTGCTGGACGACGATGTTGGTGACGTTCGGCCCCGGCGGCACCGCCGAGGTGTAGGGCACCACGATCTCCTCCATACTGCCCACGATATTGGTGTAGGTCACGCCGGGGTGGTAGATACCGTCGGCATTGAGTTCGGCCAGGAACGGCCCGCCTGCGGGCATCTGCGCACAGGCCAGGCACGGGATCGAGTTCCAGGCCTCGCCCAGCCCGACCGCGCGGGCGAAGGCGGCCACATCGGCCATGCCGAAGGCGGTGGTGCCGAGCCATGGCACCGCGAGCGAGACGATCTTGTCCACCTTGTCCGCCCCACCGAGCCGTTTGACCAGGTAATTGGCGACCAGCCCGCCCTGCGAGTGGGCGACCACATCGACCTGCCCGGCGCCGGTGGCGGCGAGCACCCGGTCGACAAAGGCGCCGAACTCGGCGGCGTTGTCCTGGATCGGCATCATGCCGCCGAGCGCCGACAGCGGCCAGGGCAGGTCGTACGCGCCGTAGGTGAGCGCGTAGACGCAGTAGCCCTCGTTGGCCAGCAGTGCGACGTAGGTGCCCCAGTTGGTCTGCGCGCCGCCGCCGGTGCCGTGCGCCAGCACCACCGGGTTGGGATGTTCGGCGGTGGGACGGCAGGACCAATCTTTGGAGCCGGGCAGCGAGCCGCCGGGGTTGGTCAGTTCGCCGGGGATGCCGGCGAAGAAGTTGTAGACGACCGGATATCGCTCGGCCTGCGCCGCCCCCGCCGAGCTGACCCACAGCGCGGCGAGGACGGCGACGATGACGGCGATGACGGGTGCTCGGCGCATGACCCCTCCCAATTTCTGTAACGCGTTCCAGAAGGCTACGTAGTGACCAGCGCCGATGGGGCCGTTACTGACGGGTAGGTTCTGA
Organism: Nocardia sp. JCM 38205; assembly: GCF_058222935.1. Classification (NCBI taxonomy): domain Bacteria; kingdom Bacillati; phylum Actinomycetota; class Actinomycetes; order Mycobacteriales; family Nocardiaceae; genus Nocardia; species Nocardia sp. JCM 38205. The sequence goes on along the minus strand of NZ_JBYHFL010000003.1, from coordinate 238,091 downwards.
AACGAGTTCCGCTCGGGCCGGGGCCTGCGCGACCGCGACACCCGGCTGCGCGGGCAGCGCCGCGGCATCGTCGCGGCCCTGCTGCAGACCCGCGCTGAACAGCGCGCCCGTCAGCACCAGGAACGCCAGCGTGTGCAGCACCGCGCGCACGATATTCCAACGCACCCAAGCGGATTCGAACTCCGCGCGCACCGCCGCCGGATCCGCGATGGCCCCTGGATCGCCCGCCGCCATCAACTGATCATTGAGCGGGACGTTGAGCGCGATGGTCACCGCGAACGCGATCACGTTGAGTACCAACGCGACTGCGATCCACAGCAGCGTCATCCTGCGGTCCGCGCCCAGATGCAGCAGCGCCGCGAGCACGGTGAACCCGACCGTGCCGAGGAACCCGATCATGAAGGCGGGGTTGATGATCACGACATTGATCTTCTGCATGGTCTCGATCAATGCGCGATCGTCCATCCGGGCCAGCGCGGGCATCACCGAGATCGCGTACGCGTAGAAAACCCCCGCGATCAACCCGGTCGCCAATGTTGCCGCCACCAGCGCGACGATTCGCCCTACCGACATGATCTGCTCCGTTACCGTCCGGCCGCCGACGCGGCGTGTTCGTGTCCCTTCGGCTCCCGAACGGGGATCCGCATGGTCGCCCCTTCGCGGTTGCGCGGGGCGCTTGCGAACCTGTGCGTTCCGGCCGAGCGGGTGGAGCCTCGCGAGCTCCGATGACACCTATGAGTCAACAGAGTCCGGAGCCGCGCGACCATCGCCGAGACGCTCGCACCCATCAGCGAGCGTCTACGGCCGGCTACAGGTCGCGGTCGGAGATGAGTCCGCTCTGCATGGCGAGGGCTGCCAGGCGCACCCGTTTCTGGTTCTGCGGCAGATCCTCGACGCCGAATTTGGCGAACAGCGCGCGCAGGTGGGTCTTGATGGCGTCGACGCTGAGGAACAATTCCTCGGCGATCTGCTGATTGGAGGCCGGAGTGGCGAAACCGGCGCCGTGTTTGTAGGGCCTGCACAGCGCGACCAGCACCGCGCGCTGGGTGTCGGTCAGTGAGCGGGCAGTGGGGATGGTGCCGGTGGAGGCGCGGGTGGCGTCGTCGGCCACGGCACCGAATTCGTGGAACGACACCAGCGAGGTGCCGACCCGGATCCGGTCGCCCGCCATCAGCCTGCGCCTGCCGACCAGGCGCTCACCGTTGACGAAGGTGCCGTTGCGGGACAGGCCGTCATCGACGATGGTCCACTGGGCGCCCAGATATTCGACGGCCGCGTGCAGCCGCGAGACCTCGGCGTCCCAGCGCAGGGACAGATCGGCATGAGTGGAACGTCCGATGGTGACGCGCGGGTGGTCGGGATTCAGCAGGTACTCGTGCCGATGCCCGTCCGCGTCGGTGTAGCGCAGGATTGATCCGACGAAAGCTGTCACGACCTCATGACCCCAGCTCGACGGGATGACACGACTCTGCTGGATACGGTGCTGCGCACAGATCCATGGTGCCGTGCCTCGGCCACTACGAACAAGGCTGCCGCCGGGGCGTCGCACGATTCGCCCGGCGGCAGCCGCGAATTACGACTAGCTCTTGGCGGCCTTGTTGTAAGCCTCGGTGATGTCGGCCGAGATACGCCCCCTGGCATGCACCTTGTGACCATTCCGGCGCGCCCACTCACGAATTGCCGCGGTTTGTTCACGGTCCATCGGAACGCGGCTCTTGGTGGTGCTACCGGTGGTGGACGCGGCCTTCACCCGACGCCGGCCGCTCACCCGCCGAGCGTTGGCAACCCACTGCTCCATCTCTTCCCGCAGCTTGGCCGCATTTGCCGCCGACAGGTCGATCTCGTACGACACACCATCGATACCGAACTCGATGGTCTCGTCCGCGATGGACTCACCGTCGACATCGTCGATCAAGCTTACGGTGACCTTCTTTGCCATGAGATGAACGTCCTCTCGAAATCGTGCGACCCGCATACTAGGCCGATTGCCCGAGGCAAGAATACCTCTAATTCGAAAAATGCCAAGACGAGCTTCAGACGTGCAATCCGTTCGCTCAGCGAGCGGACGGTCGCACAATTGGGAACAGTATCGTTTCCCGGATTCCCAAACCAGTGAGGGCCATCAACAAGCGGTCGATTCCCATACCGGTTCCGGTGGTCGGCGGCATACCGTGTTCCATCGCGGCGAGGAAGTCCTCGTCGAGCACCATGGCCTCGTCGTCACCGGCGGCGGCCAGCCGAGCCTGATCGACAAACCGTTCGCGCTGAATCACCGGATCGACCAACTCCGAATAGCCGGTGGCCAACTCGAACCCGCGCACATACAGGTCCCACTTCTCGGTGACACCGGCCTTGTCGCGATGCTGACGGGTCAGCGGAGAAGTCTCGACCGGGAAGTCACGCACGAATGTGGGCGCGTACAACTTGTCGCCGTACTGGTGCTCCCATAGTTCCTCGACGAGTTTGCCGTGGCCGTAGCCCTTGCCTTCCGGAATTTCCAAACCGACCCGTTCGGCCAGCGCGAGTAATTCCGGAATCGTTGTTTCCGGGGTGACCTCCACGCCGAGTGAGTCCGACAGCGACGGATACATCTCGACGGTCGCCCACTCACCGCGAAGGTCATATTCGGTGCCGTCGGCGAGGGTCACCACCTGGGTGCCGAAGGCTTCCTCGGCCACTTCTTGGATCAATTCCCGGATCATGCGCGCCGAGTCGTCATAGGTGCCGTAAGCCTGATAGGTCTCCAGCATCGCGAACTCCGGCGAATGCGTGGAGTCGGCGCCCTCGTTGCGGAAGTTGCGATTGATCTCGAACACCCGCTCGAGGCCACCGACCACGCAGCGCTTCAGGAACAGCTCCGGCGCAATACGCAGGAACAGATCCATATCGAGCGCATTGGAATGGGTGACGAACGGCCTGGCCGCCGCGCCGCCGTGCAGGGTCTGCAACATCGGCGTCTCGACCTCGAGGAATCCGCGCCGCTCCAGCGCGTTGCGCAGCGCACGCACCACCGCGACCCTGGTGCGGGCCATCTGCCTGGCCTCGGGGCGCACGATCAGGTCGACGTAGCGCTGCCGGACCCGCGATTCCTCGTTCATCTCCTTGTGCGCGACCGGCAGCGGGCGCAGCGACTTGGCCGCCATGCTCCACTCGTCGGCCATCACGCTCAATTCGCCGGTTCGCGAGGAGATGACCTCACCGTGCACGAAGACGAAATCACCGAGGTCCACATCGGACTTCCAGGCCGCGAGCGCCTCGGCCCCGACCCCGTTGAGGCTGATCATGGCCTGCAATTTGGTGCCGTCACCCTCCTGGAGGGTGGCGAAGCACAACTTGCCGGTATTGCGCATGAAAATGACGCGCCCGGCCACACCGACGATGGTGCCGGTCTGGGTGTCGGGCGCCAGATCCGGATATTCGGCGCGGATCTCGGCCAGCGAATGAGTGCGCGGCACGACGACCGGATACGCCTGCCCGCCCTCGGCGAGCAGGCGCTCCCGCTTCTCCCGGCGAATCCGCATCTGTTCCGGCACGTCATCGACGTCGACGGGGCGGTTGGCGCGGCCCGCGGGAGCCGAGGCCGCGGAGCTACCGGAGGAAGGGGAGTTGGGGGTGCTCACGTTGAACTACCCTAGCGTGCACCGGAAACCGTTTTGCGTCCCGCCCGCCCCTGCTGACCGGCTGCTCCCGGCCCGGCTGAGGTGGGTATTTCTACAGCGAGGCGAGGGCGGCGACCTCACGGGCGAAATGCGGCGCCCGCGACGCCACGGTGAGTAGTCCGGCCGCCTTCAGCGCCTGGTAGCCGCCGACCAGGTCGGTGGCGCGATGCAGCCCCAATTGCTGTAGCGAGGCGGCGGCCAGGCTGGAGGTGTAGCCCTCCGAGCACAGCACGATCCATTCCACGTCGTGATCGGTGGCCAGCGCCAGCCGAGCCGAGCTGGTGGGATCGAGCCGCCATTCCAGAACATTGCGTTCGATCACCAGGGCGCCGGGCATCGTGCCCTCACGAATTCGCTGCGCCTGCGGTCGGATGTCGACCAGAATCGCGCCGCGTTCGAGCGCCTGCGGCAATTCGAAGGCGTACAGCCTGCGCAATTGCGAGCGCGCGGCGTCGAGCATCTGGTCGATGGTCTGCGGGCTCATCACATATCACCTTCGGGCTGGTCGGTGAGGACGGTGCGGGTACGGCGCAGGCCGCCGTGCCCGGTGAGTTCGTAATAGGACATGGCGGTCAACGGTGGGGAGTAGGCGTGCACGCTCAGCGTCGGATCCAGCGGACCGACCGATTCGGCGACCGACGCCGGCACGTCGAGGCCGGCGACGGGCGGCTCGGGCGCGCGCACGACGTCGTGCACCCAGCCGATCGGGAACGAGGCCTGATCACCGGCCACCAAAGTGCGATGACGCAATTCGGTTCCATTCCAACGGTATTCCGACAGCGCGCCGCTGAGCACGGTGAGCGCGCCGATGGAGCCGGCGTGATCGTGCAGCTCGGTGTGGCGGTCCGGGGTCCAGCTGATCAGCCACACATCGACCTCGTCGTCGGACAGCAGGCGGGTGGCCCAGCGTTCCTCGGTCGGCCAGCGGCCGTCGGCGGGTAGTAGGTGGTCGTAGCGGCCGGCCAGTACGTCCTCGGCGCCTTCGTCGGTCAACCGGAGCAGGTCGGCCGGGCGCAGCCGGGTGGGCAAGGCGGGGGCGACCGAACGGGTCGGGACGGGATTGGCGGCCCGTGTGCTCAGCGTGCGGGTGTCACGGGCGGACGGAAGGGAAAGAACAGAAGAACGCATGAGCGAATCTCCAGGAGGTGTGCGACGGTCGAGGACTTTACGAATGCCTCGAACGGTCGAGGCAGGTCAGCCTCGACAACACTCCTGGGTGCTCACGCGGAAATACACGTCGATGAGTGTAGCAGCCACCTCGGCGCACCGCCGATGACCTGCCCCACAGTCGCTGCTCACGCGCGCCGGTTGCGTTGGTTGCGCTCGTAGACCAGTCGCAGACCGGTCAGCGTCAGCCGGGGTTCGTGATGTTCGATGGTCTCCGATTCCGGCACGATCAGCGGTGCGCCCGCTCCCGTGGCCACCACCGCGACGTCATCGCCCGCGAACGCCTCCACGTCATCGCGGATCCGGTCGACCAGGCCGTCCACCAGGCCGGCGAAGCCGAACACCGCACCGGACTGAATGCACTCCACGGTGTTCTTGCCGACCACCGACCGTGGGCGTGCCAGCTCGACCCGGCGCAGCGCCGCACGTTCGATGAGCGCCTCGGTGGAGATCTCCACCCCGGGGGCGAGCACCCCGCCGAGGAACTCGCCCTTGGCCGAGACCAGATCGACGCAGGTCGACACCCCGAAATCGATGACGATGGCCGCGCTGGCGAACTTGTCGTAGGCGGCGAGACTGTTCACGATACGGTCCGCGCCGACCTCCTTCGGATTGTCGACCAGCAACGGAATGCCGGTCCGCACACCGGGTTCCACCACCACATGCGGTACGTGATTCCAGTACCGGTCCAGCATCAGCCGCAGTTCCCGCAGCACCGGCGGCACGGTGGACAACGCCGCGACGCCGACCACCTCGTCCAGATGCGCACCGACCAGCCCGCGCACCTGCATGGCGAATTCGTCGGCGGTCAGCAACGGGTTGGTGTGGATGCGCCAGTGCCGCGCCAGTTTCGCGTGCGCGCCGCTGCCGGAGAACAGCCCGAGTTCGATGCTGGTGGTGCGGACGTCGATGGTCAGCAGCATGTGCCGATCCTCTGCTCCCCCGCGCCCGTCAGACGAACGACAGGTCGCGCGGGGTGAGCAGGCCCGAGCCCTCGGGGGCGTGCGCCGGGTCGGAACCGAGATCGACCGGGCGGTTGCGGTCGTCGACGAAGACCACCTTCGGCGAGTACTCCTTCAGCTCCTGCTCGTCCATCATCCCGTAGGCGATCAGGATGACCAGATCGCCGGGGTGCACGAGATGGGCTGCGGCGCCGTTGATTCCGATGACACCCGAACCGCGCTCACCGGCGATCACATAGGTCTCGAGGCGGGCGCCGTTGTCGATGTCGACGATGCAGACCTGCTCGCCTTCGAGCAGATCGGCGGCGTCGAGCAGATCCTGGTCCACCGTCACCGAGCCGACGTAGTGCAGATCGGCGTGGGTCACCGTGGCGCGGTGGATCTTCGACTTCATCATGCTGCGCAACATCGTCGTCGCCTTCCTATACCGATACCTGGGCGGGCGGGGTGCTTGGATTGGGGTGGCCGTCGATCGTCGCGCCGAGAACCACCGGCATGTTGTCGATGAGCCGGGTGGCGCCGACCTTGGCCGCGATCAGCAACCGGGCATTCCCGGAGGCGGGGGCGACATCGAGGTTCGACGAACGAAGTTCGAGATAGTCCAGGTCGAGGCCGGGCACGGCGTCGAGGACGGCGCGGGCCGCGGCGAGCACCGATTCGGGACCGGCCCCGCCGGCGCGGGCGCCCGCCACCAGGGCAGCCGACAGCGCCGTCGCGGTGTCGCGCTGCTGCGGATCGAGGTAGCGGTTGCGCGAGGACAGCGCCAATCCGTCCGCCTCGCGCACGGTCGGCACGGCGACGATGGAGACATCGAAATTCAGGTCGCGCACCATCTGGCGGATCAGCGTGAGCTGCTGATAATCCTTCTCGCCGAAGAACGCCTCGTTCGGCTTGGCGATCTGCAGCAGCTTGGCCACCACGGTCAGCATGCCGGCGAAATGCGTGGGACGGGTGCCGCCCTCGAGTTCGGCGCCGAGCGGACCGGGATGAACGGTGGTGCGCGGGCCGTCCGGATACATCTCCGCCACACTCGGCGCGAAGACGATGTCGACGCCCTCGGCTCGCAGCAATTCCACGTCGGCGTCGAGGGTGCGCGGGTATTTGTCCAGATCCTCGCCCGCACCGAATTGCAGCGGGTTGACGAAGATCGAGACGATCACGACCGTGTTGGTCCGCTTGGCGCGACGCACCAGCTCGAGATGCCCTTCGTGCAGCGCGCCCATCGTCGGCACGAGACCGACCGTGCGGCCGACGCCACGCAGCGCCTTCGACACCGCCGCGACCACCGACGGGTCGTGCAGCACATTCACTTCGCCGGGCCGATAAGCGTCACGAAGTTTCGGATCCATCATCGACGCTCCTCCAGCAGTTCGATCAGGGCGGCATCGGAATCGACCCGCTCGGCGGTGCGCAACGACAGCGCACGGTAGCTCGCGGCCAGCCGCGGATCGAGCGCGTCGAGCGCTCGCAGGTGCGCGCCGACCGCGTCGGCGTCGCCCCTGGCCACCGGGCCGGTCAGCGCGGACTGGCCGCGGCGCAGGGCATTGTCGAGGGCGGCCGAGGCCAGCGGGGCGAGCAGCCGTTCGGCCAGGCCGCCGGGCGCGTCGTCGACCACCTGCTGGCCGAGCAGACCGGGGCCGTCCAGCGCGGCGCGCAACGCGGCGACCGCGTCGACGATGACCGTGACCAGGTGATTGCTGCCGTGCGCGAGCGCGGCGTGATAGAGCGTGCGGTGTTCCTCGGCGACCCGCACCGGCTCCCCGCCCATCTCGATCACCAATGACTGCGCGATGGCATAACCGATCTCGTCCGCGGCGGTGATGCCGAAACACGCATTGGCCAGCCGGGCCAGATCCTCGTCGTGGCCGGTGAAGGTCATGGCCGGATGAATGGCCAGCGGACGAGCGCCGAGTTCGGTCAGCGGAGCGAGCACGCCGACGCCGTTCGCGCCGGAGGTGTGCGCCACGAGCGTGCCGGGACGCACCACGCCGGCGGAAGCGAGTCCGCGGATCAGGCCGGCGAGTTCGCTGTCGGGCACGGCGAGGATCAGCAGCTCGCTGCTGGCGGCGACCTCTTCCACCGGCAGAATCCTGGATTCGGGCAGCCGGGTGCGCGCACGATGCACCGAGGCGTCGGAGATCGCGGACACACCGAACACCACATGTCCGGCGCGTTCCAACGCGACGCCGAAGGCCGAACCCACGCGTCCCGCCGAGACGATTCCTACCGTCAGTCGTGCGGGCGCGGGATCGGGTCCCGACGCGGCGTTGCCAGAATTCACGCTTGGCGAGGTCAACAGTGTCCTCTCGGATGTCGTTCCAGTCCCGCTCGGCGGGTACCAGACGTTACGTCACGAGAATATGGGCAAGCCCCGCCATGCGCCATGGCCGGTCCCCGTGATCTACACCGCAGTCAGCTCGACCGGTTGCTCTGCTCGGATTGCAGATTCGCCATGATCTCGGCCACCGACAGCCGCTTGGACGACGCGTCGCCCGACTCCGATTCGGCCCGCCTGCGCCGCCGTGAACTGGCCGAACCGAAGGTCGGGCCGGATTGCGCGGTGCGCGTGGGCGCTGCTGCCGGGGTGGCCGAGCCGTTGGTCGGCGCCGGATCGTCCTTCGATGCGGACGTGGCGGCCGTGGAGCTCTCCGCGGCACCGGCGCCCGCGGCCCGCGTGGCGGGATCGGCCGTTTCCGGCTCCGGCGATGTGTCCGATGATGCCGACCATGCCGGAAGCCGCTGGGCGGACGAACCCGAGGTGTCCGGTGCGGGCGGTCCGACGATGTCCTGACCGTGGAACTCGGCGGGAGCGGGCGGTCCCACCAATGTCGACTCGCCGGATGCCTGCGCGGCCGTCCACGGCGCGGCGCTGTCGTCGGGCTCGGCCGGGGTCTCGGCGAACGCATCGGCCCAGCCGGTTGTCGCGCCGAACGGGTCGGCAGCGGTGCCGTTCGCCGTGGTAGCGGGGCCGTCCTCGTGGTCGAGGGTGATGATCGAGGTCTCGGCGGTCACCGGATCGTCGAAAGGGCTGGCGAAGACCGGCGGCTGCGGATGATCGGTGTCGTAGACGGGGGTCACCGAATCGCGGGGCAGCTGCGGCCCGGCCCAGCCGTCGGCATTCGACGAGTTAACGTTCGCCGAACCGGCCGGTCGGCCGGTGAGTTCTTGGACGCGCACGGCGTCGGCGTGCAGCGCGGGGCGATCCATCGGGAGATCACCGTCGAACAGCCGCTGCAGACTCTGCCGCAGCACCGTCAGCTCGGCCCGCAGCGCGGCCATCTCGGCGGCGTCGGCACCCACTTCCTGGCGCACCCGCGCCTCCACGCCGAGCTCGTATTCGCGCCGCGCCGAGATCTCGCGATCGAGCTGCAGTTCATAGACCTTCTGCAGGTCACGGACCTTCGCCTTGTCGACGGTCGACTCCTTGCGGTACTTGGTCGCCGCGAGGGCGCCGAGCACCGCCGCCCAGAGCGCCGCGACCAAGCCGATCCGAATAAATTGCACGCTATCGCTGAAAATCAGGAAAATACTGGCAACCAGGCCGAGCAGAATCAGTGCACCGATGAACAATTTTCCCGCATAGTCCCGCCGTCGGGGGGAGCTGCTGGTACGGGAGGGTGAAACCATGCCCGCCAGGGTAGCTCGGATGACCGCGGCGGCCCAGGTTCCGGGGTGGTGATTCACCCGACCATGTTAGCTAGGTGGTAGCTGGATCGTCGGTCGGATCGTCGGGCGCGCGGCAGCAATATTCGAGCCACAGCGCCGCCGCCACCAACGCCGCCGCCGCACCGAGCCCGATCAACGCCCCCGGCACATCGGCGTCGGCCGCGCGCAGATCGCCGCGCTGCGGAAACACCCAGACGAGGAAGCCCAGCCACACCCCGGCCGCCAGCGAACCCACCTGCGCCGAAGCCTTGGCCAGCGCCACCGCCCGTGCCGCGGTGATCGGATGCAGTTGATGCGGCCCGTCACCGATGCGATGCTCGTTGACCCTGGCGCGGATGATGAACCCGAGCGCCACTTCGATCGCGGCCACCGGATACAACGAGGCTCCGGCGAAGCTGGAGATCGGCGGGAAGCTGCCGTAGGCGATGCGGGTGGCCGCCCAGGCCAGCGCCGCGGCGATCAGCAGGTTCGCGGTGAGATCAAGGGCGCGCGTGGGTTTCAGCTGCTGCACTGGCCTGCTCCCCCGCGCGTCAAGGTCAGGTCGGTGCGGTGCACGCCGTCACGTTCGGCGGCCTCGAGCCCGGCCAGCAGATCGCGCACCCGGCACATCCGGCCGTCCACGTCGAGTTCGGCGTCCGGCTCCACCGCGAGCCACGGCACCAGCACGAACGCCCGGCGGTGAGCCTGCGGATGCGGCAGCGTGAGCTCGGGATCGTCGCTGCGACAGGGGCGCCCGGCTTCGGCGCACCACACCACGTCGACGTCCAGCGTCCGCGCACCCCACCGGATTTCGCGCACGCGATCGGCCGCCTGCTCCAATTCCTGCCCGCGGCGCAACCAATCGACGCAGCCGAAGGCCGGATCCTCCACCACCACAACGGCATTGAGGTAATCGTCTTGTTCGACCCCGCCCCACGGCGCGGTCGAATACACCGGTGACACCGCGACCACCCGGGGACCGAGCCCGTCGATCACGCTGCGCAGATAGCCGAGCCGGTCACCGAGATTGGAACCGATGGACAGAACCGCGCGACTCATCCGGCCGCCCTTTCCCGGCTGGTGACCACCCGGACGTCGGCGAAGGCGTGCGGGATCGGCGCGGACGGTTTGTGCACGACCACTTCGACCGCGTCGATCCGCGGATCGCCCGCCATCACCGCATCGGCGATCTCGGCGACCACGGTCTCGATCAGATCGCGTGGCGGGCCGGCGACGATGCTCACCGCCAGATCGGCCAGCGCGCCGTAGTCGACGGTGTCGACCAGATCATCGGAGGCCGCGGCGGCGGTGAAATCGACCCATACCGTCAGGTCGACCACGAACTCCTGGCCGTCGCGTTTCTCATGGTCGAACACGCCGTGATGGCCGAAGACGCGCAGCCCGCGCAGCTCGATGCGATCACGCGCACGCCGCGACGGCGCCCCGCCTGCGGGCTCGTTCACCGCACCACTCCCGTCGCGGCCGCCGCGCGCTGCCAGGCATCGGTGACCGCGATGGCGTCGAGGGAGGCGCGCACATCGTGCACCCGCACACCCCAGGCGCCGTGCAGGGCGGCCAGCGCCGAGATGGTGGCCGTCGCGGTCTCGCGGCCGTCGGGCGGGCGCGGGCCGGACTCGTCGGCGAGCAGCGAGCCCAGAAAACGCTTACGCGAGGCGCCGATCAGCACGGGGAATCCATCGGCCACGAACTGCGGCAGCGCACCGAGCAGGGCCCAATTGTGTGCGGCGTTCTTGGCGAAACCGAGGCCGGGATCCAGGATCAGCCGGGCGGGATCCACCCCGGCGGCAACGGCGCGGCGCACCTGGGTGTCCAGTTCGGCGCGCACCTCGGCGACCACGTCGTCGTAGTGGTCGGCGGGACCGGTGTGCCGGTAGTCGGCGTCGGCCCGCCAATGCATGAGGATCCACGGAACATCCGCACCCGCCACGACCTTCACCATGTCGGCGTCGGCGCGGCCACCGGAGACATCGTTGACCACCGAGGCCCCCGCCGCGATGGCCGCCTCGGCGACCCGGGCACGCATGGTGTCGACGCTGACCGGCACACCGGCGGCGACGAGGCCGCGGATCACCGGGACCACCCGCCCCGATTCCGTTTCGGCGTCGACCCGGATCGCACCCGGCCTGGTCGACTCGCCACCGACGTCGATGATGTCGGCGCCGGCTTCGAACAGTTCGATACCGTGCCGCACGGCCAGTTCGGGATCGAGGTAGCGGCCGCCGTCGGAGAACGAATCGGCGGTCACGTTCACCACGCCCATCACCACGCAGGAACGTCCGGCGCGCGGCCGGACCCCTGGCTGCGGTGCGTGGCTCACTTGCGCAGAATCAGATCGAGCGCCTCGGCGCGCGAGGCGGCGTTGGTCTGCAACAGCCCGCGCACCGCCGACGTGGTGGTGCTCGCGCCCGGTTTGCGGATGCCGCGCATGGCCATGCACAGATGCTCGGCCTCCACCACCACGATCGCACCGCGCGGATCCAGCTTGCGCATGACGGCGTCGGCGATCTGGCTGGTCAGCCGCTCCTGCACCTGCGGACGCTTGGCGTACAGGTCGACCAGCCGGGCCAGCTTGGACAGGCCGGTCACCCGTCCGTGCGTGCCGGGGATGTAGCCGACGTGCGCCACACCGTGGAACGACACCAGGTGGTGTTCGCAGGTGGAGTACAGCGGAATATCGCGCACCAGCACCAGCTCCTGGTGCTCCTCGTCGAAGGTCGTATTGAGCACGGCGTCCGGCTCGAGGTAGAGCCCGGCGAACATCTCCCGGTACGCCCTGGCCACGCGGGCCGGGGTGTCGATCAGGCCGGGCCGGTCCGGGTCCTCGCCGACGGCGATCAGCAGCTCCCGGATCGCGGCCTCGGCGCGCGGCTGATCGAAGGGCTTGCCCGTGTGCAGCGCGATGAGCTCGGAATCGCTCAATTCCGGGCCCGGGTCATCGAGCACCGGCCGAGCGGACACGGTGGGAGCTTGGCCGTTGCTGTGATCGTTGGCCGACAATCGAGGACACCTCCAAATCTCAGGGTGCGGGCGCAGCGCCCGGCCCCGAGGATCGAGCGTAATCGGCGCTGGTCAACCCCTGCCGTTCGGTCCGTCCCAGTCCCGATTGCCGCCCTCGGGACCGGGGTTGTCGGGGTACGCGCCCCGATCGTCGTAACCGCCGCGGTCGTCGTAACCGCGTTCGGGCTGGTAGCCGTGCCTGGGCCGGCCCTCGCCGGGCTCGGGCCAGGCACCGAAACCAGGGTCGCCGGACTGCTCCTGCGGCTCGTCACGCGGTGGCCAGCCGGGCGCCGACCAGCCGGCGGGAGCGCCGTAATCGGGACGCGAACCATGCGTGGGGCCGGGGCGCTGATAGCCGGGGTGCTGCGGCATCGGATAGCCGGCCGGCGGCTGGGCCGGGCGGCCGTGCTGCGGTTGCGGCTGGTAGCCGCCCGCGGGCGGGTACCCGTTGGCCGGCGCGGGCTCGCGGGCAGCGGTCGCCGCGGCGGGCAGCGACGGCGCCACCGGCTCCGGCGGCCACGGCTCGCCGCGCTCGGCGGCCAGCTCGCCCGGGGTCTTGACCGGCGGCTTGTCCGAGGGCACGCGATCGCCGAAATCGTTGAACGCGGTGATCCGCGGCCGCTTCTCGACCGCGGCGAGGATCTGCTCGAGATCCTTGCGGTGCAGCGTCTCGCGTTCGAGCAGCGCGGTGGCCAGATCGTCGAGGACATCGCGGTAATCGTTGAGGATCGACCACGCCTCGGTGTGCGCGGCCTCGATCAGGTTGCGCACCTCCTCGTCGATGGCGCCCGCGACCTCGTGCGAGTAATCCGAGGCCTGGCCCATCGAGCGGCCGAGGAACGGATCGCCCGCCTCCTGGCCGTAGCGCACCGCGCCGAGGCGCGCGCTCATGCCGTATTCGGTGACCATCGCGCGGGCGATCTTGGTGGCCTGATCGATATCGGAGGACGCGCCCGTGGTCGGCTCGTGGAACACCAGCTCCTCGGCCGCACGGCCGCCCATCGCCATCACCAGGCGGGCGATCATCTCCGAGCGGGTCATCAGGCCCTTGTCGTCCTCCGGCACCGTCATCGCGTGACCGCCGGTGCGGCCGCGGGCCAGGATGGTGACCTTGTAGACCGGCTCGATATCGGGCATCGCCCAGGCCGCGAGGGTATGGCCGCCCTCGTGGTAGGCGGTGATCTTCTTCTCGTGCTCGCTGATGATGCGGCTCTTGCGGCGCGGACCGCCGATCACCCGGTCGACCGATTCCTCGAGCGATTCACCGGTGATCATCGAGCCGTTCTCGCGGGCGGTGAGCAGCGCAGCCTCGTTGATGACGTTGGCCAGATCGGCGCCGGACATACCGACGGTGCGCTTGGCCAGCCCGTCCAGATCGGCGTCCGGGGAGATCGGCTTGCCCTGCGAATGCACCCGCAGGATGGCGCGACGGCCGGCCAGGTCGGGGTTGCCGACCGGGATCTGGCGGTCGAAGCGGCCCGGGCGCAGCAGCGCCGGGTCGAGGATGTCGGGCCGGTTGGTGGCCGCGATCAGGATGATGCCGGTGCGATCGCCGAAGCCGTCCATCTCGACCAGCAGCTGGTTGAGGGTCTGCTCGCGTTCGTCGTGGCCACCGCCGAGGCCCGCGCCGCGCTGACGGCCGACCGCGTCGATCTCGTCGACGAAGATGATGCACGGGCTGTTCTGCTTGGCCTGTTCGAACAGGTCACGCACGCGGGAGGCGCCGACACCGACGAACATCTCGACGAAGTCGGAACCGGAGATGGTGAAGAACGGCACCCCGGCCTCGCCCGCGACCGCGCGCGCCAGCAGCGTCTTACCGGTGCCGGGCGGGCCGTAGAGCAGCACGCCCTTGGGGATCTTCGCGCCGAGCGCCTGGTAGCGCACCGGGTTCTGCAGGAAGTCTTTGATCTCGTAGAGCTCTTCGACGGCCTCGTCGGCGCCGGCCACATCGGCGAAGGTGGTCTTCGGCATGTCCTTGGACAGCTGTTTGGCCTTCGATTTCCCGAAGCCCATCATGCCGCCGCGACCACCGCCCTGCATCCGCGACATCACGAAGATGAACAGGCCGAGCAGGATGATCATCGGCAGCACGAACAGCAGGATCTGGGTGAGCCAGCTGTCCTGTTTGACCACCGTGTTGTACGGGGCGCCGGACTTCTGCACCGCGTCGAAGATCTGCGCGGCGGTCTGGCTGCCACCCGGGTACTTGGCGATGATCTTGGTCTCGCCGCTGGTGGCCTCGTTGCCGTTGTTCAGCTCGATCCGCAGCTGCTGCTCACGGTCGTCGATCTGAACGTTCTTGACGTTGCCCTGTTCCTGGAGCTGGCTCAACGCCACCGAGGTGTCGACGTTCTTCCAGCCGCGCGTGTCGTTGCCGAAATAGCTGAACAGATAGATCACGAGCAGAATGCCCGAGACTATCGCCAGGGTGCGAAACACAGTCTTGCGGTTCATAGAGCGTCGGCCGGGCGGCCAGTCCTTTCCGGTGTCTCCGGTTTTTGCCTAGCGATGCGAACGGATGCGGACATGCCACGTTACCGCGTACGGTCTATCCGATACATCGCGCAGTTCGGCCGGTGATGGGAGTTCAACAGGTAAACGGCCGGACAACGCCCGTGGTTCCCGATCTCTCCGGCCTGGTTTGTGCCGAGTGGTCACAATCATGGCATGTTCGGCCTATCGTGAGCGACGGCACAGTGCGGTGCCCCGCCGAGAGCACCCCAACCACATTGAGCGCAGGGGGTATGGACATAGTCGAGCTACGGACACCCACAGCGATAGTGCGCCACGGCCGGGGGCGGCTGATCGTCCTACGACCCGGCACCGACGGCGAGCGCGTGCTCGACGTCCCGGTGACCGACCTGCTCAAGGTCCGCCTGAACCGGCGCGCCGACGACGCGGTCGTCATCGAGATCTACCTCCGATATCCCACCCCCGTCCTCACCGGTGTGCCCGCGGACCGCACGCCGCTGCCGGTGTTGATCGCCGAGCACGACGTGCCCGCCGCGGTCGAGATCGTCGACCGGATCAACGATCAGATCCTGGATTTCCAGCGCATCGATGTCGCGGCGCCGGATCTGACCCCGCCGGCTCCGGAATGGAATTCCGGCGGCCCCGTCCGCGCCGATGTGGAGCGCGCGGTGCGCCGGATGGCGCCGCGCAAGGAAGCGAAATCCGCGATCAACGCCCTGCACCGGCTGGCCTCGGCCGATGAATACGTGCTGGAAACGGCGCTGGCCGTCGCCCATCCCCCGGCCGGGCACGGTCAGGGGCTACTGGCCGCCACCACCCAGCGATTGCTGTTCATCTCCCTCGGCAACGGCGAGCGGTACGCCCACGAACTGGCCATCGCCGCCATCATGTGGGCGCGCAGCACCGACGGCACGGCGAGCGCGCCGGGCGAGATCGGTACCCTGCGCACCGATACCGGCATCGACGTGCACGACGGCAATCAGACGCTGCATTTCACCGGGCTCGATCGGGCCGACACCCAACGCGTCACCTGCGCGGTGAACTTCGCGATCCGGCTGGAATCGGCCGACGGCGTGGCCGGGCCCGCCGATCCCGGCACCGCCCAGCTGTACGCGGAGTGGGAGCTGCTGGTGGAGCGGCATTCGCTCGGCATGGTCGACGACACGCAATTCCAGCGGTACGGGCGCGGCATCCTGCGGTCGCTGCCCGGGGTGTAGCCAGCCGATCGCACGCGGGCCCGAATGCGATCGGGCCCGCGGCGATGCCTCAGTTCAGGCCGATGCGCCGCCACGGGCTAGTCGGCCGGGTCCACAGGCGCAGCAGCTCCATCCTGCGGTCGACGCCGCCGTCCTTGAGCACGGCCAGATCCTCGGTGGCCTGCCAGTAGGTCCAGCCGGTCAGGTAGGCGTCGCCGAATTGCCGCCAGTTGCGGTAGCGCCGCCGCGCCAGCGGCAGCGCCCGCGCCAGGTAGCTCCAGGCGATATCGGCGTCCAGATAGCCCGCGGTGAACGCCATCCGCGCGACCGCGACCACCCGCGCCAGATCCCAGGCGTAGATATCGCCGGGCAGCGGGCGCGAAAGATGCTCGGTGAAACCGATCTTGATGGCCTGGGACCAGATGTCGTAATCGCGGACCAGCGCCTCCGGATTGTCCATCCCCCGAAACGATCCGACCTGACGCAGGAAAGCGCGGTGCCGGTCGGCGCGCTCCCCGAAACGGTCGCGTTCACTGGCATTGATGGATGCCATCACCAGTGGATGCACCAGCGCGTACAGCGGCGCGTGCATGCCGTCGAGCAGCTGTTCCATCGATGCGCGCGCCTCGGTGCCGTCGGTGATGCCCCAGGCGCCGGTGAGGGTGTCGATGGCCAGTTCGCGGCGATCGCCGAGTGGGTGCTCGCGCTCGGGGCCGAGCAGCAGCTCGTCGTGGAAGGCGTCCCAGCGGGCGGAATAGAACGCACCGAGGGCCAGCGCGCGCAATTGATCGTCGGTGATCTGCGCACCGGACCAGTGGTCGTCCTCGCGCTGATCGAGCTCCTCGTACGGGAATGTTGTCAACGTAGGTAGACCGCGGGCAGGCATAGGGCGAGTCTAGGTGCCCGGGACCTCTCGGTGGCCGGTTCACCGAGCGCGTTCAAAGGTTTTTCACATCTTCGAATTCTTGGCCTGCCGAGCGCGGCGCCGGAGGGCTAATGTGCATTCATGTGTAGAAACATCACCGTCTTGCGTGGTCTGGAGCCTGCCGCTACCGAGCAGGAAATCTATGCCGCCGCATTGCAATACGTGCGCAAGGTCGGTGGCTTGACCGGCCTGAGCTCCACCACCAAACCGGCGGTCGACAAGGCCGTCGCCGCGATCGCCGCCGCGACCACCCAATTACTCGCCGAACTACCCGACCGCCGGGTGCCGCCGAGCACCGAACCGCCGCTGCGCCGCATCGCCGCCCGCGAAGCCCAGGCGTAGTGGTTCAGGCGTAGTGGCTCAGGCGTTGTCGCCGGGTAGTACGTCCTGACCGTAGGCGGCGACGCAGGCGAGGGCGGTCTGCAACGGCAGCGCGCGCTCGTCGATGCGATGGCCGAGTAGTTCCTCGATCCGCTGGATCCGATAGCGGACGGTGTTCTTGTGTACACCGAGTAGTTTCGCCGCGGCCTCCGGGCTGTGCTGGCTGCGCAGGTACGCGCGCAGCGTCTCGCGCAGCCGGGCCGAGCCCGCGTCGCGGCGGGCCAGTGCCCGCAACTCGCGCGCGATCAGCGCGCGCATGGCCGTCTCGTCGACGCCGGCCAGATACGCGATCTCCACCTCGCGGTAGGCCGTGATCCTCGGCCCGTTCGCCGGGCCGCGTTCGGCGACGTGGCGGGCCGCCATCGCCTCTTCATGGCTGCGCCGGAAACCGGCCACTCGCTCGCCCGGGACCCCGAGCGCGATCCGCACCGGCGCCTCGACCAGGTGCGCGAGCCCGTCCACTTCCGTGATCCGGTCCGGCGCACCGTCCAGCCCGATCCAGGCCCACATCCCGCTCGCGCCCGAGGCGACAGTGAGCACGCGGTTGCTGCCGAGCTCGGCGGCCAGCCTGGCACAGACCCGATCGAGCACACCGCTCATCTCGCTGTCGGCGCCGGCTTCGGCGGGCTCGTCGGCCCACAGCACCACACCGAGATGCTGCTGGTTGAGCCGGTAGCCGAGCCGGGTCGAGGCCTGCTCGAGATCGACGTCGTCGCCGGCCAGCAGGGCCCGCACGGTTTCGGTGCGGCGATTGAGGGCAGCGCGCAGGACGCGTTCGCGCTCCTCGAGATAGGTCTCGGTCAGCGTCTCCACCGATGCGCCCACCCATTGCGTGGCCCGCTCGAACATCCGCATCATCACCACGCGTTCGATCGGATAGGGCGTGCGCCGCTGGTCCAGCGCCTCGGTGAAGTAATCGAGCACCGCGGCCAGTCCCGCGTGGTAGGTGCGCAGCAGCATCTTCAGCTCGAATCCGCGGCGGGCGAGCGTTTTGGCGAAGGCGTGCGCCTCGTGCGGCAGCACCGGCTCGATCGTGTCGCTGGTGAGCCCGCTCAGCACCACCCTGGCATGGGCGCGGGTGCTGGCCGCGAGATCGCGGCGCATATCCCGGTCGGCGAGTTCGGGGATGCGGGCGACGATGGCGTTGTCGAGCCGGGCGACCACCTGATCCAGGGTTTCGCTGCGCAACGTCTCGTAGACGAATTCGGCCAGCCAGTACCGGACCTGCTCATTGGTCGGAGCCGGACCACCGGCGGCGGGCTGTTCGAGCGGGACCGGGCCAGCGGGCGGAACCGGGTTCGTCATCGGCCACCTCATGAACTTCGAGTTGTATCGAGAGCACAAAACCCTCTCGCCTCGCTTGACAAACGAAGCCAAGAATGTCGGCGTCGATTGTGCCACGATCATAGTTCGTGAGCTGCTTCACAGCAGCTGAGCACAGCCAGAGCCACGACGTAGTGGGAGAGACCGTGACCGACACCGAATCCGCCCGACCGACGAAACGAACGACGACGCGCAAGAAACCGGCCGCGCCCGGCGTGATCGAGGCGCGCAATCCGGCCACCGGCGAGGTCGTCGGCACAGTGCCCGAGGTCTCGGCCGACGATGTCGCCGCCAAGGTCCGTGAGCTGCGCCTGTACCAGCCGGAGTGGGAGGCCATCGGCCCCGAGGGCCGCAAGGAATGGTTGCTGAAGCTGCAGGACTGGCTCATCGACAACACCGAGCACCTGGCCGACGTACTGCAATCGGAGACCGGCAAGCCGCGGGTGGACGCGCTCATCGACCCCGCCTTCTCGGTCGATCTGACCGGCTACTACGCCCGGCGCGCGGCGAAGTTCCTCGCCGATGAGAACCCGTCACCGCACAGCCCGTTGGCGCGCACCAAGAAACTGACGGTCGCGTTCAAGCCTTATCCGGTGGTCGGCGTGATCACGCCGTGGAACTTCCCGCTGGCCATGCCGGTGGTCGATGTCATCCCCGCGCTCGCCGCCGGCGCCGCGGTGATCCTCAAGCCCTCCGAGGTGACCCCGCTTTCGGCGGTCGAGCTGGCACGCGGCTGGGCCGAGATCGGCGCGCCGCCGGTCTTCGCGGTGGTGACCGGTGCCGGTGCGACCGGTGCCGCGGTGGTGGACAACGCCGACTACATCCAGTTCACCGGTTCCACGGCCACCGGCCGCAAGATCGCCGCGGCCTGCGTCGAGCGGCTGATCCCCTACAGCCTCGAACTCGGCGGGAAGGATCCGGCCATCGTGCTGGCCGACGCCGATATCGATCGGGCCGCGCACGGCATCGCCTTCGGCGGCATGTTCAACGCGGGCCAGGTGTGCATCTCGGTGGAGCGGGTCTACGTCGAGGCGCCGGTCTACGACGAATTCGTCGCCAAACTCACCGCCAATGTCGCCGCGCTGCGCCAGGGCATCGATGGCCGCACGCCGAATCACGACGTGGGCGCGCTGGCCAACGAGAACCAGGTGAACATCGTGCAGCGGCATGTCGACGAGGCCGTCGCGGCCGGCGCGAAGGTGACCACGGGCGGCAAGCGCACCGGGGTCGGCACCTTCTTCGAGCCCACGGTGCTCGTCGACGTCGACCACTCGATGTCGTGCGTCGCCGAGGAGACCTTCGGCCCGACGCTGCCAGTCATGAAGGTGGCCGACGAAGCCGAAGCGATCCGGCTGGCCAACGACTCCATCTACGGCCTGTCCGCCTCGGTGTGGACCGGCGACAAAGATCGTGGTGAGCGGGTGGCGCGGCAGCTGTCGGCAGGCGCAGTGAACATCAACGACGTCTTCTCCAACATGTTCAGCTTCGCGCTGCCGATGGGCGGCTGGGAGAAGTCGGGCGTCGGCGCACGCTGGGGCGGGCCGAACGGTGTGCGCAAATACTGCCGCGCACAGGCGATCACCAAACCGATCCTGCCCACGCAGGAAAAGGAACTGATCTGGTTCCCGTATCAGGTACCCAAGATCCTGTTCGCGCTCGGCGCGATGCGGGCGGCGGGTGCGCGCGGTCTGCGCCGGCTCGATGTGCCGGCGCTGCTGCGACTCAAGGGCGATTCGAAGGGTGCGGAGTAAATGGCAGACGCGATGAAGATTCGCGGCAAGGTCGTCGTCATCACCGGCGGCGCGCGCGGCATCGGGCTGGCGACAGCGACGGCGTTGCAGGCCCTCGGGGCCAAGATCGCCATCGGCGACATCGATGAGGTGACGGTCAAGGAGTCGGGCAGCAGCCGCGACTTCGAGGTGTACGGCCGCTTGGACGTCACCGATCCGGCCTCGTTCGAGGCCTTCCTCGACGAGGTGGAGCGCACCCTCGGCCCGATCGATGTGCTGATCAACAACGCCGGCATCATGCCCACCGGCAAGTTCGCCGAGGAGCCGGATCAGGTGACCCGCCGCATCCTCGACATCAACGTCTACGGCGTGATCCTCGGTTCGAAGCTGGCGCTGGCGCGGATGCTGCCGCGGCGCAGCGGGCACATCATCAATATCGCCTCGCTGGCCGGTGAGACCCACATTCCGGGTCTGGCCACCTACAACGCCAGCAAGCACGCGGTGCTCGGATTCACCGATACGCTGCGCGAGGAGTACCGGGGCACGGGTGTCAGCTTCTCCTCGGTGCTGCCGACGTTGACCAAGACCGAACTCGGCTCCGGGGTCAGCACGCCGAAGATTCTGCGCCCGGCGGAGCCGGAGGAGATCGCCGATGCCATCGCGGAGCTGATCGCTGCGCCGAAGTCGAAGGTCAGGGTGACCGCCGTGGCCGGTGCGATCGCCCAGGTGGTCAATCTGCTGCCGGAATCCTGGGGCGATGGGCTGGCGCGGGCGCTGGGTTCCAACCGCGCCTTCCTCGATGACGTCGATACCGCGCAGCGCAAGGCCTACGAGGAACGCGCGCGCAACGTCTGAGCCGATTGTGGCGCGCGCTACGGCGCCGTGACCGTCCTCGTGACGGGCGCGGCGCCGTAGCGCGTTCTCAGCTGTGGGCGGATTTCGGCGCCCGGCAAACCTGATTGTGAGCAACATCACTGCATGTGCCCTGAGCGCCTCTCCTCGCCACGGGTCGCCGGAGCCGGAGACCCGATCAGGAACACTCGCGTACATGAAACAAGCTCTGACCTCGGCCACATCCGCCCTGGTCATCAGCCCAGGAAGACGACGCTCCAGCGTCCCGGGCCATGCATCCCGGATACTCGCCGAATCCGGTAGTGCGCAACACCATCACAGGCCATATGCTGTGACTAACAAACCTGTTGACCGTTTCGGGCCGAGATTCCGAACTTCCCGGTTTGATTAGGCTGGAAATCCGGCACCAATTCTGATAGCAATAGGCTATGGACCCGCATTTGCGCGACCTGCGGTATTTCGTCGCTGTCGCTGAGGAACTGCATTTCACCAACGCCGCACAGCGGCTGCACATCGCACAACCCACCCTCTCGCGCCAGATCCGCCAGCTGGAACGCCAGCTCGATGTGGTCCTGTTCGATCGCAATCAGCGCAGTGTGGCACTCACCGTCGCGGGCAAGGAACTGCTCGACGGCGCCCGCAAGATCCTCGAGCTCTGGGAAGTCACCAACTCCTCCCTGCAAGAGGCCGGCGAGGTGCTGCGCGTCGGCATCCAATCCACCCTCGGTCGCGGGCTGCTCAACGACCTGGAAAGCGCCAGCGGGCACCGGCTCGCCCTGCACGCCGCCTCCTGGACCGACCCGTCCAGCGGCTTGGCCGGCCGGCAGGCCGATCTGGCGCTGGTCTGGCTACCGCTACCGGATCCGAACCGGTACCGCTGGGAGGTGCTGCGCACCGAGGACCGCTGGGTGCTACTGCCGGAGAACCACCGGCTGGCCGATCAGGACACCATCGACTTCGCCGACCTGATGGACGAGCCGTTCGTGGCGCTGCCGCCCGAGGCGGGCGCGGTCCGCGATTTCTGGCTCGGCAACGACGGTCGCGGCGGGCGTCAGCCCAAGATCGGCGCCGAGGCCGCGACGCCCGAGGACAAGCTGGAGGCCGTCAGCCTCGGCCTCGGCGTATGCCTGCTCGCCGAGAACAACGTGCCGATGTACCGGTGGCCCGGTCTGACCGCCCGCCCCGTCACCGGGCTCGCCCCGTGCGAGCTGGCGGTGGCCTGGCGCGCCGACGACAACCGGCCGACCATCCTGGAATTCGCCGGCCGGGCCGCGCAGGGCGGGTTCGCCGGCAAACCCGCCCTTGCGGTCTGAACCACCGGGACCGAACTAGTCCTGCCCGGACGGCCGATCCGCGGCCGTCCGGGGCCACGGATGCTGCTGCTCCAGCTGAGCCGCCAGCCGCAGCAACGTCGACTCGCTGCCCGGCGGGCCCGCCAGCTGCGCCGCCACCGGCGTCCCGGACTCCGGATGCAGCCCCATCGGCACCGTCATCGCCGGCCACCCGACGAGATTCCACATCGGGGTGAACGGTGAATAGCGCGGGCTGTTGAGGAAATTGGTCAGCCAGCCCTTGGCATGCCAGGCCTTTGCCTGCGGCGGCGGCAGTGCCAGCGCCGGGGTGATCACCACGTCGAAGTTCTCGAAGAACTCGACCAACCTCGCCTCCACCCGTTCGACCTGCGCGGGCCGCACCAGGTTCAGCCGGACGATCAAGCGGCCGAGCGCCAGATGACGACGGGTGCGTTTCTGCAACAGCTGCGGCTGCGGCAGCTCGTCGGCCTCCGGGATCGCCAGCATCGGCCAGCGCAGCATCACCGCGGTCACCGCGTCGCCGTAGGGCAGTTTCACCGAGTCGACCGCGTGCCCGGCCGCGGCCGCCGCCGATCCGGCCGTGCGCGCGGCGGCGGTCCAATGCCGGTCCACCTTGATCAGCGGACTCGGCGCGTTGACGGCGAGCGCGACGCGCAACGGTGCCGCGGCGTCGACGTCGGCCAATTCCGGCCGCCCCGCCATCACCGACAGGGTGAGCGCCGCGTCGGCGACAGTCGTTGCCAGCACACCGTTTTCGGTCATCCCGGCCCACGAGTCCGGCCCGACCTCGGCCGGAACCACCCCGCGCCCCGGCTTGATCCCGACGACGCCGCAGCAGGCCGCCGGAATGCGCACCGAACCAAGACCGTCGTTGCCGTGCGCGACCGGAACCAGCCCGGCCGCCACCGCCGCCGCGGCCCCACCCGAGGATCCGCCGCAGGTGCGCTCGGGATTCCACGGGTTGCGGGTGATGCCGTCGGGACCGTCGGTCATGCCCCACAGGCTCAGTTCCGGCACCGTGGTCAGCCCGACGACCACCGCGCCCGCCTCCCGCAGCCGGGAGACCACGGGATGGTCGGCGGTGGCCGGAGCCGGATCGGTGGCAAGCGATCCGTCCAGCACGGTCTCGCCCGTCACCGCGACATTGTGTTTGATCGCCACCGGCACACCGGCCAGCGGCAGCGCGTCCAGATCACGCTGCTCCAGTTCGGCCGCCTCCGCGCGCGCCCGCTCCGCACGCACCACGTCGAAGGCGTATACCTCGGCATTGCCCTCGTCGATCCGGGTCAGCGCGGCGTCCACCTCCGCTGTCGGCGTCGTCGATCCCTCCCGCACCCGGGCCGCGGTCGTGACGACCGGGCCGGGTGGAGTGATCGTGTCATTGCCCGCATGCGAATTCGCGGGCTCGTGTGCCCCCATCGGTGCCCTCCTGCCGTGGCCTGCCCGTCGTCGGGCCCGGCCGCGCTCATCCAGCTCGTAGCCCGACGCGACGTTGCCGAAACCGGGTGAGACACCGTTCCGGTGGACGTATCATTTCCGATTACCGGTCGCCGTCGATGGCGTCGGGTGTGGCGGAGTTTATCGGCAACCCCGTCGGCCGACCAGTGCATGTTTTACGGCATCCACCCAGCAACCCCTCGGGATCATGAGCGCCGAACCGGAAACCACCCCCGACTCCCCTCCCCCAGCGGAATCCTTTGCGGGAGCAGCCTCGCCGGACGTCGACGGCGAGGCGACGACCCAGGCCGATCAGCCGACCCGCACCACGGCCGCGCCCTTCGACATGGCCACCCAGCTCGACGCCGGGCCCGGCAGTGGTTCGGGCACCGGCCCCGGCACCGACGAGGCGCTGGACCGGATCGAGGTCGGCACCAGCATCGGCGATTTCGATCTGCTCACCGGACTCGGCAGCGGCGCCTTCGCCCGCGTCTTCCTGGCCAGACAGCGTTCGCTGCAAAGGCTGGTGGCGGTGAAGGTCTCCGCCGACCACGGCACCGAACCGCAGACGCTGGCCCAGCTCGACCACGACTACATCGTGCGGGTATTCGACCAGCAACTGCTCGAATCCGGCCGGGCACGCGGCTCCCGTCGGCTGCGGTTTCTCTACATGCAGTTCCTGCCCGGCGGCACGCTGCTCGGGGCGCTGCGCTGGGTGCGCGCCACCCCGCCCGAGGAACGCAACGGCAGGCTGCTGCTGGACGCGGTGGACACCGCGATGGAGGAAAAAGGCGAGATCCGGCCCACCGATTCCAGCGTGCGTGCCGAGATCGCCACCCTGAGCTGGCCGGAAACCGTGGCCTGGCTGGGTAGGCGGCTGGCCGAGGCGCTGGACTACGCCGCCTCGCACGGGGTGCTGCACCGCGACGTCAAACCGGCCAATGTCCTGCTCACCGCCGAGGGCGTGCCCAAGCTCGCCGATTTCAACATCAGCTTCAGCCGCAATGTGGAGGGCACCAGCCCGGTGTCGTACTTCGGCGGCTCCCTGACATACATGTCGCCGGAGCAGCTGGAGGCCTGCCATCCCGGCCGCGTACGCGGTGCGGGCGACCTCGACACCCGCGCCGACATCTACTCCCTCGGCGTGCTGCTGTGGGAGCTGCTGACCGGCGCGAAACCCTTCGACGACACCACCGCGGGCGCGGACGACCAAGGCGACGACACCACCCTCGAAGCCATGCTGGAGCGGCGCAGCACCGGCGTCGACGAGTCCGCCCTGGAGCGGCTGCCACCGGATTGCCCCGCCGCGCTGCGCCGAGTCCTGCTCACCTGCCTCGATCCGGACCGGGACCGGCGCTGGCCCAATGGCGCGACGCTGGCCAGACAGTTCGACACCTGCCTCGATCCGAGGGCCCGCGAACTCGTCGACCCGGCCCCGGACAGCTGGCGGCTGCGGCTGCGGCCGTGGATGGTTCCGGTGCTGCTGCTCGCGCTCGGCGTGCCCAACGCGCTGGCCTCGCTGTACAACATCGAGCACAATCACCAGCTCATCGTCAGCAGGCTCTCGGAAGAGGCGCAGCGCAATTTCGTCATCATCACCGGCATCGTCAATTCGATACTTTTTCCGATGGGCATCGCGGTCGTGCTGTACCTGGCGCGGTATGTGCTGCGGGTGACGCGCGGGCTGCGCAAGGGCAAGCGCTACGACTCGGACACTCTGCGGCGCGCCAGACGCGACACGCTACGACTGGGCGATCAGGCCGTCGCCGTCGCGTTCACGCTGTGGGTGGTCGCCGGGTTCACCTTCCCCATCGCGTTGCGGCTGACCACCGACGATCTGCCCGCGCGCGGGGTGTGGCATTTCCTCGCCTCACAGGCGGTCTGCGGCGCCATCGCGGTCGCCTACCCGTTCTTCCTTGCCACCTTCTACCTGGTGCGTTGCGTCTATCCGATCTTCCTCCGGCACGGCGACGTCAGTTCCGAGGACGCGGGCTGGCTGCGCAACCTGGACAAACGCTGCAACGGCTACCTCGCGGTGGCCGCGTCGGTGCCGTTGCTCGCGGTGGCGGGGGTGACGTTCCTGCCGCCCACCGATATCGCGGAGGTGATCGTCGCGGTCCGGGTGCTGTGCGTGGGCGGCATCATCGCCTTCGTCGGCACCTACGTGGTGTTCCGCGCACTCGAAGCCGATCTGCGCGCCTTGGAGCGCGTGGTGTCACCGGGCGATCCGGTGACCAAACGCCTGGCGGCGGCCTAGCTCAGGATTCGCCGCCGTAGACCCTCGGATGCAGGGTGCCGATGTAGGGCAGGTCGCGGTAGCGCTCGGCGTAGTCGAGGCCGTAGCCGACGACGAATTCGTTCGGGATGTCGAAACCGACGTGTGCGACCTCGACCTGGGTGCGCAGCGCGTCGGGCTTGCGCAGCAGGGTGACCACCTCGAGTGAGGCCGGATTGCGGGTGGACAGGTTGCGCATCAGCCACGACAGGGTGAGACCGGAGTCGATGATGTCCTCGACGATCAGCACATTGCGCCCGGCGATGTCCTTGTCCAGGTCCTTCATGATGCGCACCACGCCGGAGGACGAGGTGGACGAACCGTAGGAGGACACGGCCATGAATTCCAGCTGGGTGGGGATCGGCAGCGCCTTGGCCAGATCGGTCATGAAGAAGATCGCGCCCTTGAGCACGCCGATCAGCAGCAGATCACCCTCGGGGGCGTCGGGCGGATAGCGCTTGGCGATCAGTTCGGCCAGTTCCCTGGTCTTGTCGGCAATCTGTTCCTCGGTGATCAGCACCGACGCGATGTCGTCCCCGTACACGTCCGCTGGTTCCCTTCCCTGCGTTGATCCGCGGTGCTCTTGCGGGCCGTCCGTGGTCACGCCGCACTTTCCGGCCGATCGACCGCTGTCGCCGCGGGGCCCGTCACTCGCGCTCGCCCGGGCGAACCCGATCGGTATGCGCGAGTGTCAGCCTGCCACGTTCACGCCCAGCAACCAACCTCGTGCCCGGTTCGCCGCCGCCGACCGCGACTGCGCCCTGTCCACGCCAGGCGGTGACCAGTTGATCGACCGCGTGTAAATGTTTGCCGGTCAGGGCTTTCGCGCCGCCGTCGAGCAGCCAGAACCGGATGGCTCTGCGGCGCAGGGCCGCGGGGGCAGTGGCGAGCGTCTCGCAGGACAAACTCACGTCATGAATGCCGGCCGGTTGCTCCCCCGCGTGGCTCGCCACCCGCAGCAGGTCGCGGGCCAGCTCGTCGAGCACCGCGTTGTCTTCGCGCAGCTGCTCGGCGGTGCGGCCCAGCGCCTCGGCGACGCCGCCGCCGAGTACCTCCTCCAGCAGCGGCAGCACCTCGCTACGCAGCCGGACCCGGGTGAATTCCGGCGAATCGTTGTGCGGGTCCGCATGCGGGGTGAGCCCGAGGTCGGCACAGCACTGGCGAGTGGAGGCGCGCCGCACACCGAGCAGGGGCCTGCCCCACGGCGGGGCGTACGGCGCCATCCCCTGGATGGACCGTGGGCCCGAACCGCGAGCCAGCCCGAGCAGCACGGTTTCGGCCTGATCGTCGAGGGTATGGCCGAGCAGCACCGGCAGGCCCTCGCGGGCGGCGTCCAGCGCCGCATAACGCGCCCGCCTGGCCGCCGCCTCCATTCCGCCCTCGCGGCCCACCTCGACCGGCAGGACGTGCGCGGATCGGCAGCCCAGCTGCAGCGCGGTGGCCGCGGCCGTGGCGGCGACCGCGGCCGATCCCGGTTGGAGCCGGTGGTCGACGATCAATGCGTCGACGGCGTCGGCCTCGGCCACCAGCGCCGCCGTCAGCGCGAGCGAATCCGGGCCGCCGGACAGCCCCACCGCGACCTCGCGGCCGACGTCGTATCGGGTCAGCCAGCCGCGCACCGCATGCCGGAGTTCGAGCACCGCGGACGTCTCGGGTAGGCGCACCGCACCGGCCCGCTCGTCGGATGCCGCTCGGCCCGGCTGCCGTGCCGCGACTCCGTCCGGCCGATCAGATACCGACTCGCCGGATCGAGCGCGCGACCCGCCGCCCGCACCGGCCCGCACGGGCTCGAACGCGCTCATCCCAGGACGCGGCTGATCCACCGTTGCGGGTCTTCGATCTCGTCCGGACGCGGCAGGGTCTCGGCGTCGGTCCAGACAGCATTGAAGCGTTGCATGCCGACGGCGTCGACGACGTGGTCGACGAAGGCCTTGCCACGCACGTACTGGGCC
Organism: Nocardia sp. JCM 38205; assembly: GCF_058222935.1. Classification (NCBI taxonomy): domain Bacteria; kingdom Bacillati; phylum Actinomycetota; class Actinomycetes; order Mycobacteriales; family Nocardiaceae; genus Nocardia; species Nocardia sp. JCM 38205. The sequence goes on along the minus strand of NZ_JBYHFL010000003.1, from coordinate 209,781 downwards.
ACCTTCGCGTCGACGCCGAGCAGCGCGCGCAGCAGCCGCTGCACCGGGTTGGTCGGGCGTTTGCGGCGCTGGTCGAAGGCGGCGCGGATCTGTTCGACGGTCGGGATGACCGAGGGGCCGACGGCGTCCATCACATGGTCGGCGTGGCCCTCGAGCAGGGTGCCGAGCATCAGCAGCCGGTCCAGTGCCTCGCGTTGCGGTGCGGGCTGGGTGGCGCGCAGCAGGCCGACCACACCGCGGGCGGCGGGATCCTCGGGTGTGCCGTTGCGGCGGCGGTCGCGCACCTCGGACAGCAGACGGGCGAGCATATCGGCCATCGGTTCGTCGCCGACGTCACCGAGGACGTCGACGTTGGCGCGCATGTAGTCGGCCAGCCAGGGCGCCGAGGAGAACTGCACCCGGTGGGTCACCTCGTGCAGGCACACCCAGAAGCGGAAATCGCTCGGCTGCACCCCGAGGGCGCGCTCCACCGACATGATGTTCGGCGCCACCAGCAGCAGGGTGCCGTCGCGGCCGGTGAACGGATCATATTGACCGAGGATCGCGGTGGACAGGAAGGCCAGCATGGCCCCGGCCTGCACGCCCGCCGGTTTCCCGGTGAATGCCCCGCGGCCCTCGCCGACCCCGGTGCCGGTGAGCTGGGCCATCGAATCGGCCGCCGCGCCGATCCAGCCCGGCCGGTCGACGATGCGCGCCTGCGGGACCGGTTCGTCGTCGAGCAGACCGGTCACCTGACGGACCGGTGCTTCGGCGCGCACCGAGGCGTCGGCGAGTTCGCTGACCACCTGTTCGGCGGAGTACCTGCTGGTCCGCGGCCCGGAAGGGACGAGCGCGGCGCCGGTGCGGGCCGCGATCCGCCAGTCGACGGCACCGGACAACCGGGTGCGCCCGCCGGCCTTGCCCGCCGTGTCGACGGCACCACCGCCCGATTCGACGGCACCGGAATCGCCGGGGCGTTGTTCGGTCGTCATAGGTCACCCACCCGTCAGGAGCATCCGCAATTACGCAGTGTGGCCGCGATGGCATCCAATGCGGGTCTGCTCACCTCCGGCGGCCGATCGCTCGACATCAACGCGAAGGTGAGGACTCGCCCATCACTGTCCAGCACATACCCGACCAACGTGCTGGCCACCGACAGAGTTCCGGTCTTGGCCCGGACCCAGCCCGCGCCATCCCGGTCCCGTACCACATAACGGCTGGTCAGCGAGCCGGTAGCGCCCGCAACGGGTAGATCATCGAGCAGCGGTGCGAGCTGCGCCGAGAGCGAGGGTTCGGTGCCGGAATCCCGGCCGGGGGACGCACCGGGACGCACCAGGCCGCCGGGCCGCAGGCCCGGGTTCGTGCTGGCCGGGGTGTTCGCCTGCTCGGTGATCTCGTCGTCGCGCGCGGCCGTCGCCAGGATCCGGTCCAGCACCTGCGCCGGGATGCGGTCGTCCACCGACAGGCCGCTGGTGTCGTGCATGCTGACGCCGGTCAGATCGAAGCCCGCCTGCTCGAGCGTCTCCTGGACCGCGGCGGCCGCACCGTCGAACGAGGCGGGCCGTCCGGTGGCCGTGGCGATTTCGCGGCCGATGGTTTCAGCGAGCACATTGTCCGAATGCACCATCATCGCGTGCAGCCGCTGCCCCAGCGGCGCCGAGGAGACGCTCGCGATCTGCTTCGAACCCGCGGGTGCGGTGCCGGGACGGACCCGTTCGGCGCTCACACCGAGTTCGGCCGCGAGCCGACGGCCGACATCGAGGCCGGGCGAATCGGAACGGGGCGCGTATTCGACCAGCGGGTCGAGCCGGCCGCCGTCGAGCATCAGCGGCTCGATCGGCGCGATGGAACCGCCCGGGATATCGATCGGATCCCAGCCGCGCGCCATCGCAGGCCCCGAGTACAGCAAGGTGTCGACCACGATGGAGTCGACCGGAATCTGTGCGGCCCGAATCTGGTCGACCAGGTCCGACAGCTTCGGCCCGCCCGGGTAGTAGCCCTTGCCGTCGGGCTGCGCGGTGAGCGTCGGATCACCGCCGCCGACCAGCACGATCTCCCCCGGCGCCGAGCCGGCGACCACGGTGGTGTGTACCCGCTGATCCTCGGGCAAGGTGAGCAACGCGGCCGCGGTGGTCAGGATCTTGGCGGTCGAGGACGGCACCATGGGCTTGGCCGCCTCGGCGCTCCACAGCACCGTGCCGGTGTCGGCATCGGTCACCGAACCGGCGAAACCGCCCAGATCCGGATTCGACACCACCGGGGCCAGCGCCGCGGCCAGGCCCGCCGCACTCGGCGCGGGCGCGTCGTCGGGGGCGGGCGCGACCGCGGGGAACGGCCGCACCGGCACCGGAGGCTCGGCGATGGTGAGCCCACCGTGCCGGAACTCCTCGCTCCACGGCTGCACGGTCACCGCGACGCCGGTGCCCACCGCGAGCAACACCACCAGCGTGGTGATCAGACCGATCCACATCCGGCGCCGTCGCCGCGAGGCAAGCCCGCCGATGTTCTTACCCACCACGTTGTCCGCCGTCTCCTCACGCCCGCCACATCCGCTTGGCCCACACTATCCTCGTTCGGCTACCGTTCCCCCGAACGACCTGGCGCGTCGGCGGCCCGTCGGCCCGCTGAACAGCCGCAGTACACCAGAGGCACCGGAAGAAGGAGTTGGCGTGGAGTTCGACGTCACCATCGAGATCCCCAAGGGTTCGCGCAACAAGTACGAGGTGGACCACGAGACCGGACGGGTCCGGCTCGATCGTTTCCTCTACACCTCCATGGTGTACCCCGCCGACTACGGCTACATCGAGAACACCCTCGGCGAGGACGGCGACCCGCTGGACGCGCTGGTCCTGCTGCCCGATTCGGTGTTCCCCGGCGTCATCGTCGAGGCCCGCCCGGTCGCCATGTACAAGATGACCGACGAGGCAGGCGGCGACGACAAGGTGCTGTGCGTGCCCGCCGGTGACCCGCGCTGGGACCACATCCAGGACCTGAAGGACGTCCCGGAGTTCGAGCTGGCCGCGATCAAGCACTTCTTCGAGCGCTACAAGGACCTCGAGCCCGGCAAGTACGTCAAGGGATCGGAGTGGGTCGGCCGCGCCGAGGCCGAAGCCGAGGTCGAGGCGTCCATCCAGCGCCTGAAGGACCAGGGCGGACACTGAGCGTCGCCGGGGCGGCCCGCTGAGACGTCGAGCGGTCGCACCATAGATCGACAGCGGCACATCACCGAGATAGCGCCCGACCAGGCGTCTCGGTGGTGTGCCGCTCGGCGTTCGGCAATGGAGACGGTCCCCTCACCCGGACTGCTCGCTCAGCGGCCCTTGAACTGCGGGGCGCGCTTCTCGAAGACGGCCTGAATCGCCTCGGTCAGATCCTCCGACGGCAGGAACGCCGCGTTCCACGCCGACACATAGCGCAGCCCTTCGGCCACCTCGGAGGCATTGCGCTGATACAGCACGTCCTTGGCGCCCTGCACCACCAGCGGCGGGTTGGCGGCGATCTCCCGCGCGGTGGCGTGCGCGGCCTCCAGGGTGGCCTGCTGATCGTCGAAGACGTCGTTGACCAGGCCGATCTTCTCCGCCCGCGCGGCGTCGATGTCCTTGCCGGTGTAGGCCAGTTCGCGCAGGTGACCTTCGCCGATGATGGCGGGCAGCCGGTGCAGCGAGCCGATATCGGCGACGATGGCGACCTTGGCCTCACGCAGGCTGAACTTGGCCTCGGCGCTGGCGTAGCGGATGTCGACGGCGGCGATCAGGTCCAGGCCACCGCCGATGCACCAGCCCGAGACCGCGGCGATGACGGGCTTGCGGCAGTCGGCCACCGCCGTCACCGCGGCCTGCATGCGGCGGATCTCGTGCAGGAAGTCGGTGCGCGGGGCGGCCAGCGCCTTGTCGGCGAGCAGCGGGCCGAAGGTGCCGCTCATCGCGGGCAGGTCCAGACCGTAGGAGAAGTGCTTGCCCGAACCGGTCAGCACGATCGCGCGGACCTCGGGGTCGGCGTCGAGGGCGGTGAAGATCTCGGGGAGCTCGCGCCAGAAGTCGGGGCCCATCGCATTGCCCTTACCGGGGCCGGTCAGGGTGACCTGCGCGACGTGGTCGCTGGTTTCGACGGTGAAAGCCTGCCAATCAGTCATCTGTACAGCGTATACACGGCGGTAACGGCGGCGATACCGTGTGGGATGGAACCCGTTATCGCGAACCCGGCAGCCGGAAGCGGTTAGCTCTACCCTGGATTCATGCGCAGGTCACTTCCTCCGGTCGCCTGCCGGGTCGCGGACACCCTGATCGCCCGGGGCCACCACGGCGTCATCGTCACCCACCCGGATCGGCCCACCGCCGCGGCCGACGCCGCCCGCGCCCTCGGCGTCGACATCGGCGCCATCACCCTGGCCCGGCTGTACCTGCTCGACGATGATCCGGTGCTGCTGCTGGTCTCCGGCGGCCACGACGTGGATCTCGCCCACACCGGCGAACGGCTGGAAGGCACCCTCACGCCCGCCCCCGACGAGCTCGTCCTCGAAGTGACCGGCCATCCCGTGGATGCCGTCGCCCCCGTCGGCCATCCGACCAACATTCCCACCTGGGTCGACACCGCCCTGTCCCACCACCGCGAACTGTGGGCGGCCGGCGGTCATCCGGATGCGGTGTTCCGCACGACCTTTCGGGAACTGGTACGCATCACCGCGGGCCTGCCGATCGACGTGGACTGAAACCCGTGTAGCGGCAGGCAGTAGTTTCGTCATGTGACCGACGCGCATGAACCGACCGCCGCGGAAGCCCGGCTGCGGGTGCCCGACGACCTGAGCGGCATCACCGCCGAGCAGTACCGCGCCTCGATGCGGCACTATCCGTCCGGGGTGACGGTGGTGACATTGTCGTCGCCGAACGGCCCGGTCGGGTTCACGGCGACCTCGTTCGCGTCGCTGTCGCTGGAACCGCCGCTGGTGTCGTTCAATATCGCGCACACCTCGTCGAGCCTGGCGGCGATGAGCGAGGCGGATTCGGTGGTGATCCATTTCCTCGGCGAACATCAGCGCCATATCGCGCAGCGGTTCGCGCGCAGCGCCGAGGAACGCTTCACCGACCGGTCGCTGTGGACCACGCTGGACACCGGCGAACCGGTCCTGCACGGTACGCCGATCTGGCTGCGCACCACCGTCGAGCAGCGCATTCCCATCGGCGATCACACCTTCATCGTCGGCCGGGTGACCCGCGTGCACGACGCCACCGAGGAGAAGCCGGCGGCCGCGCCGCTGCTGTATCACAACGGGCGCTACCACCGCCCCACCCCGCTGGACGAGGACTGATTCGGCGCGGTCACCTGCCCGGCCTGCTCTGACCGGCTGCTGGACCACGCACCGGCACCCAGCCGCTCCGCGCAGAGGGTGCCACGGAGTGACGGCAAGCGGCTGCGCCCCGGGGCCGATGCGATGGCGGCAGTGCTCGCACCGGGTCGTCCAGAATCCCGCAACACCTCGGTGGCCGGTGCCGGCGGTCAGCCGATGAGGCAGGGCGCCGCACCCGCATCCTCGGCGCCGGTGAACGACCTGGTTTCCGGGCTCGGATTCCACAGCCCGCTGGTGCAGGTGTAATCCCATGCGGGGCCGTCCTGCACGAGCGCGGCGACCGCCGAGACCAGCCGGTCCACGTCGGCGGAATCGGTGCCGAGGCCGATGCTCGCGCGCAGCGCGCCATCGAGCCCCAGCCTGGCCAGCAGCGGATGCGCGCAGAACCGGCCGTCGCGCACACCGATGCCGTGTTCGGCCGACAGATACGCAGCCACCTGGCCGGGTGCGAAACCGTCGAGTGTGAAGGCGACGATGCCGACGGTGTCGGGGCTGTCGGACCACAGGCGCAGCAGCCGCACACCCGGGATCGCGCACAAGCCCGCGCGCAGCCGCTCGGCGAGCCGCCGTTCGTGCGCGATCACCCGCTCGGCGTCGATCTCGGACAGTGCGTCGCAGGCAGCGGCCAGGGCCGCGACACCGAGCACATTCGGCGAACCGGCCTCGTGCCGTTGCGGCGCGGGTGCCCACTCGGTGCCGTCGACGCGCACCTCACGCACCGCACCACCGCCGGCCAGGTACGGCGGCGCCGCATCGAGCCAATCCCGCTTACCCACCAGCACCCCCGCGCCGAACGGCGCGTACAGCTTGTGACCGGAGAAAGCGAGATAATCGATGCCGCACTCGCGCAGGCTGATTCGCCGATGCGGTGCCAGCTGCGCGGCGTCGACCAGGATGCGGGCGCCGCACTGGTGGGCGATCTCGGCCAGCCGGGCCAGCGGCAGCACTTCCCCGGTCACATTGGAGGCACCGGTAACCGCCAGCAGCGCAGCCGGTTTCGCGCACAACTCGGCGACGAGCCGGCGAATCGTCTCCTCGACGGTATCGGCCGCGGCCACCACGCGCCGCCCACGCCGTTGCCAGGGCAGGAAATTGGCGTGGTGTTCGACATCGAGCACCACCGTGTCGCCGGGCACGCAGGCGGCGAGCAGGTTCAGCGAGTCGGTGGTGTTGCGGGTGAAGACCACCACCTGGTCGTCTGCCGCATCCAGGAACCGGGCCACCGAACCGCGGGCGGCCTCATAGCATTCGGTGGAGATCCGCGAGGCGTAGCCGGCGCCGCGGTGCACGCTGGCGTAGAGCGGCAGCAGCCGCTGCACCCGGTCGGCGACCTGAGCCAGCGCGGGCGCGCTCGCGGCATAGTCGAAATTGGCGTAAGTGCAGGTCCCGCCCTGTACGAGGGGTACCTGGAGGTCGTCTCCGGAGACCCTGGCGAGGGCGGCACAGGTCTGATCGAACACAGCGGTCATCACGTCATCCCATCGGCTTAGGGACCCGCGAAAGAGGATTCGTCGAGTCCGCGCTTGCCGCGCCCGGTCGGGCGTCGGCCCGGTCGTCACCCGGAGCACCCCACCGCGGAGGAGGGTTGCCGGCCAGCAAGCCGGGGCTTGACGCTGGCACTCATGACCTGTGGCGAGATTGGCAGACCGGCCGCGCCGCTGTCAACCCGTCCCGCGCTGCGGGTACCGTTGACTACTGGTCACCGGGGTGTTTTCCGTTTGCCCATTGGTAACCCTCGTATGAAACAACCGTCTTCGAGAATTAGTTGGTGAGGCCGTACCGCCGAACATGGTTACTGCCGGACAGTGCTGAGGAAGGTGGGCCGGACGTGATGCTCCAGCCGCAGATCGACACCGATGGTTCGGTCCAGGAGCTCGATCCGCTGCTACGTTCGACCCTCGCCCCACCTGCGCGAACGCTGGTCGACATCCTCGCCGAGACGGCACGTGCCCATCCGGACGCCCCCGCCATCGACGACGGCGATACCGCCCTCACCTACACCGAGCTCCTCGCCGAGATCGCCGCGACGGTCGAGCGCCTCGGCGCGGCGGGGGTGCGGCGCGGCGACCGCGTCGGGGTGCGGATGCCGTCCGGTACCCGTGAGCTCTACGTCACGATTCTCGCGGTACTGCACGCGGGCGCGGCCTACGTACCCGTGGACGCCGACGATCCCGACGAACGCGCCCGCCTGGTCTTCGGCGAGGCGCGGGTCACCGCGATCGTCACCGCCGCCGGGATCGAAGCGACCGAGCACGCCAGCACGGCAAACGATGGGCAACCCGACGGGCCGCAGCAGCCCTCCCCCGCCGACGACGCCTGGATCATCTTCACCTCCGGCTCCACCGGCACGCCGAAAGGTGTTGCGGTAACCCATCGCAACGCTGCCGCCCTGGTCGACGCCGAGGCCCGGTTGTTCCTCCGCGATGCCCCGATCGGCCCCGGCGACCGGGTGCTGGCCGGACTGTCGGTGGCCTTCGACGCCTCCTGTGAGGAGATGTGGCTGGCCTGGCGGCACGGCGGCTGTCTGGTCCCCGCACCTCGCGCGCTGGTGCGCACCGGCGCCGATCTCGGTCCGTGGCTGGTGCGGCACGAGATCAGCGTCGTCTCCACCGTGCCGACGCTGGCGGCGACCTGGCCCGCCGAAGCGCTGGAACCGGTGCGGCTGCTCATCTTCGGCGGCGAGGCCGTGCCGCCGGAGCTGGCCGAACGTCTGGCGGGCGACCCGGAATCCGAACGCGAGGTGTGGAACACCTACGGCCCCACCGAAACCACCGTCGTCGCGTGCGCGGCGCTGCTGGACGGGAACTGGCCGGTGCGCATCGGTTTGCCGCTGGACGGCTGGGATCTGGCCGTCGTCGACGCCGCCGGTAATCCGGTGGGCGAGGGCGAATCCGGCGAACTGGTGATCGGCGGCGTCGGCCTGGCCCGCTATCTGGATCCGGCCAAGGACGCCGAGAAGTACGCGCCGCTGGCCTCCCTCGGCTGGGAACGCGCCTACCGCAGCGGCGATCTGGTGCGCAACGACAAGGCCGGACTGGTCTTCATCGGCCGCGCCGACGATCAGGTGAAGGTGGGCGGGCGCCGCATCGAACTCGGCGAACTCGACAACGCGCTGCAACATCTGCCCGGGGTGAGCGGTGCGGCCGCCGCCGTCCGCACCACCGCCGCAGGCAATCAGATCCTGGTCGGCTACCTCACCGGTATCCCACCCGATTACGACATCAAGGCCGCCCGCGCGCTGCTCGCCGAGCAATTGCCCGCCCCGCTGGTGCCGCGGCTGGTGGTGGTGCCGGAACTACCCACCCGCACCTCGGGCAAAGTCGACCGCGACGCCCTGCCCTGGCCGGTGGGCGGCAGCGACGAGACCGTCGACCACGGGCTCACCGGCACCGCCGCCTGGGTGGCCGAGCTGTGGAGTTCGATCCTCGGCGCCGAGATCACCGGCGCGGACGCTGATTTCTTCGATCTCGGCGGCGGCTCGCTCTCGGCGGCACAGCTGGTGACCGCACTGCGGCAACGGTATCCGCGCATCGCGGTCGCCGACCTGTACGACCATCCGCGGCTGGGCGCGCTGGCCGAATTCCTCGACGAGACCGCGCCGTCGGACGCCGTCGTCGAACGGACCGTCCGCCCGACGCCGCTGTCCGCACAGTGCGCCCAAGTCCTCGCCACCCTTCCGTTGACCACGCTCACCGGCCTGCAATGGCTCACCTGGTTGGCCATCGCGGGCAATATCGCGAGCTGGGCGGGCGCGCTGCCCTGGCTGCCGCAGCTGTCGTGGTGGTGGACGCTGCTGCTGTTCGTCGTCTTCATCACCCCGCTGGGCCGGATGAGCATCTGTGTCGCAGGCGCCCGGCTGCTGTTGCGCGGGGTCGCACCCGGCAGCTATCCGCGCGGTGGTTCGGTGCATCTGCGGCTGTGGGCGGCGGTGCGGCTCTCGGAGGCCAGTGGTGCCGAGAACCTGTCCGGCGCACCGTGGATGGTGCCGTTCGCGCGGGCATTGGGCGCGAAGATCGGCAAGGGCGTCGACCTGCACACGCTGCCGCCGGTGACCGGAATGCTCGAACTCGGCGACGGATGCAGCGTCGAGCCCGAAGTGGACCTGTCCGGTTACTGGATCGACGGCGACGTCGTGCATATCGGGCCCATCGTGGTCGGCCGCGGCGCGGTGATCGGCGCGCGCTCGATCCTGCTGCCCGGCACCAAGATCGGCCGTGACGCCGAGATCGCGGCCGGTTCGGCGGTCTCCGGGAAGGTCAAGCCGGATCAGGAGTGGGCGGGCTCGCCCGCGGTGAAGGTCGGCAAGGCCAGGCACCGCTGGCCCGCCGAGACGCCGAAACGCGCGATTCACTGGGTGCTCGCGTTCGCCATCAGCTCGATGGGCCTGGCCGCGATGCCCATTCTCGGGCTGGCCGCCGGTGGCGCGCTGATCGTCTGGTGGATCCGCGACACCACCACCATCGCGGGCGCACTCGGACGTGGCCTGCTCATGCTGCCGGTGGCCACCCTGGTGAGCCTGCTCGTCTACGCCGTGGCCACGGTGCTCGCGGTGCGGGTGCTCAGCCTCGGCCTCACCGAGGGCTACCACCCGGTTCGCAGCCGCGTCGGCTGGCAGGTGTGGGCCACCGAACGGCTGCTCGACGGCGCCCGCAACTTCCTGTTCCCGCTCTACGCCAGCCTGCTCACCCCCATCTGGTTGCGGCTGCTCGGCGCCAAGATCGGTAAGCGGGTGGAAGCTTCGACGGTATTGCTGCTGCCGAAGTTCACCACCGTCGCCGATGGCGCGTTCCTGGCCGACGACACCATGATCGCCAGTTACGAACTCGGCGGCGGCTGGCTGCGCATCGGCGAGGCGAAGGTCGGCAAACGCGCCTTCCTCGGCAACTCCGGGATGACCGCGCCCGGGCGCCGGGTGCCGAAGAACGGGCTGGTCGCCGTGCTCTCGGCCGCCCCGAGCAAGGCCAAGGCGGGCTCGTCCTGGCTCGGCAGCCCGCCCGTGCGGCTGCGCCGCGCCGCCGAAACCGCCGATACCGAGCGCACCTTCGATCCGCCGCTGCGGCTGCGAGTCTTCCGCGGCGTGGTGGAAACCTGCCGCCTGCTGCCGGTGCTCGTCACCTTCGCGATCGGCGTCGGCGTGCTGTTCACGCTGGCCTGGCTGGCGCAGAACATCGGCTACCCGGGCGCCGCGCTGCTCTCGGGTGTGGTGCTCATGGTCGCGGGCGCGCTGGCCTGCGCGAGCGCGATCACCGCCAAATGGCTGCTGATCGGCCGGATCCGCGCCGAAGAACATCCGCTGTGGAGTTCGTTCGTATGGCGTAACGAGGTGTCCGACAGCTTCGTGGAAACGGTGGCGGCACCGTGGTTCGCGCGCGCCGCGACGGGTACTCCGGTGCTGAATCTGTGGCTGCGTGGTCTGGGTGCCCGTATCGGTCGCGGTGTGTGGTGCGAGTCCTATTGGCTACCGGAGGCGGATTTGGTGACCCTCGGCGACGGCGCGACCGTGGAACGCGGTTGTGTGGTGCAGACCCATCTGTTCCACGATCGGATCATGTCGATGGACACCGTCACCCTCGGACCGGGCGCCACCCTCGGCCCGCACTGCGTCGCCCTGCCCGCCGCGACCATCGGCGCGGGCGCGACCATCGGCCCGGCCTCGCTGGTCATGCGCGGCGACACGGTGCCGCCGTCGACGCGGTGGTGGGGCAATCCGATCGCGCCATGGGCTGCGGCCGCCGATCCAGGGGCCGCCGGCCGATGAGAGGCAAGTTCTACGACGCCCCCATCGACGAGTACCTGCCGCAGAACGGAAACCGGGGCTATCGGGTCTCACGGTACGAACTCGACCTCACCTACAAGGTCGCCAGCAACCGGCTCGCCGGCCGTGCCGACATCACCGCGGTCACCACCGAGGTCCGCCCGCGCTTCGCCCTCGACCTGTCGCAATCGCTGTCGGTGTCGAAGGTCCTGGTCAACGGCAGCAAGGTCGCGAAGTACACCCATCAGCACGGCAAACTCGTCATCACCCCGCAGCAGCGGATCCCGGCCGGTGGGCTCCTCGCGGTCACGGTGCAGTACGCGGGCACCCCGCGCCCGGTGCGCGGCCCGTGGGGTGAGGTGGGCTGGGAGGAACTCACCGACGGGGCCTTGGTCGCCAGCCAGCCCAATGGCGCCGCGTCCTGGTTCCCCTGCGACGATCATCCGAGTTCCAAGGCCAGCTACCGCATTTCGATCACCACCGACACCCCCTACCACGCCCTCGCCAATGGCACCCTGCTGCGCAAGCAGACCAAGGCCAGCCAGACCACCTGGGTCTACGAGCAGTCCGAACCGATGTCGAGCTATCTGGCGACCATCCAGATCGGCCAGTACCGCAAACACCGGATCGGCCCCGCGCACGGTCCGGTCCCCATGCACGCCCTGGTACCCGCCCGCCTGCGCGCGAACTTCGACCACGATTTCGCCCGGCAGCCGCAGATGCTCGCGGTGTTCATCGACAAGTTCGGGCCGTATCCGTTCGAGGCGTACACGGTGGTCGTCACCGATGACGAGCTGGAGATCCCGATCGAGGCACAGGGCATCTCGATCTTCGGCGCCAACCACTGCGACGGCCGCCGTGGCGCGGAACGACTCGTCGCGCACGAACTCGCCCACCAGTGGTTCGGCAACAGCCTCACCATCCGGCAGTGGCGCGATATCTGGCTGCACGAGGGCTTCGCCTGCTACGCGGAATGGATCTGGTCCGAGGCCTCCGGCGGGCCGAGCGCCGACCAGCAGGCCAGGGCGGCGCGGCACAATCTGGCGCGGCAACCGCAGGACATCGTCGTCGGCGATCCTGGGCCCGCGCACATGTTCGACGATCGGGTCTACAAGCGTGGCGCGCTGTGCCTGCATTCGCTGCGGCTCGAGCTCGGCGATACCGCGTTCTTCGACATGCTGCGGGAATGGACCTCGCGCTATCGGCACGCCTCGGTGACCACCGAGGAGTTCACCGATCTGGCGGGGCACTACAGCTTGGTGCCGCTGCGCCCACTGTGGGACAGCTGGCTGCTGGCCGAGGCATTGCCACAGCTACCGCCCTCGGGTGGGATGTCGACCGGCGCCTGAGCGTTGCTCAGAAGACCAGATAGCGGGTGGCGAGTTCCTCGACAAGCGGATCGTCCTCGGCCACGCTGTCGAGGGCGTCGAGATCGGTCTCCACCGAGATCAGCCGGGGATCGTCCTGCTCGGAGTCCGTCGGTCCGTCCTCGACGAGCTGACGCAGCAGCTTGGCACGTACCCGTGCCTTGAGTGAATCGATCATGCGCTGTGTCCTTTCCGGCCGCTGCCCTATCTCCAGCTTGCCCCGTTTCGCCGGGGAGCGGGGGCGTTCGGGCTGCTCAGACCGGCGTCAACCAGCTACCCCACGGCGTATTGCGTAGCACTGTGTACACCGCGAGGAAGCCGAAGATCGACCACATGGTGAGGGCATTGATGCCGAAGTGCCGCATGGGTTTACCGCGCCACGCCCGGATCGCCCAGTCGCCCACCCATACCGCGAACAGCATCAGCAGCGGCAACGCGATGAGGTTGCTGTGCAGCGAATCGAGCACCTGCCCCTCGGTGAGGTTGTGTACTGCCCGCATACCACCACATCCCGGGCAGTACACCCCCGTCAGCGCATACACCGGGCAGATCCCCCACGATCCCTCCACATGCGGATCCCGCAGATGCACAGCCAGCACCGCGAGCACCCCGGCCCCGGCCACCGCCGCCGGCACCGCCAGGGCGCGCCACCTGGTCTGCGGCCGCCGGGCCACCGGTTCCGACTGCGTGATGTCCACGAATCTCACCGTAGCCGGGGCCGACGTGCCGCCGCTATCGAGACTGCGGCTGCGCGAATCGCAGCGAGTTGCCCGCGGGATCGACCAGGTCGAAGCCCGGCCCGCCGGGGCCGTCGTGCGGACATCCCGGGTCGGCGTACCGGTATTCCTTGGCCGCCAGCTCGGCATGCCAGGCGTGAATATCATCCACAGCCATCCACAACACGCTGCCGGGAGTGCCGTCACCGTGGTGCTCGCTAGGTCTTCGCCACATCGAACATGCGCAGCACGGGTATCGGCGGTGCAAGCCGATCGGATCGGTCGCCATCGCCCCATGATCGCACCGGGCACCGACACCGTTCGGTTCGGTAACGACACGCACACATCAGCAAACAGGAGGCATATTTCGGCCCCATTTCGGGCATTTTCCCGGTAACGGCATTACACACCGGACCGACACCCGGTGTAGCGGACCGTCGCGGTAAGAGTTTCCGGCAAGCGGCGCTTGCACTTGCAAGCACCCCAGCTTGCATTTACCGTGACGGTAGACACAAAGGAGTGCTCTGATGCTGGTGAAGTCGATGAAGACGCTGGCGCAGGTCCGCCACGGCGCCCTGACCGCCCCCTTTCGCGCCGGACTGCGGTCGCGCACATTCCAGACGGCGTCGCTCAACGCGCCCACCGCACCGCACGAGGTCATCCCGGTAACCACCATCGACGGCGCGCGCCTGCGGGTGCACGCCTACGGCCCGGCCGACGGCGATCCGATCGTGCTGGTCCACGGCTGGAGTTGCAGCATCGAGTACTGGAACCCGCAGATCAACGCCTTCGCCGATACGCACCGGGTCATCTGCTACGACCAGCGCGGCCACGGCGAAAGCCAAGCCGGAACGCTGTTCCCCAGCGCCGACACCATGGCCGACGATCTCGCCGCCGTCCTCGACGCCACCCTGCGCCCCGGGCAGCGCGCGGTACTCGTCGGCCACAGCATGGGCGGTATCACCCTGCAAGCATGGGCCGCCCGGCACCCCGACCAGGTCCGCCGCCGCGCAAAGGCCGCCGTCCTGGTGAACACCACCTCGGGCAATATCCGCTACGACACCGACCTGTTGCCGCTGCTCAACAAGCCGCTGATGGTCGCCGAACGTCCGATCACGGTCTTCGGGGCCGGTGTTCGGATGCCCATCATCTTCGCCGAGACGCTGCTCACCGCGCCGGTCCCGTTCCCCGGCGGATGGGCGGCCCGCGCCGTGCTCAAGTCCCGCATCATGTCACCGACCGCCACCCCCGACCAGGTCGAATTCGCTCTCGGTATCGTCCGCTCCTGCCGCCCGCTCGCCCGCGGCAGGCACGCGGCCGCCCTCGCCGACCTCGAACTCGGTGACGCCGCCAGCAACCTCGCCGTCCCGACGACGGTGATCGCGGGCGAGCACGACCGCCTGCTGCCGGAACGGATGTCGCGCATCATCGCCGACGCCCTCGACCGTGCCGGCCACCTCGCCGACTACCACGTCTGGCCCACCGGACACCTCACCAATATCGAAGCGGCCGACCGGTTCAACGCAGAACTGGCTCGGATCATCCGCCGCACCGGCCTGCGCGCGGCAGCCGCGGGCTGAGCGGAGGTTCACCGAGATCCGGTCAACGGTGCCCGGTCTCGGTGAGCTCTGGGTTCCTCCGGCGCCGGCATGTACCGGCGCGGAATCCGCTCGGAATATCGGTGCGGTGCCTCTGTTGCACTCGGAGACCACGGAACCGATATCGAGAGGATGCTTCATGCGCGCCGCAACCTACGACCGGTACAGCTCCGATGTCGCCGACATTCGGGTGCAAGAGCTGCCGAAACCGAAGGTTTTTCCGGGAACGGCGCTGGTCGAGGTGCGAGCCGCGGGGGTGAATCCGGTCGATTGGAAGTTGATGACCGGCGGGCTCGACGGGTTGATCGACGCGATCTTCCCCGTCATCCCGGGCTGGGATGTGGCCGGCGTCGTCGTCGAAACCGGCCCTGACACGCCGGAATTCACCGTCGGCGACGAAGTGCTCGGTTACGCACGCAAGGACACGCTGCACGCGGGTACCTTCGCCGAACTGGTGGCCGTGCCCGCCCCCACCCTTGCCCGCAAGCCTGCGGAACTGTCCTGGGAGCAGGCCGGCGCGCTGCCACTGGCTGGCGGCACCGCACTGCGCACCCTCGACACCCTGCGGGTCGGCGCGGACGACACCGTCCTCATCCATGCCGCGGCCGGTGGTGTCGGCAGCCTCGGCGTGCAGATCGCCACGGCGCGCGGCGCGCGGGTGATCGGCACCGCCTCCGAACGCAACCACGATTTCCTGCGCGAACTCGGCGCCGAACCGGTGAGCTACGGCGACGGCCTCGCCGACCGGGTCCGCGAACTCGCACCCGACGGGGTGGACGCGGTCGCCGATTTCGTCGGCGGCCAACTCGACGTCACCACCCAGGTGCTCGCCACGAACGGCCGCCACGCCTCCATCGCCGATCCCGAGGTGGAAGCGCACGGCGGACATGTGGTGTGGGTACGCCCGGACGGCACCCAGACCCAGCGCCTCGCCGACCTCGCCGCAGCGGGTTCGCTCACCGTGCCGATCGCCCGCACCTACTCGCTCGACGAAGTACCGCAGGCGTTCACCGCTAGCCGAGAGGGACACGTCCGCGGCAAGATCGTCATCGTGCCCTGAGGGAGGTCGGTACCGGTTCGGGGTGGTACCTCGGCCGGGTCGAATGCGGCTCGGTAGGTACCGGGCCAGACCAGCGGCACGGCGGGTTCGACGCCCGGCACGGACGGCTCGACGCCCACACGACCGGCTGGGCATAATGCTGTCGGCTCGACAGGCCCGACACCGACTCGGCCGACCCAACACGGCTCGGCCGGTTCAATGGCAACGCAGCCCGGGCCCGACAGCAGGGTGGTGGGCCCAGCGCCGCACTCGGCCGGCTCAACACCAGCACGACTGCCGAACACCGGCGCCGGCCCAGGTCGATTCCAGCGCGACCAGCTCAACCCCAGCGCGGCTGGCCACGCCACGCACGGTCGGCCCAACACCGCACGGACAGCCCGGAACCGGCACAGCCCAACACCGGTACGGCCGGCTCAGCAGCAATTCGGATCGAGCACCACGCACAGTGCGGACAGCGCCTCGCGGCGCGCCTGGTGGAATACGCTCATCCCGCGCCGCTCGGATCGCACCAGACCAGCCTTCCGGAGCTGGCCGAGGTGATGGCTCACCGTCGATTCGGCGAGTCCGAGCGCGCGGGCCAGCTCGCCCGTGCTCTCCGCGCCATCAGCCGAGGTGAGCAGCAGTGACATCAGTTTGACCCGCGCCGGGTCCGCGATCGCCTTCAGGCGCAGCGCCACCTCGAGGGCGGCGGCATCGTCGACCGGGCCTGCGGCCACCGGAGCGCAACACACCGGCGCCGACATATCCACCAGGGGCAAAGTTTTCGGCACGAAATCCACCTTACGCCGGGTATTGACATATGTCGAAAAGGTGAGCAAGCTGATGCCTGTCAGCTCTTCGATATATGTCTCACAGGTGGAGGTTCTGTCATGTCCCGCATCCAACTCGCCCTCAACGTCGACGACCTCGAGGCGTCGGTGAAGTTCTACTCGACCCTCTTCGGCACCGAGCCGGCCAAACGCAAGCCCGGCTACGCCAACTTCGCGATCACCGAACCACCGTTGAAGCTCGTTCTCATCGAAAACCCGGGCCACGGAGGTTCCGTCAACCACCTCGGCGTCGAAGTGGAATCCACCGACACCGTCCACTCCGAAATCACCCGCCTCGCCGAGGCCGGCCTGTTCACCGAGGAAGAAATGAACACCACCTGCTGCTTCGCCACCCAGGACAAGGTCTGGGTAACCGCACCCGACAAAGAACGCTGGGAGGTCTACACCGTCCTAGCCGACAGCGAAACCTTCGGCAAGGCCCCGGAATTGCTCGCCGACGACGAATCCCGCTGTTGCGGAACCACAACCACCGAAGCCGACGCCGCCTGCTGCTCCACGGCCGCGCGGACGTAGCGGGCCGCCGCACCTCAGACGCGAAGCCGATCGAGCGCGATCCGGTACCGCCGGGCCGGACCGAGCTCGGTCTCCTCAATCGCCTCGAGCACGCCACCGCAGCGCTCGATCGTCTTCGCCGAAGCGACATTTCCGGCCGCGCAGATCACCAGCACCCGCCCCATCCCGAGCCCCCGCGCCTCATCGAGCATCCGGCCAAGAGCCCACGTCGCCAGCCCGCGCCCACGCGCCGAAGGCCGGATGCCATACCCGATGTGCCCCACCCGCAGCACGTCGTCTTCGCCCCCATGCCGTAGTGCGATCCCACCGAGCACCCGATCATCGTCGACGATCCACCGGTAGGTACACCGCGCCGCCGCGGGCATCACCCCACTCGACTCATCCAGCAGTCGCTGCACCCATGCCGCGAATCCGGTTGCCGACTCGACGTCATCGGACGGCCGCAATCCGAACCCGTCCTCATGCACCCCCGGCCCCCACTCGGCATGTGCCTCGAGCCACCCCGAACGCCATCGCACCGCAGGCACAACCAACTCCGGCATATGCCCTCAGCCTATGCCTCGACCGGCCGCTGATACGCGTCAAGAGTCGACTTGCTGGTATTCGACTCTTGGAGAACCAATTCCCATGGACCCGAGTTGATTTCGAAGTCCTTCCCGAATCCGATCCACTTCCCGGCCATCCGGTTGCCGGTCGGGTCGATGAGCAGTTGTACCGCTCCGTGGTAGCGAGCGCCACGGTAGTACCCGTCGACCGCGGTGCGTTCGGACCACGTGCCGGTCGCGACATTGCCGTCCGCGGTGAGGTCCATCTCCGTGACCGACGGCGACGACCCGGGCAAGCTGCGCACGGTGATCTGGGTGTCGTGATGCAAGACCACGGCGTAATGGGCGACAGTGAACGTCGCGTCGCGTCCGGTCGAGTAGTACTCGTATCGGCTCAGCCACACTCCCGAATGATCGCCGCTCACCCGCGCCGCCGCTGCGGGAACGCTGTCGAAGGTGCCGACCGGCGACTCGACATCTCGGCTGTTGTCGTTGAGGCCACCGATTCCGCGCCCCGCCCGCACCGCCCCGAACCCGAGCGATTCGATCGGCAGCTTCATCACCCGTTCGAGCGCCTGAGCGTGACTCGGCCGGGGGTAGGCCGTCGCACCGGACTCCCAGCGCTGCACCAGCCGCTTGGTCGCGCTGACACATCCGGCCTCCCGCAGCGCCCGCGCCAGATCGTCCTGGCTCATCAAACGGGCCGTACGAGCGGCCCGCAGCGCGGTATTGGGTGTCGTTCGCATAGCTGCCACCGTAACCCGAATGACGCCGAAATGTCGCCCTATTTGCTGACCAGAAGACACCCGCCGCGTCGTCGCCAGGACATCCCCGAGCGAGCACTGTCAGCTGCACGCCCCGCCGCCGGGTGTCTGATCTCCGGCGGCGGGAGCGAGCCAACTACGGGACAGAGGGGTCTTGGGAATGGACTGCACGCCGAAGGCAATCGGATTGATGCGGCGCGGAGTACCCGGCGAAGACGGGGCCGATCTCGGTGCGCTCGCCGAACGGTACGGGTATCGGTTGGTTTTCACAGTCGGGCTCGACGTCCGGCCGCTGGTGGCGGCGATGGCGCTCGCGCAGCATTTGGGCGATCACGCGGCGACTGCCGTGGTCGTGCCGACCTTCGAGCACGCCGAGCCGTACCGGATGATCGTCACCGAACTCGCGGTCCTGATCACTCCGGTGCGGGTCTACCGGCGCGGGCACCGCTGGCCGGCCGGTGGCGAGGAGGGCAGGCGGCGAGGGGTTATCCCTTCCCGATGATGGCCAGGTACAGGCGGGTGGCGACGGCTTCGGCGTCCTCGGTCATCGGGTCGGAGTAGGTCTGTGCGCCGGGGAGGTCGGCGGCGTATGCCCTTGCGGCGGAGACGAGGGCGCCCATCAGGCCGGATGAGCGTTGGATCGGTGATTTCGGCGACCAGGCAAGGTGTTTCGATTCCGCGGGCAAGGCAGCGTCGCAGGCCATGCGGAGGGCGAATTTGTCGAATGCGCGGCCGTCGCGGGTGCCGAAGAGGGCGGATGGGGCGAAGGTCTCGGCGAGTGCCCACCAGCGGACCGTCTGGTAGACGTGGATCAAGCGGTCGGCGTATCCGTCCAACAGGGCTGGATAGAAGTGCGGGACGAGCCGGTCGTAGCGGAAGTTCGCCGCGGATTCGGCTCTGATCAGCCGGTCGAGTTCAGCCCGGGCTGCATGGGAGGCGGGCGGATGCGTCAACTGTCGACCGCCGCCGAATATGGCATCGGCGCCGCTTCCGTCCAGGATCGCGCTCAGGTCCGGGATCGTGTCGAAGACCCGGCGGGCCGCGACGAGCGGAATCCCGGCCGTGACCTCCCACAGTTCCGAGGTGCCGAGCCGCCCCATCACATCGCGCGAAAGCTCGATCACATCGGTGCCGCCGAGCCGGATCACGTGATGACGTAGCCCGAGCGCAGCTGCCGCGACCGCCGCGTTCGCCTCATGGTGCTCACCATCGGTGACGACGGTGACCGCCACCGGCTCGGCACCCAACGCAACGGCAACGGCTGCCACGTAGATCGAGTCGACCCCACCGCTGAGCAGCACGGCCGGGATACCGCCGAACCGTTCGAGCACAGCGGCGATGCGCGATCGGGCTTCTTCCGCGATCAGCTCAGCGGCTTCGGCCGGATCGGTGATCGTGCGCGCATCGGGATTCGGTTCGGCGATGCCGTCGACGAGGTCCGAAACGTATTGCAGCGGTTCGGCGGTCTGCTCGGTAGCGGTGCGAATATCCACCGTTCAGTTGTACGGCAGCCGGCGATGTGACAATCCGTGACGAGAACGGTTCCGGGGCCTACCGCACCGGAACCGTCGTCGACATGAAGAATCAGCTGATCAGAGCTGGTCTCCGAGTGGAGCCGCCTGGGGGAATCGAACCCCCGACCTTTTCATTACGAGTGAAGCGCTCTACCGACTGAGCTAAGGCGGCGTGCCTTTCGGCGTCGCGAGTCTATCGTCTCGGCGGGCGGAACGCGAAAACGGGTGCTCGGTGGGCTGGTGGGGCGGGCTGCGAGGCCTGGTTCCGGGCTCGTCCAGGGCGACGAGAGCCGGGTATCGGGCTGTGGGGGAGCTCAGTGGGTCGGCTGAGCAAGCCGGTGGCCGGTGCGTGATGGGTCGGCGGGGCTCGGGTGCGCGGTGCCGCCCATCAGGTGTTCGCGGCCCCATGCCTCCAGGGGGAGCAGTGCGTCGTTGAGCAGTGCGCCGAGCGGGGTGAGCGAGTATTCGACGCGTGGCGGCACCTCGTCGTAGACCTCACGGTGCACGATGCCGTCGGCTTCGAGCTCGCGTAGCTGGGTGGTGAGGACCTTCTCGGTGACGCCGGGCACCGAGCGGCGTAGTTCTCCGAACCGGCGCGGGCGCTCACTCAACGGCCAGAGGATCAGCAGCTTCCATTTACCGTTCAGCACCGACAGCGTGGCATCCAGTCCGCACGTGTAGGCGCCCGGCCTGCGCGTAATCGGCATCGCTACCCCTCTCACCTGCCTGTTCACTTTCCCAGAAGTGCGTGCGCACTTCGATGTGCGTACTTGTCGGGCCTCCGGGACCGGGCAAAGACTATCCGCCATGTCCGACAACAATTCTCAGCAAGCAGTCACCGTCCTCGGTCTCGGCGATATGGGGACGGCACTGGCCCGGGCCTGGCTGTCCGCCGGATTCTCGGTCACGGTGTGGAACCGCAGCGTCCGCCCCGCGCCGGCGGGCGCGGTGGTCGTGGCGGATATCGCGGCCGCTGTCGCGGCGAATCGGCTCGTCGTCGTGTGCCTGCTCGACGACGCGTCGGTCCGCGCGACGCTCGACGGTGTCGACCTGGCCGGTCGTGACGTCGTCAGTCTGACCACCAGCACTCCGGCGGAGGCCCGCACTCTGTCGGAGTGGGTGGCCGCGCGCGGCGGGCGGTTCCTCGACGGCGGCATCATGGCCGTTCCGTCGATGATCGGTGTGCCCGGCTCGGGCGCGTACGTGTACTACAGCGGCTCGCCCGAGCTGCACGAAGCCCATGTCGAGGCGTTGTCGGTGCCCGCCGGGGTCGAGTACGTGGGCGCGGATGCCGGGTTCGCCGCCCTCTACGACATCGCCCTGCTCAGCGGCATGTGGGGCATGTTCGCCGGCGCCGCGCACGCCTTCGCGCTGATCGGGAAGGAGGACATCTCGCCAGTCGAGTTCGCACCGCGCTTGATCGCCTATCAGCAGGCGATGGCCGGCTACTCGTACGGCACCGCGGCCCAGCTCGCGAGCGGCGACTACACCGACGGTGTCGAATCGAATCTGGCGATGATGGTGACGACGAACGCGACACTGTTGCGCACCGCGGCCGAGCAAGGCGTCAGCGCGGAGCTCCTCGCGCCGTTCATGGCATTGATGGATCGGCGAGTCGCCGAGGGCGGAGGCCGGGAGTCCACCACCGGAGTGGTCGATTTGCTGCGTCTACCAGACGTTGCCGCGCAGCACAGCCGCCCCCGGTGACCATCTAGCCGGACTGCGCGGCGATCAGCGCCGCGACCATGGCTGCGAGGGCGAACCGGGGCTTGACGTTGAGGTCGAGCGCTTCGCGGCAGGCCAGCACCGCCTCGAGCGAGCGGAGCAGCCCTTCGGGTGGTACGCGGTCGGCGAGGTCGGTGATCTGGTCGGCCAGGTCGGGGTGGGTGAGCGTGATCCCGTCGGTGCTGGGTTTGCGGCGCGAACGGCCCATACCGGTGCCGGCGGCGAAGCGGACGGCGAGCGCGTCACGGTAGACGCCGGCGACGTCGATCAGGGCGCGGTCGAGGGCGTCGCGGCCGGTGCGGGTGGCGCGGGATTTCTGCCGGCGCTCGAGATCTTTGAGCACGCCCGCTGATCCCCGGGTGGCGCTCGCGGCGCCCTTGCCGGTGCCGCCCGCACCCATGGCGGTGGCGAGTTCTTCGCGTTCGCGCTCGTCGCGGTCGGCACTCATCTGCTTGGCTTCGTCGTCGGCGGCTTTCACCAGGTCGTCGGCGGCGGCGTAGGCGGCGCCGGGCCTGGACACCGCGGAGACCAGGGCGAGGGCGCGTTTGCGGTGCTCGCGTGCTTCGGCGTCGGTGGCGAGGCGGCGAGCGCGCCCCACATGCCCACCGCTGACCGAGGCCGCCCACTCGGCGGTCTCGGCGTCGAGCTGGTCGCGTTCGCGCAGGACCTGAGCGATCGCGGGGACCGAGGGCGTGACGAGATGGACGTGCCTGCATCGCGAGCGCAGCGTGACCGAGATGTCCTCGGGATCCACCGAGGGCGCGCACAGCAGGAACACCGTGCGGTCCGGCGGTTCCTCGACCACCTTGAGCAGCACATTGCCGGCTGCTTCGGTGAGCCGGTCGGCGTCCTCGATCAGCACCACCTGCCAGCGGCCGGTGCTCGGGCGGCGCGCGGCGATCTGGACGATCTCGCGCATCTCCTTGGTGCTGATGCTCAGGCCCTCGGGGATGACCCGGCGGACGTCACCGTGGGTGCCTGCCATGGTGGTGGTGCAGGCATGGCAGTGGCCGCAGCCGGGTGTGCCGGGATCGGTGCACTGCAACGCGGCGGCGAAGCACAGCGCCGCCACCGAACGGCCGGACCCCGGCGGGCCGGTGAACAGCCACGAATGCGTCATCGCGCCCTCGACGGACCCGGCGCGTGCGGCGATCGCGGCAGCAGTCAGCTCCGATTCGACCGCATCCTGGCCGACCAACCGATCGAAGACACCCGCCACGTCGTACACCCTAGCGGCCGGAACCGACACGTCGTTGCGGCGCGATCACCTGCGACGGTGCGCGATCGGTTTCCGGCTCTGCTCGCCGCGCGAACAGTGTCGTCACGCCGTGCCCACTGGAGCGCCGCAGTGCGAACACTGCCGACGCGCCGCACCGACACCTGGTGCCGGTGCGGGCGCGGCCAGGAGCCCGCGCATCGGCCCGCGCCGACCGCTAGTCCGAGCTCGCCTTGGCCGAGGCCTTCTTCGCCGGTGCCTTCTTGGCGGCCGTCTTCTTGGCGGCGGTAGTCTTCTTCGCGGCCGTGGTCTTCGCCGTCGTCTTCTTGGCCGCGGTCTTCTTGGCGGTCTTCTTCGCCGCCTTCTTCACCGGTCCCCGCGCCCGGCGATCGGCCAGCAGCTCCGCCGCCCGCTCGTCGGTGATCGACTCGACCTCGTCACCCTTGCGCAGGCTGGCATTGGTTTCGCCATCGGTGACGTACGGACCGAAGCGACCGTCCTTGATCACCATCGGCTTACCGCTGGCCGGATCGTTGCCGAGTTCGCGCAGCGGGGCGGCGCTGGCGGCCTGCCTGCCACGACGCTTCGGCTCGGCGTAGATCTTCAACGCCTCATCGAGCGTGATGCTGAAGATCTGATCCTCATCGGCCAGCGAACGGGAGTCGGTGCCCTTCTTCAGGTACGGCCCGTAACGCCCGTTCTGCGCGGTGATCTCCTCGCCGGAGGCCGGATCGGTGCCGACCACACGCGGCAGCGACAGCAGTTTCAGCGCGTCGTCGAGGGTGATCGTGGCCAGATCCATGGATTTGAACAGCGATCCGGTCCGCGGTTTCGGCGCAGCGGCCTTCTTCGCGGTCTTCTTCGCCGGAGCCGCCTCTTCCTCCGGTTCGGGCAGGATCTCGGTGACGTAGGGGCCGAATCGTCCTTCCTTGGCGACGATTTCGTGCCCGGAAGCCGGATCCACGCCCAGCGAACGACCCTCCTGCGGCGTCGCGAACAGCTTCTCGGCGACCTCGGGAGTCAGCTCGTCGGGCGGCAGATCGTCGGGCAGATTCGCCCGCTGCGAGATCGAATCACCTTCCGGATCATCCGGATTGGTGACCATCCGCTCCAGGTACGGCCCGTAGCGGCCGACGCGCACCACCACGTCACGGTTTTCGGCGTCGGTGAAGAGCTTGATCGAGTTGACCTCGCGGGCGTCGATATCGTCGAGCCGCTCGCCGACCATCTTCTTCAGCCCGCCCGACCGCGCGACCGAGCCGTCGGCACCGTGATCGCCGCCGAAATAGAAGCTGGACAACCAGTTTCCGCGCTGCTCACGCCCACCGGCGATGGCGTCGAGATCGTCCTCCATGGCCGCGGTGAAGTCGAAATCGACCAGGCGGCCGAAGTGTTCTTCGAGCAGCCCGACCACCGCGAACGCCACCCACGACGGCACCAGCGCGCTACCGCGCTTGTAGACGTAGCCGCGATCCAGGATCGTTTTGATGATCGACGAATACGTGGAGGGGCGGCCGATGCCGAGCTCTTCGAGCGCCTTGATCAGCGAGGCTTCGGTGTAGCGGGCCGGCGGATTGGTGCTGTGCCCGTCCGGGTTCAGCTCCACCGCGGTGACGCCCTGGCCCTCTTCGAGTGCGGGCAGGCGCGATTCTGCGTCGTCGGATTGGCCGCCGGCCTCCTCGTCGACGCTCTCGACGTAGGCCTTGAGGAAGCCGGGGAAGGTGATGGTGCGCCCGGAGGCGGAGAACACGCATTCCTCACCGGTGCCCGCGACGCCGGTGATCCGCAGGGTGAGCGTGGTGCCCCTGGCGTCGGCCATCTGGGAAGCGACCGTGCGCTGCCAGATCAGCTCGTAGAGCCGGAACTCGTCGTTGTCGAGCCGGGCGTGCAGCTCACCGGGGGTGGCGAAGGTATCGCCCGCCGGGCGGATCGCCTCGTGTGCTTCCTGCGCGTTCTTGACCTTGCGGGTGTACTGCCGGGCCGTCGGATGCACATATTCCGAGCCGTAGAGCTGGGTGGCCTGCGACCGGGCGGCATTGATCGCCGACTGCGACAGCGTGGTCGAGTCGGTACGCATGTAGGTGATGTAGCCGTTTTCGTACAGCCGCTGCGCCACCCGCATGGTGCGCTCGGAGGTGAAGCGCAGCTTGCGGCCCGCCTCCTGCTGCAACGTGGAAGTCATGAACGGCGCGTACGGCTTGCGTGAGTAGGGCTTGGCTTCCGCGGAGGAAACGACCAGGTCGGCGCCGTCGAGCGCCTCGGCGAGGCGGCGCGCGTACGCCTCGTCCAGCACGACGACGCCGGAGTCGGCCTTCAACTGACCGTCGGAACCGAAGTCGCGGCCGGAGGCCACGCGCGCACCGTCGACGTTGACCAGACGCGCACCGAACGTGCGCGGATTGCCACCGGCCTCGCCGGTATCTCCCGCGTCGAGCTTGGCGGCGATATCCCAGAACTCGGCCGAACGGAACGCCATCCGCTCGCGTTCACGGCGAACGATCACCCTGGTCGCGACGGACTGCACGCGGCCGGCCGACAACCGCGGCATGACCTTCTTCCACAGCACCGGGCTGACCTCGTAGCCGTACAGGCGGTCCAGGATGCGGCGGGTCTCCTGCGCGTCTACCAGGTCGCTGTCCAGATCACGGGTATCGGCGGCCGCGGCCTGGATGGCGGGCTCGGTGATCTCGTGGAACACCATTCGCCGGACCGGGATCTTCGGCTTGAGGGTTTCCAGCAGGTGCCAGGCGATGGCCTCGCCCTCGCGGTCGGGGTCGGTGGCCAGGTAGAGCTCGTCGGCGTCCTTGAGCAGGCTCTTGAGCTCGGTGACCTTGCCCTTCTTATCCGGGCTCACCACATAGATCGGCTCGAAATCGTGGTCGACGTCGACACCGAGGCGCGCCCAGGGCTGGCCCTTGTATTTGGCGGGTACATCCGCCGCGCCGCGCGGCAGGTCCCGGATATGACCGACGGAGGCCTCCACCGTGTAATTACGGCCCAGATAGGGCGCGATTTTGCGGGCCTTGGTCGGGGACTCGACGATCACGAGACGACGCAGGGGACGGCCCTGGTCGGCTGCACCGCGGTCTCGTGTTGCCACCGGCGAATACACCTTTCCTTCTCGACCCGCGCGCCGCTGTTCGCGTCCGCACGGCTAGGGCAATAGTGGCGATGTCGTATATCGCTACCAGACACGTTTATACCTTGACGCTGCGCGTGGTCGAGTGGTTGCGATCGGAACCACCGAGCGTACGCGCTATCGCGGATCAGTATGCAGTGCCCCGGTCCGGCCGTCCCGCGCGGCGGGGGTGGAGACGGAGGAACCTACCCCAGATATAGCTCGTCCCTCACCGCCGTTACCGGTGGTGAGGGACGAGCTGTGGATGAATGCGAGCTCAGCTGAGCGCGCGAACTCCGGTGGCCTGCGGGCCCTTGGTGCCCTGGCCGACCTCGAACTCGACCTTCTGGTTCTCCTCGAGGGTACGGAAGCCGGACCCCTGAATCTCGGAGTAGTGGACGAAGACGTCAGCGGAGCCGTCCTCGGGCGCGATGAAGCCGAACCCCTTCTCCGCGTTGAACCACTTCACAGTTCCCTGTGCCATTCTGTTCCTCTTCTTTTCTTACCGGAACGGCGGACAACTGGGTTCGTCCACCGGGCCCGTTCCGACCGCTGTACTGTTGGTTCCCCCTGCAAGGAAAGCACCAAGTACATCGTTCGCAACATCGATCCTGCCGACGGTTTGGACTTTGGATCCGTCCCTCGAACACAGAAGCTTGCGACCAGGAACCAGTGAACCATGTCTTTGCGTAATTCAACAGCGGAGTTACCGACAATTTGCAAAAAACTTGATCTTGCGAATGCGCAGGTGAGGGACACATTGGGGGAATCCAGACTTCCGGTACGTTTGCCCCCCGATAACCGAGCGAGCATCTGGCTACCGGGCTGTGACCCAGGTCGCTATTGGGTATCGAATTGGCAGGTGACGCTCCCTGGACGCACACGTTTCACACTTTCCCGACACGCCGGAGGTCCGAACGAGTGAATCCGGCAGACCGGACCAGCCGGACCGCGACCGCGAACGGCGAAAGCTACGGGCGATCGTTGCTGAATCGTGTCCGAACGCCGGGCTCGGACGGGGACTCCCGGCTCACCCACGTGGCCGAACTTCCGGCTCGGGCGGGACGGGTCGGCGAATGGCCGGTATGGGTGCGTCAGGAAGTCATCACCGCATTCGCCGCAATCGGCATCGACGCACCGTGGTCGCACCAGGTCAGCACCGCCGAGACCGCGGCCAGCGGGCAGCACGTGGTGGTCGCGACCGGCACCGCGTCCGGGAAATCGCTGGGATACCAGCTGCCCGTACTCAGCGGTCTACTCGACGATCCCACCGCCACCGCCCTCTATATCGCCCCGACCAAGGCGCTCGGCGCCGATCAGCTACGCATGATCGGCGAACTCACCCATGAGGGCCCGCTGCGCGATATCCACGCCGCGACCTACGACGGCGATACTCCCGGCGAGATCCGGCAGTGGGTGCGGGCGAACGCGCGATGGATCTTCACCAACCCGGACATGCTGCACATTGGCATGCTGCGCTCGCACAAGCGCTGGGCCAGGGTGCTGCGCAGGCTGCGCTATGTGGTGGTGGACGAATGCCACGCCTACCGCGGCGTCTTCGGCTCGCACGTCGCGCTGGTGCTGCGCCGCCTACGCAGGCTGGCCGCCCACTACGGCGCCGACCCGGTGTTCGTGCTGTGTTCGGCCACCACCGCCGACCCCGCCGAGGCAGCATCGCGGCTGGTGGGAGCGCCGTGTGTGGCCGTCACCGAGGACGGCTCACCGCGTGGGGCGCGCACCGTCGCCTTGTGGGAGCCGCCGCTGTCGACCGCCGTGACCGGCGAAAACGGCGCGCCGGTGCGCCGGTCGGCCAACTCGGAGGCCGCTCGGATCATGGCCGACCTGGTGGTCGAGGGCGCGCGCACCTTGACCTTCGTACGATCGCGGCGCGGCGCGGAAACAGCGGCGATGGAGGCCCGCAGGCTGCTGGCCGAGGTGGATCCGCAGCTGGTCGAACGGGTCGCGGCCTACCGCGGCGGCTACCTGCCCGAGGATCGGCGCGAGCTGGAAGCGGCCATCTCCGACGGGCGGCTACTGGCCGCGGCCACCACCAATGCGCTCGAGCTCGGCGTCGATATCGCCGGCCTGGATGCCGTGGTGATGTCCGGTTTCCCGGGCACCGTCGCCTCGTTCTGGCAGCAGGCCGGACGGGCGGGCAGGCGCACCCAGGGCTCGCTCGTCCTGCTCGTGGCCAGGGACGATCCGCTGGACACTTACCTGGTCCACCACCCGGATGCACTGCTCGGCAGGCCGGTCGAGGCCACCATCACCGACCCGGGCAATCCCTATGTGCTCGGACCGCAGTTGCTGTGCGCGGCGCTGGAACTGCCACTGACCGACCGCGAAGCCGAGGCACTGGGTGCGCGCCCGGTGCTGGCCGATCTCGCTGGTCGAGGACTGATCCGCCGCCGGGAGAACGGCAGTCCGGACACCGCGCGCTGGTACGTCACCGCCGATGCGCAGCCGCATGATGCCGTCGATGTCCGTGGCGGCATCGGGGCGCCGGTCGCGATCGTCGACGGCGAGTCCGGCCGGCTGCTCGGCACCGCCGACGCCGGTCGCGCCCTGTCGACCCTGCACACCGGAGCCGTCCACCTGCACCAGGGCGAGACCTATGTGGTGGATGAACTCGACCTCGACGGTGGGGTCGCGTTCGTCCACGAAGGCGATCCGGGCTGGACCACCAGCTCGCGCCAGACCACCTCCCTCACCGTCGACGCATTCCTCGACCGACGCGTCCACGGCGCGGTCACTGCGGCATCGGCGCAGGTCACCGTCACCAGCCAGGTGGTCGGATACCTGCGCACGCTGCCCACCGGCGAGGTGCTCGACCTGGTGGAACTCGATCTGCCGCCGCAGACCCTGCCCACCAAGGCCGTGCTGTACACCGTGACGCCGGACCTGCTGGCACACGCAGGCATCACGGCAGCCCAGATCCCCGGCGCCCTGCATGCCGCCGAGCACGCCGTCATCGGGCTGCTCCCGCTGGTGGCGACCTGCGACCGCTGGGACATCGGTGGCGTCTCCATTGCCGAGCATCCCGACACCGGGCTGCCGACGGTGTTCGTCTACGACGGTCAGCCCGGTGGCGCGGGTTTCGCCGAACGCGGCTACGCCCAGCTCGAGCGCTGGTTGTCGGCGACGTCGGCGGCCATCGACTCGTGCACGTGCACGGCGGGCTGCCCGTCTTGCGTGCAGTCACCCAAGTGCGGCAACGGCAACAGTCCGCTGGACAAGGCCGGTGCGGCCCGGCTGCTGACCGCGGTGCTGGCTGCGCTGCGAGCCGGCAGGTGACAGCCGTCCGCCCAAACGGTGATCTTGCCGCCGCCGTGGCGTGACCGTCCGGTCATCTGCGGCGGCGATGGCCGGGGTGAAGCCCGGTATGTGCGCCGAGTAACCGGGTTCGCCAGCGCTGTCCGAATAAAGAGGACGGTTCTCATGTTAACTGGTGCATAGCCATGACCTCTCACGTATCCATATGCGGATCTGTTCATCCCTTTTCCTCGAGTGCCCGGAGAATTAACAGCAGCGCCGTATTAATTCATCGATAAGAAATGGGAATACTCGCCGTTAACAAAATGCCGGACGTGCCATCACTGCTGTTCTTCGACCGGTCCGGCGCGTGCCATGGCACGTACTGTTCGGTCGCCTAATAGACCCATTGGTACTTTTCCTTCCACGGTCACTACGACATCCCACTCGGCGACCTCGCATCCGCGAATCGTCATCCGCATCCGACGCGCGATCTCACCTCCCTCGGTGCACGCCTGCGCCGCTCCGTGGGCCAGGGCGCCGGCCGCCGCCAAGGCCGCGAGATCAGCGGCTGCCTGCGCCCGATGGCGCGCCACCACCCCGGCGCCCACCTGACCCACCAGCATCGTCAGCACCAGCAGACCGGCCAGTGCCAGCGCGGCGAATACGGTCGCGACGCCCGCCTCACCCCGCATCCGAGTGGACCTGTTCGTATCGTCACCGGCCGCGCCGAGACACCCAGGCCGAGGCATGAGCGCAATGCCACGCCCCGCGGTCCGGGCCGAGCTCCGTTCCGCACCGCGCGGGCCACGACCAGTGCGCGCTCGGCACCGCGCCGGACCAAGCAGCGGGCGTCGTGATACCGACGCGGGCGGCGAGCGATCAAGCCCGACCGGCCGGTCACCCCGTGGCCGCGGGCCGGGCCGCGAGGTCCGCTGCCGGCACGGGCCGCGGCGTAGCATTCGCCCGGCCCGGGGTTGACGATCGCTCACAGTTCCGCACCCGGTTCGGGCGTTGCGACGGCTTCCGCACGCAGTTCCAGGAGCGGCAGTAGTGGCGTCCCGGCGGTGACTGTGGCCAGAATCCGCGTTCCCTCCCGGCGCACCGAGATCTCTGCGCCGGGTGGGGCAATGGCGCGAGCGGCGGGAACGGCGTTGGCGGCGTCACCGCGGGCGGTGAGGCGGGCGGCCTCGCGGGCGGCGTCGACGCAGCGGACCTGGGTCGAGGCTGCCAGTAGCGCACCGATGCACGCGACGACCGCCACGACTATCGCCGCCACAGCGATCGCCGCCTCGACGGTGACGGCGCCGGTGTCGTCCACGAGAAGCGGTGCGCCCCAACGCCGCCCGCCCCGCGCTAGACGTTCGTGTCGAGCGCGCGGTCGATGATCTTGGTCAGCGCGTCCACGATGCTGTCGCCCGTCACCACCGCGTACAGCACGGCTCCGAAGGCCGCGGCGGCGATCGTGCCGATGGCGTATTCCGCGGTACTCATCCCGCTGTCGTCGGCCATCAGGTGCCACAGCCGGGTCCGCACCGACGCGCTCCATGAGCGCATCCGGTGCGTCCCGGTCGAGCACGCGCCGTGCATACCGTGCCGCGCCGCCCTCTCGATGGGCATCTTGTTCCCCTCTCCTGCGAGCCCACGCGGCGAGTCCGCGTGGGAACGTCTCCGTTGCCGAGCCCGCCGGCGCTGTCACAGCAGGCCGCCACCGAGCACCCGGCCGGCGAGCCCGATGATCACCGGGACGATGCCGAGGCAGATGAATGCGGGCAGGAAGCACAGCCCGAGCGGCCCGCCGATCAGCACACCGGCGCGTTCGGCCCGCGCGGCGGCCGCATCCTGGACCGCGCCGCGGCGCTGCTCGGCCAGTTCCCCCACCGCCACCGCGAGCGAGGAACCGGAACGGGCCGACCGCCGCGCGAGTCGCGCCAGAGCTTCGATCTCCCCTGACCCATCGGTCGCCTCCCGCGCCGCTCGCTCCCAGGCAGCGGCCGCATCGGCTCCGAGTGCCAGCAGATCGGCGGCCCGGCGCAGCGGCCCGGCCAGCGCCGGTGGTGCACCCGGAACCACGGCGTAGACCGCCGAGTCGATGGGCATGCCCGCGCGCAGGCAGGCGGCCAAGAGGTCGAAGACCGAGGCGGCCGCCAAAGGGTCGATTCCTCGCCGTCGCCGCGCGCGCGTGAACCCGCGGCCGGCCGAGGGCTTCTCGGCCGAGTTCAGCCGACGCGTCACTACCAACCGCCCCGGTAAGAGCAGCATCGCGACAGCCAGCAGCATCGCGGCGACCGCGGCCGGCGATCCCATCGGTTTCCTCCTGGTACACAGCATGATCCGGATGGTTCACAGCAGCACCCTTCGTGTGATCTCGTCCGACCACAGCAAGCCGGCGCAGGCCAGGGCGGTGCCGAGCGGGAGCAGAATCGCGCCGGCGGGAGCGCTGAACAGCACCTCCAGTGGCGCGGCGCCCATGAGCTGGCCGAGTCCGATGCCGAGCAGCGGCAGCCCGGCCAGGACCGTCGCCGTCGCCCTGGCACCGGCCAGTGCGGCGGTCGTGCGGCCTCGGAAGCGGATACGGCCGATCAGGTCGATGCGTGCGGCGCCGAGCAGCTCTGCCAGGGCGAGACCGTGGTGTTCGGCGACGCGCCAGGCCTCCGCGACGCGGTCGAGCTCGGCCGCGATCACCGATTCCGGTCGGCACAGCCCGTCCGCGCCGGATCCGCCGAGCCTGCTGCGGGCGGCGCCGACCGCGAACACTTGCGCGGCAATGCCTTTCGCATCACCGGCGGCCGTCTCCGCGGCGACGCTCGGATGCGCACCCACTCGCAGCTCGCCGATCACCGACTCCAGTGCGTCGAGCAGATAGCCGCATTCAGCGGCGTGGCGGCGATCTCGCGCGGTCCGCCGCCCACGGAAGATCAGCGTCGCGGCGAGTAGCACCGCCGCTGTCAGCGGACCGATCCCGAGCAGGAAAGCGCACGCGCAAGCCAACGGTGCCGCGAGCCGGACGACGGCGCCGCGATGCCTTTTCGGGCGCTTCCGTCCCGCGCCGAACAGGTCACGGAACCGCCGCTGCGACATCGCTGGCGGCGCCAGCAGCAGCGCGAACACCAGGCACACCAGCGCACCGATCATCGCCCGAGCCGTTCGTTCAGCAGCTGCCGTAGCTGGCCGGCCGCCGGCGTCGGGGCAGTGTCCGCGCGCCAGGACGCACTGATGCGGACATGGCCGGTGTCGTCGCGGTGGACCAGTCCGATTTCCTGGAGGCCGCGGCTGCCGTCTGCTCTGCGGTGCACGTGCAGGATCACCTGGACCGCGGCGGCGAGCTGACTGTGCAGGGCGGCTCGGTCCATACCGCCGAGCGCCGCCAGCGCTTCCAGCCGCGCGGGCACTTCGCCCGGTGCGTTGGCGTGCACAGTGCCGGCTCCACCGTCGTGTCCGGTATTCAGGGCAGTGAGCAGGTCGACGACCTCGGCGCCGCGCACCTCGCCCACCACGATCCGGTCGGGCCGCATGCGCAGGGCTTGGCGCACGAGTTCGCGCACCGTCACCTGGCCGACGCCCTCGACATTGGCGGTGCGGGCCACCAGCCGCACCACATGCGGATGTGGCGGGGCGAGCTCGGCGGCGTCCTCGACGCAGATGATGCGTTCGGCCCTGTCGACCGTGGCCAGCAGTCCGGACAGCAGCGTGGTCTTACCCGCGCCCGTGCCACCGACCACGAGGAACGCCAGCCGGGCCGCGACGATCCGCTCCAACAGCGTCTTCGCCTCACCGGGGACGGCCCCCATCGCGACCAGCGCGTCCAAGCCCTGTGTCGCCGGGCGCAGGACCCGAAGCGACAGGCAGGTGCCACCGTGCGCCACCGGAGCCAGTACCGCATGCAACCGCACCCCGAACGATTCGCCCAGTACCGCGTCTCGGCCGGGCAGGGTGGCATCCACCCACGGTTGGGCATCATCGAGGCGCCGGCCCGCGGCCGAGGCCAGTCGTTGCGCCAGTCTGCGTACCGCGGCCTCGTCGACGAAGCCGATCGACGTCTTCTCGATCCCGCGGCCCCGGTCGATCCAGACCTCGTCGGGCGCGGTGACCAGCACATCGGCGACGTCGCTGTCGTGCAGCAGCGGCTCGAGCACGCCCGCACCGGTCAGTTCGGTCTGTAGCAGTCGCAGCGCACGCAGCAGATCGGTATCGCCGAGCACCCCACCGGCTTCGACCCGGATCGCGGCAGCGACCTCGGCCGGGTCTGGATCTCCGGCCGCTCCCGCCAAACGCTCGCGCACCCGGTCCAGCAGCTCCGCTGTCACCAGCGCTCCCATCGCTCCCCCTTCGACCATTCGAATCGACACCGCAGCGGCGATCGCCGCACGACCCGCCGAGACAGGGAATCGGCGGCCCCACAATTCATGTCGCCGGCTCCCCTGGTACGCCGAGCACCATGAGCACGGCGTCGGCGGCCTCCCGCAGCGGCCCCCGTCCGACCGAGAGCCCGCCCCGCTCGAGTCGCGCGGGCAGCCCGGGCTGAGCGCGTACCGCCGCCAGCAGCGGCAGGTCGAGCACCTCGGCGATCTCCGGTCCACGCAGGCCGCCGGGCGCGGGCCCGCGAACGATGAGGCCACGGTTCGGATTTCGCCGGCCGATGTGCGCCGATACCGCTTCCGCGGCGGCGACCCCGCGCACACCGGCCGTGACGACGAGGACCACCAGATCGGCCGCGTCGAGGACCTGTTCGGCATGTGAGGATCGCTCGGCGGAGAGATCGCAGACGACGAGATCGCCTGCGGCCCGGCCCGCTTCGATGACGGCGTGCATCGCGGCGCTGCCGATCACCGAGCGGGCGCTGCCGCCGCGGCCACAGGACAGCACCGCCAGGCCGGGGGCCGCCGACGGTAGTGCGCCGTGCAGGGCGGCGGCCGATATCCGGCCGTCTTCGACGATGAGGTCGGGCCAGCGCAGTCCAGGAGCTTTCTCGATGCCGAGCAACATGTCGAGTCCGCCGCCGAGCGGTGCGCCGTCGACCAGCAGGGTGTTGCGGCGAAAGCCGGTGCGCGCCGAGCGCAGCGCCAGCGCCGCCGACAGCACCGAGGCACCCGCTCCGCCGCATGCGCCGGTGACGGCGACCACTACCCCGCCGCCGGCGCGGTGTTCTCCGCGTTCGGCGAACGTCTCGATGAGCCCGACCGCGGCGCCAGGTAGCGCGATGACGCGTTCGGCGCCGATGGCTGCCGCCGCTTGCCAGTCGAGGAGCTGCGGCTCACCGTCGGTGACGGTGACGACGCCGCCACGCCGTAGATAGCCGGCTTCCGCGCATGCCACCGCGGCCGGGGTGTCGAGGATCACCAGCGGTGCGCCGGCCCACGCGTGCCTGCCGACCGGCATAGTGCGTTCTTCGACCTGGCGTTCCGCGGCGGCCGCGACGCGCCTGACCTCTTCGCGTAGTCCTGGGGTGCCGATGATCGCCAGCGCCGGTGCCGCCGGCAGCTGATCGGTCGCTTCGAAGTCCATGCAGGTCAGCGTCGCGGACCGGGACGGCGCAGAACAGGGCCGTTTCCCGGAATGTGGATAACTCGCCTGCTGTGGACAACTTCGGAAATCAACTGGTCAGCGCCGTACCGGGCACCATGAGAAATCGACCTGTCCGGAAATAGAGGACGGCCCCAGCCGGGGGGGGAGGAGGCTGGGGCCGTCGGGTTCAGCCCCGGGGGGTCGGGCTGAACGCGCCTGGAACATGTCCAGGTGCCAGCAATACTACACCCAAGGTCCGGCGCAAGCGCAAGTCCAATGTTGAAGAAGTTTCGCCGGGACCCATCGCCCTCCGGCGGGCGCACCGGACCACCCACGGCAGCGCCTATCCTTGACCCCGTGACGGCCAACGGCGAGCAGACCGGACATCCGCACCACGGCAGCGAGCGGGCCGGTCGGGTGGCGGCATTCTTCGACCTCGACAAGACCGTGATCGCGAAGTCGAGCACCTACGTGTTCAGCAAACCGTTCTTCGCGCAGGGCCTGTTGAATCGGCGGGCGGTACTGGAGAGCAGCTACGCGCATTTCATGTTCCTGCTCTCCGGCGCCGACCACGATCAGATGGAGCGGATGCGCGCCCACCTGACCAGCATGTGCGCCGGGTGGGATGTCGAGCAGGTGAAATCCATTGTGGCCGAGACGTTGCACGAGCTGGTCGACCCGCTGGTCTACGCCGAGGCAGCCGATCTGATCGCCGATCACAAGATCCGCGGCCACGATGTGGTGATCGTGTCCGCCTCCGGCGAGGAGATCGTCGCGCCGATCGCCGAAGCACTCGGCGCCGATCACACGGCCGCCACCAGAATGGTCGTGCAGGACGGTAAGTACACCGGCGAGGTGGAGTTCTACTGCTACGGCGAAGGCAAGGTCACCGCGATCGAAAAGCTCGCCGCCGCCGAGGGTTACGACCTGTCGCGGTGTTATGCGTATTCGGATTCGATCACCGATCTGCCGCTGCTCTCGGCGGTCGGCCACCCGACGGCGGTGAACCCCGATCGCGCCCTGCGGCGCGAGGCGGTGGCGAGGAGCTGGCCGATCCTGACCTTCTCCAACCCGGTGTCGCTGTGGTCGCGGTTCCAGGCACCGTCCTCCACCACGGTGGCGGCAACGGCGGCGGTGGGAGTGAGCGCGGTGCTCGCGGGTGCGATCAGTTACCGGCTGCTGCGCCGGCGCCGCTGACGAACCCCTCCCAACCGGGTACACCCGAGCCCCACGGCCGGCGCCGGGCAGGCCGGTCGGTACGCCCGTACAAGATCGCGAACTGTGCCGCGACCAGGGATTCAACCACGAAACACCGGGAGACACGCCGATAATTCGATGTTTTCCGACCCCTTGCTGTGAGTGCGCTCACAGTGTAAAAATGAAGGCACGGAAGGACGGAAGGCCAGGACGGAGTCGGAAGAGAAGGCTCAGCCCCCCATCCCACCCTTCCCAGCACGGACGCCAGGCACCCACGCGGAGCGCGCCGCGACAAGGGCAAAAGCGTTGTGGGCCTGCGACATTCGAGCTGCCGACGGCGAGCGCCTCGCATAATTGCGGGGATGAGCCGCGGTGGATTCGGATCACTCGCCGAGGCCGAAGAACACAACCCACTCAGCACGCTTGGTAACCGGGTTGTCCGTGCTAGCGGGCGGTGAGGTCGGTGACGACAACGCCGCCCGCTTCGATATGTCCGGACCTATCCCTACAGACCCGATATAGCTCCCCCTAACCAGAGGCGGCGTCGGCGATCGACGTCGCCTCTCGTGCGCCATCCTCCAGCGCACCGCAGCACAGGATCACCCAGCTGCCGACTCCCTCGGGAGTGCCCGTCCCGAACGCCGCGGCCGCATCCAGATAGGCCTGCCGCCTGCGCAGCCAGAACACCTCGGGCACCCCGAGGCTGTGCGGGTCCAGGCCGCTCGATACCGCGACGAGCCGAGACGCCGCCCGCGCGACGATCCCGTCGGCGGTGCCGAACGGCTTCAGGGTCAGCAGCTCGCCGTGCACCACGGCCGCGATCACCGGGGCGGGCGCCGACGATCCGAGCACGGTCTGGGCGAGCAGGTCCAGTCGCTGCGCTACCCCGCCGTCACCGCGCGGCCTGCCGAGTTCGGCCTCATCGGCGACCAGATCGGCGGCGGCGAGCAGATGGAGCCGGGCCAGGGCTTGGAGCGGAGCGCGCTGCCAGGTGCCGACGAGATTGCGCAGCGCGTCCCCGTCCAGGGCCTGCCCGACCCGCAGCGAGCCGGCCAGAATCGGATCGCTGACGTTGCCGTCGGCGG
The DNA here is from genome assembly GCF_058222935.1 of Nocardia sp. JCM 38205. Taxonomy (NCBI): domain Bacteria; kingdom Bacillati; phylum Actinomycetota; class Actinomycetes; order Mycobacteriales; family Nocardiaceae; genus Nocardia; species Nocardia sp. JCM 38205. Next base: position 172,698 of record NZ_JBYHFL010000003.1, on the reverse strand, counting down.
GCAGTTCGACGCTTCCACCGTCGATGGCGGCCGACGAACGCGCGGCACGCACCGCCGCCTCGGCCGCCGTCGTCGGCCAGCCGCGACGGTTGCTCTTGTGCCGGTGGACCTCGGCGAGCGCATCGCGGGCCTTGTCGGCGGCGGCGCGCACACCGGGCAGATCGACGAGGGGCTGCAGCGGATCGGTCACGATTGATGAGGCTACTGGCGTGTACTCGGTCAGCTCACCAGTAGGTCCCGCCCCGGAATGGCGTCGAGCAAGCGGCGGGTGTAGTCCTCGCGCGGGTTGTCGAACACCTCGTCGGTCGGCGCGGCCTCGACCACTCGGCCCGCACGCATCACCAGGACCTCGTCGGCGATCTGCCGGACGACGGCCAGATCATGGGTGATGAACAGATACGACAAGCCGAGTTCGGCTTGCAGGTCGCTGAGCAGCTCCAGGATTTGGGCCTGGACCAGCACGTCGAGCGCGGAGACCGCCTCATCGCAGACCAGGAGTTCGGGCGAGAGGGCAAGGGCGCGGGCGATGGCGACGCGCTGGCGTTGACCGCCGGACAGCTCGTTCGGGTATCGCGACAGCACATCCGCCGGTAGCGCCACTTTGTCGAGCAGGTCGCGCACAGTGGCGTCTCGTTCGGCGCGACGACCGATGCCGTGGGTGCGCAGCGGCTCGGTCAGGGTGCGATGGATCGAGTACATGGGGTCGAGCGAGCCATAGGGATTCTGGAAGATCGGCTGCACCCTGCGCCGGAACGCCAAGGGTGATTTCCGGCTCAGCTCGGCCACGTCGGCACCGTCGAAGGTCACCGTTCCCGACGTCGGCTCCAGCAACCCGAGCACCATCTGGGCGACCGTGGACTTGCCCGACCCGGATTCGCCGACGATGGCCGTAGTGGTTCCGCGCCGCATCCGGAAGCCGACGTCGTCGACGGCGAGCAGTTCGGTCGACTTCCACGGCACCGATCCTCTGATCCGGTACCGCTTCGTGAGTCCGTCGACGACCAGGATGTCCTCGGCGGCAACGGTATCCACGTCGCGGGCACCTTCCTCGGCCACCTCGATCGCCTGACGCCGCACCTGTGCGCGTGCTACCCGCACCGAGCGCCGCCGGGCGGCCAGCGACGGCGCCGAGTCGACCAGGCGACGGGTGTACTCGTGCTGTGGATCGCGCAGGATCTCCAGCGCCGGACCGGATTCCACCACCCGGCCGCGATACATCACCACCAGATGTTCGGCCCGTTCGGCGGCAAGGCCGAGGTCGTGGGTGATCAACAGCATCGCAGTGCCCAACTGCGCGGTGAGTTCGCCGATGTGATCGAGGATCTGCCGCTGCACGGTGACGTCCAGGGCGGAGGTCGGTTCGTCGGCGATCAGCAGATCCGGGCGCCCGGACAGCCCGATCGCGATCAAGGCCCGCTGGCGCAGGCCGCCGGACAGCTCGTGCGGGTACTGGTTCATTCGGTGTTCCGGGTCGGGGATGCCCGCCTCACGCAGTAACTCGGCGGCCTGCACACGCGCCTGTTTGCCACGCGCGATCCCATTGGCGGCCAGGGTTTCACCGATCTGGAAGCCGATCTTCCACACCGGGTTCAGATTCGACATCGGGTCCTGCGGAACGAACCCGATACCGTTGCCGCGCACCCCGATCAACTCCGATTCCGGTGCCGCCGCCAGGTCACGGCCGGCGAAGCGGATCTCACCGGACACCACTCGACCGCCGCTGGGCAGCAGCCCGATCACCGCATGGGCGGTGGTCGACTTGCCGGAGCCGGATTCCCCGACGATCGCCACGGTCTGGCCGGGGTAAACCGTCAGATCGACACCACGGACGGCATCGACCCGATCGTCTCCCGAGCCGAAAGCGACGTGCAGATCGCGGATCTCGAGCAGCGGCGCGGCCGGTTCGCCGGTTGCCTGCGCGGCGTTCATGCTCGCCTCCTGCGGGATTTCGGATCGAGGGCATCGCTGAGCGCGTCGCCGAGCATGATGAAGCTGAGCACGGTCAGCGCGAGTGCCGTCGCGGGATAGAACAGGATCAGCGAACCACCGCGCAACTGCTGCTGCCCGGTCGCGATATCGGCGCCCCAGGACACCTCGGTCGGCGGCAGGCCGACCCCGAGGAACGACAGCGTGGCCTCGGTGACGATGAATACGCCCAGCCAGATGGTGGTCACCACGATGACCGGCCCGAGTGAATTCGGCACCACATGCCGCAGCAGGATCCGGAACCGCGACACCCCCAAGGCCCGCGCCGCCAGCACGTATTCGCTGTTCTTGGCCGCGATCACCGCCCCGCGCGCGATCCGCGCCACCTGCGGCCAGGTGAATCCGGCCAGGATGACGACCACCAGCGCGATCGTCCGGCGCTCCGACAGCTGCATGACGACGATGGCGGCGAGCATCAGTGGAACCGCGTACACGATCTCGGCGACCCTGGAGATGATCGAGTCGAGCAGCCCGCCGTAGAAGCCGGCCAGCGCACCGAGCGTCGCCCCGATCGCGACGAACAGCAGCGCCGCGCCGACCCCGGTCAGCACCGATGCGCGCGCCCCGTAGACGGTGCGGGCGTAGATGTCGCAGCCTTGCAGATCGAACCCGAACCAATGCTGTGAACTGGGCGGGAGCAGACTGTTGTCGACTACGCAGTAGCGCGGGTCCTGGTCGGTGAACAGGCCGGGGAACAGGGCAAGCAGCAGCACCAGCACGATCATCGCGACCGATACCAGGAACAGCGGATTGCGGCGCAGCCCGCGCCAGGCTTCACCCCAGAATCCGCGCGGTGTTCCTGCCACCCGCACCCGGTCGACGGCATCGACCTCGATCTCGTCGGCCGGCGCGACCCAGCGCTGCTGTCCGGGGCGGGCCCGAGCACGCTCGTCGGACATGCTCACACTCCCTTCTCACGCATAGCGGATCCGTGGGTCGAGCGCCGCGTACAGCAGGTCGACGATCAGGTTGGCCAGCAGGAACACCACGATCAGCACGGTCACGAAGGAGACCACCGTCGGCGCCTCGCCGCGTACCACCGCCTGGTAGAGGGTGCCGCCGACGCCGGGGATATTGAAGATGCCCTCGGTGACGATGGCCCCGCCCATCAGCGCACCCAGATCGGCACCGATGAAGGTGACCACCGGGATCAGCGAATTGCGCAGGATGTGCACCACCACGACCCGGCGCCGCGGCAATCCCTTCGCGGTGGCGGTTCGCACGTAGTCGGCGTCCCGGTTCTCCACCACCGAGCTGCGGGTCAGGCGCAGTACGTAGGCGAACGACAGTGCGCCGAGCACCATCGCGGGCACGATCAGCCGCGCGAAACTCGCGTCGGCGCCGACGGTCACCGGCGCGATACCCCATTCGATGCCGAACAGATACTGGGCGAGGAACGCGAGCACGAACACCGGCACCGCGATCACGATCAGGCTGGCGACCAGCATCGTCGAATCGAACAGCCTGCCCTTGCGCAGTCCGGCGATGACGCCGAAGAACACGCCGAACACCGTCTCGAACAGCACCGCGAGCAGCGCCAGCCGGAAGGTGATCGGGAAGGCGCGCGCGAGTTCTTCGCGCACCGGGCGGCCGGAGAAGGAGGTGCCGAGGTCGAAGGTGAAGATGCCCTTCAGGTAGTACAGATACTGCACGATGAACGGCCGGTCCAGGTGGTAGCGGGCCTGCAGCTGGGCTTCCAGGGCCGGGGTCAGCGTGCGGTCACCGGCAAGGGCGGCCACAGACCCGCCGGAGACCTTGAAGATCAGGAAGTAGATGAGCAGCGTGGCACCGAAGAACACCGGGATCATCTGCACCAGCCGCCGCACGATGTACCAGGCCATACGCTCTCCTCACTCTCCGGCGGCTCAGCGCAGCTCGATGTTCTCGAAGTCGGCCAGGCCGTTCCAGGCGAAGGCGACATTGCGGACCCGCTCGGAATAGCCCGCGGAGTTGACGTAGTCGAAGACCGGGATGGTCGGCAGGTCACGCAGCAGCACCGTCTGCGCCTCGGCGACCAGTTCCCAGGACCGTTCCTCGGTCGGCGCGGCCTCCGCGGCGGCGATCAACGCGTCGAATTCCGGGTTGCGGTAATCGAAATCGTTGGTGGCCGAGTTGCTCAGGAACCCGGGTTCCAGGAACTGCAACATGGTCGGGTAATCGCCCTGCCAGCCGGACCGGAACGCCTTGCCGACGGTCCGGCTGGTGACCTGATCGCGCAGCTGTTTGAAGGTCGGCAGGGCGGCGCCGACCGCTTCGATGCCGAGGGTGTTCTTGATGCTGTTGGCGACCGCGTCGACCCAGGCCTGATGGCCCCCGTCGGCGTTGTAGGCGATCTCGAAACGTCCACTCCACGGCGAGATCTCGTTCGCTTGCGCCCACAGCTCGCGGGCCCGTTCCGGGTTGTAGTCGAGGACCTCGGAGCCGGGCAGATCCGGGTTGTAGCCCGGCAGCACTCGTGAGGTGTAGTCGCGTGCCGGCGTGCGGGTGCCGCGAAAGATCTTGTCGCCGATGCTTTCCCGCTGGATCGCCATGGAGATGGCGTGCCTGCGCAATCTGCCCTCCTCGCCGTCGAAATGCGGCAGGCCGGGCTGTGTGCCGATCCACTGGTTCTGCGCGGTGGGCGCGGACACGGCGCGCTCGCCCAGATCGTCGTCGGCGACGGTGAGCGCGCTGGGCGGGACGGTGTCGAGCACGTCGAGATTGCCGGCAAGCAGATCCGAATAGGCGGCGTCGAAATTGGAGTAGAACACGAAGGTCAGGCCCTTGTTCTTGGCCGGACGCCCGCCCCGGTAGGTCTCGTTGGGCACCAGGTCCAGCTTCACATCGTGCTGCCAGGCGTCACCGTCGGCGAAGCGATACGGGCCGTTGCCGATCGGGCGCTGACCGAACGCCTCGATATCCTCGAACGCCACCTCGGGCAGCGGATAGAACGGCGCGTACGCCAGGCGGGTACGGAAGTCGATGGTCGGCGCCTTCAGATCGACGGTGAAGGTGAGCTCGTCGAGCACCCGCAACCCCGACATCGTCTGCGCGCGAGGCGGATCAGCCTGCACATCGTCGAAGCCGACGATCGGCTCGTAGGTGTAGCTCTGCAACTGCGCATTGGTGATCAGCGCGCCGAAATTCCACGCGTCGACAAACGAGTGCGCGGTCACCGGCGAGCCGTCGCTGAAGGTCCAGCCTGGTGTCAACCGGATCAGATAGTGCTGCTGGTCGGCGGTCTCGATGGACTGGGCGACCTCGTCGTGTAGGCGGCCGTTCGCGTCGATGCGGCGCAGCCCGGCGAAGAGCCGGTCCACGATCCGGCCGCCGCCGTTCTCGTTGGTATTCGACGGAACCAGCGGATTCTGCGGTTCGCTGCCGTTGACCGCGATGGAATCACCCAGCGCCGGCGTGATGGTGCAGGCGGGCACCGTCGCTGCGCACAGCAGGGCGAGCACCAACGTCGCGAACCAGGCCGGAATCCGCATCTGCACCCCCGGAATCATCGTCGTCTGACGGTTCGGCCGCGGCGGTTTCGGGTCGACGCGGTCGAACCGGCCGTGCGCGGAGCCCCGCCCGCCGATCAGAAGCCGACGATAACCAGCGCGGCACAGATTTGTCAGGCGACCGGGCCGCAATCGTGCCGCCGAATCGGTGCCCACCCGATGGACAGGGTGGCAGCGGCGTGGGTCACAGTTGACTACTGTCGAAACCGGCCGCATGCGCAGGTGATGTGAAGGAAGTGACGAGATGACCGAAACCACCGCCGATCACCAGGACTCGTACCCGCCCAGCGCGGCATTCGCCGCCGCCGCGAACGCCGACGCCGAGATCTACCGCCGCGCCGAAGCCGATCGCGAGGGTTTCTGGGCCGAGCAGGCGCAGCGCCTGCACTGGCATGAGCCGTGGAGCCAGGTACTGGACTGGTCGGACGCTCCGGTCGCGAAATGGTTCGCCGACGGCAAGCTCAATGTCGCCTACAACTGCGTCGACCGGCACGTGCGCGACGGCCACGGCGACCAGATCGCCATCCACTGGGAAGGCGAGCCGGGCGATTCCCGCGCCATCACCTACAACGACCTGCTCGCCGAGGTCAGCCGGGCGGCGAACTACCTGACCGAACTGGGTCTGGAGACCGGCGATCGGGTCGCCATCTATATGCCGATGATCCCCGAGGCCATCGTGTCGATGCTGGCCTGCGCGCGGCTCGGGCTCACCCATTCGGTGGTCTTCGCCGGGTTCTCCCCCTCGGCGCTGCGCCAGCGCGTCGACGACGCGCGCGCCCGGCTGATCATCACCACCGACGGCCAGTGGCGGCGCGGCAAGCCCGCGCCGCTGAAGGAGGCGGTGGACGAGGCGCTCTACGCCAAGGGCGATGTCCCGCACAGCGTCGAACATGTGCTCGTGGTGCGGCGCACCAATGTCGAGGTGCCGTGGACCGAGGGCCGCGATCTGTGGTGGCACGAGACCGTCGCGAACGCCTCCCCCGAACACGAAGCCGAGGCCTTCGACGCCGAACACCCGCTGTTCATCCTCTACACCTCCGGCACCACCGGAAAACCCAAGGGCATCCTGCACACCTCCGGCGGCTACCTCACCCAGACCGCCTACACCCACCACTACGTCTTCGACCACAAACCCGGCGCCGACGTCTACTGGTGCACCGCCGACATCGGCTGGGTCACCGGCCACAGCTACATCGTCTACGGCCCCCTCGCCAACCGCGCCACCCAGGTCGCCTACGAAGGCACACCGAACTTCCCCGATGAGCACCGGCACTGGCAGATCATCGAAAAGTACGGCGTCACCATCTATTACACGGCGCCCACGCTCATCCGCACGTTCATGAAGTGGGGTCGCGAGATCCCCGACGCCCACGATCTGTCCTCGATCCGGGTGCTCGGCTCGGTCGGCGAACCGATCAACCCGGAAGCGTGGCGGTGGTACCGCGACGTCATCGGCTCCGGCAGCGCACCCATCGTGGACACCTGGTGGCAGACCGAGACCGGGTCGATCATGATCTCCCCGCTGCCCGGCGTCACCGCCGCCAAACCCGGTGCCGCCATGACCCCGCTGCCCGGCATCTCGGCGAAAGTCGTCGACGAAGAGGGCAATATCGTCCGCCCGGCCGGCGATTCGGCCGTCGTCGGCTACCTCGTGCTCGACCAGCCGTGGCCGTCCATGCTGCGCGGCATCTGGGGCGATATGGAGCGCTACCAGGCCACCTATTGGCAGCGCTACGCCGAGCAGGGCTGGTATTTCGCCGGTGACGGGGCCAAACTCGACGCCGACGGCGACCTGTGGGTGCTCGGCCGCGTCGACGACGTCATGAACGTCTCCGGCCACCGCATCTCCACCGCCGAGGTGGAATCGGCCCTGGTCGGTCACGCCGGCGTGGCCGAAGCCGCCGTGGTCGGCGCCAGCGACGAGACCACCGGGCAGGGCATCGTGGCGTTCGTCATCCTCACCGCCGAAGCCACCGACACCGGCGCCGAACTGGTGAACGAACTCAAGGCAGAGGTGGCACGGGAGATCAGCCCGATCGCACGGCCACGCGAGATCCATGTGGTGCCGGAGCTGCCCAAGACCCGCAGCGGCAAGATCATGCGCCGACTGCTGCGCGACGTCGCCGAGGGCCGCGAACTCGGCGATACCTCGACGCTCGTCGACCCGAACGTCTTCGAAGCGATCCGGGCCTCGCGCGCCTGAGCCGAACCGGCGGATTTCCGGCAGGGGCGGCAGGTTACGCCCGGTGGATTCGATTGTCACCGGGTGTAACCGTTAGAATTGCGTAAGGTGTGCCGGGAAGTCTGGTCGGCGCGTGGTCGTGTACGTCGAATCCCTCGCGGTTCGCCGCGCGTCTGCGGTCCCTGACCGACCCGACGAGAGGTTTCCCGTGATCACAGCGGCGCGCTCGGAGCTGTCCAGGTATCTGCGCACCGAAACCGTCGGCGGCTCATTGCTTCTCATCGCGGCCGCGGTGGCGTTGCTGTGGGTGAACTCGCCGTGGGGCGCCGGCTACGAAACGATGACCGATGCGGTGCTGCCGATTCCACCGCTGCATCTGGAACTCACGCTGGCCGACTGGACCAAGGACGGGCTGCTCGCGGTCTTCTTCTTCGTCGCGGGGCTCGAGCTCAAACGCGAACTCGTGGTCGGCGAGCTGGCCGACCGCAAGCGGGCCGCACTGCCGATCATCGCCGCCGTCGGCGGCGTGATCACACCGGCGATCATCGCCTACGTCATCGGATACGGCGTACCCGGCATGGACCGCGGCTGGGCCATCCCGGTCGCCACCGATATCGCGTTCGCGCTGGCGGTATTGGCCATGACCGGTTCCCGGATCCCCGCCAGCGCGCGGGTCTTCCTGCTGAGCCTGGCCGTGGTCGACGACCTGCTCGCCATCATCCTGATCGCAGTGCTGTTCACCGCGGGTCTTTCGCTGCTGTGGCTGCTCGCCGCGCTCGCCTGCTTCGCAGGCTGGTGGCTGGCCCAGCACCGGCGCATCCGCACTCCGCTGGTGTATCTGCCGCTTGCTCTCGTGGCCTGGTACGCGCTCCACGAGGCGGGCGTGCATCCGACGCTGGCCGGCGTCGGGATGGGACTGCTGACGCGAGTCCGCAAAGATCCCGGCGAATCCGAAGCGCCTGCCACCCGATGGGAACACCAGGTCCAGCCGATCTCGGCGGGGCTGTGCGTGCCGCTGTTCGCGCTGTTCGCCTCCGGAGTCCCGTTGAATTCCAGCGTGTTCGGGCAATTGTTCACCGACCGCCTACCGCTGGCCATCATCGCCGGTCTGCTGCTGGGTAAGACCATCGGCATCATGGGCTGGAGCTGGGCGGCCATCCGGCTCGGCGTCGCCAAACGCCCCGCGCACCTCGGTTATCGCGATATGTTCGCCCTGTCGGTGCTCGGCGCGATCGGCTTCACCGTTAGCCTGCTCGTGGCGGAACTCGCGCTGGAGGACGAAACCGCCGTGGAATTGGCCAAGGCAGCGATCTTGGTGACCTCTATGGCAGCCTCACTGGCCGGTTCGGCGCTACTGTTGCGGCGTGGGCGTGTCCACCAGGCGCGGCGGGACGCGCGTGCGCTAGAACGAGAACAATGAAGCCTGGACAGGGAGAAGGGTCGACCAAGTGAGTGTCACACAGGGCGGTAACGGACGCGACGCGCATCGAGACGGCTCTCCGCACGACCCAGGACGCACCGTGACCGCGATCCCTCTGTCCGAGGTCGACCCGACCGCCTCGGCCAGTTTCGGCACCCTGGTGCGCGATGCCACCGAGCAGGTCTCCACGCTGGTGCGCGCCGAGGTCGAACTGGCCAAGGCCGAGGTCACCGGCGAGATCAAGAAGGGCCTGCAGGGCAGCGTCTTCTTCATCGTCGCGCTGACCATCCTGCTGTTCAGCAGCTTCTTCTTCTTTTTCGCGGTCGCGGAAACCCTCGACATCTGGCTGTACCGCTGGGCGGCGTTCTGGATCGTGTTCGCGCTGATGGTGATCGCGACGGCCACCTTCGCCTTCCTCGGCTACCGCAAGGTCAAGAAGCTGCGCGCGCCCGAGAAGACCATCGACTCGCTCAAGCAGACCCGTTCGGTGCTGCCCAGCGGGCTCGGCGCGCACGGCAAGCACGAGCTGACCGCCGACAAGATCGCGATGGACAAGCCCGCCCGCTGAGACACGCCCGGCCCTGGCCTACTACGCTCGGTCGGCGTGGCGTCGAACTTCCTGCCGGACCCGTCCAGCGTCCGTTATGAGGGTCCGTGGACCCATCGCGACGTTCACGCCAATGGCATCCGCTTCCACATCGTGGAGGCCGCGCCGGAACGCACGGACGCGCCGCTGGTGGTGCTGCTGCACGGATTCGCCGACTTCTGGTGGTCGTGGCGGCATCAGCTGACCGGGCTGTCGGAGCTCGGCTACCGCGCCGTCGCGGTGGATCTGCGCGGTTACGGCGACAGCGACAAGCCGCCACGCGGCTACGACGGCTGGACGCTGGCCGGCGATATCGCCGGACTCATCCGCGCGCTCGGCCACACCGAGGCCACCCTGGTCGGACACGCCGACGGTGGCCTGGTGTGCTGGGCGACGGCGGTCATGCATCCTCGCCTGGTGCGGGCGATCGCGGTGATCGGATCCCCGCATCCGGCTGCGCTCAAGAGCGCGATTCTGCGGGATCGGGCCCAGCGCTCGACCTGGCTGCCGAACTTTCTGCGCTATCAGCTACCCAGATACCCCGAACACCTGCTGACCAGGGGTGACGGCGCCGAGATCGAGCGCCTGATGCGCGAGCGGGTGGGTGCGTCCTGGTCCGGGAGCAGCGAATTCACCGACACCGCGCGCCGGATGCGCTCGGCCATCCAGATCCCCGGAGCGGCCCACTGCTCGCTGGAGTATCAGCGCTGGGCCTTCCGTAGCCAATGGCGGCCGGATGGCCGCCGGTTCATGGCGATCATGCGCAAACCCATCGACATTCCGGTGTTGTCGATGCGTGGCGAGCAGGACCGCTACGTGCTCACCACGACGATCCATCGCGGCCATCGGCTCTCCCCCCGACGCACCGTCGTCACCATCCCCGGCGCGGGGCATTTCGCGCATCAGGAGAACCCGGAAGCGGTGACCACCGAGTTGGCGAAACTGCTGGGCTGAGGGCGGACGTGCCCGGCAGCACCGTCGCCGCCGGGCACTACGTCGATCAACTCAGCACGCAGGGACCCGTCGCGACCGCCGATTGCGATGCGTCCGCCGCGTCGAGCTGGCGGCGGACCTCCTGCAGGGTGAGCACATAGCCGGTGTCGTCATCGGTGACGGCCGCGCCGAACACCACGCCGAGCACATTGCCCTCGGTATCCACCAGCGGCCCACCGGAATTGCCCGCCCGCACCTGACCGCGCACGGTGTAGACCTCGCGCTCGATGGTGCCGTCGCGGTAGATGGTCGGGCCGGTCAGATCCAGCGTCTCGCGGACGCGGGCCGCGCTCGCGGTGTAGCGCCCGCCGCCCGGATAGCCGAGCACGATTGCGCTGTCGCCCGAGCGGGCCGGAGCCGCGGCCTCCGGGATCTCCGGAGCGGTGAGACCGGGGACCGACAGCACCGCCACGTCGGTGGACGGATCGAACAGCACCACTTCCGCTTCCAGCGGGCCGGTAGCGGTATCCACGGTGACGCTGGTGGTGCCCGCGACGACGTGCGCGTTGGTCATCACCCGCTCCGGCGAGATGACGAAGCCCGAACCCTCCAGCGCCCGCTGGCAACTCGGCGCGACACCGCGGATACGCAGCACGCTCTGCTGCAGCCTGGCGGCCACCGGGCTGCTCAGCACGCTCGGGTCCGGCGGTTCGACGGCGGCGATCGGCGCGCGGCCGAACGGCCCGATGACGTCCGGCAGGCCCGAGGTGTTCAGCAACTTGGAGAACTCGTTGGGCAGCTTGCGCAGCCAGTTCGGCGCCACATCGTTGACGTCGGCCAGCACCCGCGAGCCATTGATCGCGGTCGCGATGGCCGGCTGCGAGGAGGTGGCCAACGGCAAGGCCAGCAGCCACGCCGTCACCAGCACGGCCACCGCCTGCAGCACCGCACCCACGACGCTGTCGACGGTGCGGGTGAAGGTATGGCGCATCCCGCCCCGCGCGGCGCGCCCGAGCACCATGCCCGCGACCTCGCCGACGATCACCAGCACCACGATCAGCAGCACGCCGGCCAGTACCCGGCTGCGGCCCTCACCGATGTGGATCAGGATGTGCGGGGCGATCAAGATGCCCGCGACGGCGCCGAGCACCACGCCGAGGAAGGCCAGCGCCGAGGCGACCGCACCCTGACGCCAGCCCGACGAGGCGGCCAGCAGCGCCAGGATGACGACCGCGATATCGAGCCAGGTCGATGCGCTCACAGCGTCATCCCCACCGCGGCCAGTGAGCTCTCCAGATCACGCACGTCGGTGCGGTCCCATTCCCGTTCCCAGCCGAGCGTGCTGAACAGTCCGGCGAGGATTCCTCCGGTGAAGCCCCACACCAGCATCCCGTCCACCTGGAAGGCCGGGCTCTGGTAGCCGAGGCTGCCACGGACCAGGAACCGGTTCGCCGGATCGAGCAGATCGGACAACGACACGCGCACCACCCGTTCGGTTTCACTCTGGTCGACCACGCGCACCTCGCTCGGCGTGCGCCAATACGCCACCACCGGTGTCACATCGAACCGGGACGGCGGCACGAACAATTTCGGCAGCACCGCGACCGGCTCGACGCCCTCGCGGTCCAGTCCGGTTTCCTCCCAGGCCTCGCGCAGCGCGGTATCGATCGGACCGGTGTCACCGGGATCGACCGCGCCGCCGGGGAAGGCGACCTGCCCTCGATGCTGGCGCATGGTGGAGGCCCGCTGGGTCAGCAGTACCTCGGCGTCGGCCGGTAGGCCACCGGGTGCGTCCGGGTCCGGCGCCGGGGAACCGCCGAACAGCACCAGCACCGCGGCCTGGCGCGGCTCGGACGTCAGCGTCATCACCCGGCGCAGCGCACGCGCCTTGGACAGGGTGTCGGAGAAGTCGGCGTGGGCCTGGGTGGCGCCGGCGAGCCAGGGCGGAATGTCGGTCATGAGGTAACTCCCAGCGCCCCGGAAACGGTGTCGGCGATGTCGTCGACATCGTGGAACGGGCGGGCGACGTACTCGGCGATCGATCCGTCCGGCCGGATCAGCACGGTGATGGGCAGCGCGTTCGGCGCGCCCGCGGCGGCGCGCACGGCGGCGTCCGGGTCCTCGACGCCCGGCATGGTCAGCGGCGCCCGGCCCGCGCCGCGCTGCTCGTCGTTCAATGCGGCGAGCATGGCAAGGGCCTTGTTCTCGGCGGGATCGCTGTGCACGGTCAGCACCGTCACCGCCGGGCCCACCCGGTTCGCGTACTCCTGCAGGACGGGCAGCTCGGTGCGGCACGGCTCGCACCAGTAGGCCCACAGATTCAGTACCGCGGGCTTGCCGGCGAGGGCGGCGGCGAGGTCGACGGGCTTACCGTCGGCCAGGCAGGTCAGCGAGAGCCCGGCGAGTGGGCCCGAACCCACCGCACCGTCGACCGGACGAGGGCATTCGGTGAGCCCGGCGGCCGCGCGCTGCTGCGGATCGACACGTGCTGCCGCGGTGACCCGCTCCCCGCCGGGGGTGGAATCGTCGTCACCGCGCGGCCACAGCGCGACGGCCAACGCGACCGCGACGATCAGGGCCGACAGCACCCAGCGCCAGACGACGGGAACTCGGCTCACCGGCCCACCAGCTCGAGCAGATGCTCCGCTTCCGGCCCCTTCACCAGCTCGGCGGCGGCATCCGGATCGGTGGGCCCGATCCCGAACGAAGGACAATCCTTGGCCAGCAGGCACACTCCGCACGCGGGTTTGCGCGAATGGCAGACCCGGCGTCCGTGGAAGATCACCCGATGGGACAGCAGTGTCCACTCCTTGCGCTCGATCAGCTCGCCGACGGCCTGTTCGACCTTGACCGGATCCTCTTCGGCCGTCCATCCCCAGCGGCGCACCAGCCGGCCGAAGTGGGTGTCGACGGTGATACCCGGCACCCCGAACGCGTTGCCGAGGATGACGTTGGCAGTCTTGCGCCCGATGCCCGGCAACTTGACGAGTTCGTCCATGGTGTGAGGCAACTCACCATCGAAATTTTCCAGCAGGGCTTGCCCGAGGCCGATGAGCGCGTTCGCCTTGTTCCGGTAGAAGCCGGTGGGGCGGATGTATTCCTCGAGTTCGGCGCGATTGGCCTCGGCGTAGGCGCGCGCGTCAGGGTACTTGGCAAAAAGCGCGGGGGTGGTGAGGTTCACTCGCACGTCGGTGCACTGGGCGGACAAGATCGTCGCGACGGCCAATTCCAGCGGCGTGGTGAAATCCAATTCGCAATGCGCGTCCGGAAAAGCCAGCGCCAGTTTCCGGTTCATCCGGCGCGCGCGGCGGACGAGACCCAGCCGGGTTTCCGCCGGTCGAGTGCGGGTTTTCGACTTCGGCGCGCCGTCTGCCGCCGGGACAGGATCAGCCGCCGCGGCGGTGGCCGAAGGCCCGATCCCGGCCGCGGATGAGGGGGAGACACGCACCCGTCCACCATACGGAACCCACCGACATCGTTGCCGTCCCAGATCCGGTGCCGTGTTCCATCTGAGACCTGGACAGTGTTTACTGCTCGGCATGCAAGGACTCGCTGTGGTGCTCTTCCCAGTGGCGTTGATGCTGTTCGCCCTGGGCATGGAGCGGGTCGAGAACCGGCTCCGCAAACTTCTCGAACCCGACGAAGAAGTTCAGCTGTACTTGGACAAGGCGAGCAACGCCGAGGTGAAAGAGCTGACGAAGCTCGGTCTGCCGGCGGCGGTGGCTCGTATGCGCAGGCGCCGCTCCCGCGCCGAGGAAATGGACATCGCCCGGGCCAGCTGAGCCCGCGCGATGCGGAATTCACGCCACGCAATCCGGCCGTAACGTGGTGTCTGTCACTACGCGCCGTGAATGCCGCGTAGACTGCACTGTCGGCCGACCCACTTCGGTCCAGGACTACAGCCATTTCCCATAAGGAGCACATTCGTGGACGAGGCCCTCGCCAGAGCAGGCATCTTCCAAGGCGTAGAGCCCACCGCGGTGGCGGCGCTCGCCAAACAACTGCAGCCCGTGGATTTCCCGCGCGGCCATGTCATCTTCAACGAGGGTGAGCCCGGCGATCGGCTGTACATCATCACGTCCGGCAAGGTGAAGATCGGTCGCCGTTCCCCGGACGGCCGGGAGAACCTGCTGACCATCATGGGCCCGTCGGACATGTTCGGCGAGCTGTCGATCTTCGACCCCGGTCCGCGCACCTCGACCGCGACCACGGTCACCGAGGTCCGCGCGGTCACCATGGATCGCGAGGCGCTCAAGTCCTGGATCGACCAGCGACCCGAGATCGCCGAGCAGTTGCTGCGCGTGCTGGCCCGCCGCCTGCGCCGCACCAACAACAACCTCGCCGATCTCATCTTCACCGACGTCCCGGGTCGAGTCGCGAAGGCGCTGCTGCAGCTCGCCCAGCGTTTCGGCACCCAGGAGGCCGGTGCGCTCCGGGTCACCCACGACCTCACCCAGGAAGAGATCGCCCAGCTGGTCGGCGCCTCGCGCGAGACCGTGAACAAGGCGCTCGCCGACTTCGCGCATCGCGGCTGGCTGCGGCTAGAGGGCAAGAGCGTGCTGATCTCCGACTCCGAGCGCCTGGCCCGGCGCGCGCGCTGATCTCGCGCACAGCTAGCTGATCGTTCGAGGCCCGGCCGCCACTCGCGGACCGGGCCTCGAACGTTGTGCGCCGCAGCTGTCGTCAGGGCTGCGACCGCAGATACTCCAACTGCGCCTGCACCGAACTCCGCGCCGCGAGCCACAGCTTCTTGTCGACGTCGGCGTACACCTTGCGCACCACCGCCATAGGCCCGGCATCGGGCCCGAGCTCGGCCAGCGCCGCCCGCACCTGCTCCAAGCGTTCCTTCCGATGCGCGATGTAGTACCGCGCGACGGGCTCGAGGTCCGGATGATCCGGGCCGTGCGCGGGCAGCAGTGCCTTACCCGCACCCACCTCGACCAGCCGGTCCAGCGAACGCAGGTAATCGCCGAGCGTGCCGTCGGTCGAATCGAGGACGGTGGTGCCGCGACCGAGGATGGTGTCACCGGTCAGCACGGCGTCATCGAGCACGAAGCTCATCGAATCCCCGGTGTGGCCGGGTGTGTGCAGCACGGTGATCCGCAATCCGGCGGCGACGATCACCTCGCCGTCGGTGAGCGGGGCATCGCTGCCGCGCAGATATTCGCGGTCCATCGCCCGCACCGGCGTGCCGGTCAACTTCACCAGCCGGTCGATGCCGCCGGTGTGATCGGCATGCCGGTGTGTGATCAGGGTGAGCGCGATGTCTCCGCCGGTCGCCGCGACGATCGCCTCGATGTGTGCGCGCTGCTTCGGGCCCGGATCCACCACGACACAGCCGCCGCCGTCCGGGCCCCGCAGGATCCAGGTATTGGTCCCGTCCAGCGTCATCTGGCCCGGATTGTCCGCGAGCAGCACGGCCGCGGTCGGCGTGACCTGCCGCAGCTGCCCGTAGGCGGGATGGGTCAGGGTCATGGCCTACCTCCTGATCAACGCACCTCGGCGATGAGTTCCACCTCGACCGGGGTGTTCTTCGGCAGTTCGGAGACCCCGACCGCCGAGCGTGCGTGCGTGCCCGCGGCGCCGAAGACCTCGCCGAGGAATTCCGATGCGCCGTTGACAACCAGCGGCTGGTCGGTGAAGCCCGGCGCCGACGCGACGAAACCGACCACCTTCACGATCCGCACGACCTCGTCGAGCCCGACCAGATCGTGCACCGCGGCCAGCGCGTTCAGCGCGCACAGCCGTGCCGCCTCGGCGGCCTGCTCCAGCGTCACCTCGGCGCCGACCTTGCCCGTCGCCGACAGCTCGCCGGAGACGAACGGCAACTGCCCCGAGGTGTAGACCAGCGAACCGGTGCGCACCGCGGGCAGATAGGCCGCGACCGGCGCGGCGACCTCGGGCAGGCTCAGGCCGAGCCGGGCGAGATTGCGTTGCCAGGGGGTCGCGGGCTCGGCAGCGGGCGATTCGAGTGCCATGGCCGCCCGCCCTACTGCTTCGGCCGCTTCAGGTAGGCCACGTGCTGCTCACCGGTCGGGCCGGGCAGCACGGTCACCAGCTCCCAGCCGTCGGCGCCCCACTGGTCGAGGATCTGCTTGGTCGCATGGGTGAGCAGCGGAACGGTCGCGTACTCCCACAGGGTCACATCGCTCATGGCTGGAGCCTAATGGGTGGGCTCCGGCACGTTCCGACCGCAGCCGGGCCGGTCACCGGTGATACGAGCCGGACGTCACTGTCTGATACACCACACCGCCGGTATCCGGATCCCTAGGGCGCGATCTCAGAACGGGTTATAGGCTCGCGAACGTGGGAGCACCAACAACAGTGCCGGTTTCGGCCGATCCGGGGCTGACGACCGGCTGGCCGGAACGCGCGGCCAAAGCCCGGCTGCACTACGTGTCGGGTAAGGGCGGCACCGGAAAGTCGACGGTCGCCGCGGCCCTGGCACTGGCGCTGGCCGCGGGCGGGCGCCGGGTTCTGCTGGTCGAGGTGGAAAGCCGACAGTCCATCGCCCAGCTGTTCGACCTGCCGCCACTGCCACCCACCGAGACCAGGATCGCCACCGCGGACGGCGGCGGCGAGGTGGTCGCGCTCGCCCTCGATATCGAGCACGCCTTCCTCGAATACCTGGACATGTTCTACAACCTCGGCTTCGCCGGCCGCGCCATGCGCCGGATGGGGGCCATCGAGTTCGTCACCACCATTGCGCCCGGCCTGCGCGATGTGATCCTGACCGGCAAGATCAAGGAGTGCGCGGTCCGCGTCGACAAGGCCGGCAAGCAGGTCTACGACGAGATCGTGGTGGACTCGCCGCCGACCGGCCGGATCGCCAGTTTCCTCGACGTCACCCAGGCGATGGCCGAGGTGGCCAAGGGCGGACCGATCGCCTCGCAGGCCGAGGGCGTGTCGAAGCTGCTGCATTCGGACCAGACCCTGATCCACCTGGTCACCCTGCTCGAGGCGCTTCCGGTACAGGAAACCGCCGACGCCATCGCCGAACTGACCGAGGCCGACCTGCGGATCGGGACGGTGATCGTCAACCGGGCCAGCCAGGACGAGCTGCCCGCCGAACAACGCAATCGCGCCGCCACGGGTGATCTCGACGTCGAGGCGATCCGGGCCGGGCTCGACAGCGCGGGAATCTCGCTACCCGAGGACGACGTCCAGGGCCTGATCACCGAGACCGTCGAGCATTCGGCCACCCTGCGGGCCCAGGACGAAAGCGCCACCGAACTCGCCAAGATCGATATCTCCCGGATCTCCCTGCCCGCTCTCACCGATGGCATGGATCTGGGCGGGCTCTATGAGCTGGCCGAACACCTCACCGCACAGGGAGTCCGATGAGTACGCCGCAGGCAGGCGCCCCCCAGCTGGACATCTCGACGATCATCGGCGATCCGAACGCGCACATCGTGGTGTGCTGCGGTTCCGGCGGAGTCGGTAAGACCACCACCGCCGCCGCCATCGCGCTACGTGCGGCCGAGGCCGGGCGCAAGGTCGTGGTGCTGACCATCGATCCGGCGCGCAGGCTGGCCCAATCGCTCGGCGTCGCCGATCTCGGCAACTCCCCCCAGCGGGTCGAGCTCGGCCCCGAGGTCAAGGGCGAATTGCACGCGATGATGCTCAATATGCGCCGGACTTTCGACGAGATGGTGCTCGAGCACACCAGTCCGGACAAGGCCGAGCAGATCTTCGCCAACCCCTTCTATCAGACCGTGGCCTCGTCCTTCGGTGGGACGCAGGAGTACATGGCGATGGAAAAGCTCGGGCAGCTGGCGAATCGACGCGAGTGGGATCTGATCGTGGTCGACACTCCCCCGTCCCGTAACGCGCTGGACTTCCTGGACGCGCCCAAACGGCTCGGCAATTTCCTCAACGGCCGGATGATCCGGGTGATCATGGCGCCGGGGCGCGGCGTCGGCCGGTTCGTCACCGGCGCCATGAGCCTGGCGGTGCGCGGGGTGTCGACGATCGTCGGCGGCCAGATGCTCAAGGACGCTTCGCTGTTCCTGCAATCGCTGGAATCGCTGTTCGGCGGATTCCAGGACCGGGCCAACCGCACCTACGCGATGCTGTCCAAGCCGGGAACGCACTTCCTGGTGGTCGCGGCCCCCGAACCCGATGCCCTGCGTGAGGCCTCGTTCTTCGTCGACCGGCTCTCCACCGAGAAGATGCCGCTGGCCGGGCTGGTGCTGAACCGCACCCACCCCGTCCGCAGCGCGCTGTCCGCCGATCACGCGTTGACCGCCGCCGACCAGTTGGCCGAATCGAATCCGCTGACGGCGGCGGTGCTGCGAATCCACGCCCACCGGGTGGCCACCGCGAAACGGGAACGGCATCTGCTGCTGCGCTTCACCGGAGCCCACCCTCGGGTGCCGATCGTGCCGGTGACCGCGCTGCCCTTCGAGGTCTCCGATCTCGAAGCGCTACGCGCGGTCGGCGATCAACTCACCCGGACCCCGGCCGGCTCGGCCGTGCCGGTTACATAGCCACCTGATGCTGGCGCTGGGCCTGGAAGAAATCGGCCCATGACGTCACTTCGGGGTGCTGCTTGAGCAGCGCACGCCGCTGCCGTTCGGTCATACCGCCCCACACACCGAATTCGACCCGGTTGTCGAGTGCGTCCGCTCCGCACTGCATCAAGACCGGGCAATGCCTGCAGATCGTTGCCGCTTTGCGCTGCGCCGCGCCACGTACGAACAGCTGATCGGGGTCTACTTCCTTGCATCGGGCCTGGGATACCCAGGCGATCCTCGCTTCGGCCTGCTCTACGTCCAATCGAGCGATGGGGGTTGTCATGTGCATTTGGTGTGCCCCTTTGCAGTCCGAACACCGGTCAACGGCGCTCCGGAATCGCGTGTCAGCCCCGCAGCTACCCGAACCCCGCTGCGAAGTGCACCACATTCCACTTTGAGTGTTAGCTCTATCACACTGGGTTCTCAATCTAGGTAAAGGTATGCCGGGAGCGCAAGACCGAGCTGTGATTTTTTGGTACGTCCGTGCCGCGACCACGCGACACGCCAGTGACCCAATCGCGACACGCCACAGAATCGACCGTTACCGGGCGTTCGAACGAACGCACCGCTCACCTGGCCGCCGTCAAGGCCGGATTTCGGCCGTCGAACCCACCCCGACCTGCAATCGAGCAATTCGGATCAAACACACCCGCGAGAGCCCGCGAGCCACCCCTTAGTCTGGTCCCGTGCCGATCAGACATACGCTCGCGAAGCTGGCCGTTAGCTGCATGCTGGCCGCCGTGCTCGTCGCCGGGCTGTTGTTCCCGCTCGCAGGCGGTTTCGGATTCGTGTCCAACCGCGCCGCCGATGCCGTCGACAACGTCTCCGCCGAGTTGGTCGAGGGCACGGTGCCCGCGGTGTCGACAATGGTCGACGCGGCCGGCAATCCGATCGCCTGGCTCTACGAACAACGCCGTTTCGAGGTGCCGAGCGAGAAGATCTCCAACGACATGAAGCTGGCGATCGTCTCCATCGAGGACCGCCGCTTCGCCGACCACGACGGCGTCGACTGGCAGGGCACGCTGCGCGCGTTCCTCACCAACACCACCAGCGGCGAGGTACAGCAGGGCGCCTCCACCATCGACCAGCAGTACGTGAAGAACTTCCAGCTGCTGGTGGTGGCCAAGACCGACGCCGAACGCCGCGCCGCGATCGAGACCACCCCGGCCCGCAAGATCCGCGAGATCCGGATGGCGCTGACGCTGGACAAGGAACTCACCAAGGACGAGATCCTCACCCGCTACCTGAACCTGGTGCCGTTCGGTAACTCCTCCTACGGCATCCAGGACGCCGCGCAGACCTACTTCGGCATCGACGCCGCCGAACTGAACGTGCCGCAGTCGGCGATGCTGGCGGGCATGGTGCAGAGCAGCTCGAAGCTCAACCCCTACACCAACCCCGAGGGCGTGCTGGCCCGCCGCAACACCGTGCTGGACACCATGATCCAGAACATCCCGAGCCGCGCCGACGAATTCCGCAAGGCCAAGACCGAGCCGCTCGGCGTGCTGCCCGAGCCCAAGGGCCTGCCCCGCGGCTGCATCGCGGCCGGCGACCGCGGCTTCTTCTGCGATTACGCGCTGCAGTACCTGGCCAACGCCGGTATCAGCCGCGAGCAGATCGAGAAGGGCGGCTACCTGATCCGCACCACCCTCGACCCGGCCGTGCAGGATTCGGTCAAACGCGCGGTCTCCGAGGCGGCGCCGCCGAACCTGGAGAACATCGCCGAGGTCATGTCGGTGGTCGCCCCCGGTCAGGAATCGCACCCCGTGCTCGCCATGGCCAGCAGCCGCACCTACGGCCTCAACCGGGAGGCACACGAGACGCTGCTCGCCCAGCCGTACTCGATGGTCGGCGACGGCGCGGGCTCGGTGTTCAAGCTGTTCACCACGGCCGCGGCGATGGAGAAGGGCATGGGCATCAATGCCCAGCTCGATGTGCCCGGCCGGTTCAATGCCCAGGGCATGGGTAACGGCGGCGCCCCGGGCTGCCCGCCTGCGACCTACTGCGTCGAGAACGCCGGCCGCTACAAGTCGCCGATGTCGGTGACCGAGGCGCTGGCGACCTCGCCCAACACCGCGTTCGTCAAACTCATCCAGGCCGTCGGCGTCACCCCGACCGTCGATATGGCGGTACGCCTCGGCATGCGCTCCTACACCGAGCCGGGCAGCTCGGGGCTGGAGAACAATCAGAGCCTCGCCGACATGATCAAGAGCCAGAACCTCGGCTCCTTCACCCTCGGCCCGGTCCCGATCAACCCGCTCGAGCTGTCCAACGTCGCGGCCACGCTGGCCTCCGGCGGCAAGTGGTGCCCGCCCTCGCCGATCAAGGAGGTGATCGACCGCAACGGCAAGCAGGTCCCGCTGACCCAGCAGGCCTGCGAGCAGGTGGTCGAGCCCGGCCTGGCCAACACCCTGGCCAACGCGATGAGCAAGGACGATCAGCCCGGCGGTACCGCCTTCGCCGCGGCGGCGAACGCGGGCTGGACGCTGCCGATGTCGGGTAAGACCGGAACCACCGAAAGCCACCGCTCGTCGGCGTTCGTCGGCTTCACCAACTCGCTGGCCGCGTCGGTCTACGTCTACGGCGACAGCCCCACGCCCGGCGAGATCTGCTCGTTCCCGCTGCGCAACTGCGGCGCCAGCGACGCCAACGGCCTGTTCGGCGGTAACGAACCCGCGCGCACCTGGTACAACGCGATCAAACCCGTGGTCGGGAACTTCCCGCCGCCGGTGCTGCCACCGCTCGACGATAAATACGTGCGCGGCGCCAACAACGCCCAGGTGCCCGACGTGGTCGGGATGAAGCAGGGTGAGGCGACGGCCGCGCTGATCGCGGCCGGATTCAAGGTCACCCCGGTGGAATCGTCCGGGTCGGCGCCGAAGGGCACCGTGACCGGGTCCTCACCGAACGGGTCGGCCATTCCCGGGTCACTGGTGACGATCTACGTCAGCGACGGCACGGTGCGCACACCGCCACCGCCCGGACCGCAGGGACCGCCGCCGGGCGTGCCGGGTCTCCCGCCACCGCCGCGGCTGCCGCCCATTCCGATCCCGATTCCGCTGCCGTTCCCCCGGTAACGACAACGCCGACCCGGTCTGACCGGGTCGGCGTTTCGTTTATCAACTGGGAGAACGGTTACAGCCGGGCCTTCACCGCCGCGGAGATCCGCGCACCGTCGGCCTTGCCCTCGGCCAGCGCGGTCGCGATCTTCATGACCTGACCCATCTGGCGCATACCCGGCCGCTGTCCGGTCTGCTCGGCGATCTGCGCGATGGCGGTATCGGCGACGTCGGCGACCTCGGCGTCGGTCAGCTGGGTGGGCAGGTATTCGTCGATGATCCTGGCCTCCGCGTGCTCGTTGGCCGCCAGCTCGCCGCGCCCGGCCTGGGCATACACCTCGGCGGCCTCGTTGCGCTTCTTGGATTCCTTGGCCAGCACCGCGACGACCTCGGCGTCGGAGAGCTCACGTGCCTCTGGGCCCGCCACCTCGGCGGACTGGATGGCGGCGAGCAGCATCCGCAACGTGGCAAGACGCAGCGTGTCCTTGGATTTCATCGCGGCGGTCATATCCGCGCGCAGCTGCGATTTGAGTTCCGACATGAGCCTCACGGTAGCCGCTGCACCGCACGTGGCCCACCACATTTACCCGGCCGGTCCGCCGATCTGTGCCTGAACACACGCCGCGTTCGAGACCACCGTCACCTATGCTGGGCAAATGCCCGTGATCTCGACCTCCGCTGTCCGTCGAACCGCGCTGGGCGCCGCCGGAGCCGCGGTGGCCGGAGTCGGCTATGCCTCCCTCATCGAACGCAATGCGTTCGTGCTGCGTGAGGCGACGATGCCGGTGCTGCGGCCGGGTTCGGCGACGCTTCGGGTGCTGCACATCAGCGATCTGCACATGATGCCGGGCCAGAAACTCAAGCAGCAGTGGCTGCGCGAGCTGGACCGGCTGGAACCGGACCTGGTGGTCAACACCGGGGACAACCTGTCGCATCAGAAATCGGTGCCCGCCGTGGTTCAGGCACTGGGCGGTTTGCTTTCGCGCCCAGGGCTTTTCATCTTCGGCAGCAACGACTATTTCGCGCCGGTGCCGAAGAACCCGCTCAAGTACTTCAAGTCCGATCACCGCCGCGTGCACGGCGCGCCGCTGCCGTGGAAGGATCTGCGCGCCGCCTTCACCGAACGCGGCTGGCTGGATCTGACCCATGTGCGCCGGGACCTGGAAGTGGCGGGTATCCGCATCGCCAGCGCTGGCGTCGACGATCCGCACTTGCAGCGCGACCGCTACGACACCATCGCGGGCGCACCCAATCCGCTCGCCGATCTGCGCATCGGTCTCACCCACTCGCCCGAACCGCGGGTGCTGGATCGGTTCGCCGAAGACGGCTATGACCTGGTGCTGGCCGGCCACACCCACGGCGGCCAGCTGTGCCTGCCCGGCTACGGGGCGCTGGTCACCAATTGCGATATCGACCGTTCGCGGGTCAAGGGCCCGTCGAAGTGGGGTGCGCACACCCGGCTGCACGTGTCGGCAGGCCTCGGCACGTCGCCGTGGGCGCCCTACCGCTTCTGCTGCCGCCCGGAAGCGACGCTGCTCACCCTGGTCGCCGCGCCCCCGAAGCGTCCGAACTCCGATACCGCGCAGGGCGTTTCGACCTCGGAGACCGTCGCCCGCTAGGGTCGCTTGCCGAGACTTTTGCCGGCAAGAGGACGAACGTGAATACATTCGACCCCAGCAATGGGGCGTACCCGGCGGGGCAGCCGGTGCCCGGCGCGTTTCCCGATCCCGGCGTGCCGCACGGTCCGCTCGGGGGCCAGGAAGCCGCACCGATTCACAGCGTGCCATGGGCACCCACCCAGACCGGGCAATGGACGCCGGGCTCCGGGCACCTGGTCCCCGGCCCCGGGCCGATGCCCGGCCGGCCAGCCGTCGCACCTGAAGCCGCGTCAACACAAACCGAGCAACCCGCCCCTGGTTACGCACCGGTCGCCCCGCAGCTCGGCCCGCCCATCCTCCCCCATGCCGCACCGACGCCGGGCGGGCCGGGGGCGCCGACGCAGACCGGACAACGGGCGCCGGGCTCCGGACACGCGAGCGCCGGCCCCGGACCGATGTCGAGCCAGCCGGTCACCCCGGAGGCAGCGCTGACCCAGACCGGACGGCCGACCTCCTCGGTGCCGCCCACTCCGGAAACCGGTCTGTCCATGGCTCCCGAAGCAGCGGCCACGCAGTCCGGCCAGTGGGCGGGCAGCCCGCAGAACTGGACGAATCCCGCTGCGCCCTGGCAGAACCAGATGAATACGAACGCGCCGTTCGCCGGCCAACTGCCCTTCGACATGGCCGCGCAGGGCAACCCGGCGACAACTGGCGGCGGATACACCGAGTTCGGTCCGGTCGGGCAGCATCCAGGCACTCAGCCCGTCGGGCCGAGCGCTCAGCCCTTCGGGTCCCCTTCACCCGGCCCCAACGTGCCCGGCGGCCCCGGGAAACTCTTCGCCTTCGGCGCCGCCGCGATGGCGGTGGTCGCCGTCGGTGTCGGCGTGGTCGCGGTCACCGTCAGTGGATCCGATGAAGCCTCGGCGTCCGACGGATCCACGCCATCCATGGTCAGCGCGCTCACCACCGGCGAATCAGCGTCGAAGGCACCGCGTTCCACGACGTCACGCTCGCGTCCGGCCGATCCCACCCCTGATGCCGAACTCGGCCCCATCGTGCCGGGGTTCCAGCCGGTCGCCGTGCCCAACCGCAGCGCCGCCTACGACGTACCCGCCGGATGGCGGGTCGCCCCCGAAGGCAGTGTCGGCGGGTTCGGCGAACCGCCGGACGCGGTGGTCGGCACCGGTCTGGCCACCGACGGCGTCGACTACTGCCCGGGCTCCACCCGCACCGTCGCGTTCCTCACCGGCTCCGACACCGCCGACCCCGCGAAGGCCGCCACCGAGCTCGGCACCAGGTCCGCGACCATCGCCTACGCAGGCAGCCGCGACGTCAGGCCCGGCGCCGCACAGCCGCTCGCCTCGGCGGATGGATCACAGCAGGGCATGCTCGTCGAAACGACGGGCAAGCTCGACGCCGCGAAACCCGGCTGCGCCGAGCAGTTCTCCGTCTTCACCTACGCCGTCCCCGCCCGCACCGGAACCATCGTGCTGGTCCTGGCCGCCGACACCGGCGTCCCCGATGCCGTCGACCCCGAGACCGCCAAGCGCGTCCTCACCAGCATTCGCCCCCTGAAAACCTGATTGACCTGCCGGTTTAACGTCCAGCCCCGACCTGTTGTAAGCTACCTCAGGTCCGCTTCACGGGGTGTGGCGCAGCTTGGTAGCGCGCTTCGTTCGGGACGAAGAGGTCGTGGGTTCAAATCCCGCCACCCCGACTCGTGTGGTTGAGACACGATGGAAACCCTGATCAGCACAGCTGGTCAGGGTTTCCTTCTTTTCCGGGTTGTTCAGGTGATCTCGAGGCGGTTGTCGAGCAGGAACGGCAGCAGGAAGTTGCGGAGCAGGGCGCGTTCCTCGTCCTCGCCTGCGCCGGGCAGCGTCAGCAGCGACACCATGGTGCGTACCGTCCACTTGCCGAGGCGCACCGCGGCCTCCTGGGCGAGATCGGCCCGGAAGTTGTGCACGAACGCGGCGGTGAGGGTGTCGATGACGCCCGGAGACTCCGACAGCTGCGCGACGATGCCCGCGTTCTCCGGCTCGAACCACACCGCCAGATGCGGCGTCTTCCGAACCTCGGCCAGCAGCGCGGTGAGCACATCGAGCAGCTGACCCTCGTGATCGGGTCCGTCGAAGCGGTGGGCCCGCCACACCCGCTCCACCAGCAGCCGCGCCTCGCGTGCCGCGAATGCCACGTACAGCGACTGCCGGTTGGCGAAATAGCGGTACAGCGTCGCCCGTGAGCAACCGGCCGCCTCGGCGACCTCGGCCATACCGAGCCCCGTGACACCCTTGTCCATCGACAAGGCGCGTACCGCATCGAGGATCCGCTCGGCCGCCAGTTCGGCCCGGCCACCCGCCAGCCAGTCAGCACTCATCGGCTGATCTTCTCAGCCCGCGCACCGGAACGGCACGGTGGTCGGCCGACGGACATACGGCCCGGGCGCATACTGCACCGCGTCGATGTCGACGCGGTAATTCGGGAACCGCTCCAGCAGCTCCTCCAACGCCACCCGCGCCTGCATCCGGGCGGCCGCCGCGCCGAGACAGTGGTGCGGCCCGTGCCCGAAGGTCATGATGCGCTGAGGATTCCGGTCGATGTCGAGTTCGGCGGCATCGGCACCGAAGGCCTGCTCGTCCCGGTTCGCGGACCCGTACACCAGCAGCACCTTGCGACCAGCCGGAATCGTGGAGCCGGCCAGCTCCACGTCCCGGGTGGTGGTGCGGGCCAGCCCCTGCACGGGCGAGGTCAGCCGCGCGAACTCCTCGACGGCGAGGGTGATGCGATCGGGATCCGCCGCCAGTGCCGCGCGCTGCTCGGGATGCTGCTGCAACAGCTGCACCGCGCCACCGAGCAGACCGGTGGTGGTGTCGTTGCCGCCGGCGACCATGGTCCAGGTGTAGGCGAGGATCTGCACCAGACCGTTGACGTCGGTGTCGTCGGCGGCCATCCCGGCCTGCACCAGCAGCGAGACGGTGTCGTCGCCGGGATCGGTACGCCTGCGTTTGATCAGTTCGGCGAAGTAGCCGAGCATCTCCATCGAGGCCTGCTGCGCGTCTGCGGTGCGCTCGGTGCTGGCCGCGACCACGGCGTCGGTCCAGCCGTCGAACCGGTCCCGGTCCTGCTCTGGCACCCCCAGGTAGTGGGCCACCACCATGCTCGGCAGCGGTTTGAACAGGTCTTTGACGATATCGCCGCCGCCCTGCTCGCCCAGCCGGTCCACCCGTTCGCGCACGAAGCCGCGCACCACCGGCTCGACGTCGGCGACCTGGCGCGGGGTGAATCCGCGCGCGACGAGCTTGCGGAACTCGGTGTGCTGGGGCGGGTCCTGCATGACCATCGGCGGGTTGGCGGTCAACCCGATCTGCTCGAGCTCGCCGTATTCGACGGTGAGCCCGTCACGGGAGGAGAAGGTGTTGGTGTCGCGGGCCGCGGCGTAGACGTGCTCGTGCCGGGTCAGCACCCAGTAGTCGTGTTCGGGTTGCTCCGCGGGCACCACCCGGTGCACCGGATCGTGCTCGCGCAGCGCCGCATACATCGCCCAGGGTGCGCGCCACGTCGGGCCCGAACGCAGTTCGAACTTCGGATCGACACGAGACTCATTAGCCAACATGTTCCGAAGGTAAGACAGAATCGCCAGTTTGTCTACAGTAGATTCCAACAGCGGAGGACCTGGGCAATTCTGGAAACGCGCAACGGCGCGCGCGGTGCCGTGAGCACACGCTTACCTACCGGTTACGCACGGTGATTCCTCGGAAACGCGAGGTCCATAGCGTATACAGGCATGTCGACACGGGTGGCCACACCGGCCGATACCTCGGGAAAACCGTTGCGGGACGTGGTGTACGAAACGCTGCGCGCGGAACTGATGAACGGCGACATCAAGTTCGGCGAACGTCTCACCGAGCCCAAGGTCTCCGCGCGCTTCGGGATATCGCGCACGCCGGTCCGCGAGGCACTCACCGTGCTCTGCTCGGACGGCTTGCTGCAACGCGAGGAGTACGGGTTCTCGCCGGTACGCCCGAGCATTCCGCTGGTGCGTGACCTGTACGAGCTGCGGATCACCCTGGAACTGGGCGGTTTACAGCGCGCGATGCAGAACCCGGACGTCACGCACGACAAGGCACTGCTGACCGCCGAACGCAAGGCCTGGCTGGATTTGCAGGCCGACCCGCCCGAACAGGAGCCGGGTTTCGTGGTCCGCGACGAGGAATTCCACGTCACCTTGCTGACCGCCTCCGGCAACACCGAGATGGTGCGGGCGCTGCGCTCGGTGAACTCCCGCATCCGCCACGTGCGGATGTACGACTTCATGGTCAACAACCGCATCGAAACCACCATCTCCGAGCACCTGGCCATTCTCGATGCCGTTCTCGCCGACGATCTTTCGCTGGCCTACCGGCTGCTGCACACCCATATCGGCGAATCGCTGGACGTCGTGCTCGATCGGGTCACCCGGGCGATCGCGGCCATGTCCTTGGCCACCGACTAGTCCCCAACTGAACACAGGAGCCCGACGTGAGCCTGGATTTCGATACCGTCCTCGTCGCCAATCGGGGCGAGATCGCCTGCCGCATCATGCGCACCGCGCGCATTCTCGGCCTCAAGACCGTCGCGGTCTATTCCGACGCCGACGCCGGCGCGGCCCACGTCGAAATGGCCGATGCGGCAGCCTATCTCGGTCCGAGCGCGGCCGCGGAATCCTACTTGCGCGCCGATCGGGTGATCGAGGCGGCGCTGGCCACCGGCGCCGGCGCGATCCATCCCGGTTACGGGTTCCTTTCTGAGAACGCGGAATTCGCGACCGAAGTGGCAAAGGCCGGCATCGCGTTCGTCGGCCCGACTCCGGAGCAGCTGCGGATCTTCGGCGACAAGCACACCGCCCGTGCCGCCGCCCGCGCGGTCGGCGTGCCGCTGGTCGACGGCTCCGGCCTGCTCGAATCGGCCGATCACGCCGTCGCCGAGGCCGAACGGATCGGCTTCCCGGTCATGCTCAAGGCCGTCGGTGGTGGCGGCGGGATCGGCATGCAGGCCTGCCATGACGCCGATCAGTTGCGCGCCGCCTACCAGCGGGTGCAGCGGCTGGCCGCGACGAATTTTGCTACATCGGGGGTGTTCCTGGAACGTTTCGTGGCGCGGGCCCGCCATGTCGAGGTGCAGGTGTTCGGCGACGGGCGCGGCCGGGTGGTCAGCCTCGGCACCCGTGACTGTTCGCTGCAGCGGCGCAATCAGAAGGTGATCGAGGAAGCGCCGGCCCCGGGGCTCACGGCGGAGTTGTCGCAGCAGCTGCTGGTGGTCTCGCGTGAGCTGGCGCGCTCGGTCGGGTATCGCTCGGCGGGCACTGTGGAGTTCGTCTATGACGCCGATCGCGATGCCGCCTCGTTCCTGGAGATGAATACCCGCCTGCAGGTGGAGCATCCGGTGACCGAGGCGGTGACCGGAGTCGATCTGGTGGAGTGGATGTTGCGGCTGGCGGGCGGCGATACCACCATGCTGGACGAGCTGCCCGAGACGGGTCCGCCGATCGACGGCTGGGCGGTGGAGGCCCGCATCTACGCCGAGGATCCGGGCCAGGACTACCGCCCGAGCGCGGGCTTGATCACCGAGACCACCCTCCCCGAGCAGGCCAGGGTCGACACCTGGATAAGCACCGGCACCGAGGTCAGCCCGTACTACGATCCGTTGCTGGCCAAGGTGATCACCCGAGGTGGCGACCGCGGCGAAGCGTTCACCGTCCTCACCGAGGCCCTGGCAGGCACCCGTATCCACGGCGTACAGACCAACCTGCCGCAGCTGCTCGCCGCCGCGTCCGACCCGACCGTGCGCCGGGCAGGCCACCTCACCGCCACCCTCGCCGATATCCGGCCCATCGCCGCGCGCATCGACGTGGAACGCCCCGGCACCATGACCACGATCCAGGACCATCCGGGCCGGATCGGCCTGTGGGAGGTGGGCATTCCGCCCTCCGGCCCGATGGACGACCTCTCGTTCACTCTCGCCAACACCGCCGTCGGCAACCCGCCGGGCACCCCCGCACTGGAGTGCACGCTGCACGGCCCGCGGCTGCGCTTCTCGGATGCCGCGGTGGTGTGTGTCAGCGGCGCCGACGCGCCGGTCGAGGTGGACGGCGAACCGGTACCGATGTGGGAGCCGATCACGGTGCCCGCGGGCGGTGTGCTCGATGTCGGCGCCCCCGCCGACACCGGCCTGCGCACCTACCTCGCCGTGCGCGGCGGCATCGACGCACCGCTCTATCACCGCAGCGCCGCCACCTTCACCCTCGGCGGCTTCGGCGGTGTCACGGGTAAGGCGCTGGTCAGCGGCGATGTTCTGCATCTGGCCGATGCGGCCGAGGCCGAACCGCGCCCGATCCAGCCGGCGCTTCGGCCGGATTTCGGCCATCACTGGGAGCTCGCCGTCGGCGAGGGCCCGCAGACCGCGCCCGCCTACTTCACCGACGCCGATATGGCGCAGTTCTACACCCACGAGTGGCGCGTCGGCAGCCACGCCAACCGCACCGGCATCCGGCTGGAAGGCCCCAAACCCACCTGGTCGCGCACCGACGGCGGCGAAGCGGGCCTGCACCCGTCGAACCTGCACGACAACCCCTACAGTGTCGGCGCGCTCAATGTCTCCGGCGACACCCCGATCCTGCTCGGCCCGGACGGCCCGAGCCTCGGCGGCTTCGCCTGCCCGCTGACGGTGGTGTCGGCGCACCGCTGGAAACTGGGTCAGCTGCGGCCGGGCGATACGGTCCGCTTCATTCCCGTGGACGACACCACGGCGAGCGAACTGCGCGCCTCGAACAGCTCGCGGGCTCGCGCGACCGTGCCGAAACCACTCGCCGGACTGAGCGATCGCGGCATCCTTGGCGGCGTCGACGGGTCCAGCGACCGCCCCCCGGTCCGCTATCTGCGCGGCGGCGATGACAATGTGCTGGTCGAATACGGCGAGATGGTGCTCGACCTCGGCCTGCGCATGCGGGTGCACGCACTGTCCACCGCGCTCGCCGACGCCGGGCTTCCCGGCATCATCGACGTGACACCCGGCGTGCGCTCGCTGCACATCCATTTCGATCCCGACATCCTGACCCAGCATCGTCTACTCGGGGTACTGGCCGAATTGGAGACCGAACTCCCCGCGACCCAGGACCTGGTGGTGCCCAGCCGCACCATCCGGTTGCCGCTGTCGTTCGACGACCCGTCGATCGCCGAGGCCATCGACCGCTATCGCAGCGGCGTGCGCGACAGCGCACCGTGGCTGCCGTCCAATACCGAATTCATCCGCCGTATCAACGGTCTGGACAGCGTCGACGACGTCCGCGCCACCGTGTTCGCCGCCGAGTACCTCGTGCTCGGCCTCGGCGATGTGTATCTCGGTGCGCCGCTGGCGGTTCCGCTCGACCCACGGCACCGGCTGGTGACCACCAAGTACAACCCGGCGCGCACCTGGACGCCGTCCGATGCCGTCGGTATCGGCGGCAAGTACCTGTGCGTCTACGGCATGGCTTCCCCCGGCGGCTATCAGCTCATCGGCCGGACCGTGCCGATCTGGTCGAGCTACCGCCAGCGCGCCCCGTTCGAATCCGGAACTCCCTGGCTGTTCCGGTTCTTCGACCGCATCGTCTGGGAGCCGGTGAGCGCCGAACAGCTGCTCGACTACCGCGCCGCCGCCACCGCCGGACGGTTCGACGCCGAGGTCAGCGAGGGCAGCTTCGCCCTGGCCGACCATCTACGGCTGCTGCGCGAGGAGGCCGATGCCATCGCGGAATTCGAGACCAGGCAGGCGGCCGCGTTCGAGGCTGAGAAGCAGGCGTGGCAGGCCGCGGGCGAATTCGATCGCGACACCGCCGAGATCGTCAGCGACACCGTCGACGATCCGCTCGCGGGCATGCCCGGCAATGCCACGGTGGTGACCGCACCGATGATCGGCAATGTCTGGCGGGTGGAAGTCGAAGCAGGACAACGGCTCACCGCGGGCTCGACGGTCGCCGTGCTGGAAGCGATGAAGCTGGAATTGCCGGTGCAGTGCCCCGATGCGGGCACGGTGCTGAAGGTCCTGGCCACCCCGGGTGCCAAGGTGGAACCCGGAACCCCTCTCGCAGTGATCGGAGTCGACTAGATGAGTGCCGGCCTCCTCGGCAACGCCCTACCCGGTTCGCCCACCTCGCGCGTTGCCGCCGCTTACCGCCGGATCGCGGAGGTCGACCGGCCGGAGGTGTGGATCACGCTTCGGCCCGAAGCCGACGTCGCGGCCGACGCCGCGGCGGTCGAGCAGCGGCTGTCGGCCGGTGCCGCACTACCGCTCGCGGGTCTGCTGATCGCGGTGAAGGACAACGTCGACGTCGCGGGGCTGCCGACCACGGCCGCCTGCCCGGCCTTCGCCTACACCCCGGACGTCACCGCCGCCGCCGTCGAGCGGCTGATCGCGGCCGGTGCGATCGTGCTCGGCAAGACGAATCTCGATCAGTTCGCCACCGGCCTGGTCGGTACCCGCAGCCCGTACGGGCCGGTGCGCAATGCCTTCGACCCCGAGCTGGTCTCCGGCGGATCCAGTTCGGGTTCGGCCGTGGCGGTCGCGCTCGGCATCGCCGATATCGGTATCGGCACCGATACCGCCGGATCCGGCCGGGTGCCCGCGGCCTTGCAGGGGATCGTCGGGATCAAGGCGACGCTCGGTGTGGTGCCCGCGCACGGCGTGGTGCCTGCCTGTGCGGACTTCGACGCCGTCACCGTTTTCGCCGCCGATCTCGAACGAGCCGTGGCCGCCGCCGCGATCATGGCTGGCCCGGACGCGCGTGATCCGCGCAGCCGGAAACGGCCCGCCGACGTCCTGCTGAGCGCACCGCGGCAGCCGAGACTCGCGGTCCCGCGCACCGAAGACCTGACCGCCCTGAGCGCGCCCTATGCCGCGGCGTTCAGCAGAACCGTTGCCGGACTTGCGGATTCCGGGATCTCCGTCACCGAGATCGACATCTCGGCCCTGCTCGACGCGGCCCTGCTGCTCTACGACGGCGCGATCGTCGCCGAGCGGTACGCCGCGGTCGGCGAGTTCCTCTCCGCCGCACCGCCGGACACGCTCGACCCCACGGTCGCGGCCATCATCCGCGCCGCCGAGCACACCACCGGCCCCGGCTTCGCCACCGATCTGGACACGCTGGCGACCGCCCGTGCGGCCGCGAAAACCCTGCTCGACGGTTACGACGGGCTGCTGCTGCCGACCACGACCGAACACCCGGCCATTGCCGCGGTGCAGGCGGAACCCGTCGCCATCAACCGCAGAATGGGCACCTTCACCAACTTCTGCAACCTGCTCGATATGGCGGCGGTCGCCGTCCCGGGATCGCCCACCGCGGACGGCTCGCCGTTCGGCGTGATGGTGGTGGTGCCCGCGTTCGCCGACCAGGTCGCCATCGATATCGCTGCCCGACTGGTCGGCACCGACTCCACCCCCGCGCTGTTCGGGCACGACGCTGAACTCGCCGTGTTCGGCGCACATCTGCGTGGGCAGCCACTGCATTGGCAGCTGGAACAGATCGGCGCCCGCTTCCTCGGCGAGATCCGCACCACCGACGCCTACCGCCTGACCGCCCTGGACACCACGCCACCCAAGCCCGGCCTGGTGCGGCACGGCCAGGGGCAGGGCGCACCGATCGTCGGTGAACTGTTCGGCCTCTCGGCCGCCGGACTCGGCTCCTTCCTCGCCGCGCTGCCTGCTCCGATGGCGCTGGCGAATATCGAGCTCGAGGACGGCCGCACCGTCGTCGGTTTCGCCTGCACCTACGACGCGGCCGTCGCGGCGACCGACATCACCGAATTCGGCGGGTGGAAGAAGTACCTGGAGCAGCAGAGCTGAGCGGTTCCGCCCGCAGAAGCCGGGAGCCGGGAATCCGTTGCCCCGAGCGAACGGCATGCCGGACAAGAGCGTCGCCTGGTCAACTCCGCGGTGCGAGCGCCGCTATCGCCACAGCCAGCTCATCCCCGCTCGGCAGCTCGCCGTCGGGTTCGGTAATCCATTGCAGCGCCAAGCCGTTCAGCAAGGCGAAGTACAGCCGTGCGACCGCCCGCGCCTGCTCCTCGGTCAATTCCGGATGCGACTGCGCGACCAGATCCGCCATCTCCGCGACGGCCTCGGCCAGCAGCCCGGACATATGCGCCGCCTCGCTCGGCGTGCGATGAATCCGGATCACGTTCTCCACACTCGCCACCAGCATCTGCCGATTACGCGCGAAGACCTCGGCGATGTCGTTCCACACCAGCGGAAAGGCCTGCGCCGGTGAGCGGCCGTCCTTGCTCGCGGCCTTGATCCGCTCGTCGAGCGCGTCACCGATCTCGCGCCCGGATTCCGCGGTGAGCGCCTCGGTGAGCAGCCGCTCCTTCGACCCGAAGTGGTAGCCGATCGCGGCCAGGCTCACCCCCGCCGCATTGGCGATATCGCGTGCCGTCGTTGCGGCGAATCCACGCTCGTACACGCAGGCCCGGGCGGCCGCGAGCAGGTCCTCCTTGTTTCCCATACCCCCACTGTACGTGCGTCTTGAACAGTTGTACTAGACAGACGTGCAAGTCATCTGTTAGACATTTGTCTGAGACGTTCGATCAAACGAAGGACGAGACGATGAGCACCCAGCCCGCCACCCACACCCCGAAGTCCACCGACCGCCCGCGCCTCCTCGTATCCGGCGGCGGCATCGGCGGCAATGCCGTTGCGCTGCAACTACTCCGGTACGGGATCCCGGTCACCGTGATCGAGCGCGCCGCCGCTCCCCGCCCCGGTGGCCAGGCGGTGGACCTGCGCGGGCCCAGCCGCGAGGTGGCCGAGCGGATGGGCCTGATGCCCGGAATCCGCGCACACCAACTCGATGAGCGCGGCATGCTGCACGTCGACGCCGACGGCAAGGAGCTGCTGCGCATGCCCGCCGAGCTGTTCGACGGCAAGGGCGGCGTCGCCGAGATCGAGATCTCCCGCGGCGACCTGAATCAGGTGCTGCTCGACGCCATCGACGCGGCGGGCGGTGTCGACTACCGCTACGGCGAATGGCTCGAAGCGCTCACCCAGGACGACGACGGCGTGCAGGTCACCTTCGCCTCGGGCGGCACCGAACGTTTCGACCTCGTCATCGGCGCCGACGGCCTGCATTCGGCCACCCGGCGCCTGGTCTTCGGCCCGGAGGAACACTTCAGCACCTACCTCGGCGGCTACATGTCCTTCTTCACCATGCCGACCCCCGCGGGCATCGAACCGCACTGGTTCACCATGCATTCGCTGCCGGGCGCGACCGGCCTCGGCATGCGGCCCGACGCCGATCCGGCCACCTCCAAGGCGCTTGTCGTCATCCGCGCCGAGGCCGATCCGGCGCTGCGGCGCAACGTGGCGGCCCAGCAGCGGCTGATCAACGAGCGCCTGGCCGGCGGTGGCTGGACCGCCCCCGCGATCACCGCCGCGATGCCAGAGGCCGACGACTTCTACTTCGACGAGCTGGCCCGCATCGACATGCCGAGCTGGATCGAGGGTCGGGTGGCACTGGTCGGCGATGCCGGCTACTGCGGCTCCCCGCTCACCGGCCAGGGCACCGCGATGGCACTGGTCGGCGCGTACGTGCTGGCCGGCGAAATCGCCACGCACCGTGACGACCCGCGCCGCGCGCTGGAGAACTATCAGCGAGTGCTGCGTCCGTTCGTCGCACTCGCGCAGGAATTGCAGCCCGGCGGTCTGCGCGCGATGACCCCGAAGACCCGGTTCGGGATCCGCGCCGGATTGCTGGTCAGCAAATTGATGACGGCGCGGATCATGAAGCCGCTCATGATGAAGATGCTGTCCAAGACCGAAACCTACGACCTGCCCGAATACCCGGCCACCACGCCCGCGCGATGACCGGGAGACGCCGGCCGCCGAGGTGGCCGGCGTCGGCATGTCGCCGCTCGCAGTTGCCGCCGGATGGTTTGCCGCCGTGCCACACTGACGCAGGTGACGGCCATGGTCGAAGTGCGCACGAGCCCGGTCGAGAACCTGAAGCCCGCCTGGTTCGCGTC
Organism: Nocardia sp. JCM 38205; assembly: GCF_058222935.1. NCBI lineage: Bacteria > Bacillati > Actinomycetota > Actinomycetes > Mycobacteriales > Nocardiaceae > Nocardia > Nocardia sp. JCM 38205. The sequence continues at coordinate 136,901 of NZ_JBYHFL010000003.1, read as the reverse complement.
GGTGATGGCGACCGGCATCGTCTCCCGCGCCATCGGCTCGGCCGGCCTGGACACCCTGTCGGCGATCATGCTCTACCTGGCGCTCGCGGCTTTCGCGATCCTGATCGTGGCGACGCTCGTCCGGCTGGTGAGATTCCGGGCCGCGGCCGTCGCCGATGCCATGAATCCCGCTACCGGGTTCACCTACCTGACCTTCGTCGCCGCGGCCGCGGTCGTGTCGACCGGGCTCTCGCGCCGAGACCACCTGGTTGCGGCGCTGACCTTGCTCGCGGTGGCCGCGCTGGCCTGGCTGGTCCTCGGCTACGGCATCCCGGCAGTGCTGATGGTGCACCACCGCGGACCCGCGGGCCTGAGTGCCGACGGCACCTGGTTCATCTGGGTGGTCGCGACCCAATCGCTCGCGGTCGCGGCCACCGCGCTCCCGCAACCTTGGGCGGGGCGCTTCGCGGTACCGGCGCTGCTGTGCTGGTCGGTGGGCACCATGCTGTATCTGCTGGTCGCGACGCTGGTGCTGGCCACATTGTTCACCGACACGCTCACCGCCGCGCGCCTGGTGCCCGCCTACTGGGTGTTCATGGGCGCCACCGCGATCAGCGTGCTGGCCGCGGCGCAGCTGCTGCACCTCGACGACATACCTTTGCTGACGTCGATGCGGCCGGTGCTGATCGGGGTGGCGGTCCTACTGTGGGCCTTCGGCAGCTGGCTGATCCCGTTGCTGCTGCTCGCGGGCGTGTGGCGACATTTCGTCCAGCACATCCGCCTGGCCTACGAACCTGGCCTGTGGAGCATCGTGTTCCCGGTCGGCATGTACGGCGTCGGCACCAGGGAACTGGGATCGGCCATCGGCGAGCAGTGGATGGTTACCTTCGGCGGCGGCGAAGCCTGGGTCGCGCTCACCGTATGGATCGTGACCGCAGTAGCTCTGCTGCTCAGCTTCCGGAAGAGCCGTGACGTCTCGCGTTGACCTGCCCGGCCGGACCGATCACCCCGCGAGACCGGTCCGGCCGATACAAAGGCACCCCCTCGGCCCCTCCTGACCGCCCACCCCCGAGGCAGTCAGGAGGCACCGACCCCCGCCGGGCTCATCCATCGAGTCCCCGCACTCGATGGCACCCCTCCCGGCGTCCCCCGATCCCCCCATCGAGGCCCCACCCCGGCATCCGTCCCCGTCAGGTCCTCCCCGGCCTGCTCCGCTCGGATCCCCTCGGGCCCTCCCCGGCCCGGCCCCGTCCGGCACCGGATCTCCCCGGTCCGGTGCCACTGCGGTGGAGATTCCTCCCCAGCGACGTCCACCGCGATGATCGGACCCTCCCCGGCCCAACCACGCCCCCGAGTGACGGCCCCTCCCGGCCCCGCCCCCGCGGCGGTCGCCCCTCCCCAACGACGCCCACCGCGGATAATCGAGCCCTCCCCAGCCCAACCACCCCCGAGTGACGGCCCCTCCCGGCCCCGCCCCCGCGGCGGCCGCCCCTCCCCAGCGACGCCCACCGCGATGATCAGGCCCTCCCCGGCCCGACCCCCAGGTGACGGTCCCTCCCCGGCCCGTCACCTCCCCCGTTTCGGACCTCGCGACTACTGGCAGTAGTCGAAGGTGCCGAGCTCGGTGCGACCGTCCTTGATCAGGTAGCTGGTCGCGTACAGGTCGGTCTTGGCCACCGGGTTCTCACCGTCGGGCGCGAGCCATTCGACCTCCTGGATGACCAGGTAGGCGTTGGGGTCGTTGCGCAGGACGTCGACCTTGGTGTCGTCCATATCGGCGGCCTTGGTGTCGGTGGCCTTGCCGGTCTCCCACTCGCCTGCCACGGCGAGGGTGCCCTGGGCGGCGTCGACGATGACCGTGCGGTAGCGGATCTGCTGGTTTTCACCGGGCAGGTAGCCCGGCTGGGCGTAGACGACCGGCGAATCGATCTCGATCCGGATCTTGTCGTTCTTGTGGGTGCAGGTGGCCTGGCCGGTGACGGCGGCACCCGGGACGCCTTCGGTGGCGGCCGAGGCCGTGCCCGCACCGAGAACGAGGGCGGTGGTCGTGGTGGCGAGAGCGAGGGCGGTGGTCAGCTTGCCGATCATCGTCGTTACGTCCTGTTCGGGGTTTCGGTCTGTGCTTTCCGGTGTGTTCCGGTGTTGATACGAACAATGCCGCCCCCGGCTTGGCGCGCCCTTAAGAAGAACTTGCAGCCCGGCAATCCCCGCTCGAGCGGCCCCGATCGGCGAAACTGGACCAGTTTGCGGCGCGGCTGCTCGATTCGCGCCATGATGGAAGTACGGCAAGAAGATTGGGAGAGCGTCGATGGAAACCGTGGTCGTCTGGATGCTGGCCTGCGTGATCTACTGGTTCGGTCTGCTGTAGGACCTGCGGTACCCGCTGGACAGATAAAATCCGCCCCTGACCGGAATGGTCAGGGGCGGAAAGTTTTTTCGAGGCGCCGACGGGTCAGCCGTTGCCGTTGAGGCCGGCCCGCACGCCCTCCTCGACGCGCTTGCCGAGCTCGCTGTCGACGTTCTTCCAGTACTCGAAGACCCGGCTCAGCACCGGCTCCTGCACACCGCCGAGCACATGGCCGACGATATTGCTCACCAGGCGGTCGCGCTGTTCATCGTTGAGCACCTCGCGCACCAGGATGCCGGGCTGGACGAAATCGCCGTCCTCGGCGTGCTGAATGTAGCCGGCGCGCACGGCCTTGCCGTCGAACTCCCAGGCACCGCCGTCACCGGCCAGTTCCGGATCGGCGTGCGGGCCGCCGTAGGAGTTCGGCGCGTACACCGGCACATCCGGCTCGTTGAAGTGATACCGCATCGCGCCTTCCTTGGAGTAGGTGTTGACCTCCGCGGCGCGCGGCGCGTTCGGCGGCAGCTGCGCGTAGTTGGTGCCGATGCGGTAACGGTGCGCGTCGGCGTAGGCGAAGACGCGGCCGAGCAGCATCTTGTCCGGCGAGAACCCGATGCCGGGCACGATGTTGGACGGCTCGAACGCGGCCTGCTCGATCTCGACGAAGAAGTTGCGCGGGTTACGGTTCAGCGTCCACTTGCCGACCTCGATCAGCGGGTAGTCCTTCTTGGACCAGACCTTGGTGAGGTCGAACGGGTTGAACCGGTAGGTCTCCGCCTCGGCGACCGGCATGATCTGCACGTAGACCGTCCAGCTCGGGAAATCCCCGCGCTCGATGGCGTCCCACAGATCCTTGCGATGCAGGTCGGGGTCGGTGCCCGCGAGCCGGTCGGCCTCGGCCTGGGTGAGGAAGTCCTGGCCCTGATCGGTGCGGAAGTGGTACTTCACCCATACCCGCTCACCTTCGGCGTTGATCCACTGATAGGTGTGCGAGCCGTAGCCGTTCATGTGCCGGTAGCTCTTCGGGATGCCGCGATCGCCCATCAGCCAGGTGACCTGATGCGCCGATTCCGGGCGCAGCGTCCAGAAATCCCACTGCATGTTGTGATCGCGCAGACCCGAACCCGGCAGCCGCTTCTGCGAGCGGATGAAGTCGGGGAACTTGATCGAGTCCTTGATGAAGAAGACCGGGGTGTTGTTGCCGACGAGGTCGTAGTTGCCGTCCTCGGTGTAGAACTTGATCGCGAAACCGCGCGGGTCACGCCAGGTGTCCGGGCTGCCCTGCTCACCGGCGACGGTGGAGAAACGCACCAGCGATTCGGTGCGCGCGCCGGGCTGGAACAGCTTGGCCTTGGTGTACTTCGCGATCTCCGGGTTGGTCACCACCAGTTCGCCGTACGCGCCGGAGCCCTTGGCGTGCACGATGCGTTCCGGCACCCGCTCCCGGTTGAACTGCGCGAGCTTCTCGATCAGGTAGTGGTCGTGCAGCAGAACGGGGCCTTGGGTTCCCGCGGTCAGCGATTCGTTGTCGCTTTCGACGGGAATGCCGGTGTTGGTGGTTGTCGGCTTGGTCATAAAAGCCTCCTCGGCTGTCAACGGACCCGGGATGGGCTGACCCGGGACTGTCAGAGTGTCGGCCGTCGGTCCGGACGGCAGTTCGGGCACAGGCCCCAGAACACGACCTCCGCCTCATCGATGGCGAAACCGTGTTCGTCATCGGGTTGCAGGCAGGGGGCGCTGCCCACGACACAGTCCACGTCCACGACCGTGCCGCAGTTTCTGCACACCAGGTGGTGATGGTTGTCGCCGGTTCTGGCCTCGTAGAGCGCCGCCGACCCGGCCGGCTCGATGCGCCGCAGGATGCCGGCGCGGACGCAGGCATGCAGCACGTCATAGACGGCCTGGGTGGAGGACCGAGCCCAGCTGTTGCCGGACGGTGACAGCGACGGTGTCGGCGTCGGAATGCGGACGAGCCGCGACCGCGTCGAGCACCGCTACCCGCGGGGCGGTGACCCGCAGACCGGCCGCGCGCAACTGCTCGCGGGGATCGGTGCTGTCGGTGTGCATACTTCGAGTCTCCACCTTTTCTGGAATTAGTCAAGAAAATAACTGGCGAGTTGCCGAACTGCGGCGTGTGGCCAAAGTGTAGTGCCGCACGTCACATCTTCGGCCCGGAATAGTCCGCCCGTGCGGCTCGTTGAACCCCGCTGTCGGCATCCGAGCAGCCCCGGGCCTCACCCCATCTGTCGCTTCGAGCGACCACTCGCCGAGAGGCGCTTGCCGGGTGTCGATACCAGTGGTGACGTCGGCGTGGGCGTCCCGCGACTCGGCGCCGCCAGGTCCCCCGACCTGGCGGCGTTTCGCATATACCGGCCCCGCCCGGCCTCCGGCGCTAACCTGATCCGCATGGGGCGTTTCGGTGGACTCCTCGTAGGGGTCACAGCGGTTGCGTTGGTTGCGGGGCACGTCTTCGCCGCGTCCGCGGCAGCGGCGCCACCGCCTGCCCCGGCGGAGTGCTCAGTGCACTCGGGGCGCCAACTCGAGCGAGCCGAACCCGAAGCGGTAGGGCTGGATTCGCAGCGCCTCGCCGAGGCGCTCCAGTTCGCGAGCACCCGGAATCGTTTGAACGTCCAGGTCTTTCGGCACAACTGCCTGATCGGCGAGGGCCCGACGAACGCGCAGACCGGCAACGTGGCCTGGAATGTCTGGAGCGTGACCAAGTCCATCGTGTCCCTGCTCGCCGGAATCGCCTCGGACCAGGGCAAGCTCGATATCTCCTCGCCGATCGGACGGTATCTGCCCGCGGGTCTCGGCGACGAGCAGCGGCGCTCCATCACGGTCGAGGATCTACTGACGGAATCGTCGGGGATGCGCGTCGGCGTGGTCACCGAAGGCATCACCGGAGTGATTCCGCTCGATCCGAACAGCGCGGTGCAGGCCCTCGGGGTGCCGCTGGATCACGAACCGGGCACCGTATTCAGTTACAGCCAGCGCAATGTCGACCTGCTGGCCTATGTGATGGAACTGGCCGTCGGCGAACCGCTGCAGCAGTTCGCCCAGCGCGAGTTGTTCGACCCGCTCGGCATCGCGCGCGGCGACTACTACTGGGCCCGCGACCGAGCAGGCCACACCTACGGTTACGCGCACCTGATGATCCCGCCGAACGATCTGGCCAAGCTCGGGCTGCTCGTCGCCAACGACGGACGCTGGGGCACAACGCAACTCGTCTCACGCGCTTATCTGGACAAGGCCCGCTCCCCGTCGGCGACCAATCACTGCTACGGGTACCTGTTCTGGCTCGGACCCTCCTGCGCGGAGAACGCGAGCTTCCTGCCACCGGACATGTACTCCATGGCGGGTATGGGCATGCAGAACGTCTTCGTCTTCCCCAGCCAGGATCTGACCGTGGTGTGGACCGGGATGTTCGGCAATGTCAGCGCGCACGGCCCATCCGGCGTCATCCAGAACCAGGCCGAACTGCCGCACGAATTCTTCCGCAGGCTGTTCGCCGCCTTCCATGAGCCGCCGGTCGCCGACCCGGGCCCGTACGTCGAACCACCGCTGACCTTGGACCCGAATGCCTTCATCGACAGCGATATCCTGCTGGCCATCGTCGGGGTGGGGCCGTCGGCCTATCCGGGCTGCAACGTCTTCGCCTGCCTGAACCAGCCGCTGCGCCCGCCCTTCAGCGACGCCCCTCCCGGCTGCGCCATCCTGGCCTGCCTCGGCCCCGATCCGCGCACACCGGGCATCCGCTGACCAGACGAGCCCGGCCGCCGCTGTGCAGCGACGGCCGGGCTCGGTCGTGAGAGGTAACCGCTCAGCGGTCGGCGAGCAGGACTTCCGCGATCTGAATGGTGTTGAGCGCGGCGCCCTTACGCAGATTGTCACCGGAGATGAACAGCGCGAGACCGCGGCCGTCGGGCACACCCGGATCCTGCCGGATCCGGCCGACCAGCGACTCGTCGTGCCCGGCCGCCTGCAACGGCGTCGGCACGTCGACCAGCTTCACGCCCGGCGCCTTGGCCAGGATCTCCTTCGCCTGCGCCACCGACAGCGGCTGATCGAACTCGGCGTTCACCGACAGCGAGTGCCCGGTGAACACCGGAACACGCACGCAGGTGCCGCTGACCAGCAGGTCGGGCAGGCCCAGGATCTTGCGGCTCTCGTTGCGCAGCTTCTGATCTTCGTCGGTCTCGCCGGAGCCGTCGTCGACCAGCGAACCGGCCATCGGCAGCACATTGAACGCGATCGGCGCGACGTACTTGTTCGGCGCGGGGAAATCGACCGCGCCACCGTCGTGGGTGAGCTTCTCGGCGTCGTCGATGACCGCGCGCGCCTGCGAGGCCAGCTCTTCCACGCCGGCCAGGCCGCTACCGGACACCGCCTGGTAGCTGGAGACGATGAGCCTGCGCAGCCCGGCGATCTCGTGCAGCGGCTTGAGCACCGGCATCGCGGCCATCGTGGTGCAGTTGGGGTTGGCGATGATGCCCTTGACCAGGTTGCGGGTCTGCTCCGGGTTCACCTCGCTGACCACCAGCGGCACCTCGGGGTCCTTGCGCCATGCCGAGGAGTTGTCGATGACGGTGACGCCGGCAGCGGCGAAACGCGGCGCCTGCACCCGCGACATCGTGGCGCCCGCGGAGAACAGCGCGATATCGAGGCCGGACGGATCGGCGGTCTCGGTGTCTTCCACCACGATCTCACCGCCGCGCCACGGCAGCTTCTTACCCGCGGACCTGGCCGAGGCGAAGAAACGCACCTCGTCGGCCGGGAAGTTGCGCTCCTCGAGCAGCTTGCGCATAACGGCGCCGACCTGACCGGTCGCGCCGACGACTCCAACCCGTACACCCATGATTTATCGCCCCGTTCCGGCGTGGACGACGGCGACCTCGTCACCGCCGAGATCGAAAGCCCGGTGCAGCACCTTGACCGCCTCGTCGAGCTGGGATTCGGCGACCAGCACCGAGATGCGGATCTCCGAGGTCGAGATCAGATCGATGTTGACGCCTGCCTCGGCCAGCGACTCACAGAACGTCGCGGTGACGCCGGGATGGGACTTCATGCCCGCGCCGACGAGAGAGACCTTGCCGATGTTCTCGTCGGAGCGGACCTCCGAGAAACCGATCTCGGCCTTGCGCTCGGTGAGGATCTGCACCGCGCGCACCAGTTCGGTCTTGGGCAGGGTGAAGGTGATGTCGGTCTTGCCGGTCTCCACCTCGGAGACGTTCTGCAACACCATGTCGATATTGATTTCCGCGTCGGCGACCGCCCGGAACACCTTGGCGGCGTAGCCCGGTTCGTCCGGCAGGCCGACGACAGTCACCTTGGCCTCGCTGCGATCGTGCGCAACGCCGGTCAGGATTGCCTGCTCCATCGGGATGTCCTCCATCGATCCGTAAACGGTGGTGCCCACCTTGTCGGTGTACGACGAGCGCACATGCACGGGCACGTTGTAGCGCCGCGCGTATTCGACACAACGCAGCATCAAGACTTTCGAGCCACACGCGGCCATCTCCAGCATCTCCTCATAGGAGACCTGCTCGAGCTTCTGCGCGTCGGACACGATCCGCGGGTCGGCGGTGAAGATGCCGTCGACGTCGGTGTAGATCTCGCAGACATCGGCCTTCAGCGCCGCGGCCAGCGCGACCGCGGTGGTGTCGGAACCGCCACGCCCGAGGGTGGTGACGTCCTTGCTGTCCTGGCTCACCCCCTGGAAACCGGCGACCAGCACGATCAGGCCGTCGTCGAGGGCTTCGCGGAGCCGGCTCGGGGTGACGTCGATGATCTTGGCCTTGCCGTGCGCGCCCGTGGTGATGACGCCGGCCTGCGAGCCGGTGAACGAGCGCGCCTCCTCGCCGAGGGCGTGGATGGCCATCGCGACCAGGGCGTTGGAGATGCGCTCACCCGAGGTGAGCAGCATGTCCATTTCCCGCGCCGGGGGTTCCGGGGAGACCTGCTGGGCGAGATCGAGCAGCTCGTCGGTGGTATCGCCCATGGCGGAGCAGACCACGACCACCTCGTGCCCCTGCTTCTTCGTTTCGACGATCCGTTCAGCGACGCGCCGGATACGCTCGGCCGACGAGACCGAGGATCCTCCGTACTTCTGAACAACGAGAGCCACGACAGGGTCCTCCCAGATCGACGAAAAGCTTATTCCGGTGATTCAGCGTACCGGCCCGCATCCAGCGATTTCGGGCCTACCTCCGAGCCTGTGGAAAAGGACACAACCGTGCCGGATCTCGTTTGAGATCGATGCCGACGGGCTATTGCCGCCGGTGATCGCCCTCGTCGACGGCGAGCGTCAGGCGCGGGTGAGCCAGGTGACCTGGGTGCCGTTGCCGAACTCGCGCCGCCTGGTCGAGGTGAACCGAGTGGGCCGGAACGGGCCGTCGAACGCGCGGACACCCGCGCCTGCCGATACCGGATAGCTCTTGATGACGAGTTCATCGATCTCGTCGATCAGCGCACCGGCGAGTGTGCCGCCGCCGGCCAGCCAGATATCAAGGCCGTCCTCCTGCTTCAACCGCCGCACCAGCCCGACCGGATCCGATTCCACCAGCTGCACACCCGGGTCATCGATCGTGCCGAGCGTGCTGGACACGACGTATTGACGTAGCTGCGGATACGGGCTGGTGATGCCGACGGCCAGCCCTGGTTCGTAGGTGCCGCGCCCCATCACCATGGTGTCGAAATTCTTGCTCGGCGTGCCCTCGGCGACACCGAAATGCGGCCAGACATGGGCAGGCAGGGTTTCGGGATAGTCGGCCGCGATCCATTCGGTGAAGTCGGAGGGAAGCGGGAAGAAATCGATGCCGCCGTCGGGTCCGGCGATATAGCCGTCGATGGACATGCCGACGTAGTAGACGAGCTTTCGCATGGGGTCCTGCTTTCTGTGGTGAGTGAGTCGATCAGGCACGCGCATACCAGGTGACCTGGTTGCCGCTGTCGAATTCCTTGCGCCGGACCGGAGTGAACAGCGTCGGATCGAAGGCGTCGGCGAAGGCGGCAATGCCCGCACCAGCGACGACCGGGTAGCTCTTGATGATCAGCTCGTCGATCTCGCCGACCAGCGCGCCCGCGAGCTTGCCGCCGCCGCAGAGCCAGATATCGAGGCCCTCGCCACGCTTCAACCGCTGGACCAGGGCGAGCGGATCGCCGGGCACCACCTCGATGGCCGGATCGGCTTCCGGCGCGAGAGTCGACGAGAAGACGTATTGCTTCAGATGCGCGAAGGGGTTTGCCGGACCGACGGCGTAGGTACCGCGGCCCATCAGCACCGTGTCCCACTCCCGGTTCGGCGAATCCACCGCCATGCCGATATGCGGCCGGGCCGCGGTCGGGATCGAATCCGGGAACTGCGCGCACATCCATTCGGTGTAGGCGTCGCTGCCCGGATAGAAGTCGAACTGGTTGTCGGGGCCCGCGATGTACCCGTCCAGCGAGACGGCGACGTAGTAGACGAGCTTTCGCATATGAACCACCTGAGATGTTGTACTCTGCTTGTAGTGGTTTCAACGTAGTACTACAACTGGAGTGGTGTCAAGGTGAGAACGAATCCGGAGCGCAGGGCCGCGTTGCTCGACGCGACCATCGAGGTCCTGGCCCGCGAGGGCGCGCGTGGACTGACATTTCGCGCGGTGGACAAGGAAGCCGGCGTGCCCGCGGGCACGGCCTCGAACTATTTCGCCAACCGCGACGACCTGATGACCCAGACCGGCAGCCGCTTCTACGAACGCCTCGAGCCGAGCGCGGCGATGATGGCCAAGCTCGGCGGACCGAAGACGAAAGAGACGATCATCGAGCTGATGACCGACGTGGTGGACCGGCTGGAAACCTTCCGCACCGGTTACCTCGCCCTACTGGAACTGCGCTTGGAGGCGACCCGACGGCCCGAACTGCGCGAAGTACTCACCGAACGAGTCCGCGCCGATATCGAATTCAACGTTCGCAACCACATCGACTCCGGCATGCCGGGCGACGAGGACACGGTGCTGCTGCTGTATCTGGCGCTGAATTGGCTGATCGTCGACCGGCTCACGCTGCCGGGCATCTTCACCGAAGAACAGAGCAGGCATCTGATCGAAACGGCGGTCGCTCGGGCCATAGCAGAACAGGGCGGGTTGTGATGTGCACCACGCTCCCCGATAATGGGAGCCATGATGGCGAACGTCGGAGATCGGCTCCATGTGCACGGTCACATCGTGGGCGACCATGATCATCTCGGCGAGATCGTCGAGGTGCGCGGACCGAACGGGTCGCCCCCGTATATCGTGCGTTTCGAGGACGGACACGAGTCGCTGATCTACCCGGGCCCCGATGCGACAGTGGAGCCGTCGGGGTCGAACTGAAACATCACATTTCGGTCACTTCGCACGCCCGCAGCAACCGTCGACCAACCGTATAGCTACCTACGGAACCGTAGGCTCAGTGTTGACGATCACTGTGCCGCTGGGCACAATCGGCGCGTTGGTAATGCGGGGGTGCGGAGGTAAGACATGCGTACGAAGACCGATATCCGATTCGTCGTCGACACTGACCCCGCACAGGTCATGGACGCATTGGCAGCGGTGGAAATGCTCCCGGATTGGTCGTCGGCCTATACCGATGCCCGCGTCGCCACCCGCGACGAAGAAGGCAGGCCGCGCCGGGTTTTCGTCAAAGCGGAAATGCTCGGCAGCTCCGACCTCCAGGTCCTGGAATACGACTGGGAGGGCAACCGCTCGGCCTGGGAGGTCGTCGACAGCACGCGTGGCGTGAAGGGCGGGGGCTTCTTCGAGCTGAGCGAGTCCGACGAGGGCACCCACGTCTGGTACCACAACGAGTTGTACCTGCCCATTCCCGTTCCCGGCTTCCTGCTCAAGCGCTCCGTGCGCCGCGCGAACGAGGCGATGGTGGAGACGTTCATCGAATTCGCCGAACGATTTCCCGAAACGGAGACGTTTCAAACCGCTTGATGACTGAGCCCGCCCGTCGGGCGGGCATCACAGGCTCCGACCTGCCACGATGTCATCCATGATCGGATCCAAACGAGCCCGGCTGCAGCCGATGGCCGAGGGCTCCTCGGTGACCCAGCTCGAACTCTTCTTCGACCTGGTCCTGGTCTTCGCGTTCACGATGGTCACCGACCTCGCCTCCGAAGAGACCACCGCGAAGAACCTGCTGCGTGCGCTGTTGTGCCTGGCCCTGATGTGGTGGCTGTGGATCTCCTACTCCTGGCTCGGCAATCTCGTCCGCGCCGACGAGGGTATCGCCCGGGTGGGCATGTTCGTGGCCATGGGCGGCGCGTTCATCGCCGCACTCACCATTCCCGAAGCCTTCGACGACCTCGACGGCGGATGGTTCGGGCCGCTGGTGTTCGCCATCGCCTACCTGGTGGTGCGGCTGGTGCATCTGGCCCTGATGTGGCTGGCCGGCGAAGGCGATCCGAAGCTGCGAGCGCAGATCCTGCGCTGGGCACTCGGCTCCATCACCCTCGGCACCACGCTCCTCGTCGTCGCGGCCCTCGTCGACGGCAGACTGCAGATCGCGCTGTGGATCGCCGCGATCGCGGGTGACTGGGTGTGGACCCGGTTCGCTGGCACCGAATGGCGGCTCGCCTCCGCCAGTCATTACGCCGAGCGGTACGGCCTGATCATCATCGTGGCACTCGGCGAATCGATCGTCTCCATCGGCATCGGCGTCGCAGGCCTGCCCATCTCCTGGCCGATCACGCTCGCATCGATGCTCGGCCTGGCCATCTCGGGCCTGCTGTGGTGGGCCTACTTCGACGTCGCCGCGCTGACCGTGGAGCACGCCCTGACCGAGGCCACCGGCGCACGCCAGATCAAGATCGCCCAAATGTGCTACATGTACTGGCATTTCCCGATGATCGCCGGCGTCATCGGGCTGTCGCTGGGGTTGAAGAAGGTCCTGTACTACGTCGGCGACGAATCGGACCACAGCCTCAGCGACGCCCTGTACGGGATCCCGCTCGGCGCGCTCTTCGGCGGCGTCGCCCTGTACCTGGTGGGTCTGGTCGGGTTCAAGCATTACGCCACCGGCAATCTGTCCGTGGCCCGGATCGTCACGGCGATCGTGTTGGTCGCCCTGATCCCGGTGGCCGCCATGCTGCCCGCACTGGTCACCTTGACGATGCTGTTCGTCGCGCTCGGGGCGTTGATCGGCTGGGAAACCATTCGGCACGCCGGAGCGCGCGACCGGATCCGCCACGCCACCGCATGAGCCCGCCCGAAGGGGCGGCGCTCAGCGCGGAAAGTGATGGCGCACGGTGCGTTCCAGCGGAGTGGGGCCATAGGCGGACGGTGGCACCTTCACCCCGTTGCTCAGCGCGTCGCGGATCTGGTCGATGTTCTCCCGCAAAAGATCCGAGACGAGTTCGTCGGTGCGCGGATCGTCGAGGAACTGGAACAGGATCCGGAAGACGGTATCGGCGACCAGCCGGATGATGTCGTCGTGGAACGGCAGGTAGCGGACCCGGCCGGCCTGCGGATCGTTCTTGATCAACTCGACGATCATCTCGTCGAGTTCCTTGCGGTTCTCCTCCAGCGCCGCGGCGATGTTCTGGGTGTAGTGGCCCGCGCGCAGGGCGTGGGCGACCTCGTCCAGCACGGCCATGGTGACCGGCTTCTTGATCGTCTCGACAATCGTGCCGACCGAGCGGTTGACCACCGCGGCGGTCACCCGGTCGCCGAAGACCCGGTCGGCCACCCTGGCCAGCCGCACCAGGATCACCACGATCCGCAGCAACCGGAATCCACGCAGCCACGGGCTGGTCACCGGGATCATGCCGAGCACTTCGTACCAGTAGACGAACGGGAACGTCCACGGCCAGCCCGCGCGATGCCACCGCCAGAGGAACTCGACGGCAAAGATCGCGCAGATGGTGTAGTCGGCGATCACGATGGTCCGGTAGGTCTGCTCGGAGACCTCGAAGAAGGTGATCCAGCCGACCAGCACCACCGAGGCGATGGCCAGCCCGAGCATCAGGAAATCGGTCCACAGGGTGGGCGGTTTGCGCGGGTATTCGCCGGGTTCGGGCACCTCGTCCAGTTCATAGCCGGTGGGCGACGTTACTGCCACGTGAGGATCCCTTCGCTGCCGAACAACCCAGCCGACGGTAATACCGCGCCGCGGCGGCCACGCTGATTTCGCGCTTCGTCGCGGCGCGTCACCGTCCGGCGCGGATGATGGCCTCGATATTGCGTTCGGCCAGCGCGGTAATGGTCAGCGACGGGTTGACCGTCGCGGTGCTGCCGGGGATCGCCGCGCCGTCCATGACGTAGAGCCCGGGATGACCGTGTACCCGGCCGTACCCGTCGGTGGCCCGGCCGAGCACAGCACCGCCCAGTGGGTGCGCGGTGAACAGCGCATTCGCGTCATAGCCGAGAGCGCTGTATTCGACCAGCGCGCCCGCCCGCTCGGCGATCCCGCGGTCGACGGCGCGGGCGGCGGCCACCGTCTCGTCGCGGTTGCGGGTCGACCAGCTCAGCCCGACCGAATCCGTGCCTCTGTCATATCCCATCCGGGTGCGGGTCGGATCGAGCACCATGCCCAGGGAGGCCAGGGCTCCGGTTTCGAACGGGATGCCGGGGATGTACCAGTTCTCCAGGGTGAGTGGTACCGCGGAATCGTCGTAGATCCGGCTGGCGCTCGGCACACCCTGGCCGAAGCCGGCCACCGAGCTGGCGCCACGCGCCAGCACCACATCGCCATTGGTGCCCCAGCCGTCGCCGATGTGCTCGTTGAGGTTGGGCAGCGCGCCGGTGGCCTGGGCGCGGACCAGCAGTTCGGTGCTGCCGATGGAACCGGCGCCGAGGAACAACTGATCGCAGGTCAGGGTGCGGGTGCGCAACACGTCACCGGTCGGGGCCAGTTTCGTCACGGTGACCGAATAGCGTCCGCCGCTCTCCTGCGCGATGGCGTCGACCCGGTGACCGGGGAACACCCCGCAGCGGCCGGTCTGCTCGGCGTAGCGCAGATAGTTCTGGTTGAGATCGAATTTCGCACCGTTGGAATTGCCGAGATTGCTGCGCGCCACCGTCGCCGATGGCCTGCTGCGCCCGGCCAGTTCGTCGCGCAGGATGTTCCAGCTGAAAATCGAATCGTTGGGCACCGGCTGATATCCGGCCTTGCGGACCTGATCGTCCCAGGCACGCGAATGCGTGAACGGCGCCGAGTGGTAGATGTCGGCGGGCATGGCGTCCAGCCGCAGCATCTGCCGCACGCGTGGGTAATAGACGCGCTCGAGTTCGCCGTAATCGACGACGCCGCCGAAGACATGGTCGAACAGGCTGCGTTCGGGCGCGATCATGACACCGCTGAACACGATCGAGCCGCCGCCCACCGCGGCCGCGCGCCACACATCGATTCCCGGGTATTCGGTGACATCGAGGACCCCGCCGAAACTAGCGAACTGCATCGGCACCTTGGTCACCCCGGTGAAGGAGGTGCGGTGCCAGAAGCCGCGGCCGTCGGGCAGGTCGTCGCCGGTGAAGATCTCCCGCCACGGATCATTGGGCCAGCGCGAGCCGCGCTCGAGCACCGTGGTGGCAACGCCGGCCTGCGCCAATCGCAGCGCCGTAGCCGAAGCGCCGAAACCGGAGCCGACGACGATCGCGGGCGAATGGTCGGCCGGATCGGGCAGCGGCGCGAAGATCTCCGGCACCCATTCACGGAACAGTGCATCCCAGATCGGATCGGCATTCGCCGTGACCGCACCGGCCGTCGATCCGAGGACCCCCAGCATTGTCGCCGCACCCACCGCCTCGAGGAAGGCACGCCTATCCACTTCTGCCACCTCCAAATTCACGCGCGCGGCCGGGGGAAGATTACCGGCAATCGCCAATGTTGAACAGCCGCTGTTCACCCGGCCGCACCCGTGATGGAACGATCTTCCTTATAGAGAGATCTGCAGAACAGGCTCTGCCATTACCGATCGGTCATGAAGTGAGCAGCCGGACCACCGCGACGGTGCCGACGACGACGATCACCGCGCGCAGAACCGTGGGTGAGAGCCTGCGTCCGACGCGGGCGCCGAGCTGCCCGCCGATGATGGAACCGGCCGCGATCAGCGCGACGGCTTCCCATGCGATATCGGCCACCACGATGAAGATGGCCGCCGACACCGCGTTCACCAGCAGCGCGAGCGTGTTCTTCACCGCGTTCAGCCGTTGCAGATCGTCGTGCACGAACACACCGAGCAGGCCGATCAGCAGCACGCCCTGGGCCGCGCCGAAATAGCCGCCGTAGATGCCGGTGGCGTAGATCGAGCCGAACAGCACCGGACCGCCGTGCTCGGGGGTGTTGTCGGCGTCGCGGCGGCTCTTCACCCAGGCCGCAAGCCGCGGCTGCACCACCACCAGCACCAGGGCCGCGATGATCAGCACCGGGACGATGGCCTTGAACGCCTGTTCCGGCATGGTCAGCAGGGCCACCGCGCCGGTGATCGCCCCCAACAGCGAGGCGACACCAAGCCGCAGCAGCCGGGCGCGCTGACCGGACAGTTCACGCCGGTACCCGATCACCCCGCTGATCGAGCCGGGCACCAGCCCGACGGTGTTCGATACATTCGCCGTCACCGGCGGGTAGCCGATCGCCAGCAGCACCGGAAAGGTGATGAGGGTGCCGGAGCCGACGATGGTGTTGATTCCGCCCGCGGCCACACCGGCCCCGAAGACGGCCAGCTGTTCGAGCCAAGTCATCCATGTTCCTCACGTCCCGTCGGGCCGGGCAGGCCCGTACAAGCGCATCCGGTCACCGACGCTATCGGTACCGCCCTTCCGTCGCCGAATCCGGGCACGGTAAACTGGCCGGCATCATGCAGCGGGCTCTTCTTCTCGGCCGCCGCGACGGGGTCTGATCGGACCGGCCTCCCGTCGCGGGGTTCTGCCGCGCCGGTCGACCCGCCTTTTCGGGACACCACCCACACCCACGGAGAATCGCATGTCACCCGCTGACGCCTTCGTATCCGGCACGCGCACCATCACCGCGCCCACCAAGCCCGCGCCCGCCGATCAGCCGGCCTGGAACAAGCAGAAGAACTCCTCCATGCCGACCTTCCGGTACCGGCCCTTCGCCGAGGAGGTCGAGCCGATCACACTGCCCGACCGCACCTGGCCGGACAAGGTCATCGATCGCGCGCCCGCCTGGTGTGCGGTGGACCTGCGCGACGGCAACCAGGCCCTGATCGACCCGATGAGCCCGGCCCGCAAGCGCCGCATGTTCGACCTGCTGGTGCGGATGGGCTACAAGGAGATCGAGGTCGGCTTCCCGTCGGCCAGCCAGACCGATTTCGACTTCGTCCGCGAGATCATCACCGACGGCGCCATCCCGGACGACGTCACCATCCAGGTGCTGACCCAGTGCCGCCCGGAACTGATCGAACGCACCTTCGAGGCCTGCTCGGGCGCGCCGAACGTCATCGTGCACTTCTACAACTCCACCTCCATCCTGCAGCGCCGGGTGGTGTTCCGCGCCGACCGCGAGGCCGTCAAGAAGATCGCCACCGACGCGGCGAAGCTGTGCCTGGAGACCGAGCGGAAGCACCCCGACACCAACTGGCGCTACGAATACAGCCCGGAGTCCTACACCGGCACCGAACTGGAATACGCCAAGGAGGTCTGCGACGCGGTCTCCGAGATCATCGCGCCGACCCTCGAGAAGCCGCTGATCATCAACCTGCCCGCGACCGTCGAGATGGCCACGCCGAACGTCTACGCCGATTCCATCGAGTGGATGCACCGCAACCTGGCCCGCCGCGATGCGATCGTGCTGTCGCTGCACCCGCACAATGACCGCGGCACCGCCGTGGCGGCCGCCGAACTGGGCTATCAGGCCGGCGCCGACCGCATCGAGGGCTGCCTGTTCGGCAACGGTGAGCGCACCGGCAACGTCTGCCTGGTCACCCTTGGTATGAACCTGTTCTCCCGTGGCATCGACCCGCAGATCAACTTCTCCGATATCGACGAGATCCGTCGCACGGTCGAATACTGCAACCAGTTGCCCGTGCACGAGCGCCACCCCTACGGCGGCGACCTGGTCTACACCGCGTTCTCCGGCTCCCACCAGGACGCCATCAACAAGGGTCTGGACGCGATGAAGGTGACCGCCGATTCGGCGGGCGCCGACGTCGACGACATCACCTGGGAGGTGCCGTACCTGCCGATCGACCCCAAGGACGTGGGCCGCACCTACGAGGCCGTCATCCGGGTCAATTCGCAGTCCGGCAAGGGCGGGGTCGCCTACATCATGAAGACCGATCACGGGCTGGCGCTGCCGCGACGGCTGCAGATCGAGTTCTCTCAGGCGATCCAGCAGATCACCGACGGTGAGGGCGGCGAGGTGACGCCCAAGGAGATGTGGGACGTCTTCGCCACCGAGTACCTGAACCCGGTGCGCCCGCTGGAGCGGATCAAGCAGAAGGTCACCGCCTCGGAGACCGACGGCGGCACCGACACCATCACCGCCACGGTGAAGGTCGACGGTGTCGAGCAGGAGATCACCGGTACCGGCAACGGCCCGCTCGCGGCGTTCGTCGACGCGATCGCGACGGTCGGGTTCGATGTGCAGGTGCTCGACTACTCCGAGCACGCCATGTCCGCCGGTGACGATGCGCAGGCGGCGGCCTACGTCGAATGCGCGATCGGTGACAAGACGGTCTGGGGTGTCGGCATCGCCACCTCCATCACCACCGCCTCGCTGCGCGCGGTGGTTTCCGCGGTCAACCGGGCGAACTGAGCGCAATCGGCGCGGTCCGGACGGCTCTGTGCCGGTCCGGACCGCGCCGGTGCCGTCTCGGACCTGGTAAGCCACGGCATGCACGGGGCCGAACTCACCTGCTAGCGTTGACCCGCAACTGCGCCACCGAGCTCTCTGCTCGACATCCCGAGCAGATGGGGGAACTGTGACAGACAACGACAACCCGACTTCTCCGCCCTGGCTGCAGAGTCATCCGGCGGACGCCGGAATCGCCACCGAATCCGACACGACGCAGCAGCCGCAGCCCGACTCCGGTGAAGCCGAGCAGTCCGCGGCTGCCGAATCGAGCCCCGCGGGCGAGGCACCGGAGTCCGAATCGGGCAACGGCGCCGGAGCCGCAGACGCGACGTCGGTGTATTCGGTCGACGAATCCTCGTTCGGCGCCGACCAGTTCGCCGCCCCCGGCGCTTCGGCGCCAGGGCAGTTCGAGCCGCACAGCAGTGGCGAGTTCGCGCAGCCAGGACAGCCCCCTTCGCACAGCAGCGGTCAGTTCGCGCAGCCGAGCCAATTCTCCGAACAGGGGCAGCCCGCACCGCATACCAGCGGCCAGTTCGCCCAGCCGGGCCAGTTCCCCGAACCGGCTCCCGGGCAATTCCCGGAGCAGGGTTCCTTCGCGCCCCCTGGACAATTCCCGGAGCAGGGCTCCTTCGCACCTCCCGGGCAATTCCCCGAGCAGGGCACTTTCGCACCTCCCGGGCAATTCCCGGAACAGGGTTCCTTCGCGCCCCCGGGTCAGTTCCCGGAACAGGGTTCCTTCGCGCCGCCGGGTCAGTTCGCGCCCTCGGGTCCGTTCGATCCTTCAGGGCAGGGCCAGTTCTCGCAGGCAGGTCCCGGATCGTTCCCCGAGCAGCCGAACCAGGGCCAGTTCGAGCCCGCCGCGCCCGGCCAGTTCGATCAGCAACCGAGCCAGGGCGGGTTCGAGCCGCAGGCGCAGGGCCAATTCGCGCCGCACAACAGCGGGCAGTTCGAGCAGCAGCCCGCCCCTGGGCAATTCGAGCACCAGGGCGGCCCCGGCCAGTTCTCGCAGCCGCCCGGCCAGCAGTTCGACGCGGGCCAGAGCCAGTTCGCCCCCGGCGGTTTCGCGCCGCAGGGTGAGGAGCAGTTCCAGGCTCCGCCGCCCGCACCCGAACAGAGCAACCACCATCCGATGCCCGAGGGCGGCGATCCGCACGGCGGCGCCATCAACAGCTGGGCCCCGCCGCCGGTCGCGCCGCAGCAGACCTACCAGCCGCCCATGCAGCAGTCCGCGCCGACCGGCATGAGCGGCCCCGCCACCGGCCAGTACCAGACACCGGACTGGCAGGGCGGCCCGCCGCAGACCCAGCAGCCCGGGCAGCCGCAGCAGCAGCCGTTCGTGCCGCAGCACATGCCGCAGCCCGGGCAGCCCGGCCATTCGGTCAACGACCTGAACCTGCTGAAGCGGGCCCGCAAGGCGCCGCGCAGCGGGTGGCGCCGGGCCGTGCACAAGGCCTCCCGCGGCATCATCAACCCCGGTGAATCCGCTGCCGACGTGGTGCACGCCGACCTGGTCGAGCGCGTCAACCAGCCGGTGCGCGGCGACTACCGGATCGCGATCCTTTCGCTGAAGGGCGGTGTCGGCAAGACCACCACCACCGTTGGCATCGGCTCCACCTTCGCCTCGCTGCGCGGTGACCGGGTGATCGCCATCGACGCCAATCCCGACCTCGGCACCCTCGCGCATCGGGTGCCGCGGCAGACCCGCTCCACGGTCCGCAACCTGCTCGAAGACCAGCACATCACCCGGTACTCCGATGTCCGCGCGCACACCTCGCAGGCACCGAGCCGGCTGGAAGTGCTGGCCAGTGAACAGGATCCGGCCGTCTCGGAAGCGTTCAGCGAGGCCGATTACCGCAAGGCCATCGGCATCCTGCAGTCGTTCTACAACATCATCCTGACCGACTGCGGTACCGGCCTGATGCACTCGGCCATGGCAGGCGTGCTCGATATGGCCAGCTCGCTGGTCCTGGTCACCTCCCCCGCCATCGACGGCGCCCGCAGCGCCTCGGCCACCCTCGACTGGCTCGACCACCACGGCTACAGCAAGCTGGTGGAACGAACCGTCGTGGTGGTCAACGCCTCTCGCCGCGGCGCCTCCTCGGTCGATATCGACCAGCTACGCAAGCTATTCCTCGACCGCACCCGCGCGGTGCAGGTGGTGCCGTTCGACGACCACCTCGCCGAAGGCGCGGAAATCGACTTGGAATTGGTGAGCAAGCCGACCCGGCGTGCGCTGTTGGAGTTGGCGGCCATGGTGGCCGACGACTTCGGGTATGCGGCGGGGCAGCAGCCTTACGGGCGGTGAGCCGAGCGGGTGCGGTGGGGCCGTGATCCTCTCAGAGCGCGGGGCTCATCGCACACGTGGCCGGCGTAACAGGCGACCGTCTCCACACAGCGGCAGCAGGTGGAATGGCTTGTAGTGCGCGCTCTCAGCGCGATGAGCGCGGGAGCGCGCCTTCACTCATTTCGAGGTCGGGTTCTCGATGTCTTGGGCTCGCAAACGGCAGCCGGTCAATCCGGTGATGAGCGCAGCTTTCCGTGAGCCGACGCTGATCTCGTTGCCATCGTCGGGCGAGTGCAGCGTGATGTCGTGGTGTCCTGGTTCGTCGGCGCGCACAGTGAGTGCAGTGATGCCGTGTTGTGCAGCGAGATCACGGGTGATTCGAAGGACTTCGGGCCATTCCGCATCAGCGATCGGAACCGGCGAATAGATGCTGTCGGCCGTCATCGATACCCCGTCCGTCTCGCTGTACGGCGAGGGGCATCCGAGGGTTCCCTGTGCGCGGTCGGTCTTCGGCTGCCAGTCGAGTGCCGGTGCAACGGATCTGGTGGCCTCGGCAATTCTCCACATAAGTGCGGACAGCTGTTGTTCGGTCTCCTGAACCGACGGCAGCTGTCGCATCATCGCTTCGGCCTGCGCGATGTCATCGGGCGTGGCCGGATGGTTCGGATCGTCCAGGCGGCTGCCGCAACCGCTGAGCGCGCCGATCAACACGAAAATCGAAACCAGGGTCGGTAGGTAGCGACGGGTGGCCATGTCAGCGCACCACCAGATGCGGCAAACCGGCGACAATGACCGCCATGTTGTAGCCCGCAGTCCGAAGTTCACCATTCGCGCTGGGGCGTGGGTATTCGCTGTGGCCGTTCGAGTCTTCCCGATGGACACCATCACTCGTTGTGGCTTCACGGACCGAGATCTGTTCGAGGTGGGTTGTCACCGGGTCGGGGCCGAACACGCCGAAGCCATCTGCCCAGGTAATCGGATCGTCGGGTGCACGCATCACAAATCCATGGCCGGGACCGAGGTTGAGATCTGCTTCGTCGTCGGCGTTGATTCCCGGCGAGCCGTAGAACACAGCATCGTCGACAGGGTTGTCGGCACCGAGCTGCTGGAGCGCGAGAGCTGTTGTGTAACTGCCGTATGAATGCCCCAAAGCAGTGATATGTGGGTCCGACTTGTTCGAAGCGGCATCCAAGCCTTCGAAGAAGGCGGCCAGCTTTGGTGCTCCGTCCACGGCGCGGCCGGTACTCGCGGCATCGGGCCCGATCTCCGCCGGCGGTTCATATCCGAGCCAGGCGATCGTCGCTACTCGCTCCCCGGCTCGCCCCTCCATGGACAGCTGCTTGTCGGCTTCTCGCTGGACGGCCTCCGCTTCACTCGCCATTCCGCTCAACGACGGTACGGTCGTGGACACACCGGGCACGGTCACTGAGACATGGTCCGCGTTGTCGGGATCCCCGACCGCTATTGCGGCCATCCCCTTGTCACCGGACTGCATATCCAGTAGTAGCAGCCGCGCGCCCGCGTCCGGGTTGTACGGGTCCAGTGGATGGTCGGCCAGCGTCCGTTCCAGCGAATCGAGATCGGTCAGCTTCGCTTCGACTCGCGCCAGCTCAGCCTTCTTATCCGCGTTCGGTATCGGCGCGTTCGGGTTCTTGGGCGGTCCTGGATCGTCTTTCAGTTCCTCCTTCAGCCGGTCACGCTCCTGCGTCAACCGTGCCCGCTCATCATCGATCCGGTTGACATTGGCCTCATGGCGCGCCATGGACGGGATGCCATCGCGGTTTCCGATCCATTCCGGGTGCTGTTCGATGATTTCGCGGCGTTGGCGATCATCGAGGGCGTCCCAGTAGGCGTTGTTCTCGCGCGCAGTCCCGTTCTCCGGTGGAGCGAGGGCGGTGAGTCCGCCTTGGGTGGCGCCGGTGGTGGAGGCGGCGACGACGTCGGTGGCGCCGTTGTCGGTGATTTCGCCGTTGGCGGCCTTGTTGAGCACAGCGGCGGCGTCGGCGGCGATGTCATCGGCCTGGCGCATGACGGCGCGGGCGGCGTCGATCAGTTCGAGCCGGAGCGCTTCCACCGAGGCCGGGTCGGGGGCTCCCGGTTTGTCGGCGATGGTGACGTGGCCGTGGTCCCAGACCTCCAGCCCGGCTTCGGTGGCGCGCTGGTCGATCGTGGCGAGGGTCTGCTTCAGGTGTTTGACGGCCTCGCGGGTCTGGGTGGTCAACGCTCGAACGGCGCCGAGCGCGGCCGCTTCGTCGGTGAGTTGATCAGAGGTGTCGGCGAAGCGTCGACGGGCCGCGTCGGCGGCGTCGCCTTCCCAGCCGGGCAGTCTGCCGATATCGGCGAGCTGTTTGTCGGCGTCTTCGATCGTGGTGATGCGCTGGGAGAGAGACGTTTCCAGCATCTCCAGCGCGAGCTCGTTCCACCAGCGGATATCGGGTAACAACATCGGTCCGGCGCCCCCCAACGGTTACTTGTGCCGTCTGCGTCCGCGGGTATCGTATCGGGGACAGGCGATTTCAGTAGGCCAAGGGGGAAATATGGCTGATCAGGTTTCTGTCGATCCCGAGGTTTTGCGTGCCGCCGCCGGCCGGCTCGACGTGTTGTTCACCGACTCCGGCACGGCATTGCGTGAAACCGATCAGGCGATCGCGGATAGCCACGGGGCGTGGAAGGGGGACGCCGTGGCCGCCTTCGCCCGGTTCACCAGCTACCTCGACGACCGCCGCACCCTGCTGGAGCGGAACCTCGGCGAAATGGCGGAGTCACTGAAAACGGCCGCCGACACTCTCGCCGCCCAAGACCAGGTGACAGCGGACGTGCTGGTCGGACAGTCACCGCAGGTGCCGACGAGCCTGAATCTTCAACCCGACCCCCAGCGGTAGCCGACACTCGGAGCTGGACGCGAGCCGCTCGCCCTGCATTCGAGCCACTGCCTGCCGAGCTTGCGGATCACCCCGGAGATGATGCGGCCCGCGCCACGTCACGGCACCGTTCACCCAGCCCACCGCCACTTTCGGCAACCCGCCCATCCGCCCTGGCGGCGTGCGCTTAAAGTGGTCGGAAATCAGTGAGGTCCCGAGGCTAGGCAGCAGAGCGGCGCATGGCGAAACAACAGTGGACCGTATCGCGGAGGGCGGTGCTTCGCGGAGCGGTCGCGGCGGGGGTCGGTGTGGCGTCGGCGGGGGTGCTCGGGGCGAGATCCGCGGCGGCCGGTCCCGGTATGCGGGTCGCGGTCTTCGGCGGCGGGGTCGCGGGGCTGACGGCGGCGCACGAGCTGGCCGAACGCGGCTTCGAGGTCACCGTCTACGAGCGCAGGGCGCTGGGCGGCAAGGCGCGCAGCATCGGGGTACCGGGGACGGGGACCGATGGCCGCCCCGACCTGCCCGGCGAGCACGGTTTCCGCTTCTTCCCCGGCTTTTACCACCACATTCCCGACACCATGCGTCGAATTCCGTTCGGCGCCAACCCCGATGGTGTGTGGAACAACCTCGTCGCCGCACCGCAGGCCCGTTTCGCGCGACGCGACGGCGACGACTTCCGGCTCCCGCTCGGCGCCGCGCATCTGGCCACCGCGACCCCGCAGGCGTTCCGGGAAACCATGGGTGCCGCCATCGCGACCACGCTGAAGATGCCCCCGGCCGAGGGCGCCTTCTTCGCCAACCGCCTGCTGGTCTTCTTCAGCAGTTGCGACGCCCGCCGGTTCGGCCAGTGGGAACATATGTCGTGGCGCGATTTCGTCCACGGGCACAAGCGATCTCACGAATTCCGGGCGTTGCTGTCACGGACTCTCACCAGCCTGCTGGTCGCAGCAAAAGAGGATATGGCCAGCGCACGCACCATCGGCAATATGGGCGAGCAGTTCCTCGGCAACCCGCTCGAGATCGGCAACGACGGCGATCTGGATCGCGTGCTGAACGGACCGACCAACCACGTGTGGATCGATCCGTGGGTGGCGCGGCTGCGCGAGCTGGGCGTGCGCTTCGAACTCGGCGCCGAGGTGCGCGGGCTCGACGTGCGGGACCGGCGGATCAGCGGCGCGCGCATCGTCGACGGCGCCGGAGCCGCGCGCACCGTCGAGGCCGACCACTATGTGGTCGCGTTGCCGGCCGAACGCGCCCGTGCCCTCTGGTCGCCGGATATCCGCGCCGTCCGCCCGGAACTGGCCGCCATGGACAGCCTGCACACCGACTGGATGAACGGCATCCAGTTCTATCTGCGCACCGCACCCGACATCGTCAGCGGGCACGCGGCCTATATCGATTCACCGTGGGCGATCACCTCGATCAGCCAGAACCAGCTCTGGACCCGCAAGCTTCCGGAATTCGGTGACGGCACCGTGGCCGACTGTCTGTCCGTGGACATCTCCAACTGGAACACCCCCGGCATCCTCTACGGGAAACCGGCCAAGGAATGCACCCATGAGGAGATCGCCCGCGAGACGTGGGCGCAGATCACCACCCACCTCAATGACCGCGGCGAGGTGCTGCGCGACGCCGACCTGCACTCCTGGTTCCTCGATCCCGGCATCACCTGGCAGGCCGAACAGCGCCGCAACGCCAATGCCGACCCGCTGCTCATCAATACCGCCGGGTCCTGGAATTCGCGCCCGCAGTCACACGGCGCGTTGGAAAACCTCTTCCTCGCCGGCGACTATGTACGCACCAACATCGACTTGGCCACGATGGAAGGCGCCAGCGAATCGGCCCGCAGCGCCGTCAACGCGCTGCTCGACGTGACCGGTTCGGCGGCGCCGCGTTGCCGCACCTTCACGCTGTACCGCTCGCCGGAACTGGAGCCGTTGCGGCAGGTGGACGCCGATCGCTACGCCCGCGGCGAGCCGAACCTGTTCGACATCGACATCTGAGGGTGAGATTTCCGACTCCGCTACCCGGACAAAACAGGTTCGCCGCACACCACCGCCGATGTTTGAATCATTGCTATGAGCGACAACGCCCCTGAGATCACCGATCCCGCCGAACTCAGGGAGCTGCTCGGCGCGGTCATGCCGCGCGCGGTCAGCAAGGAGCGCGTCGCCCTGCATCCGCGCGACCGGGAATGGATCGCGCTCACCCCGTTTCTGGTGATGTGCACCAGCGACGCCGACGGCAATTGCGACGCCTCACCGAAGGGCGATCCGGCCGGGTTCGTCAAGGTGCTCGACGACACCACCATCGCCATCCCGGAACGTCCAGGCAACCGGCGCGCCGACGGCTACCTCAATATCCTGTCCAATCCGCACGTCGGACTGATCTTCCTGATCCCGGGCCGCCGCGAGACGCTGCGCATCAACGGGCGGGCGCGGCTGGTTCGCGACGCACCGTACTTCGAGGACATGGTGGTGCGTGGGCACCGTCCGATCCTGGCCGTCGAGGTCGACATCGAGCAGATCTTCTTCCACTGCGCGAAGGCCTTCATGCGCAGCCACCTGTGGGAGCCGGACAACTGGCCCGTCGACACGCTGCCCAGCCCGGCGCGGCTGGTCAAAGAGGTGCAGACCAACGTCACCGAAAGCGTCGACGACCTGGAGGCCTACTATTCGGCGGCCAACTACGAGCGCAAGCTCTACAACGACTCCCCCACCTGACCCGGCCCCCCGCGCGGCGCGAACATAGACTCGCGGCGTGGCAGACATATCGGTGCGCGGGCGGATCGCGCTGCGGGCGGCGGCTGCGGCGTCGTGGGCCTCGCAGAAGGCCGGTCGCGGCAAGGGGTCGATGATCGGCGGGCTGATCGCCCTGAAAATCGATCCGACGATCATGGATCAACTGGGCCGTGGACGGCGAACGGTGCTGGTCACCGGCACCAACGGCAAGTCGACCACCACCAGGATGACGACGGCGGCGTTGAGCACCCTCGGTGACGTCGCCACCCAGGCCGACGGCGCCAATATGGATGCGGGCATCGTCGCCGCGCTCAGCGTCAACCGGACCGCCGGGCTGGCCGCCATCGAGGTCGACGAGCTGCACCTGCCGCACGTCACCGATTCGCTGAATCCGGCCGCGGTGGTGCTGCTGAACCTCAGCCGGGACCAGCTCGACCGGGTCGGCGAGATCAATATGATCGAGCGCAAGCTGCGCGCAGGGCTGGCGCGGCACCCCGACACGGTCGTGATCGCCAACTGCGACGACGTGCTCATCACCTCCATCGCCTACGACCACCCGAACGTGGTGTGGGTGGCCGCGGGCAGCGGCTGGGCGATGGACGCCACCAGCTGCCCACGCAGCGGCGAACCGATCATCTGGGAGGGCGAGCACTGGCGCAGCACCGGCGCCGATTTCCAGCGCCCGCAACCGGATTGGTGGCTGGACGGCGAAAAGCTGCGCGGCCCGGACGAATTCACCGCCGAGCTGCGGCTCGCGCTGCCCGGGCGTGCCAATCGCGGTAACGCCGCGCAGGCCGTGGCCGCCGCGGTCGCGCTCGGCGCCGACCCCGCCCAGGCGACCGCCGCGGCGGGCACGGTGCGCGAGATCGCGGGCCGTTACCGGACCGTGCAGGTCGGGGAGCATTCGGCGCGGCTGCTGCTGGCGAAGAATCCGGCCGGCTGGCAGGAAGCGCTGTCGATGATCGATCACGACGCGGCCGGGTTGGTGATCGCGGTGAACGGTCAGGTGCCCGACGGCGAGGATCTGTCCTGGCTGTGGGATGTGCGATTCGAGCATTTCGAGGGCGTGCAGGTGGTGGCCGCCGGTGAGCGCGCCACCGATCTCGCGGTCCGGCTCACCTATGCCGGTGTCGAGCACACCACGATCGCGGATCCGTTGCGCGCCATCGCTTCCTGCCCCGCCGGACGGGTCGAGGTGCTGGCCAACTACACCGCGTTCCGTGATCTGAACCGCGATCTCGACGCTCGCTGAAAGGCAATCCGATGAGTGAATCGACCGTGCGGATCGGACTGATCCTGCCCGATGTGATGGGCACCTACGGCGACGGTGGCAATGCGCTGGTGCTGCGTCAGCGGTTGCGGATGCGCGGCTACGACGCCGAGATCGTGGAGATCACGCTGTCCGAGCCGGTGCCCGAATCGCTGGACATCTACACCCTCGGCGGCGCCGAGGATTCGGCGCAACGCCTGGCCACCCGCCACCTCCAGCGCTACCCCGGTTTGCAGCAGGCGGCCGCGAAAGGCGCACCGGTGCTGGCGATCTGCGCGGCCATCCAGGTGCTCGGCCAGTGGTACGAGACGTCATCCGGTGAGCGCGTCGAGGGCGTCGCCCTGCTCGACGCCACCACCTCACCCCAGGACAAGCGTGCCATCGGCGAGGTGACCACCACCCCGCTCATCCCCGGCCTGACCGCGCCGCTCACCGGCTTCGAGAACCACCGCGGCGGAACCGCGCTCGGCCCCGGCGCCACCGGCCTCGCCCGGGTGACCCGCGGCGTCGGCAACGGCGTCGGCGACGGCCTGGAGGGCGTCGTCCAGGGCTCGGTCATCGGCACCTACATGCACGGCCCTGCCCTCGCCCGCAATCCGGAACTCGCCGACCTCATCCTCAGCCGAGCCCTCGGCGTGGATGCCCTCGAGCCGCTGGACCTGCCCGAGGTGGAACAGCTGCGCCGCGAACGCCTGCGCGCCTGAATCAGGCGGGCAGGATATCGACGTCGTATTTGTGGCACCACGGATCACGGGTAACCAGACGGAGCCCCTCGCATTGCGCCTGCGCCACGAGTATCCGATCGAACGGGTCCCGGTGGATCAACGGCAATCGGCCGGCGACGATGCCATGCCGATGATCGATCGGTAGGTGGTCGAACCCGCTGTGCCGAAGCTGCTCGGGCAGATCGGGTGGCCCGTCGAGCTTTCCGAGCGCTTGCTTTATCGCGACCTCCCACACAGTCGCCGCACTGAGGTAGACATCGGGCTCGTGGTTGAGCGCATCGACGAGCTCGTCGGACAGGACCGGGTTCCCCTCCAGCCACCACAACGCCACGTGGGTATCCAGCAGCAGGCTCATGT
Source organism: Nocardia sp. JCM 38205 (assembly GCF_058222935.1). Taxonomy (NCBI): domain Bacteria; kingdom Bacillati; phylum Actinomycetota; class Actinomycetes; order Mycobacteriales; family Nocardiaceae; genus Nocardia; species Nocardia sp. JCM 38205. Next base: position 108,560 of record NZ_JBYHFL010000003.1, on the reverse strand, counting down.
CGTCATGCCGAAGTCGCGGGCGATCTCGGCATTCGTTTCATCGGAGTCCCACTCCGCCGAAAGCCTCAGTTTGCCCCGCAGCGAGCCATGACCCCGCCGATCGACTCGACGTTTCAGCGGGACCACCTTCGCCACCGGATGCCCGGCCCGGCTGATGACGATCTCTTCCCCGCGCTCGACGCGTTCGATGATGCGCGACAGATTCGTCTTCGCTTCGTGAATATTGAACTGCTCGGCTGAGCTGCTCGACATGACCGGCCTCCTTAGCTAAGAGGTTAGTCCACCGAGTCGCGTTTCGGCAGTACGCCGGGCTGATTCAAGCCCGGACCGCGACCTCGGCAGATTCCTGTCCGACCGCACCGCGTGTGGATGCGGTCCGGCCCGGGGCCCGCGTCGTGGTCGCCGCGAACGCGCCCGCGATGACGATGACGCCGCCGATCAGGCTCGCGGGGGTGGGGGTCTCGTCGAGGAAGATCCAGGACGCCCCGATGCCCACCACCGGAACCAACAGGGAGAACGGGGCTACGGCGCCCGCGGGGTAGCGGCTCATGAGGTAGGTCCACAGGCCGGAGCCGACGACGGTGGCGAGCAGCGCGATGTAGGCGAGGGCGGCCAGGGCGGGCCAGCCGGTGGCGGAGAAGGTGGCGGCCAGGTCGTGGAAGCCGGTGGTGGGGCCTTCGAGGGCGGCGGACAGGGCGAACAGCGGCAGCACCGGGACGACCGTGATCCACAGGGTCAGGTGCAGCGGGTTGACCCCGGGCGATTCCTGGCCGGCGCGGCGGGCGCCGATATTGCCCAGCGCCCAGCCGAAACCGCCGGCCAGGGTGAGCAGCACGGGGATCAGGCTCGCGTGCGCGAAGCGGTCCCAGCCGATGATCGCCATGCCGGCGACCGCCGTCAGCAGCCCGGCGACCTGAACCGGGCGGATGCGCTCGGACAGCAGGAGCGCACCGAGTGCGACGGTGAACGGCGCCGACGATTGCAGCACCAGCGAGGCCAGCCCGGTGGGCATCCCGACCCGCATGGCGGTGAACAGGAACGCGAACTGCAACATGCCGAACCCGATCCCGTACAACAGGATCCACCGCCACCGAACCTTCGGGCGCGGAATGAACAGTAGGACCGGGACCGCGATCACCGCGAAACGCAGCGCGGCGAAGAAGAACGGCGGAAGGTGGTCGAGCCCGATGCGGATGGCCAGGAAGTTCAGGCCCCAGAGCAGGACGACGGTCAGGCCGAGGGTGCGGTCGCGGGTGGTCACGCGTTCCAGGATGGGGGTGGACGAATGCTCAGAACAATCGAATTGATCTGCACTATTTGTGTAGTATTGCTTAATGGATTCGGCGGGTGCCCCGATGTCGCTCGAGCGATTGCGAGTGCTGCGTGAATTCGCCGACCGCGGCACCGTCGCCGCCACCGCCACTGCCCTGTCCATGACGCCGTCAGCGGTATCGCAGCAGTTGAAGGTGCTCGCCAGGGAGGCGGGCGTGGCGCTGCTCGAGCCGGACGGGCGTCGTATCCGGCTCACCGACGCCGGTCACGCGCTGGTGGTGCGCGCCGACGAGGTGCTCGCCGCGATGGACCGGGCGGTCGCGGAGATGGCGCACTACCGCGGCTCGCCGCGCGGCCGGGTGCGGGTGGCGGTGTTCCCGTCCGGCGGCGCGCTGCTCCTGCCCAGGGTGCTGCCCGCGCTGGCAGACAGCGGAGTCGAGGTCATCGCCCGCGACGAGGACGTGCCACCGTCGGAAACGCACCGCCTGCTGGCCGATTACGACATCGTTCTCACCCACCGCGACGAACGCGCCGCATCCGTGGCAGGCCCGCGCATCGCCGCGCGGGTGCTCATGCGTGAACCCATCGACGTGGTCGTCGCCCCGACCCACCGGCTGGCCGGCCACTCGTCGGTTACCCCGGAAGAACTGGCCGAGGAGAGCTGGCTGAGCGTGCGCGGCGGTTTCCCGGTGGACGACGTGCTGCGCTCCATCGCCACCGTCACCGGCGTCGAGCCACGAATAACGCAGCGCCTCAACGAGTTCCGCATGATCGAAACCCTGGTGGCGACCGGTTACGGCGTAGCCCTCATGCCCCGCTACGCCGTCACCCACCCGGAACTCTCGGTCCTGCGCCTCTCCGGCGTCCGCGCCGCCCGCCTCTACGAACTCGCCACCCGCCCGCGCGCCGACGACCGCCCCGCCATCGCGGCGGTCCTGGACGCGTTCATCACCGCCGCCGCCGAAATCCCCGCCTGACCGCAGGCGCCGCACCAGGACGGCGGCCAGGCGTGCGCCCGATCACGACACGCACCGGAGTAACCTCCCACTGCCTGGCATACGCCGGTGCTATGCACGAGGTACGGACTCAGACGGTTGGAGGCGATATGCGCGCGACGAACTGTCCGTCCTGTGCGGCGGCGCTGGATCACTGCCATGGCACGTTGGTGCTGCATGCCGGGCGTATCGCGGAATGCACCGACGCCGACTGCTTCGATTTCGACCATGCCAGGCACACCTTCATCGTGGAATGCACCGATCTCGCGGGCGGTTGCCGCTGCGGTTCTCCTTCGTCGGTGCGCACCCGTACGCTGGCCGGGTGAGCTACGACCACATTCTGTTGCCCTCCGGCGCGGCCACGACTCCGGCCGAGGTCGACGCGTATCTGACCACCCAGCAGGGGCAACCGGAAGGTGAGATCGTCGCGGCCATCGCGGCCGAGGTGAACCGGCGCAATGACGAGCTGCCCGAGGCGGACACCTTCCTCAGTTCGGCGCCGGTCGGCGGTGCAGATACCGGGACGGTGCTGCAGATCTCCAGCCCGTACGACGCGATCGGGTTCGTGCGCGAGCTGCTGTTCCAGCTCGCGACACCACAGAACTACGCCGTCTACGATCCGCAGCTCACCTGGCTGATCGATCCTGCCGGGCATGTGCCGGTGGAGGTATCGCACGGTGGGGCGGGCGAGTTCCCGTATCTGACGCGGCCGCTGGCACAGCGCTGGGTGGCCGAGCTGGCCGCCCCGAACCCGTATCTGGTGGTGTCGCGGGGCGAGCAGGAGTACATCCAGACCTATCACCAGGAGCCGGAATACATCCTGGAGTACCGCGACGGGTCGCCGAAGAAGCATTTCACCACCACGCTGGACGACGCGGCCACGGTGTCGGAGCTGATCTGGGCCTGGACCATCGGTGATCGCTCCGCGCTCGACGACGTCGCCTGGACCGCGCTGAAGCTCTGAGGTCGACCGCGCTGCCGCGGCTTACAGCGCGCGCCGCCCCGATAGCGCCCGGCCCAATGTCAGCTCGTCGGCGAACTCCAGATCGCCGCCCATCGGCAGCCCGGAGGCCAGCCGGGTGACGCTGAGCCCGGGGAAATCGCGCAGCATCCGCACCAGGTAGGTGGCGGTGGCTTCGCCCTCGGTATTGGGGTCGGTCGCGATGATCACCTCGGTGACGTCGACGCCGTCCTCCTGATTGCCGATGCGGGCCAGCAGCTCCCGGATCCGCAGCTGGTCGGGGCCGACGCCGCTGAGCGGGTCGAGCGCGCCGCCGAGCACGTGGTAGCGGCCACGGAATTCGCGGGTGCGTTCGATGGCCTGGACGTCTTTGGGTTCCTCGACGACGCAGATCATGGTGCGGTCGCGGCGCGGGTCGGCGCAGATGCGGCACAGTTCGCCGTCGGCGACGGTGCCGCACATGGCGCAGAAGCGCACGCCGTCACGCACCTTCTGCAGCACGGCTTGCAGCCGATCGATTTCCGGCGGCTCCACCTGCAACAGATGGAAGGCGATGCGCTGTGCGCTCTTGGGACCGACGCCTGGCAGTTTGCCCAGCTCGTCGATCAGATCCTGGACCGGGCCCTCGTACACCTGTGCTGACTCCGGTCGGTCACATGCCGGGCAGGCCTGGCAGCCCGCCCGCACCGCCGGCCAGCGGGCCGAGCTTCTCCGAGGCCAGCTGCTGGGCGTTGGCCATGGCGTCGTTGATCGCGCCGATCACCAGATCCTGCAGGGTTTCGACGTCGTCCGGGTCGACGGCCTTGGGATCGATGGTCAGCGACTGCACCTCACCGGTGGCCTTGATGGTGACCTTGACCAGGCCATTGCCGGCTTGGCCCTCGACTTCGGCGGCGGCGATCTCGGCCTGCGCCGCGACCATCATCTCCTGCATCTGCTGGGCCTGGGCGAGTATCTGCTGCATATCGAACTGACCACCGGGCTGCACGCCTGTTACCTCTTCTCCAGCCGATCTGCGGAAAGTGTCATCGCCAGCCTAGTGGACTCGGCGCGGCGCGTCGGCCGCACGCCCGGCATTGCCGGAGCGAACTCCCGGGCGGTCGAGGGACGAGAGCCGAGCCGGAATACCCGCGCGGTCGACGCAGGCCGAAACAACGGCGCTGACCTCCACCGATTCCCTCACGAGACACCTACCCACGGGCATAGGATCGGCCACAGGTCTGCCCCTCGGCGGACCCGCCGAGACACCGCGTGGACACGCGACCACGCAGCGATCATCGACGCCGAACCGCAGGGACAACCCACACCGAGGAGGCTCGGATGGCTCGCGAGACCACGATGAACCCGGCCCGACGCGCTCGGTTGCGCACCCGCAGGCTGGTAACACTGCTGTCCGCGGCAGCGGCAGCCGTGCTGATGGTGGCAGCTCCCGCGAGTGCCGCTCCGGCGCCGGTGGCCACCGATTACGGCGGCGGCTGCGTCATCGACCCCGCCAACGGCGCGGCCACCGTCGACGCGCTGCGCTTCCGGTGCAGCCCCGAACAGCAGGACGCCATCTTCAAGGCCTCGCCGCGCGGCGCGGTGCCCAGCGGCGTGAAGAACGGCTGGGTGACGCGACCGCCTGCGATGCAGGCACTCGCGCCGGCCCTGTGGATCGGCAAGACCTTCTACACGGGCCCGGACGGTGGCTGGCTGATGAACCGGGTCACCCCGGCCGGCATCGAAGCCTGGCGCGCCGACGTCTACACCGCGCCTGCCCTGGTCGACGGTGCGCCCACCTGGGCGCTGAACTATGCCCCCTCGCCGACCCCGCAGGTCTACGACGAGATCCGGGAGGTCAGCCCGGGCGTCTGGTTCGGCTACTCCTGGTGGCGCGGCGCCTTCCAGACCACACTGCTGCTCGCGTTCGTGCTGGCTTGACCCTCCGGTAGCCGGAGGGTGTGTGCTCTGGTCATGACAGCGATCGTCCCGATCGGCGAATTCGCCAGGCTGAGCCACCTGAGCGTGAAAGCCCTGCATCACTATCACGAGATCGAGCTGCTGGTGCCCGCGCGGATCGACGCGAGCACCGGCTATCGGCGATATTCGACCGAGCAGGTCGCCGACGCGCAGCTCATCCGGCGGCTGCGCGAGCTGGACATGCCGCTGCCGGAGATCCGTGCGGTGCTCGCCGCCCAGGATGTGGCCGATCGCGATGCGGCGCTGCGCGCGCATCTGCTGCGTATGGAAAGACAGTTGCAGCGCACCCAGGAGGTGGTCGCCTCGCTGCGCGGGCTGCTCACCACCGCGCCGCCACTGCGGGTGGAGTATCGCCGGATTCCGGAATTCACCGCGCTCACCCGCACCGCCGTTGTCGCGCGCGAGCAGATCGACCGGTGGTGCGCCGAGACGTTTCCGATGCTGGACGCCGCGCTCGCGGCGGCCGGGATCGTGCCGGCGGGTGTGGCCGGAGCCGGCTACGCGCCGGAGTTCTTCACCGCCGATGACGGCGAGGTGACCGGATTCGTGCCCGTCACAGCGGATACGACCGGTGAATTCCCGGACGGGCTGACCCTCACGACGCTGCCTGCCCGCGATTTCGCCGTCGCCGTCCACGACGGTCCCTACAGCGAGATCGACCGCGTCTACGGCGCGCTGGGCACCCACGTCGCCGAACACGACGTCGCGCTGCCCGAACCGATCCGCGAGCTCTACCTGATCGGGCCGGACCGTTCACCCGATCCGGCCGGTTACCGCACCGAATTGTGCTGGCCGATCGCCGCGTGAGCCGCACCGCGCCGGATATCCAGCACCCAACAGCCCCACGCACGCCAGAAGGAGAGCCCCGATGACCCTGTCCATCGCCAACGTCACCATCGACTGCCACGACCCCGGCAAGCTGGCCGATTTCTACGCACAGTTGCTCGGCCATCCCGTGGATCCGGACGCGAGCGAGTTCTACTCGACGGTGGGTCGCAGCTCCGGGATGACGACGCCGCTGATGTTCATCCGGGTTCCGGATAAAACGCCAGGAAAGAATGTCGTGCACCTGGATCTGGCGACCAGGCAGTGGCGCGAGGAGATCGAACGCGCGGTCTCCCTCGGTGCCAGGCATATCGCCGACTACGACGAGTACGGGATCAAGTGGGCCACCCTCGCCGACCCGGAGGGCAATCTGTTCGATATCGGCGACCACGACTGACCGGGTGGTACCGGCCGGGCGACGACCCGGCCGGTACCCGGCTCAGCCCAGTTCGTTCTTCAGGTTGGCCAGCACCTCGGCCTGGATCTTCTTCAGCCCCAACGGCGCGAAGATGCCCTCGAAAATGCCCTTGATGCCGCCCGCGCCCTGCCAGGTAGTGGACAGGGTGACCTGGGAACCGGCGGCGTCGGGGGTCACCGTCCAGGTATTGACCATCGACGAATTGGCGTCGCGCTCGACCACCTCGGACTCCGAGACCGACACGCTGGCACGCACATTGCGCTGCCGGCTCTCGGTGGCCTGCAGGGTCCACTGGGCCACCGTTCCGGCGCCCTGGCCGCCCTCGATCACCTGGTAGTCGCGGTAGTGCGAGGTGAGGATGCGCGGGCGCACATCGACGTAGTCCGCGATCGCCGTCAGTGTGCGCTGCGGATCCGCTCCCACCACGATCGAACTGCTGGCACTGACCTGTCCCACGATGAACTCCTTGTCCGGATGCGGTATCTCGCCCCCATCCTGCCCTGCCGCACTCGCGCCGCGCCCGGCGCCCGGTCGGCGGCCGCTTTACCGAATTCCACTCGCCGCCGGTTCGAACACGGTGCAACATATGCGTGACATTTCATCCGAGTCGGGGACCTCACAGTGGCCGACCATGATCGCGAGTATTAGCGTCGAGGAGTGGCAGTGAGTCTGTTGGGGAAGGCCGGCCACGCTCCGGCCGCATATGAATCCGGGTTCGCAGCGCATCGAGAAGGCGTGCAACGCCTCCTCGCGAGCTATCGCGCCATCCCACGCGATGCCGACGTGCGCCTGGCCAAGAAGACCTCCAACCTGTTCCGGGCCAGAGCGAAGAACACCGCTCCCGGCCTGGACGTCTCCGGGTTGACCAAGGTCATCGCGGTCGATCCGGTCGCGAAGACCGCCGATGTCGCGGGCATGACCACCTATGAGGATCTGGTCGCGGCGACGCTGCCCTACGGACTTGCGCCCCTGGTGGTACCGCAGCTGAAGACCATCACCCTCGGCGGCGCCGTCACCGGGCTCGGTATCGAGTCGACCTCGTTCCGCAACGGGCTCCCGCACGAATCGGTGCTGGAAATGGACGTGCTGACCGGAGCGGGCGAGATCATCACCGCCACCCCCGACGGCCCGAACGCCGATCTGTTCCGCGGCTTCCCCAACTCCTACGGCACCCTCGGCTACTCGACGCGCCTGAAAATCGAACTGGAAACCGTGCAGCCCTATGTGGCGCTGCGCCATCTGCGGTTCCACGATGTGCGCGAACTCGAGGCGACGCTGGCCACGATCGTCGATGAACGCAGCTACGACGGCGAACGGGTCGACTACCTCGACGGCGTGGTGTTCACCGCCGAGGAGAGCTACCTGACCCTCGGCAGGCAGACCGACGAACCCGGCCCGGTCAGCGACTACACCGGCATGGACATCTACTACCGGTCCATCCAGCACGATTCCGGCGCACCCAAACGCGACCGGCTCACCATCCACGACTACCTGTGGCGCTGGGACACCGACTGGTTCTGGTGCTCGCGCGCCTTCGGCACCCAGAACCCGAAGATCCGCCGGTTCTGGCCGAAGAAGTACCGGCGCAGCAGCTTCTACTGGAAGCTGGTCGCCCTCGACCGCCGCTATCACATCGGTGACAAGCTCGAGGCGCGCAAGGGCAACCCGCCGCAGGAGCGGGTGGTGCAGGACATCGAGGTGCCGGTGGAGCGCACCGCCGATTTCGTCGACTGGTTCCTGCGCGAGATCCCGATCGAGCCGATCTGGCTGTGCCCGCTGCGATTGCGCGAGCCGAGGGTGCCGGGAACAACCGCGCGCCCGTGGCCGCTGTATCCGCTGGAGCCGGACCGCACCTACGTCAACGTCGGGTTCTGGTCGGCGGTGCCGACCGTGCCCGGGCAGATCGAAGGTGCGGCCAACCGCGCGATCGAGCAGACCGTCACCGAGTTCGACGGGCACAAATCGCTGTACTCGGATTCGTACTACGACAAGGATGAGTTCGCGGCACTCTACGGCGGCGACGGCTACACCGAACTGAAGAAACGCTACGACCCGGACCAGCGCCTGCTGGATTTGTATTCGAAGGCGGTGCAACGCAAATGACGACGTTCAAGGATCGATCCGATGTTTTCGCGGATCTGGGCACCAAGCTCACGATCGCCGAGATCTTCGAGACCCTGGTCGAGGGCGAGGTCCCCATCCGGTTCACCGCCTACGACGGCAGCGCCACCGGACCGGAGGATTCGCCGTACGCGCTCAATATCGAGACCCCGCGCGGCATCAACTATCTGGCCACCGCTCCCGGCGATCTCGGGATGGCGCGCGCCTACATTTCCGGCGATATGACCGTCACCGGCGTCCATCCCGGCGATCCGTACGAGATCTTGAAGGCGATGGACAGCCTGAAGTTCCGCCGTCCGTCGGCGCTGGCGCTGCTGACCATCGCCCGTTCGCTCGGATGGGAGCGCCTGCGCCCGGTGCCACCGCCGCCGCAGGAGACGGTGCCGCGCTGGCGGCGCATCGCCATGGAGGGCCTGCGCCACTCCAAGACCCGCGACGCCGAGGCCATCCACCACCACTACGACGTCTCCAATGCCTTCTACGAGCATGTGCTCGGCCCGTCCATGACCTACACCTGCGCCTGTTACGGCGAGGAGAACTGGACGCTGGAGCAGGCGCAGGAGAACAAGTACCGGCTGGTGTTCGACAAGCTGCGGCTGAAGGAAGGCGACCGGCTGCTCGATATCGGCTGCGGCTGGGGCGGAATGGTGCGCTATGCCGCCAAGCGCGGCGTCAAGGTGATCGGCGCGACGCTGTCGGCCGAGCAGGCCGAATGGGCGCAGAAGAAGATCGCCGAAGAAGGCCTGTCCGAATTGGCCGAAGTGCGCCATTCCGATTACCGCGATATCGCGGAAACGGGATTCGACGCGCTGTCCTCGATCGGGCTCACCGAACACATCGGCGTGCACAACTACCCGTACTACTTCGGCTTCATCAAGAGCAAGCTGCGCGACGGCGGACTGTTCCTCAACCACTGCATCACCCGCCCGGACAACACCCGCACCACCAAGGCCGGCGATTTCATCGACCGCTACGTCTTCCCCGATGGTGAGCTGATCGGTTCGGGCCGGATCATCTCCGAGATCCAGAACATCGGACTGGAAGTGATGCACGAGGAGAACCTGCGTGAGCATTACGCGCTGACGCTGGCCGAATGGTGCAAGAACCTGGTCGAGAACTGGGACGCCTGCGTCGCCGAGGCCGGTGCGGGCACCGCGAAGGTGTGGGGCCTGTACATGGCGGGCAGCCGGTTGGGCTTCCAGCGCAATGTGGTTCAGCTGCATCAGGTGCTCGGGGTGAAGCTCGGCCCGGACGGCCGCAATACGCTGCCGCTGCGGCCGTGGTGGCAGCCGTAAATCCCTGACAGATCAGGCGAGCAGCTCGTCGACGAACCGGACGGGCAGCTCCGAGGGCAGGTCGTTGCGCAGTACCCGCAGGATCGCGACCACACCCGGCCCCGCGTCGAGCAGGGGCCGGGTCCAGTCGAGCTCGGCGCACGTGGTCACCGCCGGCACCAGCTGCGCCGCGGCCTCGCCGACCCAGCCGGCCGCGGCCAGGCATTCGGCCAGCAGCAGCGAGGTGTCGAGCTGGGCGCGCGGGCGGTGCTGCTCATGGGTGCGCCCGTACAGCGCCCTGGCCCGGCGCACCGCACGGTCCTGATCTTCGATGCCGCCGCCGGCCAGCAGCTCCCGGATGGCGGCGGTTTCCTGCGCCTCCAGCGTCAGCGCCGCGGTGCCGGTGAAGCGGTGTCCGGCGCGGCCGGTATCGCGGAACAGGTCACCGTTCCAGCGCGCGGTCGCCGACTGCGGGCCGGAGGGCTCGGCGGCCGGGCCGAGCCGCACCCGTTCGGCGCGGATCTGCGCGGCCAGCCGCGGCAGGTTCTGGTCGACGGCGATGCGTTCACCTTCGGCGAGCCGATTCGCGGCCGTGCTCATATCGCCGCGCACCGCCTTCACCCGTGCCCCGATGACGAAGGTGGAGATCAGGAAGTCGATCGGGCCCACCCGGGCCACCAGTTGATGGCTCTCGTCCAGCAGCCGGTCGGCGGCGTCGAGCTCACCGCGCCGGTAGTGCAACTCGCCGAGCAATGCCGCCGCCACCCGCACCGCGTGCGAACGTGGACCCGAGCGTGCCCGCGCGATATCGAAGGCCTGCTGGAAACAGCGGGCCGCGGTGGCGATATCGAGCTGTTCGTAGGCGACCGCGCCGCGACTGCACAACCCGAACACGCTGCCCAGCGGGTCCTTGGAGCGTTCGTGGTATTCGGCGGCCCAATCCTGGATGGCGCGGGCGCCGTCGAAATCGAACTCGCACAGCCGCGCGAACGAGGTCAGGTTCGCCGCGGTCGACACCGTCCAGGCCGGGAGTTCGTCGGGATGTTCCAGGCAGTCGGCGATCTGCTCGATCACGCCCTCGGTGTGATCGCGGGCGACCTGATCGGCCGCGGAGAGCACCGCGGCCTGACAGCGCTGCCGGATGACGTCGGCGTCACCGGACGGGCCGCGCGACAACACATTCGACAGCCGGCCCAGCGCGCTGCGCGCCGCACCGGACTGTTGCAAGTTCACATTGGCCCGCGCCACCGCCATCAGCAGCTTCGACCGTGAGGCCACCTGCTGCACCGGCAGTTTCGATACCGTGCCGAGCAGGGTGGCCAGCCGCGATCCGTCGATCAGATCCATGCCGCCGCTCTCCAGCAGATCCAGCGCCATCTTCAGATCGGTCGCCGCCACCGCGTGATCGACGGACTTGCGTAGCAACTGATGTTCGGCGTACCAGCGGGCCGCCTTGCGATGCAGCGCCTTGACCTGCGCCGGATCGCTGCGTTCGAGCCGGGCCCGCAGATGTTCGGCGAACAGCGGCTGCACCCGGAACCACTCCGGATCGTATTCCACTCGCCGGACGAACAATTCGCGCTGTTCGGCCTGTTCCAGCAGGTGCTCGGCCTCGGGATCGTCCGACAGCGCCGCCGCCAGCGAACCGGACACCTTCTCCGCGATCGAGATGGCGGTGAGGAAGTCGACCATGCGCGGCTCCAGCCCGTCGATGACGTTCTCGGCCAGATACTCGCGGATGCCGTGCCCGCCCTCGGCCAGATGCGCGATCAGCGGCGCCGGATCCGGGTTGCCGCGCAGCGCCAGGCTGATCAGCTGCACGGCGGCGGGCCAGCCGTCGGTGGCGCGATGCAGTTCGTCGATCTGGGCGTCGTCGAGGTTGAAGCGGTTGCGCTCCACCAGGATCTGCCTGGTTTCCTCGCGGGTCAGCCGCAGCTGCGCCGATCCGATCTCGACCAGCTCATCGCGCACCCGCATCCGGCTGATCGGCAGCCCGGACTGGTCCCGGCTGGTCACCACGAAGCGCAGATGATGGCAGCCGTTGTCGAGCAGCGAATCCATCACCCGGCGGGTGCCCTGATCGGTGATGCGGTGCCAGTCATCGATCACCACCACGACCGTGGCGCCGCCGGCGTGCACATCGTCGATGAGGGTGGTGATGGCATAGGCGACGGCGTCGGCGGGCTGTTCTTCGAGCACCTGGTCCAGGCCGGTGCCGATATCGGGGCGCACCCGCCGGATCGCTTCGATCAGGTGGGCCAGGAACCAGATCTCGTTGTCGTCGTCGCTGTCGATGCCGATCCAGGCGACCGCGACGCCGTCGGCGGTCAGTTCGCCACGCCACTGCGCGGCCAGGGTGCTCTTGCCGAAGCCGGCGGGCGCGTGGATCACCGCGAGCCTGCGTCGACCGCCCGTGCGCAGGATGTCGAGCAGCCGGGTGCGCGGAATCGGTTCCCGAGCCGGGGTCGGCGGACGGAACTTGGTGGCGGCGGTCGGCGGCAGGGTGGCCGTCGGTGACGGGTCGTAGCCGGGGCGCGGGGTGGGCGGGCTCAGGTTCAGCGGCCAGCTGCGGCGCGCGGTGACCGCGGTGCGGCCGCCCTGCGCGGGCGCGGCGTCGGATTCGTCGGTGGTGTCCAGCAGGGCCATCTCGTCGGCCATCTGCCCGTGCGCGCGCTGGATCGCACGCAGGGTCTCGCCGAACTCGTAGGCCGAGGCGGGGCGATCGTCCGGGTTCTGCGCCATCGCGTGTTCGACGGCCGCGGCCACGTCGGAGGGGATGTCTTGTTCGCGCAGGTCGGGGACGGGCTGGGTGGTGATCCGCAGGAACTGCGCCACCACCTTCTCCCCCGCCTGACGTTCGAACGCCGCGTGGCCGGTGAGCAGCGCGAACAATGTCGCGCCGAGCCCGTAGACGTCTGAGCGGACCGTCGGCTCCTCACCCTTGAGCACCTCGGGCGCGGTGAACGCGGGCGAACCGGTGATCATGCTGCTCGAGGTGCGGAACCCACCGGGCACCCTGGCGATACCGAAATCGGTGAGTTGCGGTTCGCCGTACGAACTGAGCAGCACATTGGCCGGTTTGACGTCGCGGTGCAGAATGCCCGCCCGGTGCGCGCTCTCGATCGCGCCGGCCAGTTTCACCCCGGCGCGCAGGGTGTCCGACCAGGTGAGCGGGCCGTTGTCGCGGACGACGACCTCCAGCGAACCTCGGGTGGCATACGGCATGACGATGAACGGCCTGCCGGTGGCGGTGACGTCGACCTGGAGGATGTCGACGATGTTCGGGTGCCCGGACAGCCTGCCCATCGCGTGTTCCTCGCGCAGGAAGCGTTCGCGGCTCTCGTCGTCGATATCGGAGGACAGCACCTTCACCGCGACGACTCGGTCGAGCGCGCGCTGTACGCACCGGTAGACGACGCCGAAGCCGCCGTGCCCGATCTCGCGCGCGCCCGACAGGCCCATGGCCTCGAGTTCGTCCTCGATGGCGATGGGATTGTTCTCCTGGGTGTCGCGGTCTTCTGGCCGGGTGCCGGTGTCGCCGTTGCCGGAGACGGCAGGCCTGGCGGCGGCGCCGGTTTCGTCGGCAGCACCGGCTACCGGGTCCGCGCCGGCGGCGGCATCGGATTCGGCCGGTTCCGTGTCGGCCTCGGGCTCGGGGCCAGGTGATCGCGTGGCGAGGTCGGGCTGCCAGCGCGCCGTATCGGAGACGACGCTGCCCGACTCGCTCGCGCGGTCCGAACGCGCCCGTGGATCCATCTCACCACCTCGCACTCCCGACGAATCGGCGGCCGACGAGCACATCCTGTTCTCGGGCGGTCGAGCGGATCGCCCGACGGCCGTCGTGCGCTCGGCCTCCGGACCCGGAGTGGCTCCGGTATCCGAATCCTCTGCGCACCTCCAACGTAGCTCGGTGCGCGACGGTGTGGGTGGGTTTCCCGTCCCGCGTGGCGGGCGATCCGATCAGGGTGGGGTGAGGGCGGCGGTCAGTCCCAGATCACCGCGCCGGACGGCCCGGCTCGGGCGCTGCCAGACCGCGCGGTACACCTGGTCGGCGGCGCCGCTCAGCGAGGCGTCCGCGGGGGACGGCGGGCCGCCGAGGCTGACCCGCAGCGGTTCGCTGTCGGTCGAGAGCCGCACGGTCCAGGCGAGATCGGTATCGACCGCGTGCACGAGGACCCTGCCGCCGCGGGGCGGTGGAATGCGGCGCAACTGGCGCGGGATGGTCACCCGCAGCGCCTCATCGATCCCGTCGGCGGCGAAGCGGGTGTCGAAGAGCTCGCCGACAGCGCCTGGGTCGACCGAACCGATCCTGGCATGCCTGGCATCGAGCCGGTGGATGGCGGTCTCGTGGGCCTGCCTGCGCGCCCAGAAACGGGCGGTCGCGGTGTCGGCGCCGGCGAAGACCCAGGTGGGAGCGTCCGGGCCGAGTTCGGTCAATGCGGTGAGCATTGCCGTCAGCCGGGCGTCCCAGTAGTCGATCAGCTCCGGCCACTCGACCGGAGGCTCCTCCGCGCGCGGCGGTTCCGATGCACCGGGCTCGCTGCGCAAGGCCTGTTCGACCCACTGGTACACCCGCGCGAGATGCCGAACCAGTTGCCGCACAGTCCATCCCGGACAGGTGGGCACCGCAGGATCGGGGCCGCAGGCCACCACGTCCGATCGCAGGGCCGCGGCATGCGCCGTGAGCTGCTCGATATGCTCGCCGAATTCCACCCACCCGACGTTAGCCGCCGCCTCACCGCCGGCCCGCGGCCCGGGTGAGCTCGGGTCCGGCACCGCCGATCCGGCCGGAAACCGGCACCGGACGGCGAAGGCCCGCCACCGCGAAACACGGTGACGGGCCTTGCCTTTCGCGATCAGCGACCGCGAGCGATGACTACTTGCGCAGCGAAGCCGGAACCTCGAAACGCGCACCGTAGGTCTTGGCCAGCTCGTCGGCGCGAGCCACGAAGGCCTCCTGGCCGCCCGGGTAGCCGACGATGAACTGGTGCACACCACCGGTCCAGGCCGGGTAGCCGATGCCGAAGATCGAGCCGATGTTGGCGTCGGCGGTCTTCTCCAGCACGCCCTCGTCGAAACACTTCTGGGTCTCGATCGCCTCGATGAACAGCATGCGGTCGATCAGATCCTGGATCGGCACACCGAAGCCGATGTTCGACTTGTAGTGCTCGGCCAGGCCGGACCACAGGCCGATGCGCTTGCCGTTCTCGTCGTAGTCGTAGAAGCCCGCCTTCTCCAGGCGGCCCGGGCGACCCGAGTTCACCATGAACTCGATGACGTCGATGGCCGGGTGACGCTCCTTGCCCATGGTGACCTCACCACGCGCGATGGCCTCTTCGGTCTCCTTGGCGATCTTCAGCATGAGCTTCATGTTCAGCTCATCCGACAGCTGCAGCGGCGCGGCCGGGTAGCCCGCCTGCAGACCCGCCTGCTCGATGGTCGCGGGCGCGATGCCCTCGCCGAGCATGGCGATCGCCTCGTTGACGAAGGTGCCGATGACGCGCGAGGTGAAGAAGCCGCGGCTGTCGTTGACGACGATCGGGGTCTTCTTGATCGCGAGGGTGTAGTCGAACACCCGCGCCAGCGCCTCGGGCGAGGTCTTCTCACCCTTGATGATCTCCACCAGCGGCATCTTGTCGACCGGCGAGAAGAAGTGGATGCCGATGAAGTCCTCCTGGCGCTTCACGCCGGTCGCCAGACCGGTGATCGGCAGGGTGGAGGTGTTGGAGCCGAGCAGGGCGTCCGCGTCGACGATGTCCTCGATCTCCTGGAACACCTTGTGCTTGAGCTCGGTGTTCTCGAAGACGGCCTCGATGACGAAGTCGACACCGGCGAAGTCGGCCGCGTCCGCGGTCGGCTTGATCCGGTCCAGCAGCGCCTTGGACTTCTCCTCGGTGGTCTTACCCCGGGAGAGGGCCTTGGCCTCGATCTTCTCCGAGTAGCCCTTGCCACGCTCGGCGGCCTCGAGGGTGACGTCCTTGAGCACGACCTCGTAGCCGGCCTTGGCCGACACGTAGGCGATACCGGCGCCCATCATGCCCGCGCCGAGCACGCCGACCTTCTTGATCTCACGCTTGGGCACATCGGCCGGACGCGAGCCACCGTTGTTGATCGACTGCAGGTCGAAGAAGAACGCCTGGATCATGTTCTTGGCGACCGGGCCGGTGAGCAGGTGCACGAAGTAGCGCGACTCGATCAGCGAGGCGTTGTCGATGTCGACCTGCGAACCCTCGACCGCGGCGGACATGATCGCGCGCGGGGCGGGCATGTTCGCGCCCTTGATCTGCTTACGCAGGTTGGCCGGGAAGGCCGGCAGGTTCGCCGCGAACGCGGGCGAGGACGGGGTGCCGCCGGGGATCTTGAAGCCCTTCTTGTCCCACGGCTGGACGCCACCCTCGGGGTTGGCCTTGATCCACGCCTTGGCGGCGGGGACCAGTTCCTCGACCGAGCCGACGACCTCGTTGATCAGGCCGATCTCCTTGGCCTTCGCGGGCCGGTACTTCTGGCCCTGCAGCAGCACCTGCATGAGCGCACCCTGCAGGCCGAGCATGCGCACGGTGCGGATGACGCCGCCGCCGGCGGGCAGCAGGCCGAGGGTGACCTCGGGCAGACCGAGCTGCACACCGGGCACATCCGCCGCGATCCGGTAGTGGGTGGCGAGGGTGATCTCCAGGCCACCACCGAGGGCGGCGCCGTTGATGGCGGAGACGACCGGCTTGCCGAGGGTCTCCAGGCGACGCAGGGCGCCCTTGATCTGGCCGAGCTCATCCATGAGGGCCTGAGCGTCGTCCTTGCCGACCTTCATCATGTTCTTCAGGTCGCCACCGGCGAAGAAGGTCTTCTTGGCCGAGGTCAGCACCACACCGGTGATGTTGTCCTTCTCGGCCTCGAGCCGCTCGACCGTCGCGGTCATCGACTTCTTGTACAGGTCGTTCATCGTGTTGGCGCTCTGGTTCGGGTCGTCCATCGTCAGCACGACGATGCCGTCCGAATCCTGCTCCCAACCGATCATGTTGGTCTCGCTCACAGTTTCTTTCTCCTTGTGAAGTATCGGTTGGGGGTCAGACGCGCTCGATGATGGTGGCCACGCCCATGCCGCCGCCGATGCACAGGGTGATCAGCGCGTAGCGGCCGTTGCGGCGCTCCAGCTCGTCGACCATGGTGCCGGTGATCATCGCGCCGGTGGCACCCAGCGGGTGGCCCATGGCGATCGCGCCACCGTTGACGTTCAGCTTCTCGTCCGGAACCTTCAGGTCCTTCTGGAACTTCAGCACCACCGAGGCGAAGGCCTCGTTGATCTCGACCAGGTCCATGTCGTCGATGGTCAGGCCGGCCGTGGCCAGGGCCTTCTTCGCGGCCGGGGTCGGGCCGGTCAGCATGATGGTGGCGTCGGCGCCGCTGGTGGCGGTGGCCACGACGCGAGCGCGCGGGGTCAGGCCGGAGGCCTTACCTGCCTCTTCGGTACCGATCAGCAGCAGCGCGGCGCCATCGACGATGCCGGAGCTGTTACCGCCGTGGTGGACGTGGTTGATCTTCTCCACGAAGTGGAACTTCTGCAGCGCCACCGCGTCGAAGCCGCCCATCTCGCCCAGACCGGCGAAGGAGGGGTTCAGCTTGGCGAGGTCTTCCAGGGTGGTGCCGGGGCGCATGTGCTCGTCGTTGTCGAGCACGACCAGGCCGTTCTGATCCTTCACGGGAACGATCGACTTGGCGAAGTAGCCGCCCGAGGTGGCCTTGGCGGCCAGCTCCTGCGAGCGCACGGCGTAGGCGTCGACATCCTCGCGGGAGAAGCCCTCGATGGTGGCGATCAGGTCGGCGGACACACCCTGCGGCACGAAGTAGGTGTCGTAGGCGGTGGCCGGGTCCATGGCCCACGCGCCGCCGTCGGAGCCCATCGGCACGCGCGACATCGACTCGACGCCACCGGCGATCACCAGATCGTCGAAGCCCGAGCGCACCTTCTGCGCGGCCAGGTTCACGGCCTCGAGGCCGGAGGCACAGAAGCGGTTGAGCTGGAAGCCGCCGACGGTGTCGGGCAGGCCCGCGGTGAGCACGGTGGTGCGGGCGATATCGGCGCCCTGGTCACCGACCGGGGAAACGACACCGAGGATCAGATCCGAGATCCGGTCTTCGTCGAGGTTCGGGAAGCGATTGCGCAGCTCCTGAACCAGACCCGTGGTGAGGTCGATCGGCTTGACCGAGTGCAGCGACCCCTTCTTGTTGCGGCCGCGCGGGGTGCGGATGGCCTCGAAAATGTAGGCCTCTGTGGTCATATCGGAGTGTTTCCTTCCTAGGGTTGCGCCCGGACCGCACTAGGCGGCACCGGCGCGGGTAACCTCGCCGACCGGCCATGAGACCGACCGTGTGTATTCAATTCGCGGTACTCCCGGTGCCAGTCGTGCCACCACGCTCACACCGCCCATGTTCAATTTGCGCTGCTCACGCAACCGCGGTGGTTACTAGAGCTGCCGCCTGCCCAGTCTTCGCCACTACCGCCTAACGCTGTACAAACGAGGACATGGGCCTGCCGACGCAAGACAAGGTCGCCCGTACGCCTGGGCATACGATAGAACCTCGCCTCGCATGAGCTCGCGGCCACCCGCACATACTACCGCCGGATGCGAACTCCGGTTAACTTAACGTCGGGCGGGCAGTGGTTGTCAACCCTCTGGCCGGGTGCGATGCGCCTCACTCCAACCGGACGGCACCCAGCTCGGAGGCGAGCAATTGCAGGGCGACCTCATCCGGGTCCTGCCGGTCTCCCGGCGCCACCGGCCGCGCGGATTCGGCCAGCATCTCCTGCTCTTCCTCCGGCGTCGGCGGCGGGATCGGCGCGCCGCTGTACTCGCCAGGGCCCGGATCGTCGGGCAGATCGGGGTAATCGGGGGGCGGAATGTCGTCGTCGGCTATCGGGGCGGCCTTGGCCTGGCTGGGGCGGGAGAAGCGGGGCGGGGTGCTCGCCGCCTTGGTTGTGGTGGCCCGGGCGGATGCCGAGTCGGCGCCCGGCTCGGCAGGAGTCGACGGCGAGCCCGCCGGGGCGGATGCGCTCGGCCGGGAGAAGCTGCGCGGGGCGGATGGTTCGGACGCTCCCGGCGCCGGCGCGGGATCCTCGGCGGCGCCGTCGCCGGACCGGCGCGATCCGCCGCCACCGGATTCCCGGCCACCACGGCCGCGAGTACCCGCGCCACCGCGCGGTGCGGTCTGTCCGGCGCCTGCCTCGAACCGCACATCGAATTCACGCCCGAGCACCGTCTGCAACGCTGCCCGCAGCGCATCCACACTGCGTTGCTCGGACAGCCGCTTCACGAGTGCGTCATGCGGGTGAACGAAGACGGCGGTGGCGCCGTCGACGCGGGCCGGTGCGGCGGCGGTCAACATCGCGTGCACCGCGACCGCGATCTTGCGCACCTCGGCCTTGATATCGGCCCAGGCGGCTTCGAGTTCGGCCAGCGGATCGCCGGTGGGGGCGGGTGCGGTGACCACTTCCGTCTCGGCACCGGGCGCGCCGACCTCGTCGTCGGCGTCAGGTCCTTGCTCCGGCTCTGCCGCTTCCCCACCCGCGAGGTCATCGACTCGAGGCTCCTCGACGGCCGCGACCACCGGGGTGGCCTCGGCGGCGGGCTCGTCGATCGGCTCGGCGGCGGGTGCAGTGTCGTGATCGCTCCCGGCCGGGGGCTGCTCGGCGGGGGTCGCGTCGCCGGCACTGACGGGGGTTATCTGCGGCTCCGCCGCTGGCGGCTGCTGGGTGTTCGCGGGTATTGCCGCCTCGGGCCGGGCAGCCGCGCCATCCTGCTGGGCCGAGACCTGATCAGTGCTCGGCTGATCAGCGCCGGAGGCCGCCACGGCATCCTGCGGTTCCGACTTCGGCGCGCGCGATTCACGCAGCGCGGCAAGGGCTTCGGCGCCGCGGCGACGATTGGGGTCGGCGGGGGCCGGAGGCGGCGCGGGAACGGCCGGTGGAGCCCCGGCCGCCGCGGAAGGCACGGCACCGGAAGCGAACTGGCGTTCCAGGTGCTCGAGGCGTTGCAACGCCGCCGCGTCCGAGTCGGTGGCGGCGGGCAGCAGCATGCGGGCGCAGATGACCTCGAGCAGCAGGCGCGGGGCGGTGGCGCCGCGCATTTCGCCGAGGCCGGCGTGCAGGAGTTCGGCGTAGCGGGTGAGTGCGGCGGGGCCGATGCTCTCGGCCTGGGCTTGCATGCGTTCGAGCTGATCGCCGGGGGCGGCGACCAGGCCACGTTCGGCGGCGTCGGGCACCGCGCGCAGCAGGATCAGATCGCGCAGGCGTTCGAGCAGGTCGACGGAGAAGCGGCGCGGATCGTGCCCGGCCTCCATCACCCGGTCGATGGTGCCGAACAGCGCCGCGCCGTCGGAGGTGGCCAGCGCACCGACGGCGTCGTCGATCAACGCCACATCGGTGACGCCGAGCAGCGACACCGCCCGCGTATAGGTGACGCCCTCGGGCCCTGCGCCCGCCAGCAACTGGTCCAGCACGCTGAGACTGTCGCGCGGCGAACCGCCGCCCGCCCGGATCACCAGCGGATACACCGCCTCCTCGACGGGCACGTTCTCCTGTTCACAGATGCGGCCGAGCAGGCCGCGCATGGTGGCGGGCGGAAGCAACCGGAACGGGTAGTGGTGGGTGCGCGAACGGATGGTCGGCAACACCTTGTCCGGCTCGGTGGTGGCGAAGATGAAGATCAGATGGGCCGGCGGTTCCTCGACGATCTTGAGCAGCGCGTTGAAACCGGCCGTGGTGACCATGTGCGCCTCGTCGACGATGAACACCCGGTAGCGCGATTCGGCGGGCGCGTAGAAGGCACGGTCGCGCAGCTCACGGGTGTCGTCGACACCGCCGTGGCTGGCGGCGTCGAGCTCGATGACGTCCAGGTTGCCCGGGCCGCCGGGCGCCAACGCCACACACGACGGGCAGACCCCGCAGGGGCGCGAGGTCGGGCCTTCCACACAGTTCAGCGACCGCGCCAGGATCCGCGCGGAGGAGGTCTTACCGCAACCGCGTGGCCCGGAGAACAGGTAGGCATGACTGATCCGCCCGGTGTCGAGCGCGGTGCTCAGCGGGTCGGTGACGTGCTCCTGACCCACTACCTCAGCGAACGAAGCCGGTCGGTACTTCCGGTACAGAGCCACGGCCAGAGGTTACCGGCGGGCACCGACAGGTGAACACCCGCGCTGGTCGCGCCCGCGCCACCAGAATGCCGGGCCACCGCCACCGGAATGTCGGCAGCGACCCAGCGAATAACGAAACCGTCACCTCGCGCATGCCGGCGCAACCAGCTGGCTAACCTGTTGTCGGCAACTTCGGTAGCCAATCTTCATCAGGTTGGTGACCCCGGTCGGATCCACCCCGGCCGGGGCACAACCGAGCTCGACGAATCCACGCCCCCGCACCCGGAGGAACTCGCCGTGTCGTCGTGTGAAGACATTGCCGCCGCCTGGCTTTCCGGCACCGAATTCGCCGGGAACCGCGCCGCCGTGCAGCTGCTCAGCCGCGCGATCAGCCCGGGCGATTTCGCGGTAGAGCGCGAATCGCTACCGGTCAGCGCCGTCGCCGATCCCGTCACCTCGGCCACCATCCTGGAATTGCTCGAGCGCGGCCAGGTACCGACCATGGCCGCCATTCGCACGCTCACCGCGCAGAACGAGATGCGCCGCGAAGCCGAGCGGGTGGCCGATCTCGGCAGGCGCGCACAACGCTGGATCGACGATTTCGGCCGCCTGCTCGCCACCGTCGCCGAGGCGCATTGGCTGGCCAACGGCGTCGGCCCGACCCGCCGCGACGCGCTGGCCTCCGAGCCGGTCGCCCTGCTGATTCAGAGCCGGGTGGGCGAGATCGCGCCGAATGCGCTCAAGCATCTGTGGCTGATCGAGCGCGCGCAGCGGGCGGGCTGGATCGCCTATGACGACGAGCCGGGATCGCTGTGCGCGGCCCGGCGTTTCCACTCCGAGCAGTACGGCGACCAGGTCTCGGCGCAGCCGATCCATCTGATCGGCGCGGCGGTGGCCCGGCACGTCGACCGGGCCTGCGGCCACACCTGGCGGGAACTCGCCGTCCATATGCGGGATCGCTCGGGTGTGCCGATCTTCTTCGACGGCGCCGACGCCCTCGCGCAGCAGCGCTGGCTGACGATCGCGGGCTGGATAACGGTGCACGAGGAGCGGCCGGCCCTCGGTCCGCGCGGCCGACGCGCGCTGGCGCGCGGGCGCCGATAGCGAATCTGCCCCTTCCGCCACCAGGTTAACCGCGTTACGCTAACGCCACTAACTTACTGGAGGGGGCTCCTGTGCTGATCCGAATAGCGCGCTTGACCACACGCTTCCCGCGCATCGTGCTCGCGGTGGCGTTCGCACTCGCCGTGCTCTTCGGCATCGTCGGGGCCACCGCGTCGGCGCATATGAAATCCGGTGGATTCACCACCGACGACGCCGAATCCACCCGCGCCGCCGAATTGCTGGCGGAGAACTTCCCCGGCGCCTCCCCGAATTTCGTGCTGCTGGTCAGCTCCGAGGCCGGGCTGCGCGATCCGGCCACCAGCGCCCGCGCCACCGAACTCGTCGACGCCCTGCGCGCCCGCGACGACATCAGCGGAATCCAATCCTTCTGGACCAGCCCGCCGGCCATGGCCGCGGCGCTGGGCAGCACCGACGGCGACAGCGGCCTGATCATCGCCGAGATCGAGGGCGACGAGAACCGGATTCAGCAGGTCGCCGGCGAGCTCACCGAGCAACTCACCGGCACCAGCGGCGGCGTGACCGTGCGCCAGGGCGGCGTCGCGGCGGTGTATCACGACGTCACCGAGCAGATCACCCATGATCTGGCGGTGGCCGAAGCGGTCGCGGTGCCGTTGTCGCTGATCGTGCTGATCCTGGTGTTCGGCAGCCTGATCGCCGCCTCGCTGCCGGTGATGGTCGGGCTGTTCGCGATCGCCGCGACGCTGGCCATCCTGCGGGTGGTCACGCTGTTCACCGACGTCTCGATCTACGCGCTGAACATGACCACGGCCATGGGCCTGGCGCTGGCCATCGACTACAGCCTGTTCATCGTCAGCCGGTACCGCGAGGAACTGGCGGCGGGCCTGGAGCCGGTAGCGGCCACCACCCGCGCCGTGCAGACGGCCGGACGCACCGTGCTCTACTCCGCGGTGACGGTCGCGCTCTCGCTGGCGGTGCTGAGCGTGTTCGACCTGTACTTCCTCAAATCGTTCGCCTACGCCGGCGTGGCTGTGGTGATCGCCGCCGCCGCGGCCGCGCTGTTCGTGCTGCCCGCCGCGCTGGTGCTGATCGGGCATCGGGTCAACGCCCTCGATCTCCGCGCTCCGCTGCGGCGGCTGTTCGGCCGCGATCCGCATCCGAGCGGACCGATGATTCCCGAGCACACCCTCTGGTACCGCACCACCAAACAGGTCATGCGGTTCGCGGTGCCGGTCGCGGTGGTGATCATCGCGCTGCTGCTGGCGCTCGGCTCGCCGTTCCTCGGCGTGAAATTCGGCTACCCGGACGATCGGGTGATGCCCGACAGCGCCAACAGCCGTCAGGTGGGCGACGCATTGCGCGAGGAGTTCCCGCGCGCCGATTCCGGGGCCAGCGGCACCATCGTGCTCGACGACTTCCACGATCAGAACGCCGTCGCCGACTACGCCGCCCGCCTGTCCACGGTCGACGACGTTCCGGCCGTACTGTCCAGCGCCGGAGTGTATGTCTCGGGGCGGCGGATGGCGCCGGGGCAACCCGAGATGGCCAACGAGACCGGCACCTACCTCACCGTGGCGACCGACCTGGACCCGTTCTCCCCCGAGGGCTCCGAACAGCTCGAACAGCTGCGCGCGGTGCCCGCCCCCGCGCCCACGCTGTTCACCGGCGCGGCCGCGGTCAACGCCGATTCCCTGGACGCGCTCGGCTCCAAGCTCCTGTTGGCCGGGCTACTCATCGCGCTGGCGACGTTCGTGGTGTTGTTCCTGTTCACCGGCAGTGTGGTGCTGCCATTGAAGGCGATCCTGCTGAACACGCTCTCGCTGACGGCGGCCTTCGGCGCAATGGTGTGGATCTTCCAGGAAGGCCACTTCTCCGGCCTGATCGGTTTCACGCCCGTGGGCTATCTGGTGCCGACCATGCCGATCCTGATGTTCTGCGTCGCGTTCGGGCTGTCCATGGACTACGAGGTGTTCCTGCTGTCGCGGATCCGTGAGGAATGGGTCGCCAGGCGGGCCGAGCGCACCGGCGACGAACTCGCGGCCGAGGACAACACCGAGGCCGTCGCGATCGGTGTGGCCCGCACCGGCCGGATCTTCACCGCCGCAGCGGTATTGATGGCCATCGTGATCGGCGCGATGGTCACCTCGAAGGTCTCGTTCATCCAGCTCATGGGCCTGGGCCTGACGTTGACCGTGCTCGCCGACGCCACCATCATCCGTGCGCTGCTCGCCCCCGCGCTGATGCGGCTGCTCGGCCCGGCGAACTGGTGGGCGCCGAAACCGCTGGCCCGGCTGCACGCCAAGATCGGGCTCAGCGAGGAACCCGAACCCGTCGCCCGTGTCCCCGAACCGGCAGGGCATCGATGATCGCTGCCCGCAGACCACGCTCACCGCGCGGCACCGGTTCCCAGCTGCGCAGTGAGATCCTCGCCGCCACCGCCGATCTGCTCAACCGCACCGGTAATGCCGAGGCCGTCTCGATCCGCGCGGTCGGCAAGCTGGTCGGGGTGAGCGCACCGTCGATCTACCGGCATTTCGCCGATAAGGACGAGCTCATCGACGCGGTGGTGGCGCAGGTGTTCGAGGATCTGGACACGGCCATGCGCGCCGCCGTCGACGCCGACCCCGCCGCGAATCCCATCGTCCGCCTGCACCATCTCGGCATGGCGTACGTCCGCTTCGCACTCGACCACCCCGAGCAGTACCGGCTGGCCACCGCCCCCGCCGAAACCCGCGGCGCCGTCGACCAGGTCCTCACCAGCAGCGCATTCCAATACATGGCCGACACCGTCAAGGCCGCGATGGACGACGGCCTGATCGATCCCGGCGACCCCACCCCCGTCGTGCTGGAACTGTGGTCGGCCGCGCACGGCATCGCCTCCCTGCTGCTGGCGAAACCCTATCTGCCCTGGGGCGATCCGATGGCCGCCGCCGAACGCGTGCTCGCGGCAGCCTGCGCCGGGCACATCGTCATGAACCTCATCGGCGAGCAGGCGACGCCGGAGGAAGCGGCGGGGTGGTTCGCGCGGTTACGGGAGGAGAAGCGGGGAGCGTAGTCCGCCATGCCCGGCGGGCGCGCCGATGCCTCAGGACACCGAATCCGACGACGCAGCCCAGGTATTGCACATTTGGACCCGGTTGTTGCGATACCCGTGCTCGTACCAGCCACCGTAATTCTGCGGGGATCCGTGGTCACGCATATCGCCCGGGAAATCACCGCGGTTGTAGTTGTCGCGCACGGTCTCCATCGCGTCATCGGCGGTAATCGTGCCGACGAAGGTCGATGAGCCGATGAACATGCCACCGAAGCACTGGGCGGCCAGTTCCAGCCGCCGCGAGTGCTCGAGGCCGAGCGCGGTGGTGGGGCCCGCATCGTAGGACTCCTGATGCGACTGTTTCAGAATGCCGGTCAGGTTTTCCACATGATGTCCGTATTCGTGCGCGAAGACCGCCATGAAGACCACGGTGTCGTAGGGGTCCTCGTTCTTCATGAAACTGTCCAGCGACATGTAGATCGTCTTGTTCGCACCGCAATAGAACGCGGCGAAATTGCTGCTCCCCCCGGTGCACGGCGAAGTCGCTTCTGCGGCAGTCGCGGTCACGCTCAAGCCGGGTGGCGAGAACGGCAGGTTCTCGTATTCGAGCAGCGCACTCCACATCTGGCCGAGGCAAGCCGATTGCGCCTCGAAGAACGCACGCGCCGCCGACACCGTCGGCGACCAGGCGGGATACGAGCAATTGATGTTGTTGAGTCCGGTATCCGCGTGGGTGAACAGCGGGTTGGTGGCCAGCGCGGCAACGGGTTTCGGTCCCGCGGAGGTACTGCTGGTTGTGGTGGTTCGGCGGCTGGTGGTGGAGCTCGACCGCGTGGTGGTCGGACTGGCCGAATACGTCGTCGTCGGTTCGGGCGACGAGCTGTATGTGTAGCTCGGGGTGCTCGTCGGGGTGTAGGCGGTTGTCGAACCATCCGACGAGCTTGCCGCGAATCCCGCCGCGACCAGCAGGCCGACGACGATGAAGACGCCGAGGATCGTGAAGACGGCCGCTACTCCACCGCCGGAACGCGGTGGAGGCATCGGGCGGCCGTACGGCATGGGTGGGCCGTACGGCCGCATCCCCGGAGGTGGGCCGTACGGCATCGGCGGAGGTAGGGGCGCGCCATACGACGGAGGCGCACCGTACGGAGGCGGCGGTGGGTACGGTGCGCCGTAGGCGGGAGGCGCGCCGTACGGCGGCGGTGCGGCATACGGTGGACGAGGGCCAGGTGGTGGAGGCGGGACGCTTCTCGGCGGGCGGCCATGCGGCGGCGGGCCGTAACCCGGTGGTGGGCCGTAAGGCGGCTGGGTCATGCTGTTGTTCCTCCCCGATCACACTCTGCCGTCCGGCATCCACGGCCGTGACCCGCAGCGAATGACGACCGTATGGCTTCGGCAGGCCCGCGTCCAGTCGAGTCACCGGCAGACCGGCTACGGCCGACCGGCCCGCACCGCCACTGACCGTAGGCATTCGGAACCGTCTGCGCGCCTCCACCACACATCGAAGCGGCCCCCGTATCTGGCGGCGCGCATCGGTCGGACCGTGGCATCAACTCACCGCGGACGCCGGCGCGGCGAACGTATTGCATTGACTGGTGCGGTTGTCGTCGACGCCGGTGTTGAACCAGCGGCTGCCGTTGGCGGTGCTGCCGTGGTCGCGCATGTCGCCGGGCTGGTCGCCGCGGTGCTCGGCGTCTTCGCGGGCCATGCTCATCTGCGCGGACGTCAGCGAGCCGCCCTGCGCGGACGACGACAGGTACATGCCGTCGAAGCAGTTGGCCTGCAACTCGACTCGGCGGGAGAGCTCCAATCCGCGGGTGCTGCGCACACCGGAATCGACGCGTTCGCTGTTGGCGGCGCGGAGAATGCCGGACATGTTCTGGATGTGGTGGCCGTATTCATGCGCGAACACCGACAGGTACACCACCCAGTTGTCGCCGAACAGATCGGTCTGCAACTGGCTGATCGGCATGTAGATGGATTTGTTGGCCGGGCAGTAGAAGGCGGCGAAGTTGCTGGTCGTGCCCGTGCACGGGGTCGTGATGCCCTCGGTGGTGGCGGAAACGTTCACCGTGGGCGCCTGGAACGGCAGTCCGGCCTTCTCCAGCACGGGCTTCCACGCGGCCTCCAGGCAGTTCTCGGCGCTGTCGAAGAATGCACGCGCGGTTTCGACTCCGGTACCCCACGGCGCGTAATCGCAGTTCGCCGGGATCAGTGTCGCGGTGGGGTCGGTGACCAGCGGGTTGTCGGCGGTCTTGGCGGGACCGGTTTCGCCGTTGTCGTAGGTCATTCCGGGGCGCGGACCGGAGGCGTCCTCACGAATACCGGTCTTGACCCCGGCACGCACCAGACCGCCGACAACCACCAGCACCAGCACAACGAGCACCGCGACCACTTTGCCGCCACCGCCGGAACGGCGCGGCGGCGGACCGGGTGGACGGCCGTAGGGAACCGGCGGCGGCATCGGCCTGGCGTAGCCGGGCGGCGGAAACGGTGGGCGCTGAGCGTATCCCGGCGGCGGGCCGTACCCGGGCGGAGCGTAGCCGGGCGGGACGTAGCCGGGCGAAGGCGGGGGCCGGTGACCAGGAGGTGCGGCGTAACCGGGCGGCGGTCCCGGCGGAGGCCGGTGACCAGGCGGCGGATGGTATCCCGGCGGCGGGCCGTAGGGGGGCGGGCGATGCCCGGGCGGGATCGGGTGTCCACCGGGCGGGACCGGCCCATAGCCGTACGGTGGTTGACTCACTCCCCCGTACCCCCTCGTCTCATGTTCACCGACAGCCGCTGACGCAGAATAGCAAGCTGTTTAGAGTAGGCACTCATGCTGACTCTTCGGGGGGGCGCCGTCGGCGCGCTGCTTATCACCATCGTCGGATTGCTCGCGATGGGAACGCCCGCGACCGCACCGGTAGCCCATGCGCAGGAAGCTGTCGCCGATGGCATCACCATCGTCGCCGATCTCAAACTCAGCCGGGAGGGCGTGCTCGAGGTCAAAGAGCAGATCACCGTCCCCGAGGGTGACAAGTTCACCATGACGGTGCCGCTGCGGGTGCCCGCGGGCGAGGGCGCCGAACGGGTCTTCGAGGTCACCGACATCACCGCGGAGGGCGCGGGCACGGCGAAGGTCGAAGGCGATCTGTTCACCGTGCGCGCCGATCCCGGCCAATCGAGTTTCAGCTACTCGGTGAACAACACCGTCAGCGAGCAGGAGGGCACCCAGCTCTTCCATTGGGTGGGCGTGATGAACGCCGATATCGCCTCCATCACCGCCTCGCTGATCAGCCCGAGCTTCGAAATGGGCATCGTGGACTGCACACTCGGTCCGCCGAACGCGAGCAAGCCGTGCGCGGACGTGCACATCGAGGCCGACGGCGTGCTCTACCTGGAGCAGACCGACCTCAACAAGGGCGACGCCATCGACCTGACCTTGCAGATCCCGCCGGGCACCGTGCCCGCCAACGCCGAGATCCGCGAAACCGGTTCGACCGCCTTCGATATCACCGCGCCGGTGCTCGCCGCGTTCGGTGCGCTGCTGCTGGCCCTTGCGGCCGCGGCGGCGTATGTGTTCCGCGCGCGACGTCAGCAGGCCGATGCGGGAACCGGCACCATCGACCCGGTGCTGCGCGAGAACGGCAAGGCGCAGTTCACCTCCCCCGACGGCATCCTGCCCGGCGAGGCCGGTGTGCTGCTCGACGAGAACGCCGACCCGACCGATATCGCGGCCACCGTCGTCGATCTCGCGGTACGGCGCTATCTGTGGATCGCGCCGATCAGCGATTCGGATTGGCGGATCACCCGGGTGAACCCCGCCGACGATCAGCTGCGGCCGTACGAGCGGGCCGTGTACGAGGCGCTGCTGCCCGGCGGCGCGGAGGCCGTCACCGTGAGCGAATTGCGTGCGCCCGGGCGGGTGCAGGCCGGCCCGGTGCGCGAAGCGATGCTGGCGGATGCGGTCGAGCGCGGCGCGCTCATCGACCAGACCCGGCGCAAGCTGCCGATCTGGTTGGGCATCGGCCTGCTCGTGGTCGGTGTCGGCGCGACCATCGGCCTGGCCCTCACCTCCGGCCACGCCCTCGTCGGCGTCGCCATCGCGCTCGCCGGTGTGGCCGCGCTGCTGCTGCCGCGTTTCCTGCCCACCCGCACCGCCCACGGCCGCACCCTCACCGGCCAGGTCCGCGCCCTGCAACGCGGCCTCGACGCCCTGCGCCGCGATTCCATTCCCCCCGCCGACCAGGAGCTGGTTTTCTCCCGCGCACTCCCGTTCACCGTCATCACCGGTCGCGCCGACAACTGGATCCGCACCTTCCGCGACCTCAATCCCAGCGCCGACCGCCAACCCGGCCTCTACTGGTTCGGCGGCTTCGACCGCGACCCCAACCTCCACCGCTTCGCCGGGCATTTCCCGTATTTCATCACCGCGGTGGAAGGCCTGTTCCCCGCGGGGAACTGACTCCCCCATTGCGAGCCGGTGAGTGGTACATGACGCAGGCGACACGCCGCGAGTGCCTACGTCATGTACCGCTCGGCGGCTAGGTGAGGGTTGCCCGGCGAAGGGCGGAGAGGGGGTCGGTGTAGAGGGGGGTCAGGGAGGTTACTACGGCGGCGAACTCTTGGACTTTGGGGGCGAAGCCGGTGATGCGGATGTCGGTGGGAGGGAGGGCTGTCGACTGGTTGAAGGCTCGGGAAACGTGGGACAGGGCGGGGCGGTAGGCCGTGAAGGCTTGGCCGCCCAGGACTACTCGGTCGGGGTTGAGGAGGTCGCGGATGAGGGCGACGGTCTGGCCCAGCGTTGTCGCGCGTTCGGCCAGGAGGTCGCGGGCTGGCTGGGAGCCCTCGGCGGCGGCGCGGTAGAGGTCGGCGATGGTGGTGCCCGCGGTGCCGTTGTGGGCGGGGATGATGCCGCGGCCGACGGCGCGGGCGTGCAGGGCACGGTCGCCGACGGTCACCTCGAAGCAACCCGTACGGCCGCAGGTGCATTCGACGTCCGAGCCGGTGGGAAGGTGCGCGATGGAGCCGGGGCCATTGCTGGGGGTGTGCACACGGCCGTCCAAAGTGACGGCCACACCGGCGGTTTCGCGAACATAGAAGTAGAGGCTGCTGCCCTTGGCGAGCCCGGTGACGTCACGATCACCGGTGGGCAGCAGCAGTTCCGATGCGGCCATGGCCTCGACGTGCGGCGCCACCGACACCGGAAGTTCGAGTACCTCGGCGAGCACCGCGCCCAGCGGTGCCGCGCGCCAGCCGAGCTTGGGATGGTCGACCACACCGGTCTGTGTGTCGACACGGCCGCCGATGGCGACCCCGGCCCACAACGGTTTACGCCGATGCCAGCGCTGCAGGAACGCGCGGGCGCTGCGGGCAACGGTGGTGACGGCGAATTCCTGGCCGGTCTGCGGCGTGGCGATGGCCAGCCCGCCGAGGATGCGTCCGCGCAGGTCGGCGGCGACGATCTTGGTGGCGGCGGCACCGATGTGCACGCTGATCGTCAGATACGAGTCGTGGTCGATCTCGAAGGGCACGCGGGGCCTGCCGACGGCACCGGAGGCGGTGAGGTCGGGGCGTTCGCGCAGCAGCCCGGCGGTCAGCAGTGCCGAGACCTGACGGTTCACCGTCGCGATACTCAAACCTGTTGCGCGAGCGGCATTGTCGCGCGAGACGGGTCCGCCGGTGGCGGCTCGCAGCACCGCGGCCGCCGGGTTGTCGGAGATCCGCAGTTCCGGCGCGACGACGACCGGGCGAGTGTTGCGGACACGGGCAGTGGACCGAGAAACGCTACGTTCCAGGGTAGGAAGGGACATCTGTGGATTCCTTGCTGAAGTCCCGTCAACGGGACGTGCCTACACGTGTGGCGTGGCGGCGACGCGCGAGCGGAAGAACTCGCTCAGCCGCGACAGCAGGGACAACACAGTTCCCGCGTGAGCGGGAGCCGCAGACCAAGACCAGCGGTCACATAGGTGACGCGCTGAGCGGTGATACGGCCGGTGAACATGCGATCGAAGGTAACACCGATTCGGGCGACGCACCAAGCCCCGGCACGCCGATGTGCGCCCGGACACAACTGTTTCCGCAGGTGAAGCCGTTGCCTGACGAATCATGAACAATCGACGGCCGAACCGGACGGCGCGGCGGTGCACACGCGGAAACCCCGCCGAGCATTGCTCGGCGGGGTTTCCGCGCAGACCGCACCGCGGCCTACCGTTTACCCGCGGATCGGACCAGATGGGCGGACAACCATCGGTCCGCAGCTACTTCGCCGGTGCCGGCGCCGGGAACGGCTGATTGATCGTCGAGAAGTACTGGATCGCGGCCCCGATCGCGACGGGCGCGGTCACCAGCAACTGCCCGGCCACCGTGCCGAGCGCACCGACGGCGAGGACACCACCGATGCAGCCGATGGCGGCGGCGGGGATGAACGGACCGAACAGGCCGATGATGGTGGCCGAGGCGACGGTGGCGCCCGCGATGCCGCCGAGCACGCAGCCCACGGCCGCGCCGCCGAGCCCGCCGACGAGTGTGCCGATCGTCGCCCCCATCGCGATGGTGCTCGTCAGCCTGGTCCAGGCATCCTTTTCCCGATCGTATTCAGACTTGAACGGCGCCTTGTCCTCGAAGGGCAGCGCGACCGGCTTGTAGACCGCATGCGCGAGATCGAATTGCGGCGTCAACGTCGCGGTGCGATCCGAAATCTGCGCGGCGATCGGGAATTCGAATTCATCCACCCGGAAACGCAACGGTGTTCCGGCGAGCACCGTTCCGTCCGCGGCCTTGACCTTGAATGTGTCGTCCTCTACCACCAGCGATCCGGCATCGGTGGTGATGATCGACTGTGTTTCCGTCGCGTGCGCGGTGAAACCGACGGCTCCGGTGTCCTTTTCCGGCGCCGCACCCGATGTTCCGGCAGCTACGCCGGTCGCGACGGTCACCAATACCGCGATAACGGCCAGCTTCCTCATCCTCATGAAACGCAATCCCTCATCTCAATGAAACTTCCGGGGAACAGCATCGACGGAATTGCGACCGCTGCCGAGATTAAAATGCGGCCAGATTTCAATGAGTCGTGCGCGGGCGCGTCACTGCCCGCGAGCCGCCGTTACCCCGGCGGCTCGCGGTGGGGACCAGCCACGCGTTCCTTACACCGGCGCGTAGGACGCGTAGATCACTTCATTGCGAAAAGTCTTGGCGTCCAGCAATTTCAGATCGGGAATCTGGTGGCCCCTGCCTGCGATGGCACCGTCCACCGTGATGTTCTCTGTGATCACCAACGAACGCACGATCAACCTCCTCGGTGTCGTCCTCCACCAATGGAGACGAGCCGGGATCCGGCGATTCATCGCCGTGGCCACGGGGGTGCGTCGTCCGCTCGCTCACCGGTGAGCCCGGCGCGCTCAGCTCTTCTTGGCGGCGGCCTTCATCTGCTTCTTGAAGGCGCGGACCTCCAGCAGGGATTCCGCGTCGACGATATCGGCGGCCGAGCGGCGCGAACCGGGTTCGGCGTAGGCGCCGGCCGCGTCCTCCCAGCCCTTGGGCCGGATGCCGAGTTGTTTGCCGAGCAGGGCGAGGAAGATGCGGGCCTTCTGGTCGCCGTAGCCGGGCAGGTCCTTGAGGCGGCGCAGCACCTCTTTGCCGTCCGGATCGCCCTGGGTCCAGATGGCCTCGACGTCACCGTTGTAGTGCTCGATGATGTAGCGCGCGAGGTCCTGGGTGCGCCGGGCCATCGAGCGCCCGTAGCGGTGGATGGCGGGCGGGGTCGCGCACAATTCCTCGAACTCGGCGGTGTCGGCCTCGGCGATCCGGTAAATATCGAGCCCGCCCATCCGGTCGGCGATCTTCTTCGGCCCACGGAAGGCGTGCTCCAGCGGATACTGCTGGTCCAGCAACATGCCGATGACCAGGGCAAGCGAGCTCTCCGACAGCAGCTCGTCGGCCTCCGGTTCCTGCGCGAGAGTCAACTTGGCCATGCTGCGCTCCTCCTAGCGGTCCGGATGTCCCCCGATCATCCCACCCCGCCCAGGTCCCGTGCACGAGCCCGTCGCGGCCGACGCGCGGAAAGGAGCGGAACCGAACGCGGTGTTTCGTAACGTCTGCCGGACCTGCGCGAACTCCACCGCGAGGTTACCCAGCGGTAGTGATACCTGTCACAGACCTGCGTCGCGAGCACTGATCCGCCCACGTAGGCTCGGCGCATGCCACAAACGGCGATACCCACATCCGCAACACCCACGATGGATGCACCAATGAACAGCTTCGGGTTACGTCCCGACCGCTTCGACTCGGCGGGCCAGGAACAACTGATCGATGTGCGCGACCTGGAGGCCGCGCTGCCCGGATTGTCGCGGTTGCGCGATTGGGCCCATCAGGCGCTCGCACTGGGGCCCGGTGAAACCGCCGTCGACATCGGCTCGGGCACCGGCTCGGAGGTCATCACCTTCGCCGAGGCCGTCGGCCCCACCGGCACTGCCATCGGCGTCGAACCCGACCCGCATCTGCTGGCCGCGGCCGAACGCAACGCCGCCCAGCTCGGCTCCCGGGCGAAATTCCATTCCGGCGACGCCTACGGCATCCCGTTCGGCGCCGACACCTTCGACGCGGTGCTGTGTGAGCGCGTCTTCCAGCACCTCACCGCCCCCGATCGCGCCGCCCGTGAAATCGCGCGGGTGGTGAAACCCGGCGGACGGGTCGTGGTGGTGGACGCCGATTGGGGCACCGCGATCGTGCACCCCGGCGACCACCGGGTGGTCCGCGGCGTCGTCGACACCCTCATCTCGGCGACCACCAATCCGTTCTCCGGCCGTCGCCTGCCCGGCCAGCTCACCAAGGCCGGGCTGGTCGTCGACGATATCGGCTCGCACGCCCTGGTCCAGCAGCGTTCGGCCGGTGCGGGCGCGCTGGTCTCGCGGATCTCGGCGATGGCGGTGGCGCGCGGTTCGATCACCGAAGCCGAGCGCGACCAGCTGCTGGCCGATCTGGCCGCGGGCGCGGCGAGCGGCGACATCCACCTGTCGGTGACGATGTTCGCGGTGCTCGCCCACAAACCCGCCTGAAACCGGCCGATCGAGACGACGAACCCGCGGCGCGAGGTACCCGCCGCGGGTTCGCTACCGGGGCATCCCCGGCCTTCAAGCCCTTATTTATCGAGCATCTTCTCGGTGGCCGCCAGCAGCACGCAGGTGGCAAGGCCGTCCATCGCCTTGGCCAGTTCGTCCAGCGACGGGAAGCTGGGCGCGATGCGAATGTTCTTGTCTTCCGGATCCTTCCGGTACGGGAAGGCCGAACCGGCGGCGGTCAGCGCGATTCCGGCGTCCTTGGCCAGGCTGATCACCCGGGCGGCGGTGCCCTCCATGACGTCGAGGCTGATGAAATAGCCGCCCTTGGGTTCGGTCCAGGACGCCACCTTCGACGGTCCGAGCCGATCCTCGAGGATCTTCAACACCAGCGCGAACTTCGGCTCGAGCAGCGCGCGATGCTTCTGCATATGCGCGCGCACCCCAGCCGCGTCGGTGAAGAACCGCAGATGGCGCAGCTGGTTGATCTTGTCCGGGCCGATGCTCTTCTTGCCCGCGTGGCTCAGATACCAGTCCAGGTTGGCGGTGGAGGCGCCGATGAAGCTCACACCCGCGCCGGCGAAGGTGATCTTGGAGGTCGAGGCGAACACCAAGGGGCGGTTCGGGTTTCCCGCTGACTCGGCCATGCCGAGCACATCGAGCACCGGGGCGGCGGTGTCGGTGAGCGGGTGCACCGCGTAGGCGTTATCCCAGAACAGGCGGTAGTCGGGGGCGGCGGCGGGCATCGAAACCAGTTCGCGCACCACATCTTCGGAGAAGACCACGCCGGTGGGATTGGAGTAGTTCGGCACCGCCCACAGACCCTTGATCTGCGGATCCTCGGCCAGCAGCGCGGCGATGGCCTGGGTGTCGGGGCCATTGTGACGCATCGGGATCGGGATCATCTCGAAGCCGAGCGCCTCGGTGATCGCGAAGTGCCGGTCGTAGCCGGGGCTCGGGCACAGGAACTTCACCGTCGGCTCGTCGGCCCAGCGGCGCGGCGAATCGGGGGTGCCGTAGAGGGTGGCGAAGGTGATGACGTCGTGCATCAGCTCGAGGCTGGCGTTGTTGCCCGCGAGCAGGTTCGAGACCGGGATGCCGAGCAGCTCGCCGAAGATGGCACGCAGTTCGGGCAGGCCGTGCAGGCCGCCGTAGTTGCGGCAGTCGGTGCCGGTGCCGTCACGGAAATCGCCGTCGCCGGGCAGTGCGAGCAGGGCGGCGGACAGATCGAGTTGTTCCGGTGAGGGTTTACCCCTGGTGAGATCCAGCGTGAGCTTCTCGGTCTTGAGCGTCGCGTAATTCGCGGTCTGGGTCTCGTGTTCGGACACGAGCTCCGCATGGCTCATCAAACCGATCTGCGTTTGCCGGGGCATCCTTGGCAGCCTTTCCAAGCAGCGTGGGGTAAGGGGAACGGGGGCCGATCACTCGGCACACCCCGGTCAACGTTACCCGGCGATTGCTGCGAATTGGGGGCAATAAAAAAGGGGACCCCGCGCACCCGGCAGAGCCCGTTGACCCTTGCTGCCTTCCGGCCCTGGGGGAGTTCACAGGATGCGCGCCGCGCGGGATCCGTCGGCCAGTGTAGCGGTCCCTCGCGAGCCGTGCAGACAGGGGGCGCGCGCGACAAGATCGCTGGCTACGATCCTTGGGAACAACGGGAGGGGCTTTGCCCTCACGCACGAGGGGATCGACAGATGACCAACCAGAATCCGCCCGGCAGCGGCGGCCCGGAACCGCAGTGGTGGGAGACACCGAACACCGGGCAGGGGGCCGACCCGTCCAGGGCGGATCCGACGATCCTGCGATCCGACCTGAACCAGCCGGTGGCCGATCCGACCATCCTGCGCTCGGACCTGAATCCGCCCGGCGATCCGTACTCGAGCGGCGCGAACCCCTACGCCAGCGGCGTCGCACCGTATCCGGGGGCCAACCCCTATCCGAGCGGAGCCACCCCGTACCCGCCCGGTGGACAGCAGCAATGGGCACCGGGCCAGCCGGTGCCGCCGGCCGGCTTCATGCCTCCGCCACCGCGGCCGAGCAACAAAACGCCCTGGATCATCGGCGGTTCGATCGCCGCGGTGGTGCTGCTCGTGGTCATCGTCGGTGTGATCGCCATCGCCTCGAGCGTGTCCGATTCCAGCGACAAGCCCTGGGACGGTGAGTACGCCTTCAAGGAGGGCAACGCCTGCGAGCTGGTCGACCTCAGCGTCCTCGACCAGTGGGCGGTCAACCGCGAGGAGACCACCCACAAAGAGGACGGCCCGATGGACAGCATCGGCGGCGGCGACCTCAGCTGCCGGGCCAAGAACACCAACCCCGGCGAGGACGGCGGCGATGCGTCGCTGTCGCTCGAGGTCGCCTTCGACACCAAGTACCAGGACGAACCCCGGTTCGACATGTGGAAGCAGTTCGACACCGGAACCACCGGCACCGGCTACGACCACGGCAACGTGAGCGATATCGGCGAGCGCGGCTACTACGCCACCCAGGAACACACCTACAACTACATCCCCAGCACGCTCGACCACATCGTCGCCGTGAACGACAGCAATATCTCGGTCAAGGTCGAGATCAGCGTCTCGTCCATGAGCAGCTTCGACCGCGACGGCATCGACGCCGCGGCCCGCGCGCAGGTCAAGAAGGTGCTCGACGCCCTGCGCAAATAGCCGGCGCGACGCCGCGCACCAGCGCGGATGAGCGCCGCGACCGGCCCGTTTGGCATCGGCCGGGGTCCAGCCGGTATGCTGCACCACGGAGGATTCGCCTAGTGGCCTATGGCGCTCGCCTGGAACGCGGGTTGGGTTAACGCCCTCAGGGGTTCAAATCCCCTATCCTCCGCAGAGAACAACAGGCCGGGACACTTCTCAGTGTCCCGGCCTGTTGTGCGTCACGCCACCGAACCCGCTGCATCGAGGATCGCCGCATCCCAGCGGCTGCGCGAGGCGAGCACCTCGCTTCGGTATCGGGCAGACCAGGCCGCGACCGCCTCCAATACCGAGAGCAGGCTGCGGCCCATCGGCGTCAACGCGTATTCGACTTGGACCGGAACCGTCGGATACACCGTTCGCGCGATCAGGCCGTCGCGTTCGAGCTTGCGCAGTGTCACCGTCAGCATGCGCTGTGAGATTCCCGGCACCCGCCGATGCAGTTGCAGGAACCGGCGGGTGTCGACGGTGAGCTCGGCGATCACCAGCACGGTCCATTTGTCGCCGATGCCGCTGAGGACATCACGAACGTCGCAGGCCACTTGGTATCCGGTCACCATCCGCGGCGCATCGGGTGCTTGTCGGAGCATCGTTTCCATTCCTGTCGAGCAGTCACATTCGCCGGTCCGCCCCGCACGGCGGTGCGGTCCTGGTGGCGAGGCACATCCGATCCCGCGCGTTCGCGAGGGCGATGATCATGATCAGATTGCCGAGGTTGTACGGCCCGAGCAGGCGTTCGGCCGCACCGAAGGTGTCATCGGGCACTTCGAATCCGGGCAGCACGGTCAGCGTTTCCGCGAGCGCGAGCGCGGCACGTTCGGTGTCGGAGTACAGCTGTGCATCGCGCCAGCCCGCCAGTTGGTTGAGCCGCTGCTGGGTTTCCCCGCCGGCCAGCGCAGCACGGGTGTGCACATCGAGGTGATAGGCGCAGGCGTTGAGCTGTGAAATCCGGATCCGGACCAGTTCCTCGAGCCGAGCGTCCGCCCAGCCCTCGCATTGCAGCACGAGTTCGAGCTCGGCGATCAGCTCGAAGGCGCGCGGTGACACGGCTGTCAGATCGCTGTCGGATGAACTCCATTTCGGTCGGACCGCCGAGCGGCTGTTCGTGTCGAGGGCTCGGATAAGCCAACTGATCAAAGCCTTGGAACGGCGGGTGGGCGCGCCGCTGTTCGAGCGGACCAGTCGCAGCGTGGTGCTCACCCCGATCGGTCACCAGCTGCGCGAGGATCTCACCCCGCACTTCGCCGGCGTCCAACGATCCATCGACCGGGCCGCCGATGCCGCTCGCGGCGGCATACTGCGCCTCGGATTCTCCAGCCCGAGGGCCAGCGAGCTGGTCGCGAAAATCATGGCCGAGTTCCGGACTCGGCATACCGACTGTGCTGTCGAGATCCGTGAAGTGCACCTATCCGATCGCTTCGGGTCGCTGCGCCGCGGCGAACTCGACGTGCAGCTCATCGAATTCCCCGTCGACGAACCCGATCTCGTGTCCGGGCCGGTCCTGTTCAGTGACGAACGGGTGGTGGCCGTGTCCGATTCGCAGCGGCCGGCCGATCCACCGCAGGCCGGCCACGGCCTACTGGCAGGAGCTGCTCACGCTGGTGGCCGCGGGCCACGGCGTCACCATATGCGCGGCACAGGGTGCGCGTTACTACGCGCGCCCCGACCTGGTGTACCGCCCGCTGGCCGATGCCGCGCCGCTGGAATACGGATTGGTGTGGTCGGCCGTGGGAATCGGGCCGATGGGCCGGGAATTCGCACGGCTGGGGATCGAGAAGTTCGCGGCACCGGCGACCGGCACGCCGAGGCCGACGCGCTGACGCGTGCGGGCGCGGTCGATTAGGCTCACCGGCACATGGCGAGATCGGGGGGTTCCGATGAAGAGCAAGTACACCAGCTCCTGGCGAGTACGCGGTGCGGTGATCGCGCTCGCCGCGGGTTCTGCGCTGCTCACCGGATGCGATGTTTCCGGGCAGGCGGTACCGGAGTCGACCTCGACGGCGCCGCCGTCGACGACGCAAGCGCCGCCCGGCATACCGGTGGTCCTGACCGCACAGACCGCCGACGGCACACCGCCGACACCGGAAACCATGAGTGCCGCCAGGCAGATCATTCTGTGGCGCGCCGAGGGCATGCGGCTGCCGGGCACGACCGTCACGATCAAAGATGACACCCTGGTGGTCACCGTCCCCGACGACGACGGCGCGGCAGCGCGCAGGCTCGCACACACCGGCAAGCTGACGGTGCGGCCGGTCCTCACCGCGGTGCCGACGGCCGGCTCCGGCAGCGCCCCGGCCCCACCGGCAACCGACCCGATCACCGCCAAGATCACCAGGCAGAGCAGTGATCCCGCGATTCAGCAGCAGGCGATCGCCGCGCTCGACTGCGGCGCGGCCGATCCGCTGCGCAGCGCGGACGACCCGGCGCTACCACTGGTGACCTGTGCCGCCGACGGCACCGAAGTGCTGCTGCTCGGCCCCTCGGTGCTCGACAATCGCGGCATCTCGGATGCGAAGACCCGCCCCGAACCCGGATCGGACCGGCACTCGATCGAGGTGACGTTCACCAGGGATGCCACCGAGGTGTTCGCGGATTTCACCACCGAAAACATCAACAGGCGAGCGGCTTTCGTCGTCGACACCGAGGTCATCAGCGCCCCGATGATCATGTCGCCCTCGCCCGGCGGATCCACGCTGATCTCCGGGAACTTCACCGCCGAATCGGCCGAGGAGCTGGCCAACTCGCTGCGCTTCGGTGACCTCCCGGTGCCCTTCACCGAACGCTAGGTCTGTTCACCGGTCCCGGCCCGCCCGCGCTCCGCGATGCCCGCACGAATCCGCGCGATGAGGTCGTCGAGGCGATCCTGATGGGCGCCGGCCCAGTAGACGCGCCCGCAGCCGCGGCACTGCCGGAAGGTGTCGTAGTAGCGCAGGGTGAGCGGGGGCAGCCGATCGGCGACGTCGCGTTTGTCGACATCGTCGAGCAGGTCGCCGCAGCGCACACACCGGGTGAGCGGAGCGAGGCGGTCGGCGAGATCGAGCCGGGTGATCACTTCGAGGATCTGGTCCACCGGCCGGTCCGCGCGCACGAACACCCCATGGGTGACGATGCGCCGCGCGAGCAGTCCCCTGTCGCGGGTGAGCAGGATGCGGTGCTCGGCGGCCGAGATCTGGGCCAGCTCGGCATCGTCGGCGTCGAATTCGCAGCGGATGTCGAGCCCCATCAACCGCATCAGCCGGGCCAGGCCGCCGAGGTTGACGTCGACGAGGAAGCGCGGTTCACGCAGCGGTCGGGGCCGCACCCGGGTCAGCGATCCGATATCGAGGGTCTCGAACATCGGATACACCGCCAGCCGGTCACCCGGACGCGGGCGATGCCCGAAATCGACCGATTCGCCGTTGACCAGCAGCAGATCGATCTCGGTATGCGGCACACCCGCCGCTTCCACCACATCCTTGACCGTCTGATGCGGGCGCACCGGCCGCCACAGCATCCGGTGCCGCGCCGGTGCCGGCAGGAAGTCGTTCAGCTCGGCGTATACGCGCAGTTCGACACCTGCGGTCATGGATCCGAGGTCACCGTCCGGAGCACGAGGATGCTTCCGGCGTGGGTTCCCGGTTCAGGCGGCCAGCCGCTGCTCATATTCATCCGCGAGCGCGAGCAGAGCGGTCGCCCCGTCGCCGACGAAGCTCGATCCGTGCATGATCGCCAACGTGGTCGGCCGCAGTTGCGCGAGTTTACGGAGCGCGGCGGGCACGGCCGGGCCCAGCGAGGTGGCATGGAAGACGTCTTCGGCGACGGCAGCGGGCTCGACCAGATCCGCGGCCGTCAGGGCCGGACCGTTGCCCAATTGACTCATCAGATCGCCGCAGAAAAGCACTCCGGTGTCCTGCTCGTAGAGGACTCGGGCTTCCCAATTGTGGGGAGCATGAGGGGTGTCGAAGTGCTGAATGTGGCGGCCGCCGATGTCGAGGACTTCGCCGTCGACCATCGGGCGCGGCGGCCGGTCGGCCATGTCCTCGATAGACACCGAACAGCCCAGCGCACCGTGCGCGACCTGGGCATTCGGTGCGGCGGCGAGAAACAGGTTCATGGCGCCGCACTCGTCGGCCTCGACGTGACCGAAGGTGATCCAGCGCAGCTGTTCGACCGGCCTTATTCGCTCGATCTGCGCCGTGACCAGGGGAAACAGGCCACGCATTCCGGTGTGGAACAGCAACGGTTCCTCGGCATCGACGAAGAATTGGTTGAAGGTGAACCCGGCCGGGCCGAGCTCCGGGATGAAAGTCGAGATGCGATAGATGCCGTCCGCGATCTCGTCGGTATGGGTATCCATTGCGAATCCCCTGGTAGTACGGCCCCCCACGACAAAACATGCGCGTCGAACACCGGTCTTGAAGTCTACTCGCGAACGCCGGACGCCGGAATCGCACGGGAGCAAACACCCGGCTTTCGCGTTCTCCCCGAGGGGGCGGCGAGAGACGCTGAAGACGGGTTCAGGCTTCTTCAGCCAGGCTTCAGCTGCATCTGCGACTGTTATCGTCGCTTCGAATCAGCCGTCCCCACTGGAGGTTTCGCCCCGATGTTCCTGCGCAAGATCGCTGCCGTATCCACTCTGGCCGTCGCAGCAACCGTCCTAACCATCGGGCCTGCCGGTGCGGACCCGCACACCGCGGACGCGGTGAACTACACCGCCACCACCACCCCGACCAACACCGTCGTCACCATCGATTCCGGCTCGTTCACCACCGAGGGCGGAATCTTCGCCATCAAGGCCGAGGACGGCACCGTGCTGGCGGGTACACCACTGCAGTTCCGAGTCGACGATTTCCTCTTCCCGATCGCCGCCGAAATCAACGACAAGACCGCGACCCTCACCCCGCGCTTCGACCTCGAGCACGCGGTCTACCAGCCGGTGGCGCTGCCGTTCGAAGATCAGGCGAACTGGAAGACCCCCTACGACCGCGAGGTGGCGGCCTTCACCCGGCTGAAGGACACGATCGCCACCGGCGCCTCGATCGGCACCATGGTCGGCGGCATCGGTGGTGGCGTCGTCGGCTGCATCCTCGGCGGTATCGCGGGGGCGACGGTAGCGGCGGCGACGATCGTCGGCATGTTCGGCCCGTTCATCCCGGCCGCCGCCGTCGGCTGCCTCGGCGGCATCATCGCGATCGGCGCGCTGGGCACCCTCGCGGGCCAGCTGCTGGTGACCGCGCCGGTGGCCATCGCGGCGCTGGCCCAGTACTTCACCACGATCAACCAGCCGTTCACCCCGCGCACGAAGTAGACGACCGGTTCAGGGCTCGCGAACGCCGTCGGTTGCCGACTCCACATCGGCCGCCGGCGGCTCACGCGGTTCATCCGGGGGCGGCGGCCGGTGCCGTTCCCATGCCCGCGCGAGCAGGATCGTCACCCCGACATACGCCCAGCCGAGCAGCACGTCGATGGTGTAGTGCTCGCCGCCGTAGATCAGCGTGAACGCCATCGCAGGCGGGTACAGCGCCAGGATCACCCGGAACCATCTCGGGGCGTACGGCCACAGCGCCACCGTCACCATCAGCGAGAACG
Organism: Nocardia sp. JCM 38205; assembly: GCF_058222935.1. NCBI lineage: Bacteria > Bacillati > Actinomycetota > Actinomycetes > Mycobacteriales > Nocardiaceae > Nocardia > Nocardia sp. JCM 38205. The sequence continues at coordinate 66,183 of NZ_JBYHFL010000003.1, read as the reverse complement.
CGGCATGCAGCGAAGGCAGCGCGGCGACCAGATTGCCCTGCGCTTCCAGCCAATCGGCGCTCGTATCGAACGAGACCATGCCGAAGCCGAAGCCGCTGACCCGGCCGACCTCCTCGTCGATCACGCCCTCGCGCGAGGCGTACCAGGGCGGCGCGGCGGGCACCAGGATGTAGGTGAGCAGGCCGAGATACGACAGCAGCACGATGCGGCGCATGTACTTCGACCAGCGCCCGCGCGACTGCACATAGAAGATGGCGGCCACCAGCCACGGGACGATGAAATGGCTGGTGTAGACGATGCCGGTGAGAATCGACCACCACGGCCGCTGGTCGCCGGTCATCAGCTGCTGCTGCAGCCAGACCGTCGGTATCGTGCCGCCGAACAGCCAGCTCTCGGCCGAGACCAGCTCCTCGACCCGCACCGGCATGCCGAGTTTGTCGGCGATGCCGCGGGTGTGGTCGTACACCACGAGCGCCGCGATCAACGGTACCCAGTCGATCAGGATCCGCAGATGCTCGCGCCACGGCCGATAGGGGTTGAAGGCCGCGATGCCGACCATGATCCACGCGGCCTGATAGATGCGATCGGTGGGTATGCCGAAGACGATGCTCACGACGGCCAAGGCCGCCAGGTACCCGCACCAGACCCCACTACGAAACAGTCGCCGCGCCGGTCGCTGCTGTTGTTGCGAGACCGGAGCGTCCGCCGTTGGCACGCCCATCTATCCAGTTTCCATGCACGACGCGGTTACCCGGACGAGATCCGGCACGAGTCCGGCAGATGACACCCGAGTTAACTCGTTTGCTGAAGTGTTGCTGATTTCTTCGCCAGCCGATACGGTCATGCCCGACGGGAGCAGCACGACTCCCATACCGTTCGCCTGGGACCGGGAGATTTCGATGGGAAACACCGCCAATAGCTGCCACCGTGCCCGTGCCGGACGTGGCGGCATGATCGCGGCCGACACCTCAGCGGTCGATTTGCTGGCCACCAAGCAGTTCACCGTCGACGGCGCGGCGGTGCGCGTGATGATCGGACGTCCCGAGCCGTACGCCACCGGCCGCGGCTGGCGCTGCCGCATCCGCGTCGAACGCGGCACCTCCCGACTGGAACAGTCCCAAGTGGTGGCGCCCGATGAGATGTCGGTGGTGCGGCTGGCTTTGGAACTGGTCACCTCACGCCTCGGCATGAGCGAAACCCAGTTCTTCGAAGGCGCCACCGTCGGCCCCGGCGCGGTCGAGGCCACCGCCCGCTGATCGCGCCTCATCCGGCGTGCTCGGCCAGGAAGTCGGCCCAGGTGCGCTTGCCCACGTCACAGCCGAAGACGAGATTGTCACCTGCCCGGTAGGCGCGCCCCATCGCGCCCGGCAGTCGAACCGGCAGCAGCAGCCGCCGTTTTCCGGTGACGCGCAGATACGCACGGGTGAGTTCGGACAGTTCGAGTACCTCGGGCCCGACCAGATCGCGCACCAGCCCCGCCGGCTCACCGAGAGTGAGTTCGACCAGCCGTTGCGCGACCTCGGCCGTCTCCACCGGCTGTGCCCGCAGCCCGCCGGGCGCGGGAATCACCGGTGATTTCGCCATCGCACGGACCACACCGAACAGCAGGTCGTGGAATTGCGCCGCCCGCAATGTCGTCCACGGGACACCCGAGCGCACCACGATCTGCTCGGCCGCCGCCTTCTGCCGGTAGTACCGCACCGGCAGCGAATCCGGCGCGGTGACCGAGATGTAGACGACGTGCCGCACGCCGGCACCGGCCGCCGCGGTCATCAGGTTACGGGTGCTGTCGGCATCGGTCTTGGCGTCACCGGCCAGATGCAGGATGGTGTCGGCGCCGGACACCGCGGCATCGACACCCACGTTCTTCAGCAGATCGCCGGTGACGTATTCGATGCCGTCGCGGATGCCGGGAGCGCGCCTGCTCAGCACCCGAAAGGGCACGCCTGCCTGACGCAGCAGCGGCGTCACCTGACGTCCGAGGGTGCCGGTACCGCCGGTGAGCAAAATGTTCGAGGGCATCGCCGTACTCCGTTCCGTCGCGTCACCGGGCGAATGCCTACGGTGATCGGCAGTTCTTCGGTCTCTGTCTGGAGACGAGGGCGGGCGGCCGAATGTGACGGCCCGGCCGAACAGTGACCACCATCTCACCGAGGGTGCGAAAATCTCGGTAGGAAGTTCGCGCCCTATCGAGGGAGGTGGCGGCCATGCGCTTCGACCCGGGTCGCGAAGTCGCGTCCACCGCAGCCACCGGCCCGAGCCACATGGAGGTCGCCTACCGCACCGAACCCGAGTCGGGCGGCCTCGCCGTCGGCAGCTATCACACGGTGGTCGCCCGACCCGCCCGCGACGGCGGTAGCGCCCTGCACGGCATCTGGGACAACACCGCGATCAGCGGCTCGGCGCGGTTCGGGTTGCTGATGATGCGGGCGGTGGGCCGCCCGTTCTTCACCAGGTACTACCGGCAGGTCTTCGATCAGCTCGCGGCGGGGAAGCTCTGATCAGTCGGCAGCCGGGCGGATACCGCCCACCTCGGCGAGGGCCGAGCGGAGCACATCGGTGTAGAGGTCGAGGTCGGGCATCGTTTCCGGGTCGGCGTGGAGGGAGATGGTGACAGTGTCGCCGAGGCCGTGGACGCCGTGGGTCAGGTGCATGACCGAGCCGAGCGCGGGAAAGCCAGCGGTGAACAGGACGGGAGCCGCGCCGAAGGTGAGATCTGCCGGGCCGCGGTGGACGCTGGAGACGACGGTATGGCCGGCAATCGATTCCGGCACGATGTCGATCGGATAGCGGTCGACGTCGCGGCGCAGGATCGGGGCGGGCAGCGCGGCGGTGACCCGGTCCTGGGCAGCCAGCAGCGGATGCGACGCGCGGGTGCGGCGGGCGGCGAGATCGGCGGCGATCAGTTCGGCCCGGCGGCGCGGATCGGACTCACCGGAAAATAGTTCGACGCCGAGGCTGCGGTAATTGTTGCGCGGCGCCGCTCCCGCGACCCGGTCACGGACCAGAGCGGCCGCGCTTCGCAGCCGACCGGCATCGCGTGAGACCACCTGATCCGGTGCGGGCAAGGCCATCGGCACCTGCGCACCCAGCCGGTCCACCGGCTCGCCGCGCTGGTCCAGATACCGCTCCAGCGCGATCGACACCGCCGTCAGCGCAAGCACCGTCACGCTGAAACCCGGTGCCCGCAGCCACGCCACCGGACACACGATCATCCGCACCGCATGGCCTCCGACCTCGCCGGGGCCATTCAGAACGCTCGCCGCGAACCCACCGCCCGCCTCGGGCAACTCCCCTGCCGCTGTCGCCTCCGCCAGCTCCCGCTGGGCACGAAACGCGCCGATGCCGCCGACCACGGTGCGTGCCATGCGGACCGGGATGCCGGCGACAGCCGCACCGAGCCGGACGGCTTCGACAGCCGCACCGAACCGGATCGCTTTGGCGGCCGCACCGACCCGAATCGTTTTGACCGCCGCACCGAACCGGATCGCTGCTGCGGCGGCGGTGCGGACGATCTCACGTCCGGTGGCGGCGGCGCGTCCCGCCCGGTGGCGCGCAGCGCCGGACGGAGTGCCGATGTCGGGTACGCGCTCCCGCGAGTCCGCTCGGTCACGCCGTGACCGCGCGGCCGAGACCTGCGGCGACGAATCGGCAGGTTCCGCCGCGAGCAATTCGTTTTCCCGCTGATCACGCGATGCCGCTGGAGATCGTCGCGAGCCGCGGACCGGCGGGGCGAACAGGGCGCGCGCCAGCTCGGCCGCACGTCTTCCATCGGCGAGCGCATGCGACATCTGCAACACCGCGACGGTGACCCGGGGCGCCGCCCTGGATCCGGACGGATCGGCGGTGACGTCCACCGCGCGCCGGAGCTCGGTCAGTCCAGTCGTTCCGGAGGCGCGGCCCGGGCCGGTCGGAGGCCCGCTCACATCGACCTCGCCCGGTGCGGCGCCCGTGGCCCGGTGGGCCGCGACGGATCCGGACGGGCCTGCGAGGGCCTCGGCGGCAGCCGGGATCGAGCCGGATTCGACCTCACCGAGGGCGCTCTCCCCCCGCGACGGCAGCGGCGCCCCGGTGATTCCCCGGAACACATGTAGCCGCCAAGGATGCACGGCTGCGTCGACGCCCGTTGCGAGTACCTCGCCGAGTGCCTGCTCCAGGTGCGCCCAATCAGCTTGCGGCAGCCGATATTCGACGAACTGCCCGGTGTCGAACGCGCACGGCACCCAGGTCGGGTACGCGAGATCGCGGGGCGCCGGACGCAGGCGCACGCAGAGGTCGGGGATGCGCGCGCTGCGGCGGGCGATGATCGCGCGCAGCTGGTCGGTGCTCAGCTCGGATTCGGCGAAACAGTAGAGCAGGAACAGGTCGTTGCGGGTGCGGCCGGACAGCCAGTACATCGTCGCGTCCTGCGGCTGCACCGTACTCATGCGGCGACGATAACGACCCGGTGGCGAGACCGCTGAGGTGGGCAGAAAACCATCGACTGGACACCGCGCGCGGTGCTACCGTCTGTAGTAGAACCCAATTCACTCTCCTCAGGGTCGGGTGTCGACTATGGCTGCACTGGAACGCACACTGAGTTCGCAGGCCAACGCGGTGGACGATCGATATCGCGCCGCGGCATTCGTGAAGCGCTCGATCAACAAGGTCTTCCCGACGCACTGGTCGTTCCTGCTGGGTGAGATCGCGTTGTACTCGTTCATCATCCTGCTGCTGTCGGGTGTGTACCTGACGCTGTACTTCGACCCGTCGATGGCCCACGTCGTCTACGACGGCGCCTACCAGCCGCTGCGTGGTGTGGGCATGTCGCGGGCGTACGAGACGGCGCTGAACATCTCCTTCGAGGTGCGCGGTGGCCTGTTCGTGCGCCAGGTGCATCACTGGGCGGCGCTGCTGTTCGCGGCCTCGATCATCGTGCACCTGCTGCGCATCTTCTTCACCGGCGCGTTCCGCAAGCCGCGTGAGGCGAACTGGGTGATCGGTTCGCTGCTGCTGATCATGGCGATGTTCGAAGGCTTCTTCGGCTACTCGCTGCCCGACGACCTGCTCTCCGGCACCGGACTGCGGGCGGCGTTCTCCGGCATCACCATCGGGCTGCCCGTCGTCGGCACCTGGCTGCACTGGCTGATGTTCGGCGGCGACTTCCCCGGCGACATCATCATCCCGCGCCTCTACATCGCCCATGTGCTGCTGTTCCCCGGCATCATGCTGGCCCTGATCGCGGCCCATATCGCGATCGTCTGGTATCAGAAGCACACCCAGTTCCCGGGTCCGGGCCGCAGCGAGCGGAACGTGGTGGGCGCCCGCATCGTGCCGGTGTTCGCCGCCGATCAGGGCGCGTTCTTCGCGTTCACCCTCGGTGTGGTCGGACTGATGGGCGGGCTCCTGCAGATCAACCCGATCTGGAACCTGGGACCGTACAACCCCTCCCAGGTCTCGGCCGGCTCCCAGCCCGACTTCTACATGATGTGGACCGACGGCCTCGCCCGGTTGATGCCACCATGGGAGCTCTACCTGGGCCGCTACACCGTGCCTGCGGTGACCTGGGTGGCACTGACCATGGGCCTGGTGTTCGTGCTGCTGATCGCCTACCCGTGGATCGAGAAACGTCTCACCGGCGACAGAGCCCACCACAACCTGCTGCAACGTCCGCGCGACGTCCCGGTACGCACGGCCATCGGCGCCATGGCCATCACCTTCTACGTGGTGCTGACGCTGGCCTGCGTCAACGACATCATCGCCTACAAGTTCAACATCTCGTTGAACGCCACCACCTGGGCCGGACGCATCGGCCTGCTGCTCGGCCCGCCGTTCGCCTACTTCCTGGCCTACCGGTTCTGCCTCGGCTTGCAGCGCAGCGACCGCGCGGTGCTCGAGCACGGCATCGAGACCGGTGTGATCAAGCGGCTGCCGCATGGTGAGTACATCGAGGTGCACCAGCCGCTGGGCCCGGTGGACGAGCACGGCCATCCGCTCCCGCTGGAATACCAGGGCGCCCCGGTGCCCAAGAAGATGAACAAGCTGGGCCTGGCCGGCAAACCCGGCACCGGCAGTTTGCTGCGCGCCGATCCGCGCGAGGAATCCGCACGCAATCTGGCGATCGAAGAGGAAGAGGAACACCGGCAGCTCGCGGTGCTGCGCAACCAGCAGGACCTGGAATCCGGGCACTGACCACTGCGAAGGCCCCGAGTCCGAATCGACCCGGGGCCCGTGATGCTGTGTTGCGGCTGCGGCCCGACGCTACTGTCGGCGCCCGAACTGGCCACTGGCCAGGCCGGATAGGAATGCGTCCCACTCGCCGGGGGCGAAGGCCAGCACCGGTCCGTTCCCGCTGTCCTTGGTGTCCCGGACCGCCACGTTGCCGTCGACGAGATGCGCGACTTCCACGCAGTTCCCGTCCGGGCCACTGTGCCGGCTCTTCCGCCACACAGCGCCCGTCAAATCAACCTCCACGGCACCGACTCCTTTGCTGCGTCACGATATTTTGTTCTGACTTCTGACTTGCTCCGATCAACCGGCATCCGACACCGAACGACGAACGCCGTGGTGCGCCTGGTGATAGCGCGCAACTTCCCCTGTACGCCTGTCTGCACTCGCATTTCCGAGAACGCACGGGCGGCGAGGCGAAAACACCCACGTGGGCGGGCCTCGCGCAGTGAACCCTAGCAGGTTCATCCATAGTTTGCCGGTCTCTTGCCCACTACCACAACACTTTTGCCAAGCTTGCGAAGTTTTGTCGTTGCGGAAACATTGCCAGCATCCGGCTTTCTTTCTGGGACGGTTTCGGTAGTTGAAGTATTCATCGGATGTGATTGGACTGTGATCGGTCATAAATGCCCGATCCGATACTCCGCGCGAGCACAACGCCGGACCGGCGTGGATCATGGAGAACATGGTCGAACGCGATCGCGACGCCACAGGTCGCGCCCTCAACGCCCGTCCCCGAGACCGGCTCGGGCGCCCGCTGCCACCGGGTAGCCAGGGTGTTCCCCGAATTCCGGATGACTTGAATCTGCCACCCCAGCAAACTCTCACCTACGCTCAGCAACTACTCGACGACGGCTTGGCATTCAACGCACACGAGGTTTTGGAGGCGGCCTGGAAGAACGGCCCGTTCGCCGAACGGATGCTGTGGCAGGGGCTGGCGCAGTATGCCGTGGGGCTCACCCACATTCAGCGCGGCAACACGAAGGGCGCGCATACCCTACTGGCCCGAGCGATAAACCGGCTTTCGACGTTCGAGGCCGATTTCGAGAGTGATTCCGATTACACCGAAGCCGGTGCGGAAAGTCCCCGATCCTTTCCCTACGGCATCGACGGCGCCGGTTTGATCGCCCACGCACAGAGCCTGCTCGCCGACCTGGAGTCCGGCATGCCGATACCCCAGGACAGGCTGGAGCCGCGCCTGTGCGTCGCGACCTCCCGGCCCGGCTGACCCTGCCGCATCTACCATGACCGGAATGCCGACCGACCTCGCTCCCGCGGGCCGATACGCACCGAGCCCGTCCGGTGACCTGCACCTCGGTAATCTGCGCACGGCCCTGCTGGCCTGGCTCTTCGCCCGCAGCACCGGGCGCAGATTCGTGCTGCGCATCGACGATCTGGATCGGGTGCGCGCGGGCGCCGAAGCCAGGCAACTGGCCGATCTCGCCGCGATCGGCCTGGACTGGGACCCGCCGGTGGTCCGCCAATCCGACCGGCTGCCGCACTACACCGCGGCCATCGACCACCTCACCGCCGCCGGTCTGACATATGAATGCTTCTGTACCAGAAGGGAAATCCAGCAGGCGGCGACCGCACCGCACGGACCGATGGGCGCCTATCCCGGCACCTGCCGCGACCTGACTGAGGCCGAACGCGCGGCCAAACGCGCCGAGGGCAGGCCCGCCGCACTGCGCCTGCGGGCCGCGGTGACCGAGTTCGAGGTGATCGATCAACTGCACGGCCGTTATCGCGGGCCGGTCGACGATGTCGTGCTGCGGCGCGGCGACGGCGTCCCGGCCTACAACCTCGCGGTCGTGGTCGACGATGCCGAACAGGGCGTCGACCAGGTGGTGCGCGGTGACGACCTGCTGCCGTCCACGCCACGCCAGGCCTATCTGGCCACGCTGCTCGACCTGCCGGTGCCGCAGTACGCACATGTTCCGTTGGTACTCAACGACTCCGGGAAGCGATTGGCCAAACGCGACGGCGCGGTGACCCTGGCCGACCGGCACGCCCTCGGCGAGAGCACCGGACAGGTGGTCGCCGCGCTGGCGCGTTCCCTCGGCTTCACCGCGGGCACCGCAGCGGAGTTGCTGACCGAATTCGACCCGCTCGAGCTGCCCTCGAAGCCCTGGACGCTCGACCCGGACGGGTTGTTGCTACCCGATCGATGTCCGTAACGTACCCACCGACCGATCTGTCGACGGACGAGGATTACTTATGACAAGCGGTGGGTACGACCCCAACCAGTATCCGCAGGGCGGGCAGCCGTACGGGCAGCAGCAATTCGGGCAGCAGCCACAGTACGGCGAGCAGCCGAAGTACGACCAGCAGCCGCCGCAGCAGCCGTACGGCCAGCCGCAGTTCGGTCAGCAGCAGCCGTACGGCCAGCAGCCGCAGGACCCCTACGCCCAGCAGGGACAGTACGGGCAGCAACCGCAGTACGGGCAGCAGCCGTACGGCCAGCAGGATCCGTACCCGCAGCAGCAGTACGGGCAGCAGGGCTACGGACAGTACGGCCAGCAGCCGGGATTCGGTGGGCAGCCGGGTGATCTGCTGACCCGGTTCGGTGCGCGATTCATCGACGCGTTGATCACGATCATCCCGGCATGGTTCGTGAACTTCGTCGTCACACTCGTGATGACGAACTGGTTCGGGATCATTCTCGGTTATCTGCTGTTCGTAGGAATTCCGTCGGCCTACTTCGTACTGTGTGAGATGAACATGGGCACGACGCTGGGCAAGAAGATCCTCGGCCTGCGCGTCATCGCCCCCGGCGGTGCGCCCAAGATCAGCCCCGAGGTGTCGATCAAGCGCAACATCTACCTGATCGTCAACATCATCCCGTGCCTGGGCCAGCTGGCCAGCCTGGGCCTGGCCATCTACATGGCGATCACCATCGAGCAGGACCCGAACAAGCAGGGTTGGCACGACAAGTTCGCCGGCGGGACGCAGGTCGTCAAGGGCTGAGCTGCGGCTACCGGGGCGACTCCCGGTGCCGGACGCAGATGAAGGGGCGCACCGAAACCGGTGCACCCCTTCATTGTTGCTGTGGTCGGGCGGGCCCGAGTTGTCCGCGGGCCACCGCCGCGACTACGGACCCGCGACGATTCCGATGATATTGAGGATCCACACGATCACACCGAGACCGATGCTCACCGCGCCGACCCAGATCGCGGCCTGGGCGAACCCACGACCCTCCTGGCCGGTCTGGTCGATCTGCTTCTGCGCAACCACACCCAGAATCAGTCCGACCGTCGAGACCACGAACAAACCGCAGCACAGCAGGCCGATGCACGAGGTGATCAGCGCGCCGATCGCCATACCGTTGGTACCCTGCGGCGGCATGCCGTAGCCGGGGTACCCGGCCTGATACGGGGCTCCGTAGCCCGGCTGCGGATACGGCTGCTGCGCATACGGATCCGGCGCGGGCTGCTGATACGCCGGGTATTGCGGGGCGGCCGGGTATTGAGGCTGCGAACCCGAGGGGTACTGCGGTGGCGCGCCCGCGGCCGGCTGGGAGGGATACTGCGGCGCGGCCGGATACTGCTGCTGCCCCGACGGATATCCGGGCTGCTCGGCTGCGGGGTACTGCGGGACCGAACCGGCACCACCTGACTCCGACGACACGCCTTGGCCGCCGTACTGCTTCCACCACTCGTCGGAATCGCCGGGATTGGTCATGGCTACACCATATGGCAAACCTGGTTGGATGAGTCGGGTGAGTGATTCGAACAAACCCGCCGATCACGAGGGGTCTGGGCGCCCCGCGTCGAACCATGCGGCATTCGCCCAGGTCGCGCGGGGCTACTACACCCCCATCGTGGCGCTGTTCACGGCCACGCTGATCATTTCCAACGTCTGCGCGACCAAGGGCGTGCAGTTCTTCTCCGACAAGTCGGTGACGCTCGGGCCGCTCGAGGTGCTGCCCATCTCCACCGACGGCGCGTTCTTCCTCTTCCCGCTGGCCTACATCCTCGGCGACGTACTGAGCGAGGTCTACGGTTTCCGCGCCACCCGACGCGCCATCTACTACGGCTTCGCCGCGCTCCTGCTGATGGTGGTGTGCTTCGCGATCGCGATCCAACTGCCGCCCGCGGTCTTCTACGGGAACCAGGAGGCCTTCCGCACCGTCCTCGGCACCACGCCGCAGCTGGTGGCCGCCGGGCTGGCCGGGTATTTCGTGGGCCAGCTGCTGAACTCGGCGACGCTGGTGCTGATCAAGGAGCGGACCAAGGAAAAGCACCTGTGGGCCCGGCTGATCGGCTCGACCGTGGTCGGCGAGTTCGCCGATACCCTGATCTTCTGCTCGATCGCCGCCACCGCCATCGGCATCGACAGCTGGCAGCAGTTCATCAACTACCTGATCGTCGGATTCCTCTGGAAGACGCTGATCGAGGTGCTGCTCCTGCCGATCACCTACCGCATCATCGCGGTGCTCAAGAAGCACGAACCCAGCTATGCCCCTGCGGGATCCGACCCACTGCACGGCTGACGCACCCGGCCCGCGCCCTCGCCCGAGAGCGGGGGCGCGCCGGCGCCGGTAGGGTCGCCGATCATGTCCGATCCGCATACGCTCGACGAAGTCCGCACTCGTATCGACGCCATCGATGGCGAGCTGGTCCGACTGCTCGCCGACCGGCAGGCGCTGGTCCGCGTCGCCGCCACCTTCAAGTCCGATCATCGGGCGGTACGCGCGCCGGAGCGGGTGGAACGTGTGGTGGCACTGGCTCGTGAGCGCGCCGCGGCGGCCGGACTCGCGCCCGAGGTGGCCGAAGCGGTGTGGCGAGCGATGATCGGGGCGTTCATCGAGCTAGAACTGACCGAGCACGCCGAACTGCACCCGACTACTACGGCGCCTTGATCCGGCCCTGCCAGGTACCCAGGGTCTCGGCCTGGAACTCCTCGAAATACCCGCCCTCGATGCTCTCGCGGATCCGGTCGACCAACCGGATCGTGAAGCGCTCGTTGTGGATCGTGCAGAGGGTGGCGGCCAGCATCTCCTTGGCCTTGAACAGGTGATGCAGGTAGGCGCGGGTGTAGTTGGCGCAGGTGTAGCAGTCGCAGTTCTCGTCGATCGGGGTGAAGTCGCGACGGAACCGGCTGGTGTTGATGTTGAACCGGCCCGCGTCGACGTAGATCGCGGCATTGCGCGCCACCCGCGACGGATTCACGCAGTCGAAGGTGTCGGCGCCGTTGGCGACCGCGGTGAACACGTCCTCCGGTTCGCTGATGCCGAGCATGTGGCGCGGCTTGTGCTCGGGAAGTTCCGCGCTGCACCAGCCGACGATGGTGCCGAGATTGTGCTTCTCCAGTGCGCCGCCGATGCCGTAGCCGTCGAACTCGGTGCCGTCCTGGCCGCGGATGGCTTCGAGTTCGCGGCAGGCCTTGCGGCGCAGATCCTCGTATTGCGCGCCCTGGATCACCGCGAACAGCGCCTGGTACGGGCGGTGGGCGCGGGCGTGCGTGAGCCGTTCGTGCTCGTCGATGCAGCGCTGCGCCCACTCGTGCGTGCGTCGCAGGGATTTCTCCTGGTAGGCCCTGGTATTGAGCAGGGTGGTCAGCTCGTCGAAGGCAAACATGATGTCGGCGCCGAGCTGATGCTGGATGCCCATCGACACCTCGGGGGTGAAGCGGTGCTTCGAGCCGTCCAGGTGCGAGCGGAAGGTGACGCCGTCGTCGTCGACGGTGGCCAGGCGCTCCTTGCCCTTGGCGATGACGTCGTCGCTTCGCACGTCCACCGCCTCCATGGCCAGCACCTTCTTGAAGCCGACGCCGAGCGACATCACCTGGAAGCCGCCGCTGTCGGTGAAGGTCGGGCCCGGCCAGTTCATGAACCGGCCGAGCCCGCCGGCCTCGTCGACGATGTCGGCGCCGGGCTGCAGGTACAGGTGGTAGGCGTTGGCCAGCAGCGCCTGCGCGCCGATCTCACGCATCGTCTCCGGCAGCACGGCCTTGACCGTGGCCTTGGTGCCCACCGGGATGAACGCGGGGGTGGCGATATCGCCGTGCGGTGTGCTGATCACCCCGGTCCGCCCGTACTGCCCGTCGAGACGGGTACCGACGGTGAACGAGAAAGCTGCGCGATCGGACACGCAGCCCATCTTCGCAGCAGGCGCCGCCCATCCCGGCAGGTGGGCGGTGTACTCGGCCCGACCCGATCGCGAATCGCTACGCGTCTGCCGCCGCGGCAGCGAACTGCGCGTTGTACAGCCGGAAGTACGCCCCGCGGTTCTCCAGCAGCCGTTCATGATTGCCGAGCTCCACGATCTGTCCCTTCTCCATCACCACGATGACGTCGGCGTCGCGGATGGTGGAGAGGCGATGCGCGATGACGAAGCTGGTGCGGTCGCGGCGCAGTGCGGCCGTCGCGTGCTGCACCAGCAGTTCGGTGCGGGTGTCGACAGAGCTGGTGGCCTCGTCCAGGATCAGGATCGACGGCTTGGCCAGGAATGCCCTGGCGATGGTGATGAGCTGCTTCTCACCGGCGCTGACCCCGGTGCCCTCCTCGTCGATGACGGTGTCGTAGCCCTCGGGCAGCGCGTGCACGAACCGGTCCACATAGGCGGCGCGGGCGGCGGCGATGATGTCGTATTCGCTGGCATTCGGATTGCCGTAGGCGATGTTCTCCCGGATCGTGCCCTTGAACAGCCAGGTGTCCTGCAACACCATGCCGATCCGCGAGCGCAGATGATCGCGGGTGATGTCGGTGATGTCGACGCCGTCGATGGTGATGGTGCCGGCGTCGAGTTCGTAGAAGCGCATGAGCAGATTCACCAGCGTGGTCTTGCCCGCGCCGGTCGGGCCGACGATGGCGACCACATGGCCTGGTTCGGCGACCAGCGACAGTCGTTCGATCACCGGCTTGCCCGGCTCGTACCCGAACGACACCGCCTCGAACTCGACCCGCCCGCGATCGACCGGGCGCACGTCCTCCATCACCGGGTCCGGGCTCTGTTCCTCGGCGTCGAGGATCTCGAAGATGCGTTCGGCCGAGGCCACGCCCGACTGCAGCAGGTTCGCCATCGCGCCGATCTGGGTCAGCGGCTGACTGAACTGCCTCGAGTACTGGATGAACGCCTGCACCTCGCCGAGGGAGAGCTGGCCTGTCGCCACCCGCAGCCCGCCGACCAGCGCCACCAGCACGTAGTTCACGTTTCCGAGGAACATGATCGCGGGCATGATCAGGCCGGAGATGAACTGCGCCTTGAAGCTGGACTGGTAGAGCTGCTCGTTGCGCTTGTCGAACTCCTCGGCGACCTCACGGTTGCGGCCGAACGCGGTGACGATCTCGTGACCGGTGTATGCCTCCTCGACCTGCGCGTTCACCAGGCCGGTGTACTTCCACTGGTCGACGAAATGCGGTTTCGAGCGTTTGGCGATCTGGGTGGTGACGACGATCGCGGCGGGCACCGTCAGCAGGGCGATCAGCGCGAGCAGCGGCGAGATCCAGAACATCATCACCAGGATGCCGAGCACCGAGAACACCGAGTTCAGCAGCTGACTCATGGTCTGCTGCAAGCTCTGCGAGACATTGTCGACGTCATTGGTGACCCGGCTGAGCACATCGCCGCGCGGCGCGGAATCGAAGTAGCGCAGCGGCAGCCGGTGGATCTTGTCCTCGACATCGCTGCGCAAGCGCTTGACCGTGCGGTTGATGACGTTGTTGAGCAGGTAGCCCTGCAACCAGCTGAACAGCGACGCACCGATATAGAGCACCAACACCAGCATCAGCACCCGGCCGACCGCGTCGAAATCGACACCGACACCGGGCACCACATCCATGCCGGCGAGCATGTCGGCGAGGGTGTTGTCGCCCTGGGCGCGCAGGCCCTCGATGGCCTGCTCTTTGCTGATGCCCTCGGGCAACTGCTTGCCGACGACGCCGTCGAAGACCAGGTTGGTGGCCTGGCCGAGGATGTAGGGGCCGAGGGTGTTGAGCACCACCGACACGATCACCAGCGTCACGATCGCGATGACGTTCGCCCGCTCCGGAGCGAGCCTGCGCAGCAACCGCTTCAGTGACGGCCCGAAGGATTTCGGCTTGCTGTCCGGCGCGCCCGGAACCGCCCCCGGCCTCATCGGGCCTCCTCCACGCTCAGCTGCGATTCGACGATTTCCTGGTATTCCGAGCAGTCGCGCAGCAATTGCTCATGCGTGCCGATGCCCGCCATGGCGCCGTCTTCGAGGACGACGATCTGGTCGGCATCGCGGATGGTGGCGATGCGCTGAGCCACGATGATCACCGAGGCGTCGCGGGTCTCCGGGCGCAGCGCCTCCCGCAGCCTGGCGTCGGTGGCGACGTCGAGCGCGGAGAACGAATCGTCGAACAGGTAGATGCGCGGCTTGCGGACCAGGGCGCGGGCGATGGCCAGGCGCTGGCGTTGCCCACCGGAGACGGTGGTTCCGCCCTGCGCGACCGGGGTTTCCAGGCCCTGGGGCATCTCCCGGACGAAGTCGGCGGCCTGGGCGATCTCCAGACAGCGCCACAGCTCGTCGTCGGAGGCGTCGGGATTGCCGTAGCGCAGATTGCCGGCGATGGTGCCGGAGAACAGGTACGCCTTCTGCGGCACCAGGCCGATCTGGCCGCGCAGTAGTTCCAGATCGAGATGGCGCACATCGGTGCCGCCGACGTACACCGCGCCATCGGTGACGTCGATCAGGCGCGGGATCAGGTTGATCAGGGTGGTCTTGCCCGCACCGGTGGAGCCGACGATGGCGGTGGTCTGGCCCGGGCCCACCCGGAAGCGGATTCCGTGCAGCACCGGTTTCTCCGCGCCGGGATAGCTGAACTCGGCGAATTGGACGTCGACCTCGGCCGGATCACCGCGGAACGGTTGCGGGTTCGCCGGTGGGTGCACCGAGGAGCGGGTCTGCAGGACCTCGCCGATGCGGTCGGCGGAGACGGCGGCGCGCGGGGCCATCATGGCCAGGAACGAGGCCATCATCACCGCCATCAGGATCTGCATGATGTAGGCGAGCAACGCCGTGAGCGAGCCGATCTGCATTTCGCCCGAATCGACCAGGTGCCCGCCGAACCAGATGACGGCGACGGCGGTGAGGTTGCTGATCAGCATGACCGTCGGGAACATCAGCGCCATCAGCCGGCCCACCCGCAGCGAGGTGTCGGTGAGTTCGGTGTTGGCCACCCCGAACCGCCAGGTCTCCTGGCGTTCCCGGACGAAGGCGCGCACCACCCGGATGCCGGTGATCTGCTCGCGCAGCACCCGGTTCACCCCGTCGATCCTGGCCTGCATCTCCCGGAAGCCGGGCACCATCCTGGCGATGATCAGCGCCATGCTCAGCCCGAGCGCTGGCACCGCGATCAGCAGCACCCAGGACAGTTTCAGGTCTTCGCGCAGCGCCATGATGATGCCGCCGATACACATGATCGGGGCCATGACCAGGATCGTCGCCGCCATCACGATCAGCAGCTGCACCTGCTGGACGTCGTTGGTATTGCGGGTGATCAGCGACGGTGCGCCGAAGCCGCCGACCTCGCGCGCGGAAAAGGTGCCGACCCGATGCAGCAGCGCACCGCGCAGGTCGCGTCCGCCGCCCATCGCGGCCTGTGCGGCCAGATAGACCGAGGAGGCCGAGGCCACGATCTGCACGCCGGTGACCACGAGCATCCACAGTCCGGTGCGCCAGATGAAGCCGATATCGCCCTTGGTGACGCCCTCATCGATGATGTCGGCGTTCAGGCTCGGCAGGTAGAGCATCGCGATGACCGAGATCAACTGCAACGCGACCACTCCGGCGAGCTGCGCTCGATAAGGAGCCAGGTAGGTGCGAAGCAGTGAGATCAACATGATGACTGGAGGCTACCGGCATTTCCGCGGGCGTGACGAGCACATTTGTTTCGGACTGGTCGAGTGTCCGAACTGTCCGGAAACGGTGCGGGATCAGGCGCGGCCGAGCAGTTCCTGATCGTCACGGGGCTCGCGGCGAACCCAGGCGCCGGGGTCGGCGGTGAGCGCGTCGATGAATCCGGGCAGCCGGTTCTCGGCGATATCGGCGATCGAGACGTCCTCGAGGACGGCACGGATATTGACTCGCAGCGCGATCCACACCCGCTGCAGGGGTTCGGCCGCGCCCGGATAACGCACGTCCTCTGGCCGCTCACCGCGTACCGACGCCAGCGGGCCTTCGATGCCGCGGATGACATCGGCGATGGAGATCGCGGCGGCCGGGCGCGCCAGCCGGTAGCCGCCGTCCGGGCCGCGCCTGCTGGTCACCAGGCCTGCCCGGCGCAACTCGGCCAGCACCCCTTCGAGCACCTTCGGGGCGATGCGCTGCGCCGAGGCGATGGCCTCGGCCTTCACCGCCGCGCCGGTGCCCGCCGCGTCGGCGATCTCGAGCAGCGTTCGCACCGCGTGATCGACCTTCGCGGTGATGTGCACTCCTGCTCCTGACGTATCCGATTGACGGCGTCGAATCTACGCGGTCCGGTGCGCGATCAGGACGCAGGTGGCGGCATCCAGGAGTGTCTTTTCCACCAGCTCGTCCGGCGCGTCCGGCACCACCTCGGTGGACAGCAGCGCCACGCCGAGGATCTCCAGCGCGGCGCTGGCCCGCAGCAGCGCCTCGTCGGTGGGATCGGGCCCGGCCAGCCAGTGCCGCAGCTGCCTGGTGCTCTCGGCGACGTCGGGGTAGCGGTCGGCCATCGCGTTCACGATCGCGACGGTGTCCCGCATGCACATGGCGCCGGCGTCACGGTGGCGGACCATGCCGCGGACGTAGGTGCGCAGCACGGCGCGGATGCCTTCGGGGTTGTAGGGGACGGCGTCGATGTCTTCGACCACCGACCGCATGTGGTCGATCACCGGATCGATGATCGCAAGCAGCAGATCGAGCTTGGAAGCGTAGTGATAGTAGAGCGAGGCCTTTGTGATTCCCACCGCATCCGCGACTTCGCGCAGGCTCGTCTGCTCGAAACCTTTATGGGTGAACAGTTCGACGGCGGCGTCTCGGATGGCCTGTTTAGTGCCTCCACCTGCGACAACGGCGTCCGTCGACTCACGGATGGTCATGGGATGATCCTCTCATCACTGTTCTGCCCGGCTCCGGGTGCCCGAGATATTGAGGTTGTGCCTCCGGTTAGTTCCTACGGTAGTCTACCTACCGCACGGTAGGCAGAGCGCGTCAATTGGAGGCGGGGACGGCAAGCACCCGCGGCAGAGGTGCTGTCTACACGCTCCAGCAATTGAATCGATCCCAAGCAAGCCCAGCGATAGCTAGGAGAGACCCCCGTGTCCGTTTATCTATACCGATGGGGAAAGTTCGCTTTCCGCCGGAAATGGATAGTGCTGCCCGTCTGGCTGCTCCTGTTGGTGCTGCTCGGCGGGGCCGCGGCCAGCCTGGCGAAGCCGTTCCAGGACAAGTTCGACATGCCCGGCCTGCCGTCCGAGCGCGCCACCGAGATCCTCGAAGAGCACATGCCGCAATACGCGGAGGGCTTCAGCATCGACGCGATCACCGCGACCTACGTGATCGCCGCCAAGGACGGCAAGCTCTCCGATCCCAACAACATGGCCGCCCTCGACGCGATGGTGCAGAAGTTCAACGCGCCGAAGCTTGGTGACCAGGAGATCGTCGATCACAGCCAGCCGATCGTGAACCCGGTCACGGCCACGCAGATGATGCCTGCCAGCCCGGAGGCCGCCAAGCAGCAGGCCGAGGCCATGGCCGCGCTGGAACCCGGCCAGACCCCGCCGATCCCCTCGCCCAACTGCCTCGACAATCCGGAGGCGCCCGATTTCCAGGGCATGTGCTCCGGTGCGCCGCTGAATGTGCTCAACGAGCAGAAGCCGGGCACCGTCGCCGTCATCACCGTGCCGTTCACGATGGCGGAGTTCTCCGACGTCAAGCCCGAGCACCGCGAGGCCGCCGAGGCCGTGGCCGAGCAGGCCCGTGAGGCCGGCCTGACCGTCGAGATGACCGGTGTGCTCGCCCAGGAACAGCCCGAACAGG
Source organism: Nocardia sp. JCM 38205 (assembly GCF_058222935.1). Classification (NCBI taxonomy): domain Bacteria; kingdom Bacillati; phylum Actinomycetota; class Actinomycetes; order Mycobacteriales; family Nocardiaceae; genus Nocardia; species Nocardia sp. JCM 38205. The sequence goes on along the minus strand of NZ_JBYHFL010000003.1, from coordinate 48,006 downwards.
GCACCGCCGAGATGATCGGCATCGGCGTCGCGCTGATCGTGATGATCATCGCCTTCGGCGCGCTGATCGCGGCATTCGTCCCGATCATCACCGGCATCGTCGGCGTCGGCGCGGCCGGCCTGGTGATCGTGATGGGCACCTCGCTCACCGCGGTCCCGACCTTCACGCCGATCCTGGCGTCCATGATCGGTCTGGCGTTGTCGATCGACTACGCGCTGTTCATCGTCTCCCGGTACAAGCACGAACTCGTCGTGCAGGATTCGCCGGAAGAGGCCGCCGGTGTCGCGGTCGGCACCGCGGGTTCGGCGGTCGTGTTCGCCGGCCTGACCGTACTCATCGCCCTGCTCGGCCTGAGCATCGTCGGCGTCAGCTTCCTGACCGCCATGGGTATCGGTGGCGCGATCGCCGCCGCGTTCGCCGTCGTCACCGCGATCACCCTGCTGCCGGCGCTGATGGGCGCGTTCGGCCGGTTCCTGTTCAAGCCGAAGGTTCCGTTCGTTGCCAAGCACGATCCCGAGGACGACACCTCGGTCACCAACGGCATGCGCTTCGCCAAGCTCATCGCCAAGGCACCGGCCGTCACGCTGGCCTTGTGCGTGGTGGTGCTCGGTGCGCTCGCCGCGCCGGCGCTGAACCTGAACCTCGGCCTGCCCGGCGGAGACAGCGCGCCGAAGGACTCGTCGATGCGCAAGGCCTACGAGCTGCAGACCGAAGGCTTCGGCGAAGGCAAGAACGGCATGCTCGTGGTGGCCGTCGACCTGTCCGAGGTGCCGCAGGAGCAGCGCGACCCCGCGCTGACCGAGCTGCGCGACCGGCTCGCCGGTTACGAGGACATGGACTACCTGACCAATGCTCAGCCGAGCGAGGACGGGCAGGCGGCGCTGTTCATGGCGGTGCCGAAGTCCGGTCCCAACAGTGCGGCCACCCAGGATCTGGTCGCCCAGGTGCGCGATGCCGAGGGTGAGTTCACCTCGAAGTACGGCATGGAATACGGCATCACCGGCGAAACCGCGATCTACGCCGACGTCAACCACGTGCTGCTCGCCAGCATCGTGCCCTACCTGGCGATCGTGGCCGGCGCGGCGTTCCTGCTGCTGGTGCTGGTGTTCCGGTCGATCCTGGTGCCGCTGACCGCCGCGCTCGGGTTCCTGTTGTCGATGGCGGCCACCTTCGGTGTCACCGTGCTGTTCTTCCAGGAGGGCGCGCTCGGGCTCATCGAGGACACCCATCCGATCATCAGCTTCCTGCCCATCATGTTGATCGGCATCGTGTTCGGTCTCGCGATGGACTACCAGGTGTTCCTGGTGACGCGTATGCGTGAGGAGTTCGTGCGCGGCAAGTCGCCGAAGGACGCGATGATCGACGGCTACCACCACGGTGCGCGCGTGGTCACCTCGGCCGCGGTCATCATGATCTCGGTGTTCGCCGGGTTCATGCTGTCGCCGGACATCACCTCGAAGTCCATGGGCTTCGCGATGGCGGCGGGCGTGTTCTTCGACGCCTTCCTGGTGCGGATGGTGTTGATCCCGTCGCTGCTGGTGCTGATGGGCAAGTGGGCCTGGTGGCTGCCCGCCTGGCTGGAGCGCATCCTGCCCGACATCGACGTGGAGGGCACCAAGCTGCGCGAACTGCAGCAGCGCGATGCCGACGCGGCGAAGAAGCCGGTGCAAGCCGGAGTCTGATCACGCGGCACAACACATCACGACGAACCCCGTCCGGCCCACCAGCCGGGCGGGGTTCGCCCGTCTTTGCTCTGACGCCGACCCGACCGACGGCACCTCGCGCGGGACGGCGAAGAAGCCGGAGACGCCCGGTCTCCGTCGACTCATGCCCGCGGACCGGAGGGACGCGGCCGGACGGCCGGCCGAGCTACTGGCTCGGTTCGGGCAATGTGCAGTGCTCGACCCTCGGATTGAGACCCGCGTAGTTGAGCGGACCCGAGACGACGGTCAGCGCGATGGTGGCGAAATCGCGGCATTGGGCCGGAGCGGCGGTGAAATAGTCGCGCTGAAATGCGGCGACGAATCCGATCACCAACCACAGCGTAAACAACAAACTCAGCAAACTCGCACCGAAACCACGAGACGATCGGGCGCGAATGGAGGGCTCGCGCATGGCAATCGTTCCTTCCATCTCCGAGTACCCAGGGAGTACCCGGTGCGGTGCCCGGCTATCACCGTGCTGCCGGACGGGCGGTTGTCACCACTGCGGCCGAACGCACTACCGCGATTTCCTGGCGGCCGGATCGTCCCGGCCGATCGACTGTTCGGCAGCGTGCTCGCGCCCCTGTTCAGCGAAGGCGCTGCCTCCAGTATTCAGCCCGAGGGGGCTGCGGCCAAGGTCTCGAGCCCGGCGACGGCCGCGGCGACAGCGGTTACCGGTGGTCCGAACGGGTAGCCCTTCGGTGATCACCCGCCTCGGAGAAGGAGACGAGCATGGCAGCGACGGGCGTCGTCGGCTTACGCACGGTGGTGCTGGATTGCCCCGAACCACGTGAACTGGCCGAGTTCTATTTGCGCCTACTCGGTGGGGAAATCATCGAACCGGAAAGCGACGGCACCTGGGTGGCGATGGTCGAACCGCAGGGCCGCCGCCTGGCCTTCCAGCTCGCGCCCGAATATGAGCCGCCACATTTCCCCGACCCGAAGGCCTCCCAACAGTTCCACCTCGACATCCTGGTCACCGATATCGATGTCGCCGAGCCGGCCGTGCTGGCCGCGGGCGCGAAATTCGTGCAGGCGGCCGAGAATTTCCGGGTGTACACCGACCCGGTGGGACATACGTTCTGCCTGGTGTGGTTGCCGGAATGATGTCCGGGACCGCAGGCTCGGGCTGATCTCGAGTCGGCGATCCCGGCGCATGCCGTCCGCTACTCGTCGAACGCGGTATCGCGGGCGAGCTTTTCCCACTGGTCCAGTTCGGCGCGTACACCGTCGAGGTGGCCGACGATGGCGTCGACGGCGTCGCTGCCCAGCGGCAGGCGCAGCGGGGTCTGTTCGGAGTTCAGCGCGGTGATGATCGCAGCGGCCGCCTTCGCTGGATCCCCGGCCTGCGCACCGTCGCCGCTGTGCACGAATTCCTTTGTCGCGCCGACAGTATCGGCGTAGGCCGGGTGGTCGGCGCTGAAGTAGGCGGCGTTCTTACCGAACAGGTTGGTGCGGAACGAGCCCGGCTCCACGACGAGCACCTTGATGCCGAAGCCCTTCACTTCGTCGGCGAGCGCTTCCGAGAGCCCTTCCAGCGCGAATTTCGTTGCGCTGTAGGCACCGAACCCGGCGAACGACATCTGCCCGCCCATGCTGCTCAGATTCACGATGGCGCCGCTGCGACGTTCCCGCATGGACGGCAGCACCGCGCGGGTGAGCGCGGCCGGGCCGAAGAAGTGCACGTCGAACAGGTCGCGCAATTCGGCGTCGGTGGTCGCCTCTACGGCGCCGACCTGCGTGCGGCCGGCATTGTTGACCAGCACGTCGATGCGGCCGTGCCGGGCCAGGACGTCGGCGATCACGTCCTGCGCGCGAGCGGCATCGGTGACGTCGAGCCGGACCGGATCGACCTGATCGGGGTGCGCGGCCACCAGCGCGTCGAGAGCTTCGGGGCGGCGCACGGCCGCGACGACGGTATCGCCCGCCGCGATCGCCGCTTCGGTGAGCGCGCGGCCGAATCCGCTTGTCGCGCCGGTGATCAGCCAAACCTTGGGTTCGTTCATGGATCCATCCTGGCCCGGTGCCGCACCACCCGTCCAAGACCCGTTGTGATAACCATTGGTTATGGACGTCCACGGCCGGGACCTCGGCTACTTCGTCGCGGTCGCCGAGGAACTGCACTTCGGCCGCGCCGCCGAACGGCTGTTCATCTCTCAGCCAGCACTGAGTAAGCAGATCCGCGCCCTCGAACGTCAGCTGGGCGCCCCGCTGTTCGATCGCGACCGGCGAACCGTCACGCTGACACCGGTCGGCCTGGCTCTACTCCCCCATGCCCGCACCATCCTCGCCGAATGGACCACCGCCCGCGCCGCCGTCGACGCCGCGAAAACCACCCAGGCGGCGACGCTTGTCATCGGCATGAGCACCAGCCCAGGCCGCGGCCTGCTGCCCGCCATCCGCTCCCGCGTGACCGAGCGCTTCCCGCAGATCAGCATCACCTTGCGGCAGATCGCATGGGGCGATCCCACCGCCGGGCTCGGCGACGGCAGCACGGACGTGGCGTTCGTCTGGTTGCCGCTGCCGGAGCAGCACCGCTTCGACACCGTGGTCGTGGCCCGCGAGCCGCGCACTATCGCACTGCCCGCCTCGCATCGGCTGGCCGAGCGGGAGTTCATCGACTTCGCCGACGTCATCGACGAACCCTTCCTCGCGCTGCCACCGGAAGCGGGCGCGCTGCGCGACTACTGGCTGGCCATGGATTCCCGTGCCGGGCGCCCGCCCACGATCGGCGCGGAGATCACGAGTGCCGAGGAAACCTACGAGGCGGTCGCGGCGGGACTCGGCCTGGTGCTGCTCGCCGCAGGCAATGCCCCGTTGATCGCCCGCGACGACGTGGTGGTGCGCCCCATCCACGGCGTGACGCCTGCCGAACTCGCCGTCGCGCATCGCCGGGACGACCACCGTCCGCTGGTACTCGGGTACATGGCGGCGGCGCGCCGGGCCACCGAGGGCCGAGCGTCGTAGCCGGCCACTATTCGCCGGCGGCGAGCCGCTCGATGTCGGCGGCGTCGAGATCAGGTGTTCCGGCGAGATAGCGCTGAAGCGTGGGCCCGATCCACGCGATGATCTCCTGCCTGGTCATCGCCGCCAATGGCGGGAACGCCAGCACGAAACGGCCGAGTGCCATCCCGAGGATCTGCGAGGCCGCCAGCCCGGCGCGCAGCGGCACCTGCCGCGGGTCGTCGACGGCGCGGGCGATCACGGGGGCCAGCTGGGCGGCGAAGATCGAGCGCATCCGCTCGGCCGCGGATTCATTGGTCACCCCGGCGCGCAGCAGGATCAGCAGGGCTTCATCGCGCTCCCAGCGTTCCAGGAAGTGCGCGACGACGGTGGCGCCGAGCCGTTCCCGCGGCACCGCCGACAGGTCGGGTAGTTCGAGATCGAATTCCACGGCTGCCGCGAACAGCCGTTCCTTGTTGCCGTAGTAGCGCATGACCATCGCCGGATCGATGCCCGCGTCGGCGGCGATGGCGCGGATGGTCGCGCGGTCGTATCCGTCGGCGGCGAACCGTTCCCTGGCCACCGCGAGGATGACGGCCTTCGTTTCCTCCGCTGATCGTCTCATGTCAACGAGTGTAGGCCAACAACTGTTGACATAGCGAATTCATGCCTCTACCTTGAATGCCAACAGTTGTTGACTTTCTCAGGAGGACCGCAATGACGAACTCCACCGCCGACGTTCTGATCGTCGGAGCCGGACCGGCAGGGCTCACCGCCGCAGTCGTTCTCGAACAGCTCGGCCACCATGTGGTGATCGTCGACAGCCAGAGCGAAGGCGCGAACACCTCGCGCGCCGCCGTCGTACACCCGCGCACGCTCGAACTGCTCGAGCCCTACGGCGTGACATCCGCCCTCGTCGCCCGCGGCCTGCACACCCCGACCTTCACCATCCGCGACCGCGATCAGCTGCTGATCGCCGTCCCGTTCAGCGACCTCCCCACCGCCTACCCGTACACCCTGATGATTTCCCAGGCCGATACCGAAAAGTTCCTGCTGAAGCGGCTTTCCGAACTCGGCGGCACGGTGCTTCGGCCCGCCACCGTCACCGATATCGCCCAGGATGCCGACGGCGTCACCGCGATCCTGGACGACGGCAAGCAGATCCGCGCCCGCTACCTGATCGGCGCCGACGGCATGCACAGCCTGGTGCGCGAACAGGCGGGAATCGGTTTCGACGGCGGCACCTACGCCGAATCGTTCACCCTCGCCGACGTCCGCCTGTCCGGCGGCGTCCCGCGCGACGAGGTGATCCTGTACTTCTCCCCCGCCGGCCTGGTCGTCGTCGCGCCGCTGCCCGACAACATGTTCCGCATCGTCGCCACCGTCGACGAAGCACCCCACGACCCCGATATCGCCTTCGTGCAGCGCCTGCTGGACGAACGCGGCCCGCGAGCCCACCGCGCAGTGGTCGAGGAAGTGCTCTGGGGCTCCCGTTTCCGGGTCCACCACCGCATCGCCGATACCTTCCGGCACGGACGAATCCTGCTGGCGGGCGACGCGGGGCATGTGCACTCACCGGCCGGCGGACAAGGCATGAACCTCGGTATCGAGGACGCGATCACCTCCGCCGAGGCGCTGTCGCAGGTGCTGGGCGGCGCCCCCGACGCCATCCTCGACGAACTCGCGACCGGCCGCCGAAGCACGGCCGAAGCAGTGGTTTCCATCGCGAGCCGTCTCACCGACGTCGCCACCGTTTCCGCGAAGCTGCGCCCCTTCCGCAACGCGGCGATGCGCCTCGCGGGCAAACTCCCCGCCGTCCGCCACCGCCTGGCCTGGCAGCTGTCCGGCCTGAACCGCCGCTGACGACGTCACCGGAACCCGAGGGCGTCCGTCCCGGTCACGCTCCTGGCTGTCGGCGCATCGAGACAGGCGCACGAGTCATCGAGACAGGCTCAGGAGGCAGATTCCGGTCTGCGCGGCACGGGACAACGGTATGCTCAGCGCGGACCGAATCGCTTCGGGCCGTTCATGTTCCAGTGTTCTCTGGTCGTTTCTCATCGAGCTCTGCTCTACACCGGGAGGTTGTCGTGCGTGCTGGACGGTTGTGGTCGGCTGTCGCCGCTGGTGTGCTCACCGTGCTGGTCACCGGCACGGGACCGGCTGTCGGACAAGAGCAGTACGCACAGGCGGGCCTCGATGCGCACAACAGATACCGGGCCAGGCACGGCTCGCCGCCCATGACGCTGGTCCAGGATCTGGTCGGCAAGGCGGGGCAGTGCGCCGTGTACTACGTCGACAAGGGCCAGATAGACCACTCGTGTCCGTACAAGAGCGGTGCCGGGGAGAACCTCTACATGGCCTACGGTGGCACGGCGGACGGGGTTCAGCACGTCCGGACCGCTGTCCAGATGTGGTACGACGAGGTCAAGGATTATGACTACGCGAAGCCGGGTTTCGCCATGAACACCGGCCATTTCACGCAGGTCGTGTGGAAGGCGAGCACCCGCCTCGGCATCGGGTTCGCCACCAAGAACAACAAGCACATCGTCGTCGCCCTCTACCTCGAGCCCGGCAACGTCTCCGGACAGTTCGAGCAGAACGTGCCGCGCCCGCGCTGAGAGCTGCCGAGGCTGGCCGGGCTACGGCGCCGGATTTTCGATTCGCGACAGCGGATTTCGCTGCGGGGCAGAGAATCCCGATCGAGTGGTTGCGCGGCCTGATTGCGGCCCACACTCGTCGAGCGCCCATCGACGCGCGCAGTCAGAGGCCGATCACAGCACCGGAGAACCGCATGACCGAGTCCCTCATCCAACTGCCCACTGCGGGCGAACCAGTAATCGACACCTTCGACCGGATGATCCGAACGGGGCCGATCGTGCCCTACGAACTGCCGGGCGGCGTTCGGGCGTGGATGGCGGTCAGCCATCAGGCGGTGACCGAGGTCCTGGCCGGTGACGGCACGGTGTTCAGCAAGAGCACGAAGAACTGCCCCGCGATGCACGACGGTACGGTTCCCGCCGACTGGCCGCTGCGGGTACTGACCGACGCCGACCACCTGCTCAACAAGGACGGCGCCGACCATCTGCGGATGCGCCGGGCCATCGCCCGCGCCTTCACCCCGGCCCGGGTCGCTCAGCTCGAACCCCGAATCCGGCAGCTCACCAACGACCTGATCGACAACTTCGCCGACCAGCCGGAGGTCGACCTCGTCGACAGCTTCACGATGCCGTTGCCGGTCGGGGTGATCTGCGAACTGTTCGGCGTCCCCGCCGGCGATCGGCCGAAGTTCCGCGGCTGGACCGCCACCCTCATCTCGCACACCAGCACCGGCGAGCAGACCCAGGCGGCCATGCAGGAAATGGTGGGATACCTGACCGGGTTGATCGCGGACAAGCACAACGACCCGGGTGACGATCTCACCTCGGATCTGGTGCGGGCCCAACCCGAACACGGACTCGCCGACGCCGAGCTGGTGGAGATGCTGTGGATCATCATCGTCGCCGGACACGAGACCACGATGCATCTGCTCGGCAACGCGGTGGTGGCGCTGCACACCTTCCCCGAACAGCTCGCGGCGGCCCGCGCCGGTGATCGGTGGGCCGATGTGGTCGAGGAGACCCTGCGCTACCGGAACGCGGCGTGCGCCATGTTCAATCGCTATGCCCTGCACGATGTTCGGATCGCCGGGGTCGACATCCCCGCCGGTGCGATCGTCGGCTGGTACGCCGGTGTGGGCCGCGATCGGCAGAAGTACCCGGACGCCGACGTCTTCGACATCGATCGCGACCACTCGGATCAGCTCGGCTTCGGGCGCGGCCCGCACTTCTGCCTCGGCGCCCACCTGGCCAGGCTGGAGTCGCGCATCGCGCTGGCCACGTTGTTCGACCGGTTCCCGCAGCTGCGCCTGGCCTGCGCGCCGGCCGAGATCCCGTATGCGCCGCAGTTCATGACCAATGGTCCGCTCTGCGTTCCGGTTCAGCTCCGATCCGTTGACTGAGCGGGCGACGTCCCGCGGGCGGGGAGATGCGAGAATTTTGTCCGACCACCGCTGAGCGGACACGTGGAGATCATTATCAGAGCGACCGAGTTTCCGGCATGCGGTATTCCGAGCTGACCGTGGCGAGCACGGCGGTGTGGACCGAGGTCACCGACCATTTCCTCACCGCCGAGCACCGGTACCGCGACCCGGCCAACTGGTGGGCGCGGATCACGGTGCAAGAAACCTCGGGCTACACCCTGCTGCGCGCACAACAGCGCGGCGACCATCTGATGAACCGCAGCCGCTCCCATATCCGGCGCGGCCCGGCCGATCACTGCTGGATCGTGTTCCCGGAGCAGGGTGAATACGTCATCCAACAGCCCGAGCGGCTGGTCCGGGTGCCGCCGCGGCACGGCTTCGTCCTCGAGCTGGACCTGGCCTGCCGCGTCCTGTTACCCGTCTCGACGGCGTACGCGCTGCTGCTGCCACGCGCGCAACTCCAACAGCGGTTGTCCGCCTGCGGTGACTCCGGCACGGTGCTCGATATGTCGACCGCGCTCGGCCAGGTGGTGCTGAGCATGCTCAGCAGCACCCTCGCCGGTCGATCGAACCTGACGGCATTGGAATTCGACGCCGTCTGCGATCGGGTCACCGAGCTGCTCGGTCTGATGCTCGTCGGCGACGTCGGGCCGCAGCAGGCCAACGCGGCCGAAATGATCGATGCCATCCGCGCTTTCGTGCGAAAGAACCTCGGTTCCGGTGATGTCCGGCTGCCCGCTGTCGCCCATGCGCTCGGCTGGTCGCCGAGGCAACTGCGGTCGGTGCTGCATCACACCGGTATCACCTACCGGGATCTGCGGCGCACCGAAGCCCTGCGCGCGGCCCGTGATCTGCTGGCGCGTCCCGGGCCGCTGTCCATCGGCGAGGTCGCCGCGCGCTGCGGGTTCACCAGCGCCGGTTTCTCGACGGCGTTCAAATCCGAATACGGCGAAACGCCACGGAACTTTCGCCGGCGGCGGTTGTCCGAGCAACTCGCGATGCACCTCGGACCAGAAAAAGCCCCTCACCGAACAGGTGAGGGGCTTTATGGCGGTGGCGGAGGGATTTGAACCCTCGGAGGGGGGTTACCCCTCACACGCTTTCGAGGCGTGCTCCTTAGGCCGCTCGGACACGCCACCGCCGACTAGGCTACCGGATGCCTCGCGGATCGCTAAATCGGCAGGTCAGCAAGGTCAGCGTTGGGCGTGGAAGAACTCGTCGAGGAGGGCGGCGCATTCGGGTTCCAGGATGCCGCCACGAACTTCGGGGCGGTGGTTGAGGCGGCGGTCGCGGACCACGTCCCAGAGGGAGCCGACGGCGCCGGTTTTGGGTTCCCAGGCGCCGAAGACGAGGCGGCCGACACGGGCCAGCACCAGGGCACCCGCGCACATGGTGCACGGCTCGAGGGTGACGGCGAGGGTGGCGCCTTCCAGCCGCCAGCCATCACCGTGCACGGCGGCGGCCCGGCGTAGGGCCAGGATCTCGGCGTGCGCGGTGGGGTCGCCGAGGGCTTCCCTGGCATTGGCGGCGCGGGCCAGCTCGCGGCCGTCGGCGTCGAAGACGACCGCGCCGACCGGGACGTCTCGTGGGTCGGCGGCGCGGGCGGCCTCGATCGCGGCGCGGATCATGTCGGCCTCGGCGGGCCGGGCCACGCTCATCTCAGCGCGGCAGTTTGTCCAGCACCGCCGACAGTTCGTTGGCGAAGCCGAGGCGCTGGGCGATCATGCCGAGCTGCTCGTCGGGGTAGAGGTCGGTTTCGGCGAGGATGACGCTGAGCACCGGTTCGGGCAGGCCGAGGTCGGCCAGCACACCGAGATCGCCCTCCTCCCACGGTTCGACATCGTCCAATTCGTCCGGATCGATATCGGGGATCTCGACGTTCAGCGATTCGAGGACGTCGGCGGCGATGTCGTAGTCGATCGCGGCGGTGGCGTCCGAGACCAGCAGGCGGGTTCCGCTGGGGGCGGGGCGCACCACCACGAAGAATTCGTCGTCGACGTCGAGCAATCCGAACACCGCGCCCGAGCTGCGCAGTGCCTTGAGTTCGTCTTCGGCTGCGGCCAGGCTGGTGAGCGCGGCCGAGCTCAGCGGACTACACCGCCAGGTGCCGTCTTCACGGACAACGGCTACCGCGAAACCTTCCACGTCGTCGAAATCGTCCGACGCCGCCCTGTTCCCGCCCGAGCGCTGTGCTGCCATGGGCGCAACGGTAGTCGGCTCGAGGTCAAATGTTGAAGTCGTATGCGAATCTGTTCCGGTGACTGGTGATCAGCAAGCCCCCGTCTGCGTTCTCGGGACCGGATTGATCGGCGGATCGCTGCTGCGCGCGGCGGTCGGCGCCGGATTCCGGGCGTGGGGATACAACCGGTCGGCGGTGGGCGCCGAGGCGGCGCGCGCGGACGGCTTCGACGTCATCGGCGACCTGCCCGTGGTACTGCGCCGGGCGGCCGAGACCGATGCACTGATCGTGGTCGCGGTGCCGATGCCAGCGGTCGACCAGATTCTGTCCGCTGTCTCCACCTTCGCCCCGGACTGTGCGGTGACCGATGTGGTGAGCGTGAAAGCGCCGGTCGCGGCGGCCGCGCGGCGACATGGGCTGGGTGCGCGGTTCGTCGGCGGGCATCCGATGGCGGGGACCTCGCAGTCCGGCTGGGCGGCAACCGATCCGGCCCTTTTCCGAGGCGCTGCCTGGGCGGTCGGGGTCGACCCGGGCACCCATCCACAGCCCTGGACGCGGGTGGTGCGGCTGGCGCTCGCGTGCGGGTCGGTGGTTGTCCCGGTCGTCGCCGAGGAGCACGACCGGGCGGTGGCCCGCATCTCGCATCTGCCGCATGTCCTGGCCGAGGCCCTGGCGGTCGCGGGCGCGGGCGGCGGTGAGCTGGCACTCGGACTGGCCGCGGGCTCGTTCCGGGATGGCACCCGCGTCGCGGCCACCGCCCCCGACCTGGTGCGCGCGATCTGCGAGCCGAATGCGGCGGCCCTGCTCGAGGTGCTCGACGAAACCCTGACGGTGCTGAACGCGGCCCGCGACCGGCTCGAAGAGGACGGTTCACTCGCCGATCTCACCGAGGCAGGGCATGACGCGCGGCAACGGTACGAAACGACCGAACGCTGGGAGATCACCGATATCCGGCCCGGCGATCAGGACTGGCTGGAGCGTCTGCGGGAGGCCGGGCAACGCGGGGGCGTCATCACCCGCCTCGACTGATCGGCGAGCCCGACCCACCCATCCGGCAGGCGCTCAGCCGGCTGTTCAGATGCGTTCGGCCAGGCCCGGGTAGTCGAGGAGGAAGCCGTCCTGGTCGACGGTGACGGTCGCGCTCGACACCGGGGAGAGCACGCTGATGCCGTCGCTGGCGCTGCTGTAGACGAGGCTGGCTTCCTGGACGGTGAGCTCGGGCAGGCGCACATAGACGACCGGGACCTGCACATCCTCGACCGCGTGCTGGAGGCTGAAGCGGCGGATGGGCAGGGTGTTGAAGAACGGGCTGAGCACCACGTCCACATCGAGGGCGCCGCCGAAGGTGGAGCGGATGTGGGTGCCGGTGGCGTCGATCAGCCAGTAGTTCTCCTCATCGCGGGAGATGGAGGCGTGCCGCTCCCCCGCGGCCGTGGTGCTGCGCAGCGAGAGGCGTTTGGTGGCGCCGTTCTCGTCGGTGACCAGATCGTAGGAGGCGCTGAACGCCGGATGCTCGGCGCCTGCGCCGCCGATGATGCGGCCGGTGGCCCGGATGCGGTTGCCATTGACGGTCACGCGGACCGATTCCATCCGCGTCGCGTCGTGTGCGCGCCAGGTGAGGACCGCGGGCCACCGTGAGGGCGACGGGCTCTCGTTGCCTGATGCTGCGTCGGTCGCGTGCGTCACGTATCTACCGTAAGCGACAACGGCGTCATGGCCGCATCACACCAGCGACTCGCGCCACGCCGCGTGCAAACCCGCGAAACGGCCGTTGCCCGCGATCAGCTCCTGCGGTGTGCCGTCTTCCACGATGCGGCCCGCTTCCAGCACCAGTACCCGATCCGCGATGGCCACGGTGGACAGCCGGTGCGCGATGATGACCGCGGTCCGATCCCGCAGCACCGTCTCCAGGGCGTCCTGCACCAGGCGTTCGCTGGGAATGTCGAGGCTCGAGGTGGCCTCATCCAGCACGATCACCGCCGGGTCGGCGAGGAACACCCGGGCGAAGGCCACCAGCTGCCGTTGCCCGGCGGAGAGCCTGCCGCCGCGTTTGCGCACATCGGTGTCGAAACCCTCGGGCAGGGCCTGCACGAAGTCGTACAAACCGACCGCCCGCGCGGCCTCGTGCACCTCTGCGTCGGTGGCGTCGGGCCGTCCGAGCCGGATGTTGTCGGCGACCGAACCGGAGAACAGGTACGCCTCCTGGGTGACCATGCAGACGTGCCGGCGCAGATCCGCGTCGCTGATCCGGCGCAGGTCGATACCGTCCAGGGTGACGACGCCGCCGGACGGATCGTAGAAGCGGGTCAGCAGCTTGGCCAGGGTGGATTTGCCCGCACCGGTGGGCCCGACGAGCGCCACCACCTGGCCGGCCGGGATATCGAGGGTCATCTCGGGTAAAACCGGGCCGCGCGGTTCCTGAGCTCCGGCCGCAGTGGCGGGGGTGCCCGGTTCGGCGGTGCTCGTTCCCGCGGCGGCGGCATCGGCCCCGGCGCGGACGCGGGCGGCGTAGTCGAACCACACGCGGTCCAATCGCATCCCACCGGCGACCTTGCCGAGCGGAACCGGATCACTGGGCTCGGCTACCGCAGGCCGCTCCTCCAGTACACCCGAGATCTTCTCCAGCGCGGCCGCGGCCGATTGGTAGGAATTGAATACCTGCGCCAGCTCGTCGAGCGGGCCGTAGAAGTTCTTCAGGTACAGCAGGTAGGCCGCCAGCACGCCGACGGCGAGGTGGCCGTCGATCACCTGCCAGGCGCCGACGATGATCACGACGACGGTGGTGAGGTTGCCGAGCAGCCGGGTGAGTCCCGCGTATTCGCCCATGCCGCGCACCGCGGTGACGTTGGCTTCGCGATACGCGCCGTCTTCGACGGCGAGCACCGATTCGTTGCGCTCTTCCCTGCGGAAGGCCTGCACCGCGCGCATCCCGCCCATCGACTCCACGAACTGCACCACGACCTTGGCGATGGCCCCGCGGGTGCGGCGGTATCCGGCGCGCTGCCTGCGCTGGGCCCAGCGGGTGACCAGGAACAGCGGCACGAAACCGGCGAAGACGACCGCGGCCAGCGTCAGGTCGAGGTAGACCAGCAGCACCGCGATGGTGAGGACCGACAGGATCGCGCTCAACGCTTCGTTCAGCGCGCCTTCCAGTAGTTCCTGGAGGGTTTCGATATCACCGGTGAGGCGGGCGACGACCTTGCCGGAGGTGTATTTCTCGTGGAACTCGACGTCGAGTTGCTGCACATGGGCGAACGCGCGCACCCGCAGGTCGAACAGCACGTTCTGGCTGAGCCTGCCGGCGACGCGCACGAAGCAGAACGTGGTGAGCCCACCGATCAGGGCCGCGCCCAGGTAGCCGCCTGTGGCCCACAGCAGCGGCGTCCAATCGCCTGCTCGGCCCGCGCTGATGCCGCGGTCGAGCCCGTAGGCGACGAACAGTGGGCCGACCACCGTCGCGGCGTTGTCGACCACGATGATGGCGAGCGCCAGCGCGGCCAGCTTGCGGTACGGGCGTACCAGCTCGGCCAGCAGCCGCCGTGAGCGCGCCGCGAGCACGAGGTTTCCGGTCTCGGTGACCTCCTTGTCCTCGCTGGCGATACCCCGCCAATCGGCGATCTCTTCCGCGCGTTCGAGCACGGCGGCGCCGGAGCCGGATTCCCGCGTCGTCGCGGATCCGTCGGTGCTGCTCATCGTTCACCTCCCATCAGTTCGCGGTAGCGGCTGCTGGTGCGCAGCAGGTGGTCGTGAGTGCCTTCGGCGACGATGCGGCCGTCGGCCAGCAGGGCGACCCGATCGGCGAGGGCGGCCGTGGAGGGCCGATGCGCGACCAGCAGCGTGGTGGCGCCGGCCAGTGCGGTGCGCAGACGTTCCTGCACCTTCTCCTCGGTCTGCACATCGAGAGCCGACAGCGGGTCGTCCAGCACGACGATGCGCGCGCGACGTTCCTGACCGGCCCGGGTGAGCACCGCCCGGGCCAGCGCCAGCCGCTGCCGCTGCCCACCGGACAGGCTCAACCCCTGCTCGCCGATCCTGGTGTCCAGCCCCCATGGCAGATTCGACACGAAGTCGATGGCCTGCGCGATCTCCAGGGCGCGCCGCACATCGTCGTCGGAGGCGTCTGGATCGCCGAGCGCGACGTTCTCGCGCACGCTCGCCGAGAACAGCACCGGATCCTCGAACGCCACCGACACCAGCGAACGCAGATCACGCACCCGCAGGGTGGAGATATCGATGCCGTCGATGGTGATGACGCCACCGGTGACGTCGTAGAGCCGGGGAATCAGGTTGAGCAGGGCCGTCTTTCCGCTGCCCGTCGCACCCACCAGCGCCACCGTCTCACCAGGACGGACCACCAGCGAAATATCGCGCAACACCTCGCTTTCGGCCTCGGGGAAGCCGAAACGCACACCGTCCAGCCGGAGTTCACCGACGATCCGTTCCGGTAGATCCACCGGGGCGTCGGGATCGGTGATCTCGACCGGGGTGTCGATGATCTCCCAGTACCGGTCGGCCGCGGTGCCCGCATCGTTCAGTTCGGCGAGCAGGAAGCCCGTCCAGATGATCGGCCATTGTAAGAAGGTGGCCAGGGTGATGGCGCCGACCGCGGCACCGAGCGACATCGTGCCACCGACCACCGCGTACGCGCCGAATCCGAGCGCGAACACCAGGATCGCTTCCGAGAGCACCACCAGCGACGCCCAGAGCGTGGCGTCCAGGCGCACCTTGTACATCTCGGTGCGCTGGAGTTCGCGGGCCTGCGCGGTGAAATGGGCGCCGAAGAAGGTGCCGCGACCGAAGGCCTTGAGCACCCGGATGCCCTGCGCGGATTCCTCCGCGGTGGTGGCCAGATCACCGGATTGATCCTGGGAGCGGCGCGACGCACCGGCATAGCGACGTTCGAATCGGAGGCAGATGATCGTGATCGGCACCGCGGCGACGGCGAAGATCACGCCGATCTGCCAGCTCATCGCCACCAGCACGGCCAGGCCGACCGGGATGACGACGGCGTGGATCACCAGCACCGGGCCGGCGAATCCGATGAACCGGCGCAAGGTGGCCAGATCGTCGACCGCGCGCGAGAGCAGCTGGCCCGACTCCCAGGAATCGTGCCTGCCGATGGACAGTGCCTGGAGTTCTCGAAAGATCTTGGCCCGCATGGTGATCTCGAACTGGGTGGCCGGCTCGGCGAGCAGCCAGCGGCGGCCCCACACGCCGATCGCTTCGATCACTCCGAGCACCAGCACCAGCAGCACCGGCGCGATGACGCCGCCGAAATCGCCACGTGCGATCGGGCCGTCCACGATCCGCGCGATCACCAGCGGGGTGAGCACCGCCGTCAACATGGCGACCGCCGACAGCACGGTGGCGGCGATCAGCTGGTTTCGATACGGCCGCAGATACGGCCAGAACCTGAGCAGCGAGGCGCGCCGCCCCGTGGCGCGCGCGGGCAGCGGCTGTCTATCGGCCTCCGTGTCAGTGGAAGGCGCGTCCAGCGTGACGGACAAATCTCCCCCTTCGGTTCATCGATGTCTCCGGCGATCCGCACCCCGACACCGGCGACGCCCTCGATCATCGCAGTGGGGTATGACAACAAACGGGCCCATCCAGACTGGCACCGCGATCACGAACAGCCAACCGATTTTCTTCCCGCCCATCCGGGCAGGTCCGGACTTACACTCCGGGTGTGCTGATCGTCGCCGGATACCTGAGAGTCACCGATCGGGACCGCTACCTCGAGGCCTGCCGCGAGGTGGTCGAGCAGGCGCGGGAAGCGCCGGGCTGTCTGGATTTCACCCTCGGTGCGGATCTGGTGGAGCCCGACCGCGTCAACGTCTACGAGCGCTGGACCAACCGCGCGGCGGTCGAGGTGTTCCGCGGTGAGGGCACCTCGGGCGAGCTCGACGTCCAGATCACCGCCGCCGACGTGCGCGAGTTCGACTGCACCAACGAAGTGGCGTTGTGAGCGTTTCCACACCCCGCACACCGGAGGCATCGCGGGCGCACTCGACGCCCGGATCACCGATATGCGCGCATTGAACCGCACCGGCGAAGTGGCGCTCTGAGCGTTCGACACCCCCGAATACAATGGCCGGTCACACCCGTTTTCGAGCGAAACGAGACCGAGCATGAAAGTTCGCGGCGCGTCTCGTGTCTCCGCTGCCGCGACGCAAACCGAAGGCGAGCAGCGGAGTCACGAGACACCACGGGGCCGCGAACACGCGACGCCGCAGGCGCCGAAAAAACACAGCACGATGGTCGGGCTGTTCGCGGGGATCGGCGGGCTCGAGCTCGGGCTGGCCGAGAACGGCTGGCAGACCGAGCTGCTGTGCGAGATCGATCCGGGCGCGCAAGGGGTGCTGGCAGCGCGTTTCCCGGATGTGCCGCTGCACGCCGACATCACCCGGCTGCGCGCGATCCCGGCCGGGACGGAATTGGTCGCGGCCGGTTTTCCCTGCCAGGACCTCTCGCAGGCGGGCCGGACCGCGGGCATCACCGGCGACCGTTCGGGCCTGGTGGATGAGGTTTTCCGGCTGGTCCGGCGCAAACGCGGGCCGCGCTGGCTGTTGATCGAGAACGTGCCGTTCATGCTGCAACTCGGGCGCGGCGCGGCCATGCGCCACATCACCGCCGCGTTGGAGGAACTGGGGTACACCTGGGCGTATCGGGTGGTGGACGCGCGTGCCTTCGGCCTGCCGCAGCGCCGCAACCGGGTACTCATGCTGGCCTCGCGCACCGAAGATCCGCGCGGGGTGCTCTTCGGCGAGGATGCCGGCCCGCGCACGGTGGGCGATGCGGACAGCGATCCGTGCGGTTTCTATTGGACCGAAGGCGTGCGCGGGCTCGGCTGGGCGGTCAACGCGGTGCCGACACTCAAGGGTGGTTCCGGCCTTGGTATCGCCAGCCCGCCCGCCGTCCGGTTACCGTCCGGGGAGATCGTGACGCCGGGAATCATCGACGGGGAGATGCTGCAGGGTTTCGATCCCGACTGGACCGCGCCCGCCACCGATGTGCCGGGTATCCGGCAAGGCCATCGCTGGAAGCTGGTCGGCAATGCGGTGAGTGTGCGGATGGCGTCGTGGGTGGGCGCCCGGCTGGCGGCGCCACTCGAACCACTGCCCGGTGATCGCCCGTTGCCGCCGGGCAAACCCTGGCCGGTGGCTGCGTGGGGCCGCAATGGCAGCGCGTTCGAGGTGCCGGTGTCCACCTGGCCGGTGCACGAGCCGTATGAGGATCTGAAGAACTTCCTGATCGACTCCCGCCTTCTGTCGGCGCGCGCCACCGCCGGTTTCCTGCGCCGCACCGCGATGGGCAGCCTGCGGTTCCCGCCGGGGTTCCTGGACGATGTGGAAGCCCATCTCGACCGCATGGGCGGCTGGGCGGCATGAACCCGGACCGGTGGATGCGCGGGCTGCCCAGCACGGCGCCGGCCCATGTCACCGCGCCGAGACGCGTCGAGCGGCACGACACTTCGGCCGCGCACGCGCACTCGCCGGCGGTGTCCGCGGCGTGGACGGATCTCCGACAGGGCTCGCGGACCGAACCGTGACCGCTCGACGTCCGCCCACCGATCCCGCGACCAGTGCCCGCATGTCCCGGCAGCGCCGCGCGGGCACCGAGCCCGAACTCGCCCTGCGCCGTGAATTGCATCGGCGCGGCCTGCGCTACTTCGTCGACCGGGCACCGGTGCGCGGCCAGCGCCGCCGCGCCGACGTGGTCTTTCCGCGGCTCAAGGTGGCCGTCTACGTCGACGGTTGCTTCTGGCACAGCTGCCCGCAGCACGCCACCTACCCGAAGAACAACGCCGAATGGTGGGCCGAGAAGCTGGCCGCCAACGTGGCCCGCGATCGTGCCACCGATGCCGCCCTCGCCGCGGCGGGCTGGCACGTCATCCGGATCTGGGAGCACGAAGATCCCGTCGCCGCCGCGGACCGGATAGCCGACGCGCTGCGCCGCGACTGACCTCTGGCGCGGGCCTCAGCCGAGCACCACGATCAGGTCGTCACCGCGCCGGCGGGCAGCGCCTGCCATCCAAGGTTCGATGCTTCGAGTCTCGTGCACTTGGGGAGACGTTCCGCGAGATTCGGCTCTGCCGAATGAGACGCTGCGAAAAGGGATTCGGCTCAGCCCTGTCCGCTGCCGAACGCCCCTTCCAACCGGCTGCGCGACCCGGGATGGATCAACCGCGCCGCGCTCACCAGACCGCTGCGCGACCAGGTGCGGCGGCGGATCAGCAGGCACGGCTCCGAGCGCGCGATGCCGAGCAGCCGGCATTCCTCGGCGCTGGCCAGCACCGCCTCGACGACGTGTTCGCCGCGTTCGAGCGGGGCCACCTCACTGAGATAGGTGTTCGGGGTCTGCGCGGTGAAATCCTGTTCGAGGTACCGCGGTGCCTCCGCCGGATTCACGTAGCGGTCCTCCAGCTGAATCGGCACATCGTCTTCGAAATGCACGATCAGCGAATGAAAGACCTTCCCGCTCAGATCGTTACCGAGCAGCGGATGGCCCGCGTCGGCGTCTTCAGCGCGGACGAACACGATCTCGGTGCGATGCCGGTGCCCGCGTTCGGAGATCTCGTCGGCGATGTTCTTGACCTCGAACAACGGCGAGGCGGCCTTGGTCGGCGCGACGAAGGTGCCAACGCCCATCACCCGGTTGAGCACGCCCTCGGCGGTGAGATCGCGCAGCGCGCGGTTGATCGTCATTCTGGACAGGCCCAGCGCATTGACCAGCTGGTTCTCCGACGGGATCTGATCGCCCTCGCGCCACCTGCCGACTTTGATCTGCGACACGATCAGCTGCTTGACGCGCTCGTAGGCGGCGAACTCGGTCCCGAGCCCGCCGTAGAGCTCCGCGAGCTCCGCATCGACTACTTCGATCGCCACCACCGACATCCGTTCCCTTGCCTCACGGGTTTTCGTACCGGCCCGCGTGCTCATCGCGCCAGCGCCCGTAGCTGCCTGGTCGCGACCGACAGCGCCGCCAGATCCTGTTCGCCCGATTCCGAGATTGCCCCGAGGATACGTTGCGTGCGGTCGAGCCGGGCCGCGCTGCGCTGCTCCCATCCACCGATGACGTCTTCGGCGGGCTCGCCCGGGTCGCCGTCGGCCAGGACGTCCTGGCAGAGTGCGCGGATCGTGGCGTACAACTCGTCGCGCAACGCCACGCGCGCAAGTGCGTTCCATTTCGTGCCGCGTTCCAGCCGGGATACCGCCACCAGTTGCGGCACCACGCCGAGCCGTTGCCCGAGTAGGTAGTAGACCTCGGCCACCGCGGCGGGCGGGCGGCCGGAGATCTCGGCGATCTCGATGATGTCGAGCAGCGCGAACTGATCCAGCAGCAGCGACACGCGCGCGGCCAGATCCTCCGGAACGCCCCGATCGACCAGCGCGGCGGTGCGCTTGCCCAGATCGGCCGCGTCGCTGCCGGACAACCAGCCCGCCACCCCCGGTGTCAGTTCGGCGATGCGATCGCGGAAGCGCCGGATCTCGGCGCCGACGGCCAGCGGTTGCGGGCGCTGGGTGAGCATCCAGCGCGAGGCCCGGTCGAGCAGTCTGCGGCTGAGCACGATCAACTCGTCGGTGAGCTCGGCACTCAACCCGCTGCCACGAATGTCACGCCACAGGGCCGGCAGGTCGAAGACGGCCGCGACCACGGCGAACGCGCGCACCGCGTCGGCATTGCTGGCACCGGATTCCTCCGAGAGCCGATAGGCGTAGGTGATGCCGCCGTTGTCGACGACGGTGTTGGTCAGCACCGTCGCCACGATCTCGCGGCGCAGCGGATGCTCGGCGATCACGTCGGCGTACCGCTCGCGCAGTGGGCGCGGGAAGTAGCGGGCGAGATCGTCGGCGAAGGCCGGGCTGTCGGGCAGATCGCCGGCCAGCAGGTCGGCCTGCAGCCCGAGCTTGACGTGCGCGAGCAGGGTGGCGAGCTCGGGTGAGGTGAGCCCCTGTCCCGCCCGCTGCCGCGCGGCGATCTCCTTCTTGCTCGGCAGCACGTCCAGTTCGCGATCCAGGCCGGTGGTGGCCTCGAGATGGTCGATGAGCCTGCCGTGCACCGCGATCGAGGCCGCTGCCCTGGCCCGGCTGGTGCCCATGAGCTGGTTCTGCGAGGCATTGTCGGCCAGCACCAGCCGCGATACCTCGGAGGCCATCTCACCCAGTAGCGCGTTGCGTTCGCCGGTGGTGAGCCTGCCCGCTCCGACCAGGCCGTCGAGCAGAATCTTGATATTCACCTCGTGGTCGGAGCAGTCGACGCCCGCCGAATTGTCCAGGGCGTCGGTATTGATCCGCCCGCCCGCGCGGGCGTATTCGATGCGGCCGCGCTGGGTGCAGCCGAGATTGCCGCCCTCGCCGACGATCCTGGCACGGACCTCGGCGCCGTCGATGCGGACGGCGTCGTTGTTCTTGTCTCCGACGTCCAGATGGGTCTCGGTGCTCGCCTTGACATAGGTGCCGATGCCGCCGTTCCAGAGCAGATCCACCGGTGCGCGCAGGATCGCGCGCACGAGTTCCGGCGGTGTCATCGCGGTGACATCGTCGGCCAGGCCGAGCGCGGCGCGCGCCTGGGCGCTGATCGGCACGGATTTGCTCGTGCGTTCCCACACCCCGCCACCCGCGCTGATCAGTTCGGGCGCGTAATCGGCCCAGGATGAGCGTGGTTTCGCGAACAGCCGGGAGCGTTCGGCGTAGGACGTCGCCGCGTCGGGATCGGGATCGAGGAAGATGTGGCGGTGGTCGAACGCCGCGACCAGCCGGATATGCCTGGACGCGAGCATGCCGTTGCCGAAGACGTCGCCGCTCATATCGCCGATGCCGACCGCGGTGAAATCCTGCGACCGCGGATCCACGCCCAACTCGCGGAAATGCCGTTTCACACTCTCCCACGCCCCGCGGGCGGTGATGCCGAGCGCCTTGTGGTCGTAGCCGACCGAGCCGCCGGAGGCGAAGGCGTCGCCGAGCCAGTAGCCGTGGTTCGCGGCCACATCGTTGGCGATATCGGAGAAGGTGGCGGTGCCCTTGTCGGCGGCGACCACGAGGTAGGTGTCGTCGCCGTCGCGGCGGCGCACGCCGGGCGGGGCGATCACGGCGCCGGTGGTGAGGTCGAGATTGTCGGTGAGGTCGAGCAGCCCGCCGATGAATGTGCGGTAGCAGCGAATTCCCTCGGACCGCAGCGCCTCCCGGTCAGCGGCGGGATCGCCGGTGGGTGCGGGCGGACGCTTGACCACGAAGCCGCCCTTGGCGCCCGCGGGCACGATGACGGCATTCTTCACCGCTTGCGCCTTGGCCAGCCCGAGCACCTCGGTGCGGAAATCCTCCTTGCGATCCGACCAGCGCAGCCCACCGCGCGCCACCATCCCGAACCGCATGTGCACGCCCTCCACGCGCGGGGAATAGACGTAGATCTCGAAATGCGGCCGCGGCGAAGGGAGTTCGGCAATCCGGCGGGGATCGAGTTTGACGGCCAGGCAGGTGTCGTCGCCGGGTTCGCCGTGGACGTAGTGGTTGGTGCGCAGAGTCGCGTCGATAACGCTGAGGTAGGCGCGCAGAATACGGTCGGCATCCAAGCCGGGGACGGCGGCAATGCCTTCCTCGAGCGTCTCCAGCAGTGATTCGGTATCGGACTCCGGTGCGGCCGGATCGAATCGGGCCTCGAACAGACTCACCAGGCCGCGCGTGATCCCGGGATGCTCACCCAGGACGTTCGCGATATGGGCTCGGCTGTACGGGAATTCGCCTTGGCGCAGATAGTTCGCGTAGGCGCGCAGCACGATGACCTGGCGGTGGTCCAGTCCCGCGCGCGGTACCAGTTCATTGAAACGATCCGCCTCCGCCCGGCCGTGCCAGATGGCGGCGCAGGTGGCGGTGAAACGGCGGGCGAAATCGGCGTCGTCCAGATGCGGTGGTAGCAGGCGTTCGGGATAGCGCAGCGAGAAGCGGTAGATGCGGCAGGCGAGGCCGCCGGTATTCGCGATGACGTACGGCCGCTCGTCGAGCACCTCCACGCCGAGGCTCTGCACGATCGGCAATACCTCGCTCAACGATGCCGGCCGTCCACCGAGGTAGAGGGTGAGCACCCAATCCTCGCTCGATTCCGGGATCCGGTGCAGCGCCAGCTCGACGTCGCCGGGGCCGAGGTATTCCAGGTGGGCGAGGTCGTTCGGGGCGCTACCCGGATCGACGTCCTGCTTATAGCCTTCTGATATAGCCGATACGTAGTGGTCGGCGAGGTGGGGCGCGATCGGAGTGGCCCGCAAGCGCTCATCCCAGCCGCCTCCGGGTCGCTCGTATCGCACATCCGTATTCGAATCTCGCACCGGAGCCGTCGACGTTGCCTTCATGTCACTACCTTCCGAACGGAAGTCTCACCGCTTCCGCTGAGGACGCTTGACAGGTGGTTGTATATACAGGACTATACACCTAACCAGTGATTCGGCACACATTCGTTTTTCTGAGGAGAGAACCCCATGACCGACGCTTCCACCCGGCCGCAGTCCGGCCCGCGTCCCGTCCGCGCCGACCGTGGCAGCGAGCTGAGCACCCTCGGCTGGCAGCAAGAAGGCGCGCTGCGGATGTTGATGAACAACCTCGACCCCGAGGTCGCCGAACGCCCCGACGATCTCGTCGTCTACGGCGGCACCGGCCGCGCCGCCCGCAGCTGGGAGGCCTTCGACGCCATCGTGCGCACGCTGAAGACGCTGAAATCCGATGAAACGCTGCTGGTGCAGTCCGGCAAGCCGGTCGGCGTGTTCCGCACCAACGAGTGGGCGCCGCGCGTGCTGCTGGCCAACTCCAACCTGGTCGGCGACTGGGCCAACTGGGAGGAGTTCCGCAAGCTCGAACAGCTCGGCCTGATCATGTACGGGCAGATGACCGCCGGCTCCTGGATCTACATCGGCAGCCAGGGCATCTTGCAGGGCACCTACGAAACCTTCGGCGCCGTCGCGCGCAAGCGCTTCGGCGGCACGCTCGCGGGCACCATCACCCTCACCGCCGGTATGGGCGGTATGGGCGGTGCGCAGCCGCTGGCCGTCACCATGAACGAGGGCGTCGCGATCTGCGTCGACTGCGACCCGGCCCGCATCGACCGCCGCATCGCCCACGGCTACCTCGACACCAAGGTCGACACCGTGCAGGACGCGCTAGACCTGGCCATCAAGATGCGCGACGAACGCAAGCCGCTGTCCATCGGCCTGGTCGGCAATGCCGCCGAGGTGTTCCCGCAGCTGCTGGAGATGGACGCGCCCATCGACATCGTCACCGACCAGACCTCGGCCCACGACCCGCTGTCCTACCTGCCGATCGGCGTGGCTCTGGAGGACTGGCACAAGCTCGCCGACAAGGATCCGGGCTGGTTCACTACCGAAGCGCAGGCCTCGATGGCCAAGCACGTCGAAGCCATGGTCGGGTTCATGGACAAGGGCGCCGAGGTGTTCGACTACGGCAACTCCATCCGCGACGAAGCCCGCAAGGGCGGGTACGCCCGCGCCTTCGAATTCCCCGGATTCGTCCCCGCCTACATCCGGCCGCTCTTCGAAGAGGGCCTCGGCCCCTTCCGCTGGGCCGCGCTCTCCGGTGACCCCAAGGACATCGCCGCCACCGACAAGGCGATCCTCGAACTGTTCCCGGAGAACGAGCACCTCAAGCGCTGGATCACCATGGCAGGCGAAAAGGTGCACTTCGAAGGCCTGCCCGCGCGAATCTGCTGGCTCGGCTACGGCGAACGGCACCGCGCGGGCCTGAAATTCAACGAAATGGTCGCCTCCGGCGAACTCTCCGCCCCCGTAGCCATCGGCCGCGACCACCTCGACTCCGGCTCGGTGGCTTCCCCCTACCGCGAAACCGAAGCCATGGCAGACGGTTCCGACGCCATCGCCGACTGGCCGCTGCTCAACGCCCTGCTGAACACGGCGTCCGGTGCTTCGTGGGTGTCCATCCACCACGGTGGTGGGGTCGGCATGGGCCGCTCCATCCACGCCGGCCAGGTCTGCATCGCCGACGGCACCGAGCTCGCCGCGCAGAAGCTGGAGCGGGTGCTGACCAATGATCCCGGTATGGGTGTGATCCGGCATGTGGATGCGGGGTACGAGCACGCCGCCGATGTCGCGCGCGAGCGCGGGGTTCGGATTCCTATGCAGGAGAGCTGAACCCAGCCCTTCGAGTGCCGAGACGACCTCGGAGCTGCGTGAGGGGCAGTTCCGGGGTCGTCGTGTGTTCAGGAAAGCGTCGCGTCGATGGCAATTCCACCGTGAATCAGTGACGATCACATCGGGCGCATCCAATGTATTTCGTTTCTTCCATACGTCGCAACAATCTTGCCTCCTATTCGCAATCCAGGGTTGACAGATAGGCGCGTGTCGCGTCGATCACAAAGCCTCTCGATGACTTGAACGAATAACCTGCCAGATACGCGATAAATCTATCCAATCGAAGCGAGAGAATAGCTTCGCCCGAAGTTATTCCCCTGGAATCTCGTTCCAAGCTGCCAGAATATCGAGAACTGTCCGCAGCGAATTTGCCCCAACCAACGCTGGACGTATGGCGCGCCGAAGGTTGACATTAAACATTCCCGCAGTTTGAAATGCATCGGAGGCGGTCACCATTTGATCACGAATCTCTTGCACCCCCTCCAGCCCACTGAAACCGTTGATCAGCACCGATCCCATCGCCCGACCGCCTTGAGACTCCATTTCCGAGAATTCTTGCAGCATCATGCGCAGCTGCGCATCCACTGCGGAGACACTACGTTCCAGCGACCCCGCGGACTCTTTGAATGCGATGCTCGGTCCCTCGATATCTCTTGCTAGGCGCAATAGGATCGCAGTTTGACGCTGCCGGGGGAGATTAAAGAATGCGCTATCCATCGTACCCATCAGCTTCTCGGCAAGGTCTGCGAAATCCTTGCCTACCTCCGGTAGCTGATCTTTGAGTTCATCAATCTTGGACTGCAACTCGAGGAGGTCCGCCCCTACCTCCGCAGACTCTTCCTCACTTCCCTGCAAGGAATGCGTGGCTTGCACATTATCCGTTACGACCGTAAACCCCTCCCGTGCCGCAAGATTAGCCTCCGCACGAGAGAGCGCTTCCTCCAATCCCTGGACCATAGCATGGATCTTCCGGTTCCAGGACGGGGATTCAAAGCCATCCAAGAACTCATTATCTATGCGCACGCACTGGAGTCCCATCGCTACCGCCGCCGGTTCAGGTTCCTCAGCGCGCTCGAGCTGGGCCATGCCAGACAGAATGATCGGCATAATAAGTTCCGTGACCCCTAGTTCGTTCGCATTCTCGTGGAAGGCGAGGAACTCCTCCCGACAGGCCGGACTATCAAAATATCTAGCCGTCAATATCGGAATAAAGAATGTCGCTTGGCGAATACTACTATTGATCTTCTCACGCCAATCTTCTCCCCAGCCGATATTGTCGCGATCTAGGAAAATTTCCAGTTTGCGGCCTGTCGCAGCTTCGAAGCGACCAGATAGATCCGACTTAATGCGATCCACGACACCGAGGAACGCCGTGTTGTCGACCCGTCGGTAACTGATAAAGCACCGGACAGGAGGCTGTTCGTAGGAGTTACTCATGTTTGGGCAGGATACATCGTTCGCCGATTGGATCGCGACTTTCCGGCGATACTCAAATCATACTGACCGGCCCGTTTATTGACATCACCCGACCACGGTACGCCGATTTCCTTTCCTCGTCACCCACCGGCCATACCGAACAATCCACGATAGAGGACGCCGCCTAGGACATCCCACGATCGCAACTGGCGCTGGCGAAGTCGGTTGGTGTGGAATTTGTCGCCCGGCGTTAGTGGCAGAGCCGTCACGTAGGCTACTGCCCGCGGAACACCCATGCTGAACCTAGTCGTGGATCCAACAACTTATACCTTCGACGCCTGGATAGTGGAAGATTCTCTGCGAGCTCCGGGTAGACGAGAACCGGCATATCTCTGCGATTGAGATCGAGCGGGGAGACGAGCGACGTCTACTCAGTAGCGCATTGCGCCCTCGGGGCCAGATGATCTCGACGGGAACGCCTGCATTGCGGGCGAGTTCGACAACAGTTCCGGTGCCACCGCGTTCGCTGACCTGCCGTCCCACACTGCTATCAGCCGATCGGCGCCGAGCAACAGTTGGGCGTTGGCGGCTTCGTAGGCGTCCCGGCCGGCATCATCGAAGTCCATGACGTGGACGGACGCGGCACTGGCCAGCAGGCGGTCGAACAACTCGGCATGGTCAGGCTTCACCCTGCGCTTCCGATAGTTGCGCGAAGGCGACACCACCTCCAGCGGCCCGCCACAATCCAGCACCGCCTGCGCGAACACCGCGTCCGCACCCCGCGCAATACAGCTGACGACGACCAGGTCCTCGAGCCCGTCCAACTCCTGCACGATCCGGTCGTAGACCAGCTTCGCCGTGTCCGGAGTGATTTTCATGTGGCCGGTGACAGCGACGCAGCGTTTCCTACCGCCACGTGCCACTCGCGCGACCTGTTCAAATGCGTTGGTCCCTGAGTCTGGCTTCGGGTGAGATCCACCGATACCGTCGAGGCGTGACCCAGTGGAAGATTCTCGGCGAGCGCCGGGTAGGCGAGAACCGGCATATCCAGCTTTCCACCGTCGATATCGAACTACCGGATGGCGTGCGGTTCACGCAGTACGTGGCGCGAATGGCGCGCTGCGCCATGACTTTGGTGCTCAATGACGACCGTGAGGTACTGCTCATGTACCGGCACCGGTTCATCATCGACCGCTGGGTGTGGGAGCTTCCCGGGGGCTACGTCGACCACACCGAGGACGTCGCGGCAGCTGCGGCACGGGAGGTCGAGGAAGAGACCGGCTGGCGGCCGCGCTCGATGGAGCATCTCGTCACCTATCAACCTGCGATCGGCACCTTGGACCAGCCACAAGAGGTGTACCTGGCACGAGGCGCCGACCTCACCACAACCGAGCCCGACATCAACGAGGCGGAGAAGGTGGCGTGGATCCCTCTGTCCGAAGCAGTCGACATGATCGCCCGGGGCGAGATCGTGGGCGCGGCGACCGTCGTCGGTGTCTACCGGGCGTTGTCACTCAGTTGACCCGCTCGAGCATCACCCTGTCACGGAATGCTGCGACGTCGGGCAACCCGGCGTAGCGAGTCAGCCGCGCCCGCGACTGCGATCGTGCGGGCTCCTCAGTTGCCGATGATCTGTACGCACCAGCAGGCAATTCGCGCGCCTCCTGTATCGAGCCGGTCACCGTCCGGTGCTGACCGCAGCGACGTAATCGGCGTATGGCGTGGCCAGCCGCCAGAGCCGTTCCTTCACCTCACGGCAGCGTGCTACCACCGCTGGGTCGACCGTCAACGCCGTTGCCCCGGCGGCGCGACCCTCCTCGTCCACGAGATTGAATACTGCCCGGGCATCGTCGAACAACCAGAAATCGTCTAGCGGAATGGAATTCGCGTCCACCAAATGGCGGGGCAAGTACCGGATATCCTCGCCGGCTGCAACGTTGAGCGCGGACAAGGCAAGTAACCATCGCTGGTAGTCGGCGTGCGGAACGGTGACAACTCGCACTCTGGTCACCTTCACCCCGCGCGCTGTCGTCTCCCGCACCAGGCGTGCCCACGGCTCGAACCACTCGTTATCGTCGGGTTCGCCGTCGAGAAACCGGCGGAACGGCTCGGATTCCTTCGCAACCGCGTACGAGTCGCGGACCTCCAGGTGGAATGCTTCCCGCCGACATTGCCCGAACAGTTCAGGCCATGGGTTGCCGTTCAGCAGTTGCACCGTAGAACGTCCTCTCCCGTCGTGGTACTTCGATCGCGGTCTCATCCTCGGCCAACGTGAGCTGCTCGAGAATTTCCGGTTCGCTCACCGCCCGACCCGACAGTGTGAGCGTCCCACGGCCGGTATCGGTAAGCGACGAGCTCGGACACGTGCTGTAGGCCGAACCGTGCGATTCCTGCGATCGCAGCCCTCGCGACAGGCAGGCTCTACTGGTCGAGCTCTTCGAGTACGTTCACGATCAGCTGCCGGGCTTCCCGGCCGTAGACAGCAGACCGTTTCAGCTCTTCGAACATGCGGGCGTACAGGCTCACCTCGGCCGGCTGCGTGACCTGCATACTCGCGGATGGGGTTTCGAGCGCGACCAGTTCGTCATCGAAGATCCAGAAACCGGTCGAGCCCACACCGCCACGCTCGCGCATCAGCGGAATGATGCCGAGGGAAACCTGCGGCAGGGACATCACCTCCAAGAGGCGGCCCAATTGACCTGCCTGGACCTCGGCGGTCCCGAACCAAGTGCGCAGGGCTTGCTCCTCCAAGACGATGACAAATCTGCGCCCGCCACGCTGCACGATCTGCTGGCGCTCCATCCGGACAGCCACGGCCTCGTCGATATCGTTCGGTGTGTTCAGGAACCGGACCCAGAATCGCAGCATCGCCCGCGCGTATTCCGGCGTCTGGAACAAGCCGGGAATCACGTTGTGTTCGTATATGCGAAAGACCCGGGTTGCCCGATATCGCTGCGGTGTATGTGCGCCCAGAACCCGCTTCATCCCGGCCCGAGACTCCCGCCGATGCTCGATGTAGGCCGAGTCGACCGCCCTGAGGGTGGCGAGTAGATCCTGTTCGTGGTCGGTGGCGCCGGTGAGGCGGCACCACTCGGAGATATCGCGGGCTGTCGGGAGCTGTCGGCCGTTCTCGATCTTCGAGATCCGTGTGTAGTGCTTGCCGCCGGACAATCCGGCAGACAGCTCACGGATCGTCAGGCCCGACCTGGTACGCAGGTCGCGCAATCGGAGACCGAGTGCGCGCCTGGCATCCTGGGCAGAACTAGACGGGCTGGTAGTCACGATGCGGGATTGCCCACTGCCACACCGCTTCGAACGCGGTGCGGCACAAGTCGATATCCCCAGGCTCGGTCGACGTCACCTTCTCGGTGCTGAGTCCGTCGCCCGAATAGTGCAGGAAGATCACCAGCTCATTGTCGATCAGATAGAAATCGTTGCCGGGAATGGCAACCGAGTCGAGTCGGCGCCTCGGCACCCAACGGATGTCCTCGCCCGCGTCGACCATCGGCTGCGCGATCGAGTGCGACCACCGCTGATACGTGGACAGCGGCTCGGAAACTATCCTGGCCCTCCGGATGCTGCGGCCGGCGGCTGCATGACGGCGAAGGTTCTCGCACCAGTCGCCGAGCCAAACGAGATCGTCGGGTTCACCAGCAGTCCACTTCGCCATGTGTGGCAGCTCGATTTCCGTACCGTACGCATCGCGCGTTTCCAGATGCACCGCACTCTGCGCAAATTCGGTCAGCAGCCGGTCGAATTCGCCGTCACTGATTATTGCCACTCGCAGCCTCGGCTTCGCGGAAAAAGTAGGGGACCAGGCGGTCGGGGATCTCGACGCACGATTCGCCCTCTGGGATATCCATCTGGGCGAGGATGTCGGGATCGGAGACCTTCCAGCCCTGGACGATCCATCCGGTCGAAGTTTTGTACAACGTGGGCGATCCACTGGGGTTCGATCCTGGATCCTTGGCGACGAACTCGAGACTCACGATACTCCCCTGTCTATCGTGTTGCGCGATGTTGCGCTACGGGATCCGTAGTGACTGTGCGGCTATGGCGAGGTCAAGACTCAATCTACGCGCAACATTTCGCAACATGCTTCCGAGCTGTTCGCGGGCTCACTTAGCGTCGAAGCCAGCCCCCGGCGCCGGGTGCGTGCCCCTCATTCCCCGGCGCCGGGTGGTCCCCAAAAACCAACAATCGCAGGGGGTTCAATGGCGGATTACATCGCCGCGTTCGCCGTGGCCGGCTCGATCGCCGTATTACTGCTGGGCCTGATCTACGTACTGCCCTACACCTTCGGTGAGGATGACCCGCCGATCACGGAGCGCGCTCCTCGGATGTCGGCGCGGATGGCGCATGGGGTGATGCAGGCGCATCGCAGGTGCAGTATCGAATCCTGCCCGCATAAGCGGGATGCGTATCGGACTCTTGTTGCGGTGGGGGCGATTACCCCGGATCAGCGGGCCGAGCGGTACATGCGGTGACGGATCCTGACGAAGAGCGGCGGGGGTGGGTGCAGTGGGATGACGGGACCTGGTCGGAGCTGGACGGGTATGGGATGGCGAGTGAGCGGCGGACGCTCGAGGAGATGGTGGAGGCGCTGGGGCGGGCGGAGGATGAGTGACGGGGCACGGCCGGCCACACCGATCGGCGTAGATCAGGTGGCGGTCGCCGGCTTCGCGGGGTCCCGGCACACCGCTGCCCCTGTCGTCAGCGACAGGGGCAGCGGAAACCATCCGTGCGTGAGGCTCAGTCCAGCGGACCGATCACCGACTCCGCTCCGGCGACGAGCGCACCGGAAGCCGCGAGTTCCACCGCCTTCTCGATCTCGGGTGAGAGATGACGGTCGGTGCCGGGGCCTTCGATGTGCTCGCGGAGCACGGCGCGCACGGCGGACGTCGCGGGGGACGGCTCGAGCGGGGCGCGCAGGTCGAGGGCGCGGGCGGCGGTCAATGCCTCGATGGCGAGGACGCGGGTCAGGCCGTCGAGTGCCCGGCGCAGCTTGCGGGCGGCGGACCAACCCATGGACACGTGGTCTTCCTGCATGGCCGAGGACGGGATCGAATCGACGCTGGCGGGAGCCGCCAGGCGCTTGAGCTCGGAAACTATTGCCGCCTGGGTGTATTGGGCGATCATGTGTCCGCTGTCCACGCCCGGATCGTCGGCCAGGAACGGCGGCAGCCCGTGGTTGCGGGCTTTGTCGAGGAAGCGGTCGGTGCGGCGTTCGCTGATGCTGGCCACGTCGGCGACGACGATGGCGAGGAAGTCGAGCACGTAGGCGACGGGCGCGCCGTGGAAGTTGCCGTTGGATTCGACGCGGCCGTCGAGGGTGACGACCGGGTTGTCGACGGCGCTGGCCAGCTCGCAGGCCGCTACCCGCTCGGCGTGGGCGAGGGTGTCGCGGGCGCCGCCGGCCACCTGGGGGGCGCACCGTAGGGAGTAGGCGTCCTGGACGACGGTGCAGTCGGGGTTGGCGTGGCTGGCGACGATGGGCGAATCCTTCAGCAGCCGAGTCATATTCGCCGCCGCGACGGCCTGGCCGGGCTGGGGGCGCAGGGCTTGCAGATCGGCGGCGAAGACCTTGTCGGTGCCGAGCAGTCCCTCCACGCTCATCGACGCCGTCACGTCGGCGAGTTGGAGCAGCTTACGCAGATCATGGCAGGCCAGCACCAGCATGCCGAGCATGCCGTCGGTGCCGTTGATCAGGGCCAGGCCTTCCTTCTCCTCGAGTTCGACCGGCTCGATACCGGCGGCGGCGAGGGCCTGGCCGGCGGGCATCAGCTCGCCGGCGGCATCGCGCACGGTGCCCTCACCGAGCACGGCCAGCGCCACGTGCGCGAGCGGTGCGAGGTCGCCCGAGCAGCCGAGGCTGCCGTACTCGTGCACGACGGGCGTGATGCCTGCCGACAGCAGCGCGGCATAAACCTGCGCGACCTGCGGACGGACCCCGGTGCGGCCGGTGGCCAGCGTGGACAGCCGCAGCAGCATCAGCGCGCGCACCACCTCACGCTCCACCTCGGGCCCCGACCCGGCCGCATGCGAGCGCACCAGGCTGCGCTGCAACTGCTTGCGCAGCTCCAGCGGGATATGCCGGACCGCGAGGGCGCCGAACCCGGTGGACACGCCGTAGACGGGCTTCGGGTCGGCGGCCAGCGCCTCGATCCGCTTGCGGCTTTCCGCCAGCGCGGCCAGCGCATCGTCCGACAGCTGGACCGGGGCGTCGTACCTGGCCACCCGCACGACGTCTTCAGGCGCCACGGGACCGGTCCCGACGATCACCGGATCGGTATTGCCCGCCACTGCTCGCTCCGCGCGCGGCAAGGTCTCCATACTCACGATTGTTCTCCGTTTCGAAATAGGTAGTAGGACGAAACTCCGGGGATCCGGAGGGTGCGGACACGCCATCGGTCACCGCAGCGACGACGGTCCCCCTGGCGCCCGAGTCGAAGCCGACGCGGCATCGGTCACCTGTGCCGTATCGCCGGTAGCACCGACCGCCGCACCATCGGCCGCCCGAGCCGCACCCGCGGGTTCGGCCACACGAGCTGCGACGGGCCCAGTACCTGCCGCGACGGCCACACCGCTCTCCTGAACCTCCGCTGCCGCACCCGCGGGCATCGGCCCCGCCACCGGCGCGGCTCCCGGTTCAGCAGACTCCGGCCGCACCCACCGCCGATAGGCGAGGAACAGCAGCGCCAGCCACACCACGCCGACCACCAGCGCGACCCGGCTGTCGTCGTCGAAGGCGATCACGCCGATTACGAACACCAGGAACCCGATGGTGATCAGCTGCCCGTACGGCCAGAACGGCACCGGGAACTTCAACGCGGCCGCCTCCTGGGCGCTCATCCGGCGACGCGAGCGGTAGTGCGCGAGCAGGATCATCAACCAGACGAAGATGGTCGCGAAGGTGGCGATCGAGGCGATCACCAGGAACACCTTGTCCGGGATGAGGTAGTTGAGCAGCACGCCGACCAGCAGCGTGATCGTCATGATGACCACCGTCATCCAGGGCACGCCGTTGCGGGAGACCTGCTTCATCACCGCGGGCGCCTGGCCGCGCTGGGCCATCCCGTACATCATCCGGCCCGCGCCGAAGATATCGCTGTTGATGGCCGACAGCGCCGCGGTGATCACCACGATATTGAGCACCGTCGCCGCGGGGCCGATGCCGAGGCCGGAGAAGATCTGCACGAACGGGCTGCCCTCGGAACCGATGGTCTGCCACGGGTTGATCGCCATGATGACGGCCAGCGTCAGCACGTAGAACAGCATGATCCGCACCGGGACGGTGTTGATCGCACGCGGGATCGTGCGCTCCGGATTCTCGGCTTCACCGGCGGTGATGCCGATGATCTCGGTGCCACCGAAGGCGAACATCACGATCGCGAAGCAGGCGACGAATCCGCCGAACCCTTCGGGGAAGAATCCGCCGTCGGCCCACAGGTGGCTCACGCCGCTGCTGGTGTCGTGCACGCCGAATCCGAAGATGAGGATGGCGATGCCGCCGGCGATCATCGCAAGGATCGCGACGATCTTGACCAGGCTGAACCAGAACTCGACCTCGCCGAACACCTTCACGTGCAGCAGGTTGATCGCGCCGATGAAGAAGATGATCGCCAGCACCCAGATCCAGCGCGGGACATCGGGGAACCAGAAGCCCATGTACACGCCGAACGCGGTGACGTCGGCGAGGCAGACGATGATCATCTCGAAGGTGTAGGTCCAGCCGGTCATGAACCCGGCCAGCGGTCCGAGGTGTTTGCTGGCGTACTCGCCGAACGACCCCGAGACCGGGTTGCTCACCGCCATCTCCCCCAGCGCCCGCAGCACGATGTAGATCGCGGCGCCGCCGATCAGGTACGCCAGCAGCACCGAGGGCCCGGCGCGTTTGATGGCCTCGGCCGACCCGTAGAACAGGCCGGTCCCGATCGCCGATCCGAGCGCGATGAATCGGATGTGGCGGGCGGTGAGGCCGCGCGTCAGCGCTTCGGCGGTTGTCTTCACACCAAACTCCCGGGTTCGAAATGGGGCAGCAGTCGAGCAATGCGGTTCGAGCATCGATGTGCGTGGGGTCACATCGGCCCTACATGTATAAGCCTGTCTATACAGGAATGTCAACGTCCCCCGGCTCGCCACTCTCGCGGCTCGATTCGCTCTGGACAAATTCTGCGATCCAGGTCATAGTCGATTCATGCCGCCTAGTGGCATTCGACTTTCATCAGATGAAATTTCTAGCCCGTCGAGGAGACCCTCGTGACCGTTGACCTACTCGATCGTTCGCTCGATTCGACCGACCTACGCCGCACCGTGCGCGCCTTCGCGAATGCCGAGATCCTGCCGGGCGCCGCCGCCCGCGACGAGTCCAGGCAATTCCCTGCCGAACTGATCCGCCGACTCGCCGAACAGGACCTCATGGGCATTTCGGTGCCCGAGGAGCTGGGCGGGCTCGGCCTCTCGACGCGCGCCCAGCTCGTCGCCATCGAAGAGGTGGCCCGCGCCGACGCCGCGCTCGCCTCGATCTACACCGCCCACTACCTCGGTCTCGAGCCGATCCTGGTCGGCGGAACCCTCGAACAGCAGCGACGCTGGCTGCCCGCGCTCGCCTCGGGTCAGCAGCTGGCCGGATTCGCCCTCACCGAACCCGATGCGGGCTCGGACATCGCCTCCATGCGCACGGTGGCGCGCCGCGATGACGACGGCTGGCACCTCAACGGGGCCAAGACCTTCATCTCCAATGCCCGCGAGGCCGACCTGCTCGTGCTCTTCGCCAAGACCGACCCGAATGCCGGATTCCGCGGCATCACCGCGTTCGCGGTACCGAAGGGCACGCCCGGCATCTCGTTCTCGGAGCCGCAGGACAAGCTGGGCATCCGCTCGGCGCCCACCTACACCGTGTACCTCGACGACGTCGTCCTGCCGCACGATGCGGTGATCGGCACCGAGGGCCGCGGCGGCAATATCGCGCTCACCGCGCTCAACCGCGCCCGCATCGACGTCGCCGCGATGGCCGATGGAATCGCCCTGCGCGCATGGGAACTCGGCCGCGAGTACGCCGCCGAACGCAAGCAGTTCGGCCATCCGATCGCCGAATTCCAGGCCATCCAACTACTTCTCGGCGCTTGCGATGCCGAGCTGGTGGCGGCCAGGGTGACCGCGGATTGGGCCGCCGATGCGAAGGACGCCGGTCAGGACCTGCGCCGGGCCGCCTCGATCGCGAAGTACACCGCGACCGAAGCCTGCTTCCGGATCGTCGACCGGGTGGTGCAGATCCACGGCGGCGCGGGCTTCATGCGCGAATCCGAAATCGAGCGGCTCTACCGCGACTGCCGCATCCTGCGCATCTTCGAGGGCACCTCGCAGATCCAGCTGCTGACCATCGCGGGCAACGCGCCCTCGACCCGAACCCTCGACTACTGAGAGGCCAACATGAACGCACTACCCCCGCTCGACGGCGTCCGCGTCATCGATCTGTCCCGGGTGCTGGCCGGGCCGTACTGCACCGCACTGCTCGCCGACGCCGGCGCCGACGTGGTGAAGGTGGAGGCCCGCACCGGGGAGGACGCCCGCCACCTCGGCCCGTTCCGCGACGGCGAGAGCATCTACTTCACGCTGCTCAACCGCGGCAAACGCTCGATCGCACTCGACCTGAAGTCCCCGGAAGGTCGCGATGCGGTGCTGCGGCTGATCGAGGACGCCGACGTGGTGGTCGAGAACTTCCGTCCCGGTGTCGCCACCCGCCTCGGCATCGACTACGCGGCGGCTCGTGCGCGCAATCCGCGCATCGTCTACGCCTCCATCTCCGGCTTCGGCCAGCACGGCCCGATGTCCGGGGCCGCCGCCTACGACCTGGTCGTACAGGCCCTGTCCGGCATCATGAGCATCACCGGTTCGCCCGAATCCGGCCCGACCCGGCTCGGCGAATCCTTCGGCGACCTGATCGCGGGCCTGTTCGCGGCGTGGGGCATCAGCACCGCACTGCTCGCCGCCAGGGCCACCGGCGCCGGCCAGCACCTCGACATCGCGATGTTCGACAGCATGCTCGCCATGCTCCCGACGGCACACAGCCAACTCCAGGCCACCGGAACCGCTCCGGAGCGAGTGGGCAACCGGCATCCCATCTCGACTCCATTCGACACCTACCGGGCCGATGACGGCCTGTTCGTCCTCGCCGTCGCCAGCCAGTCCGGTTTCGAGAAGCTGGCCAGAACGATGCAACGCGAAGACCTGATCGCCGATCCTCGCTTCGCCGACGACACCGCGCGCACCCGCAACGAGCCCGCGCTGCGCAAGGAGATCGAGAACTGGGCCGCCGGACGCACCGTCGCCGAGATCGTGGACATCCTCGGCACCGCCGGACTGGCGAGCTCGCCGGTGTGGGACGTAGCGGAAGCGCTCGGTTCCGAGCTGGCACGCAGCCGCGGTGTGGTCGAGTCCTTCGAGCATCCGGCGGCGGGCACCGTAAGCTACGTGCGGCAACCCGTCGTCTTCGGCGGCAGCGCACGGCCGCCGGTACGGCGAAGCCCGCTGCTGAACGAGCATCACGACGAAGTGCTCGCAGAGCTGCGGCGATAGCCCGGCACCCGGCGCATGGAGGAAACGCGAATGGCTCCCGGCGAGGTCACCCGCAGCGTGAGCCGGACCTTCGAGTTGCTCGGCGCCATCATCGAGCACGGCGGCCTGAGCCTCGCCGACGCCGCCAAGGCCACCGACCTGGCCACCAGTACCGCGCTGCGGCTGATCCGCAGCCTGGAGCAGACCGAGTTCGTGCTGCGCGGCGAGGACAACGTCTACCGGGTGGGCCCGCGCCTGTTGCAGATCGGGGCGCGCGCCATCGCCGACAACCAGTTGGTGTTGCGGGCCCGGCCGGCGATGATCGAGATCGCCGAGACCACCAGGGAATCGACCTACCTGTCCGCGCCGGGACCGCACGGCACCGCGCTCTACATCGCGCAGATCGAGGGCACCTACGCCATCCGGCATATGGGCTGGGTCGGGCAGACGGTGCCGCTGATCGGCACCGCGGTGGGCGCGGCCTTGCGTGGTGAGGTCGGCGCCGAGGGCTACGCCATCGCCCATGACACCCTCGAGGAACATTCGACCGGCGTCGCAGCGCCGATCCACGACGCCACCGGACGGATCGCCGGGGCGCTGAGCATCATCGGCCCCACCTTCCGCCTCGACGATCAGACCTGCGCCGAACACGGCCGGGTACTGGTCGACCACTGCGCTCGGCTCTCGGCCGAGCTCGGTCGCAGCACCACCTCGCACTGATCCATCGCCGATCACACACCACGTCGGATTCCAGCCTCTTGACAGCCTGTCTATACAGGCATATACATATCCGGTGTGGCGTGATCCAACACACAGCATCGAACCGTTGTGAAGGGCGCCGCAAGCCGAGTCGCCCCGCAGTGATTTCGCCGCAGAAAGTCAGGCACCGCCATGAAGAACGACGGCACCCAAGAGGACCTGCTCACCCTCGAACGTCGCACCATCGACGTCGTCCCCGACAACGAGCGCCACGGCACCCCGCGCAGTCAGTTCACGCTCTGGTTCGGGGCGAATATGCAGATCACCGCCATAGTCGACGGCGCGTTGGCCGTCGTCTTCGGCGCCGACGCCATCTGGGCCATCATCGGTCTGCTCATCGGCAACGTCTTCGGCGGGGCGGTGATGGCACTGCATTCGGCGCAGGGCCCGCGCATGGGGCTACCGCAGATGATCTCCAGTCGCGCCCAGTTCGGCGTCAAGGGTGCGGTGGTGCCTCTGGTGCTGGTGATCCTGATGTACCTGGGCTTCGCCGCGACCGGCACCGTGCTCGCCGGGCAAGCCGTGAACAAGGTGCTCGGCATCGACAACCCGACGATCGGCATCCTGATCTTCGGCGGGCTCACCGCGTTCGTCGCGATCACCGGATATCGGCTGATCCACATGGTCGGGCGGGTCGCCACCGTCATCGGCATCATCGGGTTCAGCTACCTGGCGGTCCGGTTGTTCACCGAATACAACGTCGGCGATTACCTCGGCATCGTCGGATTCGATGCGGTGACCTTCCTGCTCGCCATCTCCCTCGGCGCGGGCTGGCAGCTCACCTTCGGCCCCTACGTCGCCGACTACTCCCGCTACCTGCCGCGCAGCACCAGCGAACGCACCACGTTCTGGTCCACCTTCCTGGGCAGCGTCATCGGTTCGCAGTGGTCGATGACCTTCGGCGCGCTGGTCGCGGCCGTCGCCGGGGACGCCTTCCTCGGCAATCAGGTCGGCTTCATGGGTGAGCTGGCCGGCCCGGCCGCCATCGCGTTCCTGATCTACCTGGTGATCGTGGTCGGCAAGCTGACGGTCAATGTGCTCAACGCCTACGGCGGGTTCATGTCGATCCTCACCACCGTCACCGCGTTCAACGGCCGCTCGCACATCTCCACTACCGCCCGCACCCTCTACATCCTCGGATTCGTCGGGGTGTCGATGCTGATCGCGATCGCCGCGAGCGCGGACTTCCTGGAGAACTTCAAGAATTTCGTGCTCGTGCTGCTGATGGTGTTCACCCCGTGGAGCGCGATCAACCTGATCGACTACTACCTGATCTCCAAGGAACGCATCGATCTGCCCGCGCTCTACGACCCCAAGGGCCGCTACGGGTCATGGAATGTGCCTGCGCTGATCTGCTACGCGCTGGGTGTCGTCGCCCAGATCCCGTTCCTGGCGCAGAAGATGTACACCGGGCCCGTCACCGAGATGCTCGGCGGCGCCGATATCTCGTGGATCGTCGGCATCGTGTTCACCGGCGCCATCTACTACCCGGTCGCCAAACGCACCAACAACCCGCCCGCGCAGATGATCTACCCCTCGCACACCGCGATGGTCGACACCCGGATCTAGGAGTCATCCATGGCAACAACGGCACTGACCGGCATCGGACTGCTCGTCACCAACGATCCCGCGCTCGGCGACGGACCGCTGGGCCTGCGGCGCGACGCCGCGATCGTCTTCGACGACGGCGTGGTGGCGTGGGTCGGTGATTCCGCCGCCGCACCCGCCGCCGATACCGGGCATGAGCTGGACGGGCGCGCGGTCCTGCCCGGTTTCGTCGAATCGCATTCCCACCTGGTGTTCGCCGGTGACCGGGCCGAGGAGTTCGCGGCCAGGATGTCGGGCCAGAAGTACGCGGCAGGCGGCATCCGCACCACCATCGAGGCCACCCGCGCGGCCACCGACGAGCAGCTCGGCGCGAATGTGCGGCGGTTGATGGACGAATCGCTGCGTGCCGGAAGCACCACCGTGGAATGCAAATCCGGGTACGGGCAGTCGGTGGCCGATGAGCTGCGCAGCGTGCAGGTCGCCGGCCGCTACACCGACGAGGTGACGTTGCTGGCCGCGCATGTGGCGCCGCCGGAGTATGCCGGGCGGATCGACGAATACGTCGCGATGGCCGTCGCGGAGATGATCCCGAAGTGCGCGCCGCACGCGAAATGGATCGACGTGTTCTGTGAGCACGGCGCCTTCGACCGCGATCAAGCGCATGCCGTGCTGAGCACGGGTATCGCGCACGGTCTGATCCCGCGCGTACACGGCAACCAGCTGCGCCAGGGGCCGGGAGTGCAACTCGCGGTGGAGTTGGGCGCGGCCTCGGTCGACCACGTGACGCATGTGAACGCCGCCGATATCGACGCCCTCGCGCACAGCGACACCGTGGCCACCCTGCTTCCCGGCGCCGACTTCTGCACGCGCAGTAGCTATCCCGACGCGCGGGCGTTGCTCGACGCCGGAGTGACGGTCGCGCTCGGGGCCGACTGCAATCCGGGCACGAGCTACACCACCAGCCTCCCGTTCTGCATCGCGATCGCGGTCCGCGATATGCATATGACGCCCGACGAGGCGGTCTGGGCGGCAACCGCCGGGGGCGCCCGCGCGCTGCGCCGCACCGACGTCGGCACGCTCACCCCCGGCACCCGCGCCGACGCGATCGCCCTCGACGCGCCCACCCATCTGCACCTGGCCTATCGGCCCGGTGTGCCGCTGATCAGCCACGTGTGGCGCAACGGCACGCTCGCCTACTCGAACTGAGGAGATTCGATGCTACCCCGCTGGACCGGACGCACCGACGGCACCACGCCCGAGCATCTGCGCTGGCATCAGGTCGTCGAACCGTATGGCGCCGGGGTCGAGCCCGACGCGTGCGTCTTCGTCGGATTCGCCAGCGACGAGGGCGTGCGACGGAACAAGGGCCGCGTTGGCGCGGCGGCGGGGCCGGATGCGTTGCGCCAGGCGCTGTCCCCGATGGCCTTGGCGTCCCCGCACCGGGCCTACGACGCGGGAACGGTGACGGTGTCGGACGCACGACTGGAGGAGGGGCAGCGCGCGCTCGGCGCCGAAGTGAGCACACTGCTCGACGCCGGCCACTTCCCCGTCGTGCTCGGTGGCGGCCACGAGATCGCCTACGGTACCTACCTCGGCGTCGCGGGTTCCGCGCTCGGCCGAGCCGCCGGGCGGATCGGAATCCTCAATCTCGACGCCCATTTCGATCTGCGGGCCGACTCCGTCCCCAGCTCCGGCACCCCGTTCCGGCAGATCCTCGAGGCCGACGCCGGCGTGCGCTACGCCGTCCTCGGCATCAGCCAGCCGAGCAATACCGCCGCGCTGTTCGACACCGCGGCGAAGTACGACGTGCGCTATCTGCTCGACGACGATTGCGATCAGGAGTCCGCGCTCGGTTTCGTCGACGCCTTCATGGCCGACATCGACCTGCTCTACTTGACCATCGACCTCGACGTTCTACCCGCGGCGGTCGCACCGGGTGTCAGCGCCCCGGCGGCCTTCGGCATTCCGCTCGCGACGATTCAGGCCGTCTGCGATCGCGTCACCGCCAGCGGGAAGCTGGCCGTCGTGGATGTGGCGGAGCTGAATCCCGGTCTGGATATCGACAACCGGACCGCGCGGACAGCGGCGCGCTTGATCCACCGGATCGCCACCCGGCACGTGCCCTATCGCGCGAACCCGAGCTGAACGGGCTACCGGTGTGACGGCTCCCCGGGCGGGGGGCGACCGGTGTGAGGGCTCCTCGTGCGAGCGGACGACCGGTGTGAGGGCTCCTCGTGCGAGCGGACGACCGGTGTGAGGGCTCCTCGTGCGAGCGGACGACCGGTGTGAGGGCTCCCCGTGCGAGCGGATGACCGGGTGAGTGCTCGCCCGGACGGGGCGGGCAAGCCGCCGGGCGCCCCGACCGCCCCGTCCGCCGGCTGTGGCACCGATCGCATACCGGTGGCTTGTCGGCCGCTCCCATGCCGGGGCAGTCGAGCCAGGCGGCTCCCCGATCACCGCCCGTTAATCTCGAACGCGTGACCAGCGAATCTCACGAGGCAGCCCTGGAGCTGCTCGACACCGTCACCGAATCGACCCGGCGTCTGCTCGCCACCATCGACTCCCTGGACGACGCCGCCCTGAGGGAGCCGTCGCTGCTGCCCGGGTGGACCCGCGGCCACGTGCTCGCCCATCTGTGCCGCAACGCCGACAGCCTGGTCAACCTGTTCCTCTGGGCCCGCACCGGAATCGAAACCCCGCAGTACGCAAGCACTTTCCTGCGTGATCACGATATCGAGGAAGGCGCGCCGCGACCGCTCGCCGAGCAGCGCACCGATTTCGTGGAGTCGGCCGCGCGATTCGAAGGCATGGCCCGGATCCTCACGCCCGAACAGTGGCAGGCCGAGGTCCGCACCCGCCAGGGCCGCCCCATTCCGGCCACCGAGGTGGTGTGGATGCGCTGGCAGGAGGTCGAGGTCCATCACGTGGACCTGGCATCCGGCTACACCCATGCCGAGTGGCCAGCCGAGTTCGTCGACCGGCTGCTGCCCGAGGCGGCGACCGCTCTGAGCGCATCGGCCACTGAGCCGTTCGAGATCGTCACGCCCGGATACAGCGCCACGATCGGCGCGGGGACCCCCACGGCAACGGTCACCGCGCCCGCCGCCGACGTCCTCGTCTGGCTGCTGGGCCGCACCACGCCCGATTCGCTCACTGAGCCGCTCCCCCCTGTGCCCGACTGGAAGTAGAACGGGCGGTACCCGGCCGCGCCAAGTGTGCGCAGCCGGGTACCACTTCGCGGGTCGGTCGTCAGGCGGCCTTGCCGGACCAGCCGTGATGGGTGAGGCGGCTGTGCGGGGCGACGGTCGCGACGGGGACGCCGGTGCAGTTGTCGGAGGCGAAGAGCAGGAAGGGACGGTCGCTGCGGTTGTCGACCTCGATCTCCCGCGGGAACCCGCTGGCCCAGCACTGGTCGAGGTTGCTCAGCTCCATCGTGCCGTCGATGAGCACCACTTGCCTGCCATCACCGCCGCCGCCGAACGAACCGGTCGGGAAGGCCGAGGCGGCCGGCGCCACCACAGCCGCCGCAGCGACGGTGAGAGCGCCCATGCACGAAAGCAATCCAAGTTTCACGACGGCGAGCCTACGGGTCGGGCACCGGTGTTCCCCACCGTTGGCGAGCCGCGCAGGCCCGCTCGAGGGGTCAGGGGCGACGCCGATCCCTGCACATTTGCCGATCCCCGCACATTGCCGAGTGCGGCGCCGGGCGGGCGCCGATCGGGCGCGAAAATGGTACGAAAGTATCCCCCCGAGACCAAGGAAGGCCCCTCCCGAGCTGGGGAGGGGCCTTCTGAAGTGCGCCCGAAGGGATTCGAACCCCTAACCTTCTGATCGATTCGCGCGTACGCCACTGTCTGCATCAGTCCGCGATAGGTGTTGCATTGCAATCGCTTTCGGAACCTTCGAGGGAAGACTGTGCGCCTGAATACGGGTCAGTATGCCCACGTTTGTGCGCCCAAAGTAATACCTCATCGCATCTCGGCCCCGGTTTGGCCTTGGTGGTTGGTGGGCTGCGCATGTCGGGGGCTGGCTTCACCGCCTGCCCCGTAGGGCCTGCCTTTCGCGCGTAGAGGCTCCGGGGTCAAGGGTGGGCTTGCCCATCACGCAGTGACGCGCAGCGCCCTTGACGCTGGAGGGGCGCGGGAACACAATGCAGGCCACCAACCACCAGGGCCACGCGGCCGAAGGACGCGCCGTAGTTCGGCAACCCGCCTCGGACAGGGTGAGAGGGGGCCGAAGCCCCCTTTCGGGTTAGTCGTCGTCGCGGGCGGTGAGGGCTTCGAGGTAGGCGGCGTGGCAGGCGGGGCAGGCGTGGTCGTGTTCGTCGCCGGGCACGTAGTACGGGAGGGTGGTGGTGGCGGGGTTGGTGCAGCCGGGGGTGGTGCAGGCGGTGGGGTGGATGGTGGCGTTCATGGTGAGGGTTCCTCTCTGTCCGGGTCGGTGGAATCTGGGCTCCGCCCGGACCAGGCCGGACCCGCCCTCGCAATGGCTCGGCGGCCGGGGGCCGCGCGGCACCCTTGCCCTCTTGAAGGTCACCGCCGGGTTCGGCTGGGGCTGTGCCGCGTGGCCCCCGGCCGTCGACACCGCTTGGCCGTTGCGAGGGTGGGGCCGGTCTGGTACGCCATCGGCAGATTCCTCCGGCCCGGACAGAGAGGAACACGGTGAACGCCACCAGCCGCCCTGTCGGGTACCGGCCTCGGCTGCACCAACCCCGCCTGGTGACCAACGAACTATGTGCCCGGCGACGAACACGACCACGCCTGCACCGCAACGCAACCCGAAGCGAGTCCCCACGGCACCCCACCGCGGCTTCCTCGGCAAGTCCCCGTCTCGGACCGGACCACAGCCAGGCCCCACGAACGAGGCCGGCCGATCCGTGGGCGAGCTGCGGGAGAGCAAGCCCGGTAGGGCACACGACGTGCCCAGCACTGCCCGGTCGAATGAGAGTGCGGCAGAGCTGGCAGTCTCCGTGCTACCACGTCGCCAAAGTGGATCCGTGATCGCCGGACAGGACCCGATGCACCTGGGCCAGCGCGTCGCGCCGCCGACGTGCCGACGCGCCGGGACTGCGAGGTACGAGCAAGACCCGCTGCGCGTCGTAGCGCGGCGGAGGCGCGAAGCGCCGCCGCAGGCGCTCTTGATTCTGTATGGAGGAACTCG
>NZ_JBYHFL010000003.1:0-3564 GCF_058222935.1 Nocardia sp. JCM 38205 | reverse complement strand
GGGGGTGAAGAGAAGAAAGAAACCCCCTTGTTCTGGCCGGCCTGGAGGCCCCCCCGAAGCGCCGCCGCAGGCGCTCTTGATCCTGTATGGCGAAATTCGGCAACCACTCGCAGAACGTGAGCCGCACACGGACAATCGAGCCCATGACTGCGCTCGCGTTGACACCGGAACG
The DNA here is from genome assembly GCF_058222935.1 of Nocardia sp. JCM 38205. Taxonomy (NCBI): domain Bacteria; kingdom Bacillati; phylum Actinomycetota; class Actinomycetes; order Mycobacteriales; family Nocardiaceae; genus Nocardia; species Nocardia sp. JCM 38205. The sequence continues at coordinate 3,392 of NZ_JBYHFL010000003.1, read as the reverse complement.
TCGCTCGGAACTGGCTGCCCTGCTCGGGGACGAATCGCGGTTGCAGGCCGAGTTTCCCAAGGTGGCGGAGTATCTCGATACCGCGCCGATGCTGGCAGGCACCGGTGATCAGGATGCTGATGCCGCGTTTGATCTGCGGTTCGTGCACTACATGACCGGCGGAGGCGAGCAGTCCGCAAACCCGTACTGGGACATCGTGGCTCCGTCTGTCGCGGTCGACGGGGGACGCCGGGTGGTGAACGGGGGGACTCCGAGTGGCAGCGTCCGACTGGGCTTCGTGCAGACGATCTTGCAGAGTGCGTACGCCTACGCGATTCCGTCGCCGGAAACGCTGAGCTGGGTCCGCACGTTTACCGGTGGCCGGCGCGTAGTCGAACTGGGCGCAGGCCGTGGCTACTGGGCGAAACAACTGGCTGACCACGGCGTCGATGTCCGGGCGTTCGATTCCGAACCGCCGAACAGCACGGCGAACCCGTCGTTCCCGGACGCCGCAGGCCAGCGAACCGTGTGGTACCCGGTGTCAGGCCTCGATGAATTCGACGCAGAGCTGGACGGGAAATCAGTTCTGTTCCTCTGCTGGCCACCGGGCTGGGGGAACACGATGGCCTCCGAGGCGCTGGAGAAGTTCGAGACCCGGGGTGGTCGTCGCGTGATCTTCATCGGGGAACCGCAGGGCGGCAAGACCGGCGATGATGCGTTCTTTGCCCGACTCTCGGAGGCGTGGACGCTGGAATCCGAAGATGCGCAGCATGTCTCGTGGTGGAACCTCAGGGACGTTGCCCAGGGCTGGGTGCGGTCCGTATAGGCCAGATACGAAAGATGGCCCGATCGGCTATGCGACCGGGCCATCTTCGGCGAGCTGTCTAGGACTGGGGTTCGAGCGTCATCCTGAAGACGAACGACTCGTACCGGTCCTTCGGATACGACACGTCCGAGACCATCAGGACCCGGCCGTCTCGGATAAATCGCTGGTGGACAGTCTTTACCAGCTCGCCGGACGGCACTTCGAGCCACACCGCGTGTGTCGGCGCGGGCATCTTGTCGGCCAGGGTCTCCTCGAGCACGGTCGCGGTTGAAACATCCGTACCCGGCAGCTGGTAGCTGTCCGAGATAGAGACCGCTCGACCGCGCTCGGAGGCCATCGTCACGATGTGCTCGACATCGGCGTTCAGATCGATCCTGAAAAGGCCGGCCAATTCATCGTCGGCGGGAATCACCCGGGTCTCTCGCTCGATCTGCACGTCGTCGTCACCGCCTGCGGACTCGTTTCCGAAGGTCACTTCCGGGTCTTCCATCTGCCGTTCCGGGGACACACGAACCAGCGTCGGCCGAGCTGCGACGAACGTCCCTCGGCGCTCAATCGTGTAGACGAGTCCCTGCCGTAGCAAGAGATCGATCACCTTACGAATGACGATCTCAGACACCCCGTGCCGCTTCGCCAGCTCGGAATAGCTCGGTAGCTGCGTCCGTGCAGGTAGGGCACCGCTGCGGATCTCGCGCGCGATCTCTCCCGCAATGGATACGTACGCAGGCTCACTCATGGCTCTAACTCCTCCGTGTCGGTGAAAACGGCTGCTCATACACAACTGCGTATACACACCCCAGCGTACGCCTCCAATCCCAGATCCGCCGCGAAAAATCCCGCGCCGACCTGCGCATACACAGAAACACTTGTGCGTATACGCAGCTGTGTATACGCTGTTGTGTATGCACAGATCGTGCTGAGATTCACAAGACGCAAGGAGTGGCCAGATGGCTATCAGCAGGGGTTTCCGTTTCCCGATCGAGTTCGGCAAGGCGTTCCCGCAGGGCTTGGTTCTGCTGGGGGATATCGCGGCGGCGACGAAGTACAACCCGAACCCGAACGCTGCGCCAGAGCAGATGTTCGACATCGACCCGAAGACCGGTGAGGGCACGGGCCTGCCGCTGTGGAAGGCGACGGTGACCGATCCGCACGAGGACAAGGCCAAGCGGGCCTCGTTCGAGATCATCTTCATTTCCTCGCACCAGCCGGTTCCGGCCACGCAGGAGATCGTTCCCGGCACGGGCATGCGAATGATCGAGCTGGAGGGGCTGACCGCTGAGCCGCGCGTGATGGGCCAGGGCGAGTTCAAGTACCAGGGCTACCAGTTCCGCGCCACGGGCATCAAGGGCGACACCAACACCCCGAAGGCCACCAACACCAACGGTGCGAAGGCGGCGGCGTGATGAGCACCGAGGTCTGGATGGTTGTGGACTCGTCGTCGCTGTTTGCCGATGACGTGGTGGCCGCGAAGTACAGCGAGCGCATCGGCAAGGTGGTCGTCGAGACCGGGTCGGGGCAGTTGTTCATGACGCCGTTTGTCGCGGCCGGGCTGGTCGACAGTCTCGCGGATGCGGTGGCCGAGGCGGATGCCGCTGCGATTGTCGAGGCCCGTGAGGGTGAGGCGGCGTGATGTTTGCGCCGAAGTCCTGGATGACGGTAGCGCGTGTGTTCGCGGTCCTGGTAATCGTGGGCGTGGGCGCTGCCGCGTTCCGGCTCTCGTTTGCCACGCTGGCCGATCTGGCCGAGTTGGCCAACATTCCGGCCTCGGATGCGTGGCTGTTCCCGCTGATCGTTGACGGCACTATCTGCCTGGCCACCCTCGGGACGCTGGTGCTGGCGAAGTCGCCGGAACGCCAGTTCTTCCTGTGGGTGCTCGGCGCTGGTGCGGTGGTGTCGGTGGCGGGCAACAGCCTGCACGCGGTGACAGATGGCCGGCCATTGCCCGGGTGGGCGGCTGCCCTGGTCGCCGCGATCGCCCCGATATCGCTGCTGGTCGATACCCACGGTCTGGCGGTGTTGTTCCGTGCTGCACAACGCAATTCGGCTCCCGCGCTGGAAGTCGTGACCGAACCCGAGACGGTCACGGAGCCGGAAGCCGTTGCCGTTGCTCCCGAGCCAGCTCCGGTGTCTGAGCCTGTGCCCGTTCCCGTCCCGGAGCCGGTGACCGAACCGCTTCCGGTGCCAACTCCCGCCCCGGCCCCGGCCCCGGCTCCTGCGCCTGCGCCGCGTGCGGTGGTGCGCCCTGTTCGTCCTGTTCCTGTTCGTCCGCGTCCGGTCCAGCAACCGATGCTGCCGCTCGCTGTGCCTGTTGGGGGTGTCTGATGTCGAAAACTGCTCTGTGGGCTGGTGTTGCGGCGCTGCCGCTGCTGGTCCTGTTGCCCGCCGCGCCCGCTGCGGCCGATCCCGGCTCGGAGTGCGTGATGTTCTGCGACGACCAGTCCACCGGGTCTCCGGCCGAGTCCCGGCCCGAGGTGGATATGCGGGTCTGCTGGCGGTGCGGGCTGCCGATCCCGTTGCTGGGCAAGCCGCTGGAAGAGGAGACGAACCCATGGGGTCGCTGATGAAACACCCGCTGGTTTCGGCGCTG
>NZ_JBYHFL010000021.1:0-644 GCF_058222935.1 Nocardia sp. JCM 38205 | reverse complement strand
TCCCGCTCGCACACCGTGATCGCATCGTTAGGGCAGCAGGCGGCCGCGGCGCGGGCCTTCTCGATGCACACCATAGTGCCGTCGCCGGTGGCCGTGGCGAGGCCGTCGACGAGCTGGAGGTGGTCGGTGGCGATCGGCAGGCACACTCCGGTGCCCGCGCAGCGGTTGTGGTCGATGATCAGTCTCGCGTCCATGCCACGTCCAATCGTTCGAGGGAGCGCACCACCCGGCCCGCCCGCCAGGTCCCGCCATCGGCGGGATCGGCGAGTCGCAGCCCCGGCAACCGGGTGGTCAAAGCCTCCAGGGCTATCCGTGCTTCCAACCGGGCCAGGCCCGCACCGACGCAGAAATGAGTGCCGTGCCCGAACGCGAGATGCGGCAGCCGCGTCCCGCGGTCGAGCACGAAGGTGTCCGGGTCGTCGAAGACCTTCGGGTCGCGGCTGGCAGCGTGAGTGACGGGGATGACTGCCTCCCCGGCGCGGACCAACACGGGCCCGAGCTGCACATCGGTGGTTGCCGCGCGGGTGAATCCGCCGCCGACTCCGGCCGGCACGAACCGCAGAAGCTCCTCCACCGCAGAAGGGATCAAGGTGGGCTGCTCGATCAGCTGATGGAACCGTCGCGGGTCGCGAAGCAGAGTGAAC
>NZ_JBYHFL010000020.1:0-684 GCF_058222935.1 Nocardia sp. JCM 38205 | reverse complement strand
TCGCTGACCGGAGTGCGAGCGCCCGTCGGTGTGGATACCAGCCGGGCGAGTATCGCCCGCGTCTATGACTACTCGTTGGGCGGCAAGGACAACTACGACGTCGATCGCGCTGCGTTCGAACAAATCCTCCGGGTAGCGCCACGGCAGCGTGATGTGTCGAAGATGAACCGTCGTTGGCTGCATCGAGTAGCCAGGTACCTGGCCGGGGTAGCCGGCATCGACCAGTTCCTGGATATCGGCGCCGGACTCCCGACAGCCTGCAACACCCACGAGATCGTTCGAGAGCAGAACCCGTGCGCGACGGTCGTGTACGTGGACAACGATCCCGTCTGCATCGCGCACGGGCAGGCAATGCTCGCGAGAAACGACTACACGCGGTTCGTGCCCGCGGATCTGACCAAGCCGGACACGGTGCTCGGGAATGACGAAGTCTCCCGTTACCTCGACCTCGAGCGCCCGTTGGGGTTGATTCTGTGCGGGATTCTGCATCACGTCGACGATGAACTCGATCCCGTCGGCATCATGCGTCGATACACCGACGCGCTGCCGCCGGGTTCCTACGTTGCCATCACCCATTTTTGGAACCCGGATGACGGCTCCGACCTGGCGGATCTGGCGGTGCGACTGCAGCGGCAGTTCGTGGAGATGGGCTTGGGTTCGGGATGGTATCGCACGCGAGAACAG
>NZ_JBYHFL010000002.1:1004201-1076148 GCF_058222935.1 Nocardia sp. JCM 38205 | reverse complement strand
GCGCCAAACAATTCGCCACCGACTACACCACCGAAGTCGCCTCCGACATCGGCTCCCAAGCCGCCATGGCCGCCATCACCGGCGAAGAATTCGAACTATCCGCCGACACCTTCACCAGCGCCGCCGCCGGCGCCGCCCACAACCAACTCGACAGCGGCGGAAACAACGGCGGAGACGAAGCAGGCGGCAACGGGCCCGGCGGCTCCGAGAACGACCCCGACTCCGGGAACAACGACCGCGAACCACAGAACAACGACAACTCCGGCCGCGGGGACAACAACGGCGACCGCGGCGGCAACGACGGCGACCGCGGCAGCAACAACGGCGACCGCGGCGGGAACCAGAACCCCGCCAACAACAACACGGGCAACGACGGCGGCTCGGACAACCCCGACGGCAACAACACTCGCAGCGGCGACAACACACCCGACAACACCGACAACCAACCCAACCAAACCACCCCCGCCAACGCCACGAGCACCGACGACTCCAACAACGGCAACGGCAACGGCAACGGCAACGGCAACGAGCCTCCCGCCGACACCGATCCGGCAGCCACCGGCGACCCGGCCGACACCGGTACCGACAATCCCGGCCAGCAGTCCCCCCAAATCTCTCCCGCCGGCAACGAACCACCTGCTCAGCCCCAGCAGGCCGCAGCGGACGACCCGGGCAGCCAGACCACCGGCGACAACGGCCGCAGCGGCGATGAGCCGTCCACCGGCGGCCAACCGAACTCGCTCGACCTGCCCACCCAGGACTCGCCCGGACCCGAATCCGCGCAGCCTTCCCAGGACCCCACGTCCCTCGACCTGCCCCCGCAGGACAACCAGCCGGGCGTCCCCCAGCCGAGCCCGCTCGACCTCCCCGACCAACCCGCGTCCCCCACCACCACCGACCCGAGCCCCATCGATCTCCCGGACCAGGGCCAGTCCACCGCACCCGCGAACCCGGATTCGAGCCCCCTCGACCTCCCGCCACAAGATCCCGCGCCGAGCGCACCTCAGACCCCACTGGACCTGCCGGTCCAGACCACCGATTCCAATCCCCAGAGCGCGCCGACCCAGGACTCCTCCAGCGAGTCGGGCACGGGCACGGGCACGGGCACGGGCACGGGCACGGGCACGGGCACACCGTCGAGTCTGGGCACGCCCACGTCAACCACCGGATCCACGACCACCCCACCCCAGTCCGCATCCCAGCCGGACAATTCCACCGGACCCAACCGCACCCCACCGACGAACGACGACCCCACCGCCCAACCGACCGTCGGCGCACCCGTCACCGCTCCCACCGCACCAACGAGCACCACTGCGGCAGCTTCCGCCACCGCACCACCGCTCGATGGGACGACCCAGCCCACCACCACACCCTCTGCGAACACCCCCAACTCGGCAACCACCCCGCCGGCCAACCCCGCCACCCAACCGGCCCACACCCCAACCCCCACAACCCAACCCGGCCCGAGCCCGCAGAGCGGCCGACCCTCTTCCGCGCGACCCGCTCCGACCTCGAACGCAGCCCCCACCTCCCCCGGCCCGAACCCGAACGACGGCTCTCCCGCTCCCCACACCCCGGAGCCGGACCACAGCGCACCTCAGTCCACCGCCCCTGACTCCGATGCCGGCCGAACCACGCCCGCGAACCCCACCGATCCCGCGCCCCACCGTCCCGGCTACGACCCCACCATCCACAAATACGTAGCCCACTTCAACGACGGCCGCCCCATCCCCCGCGACCCCTTCTTCGCCGGCGAATACAACCCCCACATCGGCCGCTACCAACCCACCGAAGCCGAATTCCAAGCCGAACGAGCCCAACTCGCCGCCAACCCACCCGAGACCGCGTCGCCGCCCGAGCAACACCCGCCCGCGTCGGACCACACCCGCCCCGATCCGACAGCAACCAACTCGGAGCCCACCGCACCCTCTCGCACCGAACCCGGCGACTCTTCGGGCTCCACTCCGTCACTCAATGACGGCGTCCCTGCCACCGGAGCACCAACAGACACCGCCTCAGCCGATCTCCACGATTTCACCAACCTCGAAGCCCACCGGGCACGCACCCAGCTCCCGAGCTGGTGGCCCAACCCTGCCCGGGACCAAGCGAACAGCGCCCCCGACTCCACCGCCCACTCTCCGAGCCCCTTCCCTCCGAACCAGCAGCGCCCGACCCCGACCTTCCCGGACGCCCGCGCCCCCGAATCCACCCCTCCTCCCCACCACACCCGCAGCGAATCTCCTTCGACTCCAACCCGGGACCGCCCCGCCCCCTTCGCACCAGCCCGGCCCCACACGACCGATCCCAACCACGGGTCGGCGTCCCACAACCAGCCCGCGAACAACCTGTCGTACCCATCGACCCCCGAATCTACTGCTCCGGCAGTTCATCCCAACGGCACCAATACAGCTGCCCAAAGCACGCCACATAACCCGACCACACCCCCATCGACAACTCCTCAGAATTCCGCCCTCACCCCGGATCAGCCCCGTGAAAATCGCGCACCCGATCCGGGCCGCGCGAGCAACCCGAGCCACAATCCGGCAGGCGCACAACCTTTTTCGCGTCATCCGCAGCTCAACACGCCGCCTCGCAACCAGCCACCACGACAAACACCGGCCGAACAGGCGCGCGCTGCCCGCGAGTTCTTCCGCAACCAACCGCCGATCGATGGTCGGACCACACCGGTAGCGGCAACCGGCACCCGCTACACCGGGGGGCGGCCTTCCTACGACGTACGTCGCCATCGCCTCGCATCCGGCGAGCACGTCTCCGTGGTCACCATCCGTGTCCACCTCACGCCGGGGACCGGAGTGACGCCAGATGACATGCGTCGGCTCATGGCCAGAACCGAGCAAGCGGTCGACCGGTCCTTGAACACCGCACCCCAACTGCTAAGTCACGACCGACTCCTCGTCGACGTCGTCTTCACCGACGACCCCTCCGATGCGCACCTGCGAGCCGATACGAGCCACCGACATCAGGGCAATCGCACTACGTGGTCGCTCAGAGATTCCGAGCAGGCTCTCACTGACAACATTCGCCAGCATATGGGCCTGATGCCCACCGCAACCGGCGCAGATCCCACGCTTTCCCCGGACGAACTGCGCCAGATCAGCAATGACATCGCCTCGGCAAACACCGGACCCCGGTTCAGCAATCCGGCTGACACCAGGATCGAAGGCCCACTCCGCCTGGACTACATCGAAAGCCCGCAATTCCAGGCTGATGTCGAAGACTCCCTGCGCGATGGAAACCAGTTCACCACGGGCGCGGACCCCCGAACCCATCCGTACGGCAGGTTGATCAACGACGGCGGCCCCGACTTCCGAGGACGTAGCAATAACTGCCTCGACTGCGCTGTGTCAGCGCTGTCCTCGTTCTATGGGTCACCCCAGGTCTCCGCACCCAGGTTTCCTGATCGGTTACCCGACGGCAGCATCGACGAGCAGGGTGGCGAGCGTCACGGGCCGCAACGAGCCGCGCGTTGGCTCGGAGGCGCGTGGAGTACCTACGAAAGCACCAATCAATCCATACCTGAGCAGTACGCGTCTCTGCACGCGTACATCACGTCCCTCGGACCTGGATCTTCCGCGTTGGTCAACAGCTACTGGCCCTCGCTGGATGACAACGGAAACTGGGAGTTCGACGAGAATGGTCGACCGGTAATCGACGGTGGGCACTCTACTGTCATCGTCTTCCCGCCTGGTGCCAGCGGACCGGTGTGGTGGGATCCTCAGCACGGCACAACGTCCGACTCCCCACCCGCGTCGCTATATCAAAACGCATGCTCACTGATCTTCATCCCAATTGATGCAAATGGAGGACCACATGCCGGAAACATTGGAAACGCGGGAACAAGTTCGGGAGTACCTGGCGAGGGCGCTCCGAACGGATCGCAAATTCCGGGTACTGCCGACCCAATACGCCTGGGTGGCACAGGGAGTCCTGACACCGGAGGAGAGAGCGAGCGGCCAGGGAGTGGGCCTGGGGAACTACGTGGTCAACCGGCAGACCGGAGTGATAACGGCGCACTCGAGTCTGGCACCCCAGACGATCGGGGAAATGTACGACGAAGCGATTCGGACCGGCCAACCGGTGCGGGGCTATCAGGTCTACCCAGCGACATGGAGGGTGCACATCGAGCGAACGAAGGAGACTCCCGCGGAGATCGAGTATCAGCTGCGGGCCGAATCACTGACGGTGCCGCCGACGGAGCCGCCGGTCCAACGCCTGCTCACGATCAACAAACAGACCCTCAGCTATCACACGGACACCCGAGCAACTCACGTGACGTGCCGCGAAGCGATGGGCTGGGCGGAAGCCCGCAGTCGTCAGAACGGGACCTGGCCACCGACCGGGACATTCGAGTTCTAGAGGACGCATCTTCTCCTGCGTCGGCCGCGCAGGGTTCCCAACCGGCCGCACCCACCGAGCACAACACCACCGCAGGGCCGAAGCCGGCCGAGCCGCCAACCAGCAGCGCCTCAGCCGAGGCAGCCCGGCCCGGCCCCTCCCACACCGCGCCTGCACCGAGCACCACGCCAGGAACCGACGTACCACCCAGCCGCGATCGCGCGGAAGGCAGACTTCCTGACGCGCCGCCTCGAGTCGAGCGAAGCCATTCCACACGTCGGACGGACGAGTCAACTCCACGCCGCGACTCCGGCCCTGAGATGCCTGCCAAGACAGCCCCGGCATCACCGGCGGACGCTCGAGAATCCGTCGCACCGGTTGCGGGCCAGTCCACACCGGACCCATCACTTCCGCGCGAGCAATACTTCCAGCCGAATGGTGACCCGGTACCGACGGACGACTTGGTGCATCCGGACATGGATGCAGCCGAGCTGAAACGCCTGAAAGAGATCCAGGAAAGTCTGAACAAGAGCGCGAGTGACTACCGGGACAGGACCGGTGCGTGGCCGCCGACTGCACCGGGCGTCGACCGCGACCACCCTGCCGTCGAGTCGCTGATCCCGGATGGCTTCGATCCGTACCATGGTCTCGGTCGCGACGCGTGGATGGATTCGATCACCAATCCGGATGGCAGCCTGATGTGGGCGGATAAGACCACACACCCCGAGGGCTTCCTCAGTGCGACCGATCGACACCCGGTGGTCCTGCCGGTCGGTGAGGTGATCGACCGCTTCGGGCCGCCGGTGGGCAGGTTCACCTCGCCGCCCGGCGTCTCGTATCCCGAACGTGCGCTACCCCCGACCAACCTCGATAACGGGTACCACCAATACGAGGTGATTCGCCCTCTGCCAGTCTGGCGAGGACCGATCGCTCCGCAAATGGGAGAGGCAGGGCTCGGCACCCAGCACTATTTACCAGTATCGGTACAGGCTCTTATCGCGGGCGGATATCTACGAGAGGTCCCCCCAACACCGTTGGACATGAGTGCGCCCGGCAGTAGCCACGACTTTTCGACCGCAGAAGATTCCGGCAGCGGTTCCGAATCGGGCTCGCAGGCGCAGACCCATCCGTTCGACGACGGCCATCCCGGCTTCTCGCTCATGGACGAAAACGATCGGTTCTACCGATACGCGCGCGAGCTGGAACCGCTACCAGGTCACTACGACGTGATTGCTCACGGCACGCCGAACTCGATCTCCATGGACACCACGGACGGCAGGCCCATGACTCCGCGCGAGTTAGCGAACCTGATCCGCCATCGCGCAGACTACGAGCCCGGCACTCCGGTCCGTCTACTGTCATGCAACACGGGTCACCTCGACGGAAACTTCGCCTCGCGGCTCGCGCGCTGCCTCAATGCCCCGGTCGTGGCGCCGGACGGGTATCTCTACATCAATGCATCCGGGGAGCTGGGTGTGGACCGAGCGCTTCGCCGCACCCTCCACCCGTCGCGAGTCCCGGATCTGCCCAACACATTCCATCGGTTCCATCCAGATGGGCGAGTGGAAGAGTTAGAACGATCCGATGTCGCGGGCACACAACCGGAGGCCGGCAACACCGCGACACATGCATCGTCGTCACCAACAGAAATTCGTCCCGTTGGCGCGGATCCCTCCGAAGCACTCCGGCCGACACCTCCCACGGCGGTTGCCGCAGCCACAGAGCAACACTCGCCGGGTACATCGCCGGAACCCACCGACCAACCGGCCAGCTCGAACTCCCCCAGGCCGTTTTCCAATGTCGACCACCTAGGTAGCCCGCTGCCCGCTGACCGCACCCCTGCGCCGGACGCACAGTACTCGGAGCCGACGGGTTCCGAATGGGATGCCGTACGCACTGCCGCAATCGAGATGGCTGATCGCATGCCGCGGCCGCCAAAGGAAGGTGATCCGCGAATGGCAGCTGCCCTACAGTTGCCGGATGGCACAATGTTCTCGGGCGCGAGCAACAGGTCCATCGACATCACCGAGTTCCCCGAACTCGAAGCTGTAATTCAGTCGATCCCTGCGGAGAACCAGTCTCAGTTCGCATGGCAATGTGCAGAACTAGACTGCATAACCCAAGCACTCAGAGCAGGCTACAAGCTCTCGGACCTGGCAGGGGCAATGAGCTCCGCCGCCCAGATCAGAGGCCGAAACTCGTCGAACCATGGGAAATGGCGACAGCCATGCCTGGGAGACTCTTACCTTCTGGGACTACTCGAGATCAGGTGGTAGAAATGACAGACTTTGCATGGCCAACCCGCACAACATCCGAAGTCGTGACCGCGGCGGGATGGACACCTGAGCGAAAATTCAACGCACAGCCGTGGCTCGATGAGTTGAGGGATCAGGGATTCTTCTTCTCGGAATATTCGATAGATGTCATCACGAGCTTCGGAGGTCTCGTAATCCCGCCACAGCGCATAGAGGGAGCGCTGTACGCCGGCACCCGGATCCAGTTCGACCCCATGGAGGTCGGCGATGGCATGCGCGAGCGATACGAGCGGATCGAATCCCGTTTGGGCCAGATGCTTTCGCCGCTGGCCGACTGTGGAGGGGAAAGCGCGTTACTCATCGCGGAGAACGGATCTGTACTACAAGATTGGTCCGGTGGCATTCGGCTGCTGGGCGACAATTTTCCCGACGCGCTTGATCTAGCAATTCGCCGGCACAAATGGCCAGAAACGATAATCGAGTTCCGCAGTGGTGAATAGTATCCGCTCGACGACGGCGGATGCGCATACGGAAGACTTGGCACGATCCGACAAGGAGACCTGAGCGATGTACATACTGCCCGATTTCGATGAAGTCGTCGCACAACTCGACGACGCCGACGATGAGTCGCCGCTCGAGCAGGTACCCCTGCGGGAGCGGGTCGGTGTGCTGGACGAGGATCTTCGCGCACCCCTGGCTGCGTACCTGGATCAATCCAACGCTCTCTGGGTTACCGCGTCGATCGATGATCCCTTGGACCCGAGCAAGAAACGGGTAGTGTCGATCGGTTATTCGACCGATGGGACGTGGGCGTGGCCCTCGTATTGGGGGTATTTTGTGCGGCAGTACGGGGTGGAAGTGCCTGCCGAGTTCATTGCCCATGTGCGGGAACGGAACTTCGCTCCTGGGGTTCTCGATCGGGATGCGCTGCGGGCTGCGGAACGCGAGTTCGAGAAGCTGCTGGGCTGAGTCGGCAGGCTGAGGAGAGGGCAGGACGTGGATTACAACGAGCTCGGGATGATATTGCGCGGGCTGCGCGTACCCGAATCTATCTACTCGATCGGCCGGTTGGCCGACGATCATTATTGCCTGGTGCCCGGGGAGGACGACGGCACGTTCGAGGTCTTCTGGTACGAACGCGGCGGCCGGCACGATCGGTGCGTGTACACCCGGCAGGATGCCGCGTGCTGGGGCATGCTCGGCATGATCGGCGGCGGACTCGACGGGTCGCAGCCGCTGGCTCCTGGCAGAGGGACCGCGGGTGCGCTTGGCGGTGCGCCGATTTCGCATCCAGCCGTGCAGGCATTGCTGGACGATGATGCGGGCGGCGTTTTCGGCGAGTTCACCGAAGATGATTGGGTTCAACGGTTCGTCGTGCCGGAGGATCGCACACTGCCGATGGGCGTCCGTCGATTGATCTGGCCGGATCCGAAACAACACCCGGACGGATTCGCCGACCCGACGGGCCGGGCACCGATCCGGCTCCAACCGGGCCGCATTCTGGACTCGTTCGGCTCGACGTACACCCGTCTGATGTACGACATGGGAACGCCCTTCGTCGAACGCTCGCTCCCGATCGACTACGCGCATTCGGGTTATCGCCGCTGGCGAGTGATCAGCGAGACGGCGGTGTGGGCAGGCCCGGTCGCACCATGGTTCGGCCAGCCCGGCGGCGGCACCCAATACTTCACCCTCATGCCCGTCGTCGACCTGGTGGGCTCGAAATTCATCGAGGAGATCGCACAATGACCGGAGCTGGGCTCTTTCCCCAGGACCCGACCAGCCAGCTGGCCCAGTTCTCCAACGTCGAAACTCCGAGTTCGCTGGTGTCCGAGGGCCGATTGCGCGAACAAGCCTGGTGCATGATGGAAGCCGAGGACGGCTGGTGGGATGTGTTCTACTACGAACGCGGTTGCCGAACCCAGAACCTGGGCCGCGCCAACTCCCGCCTCGCCGCCCTCCGCCTGCTCGGCGGGCGAATGCTGGTCACCGACATACTCAATCGGAGCTGAGCCGCCGTCACGCTCAACCCGGTTGGCTCGTACCACAATTCGCATGCAGTCCAGGAGTCGTCTGATGCCGCCGCCATTTCGATCAATCGAGCAGGTCCAGCACTACCTGGAACAAATCTTCGGCCCCGATCCGGATTACCGCATCGGCCCGATCGAGCATGGCTGGCTGTGCAGCCCGCAACCGGGACCGCACATCACGTTCAGCCAAACGATCGGAATGACCAGCCTCGTCGTCAACACCGAGACGGGCGTGGTGCATCAGTATCCGAGCTGGCCCGGTCCGAAGATCGCCGAAGACTACGCCGAAGCAATGCGGACGGGACGATCACCCGCGGGCGGTCAGGTCCACCCGCCGTTGATGCGAGTAAGCCTCCAGCGGATCACGGAGAATGCTGACCGCATCGAATACCTCGTCACCGAACTACCGCGCCGCCGGCCGCCGCACGAGTTCCGTTTGGTCATCGAGAAACGCACCCTGGGATATCAACCCATGGGGGCGACCGCCACAGCCGTGACATCTTGGCTGGTCGAGAGGCTGAACCAGCATGGGTTCTGGCCGGAATCGGGACGGATACTCGTGAGCGAGGCTGCGGCCGGCGAGATCGGTGGACCGTAGGTCCCGACATTTCCCTCGACCTGCCCGCTCGACGGCCTGTAATCCCTACCAGATTGATGCTCCAGGCCTGGCACCGAGGTCGGGAGAGTCATAACCGCCCGCACCTCCGGATTGGACCATGAAACCGCGCTTCTTCAGGTATTTCGCCCGCTCGGTCAGACTCGAAAAGACTCCTGATGGGCGCGATGTCGGCATCATCCTCAACAATCGGACCGGCCGGTTCGAGGAAGCTCCGTTCGAAATTGTCGAGGCGATCCTGGGCGCGCGAACCGAAAGCGATATCTCGGTTCTACGATCCGAGGATGATTTCATACGAGCGACCGAGGAAGCTCGCAGGGACTATCTGCGTGGCGAAGGCCCGATATTCGCCCTGTACGACACGATCAGCGCGATTTTCGCCCAGCGGCGCGAGGAACAACGCAGACTCACGCCCGAGGAGCGTGCGCTGATCGCCACCCTCTACAAACGCACCTTCAAGATGTGGGAGGACGAGTTCGCGAGACAGGATGCCGGGCAACCGCCGTCGTTCAGCTACAGGTCCACCCTTTGACCGAGTTCGTATCAGCAGGTTCCGAGCTGGTCTCGTATTTCGCCCGGCGCAACGCCTCCGGGAGGACCGGCATCCTGCGTCAGATCCCTGGCGGCCGCACCGAATCCTTCGGCCCGGCCGGCACCTGGGAAGCCGTGAAAATATCAGATCCCGCCGAGGATCCAGAAGCAACACCGGTGACGGCCGAGAACGCTGCGCTGGAGATCTACCGGCAACGCGAAAGTGGCGCGGTCCCGAGGGTGGAGGGGGTCGCTATCCCGCTCCTCCCCCGAAGCATGGAGCCTGCACCGCGGCCCGGCGCCGGACCGGTCGACATCTATCAAGCCCAAGCCATCGCCGACGAGTGGATGGGCCGCGCCACCTCCGGCAAGCCAGGTCGTGGCGGAGTGTACGAGTTCGACGAGGGGTTCGTGGTCTATCCGCTGGTACCGGCGATCGAGGAAACACCTACCAGCGAATCGACACCACGTCGTCCCAGATCGCGACGAGCCGGCGGTGGAGTAGGGGTAATCGACAGACAAACCGGCAGTCTGTCGCTCTGGCCGAATCTCCCGCACAAGCAAGTAGCCGACATGTATCGACGTTCCCGAGCTCAGCAATAGCTAGGTGCGAAAGTTCTCGTGCACAATAGGTTTCACTGGGACGAGCAGGAGGGGGACGGAACATGGTGGGGCGGTTCGAAACGCCGGAGCAGGTGCGGGAATACCTGGCGGGCGCTCTCCGAACAAATCGCACGTTCTGGGTTCTTCCGACCGAACACGGCTGGGTAGCGCAGGAAGTCCTTACACCAGAGGAGATGGCGAGCGGCCAGGGTGTGGGTCTGGGGAATTACGTCGTCAACCGGCAGACCGGGGTTATCACGGCTCACTCGAGTCTGGCGCCCCAAACGATCGGGGAAATGTACGACGAAGCGATCCGGACGGGCCGGCCGGTGCAGGGCTACCAGGTGTATCCGGCGACGTGGAGGGTGCACATCGAGCGGACAAGGGAGACCCCGGCGGAGATCGAATATCGAGTCCAGGCCGAATCATTGACGGTGCCGCCGGCGGAACCGCCAGTGCAACGCCTACTCACGATCAACAAACACAGCCTCCGGTATCACACGGACACCCGCGCGACCCACGTCACCTGCAGACAAGCGACGGGATGGGCGCAGGCCCGCAGCCGCCAGAACGGGATGTGGCCGCCGACCGGGACGTTCGAGTTCTAGCAGGAACAGATGCCGAGCGGCCCTGCTGCCGATCACAATGCCCAGTGGCCGGCCTATCAGCGCACCCGATTCCTAGTTGTTGCGGGGCAAGGCGTTTGTCGCCGACGGCAGGGTATCGACCGTCAGCGCTGAGGCGTGTCGGGGGCCACCTGGACTTGATCGAATCCTTGGTCGAGAAGCATTCGGCGGTCCGACTTCCCGCCTGATCGCACCCAGTGGCTGGACACTGCATCGAGTACGGCCGTTGCGGCGTTGGTGAGTAAGTCGGCTGTGTATGCGTCGACCGCTGAGCCTCGTCGGTCTTTGAGCGCGTCGCTGACTCGCTGTCGCCATTCCGCTCGTCGCTGGTGGAGTCTTCCGACCAGTGCAGGCGTGGCCTCGATGAGTTGCAGGGTGACGAGGACCTGCTCGCTGGCCTGGATATCGTCCAGCCGGGCACGGAATACGTGATGGAGGGAATCCCAGGGGTCTTCGTCCGCGGGTCGGGCGGAGATGTCGGCGACCACGTCCTCGCCAGTGAGGTCGATGCCGTCGAAGACCACGTCTTCCTTGGTGGGGAAGTACCGGAAGAAGCTGCGCTTGGTCATGCCGGCTGCTCGCGCGATCTGATCGACGGTCGTGTTCTCGAAGCCCTGTCGGGCGAACAGGTCGATGGCTATCTCGGCGAGCACTGGAGGGATCGGGAAGGAGACCGCGCGGCGCCTGGCAGGGCTCGGCGCGAGCGTCATCCTGGTCGGGCGCGACAGAGACCGTGCCGAAGCCGCGGCAGCGGAACTCCGCGGCTCCAGCGGCAACAACAGCGTCGAGGCGATCACAGCGGACATGTCACGGCTCGGCGAAGTGAAGCGCCTCGCCGACGAGGTCGGCAGCCGGAACAGCAGCGTCGACGTGCTGATCAACAATGCGGGAGCGACGAGGTCGCACCGAGAGGTGACCGAGGACGGCCTCGAAACCGCGTTTGCGGTCAACGTCGTCGCACCGTTCTGTCTGACGCACTGGCTGATGCCGGCGCTCATAGCCTCGGGCGCCGGTCGGGTCATAAACATCACCGGCGGCATCCCGAAAGGCGGTATCGACCTGGACAACCTCCAGGGCGAGAAGTCCTACGTCGGCCTCTCCTTCTACAACCAGACCAAGCTGGCACAGATGGCGATGAGCTACCGCTTCGCCCAGGAGCTCGAAGGGAGGCCGGTGACGCTGAACGTGGCTTACCCCGGTCACGCCTACACCTCGATGAACAAGAGCCTCACCATCGGCACGTACCCACTACTGGCCCGCCCGATCGTGCCGCTGTTGCGACTGGCGATGCCGGTCGTCTATGGGCACCGGGCGCTGCTCGCGGCCACGCGGTCCAGTGTTTATCTCGCGTCCAGTCCCGAGGTTCGAGAAACCAGCGGCACCTACTTCAACAGCAAGGCCGCCCCGACCCGATGGCCCGACGCCGCCTTGGACGAAAGGACCCGAAACACCATCTGGGACCTGTGTGCGACACATCGCGACCGGCTGACCGCAATGTGATCCCGCCGTCGCGCGAACGGACCGACAAGACCCACCGCAACGCTCCTCTCAGCGTCGAGGGCAGACGTAGGAGCTGAGTCACCACCGCCGGTGTCGCCTGTCCCCCGACTCTGCCGTGCGTATCGACGAGCGTCGAGTCTGCTGCGATACGCCACGGCTGGCGTCGATTGTCCGGTCCACATGTGGTGCTCGACGAAGGACGGCCGAGGACGGCTCACGAGGGGTCGTCTCATCGAGGCCCTGGGCGCGCACATCATCCGACCGCTACACGGCCTCCAGAACGAAGAACAGGAAGCTCAGGAACGCTCCGGAGGTGGTTTTCGGCAGGGCGTCGGGGAAACGTTGGCGGGCGCCTGGTGCAGGTGGGGGTTCGCTGATGGTGGTGGTGCGGAAGCCGGCGGTGGTGAAGGCGTCGGTCATGGCGTGCAGGGGGCGGTGCCAGTAGGTGAGCACGGCCCTTTGACCGTTGAAGCTGTATTCCTCGGAGTGCTCGACGGTGGCGAAATAGTCGGAGTCGCGGTAGGCGAGTTTGAAGATGAATGGGTGGTTGACGGAGATGATGAGCCGGCCGCCGGGTTTCAGCACGCGGCGGAATTCGGCCAGCGGGGCGGTCCAGTCCTCCAGGTAGTGCAGCACCAGGGAGGCGATGACGTCGTCGAACGCGGCATCTGGGTACGGCAGCGGATCCCGGATATCGGCGACTCGGACAGCAGCGTCGGCGCCGAGTCGCTGGCGGGCAAGCTCCACCATCTTCGTGCTGGAGTCGAAGCCGGTCACGATGGCGCCTCGGTCGCGCAGCGCCGCGAATATCGGTCCGGAGCCGCAGCCGGCATCGAGAACCTGGCGGCCGGTCACGTCGCCGGCCAGGTCCACGATCGCGGGCCGCGCGTAGTAGCCGTTGATGAGGTTGTCTTCGGTTTCGGCGGTATAGCCCTCGGCGAAGCCGTCGTAGTCGTTATCGACAGCCATATCGACTGCATCAGCGGAACTTTCGGGCACGTACCCCATCCTGCCGGTGAACCGGACCCGGCGCCAGGAGGACGCTACACAAGCCTCTACAGGTGTAGTCCTTATTAAAGGTTAGCGAGCAACCTTTAATAAGGACTGTGGGCAACTAAAGCTTTCCGATACCGCCGCCTGACGGTCCATCCCTACCCGGACTGCTGGTGAAGTGGACATCTGAGAGGACCAGTTCGGACCTGCCCGGGTGCAGCTGCCCTCGCGAGAACTCGACTCTGTGCTGATTACCGAGCTCTGACCAACCGGTCGTATCGGCGGCGGAAGCGGGCGGCTGTGTCGGAGGATGCGTGGTGGGCGGCGGCTCGGACGGGGCGGAGGTCGGCGAGTAGGCGGGGGGATCGGACGGGGCCGTCGAGAAGGTCCAAGGCGGAGTTGGCTGCGGTGATGGCTTCGGTGAGGTCGCCGAGGCCGGCCAGGGAGGCGGCGTAGTAGGTGCGGTAGGAGGCTTCGTCCCGGGGGAGGTTGCCGGGGCGGGTGAGGCTTTCGTGGAAGAGGGTGGCGGCGCGGTGGTGTTGGCCGAGCATCTGGTGGCCTTTGGCTGCTAGGACGCGCAGCTCGGGCTCGGTGACGAACCTCAGCCATACGGGATCGTTGGCGTCATCGAGACCGCGATCGACTTCGCGCCATACCGAATTCGTTGCACGTTCGAACTCCCGGCGTTCGCCGACCGCCGCGTAGGCGGTAGCCAAACGTGCGGTTCGTAGTGCGTTGAGACGCGCCGAGGGAACGTGCCTGGCCAGCTCACTGGTTCGCTGCGTCACCCGGATCGGTTCGCGGCTCTTTGTCGGACGGTCCGTCAAGGTGATGCTGAGCCCGCCCAGCGCACCGGCCATCAGGTCGTCGTCGCCGCTGTGCTCGGCCAGCATGACAGCGTCGGTGTAGCAGCGGCGGGACACAGCACGCTCGTTCGCGTCGTAGGTGAGCCAGCCGACGCAGCTCGAAAGCCAACCGGTGGCGGCGATCAATTCGGCACCGATGCGCGGCCCGTACTCCCCGTAATCGAGCAACCTCCGCGCCAACCGGTACTGCTCCAGCGCGTAGCGCGCGATCCCTCCCCCGCCGAAGCGGTTGTCGTGCTCCCACAGTCGGCGGGTCAGGTCGTGGAGGTAGGTGATGTGCGGGGTGCCGACCTTCACCGGGCCAGAGGTATCGGCGGCGGCGCCGGTGATGGCGACCGTCGTTGCCAGGCCGAACTGTCTGCGGTTCACGTCCTCGGCTCCTTCGTCCCCGCTTCCGATGGTCCCCGGACCTTCGGTTCCGAGCAAGAGTGGGACGAGGGCAGTGCGTGGGATGCCCAGTGCGTCGGCGGCGCGGCACAGTTCGCGCACGTCGAAGATGGTGCCGACTTCGCCGCGCTCCACTCGGCCGGTGTGCGTGCGATCCCAGTGCAGTAGTGCCCCGAAGTCGGCTTGGGACAGGCCCATCTGTTGGCGCACCAGGGCCAGCGCCCGGCCGGGCCTGCCCGCGGCGAGGAGCGTGCGGAACGCGGGCATTTCCCATGCGTTGGTGAGCTTTTCGTCGTCCATCCATTGCCCCCTGCGATGTGCGGTCAGCGAACTCTAGTCCCGAAACCGCACGTCAGGGATGTCAACGGCAGATTCTGCACATCACTGCTGCGCAGTTTTCGGCGTCGCCGCACCCCCGCCCGCCCGCGAAGCTGATCCCGCACCCGGCGCCGGGCCGATGCCGATCCACTCGGCACACCGACCGGCAAGGCCGCCGCCCGGTGGCGAAAGCCCCCGGCGCCGAGTGCCCGACCCGAAAGGCACCCATGGACACAGCGATTCGACGACGTCAGGCGGGCTGCGCGCCGCAGCGGCCGGTCCCATGTCCCCCTCGTCAGATGTCGGGCGAGGAGTTGGCAAGGGAGGTCGCGATGTTGGTGGCGGTTCGTGATGGGCTGGTGCGGCTTGTGGAGCGGGGGTGAGCGGGGTGGATTCTTGGCATGTGTTGACGGGGGTTGTTTCGGCGCTCGCGGGGTGCGGTGCGGCAGTGTTGATCGTGGGGTGCGTGTGGCCGGCCGACCGGCCGGAACCGCCGGCACCTCGGCGGGCGCGTGCGACGCGGCCGACGGTGCCGGGCTTCGATCCGACGGCGTGGACCTGCGGGTTGCCGTTGGCGCCGCTCTCGCTCGAGGACGCGCATCGCGCGATGCAGCATCACCGCGAGCACGATTGTGCTCGTAAGCGCGCCGCGTTCGTCACATTGGTTGCGGCCGGGCGCATCACGCCGGATTCGAGGCGACAACGCACTCGATGACGGCTGCGTGCCAGCTGGATCGCGACGCTAACCGCCGAACGATCCGGCACCGCCGAGGTCACGGTCCCGGCCCGGGTCGTACAAATGGGACCCCACACAGGATATTCCGGATTGCAGGGCTCGGCCGACGAGGATGACGGCGGCCTGGCGCAATTCCGCGGCGTCTACCTGGTCTGCGATATCGGCGAGCGTGCCGCGCAACACCAGTTCCTCGGGCTGGCTGGCCCGGTAGACGACCGCCGCGGGGCAATCGGGGCCGTGGAACTCGGCGAGTTCGGCGGCCAGGGTGCGGATGCGCGTGATGGCCAGGTGCAGGACGAGAGTGGCTCCGGTGCGGGCGAATTCGGCCAGGGCCTCGGATTCGGGCATGGCCGTGGAGCGGGCCTGGGTGCGGGTGAGGACTACCGATTGCACCACCTCGGGGACGGTGAGTTCGGTGCCGAGGATGGCAGCCGCGGCGGCGTAGGCGGGGACGCCGGGAGTGACGTCCCAGGGGATGCCGTGCGCGTCGAGGCGGCGGGTTTGTTCGGTGAGGGCGGAATAGATCGACGGGTCGCCGGAGCAGAGACGGGCGACGTCGCGGCCGGATTCGTGGGCGCGCACCAGGTGGGCAATGATCTGGTCGATATCCAGGTGCTGGGTGTCGATCAGCTCGGTGCCGGGCGCGCAGTGCGCGAGCACCTCGGGGTCGAGGTAGGTTCCCGCGTACAGGCAGACCGGGGAGCTGCGCAGCAGTTCGACCGCGCGGACGGTCAGCAGGTCCGCGGCGCCCGGGCCGGCGCCGATGAAGTGCACGGTCATGCGGTGAGTCTATTCAGCCGGTCATATCGAAGGCCGCGATGACCTTGTGCGACCGCACCCGCACCACCAGCTCGCCCGGCACGCCGTTGCGTTTGCCGAACTCCTCGGCCCGGTCGGCACCCATGTAGCGGCTGCCGATCGCGGTGGCGGTGCGCACCAGCTCATCGAGATCCTCCGACAGCGTCGCCGTGCCCTGGACCTGCACGAACGCATACGGCTCCTGCTCGAGATCCACGCACAGCGCGACGCGATTGTCGCGCGCCAGCGCCTTGCCCTTGGCCGAGGTCTTACCGGTGTTGAACACCAGCTCTTCGCCCTCGACGATGAACCACACCGGCACCACCACCGGCCGCCCGTCCCCCGCCGTGAACGCCACCTTGGCCGTGCGAGTGCCGTGACCGAGAAACTCACGCACCTTCGGATCCGTCAACGAAGCCATCCACCCAGCCTAGAGCCGCGATCGTCCGATGCCCGCGCACAACGAACGCATGTCACACCCGCTCCGGTCGGTCGGCGCCGAAGGGCCAGGTGGTCATCACGCCCATCAGCAGTTTTCGCACCCGCCGCGAACGGACTGGCTTTTATTTTTTTCTGACGTATGGTCGAAGCCAGTTGGAACTTCGAAAGCAGGAGCGACAATGGGTGACAAATCTCGCGGCAAGACCATGAAGAAACCGGCCAGCACGATCAAGGAGCGCCGGGCCGCGAAGCGTGAGCAGGCGGCGAATGAGTCGGTGATCGTCCGTAAGCGCAAGGGCTGATCGGATTTTCGCTCGCGCCGAGCCACACGGAACCGGGCAGGCGGCGTTTCGATCCACAGCACCCAGAAAATTCACACCGACTAGTTGGCGACTATTTTTTTCCCGGTCGAATACGGGATTCACAGCAGGATGTACCGCCGTGCAAAAAAGCGCGGCGGTTGCCGTTAAAAGGCCGGTCGTTTTACCTGAGGAGTACTCATGACTTCATCCGGAATCGCGGAGCGAAGAACACACCGCGGGTCGAGTTTCAGCACCGCGGAGATCAAGGCCCGCATCAAGGACATGTTCGACGCCAGGACGCAGCACGTACGAGCAGACGGGAACGGCAGTCGTGATCGTGACGAAGGGGAACCGTAGCGGCAGCGCGATACGCGCGCGGCCGCAACGCTGTACGCCGTCGACACTCTCGGGAGCCGGACGATCACCGGTCGTGATCGGCCGGCCGACGCGCCTACTCGAGGCGGTGGTCGCAGAGCTCCGCCGCAACGGCATACCCGCGAGCTACGGTGGCGCACCTAATATTTCGGTGCCCTTGCCCGAGGCCCACCGGGTGGACGATCGAGATCGAAACCACCACCGAGCGACCGGGAAGACGAGCCCACCGACGGCGGCCGAACCCGGAACCGCGGCGATCATCGTCCTCGTGGATCGCTCGCTGATCGAGTTCTCGTTCGGCGACCGGACGGGCAGCGCGACGGTCATCCGGCGGCTCGACCGCGCCCGGCGAATCCGCTCGATCGAACGCCGGATGCGGGATATGGCAACCAATTCGGCGCTGAGCATCGCCGCACGCCGCCTGCTCATCGTCTGCGACGCCGGTCGAACGTCGCCGGCGGAGCGGGCGGAAGCGATCCGCTGGGTGCGCGGACTGGCACATCGCATCGGCTACGAATGTTCGATCAACGGGCTGCACGGCCTCGGCACGTGGTACACGGTCGTCGTCCCCGGCACCGATATCGCCCACGCCTCGCGATCGGTGGTCGAGTGGTACCGGAAGGGGCATCTGCCGTCAACGGTCCGGCGCCGGTGAACGGGCGTGGCGCCGGGCCGCACGAACCCTCAGTGCCTGCCGAGTAGCGCAGGCTGCTGTTCGGCGACCAACTGCACCAGAGCGTCGACGACCGCCGACACCTCCGGGCGGCGCAGGGTTTCGGGACGCGACACCAGCCAGTAGGACAGCCGGATGGCGACGGCTTCGGGCAGGACGCGGACCAGGTCGGCGTGGCGGTCGGCCATGAAACAGGGCAGCAGGCCGAGGCCCGCGGCGGCGCGGGTGGCTTCGACGTGGACGAAGACATTGGTGGAGGTCACCGAGTCGGGCAGGGTAGGGACGAAGCTGGAGGCCAGATCCAGATCGTCCACCTGGAGCATGGAGTCGATGAAGTAGACCAGCGGATGTCCGGCCAGATCGGCGATGGACGCAGGCGTTCCGTGCTCGGCCAGGTAATCGCGGGAGCCGTAGAGGCCGAGACAATAGTCGCCGAGTCGAATCGCCTTGGCCCGCTGCACCTGTGGTTTGCCCACCACCACCTCGATATCCAACCCGGACCGCTGCTGGGACGCGCGCCGAGTCGTCGCCACGATCTCGACCGCCACCCGCGGATGCTCTCGCCGCACCCGCGCGGCGGCGGGCGCGGCGAGATAGGCGCTGAAACCGTCGGTCGCCGACATCCGCACCACCCCCTCCAGCTCGCGCTGCCCCCGCGGGCCCGCCATGAACTTGACGGCCGTCTCGATGGTCTCCGCCGCGACCAGCGCGGTGCGGCCGAGTTCGGTGAGCTCCCAGCCGCCCGCGGCCCGGGTGAGCACCCGCCCGCCGAGGGCCTGTTCCAGCGCGGCGATCCGGCGGGCGATGGTGGTGTGGTTGATACCGAGCTCGTTCGCCGCGGTGACGTAGCGTCCCGACCGTCCGACGGCCAGCAGGACCAGCAGATCATCGGCGCTGGGACGACGAGCCGGACCCGGAGCGGACGCGTTCATTTCTGCATTTTTGCAGATACGCCCTGCGCATCTGGTCATTGCCGCCGACATCGGTGTGCGCTGATACTCATCGTCATGGCCTGTGGCGGCCATCACATTCGATCAGTGATGTGGTCGCGATGATGAGGGAGTTTCGACGATGAGCGTGCACGACGCGGCGAAGACCGATGACAAAGGAGTACCGACCGGCCTGCGGAGAGTGGTCGCCGCGTCGATGGCGGGCACGGTGGTCGAGTGGTACGAGTTCTTCCTGTACGGCACCGCCGCGACGCTGGTGTTCAGCAAGGTGTTCTTCGCCGAGACCACCAGCGATCTGGATGCGATCCTGGCCGCGTTCGTCACCTACGCGGTGGGCTTCGCGGCCCGCCCGCTCGGCGGCGTCGTCTTCGGTCACTTCGGTGACAAGTACGGCCGCAAGAAGCTGCTCCAGTTCAGCCTGCTGCTGGTGGGTGCGGCGACGTTCCTGATGGGCTGTTTGCCCACTTTCGGCCAGGTCGGCTATTGGGCGCCGACGCTGCTGGTGATCCTGCGGTTCATCCAGGGATTCGCCGTCGGCGGTGAATGGGGCGGCGCGGTGCTGCTGGTGGCCGAGCACAGCCCCAACCGCAGCCGCGGATTCTGGGCGAGCTGGCCGCAGGCCGGTGTGCCCGCGGGCAATCTGCTGGCCACGGTGGTGTTGCTGGCGTTGACCTCCACGCTGTCGGACGCGGCATTCCTGAGCTGGGGTTGGCGGGTCGCGTTCTGGCTGTCGGCGGTGGTGGTGCTGATCGGCTACTACGTACGCACCAAGGTCACCGACGCGCCGATCTTCGTGGCCGCGCAGCAGGAGGCCGAGAAGGCCCGTGCCACCTCGTTCAGCGTGGTCGAGGTGCTGAAGCGTTACCCGCGTGGGGTTTTCACCGCGATGGGCCTGCGCTTCGGCGAGAACATCATGTACTACCTGGTCGTCACGTTCACCATCACCTACCTGAAGGTGCAGGTCGACGTCGATACCGACACCATCCTGTGGTGGCTGCTGATCGCGCACGCGATCCACTTCTTCGCGATCCCGATGGTCGGCAGGCTCAGCGACCGGTTCGGCCGGCGCCCGGTGTACCTGCTCGGCGCGATCACCGCGGGCACCTGGGGCTTCTTCGCCTTCCCGATGATGGACAGCGGCCACAACGCGGTCATCCTGGCCGCCATCATCATCGGCCTGCTGTTCCACGCGCTGATGTACGCCGCGCAGCCGGCGATCATGGCCGAGATGTTCCCGACCCGGATGCGGTACTCCGGTGTCTCGCTCGGCTATCAGGTGACCTCGATCGTCGCGGGCTCGCTGGCCCCGATCATCGCGGTGCGGCTGCTGGACACCTTCGACTCCTCGGTGCCCATCGCCTGGTACCTGGCCGGAGCCTGCGCGCTCACCGCCGTCGCGGTGATCGTCGCCCGCGAGACGAGTGGGCTGGATCTGGCCGAGATCGACTCGGCCGATGCGAAGTACCTGGCGGGCGAGGCCGCACGGGCCACCGCACCCGCACCCACTCCGGCCCCGGTGACGGCGAAATGATCGGCATCCAGCGTGGGCCGGTCGGCCGGGACGACCGTCCCGGCACCGCGCCCGGACGCGCGAGAACCAGCACATCCGCTGCGAGCCCATGCACTCGAAGGGCGGCGCGGTGAACACGCTCGAAGGGCGCCGCGCCCTGGTGACCGGCGGGGCGAGCGGGATCGGCGCGGCCTGCGCCCGGGCGCTCGCCGCCCGCGGGGCCCACGTCACCGTCGCCGATATCGATGAGGTCGGCGCGAAGGCGCTGGCCGAGGAGCTCGGCGGCAGCGCGTGGGGCGTCGATCTGCTGGCGGTGGGCGAACTCGAAGCGCTGACGCTCGAGGTCGAGATCCTGGTGAACAATGCCGGTATCCAGAGCATCGACCCCATCCCCGAATTCGCGCCCGAGCGGTTCCGCACCCTGATGACGCTGATGGCCGAGGCACCGTTCCTGCTGATCCGGGCCGCGCTCCCGCACATGTATGCCAACGGGTTCGGCCGGATCGTCAATATCTCCTCGGTGCACGGGCTGCGCGCCTCGGAGTACAAGGTCGCCTACGTCGCCGCCAAGCACGCGCTGGAGGGCATCTCCAAGGTCACCGCTTTGGAGGGCGGCAGGCACGGTGTGACGAGCAACTGCGTCAACCCCGGCTATGTGCGCACCCCCCTGGTCGACAAGCAGATCGCCGACCAGGCCCGCACCCACGGCATCGCGGAAAGTGAAGTGCTGGAACGCATTCTGCTCACCGAGAGCGCGATCAAGCGGCTGGTGGAGCCGGAGGAGGTCGGCGCGCTCACCGCCTGGCTGGCCGGGCCGGAGGCGGGCATGGTCACCGGCGCGTCCTACACGATGGACGGAGGTTGGAGCGCCCGGTGATCGGTCGGTGGCGGGTGCCGGTGCGCGGGGCCGCGGCGAGTCCACCTGGTCAGGCCAGAGGCCGCGCCGCTCGCTCCAGCACCCGACGTGCCGGGTCGGCGCTATGAGGGGGCCGATCCGGCACACCGACAGCCGCCATATCTTGCCAGGCGGCCGCAGCCCTGACACGCGCATCGAGCGCAGCCGTCGCGAGCAGGGCGCCCACTTGACCGTTCACAGCCAAGCAGGGTGCGGCGCCCACCGGGCCGGTCACAGCCATTACATGTCCAGCACTCGCCGCCCCGCGCACCGGTCAGCTCAGCACGGCGATCGCCATATCGCGCAAGATCGCCCGCGCCCGCGCTGCCGTCGCCGGCGTCGCGCTGTGCGGGGTGGAGTTCATCAGGCCGAACGCGGCGTGCGCCTTCACCCGGGCCGCGTCCTCGGCCAGTTCCGGATGCAGTTCGCGCTGCACGCCCACCCAGATCTCGACGTAGCGGCGCTGGAAGCGGCGCACTTCCCGGCGCGCGGGTTCGGGGACGTTGTCGAGATCGCGATCCTGGATGCGGATCAGTTCGGGCTCGCCGAGCGCGAAATCGAGATGGAAATCGACCAGCCTGCCGAGCGCCTCGCGGGGCGAACCGGCATCCGCGACCACGGCTTCGCCGCCTTCGAAGAGCCGGCGACTGACCCCGACCAGCAGTTCGACCAGCAGCGCCTCCTTGTTCGGGAAGTGCCGATACACCGCGGGGCCGCTGATGCCGACGGCCGCGCCCAGATCGTCCAGCCGCACGCCGAGGAAGCCGCGGTCGGCGATCAGGCGCGCGCCGGCATCGAGCAACTGCCGCCTGCGCTCGGCTTTCTGCTGTTCACGGCGCGTGAGCGTGCCGGTTTCCGTGCCGGTCATCGGCGCTCCTCCCAGCCGGTCTGGACAACTCGGTTAGTCAAGATTAACCTGTATTCCAGTTATCAGCGATTAACTGACTGGCAGGATGGCGTGATGACGATGACTCAGGACCCGCGCGCGAGCGCTGCGGTCTCCGACAACTACGCGGCGCATCAGGCGCTGGTCGCCGATCTGCGTGCCCGGCTCGCCGCGACCGCGCTCGGTGGCCCGGAGAAGGCCAGGCAGCGCCATATCGCACGCGGCAAGCTGCTGCCGCGGCAGCGGGTGGATCAGCTGCTCGACCCGGGCAGCCCGTTCCTCGAGCTCTCACCGCTGGCCGCGAACGGCATGTACGACGACGAATGCCCCGGCGCCGGCGTCATCACCGGCATCGGCCGGGTGTCGGGGCGCGAATGCGTGATCGTCGCCAATGACGCGACGGTCAAGGGCGGCACCTACTACCCGCTCTCGGTGAAGAAGCATCTGCGTGCCCAGGAAGTCGCGTTGCAGAACCATCTGCCCTGCGTGTACCTGGTCGATTCGGGCGGGGCCTACCTGCCGCATCAGGACGAGGTGTTCCCCGACCGCGAGCATTTCGGCCGGATCTTCTACAACCAGGCGAATATGAGCGCCAAGGGCATCGCCCAGATCGCGGCGGTGATGGGTTCCTGCACCGCGGGCGGCGCGTATGTGCCCGCGATGAGCGATGAAGCGGTGATCGTGCGCGATCAGGGCACCATCTTCCTCGGCGGTCCGCCGCTGGTGAAGGCGGCCACGGGCGAGGTGGTCACCGCCGAGGAGCTCGGTGGCGGCGCGCTGCATTCGCGGACCTCCGGCGTCACCGACCATCTCGCCGACGACGATCAGGACGCGCTGCGCATCGTGCGCCGCATCGTGAGCACGCTCGGCCCCCGGCCCGAAAGCCCCTGGGAGGTGCGCACTCCCATCGAGCCGGCGGCGCCGGTCGAGGAGCTCTACGACGTGGTGCCGGTCGACCTGCGCACCCCGTACGACGTGCGCGAGGTGATCACCCGCATCGTCGACGGCGATCCCGACGGCGGCAGCGGCTTCCACGAATTCAAGGCCGAGTACGGCAAGACCCTGGTCACCGGATTCGCCCACATCCACGGCCATCCGGTCGGCATCGTCGCCAACAATGGCGTGCTGTTCAGCGAATCCGCCATGAAGGGCGCGCATTTCATCGAACTGTGCGATAAGCGCAAGATCCCACTGCTGTTCTTGCAGAACATCACCGGGTTCATGGTGGGACGCGATTACGAGGCGGGCGGCATCGCCAAGCACGGCGCGAAGATGGTGACGGCGGTGGCGTGCGCGCGGGTGCCGAAGCTGACGGTCGTCATCGGCGGTTCCTACGGTGCGGGCAACTACTCCATGTGCGGGCGCGCGTACTCACCGCGCTTCCTGTGGATGTGGCCCAATGCCCGGATCTCGGTGATGGGTGGTGAGCAGGCGGCGTCGGTGCTGTCGACGGTGCGCGGCGATCAGCTCGACAGCAGCGGAAAGCCCTGGACCGAGGAGGATCAGGAGGCGTTCAAGGCCCCGATCCGGGATCAGTACGAGCGGCAGGGCAACCCGTACTACTCCACCGCGCGGATCTGGGACGACGGCGTGATCGATCCCGCCGACACCAGAACCGTGCTCGGCCTCGCCCTGTCGGTCTGTGCGCAGGCTCCGCTGGAACCTGTCTCCTACGGCGTCTTCCGGATGTGATGACCATGCTGAACACGAATCATCCCGTCGGTTTCGACACCGTTCTGGTCGCCAATCGCGGCGAGATCGCGGTGCGCGTCATCCGCACGTTGCGCTCCATGGGCATCCGCTCGGTCGCGGTCTACAGCGATGCCGACGCCGGTGCCAGGCATGTGCGCGAGGCAGATGTCGCGGTCCGGCTCGGTCCCGCGCCCGCCCGCGAGAGCTATCTCGATATCGCCAAGGTGGTCGACGCCGCCGTGCGGACCGGCGCCCAGGCCGTGCACCCCGGTTACGGATTCCTGTCCGAGAACGCCGCTTTCGCCGCCGCGCTGGCCGAGAAGGACATCGTGTTCCTCGGTCCGCCGGCCAAGGCGATCGAGGTGATGGGCGACAAGATCACCGCCAAGAACACCGTCTCCGCGTTCGACGTTCCGGTGGTGCCGGGTATCGCCGAGCCCGGCCTCGATGACGACGCGCTGATCGCGGCCGCCGCCGACATCGGCTATCCGGTGCTGGTCAAGCCGTCCGCGGGTGGTGGCGGCAAGGGGATGCGGCTGGTCCACGAACCGGGTGAGCTGCCCGCCGCACTGGTCAGCGCCCGCCGCGAGGCCGCGGCGGCGTTCGGCGACGACACCCTGTTCATCGAGCGGTTCGTCACCAGGCCCCGCCATATCGAGGTGCAGATCCTCGCCGACCAGCACGGCAATGTGGTGCATCTGGGCGAACGTGAATGCAGTTTGCAGCGCAGGCATCAGAAGGTGATCGAGGAGGCGCCCTCGCCACTGCTGGACGCGGCCACCAGGGCCAGGATCGGTGCGGCGGCCTGCAATACCGCGCGCAGCGTCGACTACGTGGGCGCGGGCACGGTGGAATTCATCGTCTCGGCCGACCGCCCGGACGAGTTCTTCTTCATGGAGATGAACACCCGCCTCCAGGTGGAGCATCCGGTCACCGAAATGGTGACCGGTGTCGACCTGGTCGAATGTCAGGTGCGGGTGGCGGCCGGGCAGCGGATCACCTTGGCGCAGGAGGACATCCGGCTCATCGGGCATGCCGTCGAGGCGCGGGTCTACGCCGAGGATCCCGGGCGCGGCTTCCTGCCCACCGGCGGCACGGTGGTCGACCTGGCCGAACCGAGCGGCAAGGGCGTGCGGGTGGATTCCGGGCTGCGGGTCGGCACCGTCGTCGGCAGCGATTACGACCCGATGCTGTCGAAGGTCATCGCGCACGGTCCCGACCGCGCGGCCGCGCTCGCGGCGTTGGATCGGGCGCTCGGCGAGACCGTCGTGCTCGGCGTGACCACCAATATCGAGTTCCTGCGGTTCCTGCTCGAAGACCCCGATGTCGTGGCCGGGCGTCTGGACACCGCGCTGCTGGATCGCCGGGCCGTCGACTTCACGCCTGCGCCGGTGCCCGATGACGCGTTCGCCGCGGCCGCCGTCTACCACTGGCTGCGCCGCTGGCCTACCCGGCCGGGCGACCCGTGGGATCAGCCGACCGGCTGGCGCCTCGGATCCGCCGCACCCACCTCGATCCGGCTCGAGGGCGGCAACCGCACCGAGCACGTCTACCTGACCGGCACCCCGGCGGCGGCGCAGCTGTGGATCGGCGAGGACGGTTCGCCGGTCTCGGTATCCGCCGAGCTCACCGCCCCCGGCGCGCTGACGATCACCGTCGACGATGTGCGCCACGACTACCGCCTGGCCGAACACGACAACCGGCTGTGGGTGGCCGGCCCGTCCGGTGTCTGCTCGCTGCGCGAGATGGCCGAGGTGAACGTCCGCGCCGGCGACGCCGATCTGGGTGACGCCGAAATCCGCAGTCCCATGCCGGGTTCGGTGATCGCGGTGCCGGTCGAACCCGGCGCCGAGGTCGCCGCGGGCGCGCCGGTGGTCGTGGTGGAAGCGATGAAGATGGAGCATTCGCTGACCGCGCCGACCGCCGGCACCGTCGAAGTGCTGGTGCGGCCAGGCGATCAGGTGAGCCTGGACCAGGTGCTCGCCAGGATCCACGCCGCCCCGGCGCCCGCGACCGACTCCCCCGCTGCCACAACGGCTACCGACCGATAGGACCACACGATGACCGACTTCCTTTCCACCGGAACACTTCCCGACGACTACCGCGACCTCGCGCTCACCGTCCGCGATTTCGCCAACCAGGTGGTGGCCCCGGTCGCCGCCGAACACGACGCCAACCACACCTTCCCGTACAAGGTGGTGCAGGGCATGGCCGAGATGGGCCTGTTCGGGCTGCCGTTCCCCGAGGAGTACGGCGGCATGGGCGGCGACTACTTCGCGCTGTGCCTCGCCCTCGAGGAACTGGGCAAGGTCGACCAGAGCGTGGCCATCACCCTGGAAGCCGGTGTGTCGCTGGGCGCGATGCCGATCTACCGCTTCGGTAACGAGGAGCAGAAGCAGCAGTGGCTGCCCCAGCTCACCAGCGGCCGCAACCTGGCCGCGTTCGGCCTCACCGAGCCCGGCGCCGGCAGCGACGCGGGCGGCACCCGCACCACCGCCGTCGCCGACGGCGGTGACTGGGTGATCAACGGCAGCAAGCAGTTCATCACCAACTCCGGCACCGACATCACCACCCTGGTGACGGTGACGGCGGTGACCGGCGAATCGGGCGGCAAGAAGGAGATCTCCACCATCCTGGTGCCCACCGACACCCCCGGTTTCGTCGCCGAACCGGCCTACAACAAGGTCGGCTGGAACGCCTCCGACACCCATCCGCTCTCGTTCACCGATGTCCGGGTGCCGCAGGAGAACCTGCTCGGTGAACGCGGCCGCGGGTACGCCAACTTCCTGCGCATCCTCGACGAGGGCCGCATCGCCATCGCCGCGCTGGCCACCGGTGTGGCGCAGGGTTGTGTGGACGAGAGCGTGCGCTACGCCAAGGAACGCGAGGCCTTCGGCCGCGCGATCGGCACCAACCAGGCCATCGCCTTCAAGATCGCCCGGATGGAGGCACGCGCACACACCGCACGTGCGGCCTACTACGACGCGGCGGCGCTGATGCTGGCCGGTAAGCCGTTCAAGAAGC
Source organism: Nocardia sp. JCM 38205 (assembly GCF_058222935.1). Lineage (NCBI taxonomy): Bacteria > Bacillati > Actinomycetota > Actinomycetes > Mycobacteriales > Nocardiaceae > Nocardia > Nocardia sp. JCM 38205. The sequence goes on along the minus strand of NZ_JBYHFL010000002.1, from coordinate 1,048,785 downwards.
AGGCCTCGATCGCCAAGCTGATCGCCGGCGAGGCGGCCATGGACAACGCCCGCGATGCCACGCAGATCTTCGGCGGCTACGGCTTCATGAACGAATACCCTGTGGCCAGGCACTACCGCGACAGCAAGATCCTGGAAATCGGCGAGGGCACGACGGAGGTGCAGTTGATGTTGATCGCACGGGAGCTGGGCCTGTGAGCGCCGAGCAGAACACCGCGCCCGCCCAGATGCGCCGCGTCGTGCAGACCGGACTGTGGTTCGAGGAACTCGAGACCGGCGTCATCTACGAGCACCGGCCCGGCCGCACCATGACCGAAACCGACAACGTGCTGTTCAGCACGCTGACGATGAATCCGCAGGGCCTGCATATCGACGCCGCCTACAGTGAAGCGCAGGAGCCGTTTCATCAGCGGCTGGTGAATTCGCTGTTCACCCTCGGCACCATGGTCGGCCTCGCGGTCGCACATCTGACCCAGGGCACCACCGTCGCGAACCTGGGCTTCAGCGAGGTGAAGTTCCCGGCGCCGCTGTTCCACGGCGACACCATCTACGCCGAGACCGAGGTGCTGGACAAGCGTCTGTCCAAGAGCAGGCCCGGCGAAGGCATCGTGACCTTCCGGCACACCGCGCGCAACCAGCACGGCACGGTGGTGGCGGTGGCGGTCCGCAATGCGATGATCCGCGTCCGGCCGCAGTCCGAGGACGGTGCGGCGTGAGCGAACCCTGGGTGCCCGCGGGCCCGGCCTGGCTGTTCTGCCCGGCCGACCGGCCGGAGCGGTTCGCCAAGGCGGCCGCCGCCGCGGATGTGGTGATCCTCGATCTGGAGGACGGTGTCGCCGCGGGCGACAAGGCCGCCGCGCGCAAGGCACTGGTCGAGACCCCGCTGGACCCGGAGACCACGATCGTGCGGGTCAATGCCGCGGGCACCGATGAGCACCGCCACGACCTGGCCACGCTCATCGAGACGGGCTATCGCAGGCTCATGCTGCCCAAATGCGAGTCGACCGCCCAGCTGGCGGCGCTGTCGGCCTATGAGGTGATCGCGCTGATCGAATCGCCGCTCGGCGCGCTGGAGGTGGCGCGCACGGCGGCGGCCGACAACACCATCGGCGTGATGTGGGGTGCGGAGGATCTGGTCGCCGGACTCGGCGGCGCGTCCAGCAGGCACGCCGACGGCAGCTACCGCGACGTCGCCCGGCACGTGCGCTCGACCTCGCTGCTGGCCGCCAAGGCACATGGGCGGCTGGCCCTGGACTCGGTGTATCTCGACATCGCCGACCTGGACGGTCTGCGGGCCGAGGCCGAGGACGCGGTGGCCGTCGGGTTCGACGTCAAAGTGGCCATCCATCCGAGCCAGGTGGCCGTCATCCGGGACGCCTGCGCCCCCACCGACGACGAACTCGCCTGGGCGCGTGGCGTTCTCGACGAGGCACCGCAGCATCGCGGTGTCTTCGCCTACCAGGGCCGGATGGTCGACGCCCCCGTGCTGCGGCACGCCGAGCAAGTCGTCCGGCGCGCCCGCCGCTGATCCACATACCGAGCCAGGAGAACCACGATGCAGCCACAGTGGGTGCCCACCGACCGGGATATCGCCGAAGCGAAGATCACCGATTTCGCCCGTTTCGTCACCGCACGCACGGGTGTCCCCACACCCGATTACGCCGCGCTGTGGCAGTGGTCGGTGCGGGACCTGGCGGGTTTCTGGCAGGCGCTGTGGGATTACTTCGAGCTCGGCGAGACCGCGGGCGAGGTGCTGGCCGAGGAAACCATGCCCGGTGCGCGCTGGTTCCCCGGCACCCGGTTGAACTATGTGGATCAGGTGGTGCGGCAATTCCGTACCGACCGCCCGGCGATCGTGGCGCTCGGTGACGGCGGCGAAGAGGTCACCGAGGTCTCCTGGACCGAATTGATCGACCGCACCGCGGCATTCGCCCGGACCCTGCGTTCGCTCGGGGTACGTCCGGGCGATCGGGTCGCCGGATATCTGCCGAATATCCCAGAGGCGGTGATCGCGTTCCTCGGCACGGCCGCCGTGGGTGCGGTGTGGAGCGCCTGCGGCCAGGACTACACCGCCAAGGCGGCCCTCGACCGGCTCGGCCAGTTGGAACCGACGGTGCTGGTCACCGCCGACGGCTACCGCTTCGGCGGCAAGGCGCACGACAAGCGCGCCGATATCGAGCAGCTGCGCGCCGGCCTGAGCAGCGTGCGCGAAACCATCGTGGTCTCCCGCCTCGGACTCGATATGCCGGGCACGCTGGCCTGGACCGACGCCGTCGCGGGCACCGACGCCGATCCGGTGATCGAGACCGAAGCCGTCGACTTCGACCATCCGCTGTGGATCGTGTTCTCCTCCGGCACCACCGGCCTGCCCAAGGGCATCGTGCACGGTCACGGCGGCGTGCTGCTCGAACATCTGAAAGCCGTGGCGCTGCAATCGGATATCGGACCCGACGATACGTTCTTCTGGTACACCAGCCCGAGCTGGATGATGTGGAACTTCCAGGTGGCCGGACTGCTCGCGGGCGCGACCATCGTCTGTTTCGACGGCAGCCCCACCTATCCCGAGCCGGACGCGCTGTGGCGGATCGCGGCGAAGGTGCGCGCGACGGTGCTCGGTACCAGCCCCGGCTATGTGCTGGCCTGCATCAAGGCGGGCTCGGTGCCCAAGGACGAGCACGATCTGTCGGCCCTGCGGATGATCGGCATCACCGGCTCGGCGCTGCCACCGTCGTCGGCACTGTGGTTGCGCGACAACGTCGGCGACCATATTCCGATCTCCTCGATCAGCGGCGGCACCGATGTGGTGTCTGCGTTCATCGGCGGGGTGCGCACGGTGCCGGTGTGGCCGGGCGAGCTGTCGGCGCCGTATCTGGGTGTGGCACTGGATGCCTACGACGAGTCGGGCAATCCGGTGCGCGGGGAGGTCGGCGAGCTGGTGGTCACCCGGCCGATGCCGTCCATGCCGGTGAGTTTCTGGCGCGATCCGGACGGAAAGCGTTATCACGACGCCTATTTCGACACCTACCCCGGCGTGTGGCGGCACGGCGACTGGATCACCATCACCGACCACGGCTCGGTCGTCGTGCACGGACGCTCGGATTCCACGCTCAATCGGCACGGCATCCGGATGGGCAGCGCCGATATCTATCAGGCCGTGGAAAGACTGCCCGAGGTCGCCGAGGCGCTGGTGATCGGGGCCGAGCAACCCGACGGCGGCTACTGGATGCCGCTGTTCGTGGTGCCGGCGCCCGGCACGGAACTGACCGATGAGCTGGCCGAACGGATCAAGGACGTGATCCGCCGCGAGGTATCGCCGCGGCATGTGCCCGACGAGATCCTTGCCGCGCCCGCCGTCCCGCACACCCGCACCGGCAAGAAGCTCGAGGTGCCGATCAAGAAGCTGTTCCAGGGCGCCGACCCGGCCCGTGTCGTCGAACGCAGCGCCGTCGACGATCCCGATCTGCTCGACTGGTACGCGCGGATTCGTCCCCCCGGGCGCGCGTGATCCACGACTCACGGCGGGGAGCGCCACATTGCCGCTGGTTACCGAGCGATACCATGTCGGAATGAGTGTCGACAATCGCCGTACGGTGCGTGCGAAGGGCAACGGCGACTCGGCGCCACGGGAGATCCGGCGCAGGCCGAAGAACCGGCGAGCCCAGATCGCGGCGGCCGCCGCCTCGGCCTTCGGCTCCCTCGGCTACCACGGTGTCAGCATGGAGGACATCGCCTCGGGTCTCGGCATCAGCTCGGCCGCGCTCTACCGGCATTACCCCAGCAAGTACGCCCTTTTCCGGGAGGAACTGCTGCGCGTGGGCCGGGCCATGACCGAATCGGTCCACCGACCCGAGGCCGCCGCCGACGCCGGTCCCGAGCAGCGGCTGCGGCAGGTGCTCGACGCGCTCATCACCGCCACCATCGACAACCGGGCCAGCGTCACCCTGGTGCGCTGGGAGGGCCGCTACCTCGAGGCCGAGGATCTGGACCTGCTCAACGAACAGCAGGCGACGGTGGTCGACGCACTGGGCGCCGAGCTGCACGCGCTGCGCCCCGAGCTCGACGACGACGATCTCCGGGTCCTGCGCGCCGCGATGTTGAGCACCATCACCAGCATCGCCGACCACCACGCCGCGCTGCCCGCGAAATCGCTTACCCGCCTGCTGTCCTCGGCCTGCTGGGATATCGCGCGGGCCGAGCTGCCCGCCGTCGGCGATGCGGTGGAACCCGCCGCGGCGGCGGAGATCCCGGATTCGTTCAAGCACGAACTGCTGTTGCGCAAGGCGGTCGAGCTGTTCCACGATCGCGGGTACCCGAATGTCAGCGTGGAAGATATCGCGACTGCGGCCGGGCTGTCGGCGGCGTCGGCGGTGTACCGCTTCTATCGCGGCAAGAGCGATCTGCTGGCCGCCGCGTTCCGCCGTGCGGCCGAACGGGTTTCGAGCGCGATCGGCCCCGCGGTCGCCTCCGCCGACAGCGCCGAGGCCGCGCTGGTCTCGCTGATCGACCAGTACGTGGAAGGCTCGTTCACCGAGCGGGCGCTGACCTTCGTCTACTACACCGAGTTCCAGCACGTTCCGGCCGAGGAACGCACGGTGCTGCGCAATATCCAGCGGCTCAGCGTGGAGGAGTGGGCGCGGCTGGTGCGTGAGGTGCGTCCGGAGCTCGCGCCTGCCGAATCCCGGTTCCTGGTGCACGCCGCGTTCGCCTTGGTGGTGGATCTGGGGCGCTCGTTCGGTACCGCGCCGATCGCCTCGCAGGGGCGGGTAGCGGCGCTGATGCAGATCGTGTTGTTCGGGCGCCGCGCCCAGATCTGATTCCCGCTCTCCCCGATGGCCCGACGGGGCTCGACCCTGCTCATCCCGCGCACGGTAAGTTATGGGTCATTCTTACTATCAGTGCGGCAATTGTAGTCGTTACGGACTCTTTTGTGATTTCTAATTCACTTCTCCCGCCCGGGGAGAAAGTCGGGGTGAGCACGGGCACGGCCGGGCTATCATCGCCGCATGGGTGCCCGGAATCGCCGCGCGACGCGGGAGACGGCCGCGGGCGAGACCACCGGGTCTCGGTCGGTGCGGCGCAGGCCGCGCGACCGCCGCGCGCAGATCGCCGCGGCGTCGGCCGAAGCGTTCGGTTCGCTCGGCTATCACGGGGTGAGCATGGAGGACATCGCCTCGCGCCTCGATATCAGTTCCACCGCGCTGTATCGGCACTACCCGAGCAAATATGCGCTGTTCCGTGAGGAAACGCTGCGGCTGGGCAGGCTGAGCGTGGAAGCGGTGCGGCTCCCCGAGGACGCACGGCAGTGGACCGCGCGCGAGCGGCTCGCACACGAGCTGGACGCGCTGATCGGCGCCTCCATCGTCAACCGGCGCAGTGCCGCGCTGCTGCGCTGGCAACGCCGCTACCTCGAACCCGATGACGCCGCCCTGCTGCACACCCAGCTCACGGTGGTCGACAGCGCACTGCGCGAGGCCCTCGGCGACTACCGCCCCGACCTGCCGGTACGCGACCGCGCGGTGCTGACGGCGGCGCTGCTGAGCGTGCTGAGCAGCATCGGCGACCATCATGTGGCGATCCCGGTGCGTTCACTGACCGATCAGCTCGGCGCCGCCTGCCGCGCCCTGGCCGACACCCGGCTGCCCATGCCCGGCGACGACACCGAGGCCACCACGGCGCGCGAGATCCCGCTGACCTTCAAACACGAACTGCTGCTGGTGCGCGCGGTGGAACTGTTCCACGAACGCGGCTACCCGAATGTGAGTGTCGAGGACATCGCGACCGCCGCCGGGCTGCCCGCCTCCTCGGCGGTGTACCGCTTCTATCGCGGGAAGGGCGATATCCTGGCCGCCGCGTTTCGCCGTGCGGCCGACCGGGTTTCGGCCGCCATCGGCCCCGCCGTCGCCGGATCCGACGGCCCCGAGCAGGCCCTGCACACCCTCATCGACCTGTTCGTCGACGGCTCATTCGCCGAACGCGAGCTGACCTTCGTCTACTACGCCGAGATGAGTAATGTGCCCGCCGAGGAACGCACCGTGCTGCGAAACATCCAGCGGCTCAATGTCGAAGAGTGGGCCAAACTGCTGATGGCGGTGCGGCCCGAACTTCCCGCGGCATCCGCGCGGGTGCTGGTGCATGCCGCGCTGGCCATGGTGGTCGATCTCGGGCAGCGGTTCGGTTCGGTGGACCCGGCCTGCTCCCGCCGGCGGGTGGCCGCGCTGATGCGGCAGGTGCTGTTCGGGCGGTGAGCCCGGCCGTCAGGGCTGCGGTGACGGCGCCAGCGGTGCGTTCATGTCGTTGACCAGCCAGCGGTCCCCGGACTTCTCCATCCGCATCACCATCGACAGCTGCCCCGGCGCGGGCTGCCCCTGGGTGCCGAGACTGGTGATGGTCTGGCCGATCACCACGATGGCCTCCGCCGAAGTCTGGTCACCGGATTTGATCGCGCACTGCACATCACTGGCCGCCGAGACGACCTGCCCCTGCGCGAGCACGTCGCGCAACTCCTGGCTGGTGGCTTCGAACTGCTGGCGCCAGTCGCCGGTGGCACCGTCGAGCACCGCGCGGAAGTACGGGTCGAGGTTCTTCGCGTCGTAATTCGCCAGTACCGGGGCGTATTCGCAGGCCGCCTGCCGCGCCTGTTCCTGCGCGTCCAGCACCGCGTCCTTGTCGCGATCCTGGAGGTAGAAGTACAACGTCGACGCGGCGGCGGCGACCAGCAGCACCACCACGGCGCACCGGGCGGCCAGGACGCGCGCGGTCGGTCGTTGCCCGCCACGCCGGCCGACCATGGCGGTCAGCTTCCCGAGTGGGCGTATGCGCGTGGCGGGCGGTTCGCCGGGTGTGGTCGCCTCCTCGGACGGCGGCGGGGCGGCCGGGCGGTCCTGCTTCGAGAGTGCGGGGGCCACGGTCGACTCTGGATCGCTGTCTGCCTGCTGAACCGTTTCGGTCGCCGCCGCGTCCTGTTCGCCGGCGGACGCATCGGCGGTCACTGCGGGCGCGCCGACCACGGCGGACTCGGATCCGTGTTCGGCAACTGGATCAGTAGCCGAGCTTGCCGAGCTGGGTGCGGCGGTTCCGCGCGACCGCGTTTCCGTCCGTTCCACCGCGATGCTCAGCTCGTTCACCGCGTCCGTGGCGGCAGGGTCGGTGTCTTTGGTGCTCATACTGATTCGGTCCTATCTGCCGGGGATCGGGCGGGAGAGTTCGTTGCCGGAGACGCCCGGCGGCGGGCCCGCGGTGTTGTCGGGGACGTTCGGGCGCGGGGCATTGGCGGAACCGCGCACCTGCAAGGCCGGGTTGGTGGTGATGCAGTAGTTGTAGAGGCGCACCCGGGTGTCCGCGGTCGCGGTGGTCGGGACGACGGGGATGGTGTCGTATTCGCAGGTCGGGCGCGGCCAGGGGTCCACCAGGGTGTGATAGGCGCCGTCGTGGGCGGGGATGCCGATGGCGGCCGACCCTTCGCGCAGCGCCGGGAACAGTGCGGCGATGGCCGGGGCGCGCAGTTTCGCGGCCTTGGTGATGGCGACGAAATTGGTGACCAGGTTGGTGATCGGATCCTCGGTGGCCTGCACGAAGCCGCCGAGAGTCGCGAGCTGATCCGGAGCCAGATCCAGGAACCGGCGCACCTCTTGGTCGGCGGCGGTGAGCTGGTCGAACAGCGCACCCGCACCGGTGGTGAGGGTGGTCAGGTCCGGCTGGGCGTGCGAGGTGGTCTCGGCGATGACGCCGAGATTCTCGATCAGCTGACGGGTCTGCGGCAGCAGATCATTGAGCCCGGCCATGGCCCGGCTGATCCCGGAGATCATGTTGCGCAACCGATCCGGGCCGCCGGCCAGCGCCTTGTCCAGCTCGTTCACGATGACGGTGAGCCGCTCGGGATTGAGCCCGCCGATCAGACCGCTGACATTGGTCAGCACCGACTGCACCGACACCGGCGTCGAGGTGTTCGCCACATCCACGACCGCGCCGTCGTCCAGGTAGGGCCCGGTATCGGCATCCGGCCGGAAATCGAGGTACTGCTCGCCCGCCGCCGAAAGCCGCCCGACGGCGACGGTGCCGCCCACCGGGATCCGGGCCGACGAGTCGATCTCGGCCACCGCGGCGATGCCGGTCTCGGTCACCCGCACCTCGCGCACCCGGCCGACCCTGGTGCCGCGGAAGGTGACGTCGTTGCCGGCCAGCAACCCGCCGGAACCGCGCAGTTCGACGGTCACCGCGTAGGTGTTCGGCAGCGGATTGATCCGCAGCACCTCGGCACCCAGATACCAGGACCCGAGCACCAGGATCACCACGAGCCCGAGGTTCGCGATCGCGACGCGACGACGAACCAGGTAATTCCACAGCGGGATATTCACCGCTCACCATCCTGCGGAGCGGGCTGCGGCGCCGGCTGCCCCGGCACCGGCTGCGGCGGACTGGTGACCCGGCCGATCACCTTCTGGATCACCTGCGCGAGGCTGCCGATGAACGCGGGCACATCGCCGACCTCGGGCAGCCGGCTGCCGGTCGGATCGGTCAGCGCGCCGACACTCAGGTACGACACCGTCGCCGCGACGGCCAGCGTCGGCCCCTCGAGGGTGGCTTCCAGTGAGGGGTAGATCGCATGGAACCGCTCGAGCAGCTGCCCGAGATCGCCGCCCATCTGGGTGAACCCCGACATCAACCGCTGGATGCTGTCGAACAGGCTCACGAAATCGTCGCCGGTGGTGTTGGTGAAATCGCCGAGTGCGGCCATGGTGACCGACACCTTGTTGATCAGCCCGGAGATATCGCGATTGTTCTCGGCCACCAGTCCGAGCAGTCCGGGGAAGGTATCGGCCGCCTGGCCCAATTCCGCCTTGCGCGCGGCGAGTTCGCCGGTCAGCACATTCACCCCGGACAGCACACTGTCGATATCGCCGGTGCGGGCATTGAGCGCGGCGAGCACGCTGGTGAGTTCGGTGATCATGTGCGCCACCTGGGGTGCGCGCCCGCCGAACATCGAATCCATCTGCGCGGTGATCTCGGCGGCCTGATTGAGACCGCCGCCGTTGATCAGCATCGACACCGACACCATCAGCTCTTCCACGGACGCGCCGGCCCCGGTGTGTTCGGTGCTGATGACATCGCCGGGCTGCAGCAGCTCGGTCTCGGCGGTGGCCGGCGGCAGGGTCATCGCGATGAAGATGTCACCGAGCGGGGTGGCCTGGCGCAATTCCGCGGTGGTGCCGCGCGGCAGCTCGATGTCCTCGCGGATGAGCATTTCCACATCGGCGATGAAATTGGTGGTGGAGATATCGGTGACCACACCGATATCGGTGCCGCCGATCTTCACATGCGCGCGATCGGGCAGATTCAGCGCGTCACGGAAGGCCGCGCGAATGGTGTAGCCGGGGCCGCCGATACCCGGCTTCGGCATCGGCACGTTCTCCACCGTGATCCCGCAGCCGGTCGCGGCGCCCACGGTGAGTACGACGGCGAAGGCGCCGAGTGTCCTGCGGATCAGCACTGTCCTGCGAATCATCACTCTCATTTCGTGAGTCCGAGCAATGCGGCCGTCAGCCCGAAATCGGGACCGAAATCCTGGATCTTGCCGGTGCGGCAACCGTCGGAGCGCATCTGCACGCGCTCACAGAACAGTGAGAGCACCTCGCCGTCGAGCACCGCCTTGTCCAGCAGTCCGTGCAACCGCAGTGCCCGATGTTCACGGCTGACGGCGTTGGAGAAGTTCTCGAAGAACAGCGGCGCGACGTCGACCAATTCGGTGAGGCCGCGCGCGTTGGCGCGCATCTGGGCGGTGATGGTGGTGAACCGCTGTAACGCACCGGCCAGCTGATCGGAATTCTGGCCGACCACCGAGGAGGTGTTGTTCACGAAATCGTTGAGCTGGGTCAGCACGGCCTGCAGGCCGGGTGACTGCTCGCCCATCAACTGCACCAGCTCGGTGAGCCTGCCGCTGAAATCGCGGACGGTCTGATCGTTCTGGGCGATGATCTGGGTGATCTCGTTGAGTTTGATGATGGTGTTGGCGATCTGGTCCTTGTTGGCGAAGGACACCTCGAACGCCGACGACAGCGCGTCCAGCGTCGCGCGCAGTCGATCGCCATTGCCTTCCAGCAGCGGAAACAGCACCCGGCTCGCCATCGGGCCCTGGGCGTTATCGCCTTTGAGCGCGGCGCCGAGCTGATCGAAGTTCTCCAGAATGCGATCGAGCTCCACCGGCACCCGCGTCCGTTCCAGCGGAATATGCGCGCCGTCGGCCAGCAGCGGGCCTTCCCCCGAATAGGCGGGCGCCAATTCGACGTGCCGGTTGGTGATGAGCTGCGGTGAAATGAGCGCTGCCATCGCGTTTTCGGGCACCTTGACGCCCTTATCGATGGACATGGTGACCTGGACATAACTGCCCTTGGCCGTGACGGTGTCCACCCGGCCCACCGGCACGCCGAGAATGGCCACCTCATTGCCCGCGTACAGGCCTGCGACATTCTCGAAATCGGCGCTGATCCGCATGTGTTCGCCGAGATACTCGTTCGGCAGCGAACTGATGCTCTCCGGCAGCAGCGCGCATCCCGCCGCCAGCGTCGCCGCAACACACAACGCGGCGGTGCGAATGATCGTGCGGATTCTCATCAGCTGCACCCCTGTACGGCCTGGGCGAAACACAGCCAGTTGTCCGGCAGGAACCACGGCGCCCAGACATCGCCGTAGGGCCCGTTGCCGAGAGCATTGTTGAACTGGCGCAGGGCGATCGGCATGATCTCGTAGAGCCGGTCGAGGTTGTCGCGGTTCTTCTCCAGACCCTGGGTCATGGTGTTCAGGTTCTGGATCAGCGGCCCGAGTTGATCGTTGTTCTCGATGCCCATCTCGCGCAGCAGTGCCGACAGCGCGGCCACATTGTCGAGCAATTGCCGCAGCAGGTTCTGCCGCAGCGCGACCGCGTTGCCGATCGCCTCGCCGCGGGTGAGCAGCAACAGCACACTGTTCTGATTGTCGGCAGCCAATTGCGACACCTGGTCGAGGCCCTTCAACAGCACATCGACCTCGTCGCGGCGATCATTGATCACCTTGGCCAGCGCACCGATGCTGTCGAGCGCGGTGATCGCCAGCTCCGGGGATTCACCCATCTGCTGGTCGAACACATCCAGTGCCGTGCGCAATTTCTCCGGATCGATGCGTTCGATGCGTTCGAACGAGGACTTGTACTTCGGGTCCTGAATCACCTTGCCGAGGTTGTAGGGCACCGAGGTGTTCTCGATCGGAATCCGGTTGTCCGGCAACCCCTTACCGTCGCCCGGGGTGAGCTCGATGTGCAGTCGGCCCAGAATGGTCGACATCTTGATTGCGGCACGGGCATCCGGGCCCAGCCGCATATCGCGGCGAATCCGTAGATCGACGACCACTTTGTCGTCGACCAGCTGTACCGCCTGGACCGCACCGACCTCGATGCCCGAGACATCCACCGTCGCCCCCGGCCGCAAACCGGCCGCCTGCGCGAACTCCACCTGAATGGTCTTGTCCGATAACCGCGCCTGGGAGATCACGCTGGAACCGACCAGCAGCAGCACCACCGCCGCGGCAGCGCCGACCCCGAGCCACAGAAACCGATTCGAGGAATACTTCGGCAGTCGTATTCGTGCCATCACCGGCACACCTCCGATTGGGATTCGCCACCGACCTGCGAGAACAGTCCCGGTGGCAGCAGCACGCCCCACAGCGACACATCGAGGCGGCAGATATAGGCATTGGCGTAAGCGCCGTAGCTGGTGAACCGGGCCAGACCATTGAGCACATTCGGCAGCTCGATCGCGGCCTGATCCAGTGCGGCGCCATTGAGCAGCAGCAACGCCACACCACTGGTCGCCATGTTCTGCGCCCGTGCCATATCCGGTTTGACCTGGGTGATCAACCCGACCAGCGCATCGGTGGAGGTCGCCACCTGGTCGACCGAACTCTTCAACGATTCACCCTCGGTGTACAGCGCTTCCACCAGCGATCTGGCCTGCGTGATGAGCGTTTCCAATTCCTTGCTGCGATTGGCCAGGCCGGCGATCACGCTGCTCAGATTGGTGATCACCTGGCCGAGGATCTCGTCGCGTTCGCCGAAGGTGGTGGCCAGCTCGGCCGCCTGCGTGATCAGCGCACTCAGCGATACACCGTCACCTTGGAGGGCCTGGATCAGCGTCTCCGACAGCGAATTCACCTGGTCCGGTTGCAGCACCGAGAACAGCGGCTCGAAACCCGACAGCAGCGCCGACACGTCGAACGACGGTTCGGTGCGCTCCAGCGGAATACGGCTGCCCGGTTCGAGCACCGTGCCGTCGCCTTCGCCGGGAATCAGCGCGATATAGCGCTGGCCGATCAGATTCTGATACCGCACCAGGGCTTTGGTGGTGGTGGTGAGCCGCTGCCGGTCCTGGATACGGAATTCCAGCCGGGCCTTGTAGTCGGCATCGAATTCGATGCTGTCGACCCGGCCGACCCGCACGCCTGCCATGCGCACGTCGTCACCGACGCGCACGCCGAGCACATCGGAGAAGGTCGCCGAGTAGCTGTGTGTATCGCCGGACACCGAGCGCTGCAAGGTGGACCAGATGGTGTAGGTGAGCACGATTGCCAGCACCGCGAACAGGCTGAATCCGATCAGCGCCTTGCCCGACTTCATGCGTAGACCTCCACGGATCCACCGGCCAGCAGCGGCGTGAGCAGCAGGAGCTGAGCGGCAGTGGGTTTGCCGCCGACGATCTGGGCGACCGCCGCGTGACCGCGCACCGTGGCGACCGGACGGGCACCCGTCGCACCCGAGAGGGGGACGACGCGCTTCGGGCCTGCCGGCACAGGTGCCGCGACCGGAGCGCCGCCGGTGGAATCGACGCGAGCACCACCGGGCGCGGCGACGTCAGGTAACGCACCACCCGATCCGGGGCCGGAGGCCACAGGTGCGGCATCAGCCGGTCCAGGTACCACAGCCGCGGGCGCGGCACCACCAGGTGCGCTACCAGCGGCCCCCGGCACCGCACCCGCTGGCGCGGGAGCAGCGGGAGCCGGCGTGGTGATCCCGGGAATCGCGGGCAGCCCGGGAATGAACGGCAAGCCGGGGATGGCGGGCGCGCCGGGCTGTGCGGGCGCAGGCGCGACACCGGGCACCGGGATCGCGGCCGGCGCCGGGCCCGCCGAATCGAGCCGCCGCGGCAACATCTGCGGCGGATACTCCTGCGGCGGCGCCACTGTCGGCACCGTCGGCCCACCGCAGCGCGGGCCGTACATGTCGCCGTAGTGCGGGCAATCCTCGGCCGTGTACTGCTGGAACGGGGTGAACGAGACGTCCATTTTCCATACCATCTGCTTGCGTGGGCCGAAGCTGAACACCGACTGCATCTTTTCCAAGGTTGCGTTGAGGTTGGCCGCCGTGTACGGGATGGCGTCGGGGTCGCGGGCCAATGAGCCGAACAGTTCGTCCAGGCCAGGCACCAATTCCTTTGCCGCGTTCGGGTTACGGGCGAACAGGCTGTTCACCGAGTCGACGGCGCCGCTGGCATTGGCCAGCAGGGCGATCAGTTTGTCGCGGCGTTCGGTGAGGGTGCGCGCGGTCGTCACCGATTCGGACAGGACGCCGACCAGTTCGGGCGCCGACTGGCTCAACGCGGTGGTGGCGCGGCCGAGATCGCCGAGCAGCTCACCCACTCCGTCGATGGCACGCACCTGGGTGATCCAGTTGTCGAGCCGTTCGATGGTCGAGCCGGGCACGCGGGCGCCGGGATCGAGGGCCGCGGAGAAGGTTGCCAGCACCCGGCCCAGCTTCTCGGGCTGGATATTGTCGAGCACATCGCGCAGCACCGTCAGCGTGGTCTGCAATTGGACGGTGCCCGCGCTGGTGTCCTCGGCAATGGTCGAACCCGCATGCAGGACACCCTCGGACGGGCCGTTGTCGACCAGTTCGATCGCGGTGACACCGAACAGGTTGTTCGGAATCACCCGGGCGGTCACATTGTCCGGGATGGTCTCGGCCACCGCGGGTTTCAGATCGACGAACACTTCCTGGCTCTGCCCGGCCGCCACCACGTCGACCGCGCTGACCGCGCCGACCACCATGCCGCGAAACTTCACGTCCGCGCGCGCGGGCAGCCCGTCACCGGTGCTGGTGAGCGTGACGGTGACGGGCACCTTCGCCTCGAAGTAGCCGGTGTAGCGCAGCGCCAGCAGGCTCAGCAGCAACACCATGGTGGCCAGCACCGCGAGCCCGGACAAGGTCAGCTGACGGGCGGTGGGTCCACGCCCACTCGGATCCAGAATCATCGCGCCTACCCCGAGATCCGGAATCCGGGATCGATACCCCAGATCGCGAGGGTCAGGAACAGATTGGCGAACACCATCACGACGATGACCATCTTGATCGCCCGGCCCGCCGCCACGCCGACACCTTCCGGGCCGCCGGAGGCGAAATAGCCGTAGTAGCACTGGATGAACGTCGACAACATCACGAAAACGATCACCTTGAGCAGTGAGAAGAACACATCGGGACCGATGAGGAACTGGAAGAAATAGTGGTCGTAGGTGCCCGCCGAGGTGCCGCCGAGAAACAGCACCGACAACTTCGTCGCCAGATACGCCACCGCGAGGCCGATGCTGTAGAGCGGGACAATGGTCAGCGTCGCCGCGATCATCCTGGTGGTCACCAGATACGGCAGCGGCCGGATGGCGATGGATTCGAGGGCGTCGATCTCCTCGGAGATCCGCATGGACCCCAGTTGCGCGGTGAAGCGGCAGCCGGCCTGGATGGCGAAGGCCAGCGTGGCCAGGATGGGCGCCAGCTCGCGTGTGGTCGCGAAACCGGATATCGCGCCGGTCAGCGGGCCCATGGTGAGCAGATTCAGCGCGGTGAACGACTCCATGCCGACGGTGATGCCGCCGAACGCGCACAGAATGATCACCACGCCGACGGTGCCGCCGCCGACGATCAGCGAGCCGTTACCGAAGCCGACGTCGGCGGTCAATCGGAGTACTTCCTTGCGGTAATGCCGCAGCACGAACGGAATCGCGCCGACCGCCTGGAAGAAGATGATCGCCTGGTGGCCGACCCTGCGGTTGGCCTGAATCGGGACCGCGGCCGCCGCACCGGCCATCCGCACCGGTTTCAGCGCGGGCGGAGTGTAGGAGCTGCCCACCTCAGATCACCTTCGTCGGGAACAGGGTGTTGTAGAGCTGAGTCAGAATGATGTTGGTGGCGAACAACATCAGCGCCGAGCTGACCACCGCCGAGTTCACGGCGTCGGCCACGCCACCGGGGCCGCCCTTGGCGTGCAACCCGATATCGCAGGCGATGATCGCGGTCAGCAGGCCGAATACCGCGGCCTTCACCAGCGCGACGATCAGATCGTTGGCGACGGCGAAGGAGGCGAACGAACCGATGAACGAACCCGGCGTCCCCGACTGCGCGTACACGTTGAACATGTAGGCGGTCGCGAAGCCGACGAAGACGATGAACCCGCACAGCAGCATGCTCACCAGCACCGCAGCCACCAGCCGTGGCGCGACGAGCCTGCGCACCGGGTCGACGCCCATCACCATCATGGCGTCGATCTCCTCCCTGATGGTGCGTGATCCCAGATCGGCGCAGATCGCCGAACCGACCGCGCCCGCGATCATCAGCGAGGTCACCAGCGGCGCGCCCTGGCGGATGATGCCAAGGCCGGCGACCGCGCCGATGAAGGTGGTCGCGCCGACCTGGTTCACCAGCGCGCCCACCTGGATCGACACCACCACCGCGATCGGGATGGCGACGAAGACCGTCGGCGCGGCCGACACGTTCGCCATGAAGGCGCATTGCTTGATGAACTCGTGGAACGGGAAACGCCGCGCGAATATGGCGCGGAAGGTTTCGATGAGCGCATCGCGACCGAGGGTGACCTGGCGGCCGAGCGTTTCCAGCGAACGCTGCGGATGACGTTTCCACAGGCCCCTGGCATCGGCCAGCGCCCGCTCCAGATCCGTGGGCGGGGAGGGCTTTTCGACTGTCGTCATCGGCTCCGCATTCCCATCGCTGCGACCTCACCGCTGAGCTGATGCTCGAGCGCCACCAGCCCGTACCCCACCACCGCGACGCCGGCGGCCACGGTGCTCAGCACCGCAAGCCACAGCCCGAATCGCAGAATCGGGTTCACCTTCATCCGCCCGCCGAGAATCTTGACGCCGATCACCAAGATGTCGATGAGCCACACCAGGATCATCATCAGGTCATGCACACATTCGCGAAGGTGAGCACCGGCCAGCACACGATCGAGCCGAGAAACGAGATCACCACATCGATTCCGTGCATATCGCGTAGATGAGCGGTGTGCGTCAGCGTCCAGATGACGCCGATCAGCCCGTATGGAATGCCGAGGATGATGAGCGTCCCGAGAAATTCGGAGACCTTCATCTCGTAGCTGAATATTCGATCCAGCTTCTTGAGCATCGCCCTAGTCCTTTCCTGCCGGCCGACCCCGTCCGGCGCACGATCCCCGCCGCCGCGCGCAGGCGCAGCGCCGCACGTGTACGGCGCGCCTCCCAACCGGTCCGGCTGGATCGGTATGTTACGCACCATTCCGCTCGATACGGAAGCGATTCGGCAAGATTCCATCGAGCTCTGGCGAGATTGACCAGACCAGCCAGGCACGATGCCAGCAGAGCGGCCACATAAGTTATCGACTGTTCGCTAGCCGAAGCAGCCTTGCGAGGAAGAATCACGAGTAACATAATGGGCGCAGTGGCACCCGGAGAGCCACACTCGGCCCGTCCGGCGCACCGGCAAGAGAACGGAAATATGCCCATGACCGCAGTCGCGCGATCCTTCGAGCAGCATGGCCTGCCGCCGCTGACCACCGAGCAGACCCGCATCCCGATCCGCACCCACCACCGGCCGTTCACCAAACGCCCCCTGGCACTGACCGACGCGCTGGACTTCTGGAGCTTCGGCGGCGCCGCCGCCAATGTCGTCATGCAGATGGCGCGCCCGGGCGTGGGCTACGGCGTCGCGGAGAGCCGGGTCGAATCCGGTGCGCTCATGGTTCATCCGTGGAAGCGGGCCCGCACGACCACGCAATATCTGGCCGTCTCCATCCTCGGCACGCAGGAGGAGAAGGACGCGTTCCGCGAGGCGGTGAATGTGGCGCATCGGCAGGTGCGCTCGGGCCCGGACAGCAAGGTGAAGTACAACGCCTTCGATCGCCATCTACAGCTGTGGGTGGCGGCATGCCTGTTCATCGGATTCGAGGACACCTACCAGCTGCTCAACGGGAAGATGACCGATGAGCAGGCCGAGCAGTTCTATCAGACCTCCTCGCCGCTGGCGACGGGCCTGCAGGTGCCGCGGGAGATGTGGCCGGCCACCCGCAAGGATTTCGACGCCTACTGGAACACGATGGCCCGCGAGGCCGTGCTCGACGATTTCGTCCGCGGCTACCTGGATGATCTGCTCAACCTGCGGATGATCCACTGGTATCTGCGAATCCCGTTCCGCGGGCTGCTGAAATTCCTGACCATCGGATTCCTCGCGCCCTACTTCCGCGAACAGCTGCGGGTGGAATGGTCCGAGGCCGATCAGCGGCGCTTCGACAACCTTTTCCTGTTCGTCGGTTTCGTCAACCGATTCATCCCCAGGTTCCTGCGGTTCGGCGGATCGCACGCGCTGATGACGGATCTGCGCAGGCGTATCCGCAAGCAGAAGAGCCTGATCTGAGAAGCACGCGCACCGGCGGCGCAGCGCGGCACCGCCGGATGCGGGTGATCGCGCGCTACCCCGGACCGATCCCGCCGGGGTAGCTCGCTCGGTTCACCGGCGGACGTAGATCCCGACCAGGTCCTTGAGGGCACGGTTCTCGCCGTGCAGTTCCTCGAGCGCGATGCGCAGGCGGCGGACCTCGTTGGCCAGGTCGTCGGCGCTGCGATGGCCGAATTCCGGGTCGGCGACCGGGGTTACCGTCTGGGTCGGGGTGGTGGTCACCGCGACGAGCGCGGCTTCCCGCTGCTCCGGCTGCGCGGCCTCGTCCGCCGCGGGCGCCTCGGCCACGGCGGTGACCTCCTCGACGACGGGGGTGGGCGCGGGCTCGGCGACGAGCGTCGCGGCGGTCGCCACAACGGCCTGCGGGCTCGGCGCGGCCTTCTTCGGAGCCGAACCGTTGGTCGACGCGGCCCGCTTACGTGCGGTGGTGGCACGCGCCTTCGGCGCCTTCTTCACCACGCGCTTGCGCGGCGCCGGGGCCTCGGCCTCGGCGGCGGGCTCCTCGGCTGCGGCGCCGTTGGCCGCCGCCTTCACCCAGTTGGTGAGGGCGCCCACCGACGGCCAGCCCGCCTTCTGCACCACTTCCTCGCATGCCGCGTTCAACGACTTGCCTTCGGCGCGGAGCTTTTCCACCTTCTTGACCGCCCTGGCTTTTTCCGCATCGGTGAATCTCTTGGCCATTGTCGCCGCTCCTGCTATCCAGATCATGGTCGTGTCACCCGGTATCGAACACAGGTGACAGCACAGCCAGTGCCGTGCGAAACATAACGGATATACCCGATTCCATGCCAATCAAGACAATGTCCGCGACCGGGCGCGGAATTCCCCGCGCGACGGGTGCGGGTTCTCGCCGTGCGAGGGTACGCGCGTTTATCGTTGTGCGGGAACGGTTTCGAAATCGCCCGGGCGGGAACTGTGATCACCCGGGCGATACCGAATACCGATACCGGCCGGTCAGCCGCGACGGCTAGGCCGGCGTCACCGACACCGGTACTCCGTTGAACACTGCGTTCCCGGACGGAATGTCGATCACCGTGTCATCGGTGAGCACATTGGTGTTCACACCGGCGTGCTCGCGCGCCACCCGCTGACCGCCGACAGTGTGACCCCAACCGTGCGGCAGACTCACCACGCCGGGCATGATCGCCTCGGTCGGTTCCAGATCCACGGTGAGCTCACCGGCGGCCGATTTCACCACCGCGTGATCGCCGAGGCCGAGCCGGGCGACATCATCGGGATGGATGTGCAGCGTGCAACGGTTCGTCCCGCTCACCAGGCGCGGCATATTGTGCATCCAGCTGTTGTTGGAGCGCAGGTGACGACGCCCGATCAACACCAGGTCCGGTGCGGCGGCGGTCGATCCGGCGCGCAGCCGGTCGACGTCGGCGAGCAGCTGCGGTGGCGCGAGTTCGACGCGACGGGATTCGGTGCGCAGCACCTCGGGCAGCCGCGGTCGCAGCGGCCCGAGATCCACACCGTGCGGATTCTCCAGCAACGTCGTCAGGCTGAGGCTTCCGCCGTTCCACGCGCCGTAGGGCCCGAGGCGCAACATCATGTCGATGCGCTGCTCGGTGGTGTTCACCCCCGCCAGTTCGCCCCTGCGCTCGGCCAGACCGGCTTTGTGCAGGGTGCCTGCGATGACGAATTCGTCGAATGCGGAGACGGCGTCGCGCCCGTCGGCGCCGCGGTGATCCGCTCCGGTGACCGCCGCCGCCAACCGTGCGATGACCGCCGCCTCGGACGGCCGATCCCCCAGCGGCACCAGCGGGCGGGAGTAGCGCGCGTAATTGCGGACCGCGAATTGCAGCAACGCGAAATCATAATGCGGCGATTGCAACGGGGGCGGCGGCGGCAAGATCACATCGGCATGACGGGTGGTCTCGTTCAGATAGCAGTCCACGCTCACCATGAAGTCGAGTTCGGCGAACGCGGAATCCAACCGGGCACCATTGGGCGCCGACAACACCGGATTTCCGGCCACCGTGATCAACGCGCGCACCTGGCCCTCGCCCGGGGTGGTGATCTCGTCGGCCAGGGTGGCGATCGGGAATTCGCCCATCGCCTCGGGTAGTTCCCGGACCCGACTGCGCCAGCGGCCCAGCCGGAATGGTTTGGTGCGCACGATGCCGAGCGCCGCGGCCGAGGCGAACATCACCCCGCCCGGTACGTCCAGATTTCCGGTGAGGGTATTGATCACGTCGACGAGCCACTGGGTCACCGTGCCGAACTCGGCGGTGCAGGTGCCGATCCGGGCATACACGGCGGCGGTCGGCGCCTCGGCGAGTTCACGAGCCAGCCGGGTCACGGTCTCGGCAGGCACGCCGGTACGGCCCGCGACCGCCTCTGGTGCGAAATCAGCGGCGGCGGCGCGCACCTCGTCGAGGCCGTGCACGTCTGTCCGGATATCGATGAGGTTCTCGGCGAACAATGTGTGCACGATGCCGAACAGCAGATACGCGTCACTGCCCGGCCGGACGAACAGGTGCTCGTCGGCCAGCTCGGCGGTGCGGGTGCGGCGCGGATCCACTACCACCAGCCGCCCGCCGCGAGCGCGCAGCGCCTTCAATCGGCCGGGAAAATCCGGTGCGGTGCAGAGCGAACCGTTGGATTCCAGCGGGTTCGCGCCGAGCATCAGCAGGTAGTCGGTGCGCTCGAGATCGGGCACCGGGATGGCGAGCGGATCACCGAACATCAGACCGCACGCGACCTGCTTGGGCATCTGATCGGCGGTACTGGCCGAATACAGGTTCTTGGTGCCGAGCCCACGGATCAGCGCGGGCACATACAGCGCACCGGCCACACTGTGCGCATTCGGGTTGCCCAGATACAGCGCGGCGGCCTGCTTGCCGTACTCGGCCGTCACCGCCGGGATCCGCTCGGCGATCAGGTCGAACGCGTCATCCCATGAGGTAGTGCGCCAGGTATCGGTGGCGCGATCGCGGACCATCGGCTCGGTCAGGCGGTCGGGATCGGCATCGAGGGTGCCGAGGCTGGCGCCCTTCGGGCAGAGGAAGCCCTGGCTGAACGGATCCTGCCGGTCGCCGCGGACCGAGAGCACCCGGTCGTCGCGGTCGAGGGTCAGCTCGAGCCCGCAGACCGCTTCACACAGCGGGCAGGTGCGAAGCCCGGTCCGCGTGCCGTCGCCGGAGGCGGGCCGGTCGGAGGATGCGGTGGAGATGGACGCGCGTGTGGCCATACCTCATCGTCGCGCGGGGAGGCGGCCGATGAGAAGGATTCGGCGCGATTATCTCAATTCGCTTCCGCCCCCATGGCTCGGACGAGCGATTTCGGACGCATATCGAGCCAGTGCGCTTCGACGTAATCCAGGCAGGCCTTACGGGTGGTCGGGCCGTGGGCGATGGTCCAGCCGCCGGGGACGGTGGCGAAGGTCGGCCACATGGAGTGTTCGCCCTCGGCGTTGATCAGGACGTAGAACTGGGCGTCGTCATTGTCGAACGGGTTGGTCACGGTGGGGCCTTTCGATAGTGCGCAAGGGTAGGGTTATGCGCGGTCGTGGTCGGTCCAGCGGCTGGTGAGGACGTGACCGATGCGGGCGAGCGCGGCATCGGTGGTCATGCGCCAGTGGGTGGTCTGGACGGCGTGGTTGTGCACGGTGCCGTCGACGGCGTCGGACCAGGTGGCGGCGCCGGTGGCGCCGGTCGGGTCGTCGGCCGCGGCGGTGAAATACACCAGCTCGCCCTTGTAGGGACGGGGGTGGTAGCGGGCGATCAAACGCAGCGATTCGGTGCCGGAGTCCAGCACCCTGGTGAGCCGATCGGCGCCGAAGGAGGCGAACGGCTCCGGCAGTGCGGACAGGTACCCGGCCAGCCTGCCGGGTTCCAGGTCGATGTCGGCGTCATCGCCGAGCAGGCCGCCGAGTAGTTCCGCCACCGGGATCGGTGCGGCCGGATCGACCTCGCCGGTGAGCGAACTGTCCATCATGGCCAGGGTGGCGACGTGCTGGCCCTGGTCTTGCAGCAGCACGGCGATGGCGTGGGCGAGCACACCGCCGAGTGACCAGCCCAGCAGGTGATAGGGGCCTTCCGACTGCACCGCCCGGATCTCCCGGACGTAGCGCTGAGCCCATTCCTCGATCGAACCGGCCTGCGGTTCAGCCGAATTGAGCACCGGCGATTGCAGCCCGTACAGCGGGCGATCTGGTTCGATATGGGCGGCGAGGCCGGCGAACGACCACGCCACGCCGCCCACCGGATGCACGCAGAACAGGGGTTCGCGCCAGCCGACCGGCCGCAATGGCAGCAGGACGTCGAAGGCGGCGTCGGTGTCGATGTGGCCACGGCCCGCCCGGCGCTGCTCGATCTGAGCGACCAGCCCGGCAGGTGTGGGCGCGGAGAACAACCACACCACCGGGATCTGTTCACCGAGCGCGGCACCGAGCCGGGCGGCCAGGCGGGTGGCCAGCAGGGAGTTGCCGCCGCGTTCGAAGAAGTTGTCGTCCAGGCCGATACGCGCCTCCGCCGCCACGTCCGGATCCACTCCGAGAACTTCGCCGAATGCCTCGCACACCGTGCGTTCCAGCTCGGTGACCGGGGCACGGAACTCCCGGCTGCCGGCCGTCGGGCGCGGCAGTGCGTGGCGATCGACCTTGCCGTTCGCGGTCAGCGGCAGCGCGGGCAGCCGCATCAACGCCGCCGGAACCATGTAGCTGGGCAGCAGCTGCGTCAGCGCGGCGCGCAGAGTTGCCTCCTCGATCGGTTCGGCCGCGGTGAAATAACCCACCAGCATGGCGTTCTCACCGTCGGTGCGATGCGCGACGACGATGGCGTCGGCCACCTCCGGCCGTGACCGCAGCGCGTGTTCGATCTCGGCGAGCTCGATGCGGTAACCGCCGACCTTCACCTGGAAGTCACGGCGTTCCACGTATTCGAGGTCGCCGTCGGCGTTCCAGCGGGCCAGATCGCCGGTGCGGTAGAGGCGGCTGCCCGGTGCGCCGAACGGATTCGCGACGAAACGTTCCGCGGTCAGCTCCGGGCGGTGCTGATAGCCGCGGGCCAGTTGCGCGCCACCGAGATACAGCTCGCCGCTCACCCCGGCGGGCACCGGGTGCAGCCGGTCGTCCAGCACGTACACCTGATTGCCGGATTCGGGGGTGCCGATGGGCACGACCGGCTGCCGGGTGCCGCGGTCGGTGCGGAACCGGGTCACCGACACGGCCGCTTCGGTGGGGCCGTACAGGTTGTCGATGCGCGCGTCGGTGCACGCCGCGACGCGCCGCACGGTCGCGGCGGGCAGCGCTTCACCGATCACCAGGAGCCTGCGCAGCGAGGCGGGCAGCGGACGTTCGCCGGCGGCCTCGACGAGCATCGCCAGCAGCGACGGCACCAGGGTCAGCGTGGTCACCGCCGCACGCTCGATCACATCGAGCAGTCGGTGCGGATCACGCTGGGCGCCGTGCGGAGCCAGCACGATGCGGGCGCCGGTGCGGGTGGCCCACCACAGTTCCCAGATCGACAGGTCGAAGGCGGCCGAGGTCGATTGCAGCACCGCATCGCCGACGCCGAGCCCGTATTCGGCCTGCGTCCAGTCGAGCTGATGCGCGACCGCCGCGTGCGGGACCGCCACACCTTTGGGAGTGCCGGTGGATCCGGAGGTGAAGATGACGTAGGCGGTGTTCGTCGGCCGCAGCGGAGCCCGCAGCTCATGTGCGCGTACCGGTGCGGCGGCGGCAGCGGCGGCGTCGGCGGACCAGATGTCGAGCACCGTGGTGTCGCTCTCCGGCAGCGGCATCGGCGCCCGAGACGAGCTGAGAACCAGTGCCGGTGTCGCCGCCGCGAGCACAGCGGCGGTGCGGTCCAGCGGATGCGACGGGTCGAGCGGGACGTACGCACCGCCCGCCGTCACCACCGCGTACATGGCGATCAGCAGATCGATGCTGCGCGGCATCGCCAGTGCCACCAGGGTTTCCGGTCCGACGCCGCGGTCGATGAGCACCCGGGCCACCTGGTTGATCCTGGCGGCGAAGTCCGCGTAGGTGAGGGCGGTGTCGGCGGTGAGCACCGCGATCGCGCCCGGCGTGCGGGTCACCTGCGCCTCGAAGCCCGAGGTGAGCAGTGCCGGGGCGAATGCGTGGGCCGAGCTGTTCCAGGCGCGCAGCACTCGTTCGGATTCGGCGGGATCCAGCAGCGGCAGATCACCGACCGGGGTCCGCGGTGCCGCGCAGATGGCGGTGAGCAGCCGGTGCAGGCGGCCCGCGAATCCGGCGACGGTCGACTCGTCGAACAGCGCCGTGGCGTAGGTGAGCGAGGCGGCCATCCCGGCGGGGGTGCCGTCGGCGTGGTAGCGGTCGGTCACCACCAGGTGCAGATCGAACTGGGCGACCTCGGAATCGAAATCCGCTGCGGTGACGGTCAATCCGTCGAGTGCGAAATCGGCTTCGACCTGGTTGTGGAAGGAGAAGCCGACCTGGAACAGCGGATGGCGTGCGGTGGAGCGTTCCGGGTTGAGCACCTCCACCAGCCGCTCGAACGGCACATCGGCGTGCGCGAAGGCGGCGACGTCGGCGGCGCGCACCCGGTCGAGCAGCTCGGTGAACCCGGCCGCGGGTTCGATCTGCGCACGCAGCACCAGGGTGTTGACGAACATGCCGACGAGCTCGTCCAGGACCGCCTCACCGCGTCCGGCGACGGGGGTGCCGACCGCGATATCGGTGGTGCCCGACAGCCGAGCCAGCAACACCGCGAAGGCGGCGTGGGTGACCATGAACAATGTCGCGCCCGCCGCGCGGCCGAGTTCGGTGAGCCGGGCGTGCAGGGCGGCGTCGATGCTGAAATCGAGGTGCCTGCCCTTGGTGGACACCACGGCCGGCCGTGGCCGGTCGGTGGGCAAGGTGAGCTGGGCGGGTAGCCCGGCCAAGGCGTCGGTCCAGAATGCCAGCTGACGCGAGATCAGCGAATCGGCATCGTCCTCGCTGCCGAGCAGTTCGCGCTGCCAGCGGCTGTAGTCGGCGTACTGCACCGGCAGCGGAGCCCAGTCGGGTGCGGCGCCGCGTTTGCGGGCGGCGTAGGCGAGCATGACATCGCGGGCCAGCGGGGCCAGCGAGGAGCCGTCGGCGGCGATGTGGTGCACGACCACCACCAGCACATGCTCTTCCGGGGCGAGGGCGAGCAGCCGGGCCCGGATCGGCACGGTATCGGTGACGTCGAAACCGTCACCGACGAAGTCCGCCACGGCGGCGCCGAGATCGTCGGCGGTGACGGCGATCGGCGCCAGCACCGGCGTACCCGCCCGCTCGATCGGCAGTACCAGCTGCACCGGGCCGTCCTGCTGCTGCGGATACACGGTGCGCAGCACCTCGTGCCGGGCCACCACATCGGTGATGGCGGCATTGAGCGCGGCGACGTCGAGTGCACCGGACAGCCGCACCGCCAGCGGGATGTTGTAGGCGGTGGACTGGCGGTCGAGCCGGTTGAGGAACCACATGCGCTGCTGAGCCAGCGAGAGGGGGATAGGACCGTCGCCGGTGCGCCGGGCCAGCACCGGGCGGGCGGGTTCCGCGCCGCCGCGAGCGTCATCGAGGACGGCGGCGAGCGCGGCGACGGCGGGGTTCTCGAAGATGGTCCGCACACCGACGGAGACGCCGAGCGCGCTGCCCAGCCTGGCGGCCAGTTGCGTGGCGGTGAGCGAGTTCCCGCCGAGGGCGAAGAAATCGTCATCGAGTCCGACGAGCGGCTTTTCCGAGACCGCCGCATCGGCGGTGGCGTCGGTCTCGGCGGGCGTGAGCCCGAGCACGCCGGTGATGACCGCGGCCACCGTGCGCTCGGTGTCCGTGGTCGGCGCGCGGAATTCGGCGGTGCGGAACTCCGGTTCCGGCAATGCCTTCCGATCCAGCTTGCCGACCGGAGTCAGCGGCAGCTCATCGAGGACCATGATGGCGCTCGGCACCATGTAGGCCGTCAGCGATTCGGCGGCATGCGCGGTGAGGGCATCGGTGTCGATGACGTGGCCATGTGCGGCAACGACATACGACACCAGCGACACCATGCCCGCGCTGCCGGTATGACCGACGGTGACCGCGTACTCCACGCTCGGATGCGCGGCGAGCACGGCGTCGATCTCCCCCAGCTCGATCCGCAGCCCACGCACCTTCACCTGCTGGTCGGAGCGGCCGACGTACTGGATCGCGCCGGAGGCCGTCCAGCGCACCAGATCACCCGTGCGATACAGCCGCCCGCCGGCCGGGCCGTAGGGGTCTGCGACGAACCGCTGGGAGGTCAGCGCCGCCCGCGCGTGATAGCCGCGGGCCAGGCCGGGGCCGCGCAGGTACAGCTCACCGGTGACGCCCACCGGCACCGGCTGCAGCCGTGCGTCGAGCACCGCCGCGGACATGCCGTGAATCGGTGTGCCCATGTCGAACGGGTCGCCCGGACGCATGGGAGCGCTGATCGTGGTGATGATGGTGGTCTCGGTCGGACCGTAGGTGTTGTGGACGTCGCGCCGCTCGCCCGCCCAGCGGCGCACCACCTCCGGGCCGAACGATTCGCCGCCGACGGTCAGCCGAACCAGGCAGTCCAGTTCAGCGGGGTCGAGCGTCTGCAGGACGGCCGGGGTCAGGAACGCGTGGCTCACCCGTTGATCGCGGATGAGCGCGGTCAGTTCGCTGCCGCCGTACACCCCGGCCGGCGCGATCACCAGCGTGGCACCCGCGGCGAGCGCGAGCAGCAGCTCCAGCATGGAGGCGTCGAAACTGGGCGAGGCGACGTGCAGCACTCGCGACGCCGGGCCGACCTCGTACCGATCGCGTTGCGCCACCGCGACTCCGGCGATGCCGGCATGGGTGGCGACGACACCCTTGGGCACGCCGGTGGACCCGGAGGTGTAGATCATCCAGGCCGGATTGCCGATGCGCACCCGCCGCACCAGTTCGGTGGCGGCGATCGGTGCGGCACTGGCCTGCCGCAGCCGGGCGGCGGTGGCGGGGGCGTCGATCTCCAGCCAATCCACGTCGCCGGGCAGGCCCGCGCGCGCGGCGACCGTGCTGAGCCCGAGCGCGGCACCGGAATCGGTCAGCATGTGGGTGATGCGTTCGGCCGGGTAGGTCGGGTCGACCGGCACGAACGCCGCGCCGGTCTTGGCCACCGCCCAGACCGCGAGCATCGATTCGGCCGAGCGCGGAATGGCCACCGCCACCACGTCTTCGGCGCCGATACCGGCGCCGATCAGCAGCCGGGCCAGCCGCGAGGACTGTTCGTCCATGGCCAGGTAGGTCAGTTCGCGCTCGCCCTCGACCACCGCGACGGCGCCGGGATCGGAGACCACGGCGGCCGCGATGAGCTGGGCCAGCGTGCACGGCGGCACCGGCGCGGCGCCGCGGCGGGCCAGCAGATGCGCGCGTTCGAGCGGCGCGAGCAGTTCGGCGGCGCCGATGGGCTGTTCCGGATCGGCGGTGAGCACGCCGAGCAAGCGGCCGAAGCGGCGCAGCAGTCCGGCGGCGGTGCTGCGATCGAACAGGTCGGTGGCGTAATCGAGTTCGATGCCCAGGTGCCCGTCCGCGTCGGGTTCGGCGGCGACGGTGAATTGCAGATCGAAGCGGGCCACCGGCTCGTCGAACGGCACCGGCGTCACTTCCAGCCCGGGCACCGCGAAGGTGCCGGATCCGGTGTTCAGGTAGTTCAGCGCCACCGTGAACAGGGGATGGCGGGCCTGGGTGCGTTCGATGCCGAGCGCGTCGACCACCTGGTCGAACGGCACCGTGGCGTGGGCGAAGGCCGCTACATCGGCCTCGCGGGTGTGGTCGAGCAGTTCGGCGAAGGTCAGCGTGAGCTCGGGCCGGGTGCGCAACACCAGCGTGTTGACGAACATGCCGACCAGATCGTCGAGCGCCGCGGCGCCGCGACCGGCCACCGGCGTGCCGATGGCGATATCGGTGCTGCCCGACAACCGCGCCAGCAGCGCCGCCAGCGCGGCATGCAGCACCATGAACGGGGTGGCCCGGTGCTCGGCCGCGAGTTCGCGCACGCGGGCACCGACCTCGCCGCCGATGCGGGCGCGGATGCTCGCCCCGCGCTTGGCGGCGACGGCCGGACGCGGCCGGTCCATCGGCAGCGCGAGTTCTTCGGGCAGGTCCCGCAGGGTCTGCGCCCAGTAGGCCAGCTGCTCGTCGGCCACCGCGGCCACCGCGGCGTGCTGCCACAGCGCGTAATCGGCGTACTGCGCCGTCAGCTGCGGCCACAGCGGTGTGCTGCCGAGGACGCGGGCCAGGTAGGCGGCCAGCAGGTCGCGCAGCAGCGGGTTCATCGAATAGCCGTCGGCGGCGATGTGATGCACCACCGCGACGAGCACATGGCTGGTGTCGTGTTCGCGCAACAGCGTCGCGCGCACCGGCACCTCGGTGGTGACATCGAAACCGGCGGCGATGAACTCGGCGATGCGGTCGGCGACCGCTCCGGCCGGCGTTTCGAGGCGCAACGCGATGCCCGTGGATTCGACCGGCAGCACGACCTGGTGGCCGGTGCCCGCGTCATCGACGGGGTAGACGGTGCGCAGCGCTTCGTGCCTGGCGATGACGTCATCGAAGGCCGCTGTCAGGGCCGCGGTGTCGAGCTCGCCGCGGATGCGCACCGCCACCGGGATGTTGTGCGCCGCCGACGCGGGATCGAGCCGGTTGAGGAACCACATGCCGCGCTGCACCGGCGCCAGCGGAATCCGCTCGGGGCGCGGGCCCGCGACCAGTTCGACGGCCTGCTCACCGGCCTCGCCGAGGCGGGCGGCCAGCCCGTGCACGGTGGGCGCTTCGAACAGCAGCCGCACCGGCACCCGCCGGCCCAGCCGCTCCCCCAGCCGCGCGAGCACCCTGGTGGCGGACAGCGAATTGCCGCCGAGGTCGAAGAAGCCGTCGTCGAGGCCGACGCGCTCGACGCCGAGCACCGCCGCGAAGGCCTCGGCCACCAGCCGCTCGGCCGGTGTCACGGGCGTGCGGTAGGCGACGCGATCGAACACCGGATCCGGCAGCGCGGCGCGGTCGAGCTTTCCGGAGGCGTTGAGCGGGAAGCTGTCCAGCACCATGACCGTCGAGGGCAGCATGTACGACGGCAGCGCGGCGGCCGCTACCCGCAGCAACTCGTCCTGGTGCACCGCCGTGCCCGGCAGTGTGGTCACGTATGCGACCAGATGCTCACCGGCCACGCGGGCCGCGGCCTGCGCGACGCCGGGTGCGGCGGCCAGCACGGCTTCGATCTCACCGAGCTCGATGCGCTGGCCGCGGAACTTCACCTGGAAGTCGGTGCGGCCCAGGTACACCAGTTCCGCGCCGTCGGCGGTGTGTTCCCAGCGCACCAGATCGCCGGTGCGGTACATCCGTTCGCCCGGGGCGCCGAACGGGTTGGCGACGAACCGGTCGGCGGTGATGGCCGGGCGCCCGTGATAGCCGCGCGCCAGCTGCGTGCCCGCCAGATACAGCTCACCCGCGACGCCGGGCAGCGTCGGCCGAAGCCGCGCGTCCAGCACGTACACCCGGCTGTTCCATTCGGGTTTGCCGATCGGCATGACGGTGCGCTCGACCTCGCCGGTCACCTCGCGGTAGGTGATGCTGACCGCGGCCTCGGTGGGCCCGTACAGGTTGTGCAGTCCGGCGGTGCTCACCGCGCCGAAGGCCCGCACGGTTTCGGCGGGCAGCGCCTCACCGATGACGAACACCGACCGCAACGACCGCAGCGCGCCGGTCTGACCGGCCGCCGCTACCTCAGCGGCGAACACACTCAGCATCGACGGCACGAAATCGGTGACGGTGACCCCGTATCCGCCGATCACCTCGGCCAGGTAGCCGGGATCGCGGTGGCCGTCGGGTGTGGCGAGCACGACCGTCGCGCCCACCCGCAGCGGCAGGAAGTACCCCCACAGCGACACGTCGAAGGTGGTGGCGGTCTTCTGGAGGTAGACGTCGTCGCCGTCGAGCCGATACCGGTGCTGCATCCAGTTCAGCTGGTTGACGATCGCCGCATGGGAGATCGTGACGCCCTTGGGCTTTCCGGTGGAGCCGGAGGTGAAGATGACGTAGGCCGGATGCTGGGGAAGCAGGGCGCCGGTGCGTTCCTCGGCGGTGATCGGCTCGTCGGAGAGCTCGAGTTCGACCGTGTCGACGCACACCGTCGGCCCCTGATAGCCGACGTCGATCCGATCGCGTTCGGTGGTCAGCAGCGCGGCGGGCCGCGCGGTGCCGAGGATGTGGGCGATGCGCTGCGCCGGATGATCGGGGTCGATCGGCACGTACGCGCCGCCCGCCTTCAGCACCGCGTACATGGCGATCACCAGGTCGACGGAGCGGCGAATCGACAAGGCCACCAGGGATTCCGGGCCGACACCGAGCCCGATGAGGTGGCGGGCCAGCCGGTTGGCGCGGCTGTCGAGCGCACCGTAGGTGAGGACGATCGCCGGGGAACCGTCATCGGGGGCGTAGACCAGCGCCGGATCCTCCGGCGTGGCCACGGCCTGCGCCTCGAATTCGTCGAGCAGCAGCTCCGGGATGTAGGCGGTGTGTGCCGAATCGTTCCATTCGGTGAGCACGCGGTGGCGTTCGCCGGAGCCGAACAGGTCGATATCGCCGACCGGCAGGTCCGGGTCCGCTGCCGCCGCGTTCAGCAGCCGCAACAGCCGGGTGCCGAATCCGATGACGGTATCGGCGTCGAAAAGGTCGGTGGCATAACCGAACCGCAGTTGGTCTTCGGTGACGGTGAGTTGCAGATCGAAGCGGATGGTGTCGTGGCCGGAGTCGTATTCGCTGAGGGTGAGCCCGTCGAGTTCGAGCCGCACCGGTTCCAGATTCTGGAAGAACAGCGCGACCTGGAACAGCGGATGCCTGGCCTGCGAACGCGGCGGATCCAGCACCTCCACCAGGCGTTCGAAGGGCAGCTCGGCGTGCGCGAAGGCCTCCAGATCGCGCTCGCGCACCCGGCGCAGCAGCTCGGCGAAGCCGGTGGCCGCGTCGACGTCGGTGCGCAGCACCACGGTATTGACGAACATGCCGACCAGATCGTCGAGCGCGGCGTCGCCGCGGCCGGCGACCGGTGCGCCGATCGCGATATCGGAGGTACCCGACAGCCGGGCCAGCAGCACGGCGAAGGCGGTGTGCACGACCATGAACGGAGTGCTGCCGGTGCGCGCGGCCAGTGCCGCGATGCGGTCGCCGAGTTCGGCGCTCAGGCCGATGGTGACGGTGGCGCCCGCGTGTGAGGCGATGGCCGGGCGGGGCCGGTCGGCGGGCAGGTCGAGCTGGGCGGGCAGGCCACGCAAGCGGTGCCGCCAGTAGGCCAGCTGGGTGGCGGCGGGCGATGCCGGATCGTCTTCGGCGCCGAGCGTTTCGCGTTGCCACAGCGCGTAATCGGCGTACTGCACCGGCAGCTCGCGCCAGCTCGGTGCGCGGCCGGCGACGCGGGCGGCGTAGGCGGTGGCGATATCGCGGGCCAGCGGTGCCATCGAGTATCCGTCGGCCGCGATGTGGTGCACGACCAGCACCAGGATGTGGTCATCGGCGTCGAGCCGGGTCAGGCCGATGCGGACCGGGACCTCGCTCGTCACATCGAACGGGGTGCCGACGAATTCGGCGATGGCCTCGGCGGCATGCCGCGCGTCCAGTGCGACGATGGGCGGCACCTGCCCGGCATCGAGCACCCGCTGGCTGCCGACCCCGCCGATATCGGGGTAGACCGTACGCAGTGTTTCGTGCCTGCCCACCACATCGGCGACGGCGGCGGTCAAGGCTGCCGTATCGAGGCCGCCGGTGAGCCGGATCGCGACCGGGATGTTGTTGACCGTCTCGTCCGGATCGAACCGGTTGAGGAACCACATGCGCTGCTGAGCGAGCGACAGCGGCACCGGGTCCGGGCGTTCCCTGCGGGTCGGCGCCGTCGTGGCGCCGCTGCCACGCAATCCTCCCGCCCGCGCGGCGAGCGCGGCGACCGTCGGCGCCTCGAACAGCAGCCGCACCGGGATCTCGGCGTCGATCTCGGCGCCGAGCCGGGCGGCCAGCCTGGTGGCGATGAGGGAGTTGCCGCCGAGGGCGAAGAAATCGTCGTCTGCGCCGACGGTCTCGCGTCCGAGCAACTCACCCATCAGAGCGGCCACGGTCTGTTCCAGGCCCGCGGCAGGCGCACGGAACGGTGCGGCGGTGAACCGCGGGGCGGGCAGGGCGGCGCGGTCGAGCTTGCCGGAGGAGTTCAGCGGGAACTCGTCGAGCACGACGAACGCCGCGGGCACCATGTACCCGGGCAGCGCGGCGGCGAGTTCCGTACGGATCGCGTCGGTGTCGAGGCCGCCGTCGGCCGCGACGATATAGGCCACCAGCTGGTCGCCGAGCCGTGCGTCCGCGCGCACCACGACCACCGCGCGACGCACGGCGTCGAGGTCGGTGAGCGCCGACTCGATCTCACCCAGCTCGATGCGCAGGCCGCGCAGCTTGACCTGGAAATCGGTGCGGCCCAGGTATTCCACCTCGCCGTCGGCCCGCTGCCGCACCAGGTCGCCGGTGCGGTACATCCGCTCGCCGGGCGCGCCGAACGGGTTGGCGACGAAACGCTCCGACGTCAGCTCGGGCCTGGCCACATATCCGGCGGCCAGCTGCGCACCGCTCAGGTACAGCTCACCCGCGACGCCGGGCGGAACTCGCCGCAAGCGCGAATCCAGCACCAGCAGTGCGGTATTGAACACTGGGCGGCCGATCGGCACGGAGGTCTGGTCGTCATCGGAGACCTCGTGGAACGTGACGTCGACCGCGGCCTCGGTCGGGCCGTAGAGGTTGTGCACGGCCGCGCCGGTCAGGTCGCGGGCGCGTTGCGCGGTGGCGGCGGGCAGAGCTTCGCCGGAGGCGAAGAGCAGGCGCAGGGTCTGGCCCGCGCCCTGGCCGCCGGAACGGCCATCGTCGGCTGCCCGAGCGTCCAGGAACATCGCGAGCATCGACGGCACGAAATGGGCGACGGTGACCTGCTCCTCGCGGATCAGGCGGTCCAGGTAGGCCGGGTCGCGGTGCCCGTCGGGCCGGGCGAGCGCCAGCCGAGCGCCGGCCTGGAGCGGCCAGAAGAACTCCCACACCGACACATCGAAGGTGGCCGGGGTCTTCTGCACCACCGTGTCGGCGGCGGTCAGCGCGTACTGCTCCTGCATCCACACCAGCCGGTTGACGATGGCGCGATGCGGCACCGCGACGCCCTTGGGACGGCCGGTGGAGCCGGAGGTGAAGATGATGTAGGCGGTGGAACCGGAGGTGAGCGTGCCGATGCGGTCGGCGGCGGTCAGTGGGTGCGTGGCGTAGCCGGACAGATCGAGCCGGTCGATCCGCACCTGACGGGTGACGCCGGCGTCGAGATCGAGACCGGAGGTGAGCACGAATACCGGGCGGGCGGTGGTGAGCACGTACTCGGTGCGTTCGGCCGGATGGTCGGGGTCCAGCGGCAGGTAGGCCGCGCCCGCGGCGGTGACGGCGTACATGGCCGTCACCAGATCCAGCGACCGGCGCATACCGAGCGCGACCACCGATTCCGAGCCGACGCCCTGATCCACGAGCCAGCGCGCCAGGCGGTGCACCCGGTCCGCGAACTCGGCGTAGCTGATACGGCCGCGCGACATGCCCGCCGTCTCGAAGGTCACCGCGGTCGCGTCGGGGGTTCGGGCGACCTGCGCCTCGAACATCGAGACCAGCGTCGCCGCCGGGTCGACCGGGTGCGCGGTGTCGTTCCAGTGTTCCAGCGCGCGGCGTTCGGCCTCACCGAGCAGGTCGATCTCACCCACCGGCAGCTCCGGCGCCGCGACGACGGCCTCCAGCAGCCGCACGAACCGCTCGGCCACCGACCGCGCGGTGGACCGGTCGAACAGGTCGGTGGCATAGCGCAGCACACCACGCAGGACGGTGGCGCAGGCGTCGGCCTGTTCGCTCAGTTCCAGCGCCAGATCGAACTGCGCGACCCGGTTGTCGATGGGATACGCGGCGACCTCGAGCCCGGGCAGCCGCAGCACGGTGTCCTCACGGTGCTCGAAGGTGAGCAGCGTCTGCACGATCGGCGAATGCGCCTGCGAGCGCACCGGATCGAGCTCCTCCACGAGCCGCTCGAAGGGCAGCTCGCCATGGGCGAAGGCACGCACATCGGCCGCGCGGACCTCGGCGAGCAGATCGGCGAACGACCTGTCGGCATCGACCCGGGTGCGCAGCACCAGCGTGTTGACGAACATGCCGACCAGATCGTCCAACGCTTCCTCGGCCCGCCCCGCGACCGGGGTGCCGATGGCGATATCGTCCACGCCTGCCAACCGGCCCAGCAGAGCCGCGTAGGCGGCGTGCACCACCATGAACGTTGAAACACCGTGGGACGTAGCGAGGTCGGCGACCCGTGCAGCCAGCTCGGCTCCGATGACGAACTCCACCGCCGCGCCGCGCCCCGAGGCCACGGCCGGCCTCGGCCGGTCGGTGGGCAGTTCCAGCACGGGCGCGAGACCCGCGAGTTCCTGCCGCCAATGCGCGATCTGGGCGGCCAGCACCGAATCCGGATCGTCGGCCGAACCGAGCGCGGCGTGCTGCCAGAGCGTGAAATCGGCGTACTGGAGCGGTAGCGGCGACCAGCCGGGCTCGGCGCCCGCCGTGCGGGCGGTGTAGGCCGTCATCAGGTCGCGGGCCAGCGGCGCGGTCGAGACCCCGTCGGCGGCGATGTGGTGGACCACGACCGCGAGCACATGATCGTCGGGGGCGGCGCGCAGCAGCGCCGCGCGGACCGGGATACGGGTGCGCAGATCGAACCCACCGGAGACAGCGGCCAGTACCGCATCCATCAGGTCCGCCTCGGACACCTCGACGGGGCGCAGGCTCAGTTCGCCGGCGGGAACGCGGTCTAGCACCACCTGGGTGGGACCCTCGGCGTCGGCGGGGAAGATCGTGCGCAGCGATTCGTGCCGAGCCACCACGTCCCGCAGTGCCTTCTCCAGGGCGGGCACGTTCAGCGCACCGGTCAACCGGATGGTGATCGGGATGTTGTAGACCGCCGACTCCGGGTCGATCCGGTTGAGCAGCCACATCCGGGTCTGTGCCAGCGACAACGGAATCCGGTCCGGCCGCGGGCCGGCCACGAGCGCCGGACGCGACGCCGACTCCGTGGTGACGCGCGCCGCGAGGCCTGCGACGGTCGGCGCCTCGAACACCTCGCGCACCGTCAGCGCCGAGCCCAGCGCCGCATTGGCTCGGGCCACCAGCCGCATGGCCAGCAGGGAATTGCCGCCACGGGCGAAGAAGTCGTCATCGGCGCCGACCGGGGTGGTGGCGCCGATCAGATCGGCGATGAGCGCGGCCAGCACCGCTTCGGCACCTTCGCGCGGGGCTCGGTAGGCCGGACCGGCGGCGGCGACCTCGACGGCGGGCAGCGCCTTGCGGTCGAGTTTGCCCGCGGTGGTGAGCGGCATCTGTTCGAGCACCATCAGACGCGCGGGCACCATGTAGGCGGGCAGCCGGCCGCGCACCTCGTCCAGCACCACCTCGGCCGACAGCGCGTCACCGCTGACGTAGCCGACGAGGCAGTCCTGCCCCGACGCATCGCGGGCCGCGACCACCGCCGCGTTCCGCACCCCGGCGATCGCGGTGAGCGCCGCCTCGATCTCCCCCAGCTCGATGCGCTGACCACGCAGCTTCACCTGGAAATCATTGCGGCCCAGGTACACCAGATCGCCGTTCCGGTTCCAGCGCACCAGATCGCCGGTGCGGTACATCAGCCGTCCCGGCGCGCCGAAGGGGTCGGCGACGAAGCGTTCCGCGGTGAGCGCGGCCCGGCCCTGATATCCGCGTGCCAGCTGTTCCCCCGCGAGATACAGCTCACCGGTGACGCCGATCGGTACCGGGCGCAGCCGCGAGTCGAGCACGTAGGCGCGGGTGTTCCAGCAGGGCCGCCCGATCGCCACGTCCCGATCCGATTCGGAGTCCGGATCGGTGAATTCGTGGAACACCGCCGAGATCGCGGCCTCGGTGGGTCCGTAGGAGTTGTGCACCGCGCCGGGGACATCGGCGCGCAGCGCGGCCAGCAGATCCGGGGTGAGGGCCTCACCACCGCAGTGCAGGTGCCGCAGCGAGGCGAGCGCATCGCCCATGCCTTCACCGATGAGCGCCGCCAGCACCGACGGCACGAACTCGGCGAAGGTGATGCGGTGCGCACGCAGCAGGCCGGACAGGTAGTCCAGGTCGAGATGGCCGCTCGGACGGGCGACGATCAGTGGCGCGCCGACCACGACCGGCAGGAAGCATTCCCATACCGAGACGTCGAAGGTCAGCGGGGCGCGCTGCAACAGGCGGTCGCGTCCGGTGATCTCGTACCGGGATTCCAGCCAGCGCAGCTGGTTGGTGATCGCCCGGTGCGAGATCGACACGCCCTTGGGGCGGCCGGTGGAGCCGGAGGTGAACAGCACGTAGGCGGCGTTGTCCGGGCGCAGCGGATGCCTGCGGTCGGCATCGGTGACCGGCGCGTCATCCACCTCGGACAGATCCAGCGTCGCGTAATCCAGCACGGGCACAGCGAGTTCCGGGAGCCGGGCACCGCCGGCCCGCACCACGAGCAGCGGCGCCGCTCCGGCGATGACCTGCGCGATCCGCTCGGCCGGATGATCGGGATCGATCGGGACATAGGCCGCGCCCGACCGGACGATCGCGTACATCGCCACCAGCATGTCGATCGAGCGGAGCGCGCCGAGGCCGACGATCGTCTCCGGACCCGCGCCCTCGGCGATGAGCCTGCGGGCCAAGCGGTTCACCCGCGAACCCAGCTCGGCATAGGTCAGGGCCACACCCTCGAAACGGATCGCCACGGCATCCGGGGTAGCGGCGACCCGGGCGGCGAACAGGTCGTCCAGGGTTTCCGCGGGCAGCACCTGATCGGTGGCATTGCCTTCGGCCAGCAGCAGGTCGCGTTCGGCAGGCGACAGCAGATCGAGATCGCCGACGCGTGCGTTCGGAGTGTCGACCAGGGCACGCAGCACCTGCTCGAAGCCCGCCAGGAAGCGGGCGGCGGTGTCGGCGTCGAACAGGTCGAGCGCGTAGTGCAGGTGCACGTCGATGCCGTCTGGGGCGCCGTCGGCGGCATAGCGGTCGGTCAGCGTCCAGTCCAGATCGAGCTGAATCGGCGCGGCGTCCACGTCGAGAGCGCTGATGGCGAGCCGGTCCAGGCGCAGGTCCGGCGCGGCCTGATTCTGGAGGGTCAGCGCCACCTGATAGAGCGGGGCGTGGGCCTGGGAGCGCACCGGGTTCAGGGCGTCGACCAACTGCTCGAACGGAACGTGGGCGTGCTCGAAGGCGGCCACGTCGACCGCCCTGACCTGCGCGATCAGCTCGGCGGCGGTGACGTCCGGGCGCACCCGGGTGCGCAGCACCAGCGTGTTGACGAACATGCCGACCAGATCGTCGAGGGCCTGATCACCGCGACCGGCCACCGGCGTGCCGATCACGACGTCATCGGTGCCGGCCAGCCGCGACAGCAGGGTCGCCAACGCGGCATGCAACACCATGAACGGGGTGGCGCGATGGTCGGTGGCGAAATTCTGGACGCGGCGGTGCAGTTCGGCGTCGAGACGTGCGGTGAGCGCGGCACCGCGATGGGACGCGACCGCGGGACGTGGGCGGTCCGCGGGCAGCGTGATCACGTCGGGCAGGTCGGCGAGGCGTTCGATCCAGTACGTGAGCTGCTGGGACAGCACCGAATTCGGATCGTCCGGACGGCCGAGGGCAGCGCGCTGCCAGAGCGCGAAATCGGCGTACTGGAGTGGGAGCGGCGCGAATTCGGGTGCGGTGCCGGAGGACCGCGCGAGGTAGGCGAGCGCCAGGTCACGGGTGAGCGGGGCGAAGGACCAGCCGTCCGCGGCGATGTGATGGATGACGAACAGCAGCACATGGGTCTCGCTGTCGTCGACGGGTTCCGTCGGCCCGGTCAGCCGCAGCAGCTCGATGCGCAGCGGCACCTCGCTGGTCACGTCGAAACCTGTCCCGGCGGCCGTGGCCACCAGATGCGGCACCTCGGCAGCGGTGACCGTGCGCGGCTCGAGCGTCAGCGCCCGGGCAGCGGCGGGCAGCACCAGTTGCGAGGCGGTGCCATCGTGTTCGGGGTAGAGCGTCCGCAGCGTCTCGTGGCGGGCGATGAGGTCCTCGATGGCCGCGTTCAGGGCCGCCACATCGAGCGGGCCGGTGAGCCGCAGTGCGAAGGGAATGTTGTAGCCCGCGCTCGCGGCATCGAAGCGGTTGAGGAACCACATGCGCTGCTGGGCGATGGACAGCGGGATGGGCGCGGTGCGGTCCTGAGCCGTCAGCGGCGGGAGGTCCGGCGCGATGGCCGGCGCGTCCGCCTCGATCAGGCGGGCCAGCTCGCGGACGGTCGGGGCGTCGAATATCGCGCGCACCGGCACCTGCCTGCCGGTGGCCTTACTCAGGCGCGAGGCCAGCTGAGTGGCGATGAGCGAGTTGCCGCCCGAGCCGAAGAAGTCGTCGCCGGCACCCACCCGCGGCGCGCCGAGCAGCGCGGTGAAGAGCTCGGCCACCAGGGTTTCCGCGGCGCCCTCGGGAGCGATGAACTCGACCGGTGCCGCGACCGGAGCGGGTAGCGCCTTGCGGTCCAGCTTGCCGGAGGCGTTCACGGGGAACGCGTCGAGCACGACGAAACCGGTGGGGATCATGTAGGCGGGGAGCACCCGGGCCAGTTGGGCGCGGATGGACTCGATATCGGTGCTGGGCGCGGTAACGGTGTCCGCGGCGGCCTCGGGCACCAGGTACGCGACCAGCTGGGCACCGGATCCGTGATCGTCGCGCACCAGGACAACCGCCTGGGCCACCGCAGGCAATGCCAGCAGCGCGGCCTCGACTTCGCCCAGCTCGATGCGCAGGCCGCGTACCTTCACCTGGAAGTCGGTGCGGCCGAGGAAGTTCAATTCACCGTCCGCGGTCCACGACATCAGATCGCCGGTGCGGTACATGCGGGAGCCGGGAGCGCCGAAGGGATTGGCGACGAAACGGTCGCCGGTCAGGTCGGGGCGGCCCAGGTAGCCGTGCGCGAGCTGGGCACCGGCGAGGTACAGCTCACCGGGAACTCCCGCGGGGACCGGGCGCAGCCGGCTGTCGAGGACGTAAGCCTGGCTGTTCCACACCGGCCCGCCGATGGGCAGCACGGTGTCGTCGGCATCGGTCACCTCGTGCGCGGTGATCTCCACGGCCGTTTCGGTGGGGCCGTACATGTTGTGCACGCGGGCGCCGGTCAGCGCGCGGGCGCGATGCGCGATGGCGGCGGGCAGGGTTTCCCCGGAACAGAAGATGTGCCGCAGCGCCGGGACGTCTACCGGCTCTTCGGCGAGGAAGGCGGCCAGCATGGACGGCACGAAATGCGCGATGGTGATGGATTCGCGGCGCATCAGGTCGGCCAGATAGGCCGGGTCGCGGTGGCCGTCGGGCTTGGCGAGCACCATCCGAGCCCCGACCTGCAAGGGCCAGAAGAACTCCGGCACCGAGACGTCGAAGGTCGCTGGCGTCTTCTGCAGCAACGCGTCGGTGGAGTCGATCGCCACGTACGCCGACTGCATCCAGCGCAGCCGGTTCACAATGGCGCCGTGGCTCATCGCCACCCCCTTGGGGCGGCCGGTGGAACCGGAGGTGAACAGCACATACGCGGTGTTCGAGGCGCGCAGCGGAGCGCGACGGTCGGCGTCGGCCACCGGAGCCGACGAGTACGGCGCGAGGTCGAGGCGATCGATGCGGATCGCCTCGACCGGGAGTTCCGCATCCATATCGGAGGTGAGCACGCACAGCGGTGCGGCGGTTTCGAGGATGTGCGCGGTGCGCTCCACCGGATGATCCGGATCGAGCGGCACATAGGCGCCGCCGGCCATGGTCACCGCGTACATACCGACCACGAGGTCGATCGACCGGCGCATCTCCAGCGCGACCCGCATTTCCGGGCCGACGCCGTGCGCGATCAGATACCGGGCGAGCCGGTTGACCCGCGCGGCGAACTCGCCGTAGGAGAGGGTGTCGCCGGCTGCCGACCCGAACCGGTGCGCGCTGCGGGCCGAGTGCTCTTCCTCGGCGCGCACCTGGTCGTCCAACGAGCTCGCCGACGGTTGCCCGACGGGTG
This sequence comes from Nocardia sp. JCM 38205, assembly GCF_058222935.1. Lineage (NCBI taxonomy): Bacteria > Bacillati > Actinomycetota > Actinomycetes > Mycobacteriales > Nocardiaceae > Nocardia > Nocardia sp. JCM 38205. The sequence goes on along the minus strand of NZ_JBYHFL010000002.1, from coordinate 1,008,970 downwards.
CCGGCTCCGGCCGACCGGAGGCCGTGTTCTGGCCGGAGGAAATACGCTCGGCGATTTCCCCGTCGAAGGTGATCGCAGGAGCGTCCGGGGTGCGGGCGGCCTGCTCGGCGAACAGGTCCGCGAGGGTCCCGGCGGGGACCGGGTGGACGGTGTCGTTCCAGGCTGTGAGGATCCGCGTGCGCTCGGCCTGGTCGAGCAGCTCGATATCGCCCACCCGGACCTCGGGATCCTGGCTGACGGCCGTGAGTACGCGCAGGAAACGCGCGGTCAGCGATTCGACGGTGGTGGCGTCGAACAGATCGGTGGCGTAGCGCAGGTTGCCCGTCAGGGCGGCGTCACCGGTGTCGGTGACCACCAGATGCAGATCGAACTTGACGGTCTCGTCGGGGATGTCCACCGGCTGCACCCGCAGCCCGGGCAGCTCGATCGCCTCGGCCGCAGCGCGCTGCTCACCGAAACTCAGCATCACCTGGAACAGCGGATGCGCGCCGCTGCTCCGGTCGACATCCATGCTGTCGACCAGCTGCTCGAACGGCAGCTCGGCATGGGCGAAGACCGCGAGGTCGGTGGCGCGCACCGCGTCGAGCAGTTCGGTGAAGGTGGCCTCGGGCCGCACCTCGCTGCGCAGCACGACGGTATTGACGAACATGCCGATCAGCGCGTCCAGCTCACGTGCGCCGCGCCCGCCCACCGGGGTCCCGACGACGATGTCGGTGGTGGCGCTCAGCCGCGCGAGCGTCGCCGCGAACGCCGCGTGCACGACCATGAACAGGGAGGCGCTCGCCCGACGCGCGAGGGCGCGCAGCCCCTCGGAAACCGCTGCGGTGACGGCGAACTCGACGACAGCACCGCGCTGTGTCGGCTGTGGCGGACGCGGCCGGTCGGTGGGCAGCGCCAGATCGGCGGGCAGCCCGTCGAGCACCGCATGCCAGAACCGGAGTTGCTGATGGGCCGGATCGCCGGGCTGGTCGGCGGCACCGAGCAGCTCGCGCTGCCACAGGCTGTAGTCGGCGTACTGCACCGGAAGTTCGGGCAGTTCGGGTGCGGTGCCGGCGGCCCGTGCCGTATAGGAGGCGATCAGATCGGTCACCAGCGGCGTCAGCGACAGTGCGTCGGCGGCGATGTGGTGGACCACGAACACCAGCAGGTGTTCGTCGGTGCCGTCGACGGCCAGCAGCGCGACCCGCGCCGGCAGTTCGGTGGTCACGTCGAATCCGCCGCGCGCGATGGCGGCCACCGTCGCCGCGATATCGCGGGAGCGCACCGGAACCGGAGGCACGTCGAGGCCGATCGCCGCCGCGGGCAGAATCGACTGATAGGGCCCGGACTCGCTCTCCGGGTAGAGCGTGCGCAGTGATTCGTGCCTGGTCAGCACGTCGAGCACAGCCTGCCGCATGGCTCGCGGATCAAGAGTTCCGGTCAACCGCAAGACCACCGGCAGGTTGTAGACGCCGGTAGCCGCCGAGCCCTGGGCTTCCAGGCGGTTGAGGAACCACAGCCGTTGCTGGGCGGGCGCGAGCGGAATGCGCTCGGGACGTTCGCGGCGGGTCAGCGCGGGGCGCGGGTGTGCTCCGGCGCGCAGTTCCGCGACGGCGGCCGCGAAGCCCGCGACGGTCGGGGCGTCGAACAGCGCGCGCACCGGGACCCGCACACCGGCCACCGCACCGGCACGCGCGGTGACCCGGGTGGCGTCGAGCGAGCTGCCGCCGAGGGCGAAGAAATCGTCGTCCAGGCCGACCCGTTCCACCCGCAGGACCTCGGCGAACACCTCGGCGACCAGCCGCTGATCGGCGTCGACGGGCGCGCGGAAACGCACCGTCCGCAAGGTCGGCACCGGCAGCGCCTTACGATCGAGCTTGCCGCTGGTATTGAGCGGGAACTCCGTCAACTCGACCACCGCGGTCGGCACCATGTACGCGGGAAGCCGCTGGAACAGCGAATCTTTCAGCTCGGCGACGTCCAGGTCCGCGCCCACCGCCGCGATGACGTAACCGGCGAGGAAATCCCCCTCCACGCCGCTGATCAACCGCGCCGCCGCCTGACTCACCCGCGGATCGGCCAGCAACGCGCTCTCGATCTCGGCCAGTTCGATCCGTTGTCCACGGAACTTCACCTGGAAGTCGGCGCGGCCCAGATACACCAGTTCGCCGTCGGCGGTCCAGCGCACCAGATCGCCGGTGCGATACATCCGGGCACCGTCGAACTCGAACGGATTGGCCACGAACCGGTCCGCGGTGAGGTCGACGCGGCCGTGGTAGCCGCGCGCCAGCTGCTCGCCGGCCAGGTACAGCTCGCCCGGCACCCCGATCGGAACCGGACGCAGCCGCGAATCCAGCACGTAAACCTGCGAATTCCATTCCGGTTCACCGATCGGCACCAGCGGCGCATCGGCCGCGGTGACCTCACGGTAGGTGATCGAGACCGCGGCCTCGGTCGGGCCGTAGAGGTTGTGCAGTCCGGCGTCGCTCACCGCGTGGAACGCCGTCACGGTCTCCGGCGGCAGCGCCTCGCCGATGACGAAGACATCGCGCAGCGAGTCCAGCTCCTCGCGGCGGGCGTGGGCGGCGAACACCGTCAGCATGGACGGCACGAAGTCGGTCAGGGTGACGCCGTGGCGCGCGATCGTCTCGGCGATGTAGCGGGGGTCGCGATGCCCGTCGGGCGCGGCGAGCAGCAGGGTCGCGCCGGTGCGCAGCGGCAGGAAATAGCCCCACAGCGACACGTCGAAGGTGGTCGCGGTCTTCTGCAGATACACATCGCCGGTGCGCGGCCGGTACTCGTGCTCCATCCAGGCCAGCTGGTTGGCGATGGCGCGATGCGGCACCGCCACGCCCTTGGGCTTGCCGGTCGAGCCGGAGGTGAAGATCACGTACGCCGGATGATCGGGGCGCAACGGGGTTCGGCGCTCGCTCTCGGCGATGGCGCGCGAGGGCACCTCGGACAGGTCCAGCGCGTCCAACAGGTGCACCGGCGCTTCCGTCGCCGCCGCGAAACCCGCTGCCCGCGTGCTCAGTACACAGTGCGGCCGTGCGGTGTCGAGGATGTGGCCGATCCGTTCGACCGGATGCGCCGGGTCCACCGGCACGTACGCGCCGCCGGCCCGCGCCACCGCGTACATGGCCACCACCAGCTCCACCGAACGCGGCATCGCCAGCACCACCAGCGATTCCGGGCCCACGCCGGTACCGATCAGGAAGCGGGCCAGGCGGTTGACCCGCTCGGACAGCTGCGCGTAGGTCAGCTCGACCGGCACCGGATCCTCGGCCACCAGGGCGAGGGCGTTCGGGCTGCGGCGCACCTGGTTGTCGAAACCCTCGTGCAGGAAACGGTCGGCCACCTTGTGGCCGCTGGCATTCCAGCTCGCGGTGACGTAGTCGAGTTCGCCGGCGTCCAGCAGCTCGATATCCCCGACCGGCGTGGCCGGGTCGGCGAGTGCGGCACGAAGCAGCCGGAGGAACTTCACGGCGAACTCGCCGACCGTCGGCGCATCGAACAGGTCCGTGGCATAGGTGAATTCGGCACGGTAGCCGTCGCCGGAGTCCGAGATGGTGAGTTGCAGGTCGAACTTGGCGAATTCGGCGCCGAAGTCCACCGTCTCGGCGGTGAGTCCCGGCAGTTCCAGGGCGAGCGGGCCGAGGTTCTGCATGAACAGCGCCACCTGGAACAGCGGGTGCCTGGCCTGGGAGCGGGCCGGGTTCAGCACCTCGACCAGACGCTCGAACGGGACGTCGCTGTGGGCGAAGGCGCGCAGATCGCGGTCGCGGGCATGGGCGAGCAGATCGGCGAACGGGAGCCCGGCGGGCACTTCGGTGCGCAGCACGAGGGTGTTGACGAACATGCCGACCAGATCGTCCAGTTCGGCGGCACCACGGCCCGCGACCGGGGTGCCGATGGCGATATCGGTGGTGCCGGACAGCCGGGCCAGCAGGGCGGCGAGCGCGGCGTGCAGCACCATGAACGGGGTGGAGCGAGTCTCGGCGGCCAGGCGGTCGATATCGGCACGCAGCCGGGCGTCGATGCCGAATTCGTGGACCGCGCCCCGATAGGAGGCCTGCTCCGGACGCGGACGGTCCGCCGGAAGATCGAGCTGCGCGGGCAGATCGGCCAGTTCGGCGGTCCAGAATTCGAGCTGCCGCGCGGCCACCGATGCGGGATCGGCGTCGTCGCCGAGCATCTGCTGCTGCCACAGCGCGTAGTCGGCGTACTGCACCGCCAAGGGTGCCCACTGCGGTGCGTGTCCCTCGCGGCGGGCCGCGTAGGCGATGATCAGATCGCGCAGGAGCGGGCCCATGGACACACCGTCGGCGGCGATGTGGTGCACCACCAGCACCAGCGTGTGATCGTCGGTGGCCGCGCGCAGCAGCCGGATCCGCACCGGGACCTGCTCGGCCACATCGAATCCGATGCCCGCGGTCTCTCGCATCGCGGCGGCGATATCCGCCACCGGCTCCGCGGCGAGCTCGACGACCGCGACCGGGCGCACCTTCTGGACCGGACCGTCCTCGTGCCGGGGATAGACCGTGCGCAAGACCTCATGGCGGCCGAGCAGATCGGTGACCGCCGCCGACATGGCGTCGAGGTCCAGTTCGCCGCGCAACCGCAGGGCCACCGGAATGTTGTCGACCGCGGCGGTGGCGCCGCCGGATTCGACGGCGAATTGGTTGAGGAACCACATCCGCCGCTGCGCCGGGGACAGCGGAACCCGGTCCGGGGGGGGGGGGGGGAAAAACCAGGGGGGGGGGGGTGGCGGTGAAGTCAGAGGGGCTTCA
>NZ_JBYHFL010000002.1:824509-1004191 GCF_058222935.1 Nocardia sp. JCM 38205 | reverse complement strand
GTGGGAGGAACAACAACAGAATCTGCACTGGGGACGGCGAAGCTCTGTCGGGTCGCGGGCCCGCGACCACTGCGGGGCGCGGGGTTCGCGTCGACGTCGGCGTGGCCTCGGCTGTGCGACGGACCGCCGCCGCTGCCGGGCTGCCGCCGACTTCGGCCGCGGTCGGTTCGATCGATGCCGCACCCGCTGCGCCGCTGCCGAGTCCTGCGGTTGATGCGGCCCCCTCGGCCGCGCGCCCATTGCCCGGTGCGCGCACCGCCAGGCCGGCGGGGGTGGGGTTGTCGAAGAAATCACGCACGTCGACGGTCGTGTCGAGGGCCGCGTTGATGCGGGCCAGCGCCCGGGTGGCGATGAGTGAGTTGCCGCCGAGGGCGAAGAAGTCGTCGTCAGCGCCGATGCGGTCGCGGCCGAGCAGGTCGGCGAAGATGGCGGCGACGGCGCGCTCGGATTCGGTCGCCGGTTCGCGGTATTCGGTGGTGGCGGTGCCGAAATCGGGTTCGGGCAGCGCACGGCGATCGAGTTTGCCGCTCGGGTTCAGCGGCATCTCGTCCAACACGATGACCTTGGCCGGGACCATGTAGTCGGGCAGCCGCTTGCGGACCGCGTCGAGCAGCGCAGCGGGATCGAGCGCGGCGGTATCCGGCGATGTGCCCGGACGGGTGCCTCGGCGTGCGCCGACCACATAGGCGACGAGCTGATCGCCTGCCGGCGAGTGATGCACGACGGCAGCCGCTTGGGCGACCTCGTCCTGGTCCAGCAGGGCCGCCTCGATTTCGCCCAGCTCGATCCGCAGCCCGCGCACCTTGACCTGGAAGTCGATGCGGCCCAGGTATTCCAGTTCATCGGGGCCGCCGTCGCTGCCCGGAGCCCACCGGACCAGGTCGCCGGTGCGGTACATGCGGTCGCCGGGGGCGCCCTCGGGGTTGGCGACGAAACGGTCAGCGGTGAGCCCTGGCCTGCAGAGGTAGCCGCGAGCCAGTTGCACGCCCGCCAGGTACAGCTCACCCACCACGCCGGTGGGGACGGGACGCAGGTTGTCGTCGAGGACCAGCAGGTCGGTGTCGTCGGCGGCGGTGCCGATCGGCACGCTGTCACGGTCGGCGCCGGTCACCTCGTGCGCGGTGACGTCGACCGCCGCCTCGGTGGGCCCGTACAGGTTGTGCAGGGTGGCGCCGCTGATCTCGCGGAACGCCGCCGCGGTCGCCGCGGGCAGCGCCTCACCGGAGGCGAAGACCAGCCGCAGACTGTCGACGGATTCCGCGACATCGGGCTCGGCCACGAACACCGACAGCATCGACGGCACGAAATGAGCCACCGTCACCCCGGATTCGCGGATCGTCCGCGCGAGGTAGGCCGGATCCCGATGCCCTTCCGGGCGCGCGATCACCAGCCGGGCTCCCACCTGCAACGGCCAGAAGAACTCCCACACCGACACGTCGAAGGTGAACGGGGTCTTCTGCAACACCACATCGTCGGCGCCCAACCGGTACAGCCGTTGCCGCCAGCGCAGATTCGCCACGATCGCGCGATGCGAAACGGCGACACCCTTGGGGCGGCCGGTGGAGCCGGAGGTGAAGATGACGTAGGCGATACTGTCCGGAGAAACGGTGGGCCAGCACGTGTCAGGGACCGCGACAGCCTGATCGACCGTGCTGTTCACCTCGGAGCCTGCGCCCGGCCGATCCCCGGCCCCACCACCCTCGACGCACAACGTCGGCACGGTGGTCTCGAACGCCGACCGGTCTGCGGCGGTGGTGAGCACGACCGCCGGACGCGCGACATCGAGGACGTAGGCGATCCGGTCGGCGGGGTGATCCGGATCGATCGGGACGTATCCCCCGCCCGCCTTCACCGTCGCGTACATGCCGACCAGCAGCTCCAGCGAACGGCGCAGCGCGAGCCCGACCAGCACATCCGGGCCGACGCCGAGGTCACGCAAGCGGCGGGCGAGGGCGTCGACGCGGGCGCTGAACTCGGCGTAGGTGAGGGTGGCGCCCGCGAACTCCAGCGCGACGGCGTCCGGGGTGCGGCGCACCTGCTCCTCGAACAGGCTGATCAGCGTCTCGGCCGGGGCGAGTGGTGTCAGCACCGGTGCGGCGGCGATGACGGCGTCGGTCAGCAGCCGCTCCAGCAGTTCGCCGAGCCCGCCGTCGCCGGATTCCAGCAGCGCCGGGAACCGCCCGGACACCACGATCGGCAGCAGTTCTCCCGCGCCGAGCGCACCGCCCATGGCCTCGTCCAGTGCCGTCAGCTCGGCGGCCAGCTCCGCGTACCCGATCGCGGTCCCCTCGTGCGCGATGGCGGCGCGGTCGGGTTCGAGCTCGGCCACCGTGCGAACGAGCCCGGGCAGATCGTCGATACCGTAGGCGCGCCGCAAAGCGACCAGATCACCCGCAGCGCCGTCCATGCCGATCGAACCGGCCGCGATCGAATCCGCGTGAGTCATCAGCAGTTTCCTTCCGAATCGACGTTCGAGGTGGTGGTGCTCGCCGCGCGCCCGCCGGGTGGGGTGGTGTCGCTGGGCGGGGTCGTGTCGCCGCGCGACACGGCGGGATCGGTCGCGGCGCTGTCGGGTACAGCGATGTCGGACGCGGCGCGGTCGGGCGCGCCGGATGTCGGCGTGGCGATGATTTCGGCGGCCGCCGTCCGCAGGTTCGCGGTGGCGGTCGCCAAACCGTCGGCGCCGAGCGCGGCCAGGACACCGGGGACCAGTCCGGCCAGACCGACATTGATGAGCGTCTCCGGCTTCGCGGCCGCGCCCATCGCCTTGCCGACCGCGGCGATCTTCGCGGCGAGCTGCCCGAAGCTGACGGTGCTGTCGGCGTGCGTGAAGGCGATGCCGTCCGGGCGGATGGCGGCCGCGGCGGCAACCAGTGCCGGGAGGTCGGCAGGTGTGTGCGCCGGGGAACCTGAGACCGCGGCTGGAACGGTCACGTCCGCATCGCCCGGAGCACTCGAGCCCTCCCTCGACTCCGAGCGCACTCCCGCAGCCGGCACGTCCCGTGCGGAAGTCCTGGCTGTCGCGGATCGACCTGCTCGTTCGGCATCCGTGCGGATATCGATCGCTCGCACGCTTGTCTCCGGGTCGGCGGCGATGGCGTCGATGACCAGGAGCAACCGCTCGGCGAAGCGGCGGACGGTGTCGGCGTCGAAAATGTCGGTGGCATAGCCGAACTGGAAGTCCAGCCCGGCCCGGCCGGGGCGTTCGATGCCGGTGAGGTGCAGATCGAACTTGGCTTCGGCGAGGCCGAGATCGAGGGCACGCACTTCCAGTCCGGGCAGATTCACCACGCTGTGCGGCATGTTCTGGTAGGTGAACATCACCTGGAACAGCGGGGTGTAGCTGCTGGAGCGGGTGCGGCCCAGCGCGTCGACGACCTGGTCGAAGGGGATGTCGGCGTTCGCCAGTGCGCGCAGGTCCCGGCGGCCGGTGTCGCGCAGCAGGTCGGCGAAGCGGGTGCGCGGGTCGACCTCGGTGCGCAGTGCGACGGTGTTGACGAACATGCCGATGAGGTCGTCGAGTGCGCGTTCACCGCGTCCGGCCACCGGCGCGCCGATGACGATGTCGGTGCTGCCGGTCAGTTTCGCCAGCAGCACCGCCAGAGCGCAGTGGATCAGCGAGAAGACCGTCGTGCCCTGAGCGCGGGCGATCACATCGAGTGCGGCCAACCGCTCCGCGTCGATGGTGAGTTCGGTGGTGCCACCGCGCATGTCGCGCCTGGCGGGCCGAGGACGGTCGGTGGGCAGGGCGAGTAGTTCGGGTGCGTCGCGCAGTTCGCCGGTCCAGTACGCGAGCTGGCGCGCCGCCGAGCTGTCCGGGTCGTCGCTCGCACCGAGCAGCTCGTGCTGCCATTCGCTGAAGTCGCTGTACTGGATGGCCGGCGGCTGCCAGTCCGGAGCGCGCCCCGCGGTGCGCGCCAGGTACGCGGTGACCAGATCGCGGGTCATCGGCGCGATGGAGTAACCGTCGGCGCTGATGTGGTGTAGCACCACCACCAGGACGTGGTCGTCGGGGGCGAGCCGGAACAGTGCGGCCCGCACCGGCGGCGCGGCGGTGATATCGAAGCCGGTGGCGACGAATTCGTCGATGGTGGCCGCGAGGGCGGGCTCGGACACCGGCGTCGGCGTCAGGTCGAACGCGACCGCATCGGCGGCGAGCACCTCCTGAATCGGTCCGCCGTCGGTATCCGGGTAACGGGTGCGCAGCACTTCGTGCCGGTCGAGCACGTCGGTGATCGCGGCGGTGAGCGCGGCGACATCGAGTGCGCCGGTCAGCCGCAACGCGGCGGGCACGTGGTAGGCCGAGGAGTCCGGCGTGAGCCGGCTGACCACCCACATGCGCTGCTGCGCGGGTGAGAGCCGGGCGGGGCCGGCATCGGTGCGAGGCAGCAACGGCGGGCGTGCGGTGCCCTCCGACGATTCCAGTGCCGCGGCCAGCCCCGCGACCGTCGGCGCCTCGAAGACGGCCGCGACCGGTACCTGCCTGCCGAGCGCGGCACCGAGACGTGCGGTCAGCCTCGTCGCCATCAGCGAATTGCCGCCGAGGGCGAAGAAGTCGTCGTCCGCTCCGATGGTCCGCGCGCCGATGATCTCGGCGAAGGTCTCCGCGACGAGCCGTTCGAGCTCGCCGGCCGGCGCCCGGAATTCGGCCTCGGTGAAGACCGGTTCGGGCAGTCGAGCCCGGTCGACCTTGCCGTTGGCGTTCAACGGCAGCGCGTCGAGCACCATGATCGCCGAGGGCACCATGTAGGCCGGCAGCCCGGCCGTCAACGCCGCCCGCAGCTGGTCGTCGAGATCGGAATCCGCCTGCGGTGCAGCCACATAGGCGATCAGCCGGTCGCCCGATAGGGCAGCACGCCGGGCGACGGCCACCGCCGCCCGCACCCGCGGATCGCGCCGCAACGCCGCTTCGATCTCGCCGAGCTCGATCCGGAAGCCGCCGATCTGCACCTGGAAATCCGCGCGCTCGAGGTATTCCAGATTCCCGTCGGGCAGTCTGCGCACGATATCGCCGGTGCGGTACATCCTGGCGCCGGTGCCGTGCGGGTCGGCGACGAACCGATCCGCGGTCAGGCCGGGGCGTCCGTGGTAGCCGCGGGCCAGTTGCGCACCGGACAGGTACAGCTCACCGGCCACCCCGATCGGCACGGGACGCAGCCGGGCGTCGAGCACATGGACGCCGCTGTTCCACACCGGACGCCCGATCGGCACGGTGTGTGCCAGCTCGCCCGCCACCGGGTAGGCCGTGATCGACACCGCGGCCTCGGTCGGCCCGTAGAGGTTGTACAGGCGTGCGCCCGATTCGGATGCGCCCGGACGCGCGGGAGCAGGCGACGGCGCATCCGCCTCGGCGACGTGATCCCCGGCCTCCCGTGCGCATGCCGCGAATTCGGCGGCAGTGGCCGCGGGCAGCGCCTCGCCGATCGCGAGCACATGGCGCAGGGACGCAGGCAGCGGCCGACCGGCGGCCACCAGCATGCCGATCAGCGACGGCACCGCGTGCAGCACCGTGACCTCGTGTTCGGTGATGAGCGCACGCAGCCGGTCCGGATCGCGTTCGCTGCCGGGTGCGGTGATGACGAGCGTGCCTCCGGTCGTCAACGGCGACCACAGCTCCCACACCGACAGATCGAAGGTCGCCGGGGTCTTGAGCAGGGCGCGGTTGTCCCGGCCGAGGCCGAAATACCGGCGCAGCCAGATCAACTGGTTCACCACGGCGGCGTGCGGGACGGTCACGCCCTTCGGCAGGCCGGTCGAGCCGGAGGTGAAGATGAGGTACGCCGGATGTTCGGGCCGCAGCGGCCGGATCCGGTCGGCGTCCCGCAGGGGTGTGGCATCGCCGCCGAGTTCGAGCCGGTCCAGGACCAGCACCGGGACATCGGTCTCGATCGGCATGCCGTCGGCGGCCGTGGTGAGCACGCACACCGGCGCGGCGGTGGTGACGATATGGCGGATGCGGTCGACCGGATGATCGGGGTCGATCGGCACATACGCCCCGCCCGCCCGCACCACCGCGTACATGGCGAGCACCAATTCCACCGAGCGGCGCAGGGCGAGCACGACCGTGGTCTCCGGGCCGACGCCGTGCGCGATGAGGGTGCGCGCAAGACGATTCACCCGGGCGTCGACCTCGCCGTAACGCAGGTGCGCGCCGCTGACAGTGTCGATGAGCGCCGTTCGATCGGCATCGGTGGCCGCGAAGACCGCCAGATCGGCCAGCGTGACCGCGGGAACCGGGTACGCGGTCTCGTTCCAGCGCGCGAGCTGCGCGTGATCGTTCTCGCCGAGGAGATCGATCTCGCCGACCGGCAGTTCCGGGTGCGCCGCGACGGCGGCCAGGACGCGATGCAGGTGATCGAGGATGCGTTCGGCGGTGCCGGAGTCGAACAGATCGGTGGCGTAGCCGAGGGCCAGCTCGATGCCGGCTGCGGCGCCATCGGCGGCGTACTGATCTACCGCGAACAGATGCAGATCGAATTGTGCTGTCGCACTGTCGAACTCGATCTCGTCGATGTCGAGGCCAGGCAACCGCAGTTCGCCGCGTTCGTGATTCTGGAACGAATAGCCCACCTGGAACAGCGGATGCCGCGCGGTGGAACGGCGCGGGTTCAGCACCTCGACCAGCCGCTCGAACGGCACATCCGCGTGTGAGAGGGCGGCCAGATCGGTTTCCCGGGCGCGGGTGAGCAGCGCATCGAACGGTTCGGCGCCGTCGACCGCGGTGCGCAGCACCAGCGTATTGACGAACATGCCGATGACGTCGTCGAGTTCGGCCGCGCCGCGTCCGGCCACCGGGGTACCGACAGCGATATCGCCGGTGCCCGACAGCCGCGCCAGCAGGGCGGCGAAGGCCGCGTGCACCACCATGAACAGCGTGGCGCCGTTGCGGCGGCCGAGTGCGGTCAGTGCCGCGTGCAGTTCCGCATCGACGGTGCGGGCGATCTTCGCACCACGCAGGCTCTGCTTGGCCGGGCGCGGACGGTCGGTGGGCAGGGTCAGCTGATCGCGCAGCCCGGCGAGGGCGTCCTTCCAGAAGGCGAGCTGCCGGGCCGCGAGCGACTCCGGGTCGTCCTCGGCTCCGAGCAGCCGGTGCTGCCACAGCGCGTAATCGACGTACTGCACCGCGAGCGGGTTCCAGCACGGAGCGCACTGGTCGAGCCGCGCCGAGTACGCCGCCATCAGGTCCCGGACGAAGGGGGCGATGGAGGAGCCGTCGGCAGCGATGTGATGCAGCACCGCGGCGAAGACGAACTCGGTGTCGCTCAGCCGCAGCAGCCGCATCCGCACCGGGATCTCGGCGGCGATGTCGAAGGTGGTCTCGGCCAGCTCCCGGATCCGCGCGGGCAGCTCGGCCTCGGTCACCGGCTCCGGCTCGACGGCCGGGATCGCCTCGGCCGTCGGCACGATCAGCTGTTCGGCGGTGCCGTCGACCTCCGGGTACCGGGTACGCAGCGATTCGTGCCTGGCGATCACATCGGCGACCGCGGCCCGCAGCGCGGCGACATCGAGGGCGCCGGTCAACCGGAGCGCCAGCGGGATGTTGTAGGCGGTCGACGCGCGGTCGAAGCGGTTGAGGAACCACATGCGCTGCTGCGCCGGCGACAGCGGCAGCCGCGCCGGACGCGCCCCAGCGATCAGCGGCGGACGGCTCGGCTCGGCGTCGTCGGCGCCGGCCAGCGCGGCCAGTTCGGCGACTCGCGAATGCTCGAACAGCGCGCGCACCCCGACCGTGCGGCCGAACGCCGCCCCGATCCGCGCGGCCGCCTTCGCCGCGAGCAGCGAACTGCCGCCGAGATCGAAGAAATCGTCGTCGGCGCCGACCCGGTGCCCGGCGCCGGTGCCGAGCCCGAGCACCTCCGCGAACACCCCCGCCACGATCTCCTCGGCCGGTGTGGCGGGCTTGCGATAGGCGGTGCCCTCGAACACCGGCGCGGGCAGGGCGGCCCGATCCAGCTTCCCGTTGACCGTCAACGGAATCCGCTCGACCCGCACGATCGCCGCGGGCACCATGTGCTCGGGCAGCCTGCGCGCCAGCCCCTGCCGCAGCGCGGCGAGATCGACCGCACCCGGCGCGACCAGGTAGGCGACGATCCGCGCCTCGTCGGCGAGATCGGTGCGCACCACGACGGCGGCCTCCCGGACTACAGCCCGGCCGCCCGCGGACGCGGCGGAGCCGTTCGCGCCAGCGTTCGGCACGGCACCGGCGCGCCCGCTGTCAGCACCGCCGGGCAGGGCCGCGCCCGACGACGCCCGGCTCGAATCCCCCGGCCCACCGTCCACCGACGCCTCATCGGGCCGCGACGCCTCGGCCGGTCCCGTCGTCCCGTCGTCCAGCGCCGCTCGGCCGGGCGCCGCCCCATCGAACAGAGCCGATCGGTCCAGCGGCAGCGCAGTACCCGGCCGCGCTGCCTCATCGGCCGGCGCCGACAGATCCTGCAGCGCGGCCTCGTCCAGCAGCGCCGCCTCGATCTCACCCAGCTCGATCCGGAACCCGCGCAGATTCACCTGCTGATCGGCGCGGCCCAGGTATTCCAGTTCGCCGTCGGCGGTCCAGCGGGCGAGGTCGCCGGAGCGGTAGGCCAGGGAGCCGTCGGCAGCGTAGGGGTCGGCGACGAAGCGGGCGGCGGTCAGGGCGGGTCTGCCGAGGTAGCCGCGGGCCAACTGGCCACCGGAGACATAGATTTCGCCGGGCACGCCCACCGGCACCGGACGCAGCCGGTCATCGAGCAGCCGCACCGCCAGCCCCGGCAGCGCACCACCGATGACGCTGGCCGAGCCGGTGCCCGCCTCGATCGGCCGGTAGGACACGTGCACCGTGGTCTCGGTGATGCCGTACATGTTCACCAGTCGCGGCGTGCGCTGGTAGCGCGCGAACCAGCCGGTCAACCGCTGCGGCTCGAGTGCTTCACCACCGAAGATCACGTAGCGCAGCGCGAGGTCGTCGTGGGCGGGTTCGGCCAGATCGGCGGCCGCGAGCTGATAGAACGCCGACGGGGTCTGATTGAGCACGGTCACGCCTTCGGCGGCGAGCAGTTCGCGGAACTGCTGCGGCGAGCGCGAGGTGTAGTAGTCGACGACGACCAGCGTTCCGCCGTGCAGCAGCGCACCCCATAGCTCCCACACCGAGAAGTCGAAGGCATAGGAGTGGAACAGCGTCCATACATCCGAGGGCCCGAACTCGAAGTGGCGCTGGGTGTTGTCGAGCAGTCGCAGCACATTGCGGTGCGGGACGACGACGCCCTTGGGCCGTCCGGTGGAGCCGGAGGTGTAGATGACGTAGGCGGTCGCGGCCGGATCGAGTGGTGCGCGACGGTCGGCGTCACCGATCGGCGCGCAGCGACCCTGGCCGGCGTTCTCCGGGTCGGCGGGATCGGTGACGGCGATGTCGATGACGGGCCCGCCGAACCATCCGCGCGCGAGTTCGGTCGTCGCACTGGTGATGGCGCACACCGGGCGGGCGTCGTCGAGGACGTATTCGATCCGGTCGGCCGGGTAGGCGGGATCGATCGGCAGATAACCGCCGCCTGCCTTGACCACCGCCAGCAGCGCGACCACCAGTTCCGCCGAGCGCGGCAATGCCACCGCGACCAGGGTTTCCGGGCCCACTCCGGCGGCGATGAGCCGCCGCGCCAGTCGATTCGACCAGTCATCGAGTTCGGCGTAGGTCAGTGTGCGGTGGTCGGCACGCACCGCGACCGCCGCCGGGTCGAGTGCGGCGGCGCGGGCGAACCGCTCGGCGAGTGTGCCGTCGGCCGCGCGGTCGTCGCCGGTGACCGGCCATTCGTAGAGCGCGCGATGCTGTTCCTCGGCGGAGAGCATCTGGATATCGCCCACCACCACGGTCGCATCGGCCGCGACCGCCGCGAGCACCTGGGTGAAGCGGCGGCCGAGCACGGCGACGGTGTCCGCGTCGAACAGATCGGTGGCGTAGGTGATGTCGATGTCCATACCGTCGGCGCGGCCGTCCGGATCGGATTCGCGGACGGTGAACTGGAGATCGAATTTCGCCGCACCGGCGTCGAATTCGAGCGGCCGGACGGTCAGCTCGGGCAATTCCAAGGCGGGCAGGGCGAAGTTCTGGAAGGTCAACGCCACCTGGAACAGCGGATGACGGTTACGTGCGCGGGTCGGCGCGACCAGGTCGACCAACTGGTCGAAGGGCACCTCGGCGTGCGAGAGCGCGTCCAGATCGACGGCCCGCACCTGGTCGAGCAGGGTCTCGAAGCGCAGCCTGGTGTCGATGTGGGTGCGCAGGACGAGCGTGTTGACGAACATGCCGACCAGCCCGTCCAGCTCGGGTGCACCCCGTCCGGCCACGGGAGTACCGATGGCGATATCGGTGCTGCCGGACAGCCGCGACAGCAGCACCGCCAGCGCGGCGTGCACGGTGCCGAACAACGTGGTCTCCCGTTTGCGGGCGAGTTCGCGTAGTTCGCTGTGCAGTTCGGCGTCGATGCGCAGCCGGAAGGTGGCGCCGCGATGACTGGTGACGGCGGGCCGCGGCCGGTCGGTGGGCAGTTCGAGCTGCTCGGGCAGGCCGTCGAGGGTGCGGCGCCAGTGCTCGAGCGCGCGCCGATGCTCGTCGGAGTCGGCGCGGTCGTGCTGCCAGAGCGTGTAGTCGGCGTACTGCACGGACAGCGCCTCCCATGCGGGGGCGTAGCCGTCGCGGCGGGCGGAGTAGGCCGTCATCAGGTCGCGGGCCAGCGGGCCGAGCGAGAAGCCGTCGGCACTGATGTGGTGCAGGACCAGGGCCAGCACATGATCGGTGGGGGCGAGGGTGAACAGCGCCGCCCGCAACGGAGTTTCCGTGGTCAGGTCGAACGGTTCGGCCGCCAGAGCGGTGAGCCGCTGCGATAGCTCGGTAGCGGTAGCGGTCTCGGTACGCAGGACGATCGCGGGCCCGGCGGCGTGGCCACCCGCGGCCGGCAGGATGCGCTGCTCGGGCCCCTCCGGACCGTCCGGGTAGACGGTGCGCAGCGTTTCGTGACGTCCGACGATGTCCGTCAGGGCGGCGGCGAGGGCTGCGCGATCCAGCTCGCCGGTCAACCGCAACGCCACCGGGATGTTGTCGACGGCATCGCCAACGCCGGTGTCCTCGCTGAGGAAACGGTTGAGGAACCACATCCGCTGCTGCGCCGGCGACAAGGGAATCCGGGCCGGTCGCTCCCGCCGCACCAGCGGATGCCCGGCCCTGGTGCCGCGCCGAGCCAGCGCACGGGCGGCGAACGCGGCGACGGTCGGCGCGTCGAACAACTCCCGCACACCGAGCTCGGCGTCCAATGCGGTCGCCACCCGGGCGACGACCTGCGTCGCGTTCAGTGAGTTGCCGCCGAGGGCGAAGAAATCGTCATCCAGGCCGGCCCGCTCGATGCCGAGTACCGCGGCGAACGCCTCGGCCACGAGCTGCTCGGCGTCGGTGCTCGGCGCCCGGAAAACGGCCGCCTCGTGCACGGGGGCGGGCAGGGCTGCGCGGTCCAGCTTGCCGGAGGCATTGACCGGGAACTCGTCGAGCACCACGAACGCGGACGGGCGCATATACGACGGGAGTCGCTCGGCCAGCGCGGCCCGCACCGCTGCCAGGTCGATCTCGGCGTCCCGCTCGGCCAGCAGATACCCCACCAGCTGCTCGCCCGTGGCGGCAGCCGCGCGCAGCAGGACGACCGAACGGGCGACACCGGCGAGCTCGTCGAGTGCCGCCTCGATCTCCCCGAGTTCGATCCGCTGACCACGCAGTTTCACCTGGAAATCGCTGCGGCCCAGGTACTCCAGCTCCCCGTCGCGGTTCCAGGCCACCACGTCGCCGGTGCGGTACATGCGCTCGCCGGGGCCGAAGGGGTTGGCCACGAACCGATCCGCCGTCAGATCCGAGCGGCCGATGTAGCCGCGCGCCAGTTGCGCCCCCGCCAGGTACAGCTCGCCAGCGACACCCGGCGGCACCGGGTGCAGCCGCGAGTCCAGCACGTACACCTGGGTGTTGAACACCGGCGCACCGATCGGCACCGACACCGTGTCGGCCTCGGTGACCTCGTGGCAGGTGACGTCGACCGCGGCCTCGGTCGGGCCGTACAGGTTGTGCAGCCGCGCGCCGGTCAGTTCGCGCAGCCGGTGCGCGGGACCGGCGGGCAGCGCCTCACCGGAGGCGAACACCATCCGCAGCGACGTGCAGCGGCCGGGTTCGGCCATCGCGGGTGAGCCAACGAACGCGGCAAGCATGGACGGCACGAAGTGCGCCACCGTGACGCCCTCGGCATCGATGACCTCGGCCAGATACGCGGGGTCGCGGTGCCCCTCCGGCTCGGCAAGCACCAGTCGCGCACCGATCTGCAAGGGCCAGAAGAACTCCCACACCGACACATCGAAAGTGGACGGCGTCTTCTGCAACACCACATCCGAGGCGTCGAGCCCGTAGGCCGACTGCATCCACACCAGACGGTTCACGATCGCCGCATGCGTGACCGCGACGCCCTTGGGCCTGCCCGTCGACCCCGAGGTGAAGAGCACGTACGCCGTGTGCGCGGCGGTCAGCGTGCCGAGGCGGTCGGCGTCGGTCAACGGCGCGTCCGAATAGTCGGAGGTGTCGAACTGGTCGACGTCGAGCACCGCCCACCGCCGCGCCTCGTCGCCGTCGGCCAGGTCCAAGCCGTCGGTGGAGCGGGTGAGCACGCACACCGGCCGCGCTGTCCGCAGCACATGACCGATCCGTTCGGCCGGATGCTCGGGATCCACCGGCACATACGCGCCACCGGCGGTGATCACCGCGTACATCGCGACCACCTGATCCAGCGACCGCGGCATCGCCACCGCGACCCGGCTGTCGGGGCGCACACCGATGGAGACCAGCAGCCTGGCCAGCCGATTCACTCGACCGGCGAAGTCCGCGTAATTCATGGTCGCCGCGCGCTGCGGCACACCGGGATACACCAGCGCGACCGCGTCCGGGGTGCGGGCGGCCTGCGCCTCGAACAGCGACACCAGCGTCTGCCCCGCGGGCACCTCGGCCGCGGTGGCGTTCCAGGTATCGAGCACCAGCGCGCGCTCGGCCGGGCTCATCACCTCCAGATCGCCCACCGGACGCTGCGGATCGGCGAGCGCCGCGGCCAGCAGCAGCCGCAGCCGGTCGGCGAAGGTGGCGACGGTGCCCGCGTCGAACAGATCGGTCGCGTATTCGAAGACCGCGTCGAGCCCGGCCGGCCCGTCGCCGTCCACGGTTTCGGTGATCGTCAGGTGCAGGTCGAATTTCGCGGTGCGGGTATCGAGATCGAGCCGGGTGGCCGTGACACCGGCCAATTCCAGACGTGTCGTCGCGGTGTTCTGCACATCGAGCATCACCTGGAACAGCGGATGCCGTGCCGCCGAACGCGGCGGGTTCACCACCTCGACCAGCCGCTCGAACGGGACGTCGGCGCGCGCGAATGCCCGCAGATCGCCGTCGCGGACCGCCTCGAGCAGCTCGGTGAAGCTGCGATCGGGAGGCACCTGCGAACGGAGCACCAGCGTGTTGACGAACATGCCGACCAGCTCGTCCAGCGCCTGATCGCCGCGACCGGCGACCGGGGTGCCGAGGGCGATATCGGTGTGCCCGGTCAGGCGCGACAGCAGCGCTGCGAAGGCGGCGTGCACGACCATGAACAGCGAGGCGTTCGAGCGGCGCGCCACAGCGCGGATGCCGCGATGGGTGGCGGCGTCGATGGTGAAGGCGTACCGCGCGCCGCGGCCGGTCGCGACGGCCGGACGGGGACGGTCGGCGGGGAGATCCAGCACATCGGGTAGCTGCGCCAGCTCCGCCGACCAGAACCGGATCTGTTCGGCGAGTAGTGAATCCGGGTCGTCCTCGGCGCCGAGTACCTCGCGCTGCCACAGCGTGTAATCGGCGTACTGCACCGGCAGCGGCGCCCAGTCCGGCGCGGTCGCGGCACAGCGGGCGGCGTAGGCGCGCATGAGGTCGCGGGTGAGCGGCGCGATCGACCAGCCGTCGGCGCTGATGTGATGCATCGATACGACCAGGACGTGGTCGTCGGCGGCCAGGCGCAGCAGGGTCAGGCGCACCGGTGGTTCCCGGTCGACGCGGAACGGGGTGGCGGCTTCGGCTCGGATCCGGTGGTCGAGCCGGTCGGGCGCGATGTCGTCGAACCGCATGGGCGTGCCTGCGGGCAGGACGCGCTGGCACGCAACCCCGTGCACCGCCGGGTACACCGTGCGCAGCGTTTCGTGCCGTTCGATGACGTCGGCCACCGCCGCACGCAGGGCTTCCCGATCGAGCGTCCCCGTCAACCGGACGGCTGCGGTCAGATTGTCGGCGACCGACTCGGCGTCGAACTGGTTGAGGAACCACATGCGTTGCTGTGCGTACGACAGCGGCACCAGCTCGGGCCGCTCCCGCGCGACCAGGGCGGGCCGCGCTCGGCCGCCATCGCCCTCGCCCAGCCGGGCGGCGAGCGCGCCGACCGTCGGGGATTCGAACAGCATCCGTACCGGTACATCGGTATCGAGCAGGGCGGCGATGCGGGCCGCGATCTGGGTGGCGACCAGCGAGTTCCCGCCGAGGGCGAAGAAATCGTCGTCGAGGCCGACCCGGTCGGCGCCGAGGGTCTGCGCGAAGATCTCCGCCACCGTGCGCTCGGCCCGGGTGACGGGTGCACGGAAGCTCGCGGTGGCCAGCTCGGGATCGGGCAGCGCCTTGCGATCGAGCTTGCCCGAGCTGGTCAGCGGCATCGCGTCCAACCGGACGTAGACGCCGGGCACCATGTACGAGGGCAGCACCGCACGTAGCCGGGAATCGAGTACTGCCGTCGGGTCGGTATCGGAATCGCCGGTCACCACATACGCCACCAGCAGCTCACCGGCGGTGTGCCGGTACACCCGCGCGGCGGCCGAGCGCACCTCGGGGCATGCGCTCAGCGCTGCCTCGATCTCACCGAGCTCGATGCGCTGGCCGCGCAGTTTGACCTGGAAATCGCTGCGGCCCAGGTATTCCAGTTCGCCCGCCCGGTTGCGCCGCACCAGGTCGCCCGTGCGGTACATCCGCGCACCGGCCGGGCCGTAGGGATTGGCGACGAAACGGGCCGCGCTCAGATCAGCGCGTCCGTGGTAGCCGCGCGCCACCTGCACACCGGACAGGTACAGTTCGCCCACCACGGTGTCGGGCACCGGACGCAGGCGGGCGTCGAGCACGAGCACCTGACTGCCCGGAACCGGGCGGCCGATCGGTACCGAGCCATCGACCTGCGGCGATACCGGCGCATGGGTGGCGTGGACGGTGAATTCGGTCGGGCCGTAGAGGTTGTGCAACGCCGCGGAACTCACCGCGGCGAACGCGGCCGCTGCCGCACCGGTCATCGCCTCGCCGGCCACCAGCACCGTGCGCAGCGAGGCCAGCGATGCGGCGGGCGCGGTCTCGGCGAAGACCGTCAGCATGGACGGCACGAACGAGGTCATGCTCACCCGCTGCGCCGCGATGGTCGCGGCCAGGTAGCCGGGATCGCGGTGCCCGCCGGGTGCGGCGACGACCAGCCGCGCGCCCACCGCCGTCGGGGCGAACAGCTCCCACACCGAGACATCGAAGGTGGCGGGCGTCTTGAACAGGATCACATCGTCGGGAGTGATGTCGTATTCGGTGGTGATCCAATCGATCTGGTTGACGACCGAGGCGTGCTGCACCGCGACGCCCTTGGGGCGCCCGGTGGAACCGGAGGTGAAGATGACATAGGCGGTGTGCGCCGATCGGAGCGGTGCGCGCCGCTCCGCATCGGTGACGGGCGCGGTCGAGTACTCGGCGAGCTCGTCGTCGACGGTCAGTACGGCAACATCTGTGCCGGTCCAGGTATCGCACGAGCGGACGAGCACGCACACCGGACGCGCCGTCTCCAGCACCTGGCCGATGCGCGCGGCAGGCTGCTCGGGGTCGAGCGGAACGTACCCGCCGCCCGCGATGAGCACGGCGTACGCGGCGATCACGAATTCCGCCGAACGGGGCATGTCCAGCGCGACAAGCGTTTCAGGCCCGACACCGGCGGCGATCAGGCGGCGCGCGAGCCGGTTGACGCGCCCGGCGAGTTCGGCGTAGGTGAGCTGCTGGTCACCGTCGACGAGGGCGATGGCGGCCGGCCGACGCTCGGCTTGGTAGGTGAAGGCGTCCAACAGGGTCGGTTCGCCCGGCGCGGGAATCCGCCTGTGCGGGGGCAGGTCTGGCAGGTTGCCTGCGCCGAGAGAGACGGCGGTGGCCACATCGACCGCGATCGCGCGCCGCTTCGGCCGCACCGCCGCCGCGTCCCCGGAGGCGAGCACCCGCCGTTGTTCGGCGGCGTCGAGCAGCGGTAGATCGGCGACTACGCGCTCGGTCTCCTCGACGATCGCCCGCAGCACCCGCAGCAGCAGGCGCGCGTATTCTTCGATGGTATCCGCATCGAAAAGATCTGTGGCGTAGGTGAATTCGGCGGGCACCCCGGTCGGCGCCGGACCTTCCCTGTGTCCGGCCCCGCCGAGGTGATCGGTGACCGTGAGTTGAAGATCGAACTTGGTCACGCCGGTGTCCAGGGTACTGGTCCGCGCCGCGATACCGGGGAGTTCGAAGCTGATGTCGCCCGTGTTGTCGAAGGAGAACAACACTTGGAACAGGGGGTGCCTGGCCTGCGACCGTGGCGGGTTGATGGCGTCGACCAGTTGCTCGAACGGCAGGTCGGCATGGGCGAAGGCCGCCAGATCGGCCGCCTTGACCTCGGTGAGCAGGTGTTCGACGGTGCCGTCGGGGTCGATGACGGTGCGCAGCGGCAGGGTGTTGACGAACATGCCGATCAGGTCGTCGAGGGCGCGATCACCGCGGCCCGCGACGGGTGTGCCGATCACGATGTCGTCGGCGCAGGCCAGGCGCGACAGCAGTGCCGCGAATCCGGCGTGCAACACCATGAACGTCGACAGCTGGTGCGTGCGCGCGGTTTCGGTGAGCGCGGTGTACAGCTCGGCCGGGATCTCGAATCGATGGATGGCGCCACGGGCGGAGGCGACGGCCGGGCGCGGGCGGTCGGCGGGAAGTTCGAGCAGATCGGGGGCGCCGGCGAGCGTGGTGGTCCAGAAATCCAGCTGCCGTCCCAGCGGTGCGGCCGGGTCGGCGGCCGAGCCGAGCAGCTCGCGCTGCCACATGCTGTAGTCCGCGTACTGCACCGGCAGCGGCGTCGGTGCGGGGACGGCGCCGTCGCGGCGGGCGGTGTAGGCGCCCATGACGTCGCGCGCCAGGACCCGCAGCGAGAGCCCGTCCGCGGCGATGTGGTGCACGACGACGGCCAGGGCGACGCTGCCGTCGTCCACCACGAAAACACGCGCACGGAACGGTATCTCGCGTTCGAGATCGAAACCGGCCGACGCGAACGCCGCGAGTTCGCCGTCCAGCGCGTCCGCGCCGATCGCTTCGGGCGTCACCACGAACTGCGCCGGCTCGAGCACCACCTGATGGGCGGCCGATCCTGCGGCGTCCACCCCGGGCGGGGTCGCCGGGAAGACCGTGCGCAGCACCTCGTGGCGTTGCACCAGGTCGCCGAGGGCGGCGCCGAGGGCGGGCAGATCCACCGCGCCGCGCAGCCGCACCACGAACGGCATGTTGTAGCTCGCGCTCGTGTCCTCGAACCGGTTGAGGAACCAGATCCGCTGCTGCGCGGGCGAGAGCGGCACATACTCCGGGCGCGGCCGGGCGTACAGCGGCGCGAGCGCACCGGAATCGGCGCGCTGCTCGATCAGCTCGGCCAGCCCCGCCACCGTGGACGCGGCGAACAGTTCGCGCACCCCGAGCCGGCAGCCGAGGTCGGCGCCGAGCCGGGCCGCCACCTGGGTGGCGATCAGGCTGTTGCCGCCGAGGGCGAAGAAGTCGTCGTCGCGGCCGATCCGCTGCTGTCCGAGCAGTTCGGTGAACACCGCGGCCACCGCCTGCTCCACGGGAGTGGCGGGGGCGGTGTATTCCGCGGTGCCGCGCTGCGGTGCGGGTAGCGCGGCCCGGTCGAGCTTGCCGGAGGCATTGACCGGCAGCGCGTCCAGCACCACGTACGCGGCGGGCACCATGTACCCGGGCAGTGCCCGCGCCGCGGCGGCCCGCAACCGCTCCGGGGTCACCGTGTCCGGTTCGGCTTCCACCACATAGGCCACCAGCTGTTCGCCGACGCCGTGGTCGTCGCGCACCACGACCACCGCCCGCACCACCGAGTCCACGGCGCCCAGCACGGCCTCGATCTCGCCCGGTTCGATCCGCAGCCCGCGCAGCTTCACCTGGAAATCGGTGCGACCGAGATATTCCAGTTCACCGTTGGTCGTCCAGCGCACCACATCGCCGGTGCGGTACAGCCGCTCCCCCGGCTGATCGCCGAACGGATCGGCGACGAACCGGGCCGCCGTCAGGCCGGGCGCACCCGCATATCCCCGGGCGAGCTGTACCCCCGACAGATACAGCTCACCCGGCGCCCCGACCGGTACCGGACGCAACCGCGAATCCAGCGCGTAGACCCGAGTGTTGAACACCGGGGCGCCGATCGGCACCGAAACGGTATCGGCGTCGGTCACCTCGTGGAAGGTGACGTCCACCGCCGCTTCGGTCGGACCGTACAGGTTGTGCAGCCGGGCGCCGGTCAGCACCCGTAGCCGCTGGGCGAGCGAGGCGGGTAGCGCCTCGCCGGAAGCGAACACCGTGCGCAGCGAGGTCTCGGCGGCCATGTCCTGGTGCGCCAGGAACGCCTCGAGCATGGACGGCACGAAATGTGCGGTGGTGACGCCGTATTCGGCGATCACCGCGCGCAGGTGGGCGGGGTCGCGGTGGCCGTCTGGCTGGGCCAGCACCAGCGTCGCGCCGATCTGCAGCGGCCAGAAGAATTCCCACACCGACACGTCGAAGGTGGCAGGCGTCTTCTGCAACACCACATCGGCCGGGGTGAGCCGATAGGCGCGCTGCATCCACACCAGCCGGTTCACGATCGCGGCATGCGAGACCACGACGCCCTTGGGTTTGCCGGTGGAGCCGGAGGTGAAGATCACGTAGGCCGGATGGGCCGGGCGCAGTGCGGTGCCGCGTTCCCGGTCCCAGATAGGGCCGGTGGGGCCGTCGGCGGGCAGTTCGTCGAGGTCGAGCACCGGCACCACGCCGTCGGCCAGATCCGGCCGGTCACCCGCGGTGAGCACACAGGCCGGACGCGCGGTCGCGATGATGTGCGCGGTGCGGTCGGCCGGATGGTCGGGGTCCAGCGGCACATAGGCGGCCCCCGCGGCGAGCACCGCGTACATGGCGATCACCAGCTCCGGTGAGCGCCGGATATGCAGCCCCACCAGCGACTCCGGGCCGACCCCGCGCGCGATCAACGCCCTGGCCAGCCGATTCGCTCGGGCCGCGAGCTCGGCGTAGGTCAGGTCGGGGCTGCCGGCGAAGCGCAGCGCGACCGCGTCCGGGGTGCGCGCTACCTGCGCCTCGAACATCGACACCAGCGTGGCGCGCGGGTCCACCGGATGGCCGGTGGCGTTCCAGATCTTGGTGCTGACCTCCAGCTCCAGCTCGGTGGCGACCTCGACACCGGCCAGGGGCGCGTCCAGGTCGGTCGCGAGCAGCCGGTCCAGGTACCCGATGAAGCGGGCGTGGTGCCGGGCGATGTCGTCGGCGTCGTAGAGGTTGGGATTGGCCTCGAAGTCGACGTGCACCCGGTCGCGTTCGCCGTAGTAGACGTTGAGGCTCAGATCCTCCACCGGCCCGGTGGACAGCACGTGGTACTGGCCGGTCGCCGTGCCGAGGGTGAGGTCGCTGCGGAACAGCATGATGTTGGCCAGCGGACCGAACAGGGCGCGCCGGGCCGGGCGCCCGTCGTGCTCGGCGTCGCGGCGGATGTCCTCGGCCCGGTAGCGCTGGTGCCGCAGCGCGCCCGCGACCTCCACCCGGGTGGCGTGCAGCAGCTCGCCCCAGCTGCCGCCGGTCGACAGCCGCAAGGGCACGATATTGGACAGCATGCCCGCCGAGCGGCGCATCACCGCGGTGGTGCGAGCGGTCACCGGCAGGCTGAGCACGGCGTCATTGCGGTCGGTGAGCCGGCCGAGATAGGCGGCGAAGGCGGCGAGCAGCACCACCGCCGGGGTCGAATCCTGGCTCGCGGCCAGGGTGTTCATCCGTTGGGTGAGCGCCTCGGGCAGCGGCCGTCCGGCGATGAGGTTGGCCGCGGCGCGCGGCGCGGTGCGGCCGTCGAGGCTGGTCGGTGCGTCCAGCCCGGCCACCCGTTCGGCCCAGTGCGTGCGGTCGGCGCCGAAACGGGAGCTGTCGCGATAGGTGTGCTCGCCCTCGACCAGCGTCGCAAGGGTGGCGGGTGAGACCGGCTCCGGCTCGCGTCCGAGCACCCGCGCGGTGTAACGCTCGGCCACCCGCATGGTGTTGGTGAGTGCGCCGAATCCGTCGAGGATGATGTGGTGCGCGCGCAGATACCAGAAATAGCGGTCGGCCTCGACCCGCAGCAGCGCGCCCGCGAAAAGCTGATCGTGGAGTAGATCCACCGGCGCACTGGAATCTGCCCGCATCCATTCTTTCGCTGCGGCAATGGGATCGGGATACGAACGGACATCGATCAACGGAATGTGGACCGAGGCCTGCGTGTCGACCCACTGGTACGGCACCCCGTCGGCTTCCCCGATGCGGACCAGCACCGATTCGTACTCACGCGCCGCCTCGATCGAAACCTCTTGCAGCAGTTCGGCGTCCACCGCACCACGCACGTCCACGTATTGCGCCACATTGATCGGCACCTGCGGATCGAGGAGCTGGGCGTACCAGACTCCCAGCTGCGCGGGTGCGAGCGGGAAGCGGGCCGGCGCGGATGTTCGCGCCTCGGTATGCAGCGTCGCCTGCTTCCGCGCGCTGGGTCCACCCAACTCCGTACCGTGCACCAGAGCCTCCTCGAAATGGCGAATTAACGGCTGGCCGAATGCTTTTGGGCAGCACGAATAAGCCTGCGCGGCGGGTCGGAGTCCCGGGCGCGGGCGGCTACCGCATGAGGTGTGGGCGAATGACACGCGACGCTCGTCTGGGCGCTCGCGCGTATTCGTCAGATGTGCGTGAACTGGAATCGGCGACCGTGTGGTCGCCGCCGTGCCGTCCGGAGCCGGCGCCTGATGGGACGGTGTCCGGAACGGAGACGAAGTGCCTAGCTAGTGATCTTTCCTCCAACTTCACTGCCGCCACGGATTCGATAACGGCGGTATGTCAGCTACATCACATGGATGTCATCCACGTATTGCGAACACTAGGCCAGGTCGAAATAAAAAGGAACTAAATGCTCTAAAAAAATCGGACAAGCGTCCAGATAGGGACCGGTGCGACCGGCCGCGGGCGGCTTTCTACCCGCGAGCAGCTCGGGCCCCCGCATGTGAGCTATCGCACTTTCAGATGGGCAGACTATGAGCCGAAACGTTGCATCTGCGTTGCATCCGCGCCCAGGCGCCGATCGAGCACCCGGATCTTGGCCTCGATCTGGGCGAACAGCGGCGAATCGCGATCAACGGTCGAGCGGTAGGCGACCCACGCGGCGGCGTCGTCGCGTCCCTCGGCGGTGGCGGTCCAGCGCCGCAGCGCCGCGGGATCACGCGAATCCAGCACCGAGGTCCGCAGCCGAACCCGCAGCTCATCGCGCAGATCGACGATGCCGGGCGCGTTCGAACGCGGCAGCACCGGGCCCGCGTACAACCGCAACGCCGCATCGACGTCACCGGAGTCCAGGGCGGCGCGCAGGAAGTCGATATCGGTGGCCACCGGCACCTTCAGCCGGTACGGCCGGGAACCGAACACCTCGGGCCCGACCACCGTGCGCAGCCGGGACATGGCGGCGCGGATGGTGCCGTTGTCCAGGTCGGTGTCGTCGAGCAGCAAGGCCAGATGGTCGGCGCCGAGCCCTTCGGGGTGCTCGGTGAGCAGCAGCAGGATCTCGGCGTGACGTTGCGACAGCGGCACCCGCTTCCCGCCGATGCTCAGCTGCGGCTGGCCGAGACCGAGCACATCGAGCCCGAGCCTGCCCCGATCCGGCGCCGCCTGGTGTCGATCGCGGGCACCGGCCGGTGCGTGCCGATCGGCCCGCATGGCCGTGAGCAGCAGATCCATTTCCGCTGCCGTGGCGGCGGCTTTCACCAGAGCCAGGATCTCGGGCCTGGCCACTCGTACTCCGCCGGCGATCATCAGCACGCCGACCAGCCGGCCATCCGGATCGTGCACGGGGGCGGCGGCACCGGTGAGCTGATGCATCCGGTGCAGGAAGTGTTCCGGGCCGTGGATCCAGGCGGCGCGTCCGGTGCGCACCACCATGCCGACGGCATTGGTGCCGATACGGCGCTCGCTCAGGTCGTCGCCAGCGCGCAGCCCGATCTCGGCGGCGGCGCTGATCCTCTCGGCGTCGCCGTGCACCGACAGCACCCGCCCGAACTGGTCGGCAACCACGACGATCAAACCGGTCCGGGCGGCGTCCTCGACGAGCAGCTTGTCGATCAACGGCATCAGCGCGGCGATCGGATGGGCGTCGCGGTAGCGCTGGAGGTCCGCGCCGCGCAGCCCGCGACCGTCGACGACGTCCATCGGATCGATGCCACCGCGAACACTGCGCAACCACGATTCGAGCACCGCGGGGCGCAACAGACCGGCGAGCCGGGACAGCCGCTCACCACCGGCACCGAGATATCCATGCGCTTGAGCGGCATAGGCTTCCAGTGCACCGAGCTGCGTGCCAGGTTCTACTCCATGCCGCGAGGGGCGACCACCCGCAAGATTGCTGACCATTTGCCTTTCACCTACGACAAACTGTACCGGCGGGTACCGGCAACGACCGGCGGATGATCAGGTTTGTCCGCCAGGTCACACACGTCACGCCCGTCCCGTGAGTGTGAGCCACCTGGCATCGCGGGGCGTGGGTCAGCCGGACAACAGTTCGGCGGCGCGCTCGCCGATCAGCACCGCCGTCGCCTGCGGACCACGGCCCAGCGGCACCGGCACGATGGACAGGTCGGCCACCGCGAGACCGTCGACGCCGTGCACCCGGCAGCGCGCGTCCACCACGGCGCGGGTGTCGCCAGCAGAGCCCATGCGGCAGGTACCGGACAGATGTTGTGAGGTGGCCAGATGCGCGGTCAGCCAGTCGTCGGAGACCACCCCGGGAACCGGCTCCCCGGGGACCGCCCCCATCGCGTCCATGATCTCCGCCGACAACCGCACGGCCGCGCGCAGCCGGTCCCGATCCAGCCGCTGTTCCAGGTAGCGCTGGTCGATCCACGGCCGGTCAGCCGGATCGGCCGAACGCAGCCGCAGCTCGCCCGACCCGTGCGGGCGCATCAATGCGAGCGCGAACTGCCGGATTCCCGGCGTGAAAGCCATCGTGTACGGCCGGATTTCGATATCGCCGAGCTCGAGCACGTATTCGAGTACCTGGCTGCGCCGGTGTGGCGCGTCGTGCCGGTAGTCGATGCCGATCTCGGGATGGTCGGTGCACCATTCGCCCACCGGCAGCGCCTGCACCACCGGGATGCCCAGCGCGCGCAACCGCGCCGGATCACCGATGCCCGAACGCAGCAGCAGTGCGGCCGATTCGATCGCGCCCGCGCACAGCACGATCCGATCCGCCGGGATGAATTCCGCGACGCCCGCACGCAGGCATTCCACCCCGATCGCCCTGGTCCCCTTGAACCGGATCCCGAGCGCGGTGGTGCCGGCCGACACGGTGAGGTTCGGCCGGGTGAGCGCCGGCAGCAGGTAGGCCTGTGCACTGCCGACGCGCAGGCTCGTGCCGGCACGCCGATCGATGTTGGCCGGCACCGCGCCGAAACCCTTGTCCGCCGCGTCGGGCGCGTTCAGGTCCGGTATCTCGTCGAATCCGGTCGCCGCGGCCGCCCGCACGAACGCCTCGGTCAGCGGGCTCCGGGTGGCCGGGCGGCGCACTGGGATGGGCCCTTCGGCGCCGTGCCCGGGCTGCGCGCCGAAGTCGTGATCATGTTCGAGGCGGCGCATCGGCTCGATCAGCTCGTCGTAAGTCCAGCCGCCGGTGCCGATCTCGCGGCTCCACGCGGCGAAATCGGCGGCGGGGGCGCGCACGAAATAGCACCCGTTGATCGACCCCGACCCGCCGATCACCCGTCCGCGCACCGTGGTGGACGTGGTGGTCGCCGTCAGCTGGATCGGATAGCGCCACAGCAGCGCCTCGTCGTCGAGCGGCAGTTCGGTGCCGTCACGCAGGCTGGGCGGGAAGCCGTCGGGCGAGGTCCAGATCGGCCCGGCTTCCAGCAGTCGCACTCGGTGATCCGGGTCGGCGCTCAGGCGCGCGGCGAGCACGCAACCCGCGCTGCCTCCGCCGACGATCAGCGTGTCAGCCATCCGGACCCATCGGCGCTCAGCGCGGCGGGGCGGTGGGCTTGAGCGCTTCGATACTGCGGGCCCGCCACGCGCCGAGCCACAGACCGGTGCCGTAGGCGATGTCGTCGATGCGGCGGAAGGCGATGTAGCGCAACGGGTCGAGCCCGCCCGCGTCGCGATGGGTGAACCAGTCGGCCAGGCCGTCGGCCAGCGCCATCGTCACCGCGATGCGCCGGATCCGCCGGGAGGCCACCATCGCCAGCACGGTGACCGGCCAATAGTGCCTGCACATGGCCGAGGCGAGGCGCCACAGTCCGGCGAAGAAGCCGCGGGCCAGATAGATCGACGCGATCCGGGTGGGATTGTCGAGTTCGCCGAAGACGCGGCGCAATCGGCCCAGCGCGGCCACCAGGGTGAGCTCCCCAGCGGGTCAGCGTGCCGAACAGCACCGCGGCCAGCATGGTCCACGACGGCACCGACAGCGGCGACACCATGCCCGCATGCCGTGCGCCCAGCGGCGCGGCGCCGGTGCCGTAGAACATCTTCCGGTTGAACCAGGCCCGGAAGGACACCCGGTGATCGTGGGCGACGTGCGCGGCGGGTTCGTAGCGCAACCGCCAGCCCGCCCGCTCCAGCCGCCAGCACAGGTCGACGTCCTCGGCGACGTGCATCGACTCGTCGAACCCGCCCTCGGCCAGCAGCGCGCCCCGCCGCACCAGCAACGCCGCACTCGGCACGTAGGACACCATCCCGCGCGATTGCACGGCCGATTCGCGCCTGCCCAGATCCAGCGAGGACCGGGTGTGCTCGTAGCGGGCCAGCGCGTTGGATTCGGGATCCAGCGCGACGATCCTCGGCGCGACCAGCGCGACCTCCGGATCGCTGAAATGCCCGAGCATGACCTCGAGCCAGCCGCTGCGTGGCACCACATCGGAATCCAGGAACGCCACGAACTCGGTTGTCGCCGCCCGCAATCCGGCATTGCGCGCGGCGGCCGGGCCGAGCGCGCGCTCATGCCGCAGCACGCTGACCTGGCAGCGGCCACCGGCCACCGGCGGTACCCGCGCGGGCAGGTCGGAGCCGTCGTCGACGACGATCACATTGTGCCCGCGCAGGGCCGCCAACAGCCGCGCCAGACCCTCGGCATTGTTGTGCAGCGGCACGATGATGGTGACGTCCTCGGGCGAGGGCAGCAGTCGCGGCCGGGGGTTGGCCACCCCGGAATCGAGCAGCCGCCTGGCAACGACGGCGGACTTCGGGCCGTTGACCTCGAGGTACCCGTCGCCGATCATTTCGGCGGCTTCCGGGGCAAGGCGCAGCAACCTCGCGGGTGTTCCTCCGATCAGGATGCGTCCCCCGGAGTATGCGCGTACCCGTGGATCGATCCGCACCCCGAATCCGTCGGGAAGGCGATCATGGCGCATTCCTGGCATGTTAGACGGAGTTCGCTCGGCTGACATCAACAGTCGCGAAACACGCAACCAGTTCCGGAGTATTTCGCGTGGTAGGCCCGGTAACCGACAGGATCTGCGTTGCTGAAGGATTACTGAGCGAGTCCTCGCTCCGACGGCAACCGAGCGGCAATCGCGTACCGCGCGGTCGGTGCGCGAGCCGTTCGCGGCCCGCGCACCGGTTCCGGCTAACGCCGCGCGCCTAGCCCAGCGGGCTTTCGTCACAGGCCCGTGACGGCCGCCGCGGCGGCGTGCTCAGGGTGAGCGGCACCGGCCCGGATTTGCGGCCACCAGAACGCCGCGGGGCGCTGCGCCGCGAGTGGTCGACCGACGAACGCGGCACCACCCGGCCCGCGTCGGCGAGGGCCGCCGCGCCGTAGCCCTGCACGCACTCCGGGTCCGGCCCGTCGGCGGGCAGACCGGTGAAGAACTTCGCCGCCATGCAGCCGCCGCGGCACGCATCGTAATGCGCACACGACGAGCAGGCGCCGCCGCCGGTGGGTTCGCGCAGCTGCCCGAACAACGCCGATTCCTTCCACACCGTCGCGAAACCGCCGTCGGCGACGACGTTTCCGGCGTGGAAGCGGTCGTGGATGGCGAACGGGCAGGCGTAGACGTCGCCCACCGGATCGACCAGGCACACCACCCGGCCCGCGCCGCACATGTTCAACCCGGGCAGCGCCTCACCGAAGGCCGACAGGTGGAAGAACGAGTCGCCGGT
The DNA here is from genome assembly GCF_058222935.1 of Nocardia sp. JCM 38205. NCBI lineage: Bacteria > Bacillati > Actinomycetota > Actinomycetes > Mycobacteriales > Nocardiaceae > Nocardia > Nocardia sp. JCM 38205. Next base: position 977,691 of record NZ_JBYHFL010000002.1, on the reverse strand, counting down.
GAGCACACCGTCACCGTTGCGCAGCAGCCATTCGTAGAGTTCGCGCTGCTGTTCGGGCAGCGGATGCAGCTCGTCCCACACATCGGCGCCGCGCCCGGACGGGCGCAGCCGCGTCAACCGCAAAGTGGCGCCGTAGCGGTCGGCGATCTCCTTGAACTGGTCGAGCTGGGCGATATTGTGCCTGGTCGCCACCACCGACAGCTTGGCATCCCGGAAACCCGCCGCGGCAAGGTTTTCCAGCGCTCGGATGGCCATGTCGTACGAACCGGGACCGCGCACCGCGTCGTTGACGGCGGCATCGGCGCCGTCGAGCGAGATCTGCACATCCACATAGTCACTGGCGGCCAGCCGCGCGGCGACCTCCGGCGTGATCCGGACGCCGTTGGTGGAGAACTTGACTCCCACCTGGTGCGCGGTGGCGTAATCGACCAGTTCCCAGAAGTCCGGGCGCACAGTCGGTTCGCCGCCGCCGATATTGACGTAGAAGATCTGCATGCGCTGGAACTCGTCGATGAGCGCCTTGCACTGCTCGGTGCTCAGCTCGCGCGGATCGCGCCGGCCCGACGACGACAGGCAGTGCACACAGGACAGATTGCACGCGTAGGTGAGTTCCCAGGTCAGGCAGATCGGCGCGGCCAGGCCGGATTCGAAGCGATCCACCAGCCGCACGGCGCGGTCGTCGTCGGCCGCGAAGGTCATCGGCTCCGGGGCCGCGGCCAGCGGCGCCGCCTCGGGGGCGCCGACGATCATCTGCGAATCGGCCAGCTGCGCCAGCGCTTTCACATACGGCGCGGCCGCGGCGTCATCGATGCCGGCGGCCCGCATGGCGGTGCGCACCGACGGCTGTGCGGGCAGTGACCGCACGATCTCGACGATCCTCGGGTTCTTCAGAAACGACAGCTTCCGCGTGCCGAAGTGATACAGCAACGCGCCGAACGGTTCCGGCCGCAGGGCAACCCGCGGATGCAGTTGCCAGCGCGTATCGAGATCGAGCATGGTCACCGCTCCTCTCAGCTCAGTAGACGCCGCACATACCGTCGATGGAGACCTCTTCGATGAGCGATTCCTCCACCAGCGGTGTGTCCTCGGCCGAGCGCTGCGCGACCGCGGCGATCGGGCCGCGGTTGTCGGTGTCGGCGGGTCCGTTGAGCCCCTTGTCCGGCATGGCTACCTCCACTCTGTTGGGCACTGTGGTCGCGGCCACAGGTGTAGCCGCGCTCACACACCATAACGTCATGAACTGACAAAAAGAAGCCGTTTCGGCCGACGAACCGACAGCGCCCGCACCGAGCCCTCTAAACTTTCCGGTGGCAAGCAGCTGAACAGGACGTGACGGGCGCACGCGCCCGCGGTGGTAGAGGTGGCATGGGAGTCGGGCGAACGCAGGCCAGCGGGGGCGGTAATACCCTCTCCGAATCAGAGATCGTGGAAGCCGCGCTGCGGGTGGTCCGCGCCGACGGTGTGGACAAGCTGTCGATGCGCCGGCTATCGCGCGAACTGGGCGTTTCCCCGATGGCCCCGTACTACTACGTGGCCGATAAACGGGAGCTACTCGACCTGGTGGCCACCGCGGCACTGGCCGGTGTGCGCAAACCGCCGCCGGAGTCGGGCCCGTGGCAACAGCGGCTGCGTGAACTCATCGACCAGATCGATGAGAAACTACGCAAGCACCCCGGCCTCGGCGATGTGTTGATCGAGCAGATGCTCGGTAAGCAGCTCGACATCATCGCCGCGGTGATGGAGATCCTGTTCGACGCGGGATTCAGCGATCGCAACGTGCTGGCCGCCTACGCGACCATCCACACCTTCCTGTTCGGTCGCAGCCGGGTGAACCCGCGTGACCGGTCGGTGCTGACCGACGTCACATTGCCCGATGCGGTGGCCCGCGCCACCAAATACATGCCCGACCTGCGCGGCAAGTATTCGTACGACTTCGGCATGGGTGTGCTGATCGCCGGGCTGGAAGCCCAGCTTGTCCAGCAGCCCGATCCCGACGTACGATAAAACTGAAACACGTTCTAGTTTTGCCGTCCGGCACCGGATCGGCCGCGCACACGTTCGAGAGGACGCCATGACCACCGTCGAAGTTCCACACGGCTCACGATCGGTCGTGCTGCGGGTAGCCGCGGTCATCGCCGAGACCGCCGATACCTGCTCACTGGTCTTCGACGTTCCCGAAGAGTTGCGCGAACGCTTCCAGTACCAGCCGGGCCAGTTCCTGACCCTGCGCATTCCCAGCGACCTGACCGGCTCGGTCGCGCGCTGCTATTCGCTGGCCAGCTCGCCCTACACCGACGACCGGCCCAAGGTCACCGTCAAGCGCACCGAGGGCGGCTACGGCTCCAACTGGCTCTGCGACAACATCACCGCCGGTTCCGAGATCGAGGTGCTGCCGCCGTCGGGCGTGTTCACCCCGAAGGATCTCGACGAGGATCTGCTGCTGTTCGGCGCGGGCAGCGGCATCACCCCGGTCATGTCGATCCTGAAATCGGCGCTGGCCCGCGGCACCGGAAAGATCGTGCTGGTCTACGCCAACCGCGACCCGGAATCGGTGATCTTCGCCGACGAACTGCGTGAACTCGCCGACAAGCATCCGCAGCGCCTCACCGTCATCCATTGGCTGGAACCGCTGCAAGGCCTGCCCACCGCCGACGCGCTCGCCGGGCTGGTGCGCCCGTACACCGGCTACCGTGCCTTCATGTGCGGTCCGCGCCCGTTCATGGACCGCGTGCACGACGCGCTGGCCCAGCTCGACGTCCCGCGCAACCGCACCCACGCCGAGATCTTCAACTCACTGGCCGGTGACCCGTTCGCCGATCAGGCGCCGGTCGAGGTCAGCGACGAAGAGGCCGCCGACGCCGCCACCGTCGAGGTCGAACTCGACGGCGAGGTGCACGAACTGCGCTGGCCGCGCAAGCAGACCCTGGTCGACATCATGCTGTCCAAGGGCCTCGACGTCCCCTACTCCTGCCAGGAAGGCGAATGCGGCTCCTGCGCCTGCACCGTCCTCGAAGGCAAGGTCGAGATGGAGAACGCCGAAATCCTGGATCCCGAGGACATCGAGAACGGTTACATCCTCGGCTGCCAGGCGCGGCCGGTCACCGATCACCTGAAGATCCAGTTCTGAGCCGGTTCGGCGCCTGACTCCGGCCGGGTCGGTTCGGTCGGCGAGGCTATCGCATCGCGCGGTAGCGGGCGCGGCTTTCCGGATCCAGATGCTCGGTGGCGTAACTCAAAGCGGTACGCCCCATCTCGGCCGCGTGCCGATCGAGGAAATCGATCAGCAGCTGACGATCCACACGCTTGCCGACCTCGCGCAACATCCAGCCCAGCGCCTTCTGGATCAGATCGTGCCGGTCGGTGAGCAGTCGCTCGCTCAGCGCGAACGTGGTGGAGGCGTCACCGGCCTTGATGAAGGCGAAGGTGGACAGCAGCGCGACCCGGCGCTCCCACAGCGAATCCGAGTCGGCCAGCTCGAACAGCAGCTCGCGCGGCTTGTCCAGCAGCCACGGGCCGACGATGCGCTCGGCCGAGACGTCGACCAGATCCCAGTTGTTCACCCGGCCGCGCCGCACCGCGTCCAGGTAGAACCGCACCATCTCGGCACGGGCGGCCTCGTCGAAGGTGCGCGGCTTGGAGGCCCTCTCGAAACGAGTGTTGAGGATGATCAGACCCGCCAGCCGTTCCTCGTGCACCGGGCTGTCGAGCAGTTCGTCGATCTCGGTGAGCGCAAGCGCCGCAAACCGTTTGGCGACGGTGCGGGTGGCGGGCACCCGGACGCCGATGAAGACGTCGCCCTCGCCGTATTCGCCGGGGCCGGTCTTGAAGAACCGCTGGAGGTGCACCGCGTCGGCGGGATCGGCGTGCTCGGCGAGGGCGGCCCGCACCTGCTCGGCGGTGGCGTTCTCGGTCAACGTGTGGCCTCCGATCGCGATGTGCCGGGCGGTCAGCCGGTCGCGCCGAGCGCCCGCCCGGGTTCGAAAGCGGCAGCGGCGGCGGGCAGTTCGCCGGGGCGGCCGCTGTTGAGCACCCGCACCGTACCGTTGCCGGTGCTCGGCCGGCCCAGCGCGTCCATGCGCCGGATCGTCTGCGCGGCAACGGCCTGGGCGCTGTCGAACAATCGCACCCCGTCCGGCAGCGCGGCCACGATGCTGTCGACGACCAGCGGATAGTGGGTGCAGCCGAGCACCACACCCTCCACGTCGTCGGGAGTCCGCTCGGCCGCCGCCGCGATCGCGGCACGGGCAGCCACCAGATCGCCGGCGTCGATCGCATCGGCAAGACCGTGGCAGGCCACGCCGGTCACCATCGCGTCACCGCCGAAACGGGCGATGAGATCGGCCTGGTAGCGGCTCGCGGTGGTGGCCGCGGTGGCCCATACCGCCACCGAGCGGCAGGCGGCCGCGGCCGGTTTGATCGCCGGCACGGTGCCGATCACCGGAATGTCCGGGCCGACGTCCGCGCGCACCTGGTCGAGCGCGGTCACGCTCGCGGTATTGCACGGCAGCACGATCACCTCGGCGCCCATCGTCAGCGAGGCGCGTGCGGTCGCGACCACCCGCTCGATCACCCATTCCTCGGGTTTCGGCCCCCAGGGGGCCCCGTCGGGATCCAGTTGCAGCACCAGATCCACATCCGGGCGCAGCTTGCGCAGCCATGCCGCTGTCGGCAACGAGCCGAGACCGGAATCGATGAGCGCGACGATCACACAGACAAAGGTATTAGCCCGCGCCGAGCAGCTCCGCCACCGGGGCACCCGCCGCGATCTTCGCCCTGGTCTTCATCACCTGTGCGGTCATCCCGGCGCCGACCACGCCGGTGAGCTTGCCGTCCTGGGTGTAGTAGGCCAGGAACTTGCGCCCGTCATCGGAGACGATGTGGATCTCGTCGGTGGGCCGTGGCGTGCCGAGCGCCTGGATCTTCACGTCGTACTGATCGCTCCAGAAGTAGGGCACCCGGGCGGCGGTGGGCGGCTCGGCGCCCAGCAGCGCGCAGGCCAGCAGTTTCGCCTGCTCGCCCGCATTGGTCCAGTGCTCGACGCGGGTGCGTGCGCCGTCATCGTGCAGCCAGGCCGCCACATCGCCGACAGCCCACACACCCGGCGCCGACGTCCGACCGACCTCGTCGGCGAGCACGCCGCCGCCTGCCGACGGTTCGGCCAGTTCGATGCCGGAATCGGCCAGCCATTCGGTCACCGGACGTGACCCGACGCCGATCACCACCAGCTCGGCCGCGACCTCGGTCCCATCGGTCAGCAGCGCGCCGCGCACTCGGCCGTCGTCGGCGGCGAGCAGCGAATCGACGCCGATGCCGCAGCGCAGGTCGACGCCCTCGTCCCGGTGCATGCGCGCCACCAGCGCACCGACCTGCTCGCCGAGCACCGAGGCCAGCGGCGTCGGCTGCGGCTCGACCAGCACCACTTGGACACCGCGCGCGCGGAAGCTGGCGGCCACCTCGCAGCCGATGAATCCGGCGCCGATGACCAGGGCGGTCGTGGCGTCGCCGAGTTCGGCGCGCAGTGCGCTGGCGTCGGCGTGATCGCGCAGTACATGCACGCCGTCGAGCTCGGGCAGGCTGGGCAGCCTGCGCGGGCGCAGCCCGGTGGCGATGATCAGTTCGCTGTAGTCGAGCACCGAGCCGTCGGCCAGCCGCAAGCGCCGGGCGGCGGTGTCGACGCCGACCGCCTCCTGGTTCAGCCGCAGATCGATCTTCTTCTCGGTGAAGAACTCCGCGGGCCGCAGCGTGGTGTCGTCGGTCTCGCCGCGCACGAATTGCTTCGACAGCGGGGGACGGTCGTACGGCGGCCGCGATTCGTCGCCGAGCAGGATCAACTCACCCTCGTAGCCCGCGCGGCGCAACTCCTCCGCGGTGCGCAAGCCGGCCAGACCGGCCCCCACGATCACGATCGGCGCTGCAGTCATGCCGGCATCCCTTCCTTCGGGCCGTCCGTTCGGCCACCTCGCTGACGACAGTCCACCCTAACGTCCGCTTGGTCGGTGCTGTAGTGAGGACCATCACCTTCACCGTGCCATCGATTGCCACGCAATCGTGTCCGTTCCGCTATCGACCGGGCGGTCAATCAGGTCTATACCGAGGTCAGGACGGATTTTCGGGTCTGTCCGCACCAGTAGATGCAAGGAGGCATTTATGTTCACCGAAAGCCGTGCGCAAGATTTCCTGGCCGTCGTGCTGGGCGTCTTCGCCGCACTCTCACCGCTCTGGGTGGAGACGAACGATCGGGCCATGTGGTCGTTGATCGTGCTCGGTGTGCTCATCGCACTGACCGGTCTGGCGCAGATGTACCGAGCTGAGATGGCCTCCGCCGATTACGCGATGGGCCTGTTCGGCGTGCTGATGTTCCTGTCCCCGTGGGTCATGGACTTCAGCGGCTTCAGTGGCGCATCCTGGACCGCATGGGTGGTCGGCGTCGTGACGGTCGTGGTCGCGGTGGCGGCGCTGCCCGCGGTCTCGGGACGGTTGCACGATATGGCTCCGCACCACTGAGACGGCCATGACCAGACCCCGTCGAGCCGGGCGTCGCCGCAGCGCGAAAACCGACGGCGACGCCCGTCAACTCATCTTGGACGCGGCCGAAAAGCTGTTCGCCGCACAGGGATTCGACGGCACCCCGACGGCGGCGATCGCCGAGGCCGCGGCCGTGCCCAAGGGCCTGGTTTTCTACTATTTCCCCACCAAGAACTCGATTCTGTCGGCCCTGATGGCCGAACGGGTACCGCAACAACCGATCAGCGACATCGACACCGTGGTCGAGCCGGGTGATCCGGTGGCCAGTCTGGTCAATCTCGATGCGGCGCTGAACCTTCGCGACCATCATTCCTCGGTGTTGCGCGTCATCATGTGGCGCGAGGCCGACACCCACCCCGACGTCCGCCGCCAGGTGCGCAAGCTGCGCGATCAACTCCTCGACGTCACCGCCCGCGTCCTCCAGGCCAGCGCCCCCGCCCCGGTCCGCCCCGGCACCCTGCGCGCCTGCGCCGCCGCCTGGGTCTCGGCCATGTTCGCCATCGCCAGCACCGACCGCCTGCACGCCCTCGACGGCGTCCCCCTGCCGACGACCGACGAAATCCTCAACGTCGCCCAGGTGGTCGCCGCTGGCATGACGCAACTGGGCTGAACCCGTCGAGCATCCGGCCGGAGAACGGTTGCACTCGATCAGCCCGCTACCTGACCTCGATGATCTTCTCCCCGGCTCCGAGCATCTGTACGACAGTGGGCAGGATCGGCAGGAACCTCCCGAGGAGTTCCTTCCTCGAGCAATTACCGATTCTGATCCAGATCACGGCCGGTGATGGAGCATCCGGTCGGCTCCGGCCCATGAGGATGAAATCCTCGTCCTTGGTGACAATGGCGGCGCCCCGCTCGAGCGCTTCTGCCCAGACATCGACATCCGGGGCGGATAACAAGCCGATGTCGCAGACGTGCACAGCGTCATGGCCCTCCTCCGTCAACGCGCGTGCCAGTGCTGGTGGCAGTTGTGCGTCGACGACGAACCTCAAGAGGCGGTCCGCAGAATCGGATGGTCTGCCTCGGCCGCTGCGAACGCGAGGCAGGCGCGGATGTCCGCCAACTCCAAGTAGGGATAATCCTCGAGGATGGAGTCCTCCGTCTCGCCTGCTGCGAGTAGTTCGAGTACATCGCTCACCCGGATGCGCATACCGCGAATGCAGGGGCGGCCCCCGCACTGATTCGGATCGAACGTAATCCTCGACACCTGATCCAGCATAGCGGCGTCGGGCCGCCGGTCTCCAGCCACGACACCCCGGCTCACCTGCGCGATCGTCGGGCCGAACCGTGGTAGCAATAGCTGCCATGCAGGTTATCCAGCGTTTGATAACCGGCGCGCTCCTCGGCGCCTCTGCGGTTCTGCTGGCCGGGACGGTTCCTGCCCCGGCGTTACCTCGCTACCCCGTGGCCGATCCCGACCCGTTCTACGCGCAGCCCGCCGATCTCGCGGCGTACCAGCCCGGTGATGTGCTGGCGGTGCGGCGGTTGCCGCCGCTGCTGACCTTTCCCGGATCCACGCTGACGCTGGTGAAGTTCCGGTCGACCAATTCGCGCGGGCTGCCCATCGCGGCCACCACCACCGTGGTGACGCCGCCGGGGCACCGCCCGGACGGGCCGCTGCTGTCGTATCAGCACATCATCAACGGGTTGGGCCCGAACTGCGCGGTGTCGCGGGTGCTCTACACCAGCGATCCGAACCTCCAGGTCCGCGAGGCCGTCGCGCTCAATGCCTTGCTGCTGCGCGGCTGGAGCATCGCACTGCCGGATCATCTGGGCCCCACCTTCGCCTACGGCGCCGCCAAGCTCGGCGGGCGGATCACGCTCGATGGAATCCGTGCCGTGCAGCGCGTTCCGGAGCTGGCGGTGCAGCACAGCCCCGTCGCGATGGCCGGGTACTCCGGTGGCGGCATGGCCACGGCGTGGGCGGCCGCGCTGGCGCCGAGCTACGCGCCGGAGCTGAAACTCGCCGGTGCCGCGGCCGGCGGCGTGCCCGCGAACCTGATGCGCATGATCGAAGCGCTGCAATTCGATCCGCATCCGGCGTTCGGGCTGGTGCTGGCGGCGGCGATCGGGCTGGAACGCGAGTACCCGCACCGCTTCCCGATCAGCGACAACCTCAATGCCGCCGGGATCGCGGCACGTGACGCCATGGCCAACGGCTGCACCAACGACATCCTCGCCACCGGCGCAGGCCGCAGCGTCCGCGATTACGCCAGCAATACCTCGCTCATGCACGATGCCGACGCCAGGGCGGTGCTGGAGGAGAACAGCATCGAGCTCTTCGACGGTGTGCCGAACATGCCCATCTTCGAATGGCATTCACCCACCGACCCACTCATCCCGGTCGACTCGCTCGTCTCGATCAACCGCCGCTACTGCGCGGCGGGCGTGCCGGTGCAGGCGGAAACCATTCCGACACCGGAACATCTATCGGCCGCGGTACTCGGGATGCCGCTGATGGTGGCGTGGCTGGATGCGCGCTTCCGCGGCGAGCCAGCACCGAGCAACTGCTGAGTCGCGCTATCCGGCGCCCAGCCCCCGTAACGCCACCTCCACCTGGTGCTCGATGGCGCGTGGCGTGCGGTCGGGCAGCAACTGCACGACACGGATGAGCGCCAGGAACTGGTAGGCGATATCGCGGGCGGTCACGTCGGCGGCCAGGGTGTGGTCGGTGTGGGAGCGCGCGAGGGCGGCGCGGCCGATTTCGGTGAGGTGCGCGAGGCATCGGTCGAGATCGGCGTCCGAGGGTTGGCCGCCGGCGAGTACGTCGATCATCGCCTGGTTGGCGGCGAGGCCGGTGAGTGCGGTGGTGAAGAACTCGCGCAGTGCCTCGATCGCGGAGGCCTGCGCGGGGAGGGCGGCCTCGGCCAGTGCGGCGAAATCGGTGCCGGTCACCGCCTGCACGAGGTGTTCGCGGGTGGGGAAATGCCGATAGAGAGTGCCGATGCCGACTCCGGCGGCCGCGGCGACGGCGCGCATGTCCACGGCCATGCCGTTGTTGCGGAAGGCCTCGCTCGCGGCGGCCAGGATCCGCTCCTTGTTCTCGGCGGCGTCACGGCGTTGCCTGCGGTCGTCTGCCATGCGAACACTATAGCTATGCGGAACCTCAGTTCCGGTTGATGCTAGGCTGTTCCGGAACACATGTTCCGGAACAGGAGAATGCAATGCGGACGATCGTGATCACCGGCGGCACCGACGGGATGGGCGCCGCACTGGCGCACCACTTCCTGGAAACGGGAGACCATGTGGTGGTGATCGGGCGCAGCCGCGCCAAGTTCGAGGCCTTGGTCTCCACCGTCTCGACGCCCTCGGCAGCGGAATTCCTCGAGGCCGATCTCTCATCGGTCGCCGAGAGCCGTCGCGTGGTCGATCGACTGCGGACGACGTACGAGCGCGTCGACGCACTTGTACTCGCGGCATCGTTCATCCAGCAACGCCGCCGGCAGACGCCCGAGGGGCACGAAGCGTCCTGGGCGCTGTTCTTTCTCAGCAAATACGTCGTCGTTTCCGGCCTCACCGAACTGCTGCGCGCATCGCCGCGGCCGGTCGTGGTCAACACCGCCGTCCCTGGCGCACGCGCCGACGCCATCGATTTCGATGATCCGGAGATGACCGAGGAATTCACCTTCCGGCGGTCCAATGCCCAGCAACGACGCGCGAACGAATTGCTCGGCATCCTCGCGACGGAGGCGAATCCGAACCTCATGTACGTGACGTGGGGGCCGAGCCGCCTGGTCCGCACCAGCTTTGCCGGCGAGGTCGGGATGGGTATGCGGCTGTCGGCCGCCGTGCTCGGACGGCTACTCGGCCAGCGCCCGGAATCCGCGGTCCGCCCTATCATTCGACTCATCGACGATCCCCGCCCCGGACGGTTCGCCTACCGCGGCACTCGCGACATCGCCCTCGCCGACGGCGACCGCGAGACACACGACGCCGCGCGTCTTGCGACGATGATCGAGGCCGACTTGCACTGACCCACAGCAGCTCCCACCACCGCAGAGGTAATGGACCGCCGAAACCGTTCTGACGCAGGCCGCGGCGGGAGCCCGGCGGTGCGGCCGAACCGCAGACGCCGACACGCCGCAATACACCGCCCTCGGGTAAGAATGACCTCATGGATGCCGATTACAACGGTCTCGGAGATGGACTTCGCGCTCGCCAGGAGGGTTTTCACCGCACCGAACGGGAGCAGTCCGAACCGGCCGTCGCCATGGCTGCCGGCTTGACGGGAGCGGACACGAACACCAACGGGGCGATCACCAATGGGTCGCTGCCCACCCGCACGGCCGCGCAGCCCTCCGCATTCGACTGGTCCCCGGCTCAGCTTCCGCCCATGCCCGAGCCGCGGCGATCGGCCCCGGCACCGGAACCCGAGCCCGCGCACGGCATCGGCCTGACCGGCGTGGACAACACGGCAAACGCACAAGCCGCGCCGGCGCCGACGCCGACCGAACGGCCCGCGACCGCGGAAGCCGAAACACCTTCGCCCGCACTGGCTCCCGCGCCCAGCCCGCGCCCCGCGATCCCGTCGCGCCGCGCGGCCCGTGCCGCCGCCGAAGCCGCCGCCGACGCCCCCGCCGAACCCCCACTCCCACTACCGAACGCCGATGGCGGCGTCGACCTACACCGCATCATGCGGCTGCTGCTGGCCAGCGACGAACTCAACGCCCTGGCCACCAAGGCCGAAGCGGGCACCCTCTCCCCCGACGAGGTCGTGCGAACCGCCCGCCGCACCCGCGCCGCAGCGGTCGAGGTGGTCTCCGCGTGGTACGGCGGCTCCACCCAGATGGTGAAGTTCGCCCAGGCACTGTTACAGGCCGCCGGCGAATCGGACTGAGAAGTCCTGGCCGCACCGGCCGGCCGTACACCACTCGCGAAAAACAAAACGGCGCCGCTCCTTTCGGAGCGGCGCCGTTTCGGCTGGTACGTCAGATCACTTGATGATCTTGGTGACGCGACCGGCGCCGACGGTACGGCCACCTTCGCGGATCGCGAAGCGCAGGCCCTCGTCCATGGCGACCGGCTGGATCAGCTTGACGGACATCTCGGTGTTGTCACCGGGCATGACCATCTCGGTGCCCTCGGGCAGGGTCACAACGCCCGTCACGTCAGTGGTACGGAAGTAGAACTGCGGACGGTAGTTGTTGAAGAACGGGGTGTGGCGGCCACCCTCGTCCTTGGACAGGATGTAGGCCTGGCCCTCGAACTCGGTGTGCGGGGTGGTGGTGCCCGGCTTCACGACGACCTGGCCGCGCTCCACGTCCTCGCGCTTGATGCCACGAACCAGCAGACCGACGTTGTCGCCCGCCTGGCCCTGGTCGAGCAGCTTGCGGAACATCTCGATACCGGTGACCGTGGTCTTGGTCTTGTCCGGGCGGATGCCGACGATCTCGACTTCCTCGTTCACGTTGATCACGCCACGCTCGACGCGACCGGTGACGACGGTGCCACGACCGGTGATGGTGAAGACGTCCTCGACGGGCATCAGGAACGGCTTGTCGGTCTCACGCACCGGGTCCGGGATGGACTCGTCGACAGCGTTCATGAGCTCGACGACCGAGTCGACCCACTTCTGGTCGCCCTCGAGCGCCTTCAGGCCGGAGACGCGGACGACGGGGGCGTCCTCGTCGAACTCCTGCGAGGCCAGCAGCTCGCGGACCTCCATCTCGACGAGCTCGAGGATCTCCTCGTCGTCGACCATGTCCGACTTGTTCAGCGCGACCAGGATGTAGGGCACGCCGACCTGACGGGCGAGCAGCACGTGCTCGCGGGTCTGCGGCATCGGGCCGTCGGTGGCGGCGACCACGAGGATGGCGCCGTCCATCTGCGCCGCACCGGTGATCATGTTCTTGATGTAGTCGGCGTGACCCGGGGCGTCGACGTGCGCGTAGTGGCGCTTCTCGGTCTGGTACTCGACGTGGGAGATGTTGATCGTGATACCACGAGCCTTCTCCTCAGGCGCCTTGTCGATCTGGTCGAAAGCGAAGCTCTCGTTCAGATCCGGGTACTTGTCAGCCAGCACCTTGGTGATCGCTGCGGTCAGCGTGGTCTTGCCGTGGTCGACGTGACCGATGGTGCCGATGTTGACGTGCGGCTTCGTCCGCTCGAACTTCGCCTTCGCCACTGTGGTGTCCTCCTGGACTTGTTGGTGCGTGCAGTTGCAGCAGTGCGGTTTTTACTTACAGGGGTCGTGCAGACGCCCGGCCGATGGGGCAGGACACGTGTCCTGCCCCGTCGTACTACTCGCCGGTCGCCTTGGCGATGATCTCCTTCGACACGTTGGCCGGAACCTCCGCGTACGAATCGAACACCATGGAGTAGTTCGCCCGGCCCTGGGTCTTCGACCGCAGGTCACCGATGTAGCCGAACATCTCCGAGAGCGGAACCAGCGCCTTGACGACACGGGCACCACTGCGTTCCTCCATGGCCTGGATCTGGCCACGGCGGGAGTTCAGGTCGCCGATCACATCGCCCATGTAGTCCTCGGGCGTGATGACCTCGACCGCCATGAGCGGTTCGAGGATCACCGGACCGGCCTTCTTGGCCGCTTCCTTCAGGGCCTGCGAGCCGGCGATCTTGAACGCCATCTCCGAGGAGTCGACGTCATGGTACGCGCCGTCGAGCAGGGTCACCTTCAGGTTGACCAGCGGGTAACCGGCGAGCACACCGTACTGCATGGCGTCCTGCGCACCGGCGTCGACCGATGGGATGTACTCGCGCGGCACGCGGCCACCGGTGACCTTGTTCTCGAACTCGTAGGTCGCGCCGTCCTCGCCGACGAACGGCTCGACCGCGATGATGACCTTCGCGAACTGACCGGAACCACCGGTCTGCTTCTTGTGCGTGAATTCGAGCTTCTCGACCGGACGGGTGATCGTCTCACGGTAGGCCACCTGCGGCTTACCGACGTTCGCCTCGACCTTGAACTCGCGCTTCATCCGGTCGACGAGGATGTCCAGGTGCAGCTCGCCCATGCCGCCGATGACGGTCTGGCCGGTCTCCTGATCCAGCTTCACCGAGAAGGTCGGGTCTTCTTCCGACAGCTTCTGGATCGCGGTGCCGAGCTTCTCCTGGTCGGACTTGGTCTTGGGCTCGATGGAGACCTCGATGACCGGGTCCGGGAAGGTCATGGACTCGAGCACGATCTGGTTGTTCGGATCGCACAGGGTGTCACCGGTGGTGGTGTCCTTGAGGCCGATGACCGCGTAGATGTGGCCGGCGGAGACCACGGGAACCGGGTTCTCCTTGTTGGAGTGCATCTGGAACAGCTTGCCCAGACGCTCCTTCTTGCCCTTGGTCGCGTTGATGACCTGGGCGCCGGAGTCGACCTTGCCGGAGTACACGCGGATGTAGGTCAGCTTGCCGAAGAACGGGTGCACCGCGATCTTGAACGCCAGGGCCGCGAACGGCTCGTCGGCGCTCGGCTTGCGGGAGATGACCTCTTCCTCGTTGCCGGGGACGTGACCCTGCACGGACTCGACGTCCAGCGGCGAGGGCAGGTAGTCGACGACGGCGTCGAGCATGGGCTGCACGCCCTTGTTCTTGAACGCCGAACCACACAGCACGGGGTAGAGCTCGGAGGACACGGTCATCTTGCGGATGGCGCCCTTGATCTCATCGATCGTGAGCTCTTCGCCACCGAAGAACTTCTCCAGCAGCGCCTCGTCCGACTCGGCGACGGTCTCGAGCAGCTCCTGACGGTACTGCTCGGCCTTCTCCTTGAGATCGGCCGGGATTTCCTGGACCTCGTACTTCTCACCGAGCTTGGTCTCGCCGGTCCACACCTTGGCGTTCATCTCGACCAGGTCGACGATGCCCTCGAAGGTGTCCTCCGCGCCGATCGGCAGCTGGATGACCAGCGGCTTGGCGCCGAGGCGGTCCTTGATGGTCTGCACGGTGAAGTAGAAGTCCGCACCGAGCTTGTCCATCTTGTTGACGAAGCAGATGCGCGGCACGTCGTACTTGTCGGCCTGACGCCACACCTGCTCGGACTGCGGCTCGACACCTTCCTTGCCGTCGAAGACGGCGACGGCGCCGTCGAGCACGCGCAGCGAACGCTCCACCTCGACGGTGAAGTCCACGTGGCCCGGAGTGTCGATGATGTTGATCTGGTTCTGGTTCCAGAAACACGTCACCGCCGCGGAGGTGATGGTGATGCCGCGTTCCTGTTCCTGTTCCATCCAGTCGGTGGTCGAGGCACCGTCGTGGGTCTCACCGATCTTGTAGTTCACACCGGTGTAGAACAGGATTCGTTCGGTTGTCGTCGTCTTGCCCGCATCGATGTGGGCCATGATGCCGATGTTGCGGACCTTGTTCAGGTCGGTGAGCACGTCCTGTGCCACGGAAATCTTCCCCGCTCTGCTTCGTTAGCGATCAGCTAGTTGGGATTCTCGGGGACGACCGGGGAGGTCGCCACTATGTCAACGCCGGAAGCGGCACCGAAGTGCCGCCCCCAGCCGCGATACCTGCCGACCCCACCAGCGATGGGCCGGGCAGACGTCACCAGCGGTAGTGCGCGAACGCCCGGTTGGACTCGGCCATCTTGTGGGTGTCCTCGCGGCGCTTCACCGAGGCGCCGAGGCCGTTGCTGGCGTCGAGCAGCTCGTTGGCCAGACGCTCGACCATGGTCTTCTCCCGGCGCGCACGCGAGAAGTTGACCAGCCAGCGCAACGCCAGGGTGTTGGCGCGGCCCGGACGGACCTCGACCGGCACCTGGTAGGTGGCGCCACCGACGCGACGCGGCTTGACCTCGAGCGACGGCTTGACGTTGTCGAGGGCACGCTTGAGGGTGACGACCGGATCGGTGCCGGTCTTCTCGCGCGCCTGCTCGAGTGCACCGTAGACGATGCGCTCGGCGGTCGACTTCTTGCCGTCGAGCAGGATCTTGTTGACCAGCTGGGTGACCAGCGGCGACCCGTAGACCGGGTCGTTGATCAACGGACGCTTGGGAGCGGGGCCCTTGCGCGGCATATCAGCTCTTCTCCTTCTTGGCGCCGTAGCGGCTGCGGGCCTGCTTGCGGTTCTTCACACCCTGGGTGTCGAGGGAGCCGCGGATAATCTTGTAGCGCACACCGGGGAGGTCCTTCACACGACCGCCACGGACGAGCACCATCGAGTGCTCCTGCAGGTTGTGGCCTTCACCCGGGATGTACGCCGTGACCTCGACCGCGCTGGTCAGGCGAACACGCGCGACCTTACGCAGCGCGGAGTTCGGCTTCTTCGGGGTCGTGGTGTACACACGCGTGCACACGCCACGGCGCTGCGGGCTCCCCTTGAGGGCCGCGGTCTTGGTCTTGGCGACCTTGTCACGGCGACCCTTACGGACCAGCTGGTTGATGGTTGGCATAGACCGGCTTTCCTTATTGGTTAATGCGGTGTCGTATACGTGTCATCGAGCATTCACTCGCACGTCCGGCCACGTTTCTCGCGTCCCGAGGTCGGGCGTGTCGCGCGCAGGTCAGGGGCCCTATTTCAGGGCACGCTGGAACTGTCAGCCGCTCTCGCTGGCCTACGTTCTGCGCTCGAACTTGCCCGCATGCTTCCGGGCACAGCGATCCACGATACTCGGCAGCCGGAGCATGGGTCAAAGCGGGGTCGCTCACGCGGCCGGCCGCGCGGCGCTCACCTGGCCAGATTCAAGGTCAGCTCCACGAGTTTCTTGGCGGCGGCGCACGGATCGGGATGTGCCGAGCCGGGGCGGTAGTTCACCCACCATCCCACGATGCCGGTATCCGCGGCACTCGCGCTCACGCCACAGGAGTCCGGATCGCCGGGCCGCCGTGTCTCCAGCGCGCTGCGGCCCTGCACGGTGATCGTGGTGGTGGTGTAGCCGAGCTTGTCGTTATTGGTGCGCTCGTTGTTGAGCGAGCCGATCTCGTACCAGTTCAGCGTGACCATGCCGCCGCCGGTCGCGCCGCCCTCCAGATCCCACATGCAGACCGCGCCGTAGAACGAGGGCTGCACGAAGCCGGTCTCGTCGACGACCTTCGCGATCTGATCCTGGGAGACCACATCGCATTCGCGCAGCAACTTGTCGAAATCGGTATCGACCGTGCTCGCCTCGGCGGCGCCCGCCGGTTGGGCCGAACCTTCGACGGTGCGTCCGCAACCGCCGAGCACCAGGGTCAGGCCGACGGCCGCCGTCACCGCCAGCGTCGCGCGCACGCGCCCACCCGTGCCGCTCATCACCGCTCCCCTCATTGCAGCCTCTGCACGGTCAGCTCGGCCAGCTTGCGCATCTTGTCGCACGGATTGCCGCCGTTGGCCTCGAACAACCCGTAGGACATCGACCATTCGAAGAAGTCGTCGCCGATCTGCACCGCGAGGTCGCAGACCGAACCGCTCGGCTCCAGCGCCTGGAAGCCGGTCTTGCCCGCCACCTCGATCGACTGCGGATTGCGGCCCTGGGTGGTGACCCAGGCGCGCTCGCGTTCGATCGGACTGCCGCGGAAGGAGGCGAAGGTGACGCTGGTGGATCCGCTGCCCGCGGCCTGCCAATTGCAGCCGGTGGAGTTCTTGAACACCTGCGAGACCTGGGCCATCCCGGCGATCTGGCGCACTTCGTCATCGGTGACGTGGCCGCATTCGCCGACGAACGGACCGAGCGTGGCGACCTTCGGCGGCGGCCGGTGCGGGGCCTGCGGAGATTCGTCCCCCTCGCTGGAGCCGCACGCCGACAGCAACAACGTCAGGGCCGCCACCGAGACGAGGACCGACGGGATACGCATGCGATGAACTCTACCGACCGGTCGCGAGTCCGGCCGCGCTACAAATTGCCGCGGGCGTCCTGTTCGCGCTCGATGGCCTGGAACAGGGCCTTGAAATTGCCCTTGCCGAAACCGAGCGAGCCGTGCCGTTCGATGAGCTCGAAGAACACCGTCGGCCGGTCGGTGAGCGGGCGGCAGAAGATCTGCAGCAGATAGCCGTCCTCGTCGCGGTCGACCAGGATGCCGCGAGATTGCAACTCCCGCACCGGAACTCGGACCCGCCCGATCCGCGCCCGCAGCTCCGGGTCCTCGTAGTAGGCGTCCGGGGTCGGCAGGAACTCGATGCCTTCCCTGCGCAGGTTGTCCACGCAGGTGAGGATGTCGGAGGTGGCCAGCGCGATGTGCTGCACGCCCGGTCCGCGGTAGAACTCCAGGTACTCATCGATCTGCGAGCGCTTCTTGCCGACGGCGGGTTCGTTGAGCGGGAACTTCACCCGGTGGTTGCCGTTGGCCACGACCTTGCTCATCAGCGCCGAGTACTCGGTGGCGATATCGTCGCCGACGAATTCGGCCATGTTCGTGAAACCCATGACCCGGTGGTAGAACTCGACCCACTCGTCCATCCGGCCCAGTTCCACATTGCCGACGACGTGGTCGATCGCCTGGAACAGCCGGGCCGGTGCGCCGGGGCGCGGCTGGTAGGTCGAGCGCCGGGCGACATAGCCGGGCAGGTAGGGGCCGAGGTAGCCGGACCGGTCGACCAAGGTGTGCCTGGTCTCGCCATAGGTGGCCAGCGCGGCCGAGCGGACGGTGCCGAATTCGTCGCTCTCGTCGTGTGGTTCGACCAGCACGGTGGCGCCGTGGCGGCGCGCCCAGTCGATGCACCGGTCCACATCGGGCACCTCGAGGGCGATATCGACGACGCCGTCGCCGTGGCGGTCGTGATGGGCGATCAGCGGGCTGTCCGGATCGACGGCGCCCTTGACGACGAATCGTGCACCACCGCTGCGCAACACGAACGCCTTGTGGTCGCGGTTGCCGGTCTCCGGGCCCGAGTAGGCCTCCAGCCGCATGCCGAACGCCGACTCCAGGAAATGCGCGGTCTGGGTGGCGTTGCCGACCACCCACACCAGCGCGTCCCAGCCGATCACCGGGAACGGATCGATAGTCACATCGTGGTCCACCAGGCCGACCAGCGTGCGCAGCTCATCGTCGGCCGGCGCACCGGCGCGCCGGGCGTCCGGCAACTGCTCGAGAGTCATGCACCTAGGAAATCGCCGTGCGCGTCGGTAGGCAACCAGCAGGTTTTCGAGTATCCACACTGGCAGATCGGTCTAGTAAGCCGCCTCGGATGCTGAGCAGAATGACTAGCATTGAGGCATACCGCAGTGTCCGAACGGAGGCCGCCCATGTCGCGCACGCCGGCGAAACTCGACGAACTCGATCTCGCGATCCTCACCGCGATGCACGAGTACCAGAAGGCGGGGATCCTGGAGCTGTCCCGGCGCACCCGGGTCGCGCGGGCCACGGTGCAGTCGCGGATCGCGCGGATGGAGGAGGCCGGGGTGATCGCGTCCTACGATCCGCAGATCGACGTCACCGCCGCGGGTTTCGAGGTGCAGGCCTTCGTCACCCTGGAAATCGCCCAAGGCGCGCTCGACGCCGTCGCCGCCGAACTCGCGGCGATCCCCGGTGTGCTCGAGGCCTACGCGACCACCGGGTCCGGTGATGTGCTGTGCCGGATCGGCGCGGATTCGCACACCGGGCTGCAAGAGGTGTTGCTCAGCATCGACCGGACGCCGCCGGTGGTGCGTTCGCACAGCGTCATCGTGCTGTCGACGGTGGTCGAGCGGCGCACGCTGCCGTTGCTGCGCACGCTGACGCCGACCGGGACGAGTAAGGCGCCTGCCTATCGCGGCAACCGCTGACGAGGTCCTCGGTCCGCGGGCTCCGGGCACCGGCTCGAGCAGGTGGTTCCGGCAGGTTCGCATCGAGCACCAGCCCATCCGCACCGAACACCGTCGCACGCACGCCGGGCACCGGTCCGCCGACTTCGATCCCGACTCACAGGTGTTCAGCGTCGGCCTATGGGCGCAGATCGGCGCCTACATCGAGAAACTCGAGGTGCGGGGCGAGATCCGGTTCGAGGAAGGCCAGCAGGGCCGACGCCTCGGCCTCCACCTCGGCCTTCTCTCGCGCTGTCCAGGCGCGGTTGGGGCTGATCCGCATCCGGGCGGTGCTCTTGTCCGGGAACACCTTGTACATACCGGCCAGGAAGCCGTCGACCAGAATCGGCGAGGCCTGGATCCGCGCGGTGTTCGGCAGGCCGTCCGGTGCGATGCGGGAGCGATCCTGGTGGGAGAGCAAGGCGTTGTCGTACCAGCCGAGCAGGCGGACCGGGGCAGGCAGATCGGGGTCGGCGAGTTCGGCATCGGCCAGGTCGTAGAGGGTGCGGCCACGTTCGTCGGTATAGGTGCGCAGCCGGTCGCCCAGGTGCGCGACGGCCGATTTCATTCCGGTCAGTTTCGACCAGGTCTGCATATCCATGGTGCTGGCCGGGCCGAAGGCGCGCAGGTAGCGCAGCACCAATTCCGCGACCGGATAGGCCGGGTCCAGTGGTGCGCCGAGCCAGGGCTGAACGCGCGACCACACCGGTCTGCTGTTGTCACGCCACATGCCTCGCGGCGGTGTCTGCAATACCGGCAGCTGATACAGCCAGGTCTGCACCACCGCGCCCGGATCGCGATCCGGGAACAGTTCGGCGGCTCTGCTGCGCAGCTCGGCGGTGGAGATGGGCTCCTCGCCGAGCACCTGTTCCCCGCGCTCGCGCACCTCGTCCGGGTCCAATCCGACCATGGCGCCGTAATTGAACCCTTTGCGGAACGGAATCTTCTCCAGTTCCGGCTGGATCAACGGGGCGATCCGCAGGGCGTCGGGCGGGGTGACCAGGTGAATCGTGCCGCGCATCAAGGTGATCCGGACCAAGGAACGATCAAGCAGCCCGGCCGATACCGCCGCCGGATCGAAATCGGCAATCCGGCTCCACAATCCGATGAACGGCGGCATGGTGTCCTGGGCCTGCAAACCCACCAGGTGGTCGCACATGTCGGGCACCGACAGCTCGGTGCGTTCGAGCAGATGCTGGCGGGCGAGCAGGGTCCGGTTCAGGGTCCGGGCGGTCAGTTCCATGGTCCGCTCACGGTAGAGCGAGCCACCGACAGGCGCCAAGCGAACCACCCGGCCTCAGCGGACGGTGACGACGACCTTGCCGGTGGCCGTGCGGTTGTCCAGCGAGGCGACCGCATCGGCGGCTCGCTCCAGCGGGAACAGCACCGGCTGCGGCGCGGTGATCGCGCCCGAGGCCAGCAGCGGCTCCACCTCGGCCCACTGTTCGGCCAGGTAGCCAGGATGCGTCATCACCCATTCACCCCACGCGGCGCCGACCACCTCGACGTTCTTGAGCAGCAGCCGGTTCACCTTCACGGTGGGGATCTCGCCGGCGGTGAAGCCGACCACCAGCAGCCGGCCCGCGGAGGCCAGCGAACGGATGCTGTCGGTGAAGCGGTCGCCGCCCACCGGGTCGAGCACGATATCCACCCCGCGCCCGCCGGTCAGCTCCTTCACCGCATCCAGCCAGCCGTCGGTGAGCACCACATCGGTGGCCCCGTTGGCCCGCGCGACCTCGGCCTTCTCCTCGGTGCTCACCACCGCGATGGTCCGGCCTGCGCCGAGCGCGGCCGCCATCCGCAGCGTCGAGGTGCCGATGCCGCCGGCCGCGCCGTGCACCAGCACCGTCTCCCCCGGTGCCAGCCTGCCCCGGTTGCGCAGGCAGAAGTGCACGGTCAGATCGTTGAACAGGATGCCGGCACCGGCTTCCAGCGACACGTTGTCGGGCAGCCGGAACACCATCTCGGCAGGCACCACGGCCACCTCGGCCATGGCGTTGCCGAGCAGCGTCAACGCGATCACGCGATCGCCCGCGCGCACATGCGCGCCCTCGGGCGCCTCACGCACCACACCGGCGATCTCGCCACCGACGACGAACGGCAGCTGCGGCTTCATCTGGTACAGCCCGCGCGTCATCAGCACATCGGGGAACGCGACCCCCGCGGCGTGCACATCGATCACCACACTGCCCGGATACGGCGTGGGCTCGGCGATGTCGACGACCTCGATGGACTCGGGTCCTTCCAGTGTGCTGACCTGGGCTGCGCGCATGTGCCGACCTCTTTCGTCTCCGCGCCGTCGTCATCGGCGACGCCGGATCCCAACATAATCGGCGCGGCCGCACCGCGCGTGCCCAACCCGGACACCGCCGCGCCCGGCCCGCCCCGCCGACACCTCGGCGGGCCCGATCCGCTTGTGCCGAGCCCCTGTTCAGTGCCGGGACCTTTGTTAAGCTCACCCACAGTGCATCGGGAGGGAAGGGGGACGTCCGTGAGCGAGAACGAGGGCAGCACGACCATCCGCGTCGATCCGGAGGTGCTGCGCAGTTTCGCCGGGCAACTCGGCGATGAGGCAGGCAACGTCACCGGGCTCGGCACGGCCGAGGACGCGAACATCAGCGGGGCGGTCGCGGCGCTACCGGGCACCGCGTTCGGTGCCGCCGCCCAGCACGCCGTCGACGCCAGCGGCAAATGCCTACAGCGCATCAGCGAGCGGCTCACCACCGTGGCCGACAGTCTGCGCAATACCGCGGGCGCCTACGAACTCACCGAAGCCGATTTCGAGCAGAAGCTGCGCACGATCGGACTGTCGCAGTGACGCTCACCATCCCCGGCGTCGAGCAGTGGAAGCCCGATCAGCTCGGCACCGCCGCCACCAACGCCGCCAACCTCGCCACCCGCCTCGACGGCCTGGCCACCTCCGGGCGCACCAGCGCCGAGACCTTGCCGTGGAGCGGTCCGGCCGGCACCGCCGCCAAGACCAGGATGGATACCGAGAAAACCAGGACCGGTGCGGTGAGCGCGGCGCTGCTGGAGCTGCAGACGGCGTTGAACGTCGAGGTCGGCAACCTCACCGAGACCAAGAACAAGGTGCTGCAACTGCGGGATACCGCGCAGACACCCAATGGCGAGATGCCCGGCTTCCAGGTCGCCGCCGACGGCACCGTCAGCGCCCAGGCGCGCATGGACTACCTGCGCAAACACGCCGACGGCAAGGCGAATGTGGAGGGTGAATGCCTGGCCGAGATGTATCTGGCCGCGGTGCATCAGTGGCATATCGCCAATGCCCTCAAGGCCGCCTCCGATGCCGCCGAGCGGGCTCGGGTCGCGGTCGAGAACGCGGCCGTGAAGCTGGATCAGGCCTTCGAGACGCTGGGCGATCCGAAGCTCAACGTCGCCCCGCCCGCGGTCCCGGCGAGTACCGCGCCGGCGGCGACCTCGGCGCCGCAGAGCGATAAGCCGAGCAACAGCAGCCCGCTGATGTCGGGGTCGGGCTCCGGATCCGGTGGCGGCAGCGGAGCGGGCAGCGGCGGCGGTTCGTCCTCGGGCGGCGGCAGCTGGTCGGAGAGCGCCCTTGCCTCCGGCGGCCCGCCGAGCAAGATGCCCACCGGCGAGCAGGCCCAATGGATCCAGGAAGCCATCCGGGTGCTGCGCGAAAACGGTTACGACGTCTCCGATTCCGATGCCGCGATCATCGCCGCCATCATCGAGAAGGAATCCGGCGGCGACCCGAACGCGATCAACCTCTGGGACAGCAACGCCGCCGCGGGCATTCCGTCGAAGGGCCTGATGCAGACCATCGACCCCACCTTCAACTCCTACAAGCTGGCCGGGCACGACGACATCTGGAACCCGGTCGACAACATCATCGCCGGATCCAGGTATGCCATCGAACGCTACGGCTCACTGAGCAATGTGCCGGGCATCGTGGCCATGGGCCAGAACCAGAGTTACGTCGGCTACTAGAAGCCCGGCGCCGATCGTGCAGGAGGAAGCGGCAAGGTTGCTGGAACCCCGGTTCGCGGGCAGGCGGTGCGCCCCGACCCGGCGGCTCGACGCGAGGGTGTGACGCACGCCCCGTAAAGTCTTCTCACAAGAAGCACCGCATGAGAACGCGGCACACCGTGCAGCGCGAGGAGCACAAGTGTCACTCGATCAGCCACTCGCCCCGCTTCCCCAGGAGGGCATGGGCTTTGCCTCGGCGTGGCCCGTCCGAGCCGGCGATGTGGATCCCTACAACCGTCTGCGATTCGACGGCGTCGCCCGCTATCTCCAGGACATCGCCTGGGAGCAGCTGCAGCAGACGCTGCTGGAGCGGACCGATCCGAACTGGATCGTCCGGCGCACCGTCATCGACGTCGTCCGGCCGATCATGTGGCCGGATCAGGTCCGGCTGGAGCGTTGGTGCTCGGCCATGTCGACCCGCTGGACGAATATGCGGGTCCGGATCACCAGCGATAACGGCGGTCTCATCGAGACCGAGGGATTCTGGATCAATATCAGCGAGTCCAACAACCGCCCGGCCCGGATCAGCGATGAGGGCCTGGCCTACCTGGCGCAGACCGCGCAGGAACACCGGCTGCGCTGGCGGCCCTGGCTCACCGACGCCACCCCTCCCGAATCGGACACCGACCAGCCGTTCCCGGTCCGCGCCACCGATATCGACCAGTACAACCACGTCAACAACGCCTGCTACTGGCAGGCGGTCGAGCAGTTCCTGGTCGACTATCCGAAGCTGGTGGCGGGCCCGCACCGCGCCGTCATCGAATACGTCGCGCCAGTGCTCGCGCGCGAGCACATCACCGTCCGCAGCCGCTACGAGCCCGGTGACGGCGCGGGGGCGCCGACGCTGCGACTGTGGTTCGTCGTCGGCGGCACCACGACGACGATCGTGCGTGTCATGCCGCTGCCCGGCTGATCGAACGGCACCGGCCGCGGGCGCCGCTCGGCGTTCACCGCGGCCGGGCCCGGATTCGCTCAGCTGTTGGCGGCCTTGAGCAGGTCGGGGCGGCTGGTGAATTTGACCCGCGGACGCCCGGCGGATTTGCCCGCGGTGCGCTCGGCCTGGTCGATGGCCCGCCAGCCGTCGCGGTCGACCAGATCCGGCTGACGCTGCTGGATCAGGGCCCGCAGCGCGGCCCGGTCGGCGCGCGGGGTGGCGAGCTTGCCCGCGATGAAATCGGCGATCAGGCCCTCGACGGTCTCCTCGGCGTCGACCCGGTTGGAGCCGATCACACCGCGCGGCCCGCGCTTGATCCAGCCGCTGACGTACACCCCAGGCACCGGTGTGCCGTCCTCGCCGATAACCCGGCCGTGCTCATTGGGCACCACCGCGCGCCGCTCGTCGAAGGGCAGGCCGGCGACGGGTTCGCCGCGGTATCCGATGGACCGCAGCACCAGCGAGGCAGGCAGGCTGCCGGTGCGCTCGGTCGGTCGGGCCACCAACTGCTCACCCTCACTGAGCAATTCGTTGTGCACGTACTCCAGCGATTCCACCCGGTCGGTGCCGGTCAGCCCGGTGGGCGAGGCCAGGTAGCGGAAGACGATCCGTTTGTTGGCCGGATCGCTGGAAGCGGCCGCGTACTCCTTGGCCAGGGTGTATTTCAGCGCCAGCGACGGCTCTACGTCGGGATCGTCGAGGATGGCCTGGCTGGCCGGATCCAGCTCCAGCTCGGCCGGATCGATGACGACGTCGACGCCCTTCAGGTGCGCCAGCGCCATGAACTCCGGCGAGGAGTAGGCGGCCTGCAGCGGGCCGCGCCTGCCGAGCACGACGACCTCACGGATATTGCTGCGGCGCAGCGCGTCGAGGGCGTGATCGGCGATATCGGTCTTGGCGAGCTCGTCCGGGTCGACGGTGAGCACTCTGGCCACATCGAGGGCGACATTGCCGTTGCCGACGATGATCGCCCGCTCGCCGGACAGATCGAACTCCCGGTCGGCATAGTCGGGATGGCCGTTGTACCAGGCCACGAACTCGGTCGCGGAGTGGCTGCCGGGCAGGTCCTCGCCGGGGACGTCCATGTGCCGGTCCGAAGACGCGCCGACGGCGTACACCACGGCATGGTGATGTTCGAGCAGCTCCTCGTGGGTGATGTGCTCGCCGACCTCGACGTTCAGATAGAACTGCAGCGTGTCGCGGCGGAACGCGGACTGGAACATATTCGACACGCCCTTGGTGCCCGGGTGGTCCGGCGCAACGCCCGCGCGCACCAGGCCCCACGGTGTGGGCAGCCGGTCGAACATCTCCACCTCGACGTCGGAGCGGCGCAGGAGTTCGTCGGCGGCGTAGCAGGCGGCGGGGCCGGCACCGACGACGGCGACCCGTAGCGTGCCGAGTTCCTTCGGTGGTCTGATGGGAGCGGCGATCGGATCGAAGTTGGTCTCCAGCGGATGCCGTTGGAAGTAGGCGGCATTGATATCGCGGAATCGGGCCAGCGATGCGGTCAGGTCGTCTTCGGAGAAGATGGCCTCCACCGGGCACGCGTCGACACAGGCTCCGCAGTCGATGCAGGTGTCGGGGTCGATGTAGAGCATCTCGGTCGTCGCGAACTCCGGCTGGTCCGGGGTGGGTCGGATGCAGTCGACCGGGCACTCGGAAACGCAGCTGGCGTCATTGCAACAACGCTGCGTGATTACGTAGGCCATATTGTGCAGATCCTCGAAAACTGGGCGTGGGCTATGACCACCCCGGGTGTGGGTGGCGCAGCGTCACGGTGCGGATCACGGGGTGACCGGAGGGCCGTCGTGCTGTGACGCCGCTTTCAGTTTGCCTCGAGTGTGGCAGGGGTCTCCGCACCGGAGGGCTTACGGTAGTGCCATGGTGCGGACTCTGATCCTCATGCGGCACGGTAAATCGGCTTATCCGGACGGCGTCGAGGACCACGAACGCCCGCTCGCACCCCGTGGGCAGCGGGAGGCGGGACTGGCCGGGCAGTGGCTTCGTGAGACCCAGCCGCCCATCGACGCCGTGCGCTGTTCGACCGCCACCCGCACCCGCGAAACACTCGCCGCGACCGGCGTCACCGCGCCGGTGGTCTACGAGCGCGGCATCTACGAGGCCTCGCCGCAGACCCTGATCGAGCTGGTCCAGCTCAGCGATGACGACGTCGCCACCCTGCTGGTGATCGGCCACGCACCCGGCATGCCGTGGACGGCGTGGGAGCTGGCGGGCAACCGCGACAGCGAGCCGGCGATCGAACTCAGCCGCAAGTTCCCCACCTCGGCACTGGCTGTACTCCAGTTCGACCGGCCGTGGTCACAGGTGGATCCGGGGACCGGTGAACTGGTGAGCTTCCACGTGGCGCGCTGAATACGTAGAGGCCCCTTGCCGAACCCGGCCGTCAGCGCAGTAGCTTGCCGCCGAAGACCACACCGGCCCCGAGCAGCACCAGCAGCACGAAGGCCGCGAACCCGCCGAACAACCACCACACCACACCGAGCGCGAGCGCGAACGGCGCGACGGCGATGGCGGTGATCACCGGGCTTTCCTTGACCGTGGCCCAGGCCGAACGAGCCCGGACGCGGTCGATTTCCTTACCTGGCATGGCTCCAGGGTAGGCCGGAACCGGCAAACCTGTCGGTGCTCGATGCGATGCTCGTCACATGGATTGGAAAATCGAACTCGTGGCCATCCCGGTGACCGACGTCGACCGCGCCAAGGATTTCTACACCAAGATCGGTTTCAACGCCGATCACGATCACTCGCCCAGCGAGGACATCCGTTTCGTGCAGCTCACCCCGCCCGGCTCCGGCTGTTCGATCTGTATCGGACGCGGCATCACCGAGGCGGTGCCCGGCAGTGTCGAGGGCATGCAGATGGTGGTGGACAGCGCCGAGAAGGCGTATCAGCAGCTGCGCGCGGCCGGTGTGGAGGCCACGCCGGTGCAGGATCTCGGCTGGGGCCTGTTCACCTTCTTCGCCGACCCGGACGGCAACAAGTGGGCCGTGCAGGAACTGCCCGATTACGCGGCCGGTTCGCCCAGCTGAGCGGGTAGCCGCCGGGTCCCTCGCATTTCGTGTTTGCTTGGAGTGCACTCCAGGTGACTAACGTCGTCGGCGTTCGGCGAGAGGGGCAGTCAGGTGAGCGAAACCGCACGTCAGGGTGTCGACAGCAGCGAGAGGGAGCGGCCGCGCTATTCGATCGGCGAAGTGGCCGAGCGATGCGGCTTGAGCCGGGACACGCTGCGCTGGTACGAGCGCATCGGGCTGATGGATTACATCGGCCGCGATCACACCGGCAAGCGTCGTTTCAGCGACCGTGACCTGGACTGGCTGGAGCTGATCGGCCGTCTGCGCACCACCGGCATGTCGGTGGCGGACATGGTCCGGTACGCGGAACTCGTGCGTGCCGGCGATGCCACGCTGCCCCAGCGCCTGGAGATGTTCCGCGCCACCCGCGCGGACACCTTGGCCAAGATCGCCGAACTGCAACGGACCGTCGCCGTACTCGACTACAAGATCGAGCTCTACGAGGGAAAGTCGACGACGGTCCGCCCGATCAGGTCAATCCATTGCGAAGGGACAACCGATGAATGACGCATCGCGCAGCGAGTCCGTGCGGGTCGGCGGCGAGGCGGCGGGCGAGCCGAGCGGCACCGGCACGATGGCGACGACGGCTCTCGGTACCAGTGGCATCGAGGTCGGCGTCCAGGGCCTCGGCTGCATGGGGATGAGCGAGTTCTATGGCGCCACCGATCTCGCCGAAGCCCGCGCGACGCTGGACCGCGCGCTGGAACTGGGCGTCACCCTGTTCGACACCGCCGACGTCTACGGCGCAGGCCACAACGAGGAGTTCCTGAGCGATTTCCTCCGGGCCAACCGCGAGCAGGTGGTGCTCGCCACCAAATTCGGCATTGTCCGCAAGGCCGACGACCCCGCCTACCGAGGTTTCGACAACTCCCCCGAATACATTCGCGCCTCGGTCGATGCCAGCCTGCGCCGGCTCGGCATCGAGGTGATCGACCTGTACTACATGCACCGGCGCGATCCCGAGGTCCCGATCGACGACACGGTGGGCGCCATGGCCGAATTGGTCCGGGCGGGCAAGGTGCGGGCGCTGGGGCTCTCGGAGGTCACCGGGGCGGAATTGAAGGCCGCCACCGCGGTGCATCCGATCGCCGCCGTGCAATCGGAGTGGTCGCTGTTCTCCCGTGACGTGGAGAAGACCGCCGTTCCCGCCGCCGCCGAACTCGGGGTCGCGTTCGTGCCGTACTCCCCGCTCGGCCGCGGTTTCCTGACCGGATCGTTCAGCACCGCGAACGAACTCGGCGCCGGCGATTTCCGCACCAGGATGCCCCGCTTCACCGGCGACAACGCCGCGCGCAACGCGGCACTGCTGGCACCGGTGCGTGCCATCGCCGAGGCTCGCGGGGTGAGCGCCGCCCAGGTGGCGCTGGCCTGGGTGCATTCCAGGGCCCGAGCCCACGGGCTCGCGGTGGTACCGATTCCGGGCACCCGCAAGCGCTCCCGGCTGGAAGAGAACGTCGCGGCCGCCGGGCTGGTGTTGTCCGCCGACGAGCTGGCGGCCCTGGAACCGATCGCCGGCCAGGTGGCCGGTGACAGGTACGCGGACATGTCGTTCACCTCCGCCGGTCGCGAGTAGCCGTCTCCGCTCGGACCGTGGTCCGTTTGTCCTCGGGTCCACGCGCGCGCCGCGGCGGCGAAGGCTAGCATCCGACCATGGAGCCCGACGCCGCCCCGGAACGCGTGTGGATCGACCGGCAGACGCCCAGCGCGTACCGCGCGCTGGTCCAGCTCGCGACAACAGTGCGCGCCGCGGGCGCCGACGCCGGACTCGACCGCCGCCTGCTCGAACTGGTGAACGTGCGGATATCCCAGATCAACGGCTGTGCGAGCTGCCTGGATCTGCATCATCGGGCCGCGCTCTCCGCCGGCGCGACCGCGCAGGAACTGGCCATGCTGCCGTCCTGGCGGCGCGGCGACTTCTTCGGCCCCGCCGAACGCGCGGCCCTCGGACTGGCCGAAGCCACGGCGACGCTTGCCGATGAGTCGAGCATCGATCGTGAGTACGCTGGCGCTCGTCGGCAATTCTCGGAAGACCAGCTCGCGGTCATCATCTGGGCCGCAACCACGATCAGCGCGTTCAACCGCGTGTCGATCCTGAGCAAACACCCGGTGCGCGAGAGGAGATACGGAGCATGACCGATTCGACGGTGGCGACCGAGGTCGTCCACAACAAGGACAAGAACCGCTACGAGATCTGGTACGGCGGCGAACTCGCAGGCTTCACCGAGTACGAGGAACGCGGCGATCAGATCGTGTTCATCCACACCGAGATCGATGAGGCGTTCGGCGGCAAGGGCCTCGGCACGGTGCTCGCGCATGAGGCGGTCGAGGACGTGATCGTGCGCGGACGCGTGATCCGCCCGGTGTGCCCGTTCATCAAGGCCTACCTCGATAAACATTCCGAGTACGACGCGCACGTGATCGGCAAGGGCATCAGCCGATGAGCGACCTGGACCCGCATCCGGACGAGGCGCTGTGCGAGCCCTCGCCCGGGCCGGGTCCGGTGGTCGAGGAGTATCCCGCGCGTGAGGTGCCGCTCGGTGGTGTGCGCGGGGTGTTCGTCGAGCGGGTGCTGCCGCAGCGTGATCTGCCCACCGTCGGCGCCTGGTGCTTCCTGGATCATTTCGGCTCGCCCACCGTCACCAAGACCGGGGCGCCGCCGGATATCGATCCGCATCCGCATATCGGGTTGCAGACGGTGACGTGGCCGTTCGAAGGCGAGATCCGCCATCGGGATTCGGTCGGCTCGGATGTGCGGATCGAGCCGGGACAGCTGAATCTGATGACCTCCGGCCGCGGCATCGCGCATTCGGAGTACGGCGTCGCGGGCGCGCCCGCCGGACACGGCCTGCAATTGTGGATCGCGCTGCCCAGCGCGGCCGCCGGGATCGAACCGCATTTCGAACAGCACCGTGAACTGCCGGTCTACGAGGTCGCGGGCCTGCGCGCGACGGTCCTGCTCGGCACACTGGCCGGAATTACGTCGCCCGCGATCATCTACACACCGCTGGTCGGTGCCGATGCCCGCCTCGATGCGGGGGCACGGGTCACGCTGCCGGTCGAGCCGAGTTTCGAGTACGCCGTGCTGGTGCTCGAGGGCGAGTTGACCGTCGCGGGCACCGAAATCGGCCCCGGCCCACTGCTGTACCTGGGTACCGAGCGCGAAGAACTCACCTTGACCAGCAACGGGGGCGCACATTTCGCGCTGATCGGCGGCGAACCTTTCGGCGAAGATCTGGTGATGTGGTGGAACTTCGTCGGCCGCAGCCACGACGAGATCATCGCGGCCCGCGAGGATTGGGAGAACCACAACGTCGAGCGGTTCGGCGATATCGCGGGACATCCACCGCAGCAACGGATTCCGGCTCCGCCGCTGCCCGGCCTCCGGCTCCGACCACGCAAGCGGCGCTTCGGCGGCCATTGACAGCAGACGACCCGGCACCGCCGTCGCGGGCCGGGTCGCCGGTACTGCTGGTGTTCAGGCCGATTCGGCCAGCAGGGCATCGAGGGCACGGTAGCTGTCGTTGAGTCCGGACTCCATGCCCGACTGGAGCATGCCGTCCCGCTCGGCCTTGGTGTGGAACTGGCTGTCGGTGACCACCTTGGTGCGGCCGTCGCCGAGATCGACGAACGTCGTGGCGTCGATGGCGACGTGCGCGGGCATGCCGTCCCATTCGAAGGACTGCACGATGCTCTCCTTCGGGGTGATCTCCCGGAAACGCCCCTCGAAGCCGTGCGATTCACCATCGGCGTGTTCGACGAAGCGCCAGTGCCCGCCCTTGCGGAACTCCCAGCGTTCGACATCGAGCTGATTGCCGCGACCCCACCAGCGCGACAGCTGCTCGATCCGGCTGTAGGCGTCCCAGACGCGATCCACCGGGGCGTTGAACACCCGCTCGACATGGATCTCGGTGTCCGAGGTCGTGGAGATGACGGCGTCGTTCGTGGTCGTGTTCATCGGTTGTGCTCCGTTTCCGTAGTTTCGATTCCGGTTGTTTCGAGGAATTCACCGAGACGGTCCATCCGGGCCTCCACCATCCGCCGATAGCCCTGCATCCAGGCCACCTCACGGTCGAAGACGTTCTCGCCGAGCCGGCAGTACCGCACCCGGCCGCGCTTCTCCGTGACCACCATCCCCGCCTGTTCGAGCAGGTGGATGTGCTTCTTGATGCCGGTGAGGGTCATCGCGAAGCGCTCCGCCAGCTCGCTGACGGTGGCGGGGCCACGTCCGAGGTGCTCGAGGATGCCCCGTCGGGTGGGGTCCGCGAGCGCTCCGAAGGAGGCGTCTAGGAAGTCATACTGAACCATCTAGTTCAGTGTTGCTGATCGATTCCGCCGGTGTCAATACCCGAGCGCGAAGTCCCGATGCGGGCCCGGTTTGTGCGGCGCCACGAAAGCGGGCCGCAGCGTCGCGTTCGGTTCCTGTTCACCGCGCGGTCCCGGTATGGTCTTCGCAACTCGAACCGGACATTTCGCCGATGGCGCCAGCACCCTAGGACACGATGAGGCTCACCAGGATCACCGCGACGGCACTGCTCACGCTGGCGGCCACCGGCATCACCGCCGGTCTGGCACCGGCCACCCCCGGGCCCGACCGGGCAGCTCTCGATCTGTCCGGAACGGTCCAGCAGATCGACTACCGCGTCACCGCCGACGAGGACCGGCGCACTGCCGTGACCACGATCGAAGGTGGACGTTTCGAACTCGTCGAAGACAGTCGCGTCGTCGCCCTCACCGACCGCACCGGACACGTCGTCGCCGCCTTCCCCATGGCCGTCCACCTCGGCGACAAGCAGGTCGAGCTGACTCCGCTGATCGAGAACGACGGCACCAGCCTCACCCTCGCACCGGCCACCTCGGAAACCGCGCCGACGCCGCTGCGCGACATCAACGCCGAGGAACGTTTCTTCGCCGAGGTCGAACGCCACAAACCGGCCATCATCACCGGCGCGATCATCGGCGGGGCCATCGGCTTCGTCCTGGGCCTGCCGCTCGGCTTGTTCGTCCTCGATTTCATCACCGTCCCCGTCGGCACCGTGATCGGTGCGGCCATCGGCGCGTTCGCCGGGCTCGCCCACTCGGGCGGCCAGCCCGCCATCGATGCCGCGGTCGCCTACCTGAACCGCGCCCCCTGAGTTCGCGGGCCGAAACCTACGAGCACGGCATTGCCTGTTCCCCACCCCGCCGCCGGCGGGGTGCCGCCACCATCATGTGTGGGGACAACGCCATCGCGGGAGCGCTCCCGCCCGGATTAGGGTTCCGCGAAACAGGCGACTAGGGAGTGGCTGCGTGCGGGTGTTGTTGTCGGCGAGCGGAACACGCGGAGATATCGAACCCGCCCTCGGGCTCGCGCTCGGGTTGCGGGCACTCGGCGCGGAGGTGTGCCTGTGTGCGCCGCCGAATTTCGACACCCGCTGCGCCGAACTGGATGTGCCGTTGGTGCCGGTGGGGCCGCCGGTGCCCGGTTCACAAGGCGTGCGAGCGACCGTTGCAGAACTGCTGGGCTACGCCGAGCAGTGGCCCGCGGCGCAATTCGGCACGGTGCCCGAGGCGGCCGTCGACTGCGATGCGGTGATAGCGACAGGCATCAGCGTGATCGCCGCCAGGTCGGCCGCCGAGAAACTGGGAATCCACTACCAGTACGCGAGTTATCAACCGACGAGTTTGCCGTCGCCGCATCATCCGCCGATGCCACGAATGCCCGGCGATCGGCCCGCGCCGGCGGCGATCGGCAACCAATGGCAATGGGAGGTCGACGCTCTCGGCTGGAACGCACAGTACGGCAAGGCGCTGGCGGCCCATCGGGCCGCGCTCGGGCTACCGGCGGTGGACGATGTACGTGAGCACGTCATCACCGACCGTCCATGGCTGGCGGCGGATCCGGGCTTGGCGCCCTGGCCGCAATCGCCTGATCGCACCGTCGTCCAGACCGGTGCCTGGTTCGTGCCGGACCACCGCCCCCTCCCCGCCGATGTGGAGGCCTTCCTGGACGCGGGTACACCACCGGTGTACATCGGCTTCGGCAGCATGCGCCTGCGAAACAACCTCGCCCGCACTGCGATCGCAGCAGTCCGTGCGCACAACTGCCGTGCCGTTCTGTCACGCGGCTGGGCGGAGCTGGCATCGAGTGACGACCTGCCCGACTGCATCACCATCGGCGAGATCAACCATCAGGCTCTCTTCCCTCGCGTCGCCGCCGTCGTGCACCACGGTGGCGCCGGTACGACGACGGCCGCCGCCCGCGCCGGCGTGCCCCAGGTGGTCGTACCCCAGATGATGGACCAACCGTATTGGGCGGAGCGGGTTGCCGCCCTCGGGATCGGCGCGGCCTGCGACGACACCGATCCCGATCCCGCCTCGCTGGCCCGCGCCCTCGGCACGGCACTGATGCCTGCCACTCGCGAGCGCGCGAGCGCGGTGGCCGCGACGATCCGCACCGATGGCGCGATGGTGGCGGCGAGGTTGCTGATCGACGCGATCGGCTAGGCATTTCCGATCCGGAACAGCCTGCCCGGCCATGACTGCCCGACCGGTCGCCACCGTATCGCCCCCCCGGGAGCACTCGGCACGAACAGTTCGGCCCCCGCACCGTGCTGGTGCGGGGGCCGAAAAGTTGTCGCCTACCTACCGGTTACCGGTAGTCGCTGAAACCGTAATCGTCCAGCGGGACCGCGGCACCGGTGGTGGTGCCGAAGCCCTCGGGGCTGTAGTAGGTGTCGTCGTAGGACGGCACCGCGTACGCCGCGGCACGGGCCTCTTCGGTGGGCTGAACCTGGATGTTGCGGTAACGGTTGATACCGGTACCGGCGGGGATCAGCTTACCGATGATCACGTTCTCCTTGAGACCGATGAGCTTGTCGGAGCGGCAGTTGATGGCCGCATCCGTCAGAACTCGGGTGGTCTCCTGGAACGACGCCGCCGACAGCCACGAATCGGTGGCCAGCGACGCCTTGGTGATACCCATCAGCACCGGGCGACCGGCCGCGGGCTCGCCACCCTCGGACACGACGCGACGGTTGGCCGCCTCGAACTCGGCGCGCTCGGTGAGCGAACCGGGCAGGAACTCGGTGGCACCGGAATCGATGATCGTCACCCGACGCAGCATCTGGCGCACGATGACCTCGATGTGCTTGTCGTGGATCGACACACCCTGCGAGCGGTAGACCTCCTGGACCTCGTGAACCAGGTGGATCTGCACCTGACGGGGGCCCATCACGCGCAGCACCTCGTGCGGATCCGCCGCGCCTTCCAGCAGCTGCTGGCCGACCTCGACGTGGTCACCGTCGGAGAGCAGACGCTCGGTGCCGTCGTCGTGCTTGAACACCCGCAGCCGCTGACGCTTCGAGAGCTTGTCGTAGACAACCTCTTCGCCACCGTCGTCCGGGATGATGGTGATCTTGTAGAAGCGGTCGTCGTCCTCGAGCCGCACGCGACCCGAGACCTCGGCGATGGGCGCCTTGCCCTTCGGCACGCGCGCCTCGAACAGCTCCTGAACACGCGGCAGACCACCGGTGATGTCGTCACCGGCGACACCACCCTGGTGGAAGGTACGCATGGTCAGCTGGGTACCGGGCTCACCGATGGACTGCGCGGCGACGATACCGACGGCCTCACCGATGTCGACCAGCTTGCCGGTCGCCATGGAGCGGCCGTAGCAGGTCGCGCACACGCCGGTGCCGGTGGTGCAGGTCAGCACGGAGCGGACCTTCACCTCGGTGATGCCGGCCTCGAGCAGCGCCTCGATGGCCGGGTCGCCCAGGTCGTGACCCTTCGTGATGATGACGTTGCCGTCGGCGTCGATCGCATCCTGCGCCAACGTACGGGCGTAGGTGGAGGTTTCGACGTGCGCATCGCGGATCAGCGTGCCGTCCGGCTGCTTCTCCGCGATCGGCACCACGATGCCGCGCTCGGTGCCACAGTCGTGCTCGCGCACGATGACGTCCTGCGAGACGTCCACCAGACGACGGGTCAGGTAACCCGAGTCGGCGGTACGCAGCGCGGTGTCGGCCAGACCCTTACGGGCACCGTGGGTGTTGATGAAGTACTCGAGAACGGTCAGGCCCTCACGGAAGGAGGACTTGATCGGCCGCGGGATGAACTCACCCTTCGGGTTCGTCACCAGACCCTTCATACCGGCGAGGGTACGAGTCTGGGTGAAGTTACCCGTTGCACCCGAATCGACGATCGTGATGATCGGGTTGTCGGCCGGGTAGTGCGCGCGCAGCGCCTTACCGACCTCTTCGGTGGCCTCCTGCCAGATCTTGACCAGGGCGTTGTTGCGCTCCTGGTGATCGAGCGCACCACGCTGGTACTTCTTCTCGATCTGATCCGACTGCGCCTCGTAGCGCTCCATGATCTCGGCCTTCTCCGGCGGAACCAGAACGTCCGACATGGAGACGGTGACACCCGAACGCGTGGCCCAGTAGAAGCCGGCGTCCTTGAGCTTGTCGACGGTCTGCGCCACCACGATCATCGGGTAGCGCTCGGCGAGATCGTTGATGATCGTCGCCTGCCGCTTCTTCGGCATCTGCTCGTTGATGAACGCGTAGTCCGCGGGCAGCAGCTCGTTGAACAGCACCCGGCCCAGCGTGGTCTTGGTGGTCCACGCATCGCCGCGCCGCCAGCCGTCGGGGAACAGCTCGGCCTCGACGTCCTTGGGCGGACGCTGGTCGGTCAGCCGCACCTTGATCAGCGAACGCACGGTGAGCTCACCGCGGTCGACGGCCATCTGCGCCTCGGCGGGCGAGGAGTACACGCCCTGCTCCGGAGCATCCTTGGTGGCGGGCCGGTACTCGCCCTTGGCGCCTTCCTGCAGGCGGGTCAGGTAGTACAGACCGGTCACCATGTCCAGACGCGGCATGGCCAGCGGACGACCCGAGGCCGGCGACAGGATGTTGTTCGACGACAGCATCAGGATGCGCGCCTCGGCCTGCGCCTCCGCCGACAGCGGCAGGTGCACGGCCATCTGGTCACCGTCGAAGTCGGCGTTGAACGCCTCACAGACCAGCGGGTGCAGCTGGATGGCCTTACCTTCCACCAGCTGCGGCTCGAAGGCCTGGATACCGAGACGGTGCAGGGTGGGCGCACGGTTGAGCAGCACCGGGTGCTCGGCGATGACCTCTTCGAGGACATCCCACACCTGCGGACGCTGCCGCTCGACCATCCGCTTGGCGGACTTGATGTTCTGCGCGTGGTTCAGATCGACCAGACGCTTCATCACGAACGGCTTGAACAGCTCGAGCGCCATCAGCTTCGGCAGACCGCACTGATGCAGCTTGAGCTGCGGGCCGACGACGATGACCGAACGGCCCGAGTAGTCGACACGCTTACCGAGCAGGTTCTGCCGGAAACGACCCTGCTTGCCCTTGAGCAGATCGCTCAGCGACTTCAGCGGGCGGTTACCGGGACCGGTGACCGGGCGGCCGCGGCGGCCGTTGTCGAACAGCGCGTCCACCGACTCCTGCAGCATCCGCTTCTCGTTGTTGACGATGATCTCGGGCGCACCGAGGTCGATCAGTCGCTTGAGGCGGTTGTTGCGGTTGATCACGCGGCGGTACAGGTCGTTCAGGTCGGAGGTGGCGAAGCGGCCACCGTCGAGCTGAACCATCGGACGCAGCTCCGGCGGGATCACCGGAACGGCGTCGAGCACCATGCCCATGGGCGAGTTGCCGTTGGACTGGAACGCGGCGACGACCTTGAGCCGCTTGAGCGCACGCAGCTTCTTCTGGCCCTTACCGCTGCGGATGGTCTCGCGCAGCGATTCGGCCTCGGCCTCGATGTCGAAGTTCTCCATCAGCTTCTGGATGGACTCCGCGCCCATCGCGCCGGTGAAGTACTCGCCGTAGCGGTCGGTGAGCTCGCGGTAGAGCACCTCGTCCACGATCAGCTGCTTGGGGGCCAGCTTGGTGAAGGTGGTCCAGATCTCGTCGAGCCGGTCCAGCTCACGCTGGGCACGGTCGCGGATCTGCTTCATTTCCCGCTCGCCGCCGTCCTTGACCTTGCGGCGGACGTCGGACTTGGCGCCCTCGGCCTCGAGCTCGGCGATATCGGCCTCGAGCTTCTGCGCGCGGGCCTCGAGATCGGCGTCGCGCTGATCGGCGACGGCCTTCTTCTCGACCTCCATCTCGGCCTCGAGGGTCGACAGCTCGTTGTGCCGCAGCTCCTCGTCGACGCTGGTGATGACGTAGGCGGCGAAGTAGATGATCTTTTCCAGATCCTTCGGCGCCAGGTCCAGCAGGTAACCGAGCCGCGAGGGCACACCCTTGAAGTACCAGATGTGAGTGACCGGGGCGGCCAGCTCGATGTGGCCCATCCGCTCACGACGCACCTTGGCGCGGGTGACCTCGACGCCACAGCGCTCACAGATGATGCCCTTGAAGCGGACACGCTTGTACTTACCGCAGTAGCACTCCCAGTCCCGGGTGGGACCGAAGATCTTCTCGCAGAACAAGCCATCCTTCTCCGGCTTGAGCGTGCGGTAGTTGATGGTCTCCGGCTTCTTCACCTCACCGTAGGACCACCGGCGGATGTCTTCGGCGGTGGCAAGGCCGATCCGGAGTTCATCGAAGAAGTTGACGTCTAGCACGTAACTTCCTTTCCCCTGTGCGGGTCGAATTCGAGCAAAAGTTCACTAGTGAGTCGAGCGCGGAGGGCCGGATGCCCGAGGAGGGCATCCGGCCGACCGCCTAGTTCGCCAAATCGTCGACGGTGGCCGCTTCGTTCCTGGACAGGTTGATGCCCAGGTTGGCCGCCGCCCGCTCCAGATCCTCGTCGTCGCCGTCGCGCATCTCGATCGCGGCGCCGTCGGAAGACAGCACCTCGACGTTGAGGCACAGCGACTGGAGTTCCTTGAGCAGCACCTTGAACGATTCCGGAATGCCCGGCTCCGGAATGTTCTCGCCCTTGACGATCGCCTCGTAGACCTTCACGCGGCCCACCACGTCGTCGGACTTGATGGTCAGCAGCTCCTGCAGGGTGTAGGCGGCGCCGTAGGCCTGCATGGCCCAGCACTCCATCTCACCGAAGCGCTGACCACCGAACTGCGCCTTACCACCGAGCGGCTGCTGGGTGATCATCGAGTACGGGCCGGTCGAACGGGCGTGGATCTTGTCGTCGACCAGGTGGTGCAGCTTCAGGATGTACATGTAGCCGACCGCGACCGGGTACGGGAACGGCTCGCCGGAGCGGCCGTCGAACAGGGTCGCCTTGCCGTTCTCGTCGACCATGCGGTCACCGTCACGGTTGGGCAGGGTCGAGGCGAGCAGACCGGTGAGCTCCTCCTCGCGGGCACCGTCGAACACCGGGGTGGCGATGTTCGAGTCGGCCGGCGCGGCCAGCATCTCCTCCGGCAGGGCCTTCGCCCAATCCGGACGGGTGCCGTCGCCTGCCACGTCGACATTCCAGCCCGCCTTGCCGATCCACCCGAGGTGGGTCTCCAAGATCTGGCCGATGTTCATACGACGCGGCACACCGTGGGTGTTCAGGATGATGTCGACCGGGGTGCCGTCGGGCAGGAACGGCATGTCCTCGGTGGGGAGGATCTTGCCGATGACGCCCTTGTTGCCGTGGCGGCCGGCCAGCTTGTCGCCGTCCTGGATCTTGCGCTTCTGCGCCACGTACACCCGGACCAGCTCGTTCACGCCGGGAGGCAGATCGTCGTCGTCATCGCGCGAGAAGACGCGGATGCCGATGACCTTGCCGGACTCACCGTGCGGCACCTTCAGCGAGGTGTCGCGGACCTCGCGGGCCTTCTCACCGAAGATGGCGCGCAGCAGCCGCTCCTCCGGGGTCAGCTCGGTCTCACCCTTCGGGGTGACCTTGCCGACCAGGATGTCGCCGTCGCGGACCTCGGCACCGATGCGCACGATGCCGCGCTCGTCCAGATCGGCCAGCACCTCGTCGGAGACGTTCGGGATGTCCCGGGTGATCTCCTCGGCGCCCAGCTTGGTGTCGCGGGCGTCGATCTCGTGCTCTTCGATGTGGATGGAGGTGAGGACGTCGTCCTCCACGAGGCGCTGCGACAGGATGATCGCGTCCTCGTAGTTGTGGCCCTCCCAGGGCATGATCGCCACGAGCAGGTTCTTGCCCAGCGCCATCTCACCGTTCTCGGTGCAGGGACCGTCGGCGAGGACCTGGCCGGTCTCGACCCGCTGGCCCTCGTCCACGATCGGACGCTGGTTGGCGCAGGTGCCCTGGTTGGAGCGGGCGAACTTGCGCATCCGGTAGGACTTGCGGGTGCCGTCGTCGGCCATCACGGTGACGTAGTCGGCGGAGACCTCCTCGACCACACCGGCCTTCTCGTTCACCACCACGTCGCCGGCGTCGACCGCGGCGCGCAGCTCCATACCGGTACCCAC
The DNA here is from genome assembly GCF_058222935.1 of Nocardia sp. JCM 38205. Taxonomy (NCBI): domain Bacteria; kingdom Bacillati; phylum Actinomycetota; class Actinomycetes; order Mycobacteriales; family Nocardiaceae; genus Nocardia; species Nocardia sp. JCM 38205. The sequence continues at coordinate 938,130 of NZ_JBYHFL010000002.1, read as the reverse complement.
CACGGGGGCCTCGGAACGGATCAGCGGCACGGCCTGACGCTGCATGTTCGCACCCATGAGGGCACGGTTGGCGTCGTCGTGCTCGAGGAACGGGATCATGGCGGTCGCCACCGACACCATCTGGCGCGGCGAGACGTCCATGTAGGTGACCTCGGTCGGGGAGACGTACTCCATCTCCTCGTTGCCCTTGCGGGCGAGGACCCGGTCTTCGAGGAAGTTGCCGTCGGCGTCGATCGGCGAGTTCGCCTGGGCGCGGACCTCGCGGTCCTCCTCGTCGGCGGTGAGGTACTTGACCTCGTCGGTGACCCGGCCGTCGACGACCTTGCGGTACGGCGTCTCGATGAAGCCGAACGGGTTGACCCGCGCGTACACCGACAGCGAACCGATCAGGCCGATGTTCGGGCCTTCCGGGGTCTCGATCGGGCACATGCGGCCGTAGTGCGAGGGGTGCACGTCACGGACTTCCAGACCCGCGCGCTCACGGGACAGACCACCGGGGCCCAGCGCGTTCAGGCGGCGCTTGTGGGTCAGACCCGACAGCGGGTTGTTCTGGTCCATGAACTGCGACAGCTGGGAGGTTCCGAAGAACTCCTTGATCGCGGCGACGACCGGGCGGATGTTGATCAGGGTCTGCGGCGTGATGGCCTCGACGTCCTGGGTGGTCATCCGCTCGCGGACCACGCGCTCCATGCGGGACAGGCCGACCCGGATCTGGTTCTGGATCAGCTCGCCAACGGTGCGGATACGGCGGTTGCCGAAGTGGTCGATGTCGTCGACCTCGACCGGCACCTCGGCGCCGCCGGGCGCGGTCATCGCGCGGTCACCGGCGTGCAGGCGCACCAGGTACTCGATGATGTTGACGATGTCTTCCTTCGTCAGCACCGAGCTGGTGACCGGCTCGCCCAGGTGGACGCCCAGCTTCTTGTTGATCTTGTAGCGACCGACGCGGGCCAGGTCGTAGCGCTTCTCCTTGAAGAACAGGTTCTCCAGCAGGGTCTGCGCGGACTCCTTGGTTGGCGGCTCGCCCGGACGCAGCTTGCGGTAGATGTCCAGCAGCGCCTCGTCCTGACCGGCGGTGTTGTCCTTCTCGAGGGTGGACATCATGATCTCGGAGAAGCCGAAACGCTCGACGATCTCCTCGGTGGTCAGACCGAGCGCCTTGAGCAGCACGGTGACCGGCTGGCGACGCTTGCGGTCGATGCGGACACCGACGGTGTCGCGCTTGTCGACGTCGAACTCCAGCCAGGCGCCACGGCTCGGGATGACCCGCACGCTGTGCAGATCCTTCTCGGTGCTCTTGTCGACGGTGTGGTCGAAGTAGACACCGGGCGAGCGCACCAGCTGCGAGACGACGACACGCTCGGTGCCGTTGATGATGAAGGTGCCCTTGTCGGTCATCATCGGGAAATCACCCATGAAGACCGTCTGGCTCTTGATCTCACCGGTGTTGTTGTTGATGAACTCCGCGGTGACGAACAGCGGAGCCGCGTAGGTCATGTCCTTGTCTTTGCACTCATCGATGGAGGCCTTGACCTCTTCGAAGCGCGGATCGGAGAAGGACAGAGACATCGACCCGGAGAAATCCTCGATGGGCGAGAGCTCCTCGAGCACCTCCTCGAGCCCACCGACCAGGCCGACGTCGCCGCGGGCGGCTGCCCGCTCACGCCATTCGGGCGACCCGATCAGCCAGGCGAAAGATTCCGTTTGTAGATCGAGAAGCCCGGGCACCGCAAGCGGCTCCCTGAGCTTCGCGAAAGACACCCGCAACGGGGCCCCGGGGATAGACCCCGCAACTCCCAGCTTCGAATTGGCGCTTGTCTGGGTGGAGACTGCCAAGATGCGTCCTTCCAGCACCTCACGCGCGTCGCGTGGTGGTCCGCGACCGTCGCTTGTCTGCTACGAATTCCGCTGGTTACAACCCGAACGAAACTCGAACAGGCACCAACGGAAGTAACACCGGAAGGTGGAACTTACGTGTGCAAATCGAGGTATGGACAGGAGGCAGCCAGCGCAACGTCCAAACTTACACCTACTGACACGGAGGTGTCAAAGTACCAGCCATGCGAATTTTCGCCAGGCCGACGCGCCGTGTCCGGCCACCCTGCTCCGGCCGGGTCCGATTCCGCTGGCTGCGTCGAGAACCACGGTGAGCCGAGTGTCGACTGTGACGGATTACCGCCACGGTGACAGCTGCCGCTGCTGTGAATAGCGTGACGGGTCCGGCGAGACTCGTCAAGTGGCAGCACCGGGTGGACAGTCGGCGAGATCGACTGCCCCGCTGCGCTTATCCCGGCTTCCCGGCCGTCCTGATCAGGCGCTGGTCAACGGTCGACGATGTCCTCGGCCAGCCATCGGCCGTCCACCTTGCGCATCTGCAGCACCACCGGCCCGGCCACGCTCTGCTGCGCGATACCGTCCTTCTCGGCGCTCACCACGAGGTTGACCAGAACCTCGGCGCGATCGCCGGTCAGTTTGGTCACACCGACCGGCTCGACATGCGCTTCGGTGCTGGTCCCGGCCTGTTTGATGGCCGAGATGGTGGTGGCGGCGTAGCTGTCGAGCTCGGCGCGCATCTTGCCGGTGAGCACCTGGGAGACGGCTGCCTGATAGCCGTCGATGTCCTTCAGCTGATACCCGTACACGGTGCGCAGTGCGTGCTCGGCGGCCGCGCGCACCTCCTCGGTGGCGGCATTGTCGACGAACGCGGCGTTGTCGTCGGGAACGCCCGGCCGCAGCGCGGCGACGACGGCGAACGCGGCCAGCGCGAGCGCGGCGAGGCCGCAGGCCAGCGGGAGGGTCCAGGAACGGGCGCGGCCGGCCTGCGGTCGTCGGCGCGGCAGGAAACGGCGCCGGTCCCGTCCGCTCGCCACCGGGCGCGACAACCGGGCCGCGCGGGTGGTCTTGGTGCGGGGCGCGCGGGAGGTGTTCGCGCCGGTCATCGCGGCAGGCCCACGACTGTCCGCACCGCGGGAGCCGGCGCGCGGACCGGCCGCTCGGGCGCCGGAGGCGGCGATACCACGCGATCCCGTCGACGGCGTGCCGGTGCGGCGGACCGGACGCGGCGTGCGTTCGACCGGGCGGCGCGAGGAGATCTTGTTGACGGGTCGGCGTTCAGCCATCGCTGTTCCTCCTGGCACCGGTCGGCAGCTCGGTTCGTGCGGTGAGGCGCGGCGAGGTGCGGCCCTGCGCCATGAACATGCTGGTCGCAGGCTCCCCGCCGGGAGCCGTGGGCATGACCGCGCCCTGGGCGGGCCGCCGTGGCGCGGGGCGGGTCCGTCCGCCGAGGCGGTTGCGTAGATGCCCGGTGCGGAGCCTCACGGGATCTCACCTGCCGGGGGTGCACCGCCCGGGGCGGGCGCATCGCGAGACTCATCCGGAGCGGTGCCCTCACCCTGCCCACTCGGGCCAGGTACATCGCGAGACTCGCCCGGTGCGGCGCCCGCGCCCGGCCCACTCCGGGCAGGCGCGTCGCGAGACTCGTCCGGAGCGGCGCCCTCGCCCCCACTCGGGTCGGGTCCGTGCGCCGGTTCGCCGGGCGGGGCGGCCCCGGGTGCCGCCGGATCGGCGGGGCTGGTCCCCGCATCGTTCAATGGCACCGGCTGCCCGAGCGAGGACACCTGCTCGGCCTTCCAGATATCGCCGTCCTTCGCCATATCGAGGCTCCAGGTGTACCGATACCCGGACGGCTGTTCGCCCGGCCTGGCCTCGGTGACCCGGAGCACCACCAGCGCCGACGCCCGGTCGAGCTCGGAGTTCAACGAGGTCACGGCGGCGCCGAGCACACTCGACTCCATCCGCACCCCTGCCTGCGTCGCCATTGCCTCGGCCTGCTGCTGATGTTCGGTGGCCGAGGCCAGGATCGGCCCCGTCATCGACGAGCGCGCGATCGCCAGCGACCCCGCCACGTCATCGATGTTCATCGAGGTCATATTGATCGCGGCCTGCTGGGCGGCGTCCAGCGCCGCATCGCGCGCCGCCGCCCGCGGGCCATCGGTGAAGTACGCCGCCCGCACCCACCCGGCCCCGAACCAGGCCGCCGCAACCGATGCGAGCACCAGCGCCGCCACCGCCGCCACCGTCACGAACCGCGGCGGACCGGGGCTCTCACCGCCCGCACCGCGCTTGCGGGTCACACCGGCGACCGGACCGTCCACTGTCACGTCCGAATCGGCAGCCGCTTCGCCCCGAACCGCAGCCGCCTCGCCCGAATCAGCAGCCACCTCGCCCCGGACCGCAGTCACCTCGCCCGAACCAGCCGTCGCATCGCCCGGATCAGCAGCCGCCTCGACGGACCCGGCGGCCGCCGATCGGGTCCTGCGGCGCGGCCGACCGCCCCGCACTCCAGCCTCGGCAGCCGGCACTTCGCCAGGACCACGCACCGCAGACTCGGATCCGGCGCCGGGCTCACTACCGGCAGCATCGGCGGAAGGTGATCCACGGTCCATCTCCTGCGCAGATTCGGACCGGCCGCTGGTCTTGCGGCCGCCGAGGTCCGGCGCGGCGCCGTCGGCAGGACGGGAGGGTGGGTTGTCGGCGGAGTCGGGATCGCGGGACGGCGCCCGGGTGTTCTCGGGGTCGGGTGGGTCGAGATTCACTGCGCACCTCGTGTCGTTCGGTTCAGCGTTTCGGGGTCACTCCCAGCAGGGTGGAGATCTGGACGGCGATGGGGGTGAGGTTGAGCTTGTCGGGGTCGACCTTGGGGTTGTCGTCCCAGGGCTGGACGATGAGCGGGTCGGCGAGGTCGGCGCGTTCGCCGCCGCGGACGGCGGTCGGATTGCCGAAGGGCACCGCGCAGTGGGCCTCGGTATTGAAGGGGAACTCGTCGCGGGTGTCGTCGAAGTCCGGGTTCTGCGCCTTCATCCGGTCGAGGATGGCCTTGGTGCCCTCGTAGCCGACGGTGCAGGCGGGCGGATTGTTGGTCTCGAGCACCAGCCCGAAATGGCTGGTGCCGTCACCGGGGGCGGTGGCCGAGGCACCGATGGACAGTTGCGGCAGCATTTGCAGCAGCGGTTTGAGCGCGTAGAACTTCGGCGAGATGGCCAGCAGCAGCACGCGCAGGTTGGCCAGGTCGGTGGTCAGGGCGGCGCCGCTCTCGTCGAGCAGCGCGCCGATTTGCTGACCGGCGTCGGTGCCGGTGCCGATCAGCCTGCGCACCGCCGGATCGCTGGTCCGCAATTGGGCTGCGAGCTGGTCGAGACCGGCGCTGAATTCGCGGATCGCATCCGATTGCGCGGCCTGGGTGCCGAGCGCGACGCGGCCGTCGCGGATGAGCTGCACCGTCTGCGGCAGCGCCTCCCGGAAGCTCTCGGTGAAGGTGTTCAGCGATTCGAGCAGCCCGCGCAGGTCGCCGCCCTTGCCGTCGAGTGCGCGACCCAGTTCGGTGACGGTGGTGCTCAGCGCGGTCAGGTCGACGGTGCTCGCGAGGGTGTCGACGCTGCCGATCAACTCTTCCACCGGCACCGGCGTGGTCACCGAGTCGATGATCGATCCCTCGCGCAGATGCGGTTCGCCCACCGTGTCCGGTTGCAGATCTACATACTGCTCGCCGATCGCCGATCGGTTGGCCACCACCGCCCGCGCCGACGCCGGGATCGGCGGCGAACTCGAATCGATCGTCAGCTTGATCAGCACGCCGTCGTCGGTGAGGTCAACGCCACCGACCCGGCCCACCGGAACTCCGCGATAGGTGACCTCGGCGCCCGCGTAGGCGCCGCCGGTGTGCTCTGCGCGTAGCAGCACCTCGTACTGCCCGAATCCGAGCATGTGGTCGAGCCGGATATAGCGGGCGCCCACGTAGACGACACCGAGCACCGCGATGACGGCGAACGCGATCAGCTGGATCCGCACCATGCGCGTCATCGCGGTCCACCTCCGAACGGTTCCAGCAGGGGCCCGAGCTGCGGCGGCAACCCCGGTACGCCCGGTTGACCCGGCACAGGAAGGACGGCCATGGTCGGCGGCAGCGGGAACAGCGACACCGTCGGCCAGCCGGGCCGCGGCCCGTTGCCGCCGTAGTACGGATTGGACGGGTCGACGTTGACCGGCGGTCCGGTCGGCGGGATGTACACCGGATCGGGTTTGCCGACGCCGAGGTTGCTCAGGGTGACGCCGATCTGCTGATCCACCGACAGCCAGGTATTGACCTGCCCGCCGAAGGTGCCCTCCAGCGTCGAATCCGGGAACGGATAGGTCGGCACGAGCGGCAGCGCGGTGACCAGGTCCGGCGCGGCACGCCCGAGCTCTTGTAGTGCGGGCCGCAGCGCGCGCAGATCGCGGATGAGATCGTCTTTGGCGGTATCGATGACGTCGAACCCGGCCCGCCCCACCCGATCGAGCTGGGCCAGCAGCGCGATCAGCTGCGGCCGCTGTTGTTCCAGAATCCGGATGCCTTCGGGCAGTTCGTCGAGGATCTGATCGAGTTGGCGGGTCTGCGCGGCGACCCGGTTGCTCAGCGTCTCCAGTCCGTCGAGTGCTCTTGTGATGTCATCGACCTGTTCGTCGAGTCCGCCGATGAGGGTGTTCGCCTGCTCCAGCACCGCCCGCACCCGGTCTTCGCGGCCGCCGATCGCCTTGTTCAACTCGCTGACGATCGGCTGCAATTGCGCCACCCCACCGCCGTTGAGCAGCAGCGACAGCGCGCCGAGCACCTGCTCCACCTCGGTGGCGTGCCTGGTGTTGGTCAACGGGATCACCGCGCCGTCGCCGAGTCTCGGCCCCGCATCATCGCCGTCGGGTGCGGACAGTTCGATGAACTTCTCACCGAGCAGATTCGATTGGCGCACTTCGGCCAGCGCGTTCGCCGGCAGATCGACCGAAGAGTTCACCACGGTGGAGACATTCGCGGTCCAGCCGTCCTCGGCGAGGCTGATGTCCTCCACCCGCCCGACCGGTACGCCTTCGACTTTCACCGCCGATTGCGGCACCAGATCCAGCACATCGTCGAACCGGATATCGATGTGCATGGGGTCTGATCCGACGTCCGCGCCGCCGGGCAGCGGAATGCTGTAGATGCCGTCCGACGAGCACGAACCCATCAACAGCCCGGAGACCACCGCGGCCGCCGCGAGCGCCGTCCGCCGCATCATTTCGGACCTCCCTGCGAGGGCGGCAGCCGGTTCGACGGCGTGCCCGGCACCGTCCCCGGCACCGGCGCACGCTGCTGGTTCTCCGCGCTGAGGATGCCGAACGGCAGGATCAGCGTCGGCGTCTGCACGGCTGCCGTGATCTGGTCGGTGATGTGCTTGCAGCGTTCGAGCAGCGGTCGCATCTGCTTGCCGAGCGCCTCGAACTTCGGGTCGCCGGGCATGAGCTTGCTCAGGTCGAGCATCCGGCACATGGCGCCGAACGGGTCTTGCAGATCGGTGAAATTGGCACGCATATCCAGCGTGCCGGATTCGCCATTGTGGATATTGATGAGATTGCTCAACGCCACCGGCAGCACCGGCAGGGCCTCGGCCAGTGCGTCGCGCCGGTCGGCGAGGGTCTGGGTGAGGGTGATGAGCGAATCGGCATTGCCCTGGATCAGTTGCCGATTGGCGTCGATGAACCGGGCGACGTCACCGAGGGCGATGGACAGCAATTCCAGCGCGTTGCCGAGATTCTGCCGTTCCCCGGCCAGGAACGACGACAGGTCGGCGAGCTGGATGTTGAATTGGCGCACCTGCTGGTCGTTGCGGGCCAGCATGGTGATGAACGCCTGCAGGTTCTTCACGGTGTCGAAGATGTCGCCGCGCGAATCCGACAGCGTGCGCGCGGCCGCCGACAGTTCGCTGATGCCGTCGGCGATCGCGGCGCCGTTGCCGGTGAGGTTGCGCGCAGTGGTCCGCACCAGCTGGTCCAGCGCGCCGTCGGCATTGGCGCCGTCCGGGCCGAGCGCTTCGGACAGTTCGGTGATGCTGCGGTAGAGCCGATCGACTTCGACCGGGGTGGCGGTGCGCTCACGCGGAATCGTCGCGGTGCGCTCCATTTTCGGGCCGCCCCGATAGACAGGCGTGAGCTGGATGAAGCGATCCGAGACGATCGACGGCGTGATCTGGGCGGCTCTGGCGTCGGCGGGGATGTCGTAGGAGCGGTCGACGCTCATCACGATCTTCACCTGATCGCCCAGCGGTTCGACCGATTCCACCGAGCCCACCGGCACCCCGAGGATCCGCACATCCGAGCCCTCGTAGATGCCGACCGACCGATCGAAATAGGCGGTGATCGTGGTGGTGTTGAGCCGGTCGAACACCCACCACAGCGCCGCGGCCAGCACCAGCGCGATGACCGCGATCAATGCGATCGCGATCTTGCCGCCCCGCCGCAACGCCATCAGTTGCCTCCCAGCGTGCGCACCGGCGGCCGGTAGCCGGGGATCTCCGGAAGGCCGGGCGGGGTGATGTTGACGATCACCGCGTCGAACCAGCGCCCGGTGCCGAGCACATTCGCGTACAGCCCGTAGAACGGCGCCGCCAACTCCAGGGTTTTGCTGATATTGGCCTGGTTGGCGTTGAGCAGGTCGATCGCGGCCTGCAAATTGGTCAGCGCCGGGCCGATCTGTTTCTCGTTGTCGGCCACCAGCGCACTCAGCTCGGTGGACACGGTCTGGGCGCCCGCCAGCAGCTGCGAGATGGCCTGCTGACGGATATTGAGTTCGGCGAACAGCTGCCCGCCCGAGGTCAGCAGACGCTCGAATTCGGCATTGCGGTCAGCCAGCACCTGGGTGGTTTTCTTCGTCGCGGCGAACAATTTGCGCAGTTCGTCATCGCGTTTGGCCACCGTGGTCGACAACCGGGTCACCCCGTCGATCGCGCTGCGGATATGCGGCGGCGTGGCGGCGAAGGCGTCCGAGAGCACCCGCATGGAGGTGGCCAGCTGGGTGGTGTCGATCTCGTCGAGGGTGCGGGCGGCGTCGCTGAAGGCGTCGATCACGTCGTACGGGGAGACGGTGCGCGACAACGGGATCCGCTCGCTCGGGTCGGCCATCCGCGAACCCTGCGGGTCCAGCGCCAGATACTTCTGCCCGAGCAGGGTCTTGATCTGGATGGACGCCGTGGTCTCGTCACCGATCCAGGTATCCCTGGTGCGGAAATCGACCACCACCCGGTCGCCGTCGAGGCGCACCCCCGACACCGACCCGACCTTGACTCCGGCGACCCGCACCTCGTCCCCGCGATCGAGCCCGGCCGCCTCGGAGAATTCGGCCGAATACGAGATGCCCGCACCGATGATGGGCAGCCGGTCGAGGAAGAACGCCGACATCGTCACCAGCAGCACCATCACCAGCCCGAGCACGCCGATGAAGGCGGGACTGCGCTTGCCGAGTAGCACCCGATCGTCCATCAGCGGCCCCCTTCCCCATGGCAACGCGGCGCGGCATTGGTGTAGAGCGGCTGATTGATCGTCGGCAGGCCGGCGGGCAGATTCAGCTGAGGCGCGTCCGGGGCGCCCGGGCCGGCAACGATGTCGATGCCGCACAGATAGAACTGGAACCAGGAGCCGTAACTGCCGACGCGGCCGAGCTTTTCCATCTTGATCGGCAGCGTCGCCAGCGCCTGATCCACCTCGTCGCGGCGTTCGTTGATCACCCCGGTGAGCTGGTTGATGCCGGCGATGGTGCCCTGCAGCGACGGCCGGGTCGGCACCAGCAGCTCGGAGGTGGCGGTGGCGACGTCACCGAGGGAGGTGACCGCGCGGCCGATCGTGTCGCGTTGCGCGGCCAGCCCGTCCACCAGCGCCGCGGTATTGACCACGAGCTGATCGAACTGGTCCTCGCGGGCGTTGATGGTGTCGAGCACCTCGGTCAGATCGCGCACCAGCTCGCCTATCACCGCGTCCTTGTCGGCGATCTTGTTGGTGAGATTCGCGGTGCTGGCGACCAGGTCGGCGACGGTGCCCTGCTCACCTTGGAAGACCTGGATGATCTCGTAGGACAGCTTGTTGACGTCCTCGGGCTGCAAGGTCCGAAACAGCGGCCGGAATCCGTCGAACAGGGTGGTCAGATTCAGTGCGGGCCGGGTGCGTTCCAGCGGAATCGTCGCACCCTCGTTGATCTTGCGGCCCTGCTCACCGGGACCGCGCTCCAATTCGATATAGCGCTGCCCGACCAGATTGCGGAAGCGGATGGTGGCCATCACCGAGGCGGGCAGCCACTCGCGGTCGGTGAGTTCGAACTTCACCTCCGCCACCCGGCGGTCCACGATCGAAATCCCGGTCACCTTGCCGACGCGGACGCCGGCGATGCGGATCTCATCACCCGGATTGAGCGAGGTGACGTCGGTGAAGCGGGCCTTGAACATGGTGCCGCCGCCGGTGTAGTTCGCGATCGACAGCCCGAGCATCACCGTCGCGAACAGCGTCACCACCACGAAGACCGCGAGTTTGGTGAGCGGCCCGCCCAGACCACGCAGCTGCGCCCTCATCGCACACTCACCTCGCTCCCGCGAAAGGCCGGTGCGGCGATCCTGGTCACCCAGCCCGGCACCTGGTCCGGCGAAACACCCTGTGCGGCACCGTAGATCGCGCCGAGCGCGTGCTGCTCGCCGGGCGAGCCCGCGATGGTCGGCGTGTTCCCGGCCGGGAACACCCCGAACTGCGGTGGCTGCATGGCACCAATCTGCTGATCGCCCGGGTTGCGGCTCGGTGGCTGATAGGAGCCGTCGTTGTTGGGCCCGCCCGGATACTGCCCCGCATCCACACCCAGCGGGAACTCGGGGAAGCAGGCCGGGCCGCGGGTATCGAGCCAGCGCGGTTCGTCCTGGTTGGGCAGATACCGGCCGCGGGTGTTGACCAGCTCGATCGTCACCCGGGAGCCGGGGCGGTCGGTGCCCATGCCCATGATCTCGTCGATCCGCGGACGCATCTTGGCGAAATTGGCCAGCGCACAGGCATAGGTCGGTGAATAGGTGGCCAGCAATTCCAGCGCCGGACGAGCGTCCGCGGCGACATCGATGACGTTGTCGTGGTTGGCGATCAGGAAATCGGCGGTCGCTGCGGAGGTGGGCGTCAGCGTGGCCAGCAGGACGTCGATATCGGTGCGGCGCTGCACGATGGTCGCGTTGGTGGTGCGCAGTTTGTCCAGCGCGTCGATGAGCTGCGGTGCGGCGTCGGCGTAGGTGATCGCGGTCTCGGCGAGACTGCGCAAACCCGCACGCAATTCGGGCAGCACCGCGTTGACGTCGGTGAGGATGACGTCGAGCCGGTCCAGCGTCGTACCCAGCTCCTCCCCCTGCCCGGCCAGCGCCTGCGACAGCGCGCCGAGGGTCGCCGCCAGATCCTGCGGCGGGATCGCCTGCAACAGCGGCAGCAGATCGTCGAGCAGTTTGCTCACCTCGACGGCATTGCCGCCGGCATCCTGATGCAGCGTCACCCCCGACGTCAGATGCTGCGGGCTCGGATCCTCGGGAATCAACAGATCGACATACCGTTCGCCGAACAACGTCTTCGGCAGCAGCCGCGCGGTCGAGTTCACCGGAATCTGCTCCGCGCGCGCCGGATCGATCGCGAGCTCGAGGGTCACCTGGCCGCCCTCGGCGCGGCTGGAACGCACCTCGCCGACGGTGACGCCACGCGCCTTCACATCGGCGTTCTTGGTCAGCGCATTGCCGACGCTGTCGGTGATCAGCCGGACATCGACCGAGTTCACGAACGTCTTGTTGTAGATGGCCACCGTCGTCCACAGAAACAACGCGACCACCACGAAAAAGGCGATGCCGAGCAGCCGATTGCGCACCTTGGCCGTCGACCGCCACCACTGCACCCGGCTGCTCATCCGGCCACCCGCACCGTCGTCGTGGTGCCCCAGATCGCCAGGCTCAGAAAGAAGTCCAGCACATTGACCAGCACGATCGCCGCTCGCACGGCCCGCCCCACCGCCACCCCGACACCGGCGGGCCCTCCGGTGGCGTGGAAGCCGTAATAGCAGTGCACCATGATGATCACGAAGGCGAATACCAGCACTTTGAGGAACGAATACAGCACGTCCTCTGGTGGCAGGAACAGCCCGAAATAGTGGTCATAGGACCCGCTGGATTGGCCGTTGAACCAAATGCTGATCATCCGCGAGGCCAGAAAGGTCCCGAGCAGACCGACGACGTAGAGCGGGATCACCGCGAGAAATCCGGCGATCACCCTGGTCGTCACCAGGAAGGGCACCCCGGGCACCGCCATCACTTCCAGCGCGTCGATCTCCTCGGAGATGCGCATGGCGCCCAATTGCGCGGTGAAGCCACAGCCCACTGTCGCCGACAATGCGAGCGCGGCCACCAGCGGCGCGATTTCCCTGGTGTTGATATAGGCGGTGAGGAATCCGGTGAGCACCGAACTTCCGAGCGAATCGAGCGCCTTGAAACCCTGGAGTCCGACCACCACGCCGACCGAACCGGACATGAACACGATGACGCCGATCGTTCCGCCGATCACCGCGAGCGCACCGCTGCCGAACGTGACCTCGGCCAGCAGCCGCATGACCTCCTTGCGGTAATGCACCGCGGTGCGCGGAATCCAGGCGATCGCACGGGAATAGAACGACATCTGCTCGCCCGCGCGGTCGATGACGTTCAGCGGCGCGCGTGCGGCCTCCCCGGCCCGGCGGGCCGTTTTCGCGAGGGCTGGATTGCGGTAGCGGACAGCCACCGGTCAGGAGCCCTTTGCGGGAACAATCTGCAAATAGATCAAGGTCAGCACCAGGTTCACGAAGAAAAGCACCAGGAACGTGATCACCACTGATTGATTCACCGCGTCGCCGACTCCTTTCGGTCCCCCGCTGGGATGCAGCCCCTTGTACGCGGCGATCACGCCCGCGATCAGCCCGAAAACGGCGGCTTTGATCTCACCGATCCACAGATCGGGCAGCTGGGCCAGCGCCGAGAACGACGCGAGATAGGCGCCCGGTGTGCCGCCCTGCAACAAGACATTGAAGAAATAGCCGCCGGCGATGCCGACCACCGACACCAGCCCGTTGAGCAGCAGCGCCACCAGCATCATGCCGAGCACCCGGGGTACGACCAGCTTCTGCACCGGATCGACGCCGAGCACCTCCAGCGCGTCGATCTCCTCGCGGATGGTGCGCGAGCCCAGGTCGGCGGCCACCGCGGAGCCGGCCGCGCCCGCGATGATCAATGCCGTCACCACCGGCGCCGCCTGCTGCACGGTCGCGAGCACGCTGGTCGCGCCGGTGAACGATTCGGCGCCGAGCTGTTTGATCAGTGAGCCGGTCTGCAACGCCACGACCGCGCCGAACGGAATCGCCACCAACGCGCTGGGCAGAATCGACACGCTGGCGATGAACCAGGATTGCTCGATGAATTCGCGCCATTGGAAGGGCCGGCGAAATACCTTGCGCGCCACATCGAGAAACAGCGCGAAGATCTTCCCGGCCTGAGCGAACCCGGACTCGACCGGAGTCCGTAAACGCGCGAGCGTTGGGTTCACGAGGGCCGATGTTACCTGCGTTACACCTTGCGACAGTCCCGCATAACCGCCGTGTCGCGGGGTTTATCGGCGACCAGGCGCCGAAAAGACGAATACCGCGCCGGTGATCCGGCGCGGTATTCGAGGGGGTGTGGTCTACCTGTTCGGAGTCTGGTGATGCGGCACGGTGGCGTCGTACGGGCCACCCTGCGAGAGCTGGGCGGTGTCGTAGGACATCACCTGGGTGTCATCGTTCTCCTCCAGCGACTGCTGGATGGCGACCTGCGCGGCGTGCGGCAGGGTGTGCATGATCTCGCGCACCCGCTGCTTGCGGCGGTGCACCGCCTGGCGCACCGGCATACCGGGCTGGGCCTTCATCTGCGGGATGATGCCCTCGATCTCCTCGGCGCCGCCGTGGTGGTGACCGGCGTCGACCATGGCCTGCTCGCGGGCCATCTGCGCCTCGTCCTTTTCCTCCGACATACCGATCGGGCCGATCATGCGGCCGTTGAGGAACTGCTTGACCACCGGCTCGTCGGAGGTGAGCAGCACCTCGCGGGGGCCGAACATCACCAACTGGCGGCGGAACAGCATGCCGATGTTGTCGGGCACGGTGCGGGCCAGGTTGATGTTGTGGGTCACGATGAGGATCGTGGCGTCGATCTGGGCGTTGATGTCGATGAGCAGCTGGCTCAGGTAGGTGGTGCGGACCGGGTCCAGACCGGAGTCGGGCTCGTCGACCAGGATGATCTGCGGGTCGAGCACCAGCGCGCGGGCCAGGCCGGCACGTTTGCGCATACCGCCGGAGATTTCGCCGGGGAGCTTGTACTCCGCGCCGAGGAGACCGACCATCTCCATCTTCTCCATGACGATCTTCTTGATCTCCGACTCCGACTTCTTCGTGTGCTCACGCAACGGGAAGGCGACGTTGTCGAACAGATGCATGGAGCCGAACAGTGCGCCGTCCTGGAACAGGACGCCGAACAGCTTGCGGATCTCGTAGAGCTCCTTGTTGGAGCAGGTGGTGATATCGGTTCCGTCGATGTAGATCGAGCCGCGCTCGGGGCGCAGCAGACCGATCAGCGATTTCAGAAAGACGGACTTACCGGTACCGGAGGGGCCGAGCAGCGCACTGACCTCCCCGGCGGGCAGGGTGATCGAAACGTCCTGCCAAATCCGCTGGGAACCAAAGGACTTGGTAATGCCTTCGGTCCTGACCTCGACGCCCACGCCAACCTCCACATTTCTCAGCGAGCCGCCCCACCGGCGAACCGCGGGCTCGACCTCGCGGTGTGTCACGTCACAGTGGGTTCGGTCACTCTATCGCATGGGCATGTCGTCGCACACCCCAACCTGACCGAAGAGTAACCCCCGAACGGTCCGGTTATTCGGCCGACCCCGGCAGGTGGCCGGAGAACACGAACGGGCGGCCCCAGGAAATGGGACCGCCCGTTACGGCGTTTCGCTCGGAAATTACTTGACCGAGACCGAGGCGCCGGCCGCTTCCAGCTTCTCCTTGGCGGCGTCGGCAGCGTCCTTGGCGACCTTCTCCAGGATCGGCTTCGGGGCACCCTCGACCAGGTCCTTGGCTTCCTTCAGGCCCAGGCCGGAGACGATCTCGCGGACCACCTTGATGACCTGGATCTTCTTGTCGCCGGCACCCTCGAGGATGACGTCGAACTCGTCCTGCTCGGACTCGGCCTCGGCGGCACCACCGGCAGCGGCGCCACCGACGGCGGCGACGGCGACCGGAGCAGCAGCGGTGACCTCGAACTTCTCCTCGAACTTCTTGACGAAGTCCGACAGCTCGAGCAGGGTCATGTTGCCGAAGGTCTCGAGCAGTTCGTCAACGTTGGCCATTGTTGTTTCCTTTCGGTGGATGATGTCTGGGTCGGACGCGGATCGCGCCCGTTTGATTTGCGGCGTTCACGGGGCCTGCGTGGTTACGCTCCGCTTCCGCCTCCGGCCCCTGAGCTCACGCCGCGGGGGTTTGGTGGCGCTTATTCGGCGCCTTCGGCCCGCTTCTTGTCCTCGAGCGCGGCGGCCAGGCGGGCCACCTGCGACGCGGGAGCGTTGAACAGGCCTGCGGCCTTGGCCAGGTTGCCCTTCAGCGCACCGGCCAGCTTGGCCAGCAGCACCTCGCGGGTTTCCAGGTCGGCGATCTTCTCGACCTCGGACACGGACAGCGCGTTGCCGTCCATGTAGCCGCCCTTGATGACCAGCGCCTTGTGATCCTTGGCGAAGGTCTTGAGCGCCTTCGCCGCGTTGACCGGCTCGCCCTGGATGAAGGCGATAGCGGTCGGTCCGACGAACAAGTCGTCCAGGCCCTCGACACCGGCCTCGGCGGCAGCCCGCTTGACCAGGGTGTTCTTGGCGACGGAGTACGTGGCGTCGGCACCGAGCGCGCGGCGCAGTTCGGTGAGGGCACCGACGGACAGGCCACGGTATTCCGTGACGACGGTGGCCGTCGAGCTCTTGAACTGCTCAGCGATCTCCGCGACCGCGGTGACCTTCTCGGGTTTTGCCATACTTCGCCTCCTCTCTGATGTCGGTTCGGACCCGAACTACCGACCTGAGGTGGCGAAACAACAAACGCCCCGGACGCAGAGCGTTCCGGGGCGCAATAGGATGAACCGATCCGGGCCGGGGCCCGTGGTCGACTCCCAGCCTCGGCTCTCCCTGCGTGGGCCGCCGGCTGATGCCGGACCTTCGACCGAACCCATGCGGGAACGGCGACCAACGGTCTTCGGTAGAACGGATTGGGTAGCGATCGAACACGTCGATAACTTCGCTTCAGAGTACCGGTAGGTCCCCCATCTGGCAAAACGGGGTCCACTGAGCCCGCGAATCAGTCAATTTCAGTGTCGTGCATCACATTCGACCCGCAAGGTGAGCAGGATCGCAGAGCATAAGTGTTACTTGAAGTAACGGTTACTACATACGCTGCTCGCCATGACAACCTCACTAGTCGATCCACCGGTGCTGCTGGAACGACGTGCGCACCGATTCCTCGCGCTCGCGGTGATCTGCCTCGCCGAACTGCTCGTCGTACTCGACAACACCATCGTCAATGTGGCCCTTCCGTCGATCGGTGTCGAACTGTCCACCGGCGTCAGCGGCCTGCAATGGGTGGTCGACGCCTACACCCTCACCTTCGCCGGCCTGCTGTTGGCCTTCGGCAATCTCGGCGACCGCTACGGGCGCCGCCGGGTGATGATGATCGGCCTGGTCGGCGTCGGTGCGATGTCGGTGGTCGGTGCGCTGTCGAGTTCGCTCGACGGTGTCATCGCCGCCCGTGCGGCCATGGGGGTGTTCGCCGCCGCGGTGTTCCCGGCGACATTGGCGCTGATCATCAATATCTTCACCGACCGAAGGGAACGCGCCCTTGCCATCGCGGCCTGGACCGCCATGGCCGGCTTCGCCATCGCGATCGGACCCATCTCCGGCGGCTGGCTGCTCGAGCATTTCTCCTGGCACTCCGTCTTCTGGATCAACGTGCCGGTGGCCCTCGTGGCCTTGATAGCCACCGTGTTGTGGGTGCCGGAATCACGGTCGGCGGAGGTCGGCAGGCTCGACCTGGCGGGCATCGCGTTGTCCATCGCCGGTATCACCCTGCTGGTGTGGGCCATCATCGAAGCCCCGCGCTATGGCTGGCTCTCGGCGACGACGCTCACCGCGGCGGCCGGTGGCCTCGCGCTGCTCGCCGCGTTCATCGGCTGGGAATTGCGCACCGGCGCACCGATTCTCGATATGCGCCTGTTCCGCAACCGACGATTCTCGCTGCCCGCCCTTGCCATCGCGGTCGGCTATTTCTCGATGTTCGGCTTCCTGTTCCTGATCACCCAGTATTTCCAGGGGGTTCGCGAATACACACCGCTCGAATTCGGTATCGCCTCCTTGCCTTTCGCGTTCTCGGTCGCGATCGGCGCGCCCGTCGCCACCCTGCTCGCGCAACGCCTCGGCACCACCCCGGTCATCGTGTTCGGCTTGCTGCTCACCGGGCTCGGGCTCTATCTCGGCGGTCAGGTGACCGTCGACAGCGGCTATCTCACCGATGTGCTGCCGTCGATGGTGTCGATGGCACTCGGCCTGGCCATCGTGCAGGGGCCCGCCACCGAATCGATCATGTCGTCGCTGCCGTTGAACGAGGCGGGCGCCGGCTCCGCGGTCAACGACACCACCCGCGAATTCGGCGGCACGCTCGGCGTGGCCGTGCTCGGCTCGATCGTCGCCTCGTACTACACGACGAAGGTGGCGCCGCTGATCGACCGTGTGCCAGGAACGCTGATGTCGGACAACGAGAAGGACTTCGCGAAGTCGACCCCGTTGAGCGTGCTGGAGATGCGCAAACGGGAATTGACGCCGTTCTTCGACTCGCAGCGCGAGAACATCATCACCGCGATGAAGACCGCCTGCTTGGAAGGCTCACATGCCGCCTCGCTGGTGGCCACGGGCGCGGTGGTGGTCTGCGCGGTGATCGTCGCGATCTTTCTGCCCTGGGGTGTGCCGGAGGGTGATTCGGTGCTGCTCGGCTGGCGCGGGAAGGCGGAGTCGGACTGAGCGGACCGGTCGGCAGGTGTGGGTGGCCGGTGGGTTCTCCCGGCCGGCCTCCGTCACCGGAGTCTGGTTACTTGCGGTGCCGCCCGGCACGGGTGCCGGCAGAACCGGAGTCATCGTCGCGGTGACTGTCCTTCGCACTGTCGTCGCTGGATCGTTCGCCGATTCGGCGGGGTTTGGGCAGGCGCCGGTGTCCGGTGGCTCCGGCGTCATCGCCGGACCGCTTCCGACGCAGCTCGTCGAGATCGACGACGCTACCTGCCCGACCGGTGCCGGGTGAGTCGGTCGGGCTCGCCGACCACGAGCCGACCGGCCACGCTCCGGTTTCGCCCTGCAACTCCGACCGCAGGACCGGCCTGGTCGGCGCCGGGTCGTACGACGCGCCGAATTCCGGACGCCACGTTTTCGGTGGAGCGGCCTCTGCCACCCGCCGCGGGCGCCGCGGGAGTGGAACGACCTTCGAGGACCGCTGGTCCGGTACTTCCTGATCCGACATCGAGCTAGCAGCCGCCTGGTGCCGCGACATCGGCCGGCGCACCGGGCCGATGTCTGATCCTTGTGCTGAGTCCGTCGCTCACACCCCTATTCTCTCTCAGCATCCGCGCGACCGCAGAATCGGTCGCCGCGGCCCGCTCGGCGGCCGGGGCGTAGGGCCGGTGAACGCCGAAACGGCGGGAACGCAGATCGCGTTCCCGCCGTTTCGGTGGTGCTCAGGTGCTGCTTACGCGTCCTCGTCGAGGAGGTTGCGGGTGCGGTTCGGGTCCACCGGGATGCCCGGTCCGGTGTTCGTCGAGACCGTCACCTTCTTGACGTAGCGGCCCTTGGCGGTCGACGGCTTCACACGCAGGATCTCGTCCAGCGCGGCGCCGTAGTTCTCCACCAGCTTGGCATCGTCGAAGGATGCCTTGCCGATGACGAAGTGCAGGTTGGCCTGCTTGTCGACGCGGAAGTTGATCTTGCCGCCCTTGATGTCGTTGACGGCCTTGGTCACGTCGGTGGTGACCGTGCCCGTCTTCGGGTTCGGCATCAGACCGCGCGGGCCGAGGACACGCGCGATGCGGCCGACCTTGGCCATCTGGTCCGGGGTGGCGATCGCGGCGTCGAAGTCCAGCCAGCCGCCCTGAATCCGCTCGATCAGATCCTCGGCGCCGACGGCGTCCGCACCGGCGGCCTCGGCCTCGGCGGCCTTCTCGCCGGCCGCGAACACGATGACGCGGGCGGTCTTACCGGTGCCGTGCGGCAGGTTGACGGTGCCGCGGACCATCTGGTCGGCCTTACGGGGATCCACACCGAGACGAACGGCGACCTCGACGGTCGCGTCGGTCTTGGTGGTGGCGGTCTCCTTGGCCAGCCGCGCGGCGGCCAGCGGGGAGTAGAGCTTGGTGCGATCGACCTTCTCGGCCGCGGCGAGGTACGCCTTGCTTCGTTTTGCCATGTTTTCTCTGTCCTTAGCTGTGGTTCAGAAGTGGTTATCGGGCCTGGCCGGCCCTCCCACCAGTTGCAGGGAGCTGACGCTCAGCCCTCGACCGTGATGCCCATCGAACGAGCGGTGCCCGCGATGATCTTCGCGGCCTGCTCGATGTCGTTGGCGTTCAGGTCTTCCTGCTTGGTCTTGGCGATCTCGCGCACCTGGTCCATGGTCACGGTGGCGACCTTGTTGCGGTGCGGTTCGGCCGAGCCCTTCTGCACGCCTGCGGCCTTGAGCAGCAGCTTGGCGGCGGGCGGGGTCTTCAGCTTGAAGTCGAAGGTCCGGTCCTCGTACACCGAGATCTCGACCGGAATGACGTTGCCACGCTGCGACTCGGTCGCGGCGTTGTACGCCTTGCAGAACTCCATGATGTTGACGCCGTGCTGACCGAGCGCGGGGCCGACCGGAGGGGCCGGGTTCGCCTGGCCGGCCTGGATCTGCAGCTTGATGATCCCGGCGAGCTTCTTCTTCTTGGGGGGCATCTTTCTTCCTTGGTTTCGGTTCCTTACGGTTGCCGTAAGCCTGTCGCGGGCGCGAACCCGCAGCCGGGCACGCCCGGCACCGCGCGACGAATCCGGTAGTACTGCACCGGCTCGCGCGCGAACCCTGACACCTTACCGGGATCGCCGCGCGCGCGATCATGTGGGGCCGGTGCACGGCCCCTTGATCAGATCTTCGCGACCTGGGTGAACGCCAGCTCGACCGGGGTTTCCCGTCCGAAGATCGACACCAGCACCTTGAGCTTCTGCTGTTCGGCGTTGACCTCGGAGATGCTGGCGGGCAGCGTCGCGAACGGGCCGTCCATGACGGTGACCGACTCGCCGACCTCGAAATCGACCTCGATGACCGGCTTGGCGACGGCCTCGGTGGCGGCTTCCTGAGTGGCCGAGGCGGCAGCGGCCGCGGCGGCCGGCGCCTTCTTCTGCTGCGAGGCGGGCACCAGGAACTTCACCACGTCGTTGATGGTCAGCGGCGAAGGCCGGGAGGTCGCGCCGACGAAGCCGGTGACGCCGGGGGTGTTGCGCACCGCGCCCCAGGACTCGTCGTTCAGTTCCATGCGGACCAGGATGTAGCCGGGCAGCACCTTGCGGTTGACGTTCTTGCGCTGGCCGTTCTTGATCTCGGTGACCTCTTCGGTGGGCACTTCCACCTGGAAGATGTAGTCCTCGAGGTCGAGGTTCTGCACACGGGTCTCGAGATTGGCCTTGACCTTGTTCTCGTAGCCCGCGTAGGAGTGGATGACGTACCACTCGCCGGGCGCGCGACGCAGCGCGGCCTTCATCTCCTCCACCGGATCGGCCGGGGCCTCGTCGATGGGGGCTTCCTCGGCAGCGGCGGCCTCGTCAGCGGGCGCGGATTCGTCGACGGCCACGGACTCGTCGGCGGATTCCTCGACGGAGCCGGCGGCCGACTCGGCCACCGCGTCGTCGACCGGGAACTCGTCGTTTGTGTCGTTCTCCGGGGTGCTCACTGGGGCACTCGCTTCCTGTGTCGTCACGTAAATCCTCTGCGTGCCGGGGCCGGACACGGTGAAAATGGTCCGTCCGTCCCGTCCCGGGGTCGGCTTCCGGCGGCGTTCGTTAACCGAACAGCCAGTCGACACCTTTGACGAACGCCACATCCAATCCCGCGATGAACGCGACCATGAAGACCACGAACACCAGAACAACGCTCGTATAGGTGACCATCTGCTTCCGGTTGGGCCAGATCACCTTGCGCAGTTCCGCGATCACCTCACGCAGGAACTTGATCAAACGCTTGAACGGATTGCCCGGCTTCTTGCGTTCGGCCCGATCGGAGGTCTTGGCTGCCTTGCGCGGGCGGTCGATCGTGGCGACCGCGCCGTTATCGGCCGACGAGGACGACGAACCGGTGCGGGCCCGCCGGGCGGACCGCTTGCCGCTCGGCCGACTCGCCGCGGCGGTGCCATCGCCGTCGTCGCGAGTGTCCCGCTCGTCGCTCACGTCAGAACCCTCTCTCATCGCTGGCATCCAGGGCAGGGGCGACAGGACTTGAACCTGCAACCTGCGGTTTTGGAGACCGCTGCTCTGCCAATTGAGCTACGCCCCTTCGGCTGGACGGTGGTGCTGATGCCCAGCCACATGTGCTGTATTCAGTTGTCCTGGTGCCACACAACACGCGCGCCGCTCCGGCAGTTGCCGGCCCCGTCAGCGGAAGTTCCGGAGCTGGGCTCCGGGCCGCCTGGAACCAGCCTTGCAGAGCAGCGCGCATCGGCTGGTGACCCCAGAAACCCGAGTGTACGTGAAGACCGGTGGCATTAGCCAATCCGGCCCCCACGAACCAGGTCAGGACAGCTGCACGGTGGCGGTCGCGCGCCCGAAGATCTTGCGGCCCGCCGACTTCGCGACGAGGGCGACGACCGCGGTCTTGGTCTCGGGATCGACCGATTTCACCTTGCCGGTGAACTCCACCTCGGCCGGTTCGTCCACACCCACGTAGACCGGGCTGGTGAAGCGGACGTTGTACTCCTTGACCGCACCGGGATCGCCGAGCCACGAGGTGACGAATCCGCCGCCGAGGCCCATGGTCAGCATGCCGTGAGCGACGACGTTGTCCAGGCCGACGAGCTTGACGACCTCGTCACTCCAGTGGATGGGGTTGGCGTCGCCGGACACACCGGCGTAGTTGACCAGGTCGCCCCGGGTCAGCCGGACGGTGCGCGGGGGCAGCTCGTCGCCGGCGCTGATCGAGTCGAAGGCGATGGCGTGCTTGCTCGGCGCGACGTCGGGAGCGGTCGGCACCGGCGCGGGCGCCGAGGTGGGCACGGTGCGCGGGTGATGCTGCGGGGTCTCCTCGCCGAGGCCGTGCATGAGCACGTTGCGAACCGCGCCGGCCAGGTTCGGGTCGATATCGCCGCCGCTGCGGCCGATCAGCGTGGTGTAGGTGGTGAGCACCAGCTCGTCGCGCTGATCGGTGACGATGTTCTTGGTGACGATGATGTCGCCGCCGAAGGCCTGCCGGAACGAGTGCAGGTAGACGTCGCAGGTCAGCTGGTCGCCGACCTTGATCGGCCGGTGGAATTCCAGGATCTGGTCGGTCTGCATGATCTGGCTCAGGTCGTAGCCGGTGACGACCTCTTCGAACAGCTTGCGCTGAGCCAGGATCCCGACCAGGGAGATGAAGGTCAGCGGCGCGAGCAGGCCGTCGTAGCCGTACTCCTGCGCGACGTCTTCCTCCCAGTGCACCGGGTGGTAGTCCTGCACGGCGCGGGCGTATTCGCGGACCTTTTCGCGGCCGACCTCGTAGTAGTCGTCGACGCGGTAGTGGTGACCGACCATGGCCGCCGCGTGTTCGGCGGGGTCGAAACTCTCGCCCGTCGCGACCGCTTCGTCTGTACCGGTGTTCATTGTCACGGGAGGACTGTACCTATCTGACCCCGTCTGCGGAGTCGGTGGAGCGTAGACCACCGCTGGCCAGATGCACCGTGCCAACGCAGTCGGGCCGGACGCGAGGTCCGGCCCGATGCTTGTGTCACGGCGGTTGTGTTCCGGCTGGTGCCGGAATCGAGGTCCCGGCGCCGATGCACGCGGTAGCTACACGCGTGGTTGGCTCAGCGGGACTCGCGGTGCGCCCGATGCGTGCCGCAGTTCGGGCAGAACTTCTTCAGCTCCAAGCGGTCCGGGTCGTTACGCCGGTTCTTCTTGGTGATGTAGTTGCGGTGCTTGCACTGCTCGCAGGCCAAGGTGATCTTTGGCCGGACATCGGTGGACTTCGCGGCCACGATATGCCTTCTTTCCGGAACTGGGCTTGATCGGTTGTGGTAGCGATGGCCGGACTTGAACCGGCGACACAACGATTATGAGTCGTTTGCTCTACCGACTGAGCTACACCGCCACGGGTCGCATTGCCTTACGGTGCCGTGCCCAGCCCCTCCGAGCGGGGAGCGATGCCGAGTCGGTCACCACCGGCAATCCGGCGAGCCCCCTAACGGAATCGAACCGTTGACCTTTTCCTTACCATGGAAACGCTCTGCCGACTGAGCTAAGGGGGCATGACCTCTTACGCACCGTGACCCGACTTTCCGTGACCCCGGCGCTTCGAAGTCTTGAACGAGGTTACACACTCACCCGTCCATGCACCAAACCGGCTGGTCAGAGCGGGTATTTCCGATCTCGTGGGCCCAGCCGTGGCCTCGCGCGCAGCACCGGCCGGCCCGGAAACGGAAGAACCCCCGCGGATCGTTTTCGATCCACGGGGGTTCTCGGTGGCAGGTGTAGGATTCGAACCTACGTAGGCTTTCACCGACAGATTTACAGTCTGCTCCCATTGGCCGCTCGGGCAACCTGCCGTCGCGCTTCTCGGCGCGCAGAGCAGAATACAACGAACCCACACCCGGAATGCAAACCGGCTGTACAGCGGCATGGTTCGACCGGCTCGCCCCTGCCTGCGGCGACACAGACCGCGTCCGGGGACTAATCTCGTTCGGCCGGGTAGAACTAGGTGGGTGCGGCGAACCATCCGGCGCGACCTCGAACGCCGGACCGTCAGGACAGGAGCGCAGTGTGGCCGATTCGTCTTTCGATGTCGTCAGCAAGGTCGATCGCCAGGAGGTCGACAACGCCTTGCATCAGGCGGAGAAGGAGCTGAACACCCGCTACGACTTCCGCGGCACCGGTGCGGCGATCGAATGGTCCGGTGAGGACAAGATCGTGATCAGCGCCGAGGCCGAGGAGCGGGTCAAGGCCGCACTCGAGGTGTTCAAGGAGAAGCTGATCCGCCGCGATATCTCGCTCAAGGCGTTCGACGCCGGCGAGCCGGTGGTCTCCGGCAAGACCTACAAGATCACCGGTTCGCTGGTGCAGGGCATCGACGCCGAGCACGCGAAGAAGATCTCCAAGAAGATCCGCGATGAGGGCCCCAAGGGCGTCAAGGCCCAGATCCAGGGCGACGAGCTGCGCGTGAGCAGCAAGAAGCGCGACGACCTGCAGGCCGTCATCTCGCTGCTCAAGGGCGAGGACTTCGGCATCGCCCTGCAGTTCGTCAACTACCGCTAGCCGAGGTCACCGCCCCGGGCGCCGGGGCGAGTCCTTCGTCACGCCCAGCCTCGGGGCCGAGCAGGCCCAGCGGGAATTTGCGCGCCGGCGAGGTCAGCCGCGCGGACGGCCGGCCAGCTCTTCGAGGCGGGCGATGCGGTCGGCCATCGGCGGGTGGGTGGAGAACCAGCGGGCGGCGCGCTCGCCCGGGCGGAACGGGTTGGCGATCATCAAATGGGACTGGGCGGTGAGCTGCGGTTCCGGTGGCAGCGGGGCGGCTTGGACGCCGCGTTCCAGCTTGCGCAGGGCCGAGGCCAGAGCGAGTGGATCGCCGGTGAGTTCGGCCCCGGATTGATCGGCCTGGTATTCGCGTGAGCGCGAGACGGCCAGCTTGATCAGGGTGGCCGCGATCGGGCCGAGCAGCGAGACCAAGATCACGCCGATGATGTTGGGCCCACCCTCGCGGTTGCCGCCGAAGGCGGTGGCGAAGAAGGCCAGATTGGCCAGACCGGAGATGACTGCGGCCAGTGCGCCCGCGACCGAGGAGATGAGGATGTCGCGGTTGTAGACGTGCGAGAGCTCATGTCCGAGCACCGCGCGCAGCTCGCGCTCGTCCAGGATCTGCAGGATGCCGCTGGTACAGCACACCGCCGCGTGGCGGGGACTGCGACCGGTAGCGAAGGCGTTGGGGGCGTTGGTCGGGCTGATGTAGAGCCGCGGCATGGGCTGACGGGCGGCGGTGGCGAGCTCACGCACGATCCGGTAGATGACCGGCGCCTCCAGCTCGCTGATCGGCTGGGCGTGCATGGCCTTCAACGCCAGCTTGTCGCTGTTGAAGTAGGCGTAGGCGTTCATGCCGACGGCCAGCAGGATCGCGATGACCAGGATCGTCGGGCTGCGGAACATCGCCCCGGCGAACACGATCAGCGCGGATAGTCCGACCATCAAACCAAAGGTCTTGATCCCGTTCGCATACCCATGCCCGTGCATACGTCTCCTCGCCGCTCCCCCGTCCTGTATGGATTTCCGCGCCGCCCGACGGCGCACAACGCTGCTCGACTGCTACTGATCTTCACGTAATCCAGCAGTTCGAGTGCTACAGAATGGCAACGATCGCGGCGCTGCCGGAGTTCCGGGTGCGCCGCGGCGAGGGCCTAGCCCACTCGTTCGATGGTGTAGCGGACCAGCCGCACCAGCGCGTCGTTGGCGGGGCCCGGCGGCAGCGCCGAGAGTTCGGCGTAGGCGAGGTCGGCGTACTCCTGCAGCTTCTGCTTGGCCTGGGTCATGCCGGGGGAACGGCCCAGCAGTTCCAGCGCCTCATCGACTTCGGCGTCGGTCTCCAGCGGGCGGGCCAGCAGGGCACGCAGCCGGTCACCGTCGGGGCCCTCCTCGCGCAGGGCGTAGAGAACGGGCAGGGTGTGCACGCCTTCGCGCAGGTCGGTGCCGGGCGTCTTGCCGGATTGCGCCGATTCGGAGGAGATGTCGATGATGTCGTCGGAGATCTGGAAGGCGGTACCGACGGCGTCGCCGAGGCGGGCCAGCCGCTCGACGTGTTCGGTGTCGGCGCCGGAGAAGGTGCCGCCGAATCGGCCGGCGGCCGCGATCAGCGAACCGGTCTTCTCCCACACCACGCGCAGGTAATGGGCGACCGGATCCTTGGCCTCGGCGGCGCCCATCGTCTCGCGCATCTGGCCGGTGACCAGTTCGGCGAAGGTTTCGGCGATGATCCGCACCGCGTCCGGGCCGAGGGTCGACACCAGCCGGGAGGCATGCGCGAACAGATAGTCACCGGCGAGGATCGCGATGCTGTTGCCCCAGCGCGAATTCACGCTCGGCGCACCGCGGCGCATGGTGGCCTCGTCCATCACGTCGTCGTGGTAGAGGGTGGCCAGATGCACAAGTTCGACGACGGTGCCCGCGGTGATCAGGTCCGGGTCGGTCGGGCGCGGGCCGAGCTGGCCGGTGAGGATGGTGAACAGCGGACGGAACCGCTTACCTCCGGCCTTGGCCAGGTGCAGTGCGGCCTCCTGGAGGAAGGACGCACCGTCGGACAGCTCCTCGATCAGTAGCTTTTCGACGTCGGCCAGGCCGTTACGCACCGTGGCGGCGAGTTCGGAATCGCCGAGATCCACCCCTGCCACTACCGTGCTCTCGTCGCTCACAGCAGATGTGCTCATTTCTTCTCCCAGCGATGCGTCCGACCCACGGTCAAAGAACCTAGCGTGTCCACGGTAGATAACCCCATGAACACCGTCACTCCCGGCAATATCCGCTGGGGCGCACCGCACACCTTCGCATACCGGACCGGACGACGGACGGTGAGCCCGGCGCTGCGTCGGCGGCCGAGTCCGCCACCTCGCCGCATGTCACACGGCACCGGCGTCGACACCGGTGCGGCCGCGCTGCGAGTATGGGTCCATGGGTGCACCGGATGTCACACCAGCGGGCGGTGACGAGCAGACACACGGCGCGGTCCCCGCGCACGCCGATGTCGTCGTGGTCGGGGCGGGACCGGCCGGATCGGCGGCGGCGACCTGGGCCGCACGAGCCGGCCGCGATGTGCTGCTGGTCGATTCGGCGGTGTTCCCGCGCGACAAGACCTGCGGCGACGGCCTGACCCCGCGTGCCACCGCCGAATTGGAGCATCTCGGGCTCGGCGACTGGGTGCGCGCGCATACCGTCAACCACGGTTTGCGGATGACCGGCTTCGGGCGCGAGGAACTGCTGCCGTGGCCGGGTGGATCGTTCCCCACCTACGGAAGTGCCGTTCCGCGCACCGAACTCGACGACAAGCTGCGCGAGACCGCGGTGAAATCGGGGGCGGGGATGCTGGAGGGCGCCAAGGTCGTCGACGTCACCCGCGACGGTGAGCGTGTCACCGGCGTGACGGTGCGTACCGGGGCGGGCACGCGGTCGATCAGCTGCCGGACCCTCGTCGTCGCCGACGGTGTGCGTTCGCCGGTCGGCAAGATCCTCGGCCGCGAATGGCATCGGCAGTACGCCTACGGCGTGGCGGCCCGCGCCTACATCAGCTCCGGACGTTCGGCCGATCAGTGGATCACCTCGCATCTGGAATTGCGGGACGCGAACGGTTCGCTGGTGCCCGGGTATGGCTGGGTGTTCCCGCTGGCCAACGGCGAGGTCAATATCGGGGTCGGTTCGCTGGCGACCGAGAAGCGTCCCTCGCATATCGCGTTGAAGCCGCTACTGGAGCACTACACAGCGTTGCGGTACGAGGAATGGGAGTTCAGCGGGTCGCTGCGGGCGGTGGCGTCGGCGCTGCTGCCGATGGGCGGCGCGGTGTCGAATATCGCCGGCCGCAACTGGGTGCTGGTCGGTGACGCCGCGGGCTGTGTGAATCCACTCAACGGCGAAGGCATCGATTACGGGCTCGAAGGCGGGCACATGCTCGCCGATCTGCTCGACGAACCGGATCTGAGCACGGTGTGGCCGGAGTTGCTGCGGGCCCGCTACGGCCGCACGTATTCGGTGGCGCGCCGGATCGCGGGCCTCGCCACCCATCCGCGCATGGTGCCGATGGGCGGGCCGCCGGTGATGCGGTCGAAGTTCTTGCAGCGCACCGCGGTTCGGGTGATGGGCAATCTGGTCACCGACGAGGACGTGGATCTGGTCGCGCGGGCCTGGCGGATGGCCGGGCGGGTGTCGCGGCGTTTCGACGAGCGGCCACCGTTCTGCTGATCGCCGCATCGAGCGGGCCGAGGACCGCGTACGGACCCGCGCCGACCTACAGTGGAACGGTGACGCCGCGACCGGTGCCCGAGGATCTGCTCCCGCATCTGCGGCGGGCACGGGATCTCGCCGACCGTGAATACGCCCAGCCGCTGGATCTGGACGGCCTTGCCGCCGCCGCGGGTGTGTCGAAGTATCACTTCCTGCGCTGTTTCGCCGCGACCTACGGCAAGACGCCCGCGGTGTATCTGGCCGAGCGCCGCGTCGAGCGGGCCCAGGATCTGCTGCGCGCCACGAATGTCACGGTGACCGAGGCGTGCATGCTCGTCGGCTACACCAGCCTCGGATCGTTCTCCCGGAAGTTCACCGAGTTGGTCGGGATGTCGCCGTCGGCGTATCAGGCGAAGTTCGCCGCCGACGGCGCGCCACGGATTCCGGGCTGCTACGTGTTCATGCACGGCTTGTCCGATCGGGCGCCCCGGCCGGACAAGGAACGGTGACGCCGCAATTTCGGAGAAGCCGCCGCCGTGTGCGCGCACATAGCCTGAGCTCATGACTCCGATTACGCACGTTTCGCTGGTCACGGTGTATGTGACCGATATGGACGCGGCCAAGCAGTGGTACCTCGACAAGCTCGGCTTCGTGGAGACCGCCGATGTGACGATGGGCGACAGTGGTTTCCGCTGGCTCACCATCGCCCACCCCGACCATCGCGAACTGGAAGTGACGCTGATGGTGCCGGGCCCGCCGCTGGACGAGAACCTCGCCGAAGCCACCCGGCGCGCGCTCGCCAACGGCACGCACGGCGCGCTCGGCCTGGCCACCGACGACTGCCAGAAGGCCTACGAGGAACTGTCGGCCAAGGGCGTGGAGTTCGTGCAGCCGCCCTCGGACCGCCCCTACGGCGTCGAAGCGGTAATGCGCGACAACTCCGGCAACTGGCTCGTGCTGGTGCAGAAGAAGGATTACGACCCGAGCGATTTCGCGCCGTAGGCGCGTGACGTGGATGCACGCCAGCACGGTGTGCATCCACCTCGCGGATCAGGCAGAGGCCTGCCCGGCGAACCACTTCTCGATGAACTTGCGCTCGCTGTCGAGCACGCGGTGATGCAGTTGTTCGGCCAGCGGCTCGATGGCTCCGCCGACCAGCGGAACCTTCACCTTCACGGTGCCGACGACCTCGATTTCGCTGCCCTCGGCGGTGGGCCGCAGCTCATAGGTGCCCGACATCTCCGAGTTGACGCCCTTGGACGTGCCTTCGAAGCTGCCCTTGGCGATCTCGCCGGTCAGCGGCTGCCAGGTGTCGGTGCGGGAGACCACCAGATCACTCTTGAGCACCTTGCGCACGATGCCGGGAATCTTGTCGGGACGGATCTTCTCGCTCATCGCGAGCCTGACGGTGCCCTCGCCGCCGGGGTGGGCCAGATCGAGGGTGGCGGTCTCGGCGCCGGCGAAGCGGGCCTGCCACAGCTCGTCGCCGGTGAGTGCCCGGTGCAGGTCCTCCACCGGAACGGTGTAGGGCACCGTGAAGCTGAATTTTCGGGACATGGCGTCACGGTAGCCGACCCCGGCTCGCCCGGCCCGGCATCGGCCGCACATGGCGGACGGGCACGCGGTTCGGCGGGCCAGTAACCTGTGGCGGTGTCGGAAACCAGTCAGCCGGAGGGGCGCCCGGTACGCCTGCGGCGGGCGCGGATCGCGGTACTCACCGCCGCCATCGTGGTCAGTGTGCTGATAGGTCTGCTGGTGCTGGCGGCCTGGCGCAACGACTATCTGATCAGTTCGGATATGGGCCGCACCACCGGTGAAGTGATCTCGGCTGGCCGGCTGCGCTCGGCGGTGAAGTATGTGACGCCCGATGGTGTGACGCACAATCCGAAGGTCGGGGTGCTCTACCCCACCAACCTCACCAAGGGCGAGCACATCAACGTCGAATACAACCGGGCCGATCCCGACCTGGTGCGGGTTGCCGGACGCGACGTACGGGTCGCGATACCGCCCGCGCTGTCGGTGATCGCGGTGACGTGGGCGCTCGCGCTGCCCACGCTGTGGATTCTGCGGCGAACCGAACGCAGGCCGGTAGCGGTGGCCACCGCGAAGGTCTGAGAGGTGTTCGCCGGAACTTCGCGTGGGTGTCATGTCGGCGTGACTGGGCTGACGGCGCCACCGATCACACTGGAGACGTGCGCGTAGCCATCGTGTCGGAGTCTTTCCTGCCGAATATGAACGGTGTCGTCAACTCCGTGCTCCGGGTTCTCGATCATCTGGACCAGCACGGGCACGACGCGCTGATCATCGCGCCGGACACGCTGCGTGGGCAGCCGCCCGCGCCGCGCTTCCACGGGCGGTTCCCGGTGTACCGGGTGCCCGCGGTGATGGTGCCGAAGATCAGTTCCCTGCCCGTCGGCCTGCCGCAACCGGGCATGGTGCGCGCCATCGCCGATTTCGACGCCGATGTGGTGCACCTGGCCTCGCCGTTCCTGCTCGGCGCCGGTGGACTCGGGGCGGCGCTGCGGCTGGATCTGCCCGCGGTGGCGGTGTATCAGACCGACGTCGCGGGATTCGCGAAGAGTTATGGGCTCGGGCTGGCCAGTCGCGCGGCATGGGCATGGACGCGGCGGATTCACGAGAGCGCGGCCCGTACGCTCGCGCCGTCGTCGGCCGCGGCGGCGGATCTGGCTCGGCACGGCATTCCGCGGGTGCATCGGTGGGGTCGCGGGGTGGATATCGGACGGTTCACGCCGTCGGCGCGGCGAGCGGCGCTACGAGAGTCATGGGCCGGCCCGGAGAAGCTGATCGTCGGCTTCGTCGGACGGCTCGCGCCGGAGAAGCATGTCGAGCGGCTGGCCGCGCTCGCGCACGATCCGGATATCCAGCTGGTGATCGTCGGCGACGGCCCCGAACGCTCCCGGCTGACCCGGTTGATGCCGGGCGCGGTGTTCACCGGGGAACTCGGCGGTGCCGAACTGGCCCAGGCCTACGCGAGCCTGGATGTGATGGTGCACGCCGGCGAACACGAAACCTTCTGTCAGGGAGTGCAGGAGGCGCTGGCCTCGGGGGTTCCGGTGATCGGACCCGATGCCGGCGGCCCGCGCGACCTCATCGCGCACTGCCGCAACGGGTATCTGCTGCCGGTGGATCGGTTCAGCGAACTGTTGCCGAGCGCCGTCGCGGCCCTGCGTGATCCGGTGCTGCGCGCCCGCTTCGCCGGTGCGGCCCGGAAATCGGTGCTGCACCGCACCTGGCCGGCGATCTGCGAAGAGTTGATGGGCCATTACGCGGACGTGATCGGCACCGAGTACCGGATACCGCGTTCGGCCTAGATCGATCGCTCGACACCGCGGCCAATGCCGTCCGCCTGCACCTCTTCGAGAAGAACGACGAAGACCGGCATCCGGGCGCGGAACCCGGATGCCGGTGCGACGAGCCGATTCATGGAACGTCGCTACCCGACCTCCCAGGTGACCGGAAGTTCGTGCACGCCATAGATGTTCATATCGGTTCGGAGCGGCACCTGGTCGGCGGGCACGGCCAGCGACAGCGTCGGGAAGCGACGCAGCAGGCCGGCGAAGCCCGCGGCCATCTCGATCCGGGCCAGCTGCTGGCCGAGGCACTGGTGCATCCCGTGCCCGAGGCTCACGTGACCGCGCGCCTTGCGGTGGATGTCGAGCCGGTCGGGTTCCTCGAATCGCATCGGGTCGCGGTTGGCGGCCAGCAGCGAGACGACGACGGTGGAGCCGGCCGGAATCGTTTCACCACACAGCTCGATATCCTCGGTGGCGTAGCGATAGAAGATGTCGGCGACCGAGAGATAGCGCAGCAGTTCCTCGACAGCGTCGGGGATCAGCTCCGGTTCGGCGTGCAGCAGCGCCAGTTGGTCTGGGTGTTCCACAAGCGCGAAGGTGCCGAGCGACAGCATGTTCGCGGTGGTCTCGTGACCGGCGAGCAGCAGCAGGAAGGCGATGCCGGTGAGCTCATCAATGCCGAGGTCCTCGTCGCGGGCGAGGTCGGACAGGATGTCCTCACCGGGCTCGGCCCGTTTGCGGGCGACCAGTTGCGCCAGGTACGTGTGCATCGCGCCGAAGGCCGCCATCTTCTCCTCCACCGTCTGGTCCTTGACCAGGAACTGCGCGGAGTTGGCCTGGAAGTTCGCGCGGTCCTCGTAGGGCACGCCGAGCATTTCGCAGATCACCAGCGACGGCACCGGCAGCGCGAATTCGGCGACCAGATCGACCGGCGGGGTGAGCGCAGCCATGGCGTCGAGACGCTCCTCGACGATCTCGGCGATGCGTTCTTCCAGCGCGCGCATCCTGCGGACGGTGAACGCGCCGATGAGCTTGCGCCGCAACCGAGTGTGATCCGGCGGATCCATGGAGATGAACAGGCCGGGGATCTGCGGCGACGGCTCGGTGGGAAACGGCATGCCCGGCGTCTCGTACGGGATGTGCATGATGTCCAGGTCCTGGCGGGAGCTGAACCGGGTGTCGGCCAACAGCGCGCGGACTGCCTCGTAACCGGTGACCAGCCAGCCCTCGTGGCCGTCCGGGAAGAGCAGCGGGCTGACCGGGAGGGCCGCACGCAACCGGGTGATCGCGCTCGGTGGATCGAACGGGCCCGCGTCGCGCTGCTGCGGCAGACCGTGCGGGACGGAGACGGTGTCGATCATCGGATGTCCTTGTCGGAGAGAAGAATTCGGGATCTAGTCGCGGTCGATGAGAGTGATGGCCCCTGAGGGGCACAGCAGTGCGGCCTCGGCGACCGCCGGCTCCCACTCCGCGTCGGGAGCGGAAGCCGGCGGCAGTACCCGGCCGTCGTCGGGGTGCTGGTCGAACACCGCGGGCGCGGTCAGCACGCACATGCCCGCGCCGATGCAGCGTTCGCGATCTACCTGGAGTTCCGGCACGGTCATGCCCGGCTCAGGCGGCGACGGCGTGCCGGATGACGATGTCGCCCTGGGTGGTGCGCGCGAACACCTGCACGGTGTCCACCGGCTCGGCGACGACGGGCGCGATGGTGTTGCGCACCGCGCCTACGGTGGCGGCCGTGTCCAGCTGGACGACGCTGGTGGGGTTGATGCCGATCTCCAGCTCGCCGACCGAGGTCTCCAACCGGATATCGCCGCGGGTGGCGGCGCCGATGCGGATATCGCCCTTGGCGGTCTTGGCGGTCACCGAACCCTGCGGGCGCTCCACGATGATGTCGCCGAGCGACACGGTGAGATCGCAGTGCCCGAGCTCGCCGGCGCCGAGCACGCGGCCGACGCCGCTGGTGGCCGTCAGCTCCGAGCCGACGGGCACCTCGATGGTCACCTCGATGCGCGGGTTGCCGCCGAACGGGGTGTGGCTGCGCCAGTTCTTCGGGGTGATCACGCTCAGGGTGCCCGCCTCGAATGCGACGACGGTCTGCTCGGCGGCGCGCACATCGGCCTTCTTGTCGGCGTCGGCCGGCCGGACCAGCACGACGCTGTCGGTGCGTTCG
Organism: Nocardia sp. JCM 38205; assembly: GCF_058222935.1. NCBI lineage: Bacteria > Bacillati > Actinomycetota > Actinomycetes > Mycobacteriales > Nocardiaceae > Nocardia > Nocardia sp. JCM 38205. The sequence goes on along the minus strand of NZ_JBYHFL010000002.1, from coordinate 904,554 downwards.
GCGGCGATGACGGTGACGTCGGCGGCCAGGACGTCGACGGTGACGGCGATCGGCTGCGGGGTCTGGAAGGTGTACATGGGGTTCTCCTCGAGATCGTGCTCCCGCTGCCTGCTCGCCGCGGTCGCTGTTGCGTTGATGTGACTACTGTCGCGGGGGCGGCTGATACGGACCTGACACCGAGCTGATGCCCCGCCTGATATGCCGGGCGGCCTCATTGAGCACGCGGTTCTACCCCGCTGACCAGGGCATTCGACCGGATGAACACCTCGCGCGAACCGCTCGGAACGATCCACGATCCCGTTACACACCACCCGGCCGGCACACGTCGGGCCGCACGGACACGATCTCGCGCGGCGCCGGGCACGGCCCACCAGCGAGACCGCACAGCTGGCTGACGACCGGACACCATCCGTCGGCGCCACACGCAGCGCCAACCACGCAGGCCGGTCGACCGGCCGGCAACCGGCAACCCGCCGGCACCATGCATGGCTACCGCCCGGACCACCCGCCCCCGGGGGGCGACGCCGGGCGCACCGTTGACGGCCCGGGCAGAATGAGCCGGTGCAGATCACGATGCTCGGCCCGCTGGAGATCCGGACAGCTGACGGTGGATTGATAGCGATACCGGGTGCACGGTTGCGCGCGTTGCTGGTGGCGCTGGCGCTCGAGCCCGGCCGCGCGGTCGCCAAGACCAAGCTGGTCGACTGGATCTGGGGCGAGCAGCCGCCGGCGGATGCCGCTAATGCCTTGCAGGCGTTGGTCTCCCGTTTGCGCCGGGTGTTGCCCGAGGGCGCGCTCGATGTGCAGGCGGGCGGGTACCGGCTGGCGATCGAGCCGGGAGCCGTCGACGCGGTGCGCTTCGATCAACTGCTCGATCAGGCGCGCGGCGGCGATGACGCGTCTCAGGCCCGGCTGCTGCGGGAGGCCCTGGAACTGTGGCGCGGGCCGGCGATGCAGGATCTGGGCGACAGCGATGACGTCGCCGCGGTCGTCACCCGATACGACAACTTGCGGCTGTCGGCGATGGAGGATCTGTACGAAGCGGAGATCCGGTTGGGTCGCGGGGCCGAGCTGGTCACCGAGCTGACCGATCTGATCGCCCAGCATCCGGCGCGGGAACGGCTGGCCGGTGCGCTCATGCGGGCGCTCGCCGCGGCGGGGCGCGGGGCCGAAGCGCTGACGGTGTTCCAGCGCACCAGGGAGGCGCTCGCCGATGAACTCGGCGTCGACCCGTCACCGGAGCTGTCCACGCTGCACGTCGCCCTGCTGCGCGGCGAGGTGGGCGCACGTCCGCAGCAGCGCAGCACCAACCTGCGCGCCGAACTCACCAGCTACATCGGTAAGCGCAGCGACATCGCCGCGGTGCGCGAACTCATCGCCGCGCACCGGCTCACCACGCTGACCGGCCCCGGTGGTTCCGGCAAGACCCGCTTGGCGTCCGAAACCGCCCACTCCATGCTCGGTGATCTGCCCGACGGCGCCTGGCTGGTGGAACTGGCGGGCGCCGATGGCAGCGGCGATCTGGCGCAGGCGGCGCTGTCGGCCTTCGGGCTGCGTGACGCGCTGCTGGGCAGCACGGCCGATACCGAACCGATGGATCGGCTCATCGCGGCGATCCGCGACCGGGAAACCCTGCTGATCCTGGACAACTGCGAGCATGTGATCGAGGCCGCGGCCGGCTTCGCTCATCGCCTGCTCGGCGAGTGCCGGCGGCTGCGCATTCTGGCGACCAGCCGCGAACCCCTCGGCATCACCGGTGAGGCGCTGTGGCAGGTGGAACCCCTGCTCTTGCCGGGCGCCGACGCGGACCCCGACACCATCGCGAAATCCCCCGCCGTGGCGCTGCTGCGGGACCGGGCCGGTGCGGTGCGCAAGGATCTCGGCAGCGACCCCGCGACCCTGGCGACCATGGCCCGGATCTGCCGTGCCCTCGACGGCATTCCGCTGGCGATCGAATTGGCGGCGGCGCGCTTGCGCACCATGTCCCTCGATCAGCTCGCGCACCGCCTCGACGACCGGTTCCGGCTGCTCACCGGCGGCAGCCGCACCGCGATCGCCCAGCACCGGACCCTGCGCGCGGTGGTCGACTGGAGCTGGGAACTGCTCAGCGAGGCCGAACGGACGGTGCTGCGCAGGCTCGCGATGTTCGCGGGTGGCGCGAATCTGGAAGCGGCCGAACATGTTTGCGCCGACGGCAGCACGGTCGAACAGTGGGAGGTGCTCGAGCTGCTGACCGCGCTGACCGAGAAATCGTTGCTGCTGGTCACCTCGGACGATAATCCGCGCTTCCGGATGCTCGAAACCATCAAGCAGTACGCCGCCGATCGGCTCGCCGAATCCGGCGACGCCGAAACCGCCCGACGTGCTCACCTGAAGTACTTCACCGACCTCGCCGCCACCGCCGAACCCCACCTGCGCCGCGCGGAACAGCTGAAATGGCTGGCCGTGCTCGAAGCCGAACACGACAACATCGCCGCGGCCATGCGTGGTGCACTCGGCGCAGGCGACGCCGACGGAGCGACGCGGCTCGCGGCGGCCGCCGGCTGGTACTGGTGGCTGGGCGGGCACAAGGCCGAGGGCACCGAATACGTCGTCGCGGCAGCCGAATCGGACGGCACCGTCGATGCAGAGACGCAGGCGATGGTCTACGGGCTCGTCGTGCACTTCGTCAGCGCGGGCCGCAATGACGAACAGCACATCGCGGAATGGATCCGCAAGGCGTGCGCGGCCGGCCGTGGTGTCGAGGGCGGCCATCCGGCGCTGCGGTTCACCACCGCGCTCGAACGCATGCTCGCCGGCCCCGACGCGTTCCTGCCCGCCTTCGAGGCCCTGCTCACCGATGACGACCCCTGGGTGCGGGCACTGGCCCGGCTGCAACTGGGCAAACTGCGCACCGTGCTCGGACACGAGGGCACCGCGGCCGACGAATACCTCGAACAGGCGCTCACCGAGTTCCGCGCCATCGGCGAACGCTGGGGCATGTCGTTCGCGCTGACCGAGCTGGCCGCTCGGACCGCCCTACGCGGCGAATTCCGGGCGGCGTGCGAACTGTACGACGAGGCCGCCGCCGTCATCACCGAGGTCGGCGCGATCGAGGATCTGGTGCCGATCCACGCCAGGAAAGCGCAGCTGTACTGGCTGCTCGACGACCCCGACGCGAGCGCGGCCGCCCTGGCCGAAGCACAGCGCCGCGCCGACCAGACCGGCTGGCCGACCTCCCTCGCCGAAGTCGCCATGGCCCGTGCCGAACTCGCCCGCTGGACCCGCGACACCGCCCTCGCCCACCAGCAGATCGACCTCGCCCGCACCGTCCTCGGCCCCGACGCCGACCAACCCAACGTCTCCGCCACCCTGCACTCCCTGCGCGGCTACCTCACCGAAGACCTCACCGAGGCCCGCACCCACCACACCACCGCCTACCAAGCCGCCACCCTCTCCGGGCACGCCGCCCTGATCGCCCAAATCCTTGTCGGTATCGCAGATCTGGCCTTGCGCTCCGGAGATTTCGAGCAAGCCGCCCGCCTGCTCGCGGCAAGCACCGCCGCCCGCGGGCTGCCCGACCGTTCTCATCCGGACGCGGCTGCCATCGAGGAGGAGGCACGGATTCACCTCGGGGAGAAGGGGTTTGCAGTGGCGATGAAGGAGGGGTCTGTGGTGGATCGGGACGAGTTGGTCGCACGGACGCTCGGTTCGTGACAATTCGTGAGTTCAAGGGCAACGCGCTCGATGAGATCAGTGGCGTCAAGTGACCACAGGTGAGGGATCGCCGGGCGAACGTCCGTGGTCCGAGGTCTTGGCGGCCGAAGAGGTGCGGGGCCAGCCGGCGGGTCCATCGGTATCGGATCTGGTGGATCGGTTTTCGGTCGATGGCGAGTACGACGACTACTACGAGGTCGTCGCGCAGGGGCTGTACGAGCATGGCCGAGCCGGCATCGAAGTGCTGGTACAGGAGTTGGCCAGTCGGCGGATTCCACAGTTGCGCGCTGCGCTGACCGTGCTGGCAGTTCAGCAGGGCGATGATCCGCAGTTCGTTGAGCGGGCGAAGTCGCTGGCCGGCAATGCCGAGCCTATCGTTGCGGCGGACGCGATCAGGCTGCTCGGTTCACTCGGTGTCACCGATGTCGCGGACAGAATCCGTGGCCTCGTAGGGCATTCGTCGCCACTCATCCGGGCGAGCGTTCTGGATTATCTGGCTCGCGTGGAGCCGGATTCGGCACGCCCTGTGTTGATTCAGGCCCTGGAGGATTCTGACTACATCGTGCGTGAGACTGCTATCGAGATCGGGGGGAATGCCGCCGTTTCCCTCACGAACCGCCCCTCCAACGAGTGATCTCACCGCCAGCAAGCCCGACCACGACCTCCACCATGTCAACGTCGCATAGGTTGTCGGCGCGGAGAGGCTCGATAGGGTGTGCGAAGTGCCGGCAGCCTGTGCGAGGTCGGTGTACGGGGCGAGTCCGCGCGACGTCTGGTGGCTATCGAGCGGGCACGACACCTACCCGCTGGGCGAGTCGGCCGAGGTCGCCTGTGGTGCGGTCGCGGCGGGCTGTTCGCATCATGTGGCCGACCAGCTCCCGAACGTGGACCATGGTGCGAACATGCTGGGGGGCGGCGTGTTCGGCGCGTAGCAGGGCGTGCAGCGAGTCGCGGTAGTTGCGCTGCATGGCGTGTGCGCGGCCGATTTCTACGAAGTGAAGGTTCCGTTATCCCACTCGCGGACCAGGTGCGTGAAGCCGACGCCGATGCGTTGATCATTCCCGCGCCGGACCATCTGGATCCGATCACCCTCAATGCCGTCATGCATTACAGCGACGTCGAATCAGTTTGTCCGCGCCTGTCTTTCGCTCGCTGGTCGATCGGACGCCAGCAGTGAGCGGCTGGATAGCCGCCGGGTACGCGGTCGCGAGTGGGCTCCCGTTGCTGGTGATCGCGGCTACGGCCTGCTTGCCGTACCCCACCGACGGCGCATCGCCCCGGCGACGAGGTCACCGGGGCGATGCGGAGGGGGACGGGAAGAGCGTGTGGGGTTCACGCTCGCTTGCTGAAAGTCGCTCGGGACCACACGTAGCCGATGATGGCGAAGCCTGCGCACCAGGCGAGGGCGGTGAGGGTGTCGGCGGTGGAGGGGGTGCCGGCGAGGAAGCCGCGGACGGATTCGATGATCGGGGTGAAGGGCTGGTATTCGGCGAACTGGCGCACGCCGGGGCCCATTTTGTCGGCGGGGACGATCGCGCTGCTGAGGAAGGGCAGCATGATCAGCGGGACCACCGACATGCCCGCGGCCTCAGGGGTTTTCGCCGACATGCCGAGCGCGACGGTGAGCCAGGCGGCGGCGAACGCGGTGGCCAGCAGGACACCGAGGGCGCCGAGCCACTGCACGGCATCGGCCGGGGAGCGGAAGCCGAGCGCGAAACCGACGCCGAGGACGGCGGCGATGGCGACGATATTGGTGACCATGCTCGCTGCGACATGGCCGGTGAGCACGGCACCCCTGGACACATCCATGACCTTGAACCGGTTGATGACGCCCTTGGTCATGTCCGAACTCACCGCGACGGCGGTGCCGGACAGCCCGTAGCTGATGGCAAGCATGAGCATGCCCGGCACGGCGTAATCGATGTAATCCCCGCCGACGTCGAAAGCGTCGCCGAAGACGTAGACGAAGATCAGCATCATCACCACGGGCATCAGCGCCGCGTTGAACACGGTGACGGGTGAGCGGGTGATGTGGGTGAAGTTGCGGCGCAACATCACCGACGAATCGAACAGGGCGGCGGACAGGCTGCTGGTTGCGGTCGCGGTGCTCATCGTGCTTCGGCCTCCGTGGTGGCGTGCCCGGTCAGGGCAAGGAAAACGTCGTCGAGATCGGGGGTGTGGATGGAAACCTGCGCGGCCTCCATGGAGTGGGCGGCGAGCCGGTCCAGCAGCTCACGCAGCGCGGCCGAGCTGCCGTCGCCGGGCACGCTCAGCGTGAGCGCGTCCTCGTCAGCGGTGGCGCCGGACAGGATGCGCGCGGCCGCGGCCAGTTCGGTGCTGCTGGTGAAGCGCAGCCGGATGTGGCTGCCGGGGACGCGGCGCTTGAGTTCCTCGGCGGTGCCCTCGGCCACGATATGGCCCTGGTCGAGTACCGCAATGCGGTCGGCCAGCTGGTCGGCTTCCTCGAGGTACTGGGTGGTGAGGAAGATCGTCACGCCGCCTGCGGTCAGCTCACGCACGATCTCCCACATGGTGCGCCTGCTGCGCGGGTCGAGCCCGGTGGTCGGTTCGTCGAGGAAGACGATCTCCGGCTTGGTGACCAGCGTCATCGCCAGATCCAGCTTCCTGCGCATACCACCGGAGTAGCTGCCTGCGGGCTTGCGCGCCGATCCGACCAGATCGAATCGTTCCAGCAGCTCGGCGATCACCCGCTTGCCGTCCTTGCCGCGCAGGCGGTGCAGATCGGCCATCAACCGCAGGTTCTCCTCGCCGGTCAGCAGATCGTCCACCGCGGCGAACTGCCCGGTGACGCCGATGGACGCGCGAACCGCCTTGGTCTCGGCGTCGACATCGTGGCCCGCCACGCGGGCGGTGCCGGAGTCGGCTTTCAAGAGCGTGGTCAGGACGTTGACGGTCGTGGTTTTGCCGGCTCCGTTGGGGCCGAGCAGGGCGAAGATCGTGCCCGCGTCGACGGTGAGGTCGACGCCGTCGAGGACTGTTTTGTCCCCGTAGGACTTCCGCAGCCCGGAGGCCGCAATTGCTGTGCTGTTCATGGCAACTACCGTCGCCGGTGCGGCTGATACCGGCCTGACACCGTCCTGATACGTGCGCTGACAGCGACCTGACGCGTGTTCTGACAGCGCCTTCTCGTGTCGGGCCAGTGGTATGTCAGTTCGGCGTCAGCCCGCCGTCAGCCGGGTCGGCGACCGTCATTGCCGTGAACACCACCGCATTCGCCGCCACCGCTCCCGTCTTCGTCTCTACGATGCCGGCGGAATGGGCCACCCGCGCACGGCAGTTCCTGTTCGGTGCGCACCCCCTCGCGCAGCTGCTCCGTTTCGCCGCGGTCGGCGGCGCCAGCAATATCTCCTACCTGCTGCTTTTCCTCGGTTGCGCCGGCCTCGGCCCGTTGGCCGCCAATGCCGCCGGTTCGATCGTGAGCACGATGATCGCCAACGAACTACACCGCAGACTCACTTTCCGGGCAGCCGGCCGAGTCGGCTGGTTCACCGCGCAATGGCAGGGCGGCGGGCTGGCGCTGCTCGGCCTGCTCACCAGCACGGCCGCGCTGGCGGGCATCGAATTCCTGACACCCGGCCTGGACGAGATCACCAGGGCGTCGCTGGTGCTCGCGGTGATGGCGGCGGTCGGCGGTCTGCGCTTCCTCGCCCTGCGCGGCTTGTTCTAGTTTGCTCGATCCATGGTTGCCTGCTGCTGCGCGCAGCACGGTTCGCCGACGCCACGCGGGTCCTCCCTGCCGTGAACGGGCTCATCCTGGATGAGCGCAGCACTAGCCGGTGGAGGACTCACGAACGAACGTCCCCCGCGCGGCCCCGTCGGCGGCCGATTGCGCGGCGCTGCGGGCGGCGAAATCGTCGATCGGGTCGCCGCTGGCGAGCAGGCGGTAGTACAGGGGGCCCGATACCGCGGCGAGGACGGCGCGCGGGTCGGTGCCGGGAGGAGCTTCGCCTCGGTCGATGGCGGCGGTGACGCAGGGGGCCCATTCGGTGAGGCGGATGTCGTAGAAGCGGCGCAGGGCGGCGGCGGTGGTGTCGTCGCAGGTGGCGGCGGCGATGACGGCCTGGAAGAGCCGGCCTTGGCGAGGATCGGTGAGGGTCTTCGCGACCAGGCGGGCGTTGGCGGTCAGATCACCGAGCAGGGAACCGGTGTCGGCACGCGAGACGGACGTTTCGGCCATGTCGACCAGCAGATCGGCGATGAGCCCGGTGGGGGTACGCCAGCGGCGATAGACGGTGGTCTTGCCGACCTCGGCGCGGGCGGCGACCTCGGCCAGATCGAGCCGCGCGAAGCCGTTTTCGGCCAGCAGATCACCGGCCGCATCCAGCACGGCCGCGCGCACCCGGGCCGTGCGACCACCGGGCCGGACCGACCCCGGGACCTGCGATTCTTCCGTCATAACGGGACTCCAGTTTCATTTATCGCCGAAAGGGTGTACGTTCCGAGTTGTTAACGGAACTATAGACCCTTTAGGAGTCATCATGGAGTACCGGCGGTTGGGTGCCTCGGGGCTGCTCGTTCCCGCATTGAGCTTCGGCGCGGGTACCTTCGGTGGACGCGGCGAACTGTTCAGCGCGTGGGGCGATACCGACGTCGAGCAGGCGCGGCGGATGGTCGACATCAGCCTGGAGGCGGGCGTCACCATGTTCGATACGGCGGATGTCTATTCCGACGGCGCCTCCGAGGAGGTCCTCGGCGCGGCCATCCGGGGACGACGCGATCAGCTGCTGCTGTCCACCAAGGCGAGCCTGCCCACCGGGCCCGGCCCCTTCGACGCCGGCTCGGGCCGCTCCCGGCTGATCGGCGCCGTGGAGGCCTCGCTGCGCCGGCTCGGCGTCGACCACATCGACCTGTTCCAGCTGCACGCCTTCGACGCCAACACCCCGATCGAGGAGGTGCTGCACGCCCTCGATGATCTGGTGCGCGCCGGCAAGATCCGTTACCTCGGCGCCTCGAACTTCGCCGGCTGGCAGCTGATGAAATCGCTGGACGCCGCCGATCGGCACGGCCTGACCCGCTATGTCGCGCACCAGGTCTACTACTCGCTGGTCGGCCGCGACTACGAATGGGAGCTGATGCCGCTGGGCCGGGAGGAAGGCGTCGGCGCGGTGGTGTGGAGCCCGCTCGGCTGGGGCAGGCTGACCGGCAAGATCCGGCGCGGGCAACCACTTCCGGAAGGCAGCCGGTTGCATCAGACCGCCGAAGCGGGCCCGCCGGTGAACGACGAACTGCTCTACGACGTGGTCGATGTGCTCGACGAGATCGCCGCCGACACCGGCAAAACCGTCCCGCAGATCGCGTTGAACTGGCTGCTCACCCGCCCGACGGTATCCACCGTCATCGTCGGCGCCCGCAATGAGGAGCAGCTGCGCCAGAATCTCGGCGCCATCGGCTGGCAGCTCACGGCCGACCAGATCGCCCGCCTGGACAAGGCAAGTGCCGTCACCCCGCCGTACCCGTACTACCCGTACTACCGGCTGGCCGACTTCACCCGGCTCAACCCGCCGGCGGTGTGAAATCGGTTGCCGCGGCGGATCGCCGGCGAATCCTGCGCCGAGGCATTCACGGCGAAAGCGGCAACGGAAGCGGCGGGCACCAGGTGGCCGCCGATAACGCAGTGGTGCGGATGGTTGTTGACAACACCGGGATGGAACTATGCGTCACCAGCGCTGAGCAGCCGGCCGTCGCCGGAGGCCGAACTGTCCCCGCGCGGGCGCGACGACCTCAGTGATCGGCGGGGATGACCCGCACAGGCCTCCGCCGCCGCCGGAAGCAGCAGCGCGTCGACCGAGCGGCACGTCGACCGGGCGTACTTCGAGTTCCCGGCTCACGTGCTGCTCGGCCGCTCAGTACACGTCGCGCACGTACCGCTTCTCCGCGACGAGCTGCTTCTTGAATGCCAGCGCCCCGTCTTCGTCGAGCTTGCCGTGGATCTGGGCGAGCGTGAGCAGGGTGTCGTCGACGTCCTTGGCCATGCGGGCGGCGTCACCGCAGACGTAGAGGTGGGCACCGTCGCGCAGCCAGGACCACAGTTCGGCGCCGTGCTCGATCATGCGGTGCTGCACGTAGATCCGTTCCCGCTGGTCACGGGAGAAGGCGAGGTCGAGGCGGGACAGGTGCCCGGACCGGAACATGTCCTCGAGTTCGGTGCGGTAGTAGAAGTTCTGCGCGGCGTGCTGATCGCCGAAGAACAGCCAGTTGCGGCCGGTGGCGCCGAGGGCGCGGCGCTCGTGCAAGAAGCCGCGGAACGGCGCGATACCGGTGCCGGGGCCGACCATGATCATCGGCACGCTCGGGTCCAGCGGCGGACGGAAATGCGGGGCGCGTTGCAGGAAGATCGGCACCTCGGTGGTGTCGGCGCGGTCGGCGAGGAAGGTCGAGCAGACCCCGCCGCGCCGGGCCACCGAACCCGCGGCGGCCGGATCGCCGTAGCGCACCACGCCGACCGTCAGCTCCACCTGATCCGGGCTCACCAGCGGGCTCGACGAAATCGAATACTGGCGTGGCTGCAACTTTTTCAGCGCGCCCAGCCATTCGACCAGGTCGGCGCGCACCGGGAAATCGCGCAGCACATCCACGGCTTGCCGATCCCACAGATAGCCGGCCAACTCGTTGCGGTTGTCCCGGCGCAGCAGCTTGGCCAGGCGCTGATCCGGGTTGCGGTCGGCGACGAATTCCAGCAGATCGTGGGAGATCTTGGTGATGTCGTAGCGGGTGCGCAGCGCCTCGGCCAGCGGCATCTCGGTGGCGTCCACCTCGACGGTGCGCTGCCCGTCCAGCCCGGTCGCGTCCAGCCATTCCCGCACCAGCGACGGACAGTTGGTCGGCCAGACTCCGAGCGAATCCCCGACCTCGTAGCTCGCGTCGAGTCCGCGCAGATCGAATCCGAACCTGCGCACCTCCTTCGAGGAATCGGCACTGGACAGCACCTCGTTGCGGACCAGCGGCGCGCGCAGCGGGGCGTTGCGGCTGAACGGCGCCGGGGCACGACGCACCGGCTGCGGGGCGGGCGCCGTCATGGTGCGGTCGAGCACAGCCGTGGCGGTGCCGGCGGACCCGCCGGGCGGCGGGAAACCGATCGAATCGGGGGCAGGCCCGGAAACCTGGCCGCCGCTTCCGGTGAGCACCGCGATGACCTCGTCCAGCCAGGCCTGTCCGGGTTCGGTGAAATCGGGTTCGCAGTCGACGCGCGGAAGCAGCCTGGTCGCACCGCGTTCGGCGAACTTCTCATCCAGTGTGCGGCCGTGCCCGCAGAAATCATCGTAGGAGGAATCACCCAGCGCGAAGACGGCGTAGCGCATGCCGGTGAACCGGGTGGCGCTGTCGTCGAGCCGCTGCCAGAAGTCGCTGCCGTTATCGGGCGGGCCGCCATCGCCGAAGGTGCTGCTGATCACCAGCACGTCACCGGTGAGAGCGCCGAGCTCACAGGAATCCATCTCGAGCAGCCGTGGACTTAGCCCTGATTCGGTGAGGCGTTGCGCGGCCGTCGCGGCGAACTCCTCGGCATTGCCGGTCTGCGATGCCCACAGCACGGTCACTACGCGCTGTTCGTCGGCGGGCTCGGAGACGGCCGTGATATCGGCTCCCCCACGGGAATACATGCCCGCCAGCAGTCCGTCCACCCACAGCCTGCTCTGTGGCGACAACGGCGCCGATGCGGGCAGCACCGGCTGGCCGGTGACCGGCAGCGAGTGCAGCGCGGCCAGATAGCCGCCGAGGTAGATCCGCTCGGTCTCGCTCAGCGTCGGCGTGGCGGTCGCGTCCAGGCCGAGCATCGCCGCCAGCGGATGGGTTCCGGTCTGCGGTTGCGCGATAGGCGTCTGTTGGACCGGACGAGCCACCGGAGCAACGCGTCGCAACGCGACCGCGCAGGCCTTGAACTCCGGTTGCAGCGAATCCGCGTCCACGGCATCGTTGGTGACGGCGTTGATGGTCAGGTACTCCCCCTGTTCGTCATTCCAGTGGAAGGGCGCGAAGCAATCGCCCTGGCGCACCCGGTCGCTGATCCGGGCGGGCAGCACGGCCCGGCCGCGGCGCGAGGTGATCTCGACTTGATCGCCGGGGGCCAGCTCGAGGGCGCGGGCGTCGTCGGGGTGGATTTCGACGAACGGTTCGCCGTTGAGTTTGTTGAGCTTGTCGATGCGGCCGGTCTTGGTCATCGAATGCCACTGATGTTGCAGGCGGCCGGTATTGAGCAGGAACGGGTAGTCGTCATCGGGCATCTCCTCGGGCAGCAGATGCGGGCGCGGCCAGAACACCGCGCGACGGCTCGCGGTGGGGAACGCCAGCCGCGGGCGATGTCCGCCGGCGTCGACGAACCCCGTTTGGCTCACGCCATCGTTGACGTAGCGGATCGGATTGCGACGCCGCTCGGGTTCGGGGCACGGCCACTGCATTGGCCCTTCCCGCAACCGCTCATAGCTCATCCCGCGCAGGTCATAGCCGGTCGCCGGGTTCGCGAACCGCCGAATCTCGTCGAAAACCTCCGCGCTGGAGGCGAAATCGAAGCCGTCGAAACCCATGGCGGTCGCCATCTGGGCGATCAGCTGCCAATCCGGGCGCGCATCGCCCGCCGGCTGCACCGAGCTCTGCAACAGCGTGACGTTGCGTTCGGAGTTGACCATCACCGCGTCGGCCTCCGCCCACAGCGTTGCGGGCAGCAGCAGATCGGCGTAGGCGTTGGTGGCGGTGTCGAGGTAGGCATCCTGGGCGATCACCAGCTCGGCCGCTTCCAGGCCCGCGATGACGGTCTTCCGATTGGCCACCGTCGCCACCGGATTGGTGCAGATGATCCAGGCCGCCTTGATGGTGCCCGCGGACAGTCCGCGGAACATGTCGATGGTCCCGGGCCCGGTTTCCGCGCGTATGGTGCCGGGGTCCAGGCCCCACGCCGTCTCCACGAAAGTGCGGTCGGCGGGGTTGAGCACGCTGCGCTGGCCGGGCAGCCCGGGACCCATATATCCCATTTCCCGCCCGCCCATGGCGTTGGGCTGGCCGGTCAGCGAGAACGGGCCGCTGCCGGGGCGGCAGATCGCTCCGGTGGCCAGATGCAGGTTGATCAGGGCGTTGGTGTTCCAGGTGCCGTGCGTGGACTGGTTGAGGCCCATCGTCCACAGGCTCATCCACTCGCCGGCTTCGCCGATCCAGCGGGCCGCGGTGCGCAGATCCTCGACGGCAAGGCCGGTGATCTCGGCAACCCGGTCGGGGGTGTAGCCGGCGAGGAATTCCGGCATCGCCGCCCAGCCCTCGGTGTGCTCGGCGATGAATTCGGCGTCGATATCGCCCGCCTCGACCAGCAGGTGCAGCAAGCCGTTCAGCAGGGCCAGATCGGTGCCGGGCGCGATCTGCAAGAACAGATCGGCGCGGGCGGCGGTATCGGTGCGCCGCGGATCCACCACGATCAGCTTGGCGCCCGCCTTCAACCGGTCGGCCATCCGCAGGAACAGGATGGGATGGCAATCGGCCATGTTCGCGCCGATGACGAAGAACAGGTCGGCGTGATCGATGTCGTCGTAGGAGCCGGGCGGCCCGTCCGCGCCGAGCGATTGTTTGTATCCGGTGCCCGCACTGGCCATGCACAGCCGGGAGTTGGCCTCGATATGCACCGTGCGCAGATATCCCTTGGCGAGTTTGGTGGCGAGATACTGCGCTTCCAGCGACATCTGCCCGGAGACATACAGGGCGATGGCGTCGGGGCCGTGTTCGTCGAGGATGGCGCGCAGCCGGTTGGCGGCCTCGGTGACGGCGGCGTCGACGTCGATCGGCGTCGGCGCCTCGTCACGGCCGTCGCGGCGGTAGGCGGTGCGCATGCGGCCGTCGGTGCGCATGAGCTCGGCGTGGGTGGCGCCCTTGGTGCACAGCCTGCCCGCGTTCGACGGATGCCGTTTGTCGCCGCTGACCTTGGCGATGACGGTGGCGCCGGTCGCGTCGCGGGCGGTGTCGACGGTGATGCCGCAGCCCACACCGCAGTACGAGCACGCCGTCCTGGTCGTGCCCGGCTGCCGGTCGGTCGCCGCATCGGACATGCCACCGATCATTGCGGCGCTCGGTTTCAGCTGGTTTGCCCGATGTTATCGGCAGATGACGTTTCCGCTCACCGAGGCGTATGCACCGCTGTGAGCTGGGCGTTCACCGGGGTGCGAGGTATATCACCCCAGCTTGTAGGCCCGGTGCAGCGCGACGGCGCCCAAGCTCAGGTTGCGCCATTTCACCCCCGACCAGCCCGCGTCGGCGATCCGCAGCGCGAGCTGACGCTGATTCGACCAGTCCGGAATGGACTCGGAGAGGTAGGCGTAGGCCTCGGGATTGCTGCTGGCAGCCTTGGCGATCATCGGCATGATCTTGGTCAGGTACAGCCAGTAGACCGAACGGAAGCCGGGCACCGTCGGCGTGGAGAACTCGCACACCACGAGTCGTCCGCCGGGTTTGGTCACCCGCAGCATTTCCCGCAGCGCCAGATCCGGATCGGCCACATTGCGCAGGCCATAGGAGATGGTGACGGCATCGAAGGAATTGTCGGCGAACGGCAGCGCCATCGCATCGCCCGCGACCATGGGCACATTGCGGAACCGGCCCGCCTTCAGCATGCCCTGGGAGAAGTCGGCCGCCACACACCAGGCACCGGACTTGGCGAACTCCGCGGTGGACACCCCGGTGCCCGCGGCGAGGTCGAGCACCCGCTCGCCGGGCCGCGGCGCGATCGCCCTGCGCGTCTCGCGCCGCCAGTACCAGTCCTGACCACCGGAGATGAGGATATTGGTGGAGTCGTACCGCTGCGCGACCTCGTCGAACATCGCCGCGACCTCATGGGGCTGCTTGTCCAGCGAGGCCCGGACCGAGTGTGTTTTCGCCACGCCACCGACATTAACCGCCCGCACTCGGGGATCGATGCGCGCACCGGTGTTGCCTCGATTACCCCTGCGGCTCACCACAGATGCCGGTAGTGCACACCGGCATCGACCAGCAGCGCAAGGCCGAGCAGGACGAAGATGACGCGGACCGAGATCGGGCCGTATTTCGTCAGCACCCGAACCACTGTCCGATAGATCCGCTGCGCGCCCGGCGAGCGGCGGGTCGCCAACACCAGCACGAGCAGCGGCGGCAGCAGCGCGAGCGCGCAGTAGGCCACCACGATCACCGGCCACAGAGCCGGCAGCGGATCGCGGGCCGAGATCATCGCCAGCCCGGCCAGATACGGGATGGCGGTCGGCGCCTGCGCGAGGCCGATGGCGACGCCGACGATGCCGAGCAGCCACGGTTTGCGCCGGAACGCCGTCGCCCAGGCGGGCGGCTGCGCGCGAGCACCCGCGGGCAGGCAGGCGACGGCGATGAGCGCGAGGCCGATCACCAGCTCACCCCAGGCCCGCACGGTCGGCGTCAGCCGGAAGTCGAACAGGCCGGTCAGGAAATTGATGCCGAGCACGGCCAGCAGCCCGAACGTGGTGGTGACCGCGAAAACGCCCGCGATGAAACTCAATCCACCCGGAACCGGCGACCTGCGGCCCAGCTTGCTGTCGAACACGATGGCCGTGGTGACGCCGACGAGCAGCAGGTCAAGGGAATCGATGAATGCGAACCCGGCGAGTGCGAGAAGTAGGGCCAGCATGTCCCGGCCAGCTTACTAGCCGAATGGATCGCCACTTCCGGCCCGACGAGCACCGGTACACGTCGCGGTCAGTGCGATACAGCGGCCGGGTCCGGTACGTCGGCCAGGTCATGCCGACGCTACTCGGATCATCCCCGCCTACGCGCGGGTCACCTTGCGAAGACCGGCACATTGTCCGCGCGACGGCACATGAAGCCCCGGCGACCGACATCAGACCGGCGAACTCCGCCCCGCAGCACCCGCCGAGGTGCGCCGAATCAGACGGGCGACCCGGCCGCCGTCCAGTCCGCCGCGCGCCCGGTGAGCGCGAGCAAGCGGTCGACCTTCGGTGCATCGTCCGAAACCGGAACCACCGGACCGAACAAGCCCGGGGTCCCCTCCGCCGGTGTGTCGGCCAAGAACTCCAGCAGCACATCGAGATCCGCGTCGGCGACCGAGACCTCCCGGCCGGTGGCGCGGGCCAGATCCCAGGCGTGGATCACCAGTTCGTCCAACGCCACCCGGGCCATGATCGCGGCGGGCATGCTCACCCCGCCCGCTTCGGTGTCACCGTCCCACGCCGAGTCCACCCGCCACGCGGCGACCAGCGCGTCCAGCTGACGCGGAATCCGGGTGCGCCAATCCGGTACCAGCGGATTCTCCGGCCCAGTCGTCGGCGCGACCGATCCGCCGACGGCCTCCTTGGTGGCGGCCTGCCGGAACGCTTCGGTCAGATCGACCACATGCGCGAGCAGATCGCGCACCGTGGTGTCGGCGCACGGGGTGGGTGCGTCGAGCTGTTCGTCGGTGATGTCGGCGACGACAGAAGCGAGGGTGGTGGCGGCGGGGGCGAAATCGAATTCCGGTGTCATCGTGTCTCCTGGAGCGAGCGGGTGGGCGTCCACTCGTTGAGACGAGTCCACCCGCCGGAATTCATCGCCGCCGCGAAACAACCCGCCGATGGTTGCCGGATCGGGCCGACCGGAGCATGCTCGACAGCGTTGGACTGTTGTCCGCCCCGTCGCGGCACCGCGCGGGGCTTACGCGGAGAGGAGCCCACGATGACCCCGAACACCCCCGACCCGGTCCCGGCCGCCGACCCCGCCGACCTGGCGGAACAGTCGGTCGAGATCGCGCCAGAGGACGAGGACACCGGCCTCGACACCGCCGAGCTCCGCACCAGGGACAACTGGGAAGCCAACCCGGCCGACGTGGTGGAGCAGTCGATTCCGGTGCCGATGGACGACGAATACGAAGACGAGGAGACCGAAGCGCCCGCCTGACCGGGCCCGTGCACGCCGTCGCCCGAGCCTTCGGGCGGCGGCGCCCGCGTGCTAGCCCTGGATCTTCGCCCGCACGGTGGCGTGCAGTTCGCGCAGGCTCGACCGTTCGGTCACCACTTCCAGCACCCGGATACCGTGCGCGTTCCCGGCCAGCTCCACGGCCAGCTTTTCCGGTGTGACCTGCTGGTGCGGAATGCGGTAGGCCGCGCACAGGGCGGCCAGATCCATGCCGTGCGGGGTGCCGAACACTCGCTCGAACACGCCCGCGTACTGCGGGTCGCCCTGTTCGAGCAGTTCGAAGATGCCGCCGCCGTCGTCGTTGGCGACCACGATGGTCAGGTCGGCGGGCCGTGGCTCGCCGCGCCCGATCAGCAGCCCGGACGCGTCGTGCAAGAAGGTGAGGTCACCGATCAGCGCGATGGTGCGGCCGGCGTGGTGCAGCGCCGCGCCGACGGCGGTGGAGACGGTGCCGTCGATGCCCGCCACACCCCGGTTGGACAGCACCCGCACGCCGGGGCGGGGCGCCGACACCAACGCGGCGTCACGCACCGGGTTGGAGGCGCCGAGCAGCAGCTGATCGCCCTCGCGCAGCGCGTCCATCACCACCGCGGCCACGTGCAGACCGGTCGGCTTGGGATGCCCGGCCAGTTCCTCGCGCACGACCTGACCGGCCTTGGCGTTCAGATCGCGGCAGTGCGCCAGCCATTCCGGACGCGGCTGCCCGGTGGTGACGGCGCGGGTCCCGGTGCCGACCACATTGCCGGAGACATCGGGCCAGCGCGGGCCGGTCGTCAGCGCGTAGACCGTTACCTCGGGATCGGCCAGCACCTTCGACACCTGACGATGCAGCGTCGGCCGCCCGGTGATGATCGCCTGCTTCGGCTTCAGCAACGGCAGCGCCAGCGGATGCAGGGCCGGACCGTGCATCGGGGCGGTCGGCTCGGCGACCGTCGGCAGCTGCGACAGTTCCGGGCGCAGGCCGGCGCCATGGCCGGAGATGACAACGGTATCGGGGGTCAGGTCGATATCGAGCGGCACATCGAGGGTCGCGTAGCGGGTCGCGGTCCAGGCGCTGCCGTCGGCGCGGCCCTGCGGCAACGCCTCGCCGGGCGCGAGGTCGGGGACCAGCGGTTCGCGTAGCGGGATGTCGAAATGCACCGGCCCGGCATTGCCGGAACGGGTGCCGCGCGCGGCGGCGAGCACCCGGCAGACCGCCGAGCGCCACACACTGTTGTGCTGGTCGTAGCCGCCGGCGTCGTCGGTTTCGGCCAGGCCGAGGCTGATGGTGGCGCGCACCTGGCTGCCGAACAGGCCGAGCTGCTCGATGGTCTGGTTGGCGCCGGTGCCGAGCATCTCGTAGGGCCGGTTGGCACTGAGCACGATGAGCGGAACCCGCGCGTAGTTGGCCTCCAGCACGGCAGGCCCGAGGTTGGCCACGGCGGTGCCGGAAGTCATCACGACGGGCACCGGGCAGCCGGAGGCGATGGCGAGACCGATGGCGAGAAACCCGGCGGTGCGTTCGTCGATGCGCATGTGCAGCCGCAGCCGTCCGGCGGCGTCGGCGGCCTGCAACGCGAAGGCCAGCGGCGCATTGCGCGAGCCGGGGCACAGCACGACATCTCGCACGCCCCCGCGCGCCAGCTCGTCGACGACGACCTGGGCCTGTGCTGTTGACGGGTTCACCTCTCCAGACTCTCAGACGGTGCGCCGTCCCGACGCGTCAGCCTGCTCACAGCCAGCGTTTCTTAGGGTTTGCTAACCTAAGTGATATGGCCAAGCGCACCAAGTACGTCAAGCCGGAAGACCGGCGGATCTGCACCGCCGAGGTGGTCGCGAGCAAGCGGATCAGCCCGCATTTCGTCCGCGTCACCGTCGGCGGGGCGGATCTCGCCGACTTCACGCCGATGGGCTACGACCAGTGGTTCCGGCTGTTCCTGCGCCGCCCGCAGCAGAGCGAGCTGAGGCTGCCCACCGCGGCCAACAACCTCTGGTACGCGCAGTACCTGATGATGAGCAAGGAGACGCGGCCGCTGGTGCGCAACTACACCGTGCGCGATTTCCGTCCCGCGGGCGATGGCCGGTTCGGCGAACATGCCGAGATCGACATCGATTTCGTCTCACACGGCGACGACAGCCCGGCCTCGGCCTGGGCGAACAATGTCAGCGCGGGCACCATGGTCGGCCTGTTCGACGAAGGCGTGATGTATCAGGCGCCGGAGCATACGAATTGGTCGCTGCTGGTGGGCGATGAGAGCGCCCTGCCCGCGCTCGCCGGCATCCTGCGGTCGGCCCCGCGCGACCTGCGCGGCGCGGCCTATATCGAGATCCCCCATACCGATGACGTCCACGACCTCGGCGAACCCGAAGGCGTCCAGGTGCATTGGCTGCCACGCACCGACGCCTCGGCCAAGATCGGCGAATTGGCGGCGGCCACGGTCCGCACCGCCGATCTGCCCGGCACCGGCGTGTACGGATTCATCGCCGGGGAGCAGGCGCTGGCTTCGGGGGTGCGGCGGCATCTGGTGAACGAACGCGCAATCCCCAAGGCGGACGTCACCTTCACCGGCTATTGGCGCTTCGGCAAGGCCGCGCCGAGCTGAATCACGCCGCCGGGCCGCGAAATTCGCCGGGCGCCCCGGCCGGACAGCCGGGGCCCATACGAAAGCGGTACCGCCGCGAGAATCCGCAGCGGTACCGCCAGGGGATGTCAGCCCGCGTGCCGCTGCACCAGATCGCCGACGCGCGGCAGCGCCTCGATGACGTTCTTCTTGGCCGAGGAACGCATCGAGTTGTAGACCTTCTTGATGGCGGGCCGGGTGGAGGCTTCGGCCCGCTCGTCGGTCACGGCGAGCAACGCCTCGGCGACCTCGTCCGACTTGGCCACGAGCAGGTCGGCGAAGCTACCCGAACCGGCAGCGGTGTACTCCTGCCAGTAGGGCTCCAGCTGCGCGAGCAGCTTGGGCGCCAGCGACTCCAGCGCGTCGGGCACGATGGACGGGCTGATCTTCTTGACCGCCGCGTATCCACCCTTCACAGCCAGGCCGGACGCACCACCCTTGTCCGAGACCTCGGCATCGAGCACCTGGACGGCGTCAGCGAGGAAGGCCGGGCGCTTGGCCTCGTCGAGCAGGGATTCAGACAGTGCTGCAACCACTTTCAGGGTCCTCCGGATCGTTATTTCGATGGACGAGCAGCCGCAACTATACGCATCGCTTTCGGGCTTGCGTGGGCTATGGCTGCCACGGCAGCAACTGCACCATCAGCCCTTCACAATCGGCGAGCACTGTGCCCTGCTCATCGACCAATTCGGCGCTGATGAAAGTTTTGCGACCCTCGATTCGTTCGACTCGCCCGCGCACCGTCAGCGGGGTCTCCAGCGGAGTCACCTTGCGGTAGTTCACATGCAGGTAGGCGGTGCGGCTGATCGGGCGGCCCGCGTAGTGCACGATCATGCCGAGCAGGTCGTCGAACAGCAGCGGCAGCACCCCGCCGTGCGCGGCGGAATTGCCGCCGAGATGGAAGCGGCGGAACACGCCCTTCATCACGATGCCGTCCGGCCCGGCCTCCACGGTGCGCCACGGGAGCAGCAGCAGACTGCCGCGGCCGGGGAGTTCGACCGCGCGGCCGGCCGGGCCCTGCAATTCGGGTGCGCGATAGGGCTCGAGCAGTTCGATCAAGCGGTTGGCCTGGGCGAGGGCGTCGGTGAGCACGTCGTCGGGCGCGTCGATGGAGACGGTCAGATCCTGCAACGTGCGCATGGCCTCGACGAACGGGCCGAAATCCGGCCCAACGCGCGCCGGGGTGATCTTGGGAAACCCACCGTGCCGCTCGTACCGAGACTCATCGACCATGCTGTCGTCGATAACGGGTTCTACTCGCTCACTCATACCTGCACGCTAACGCGATTTTTTACACCGTCAAGTCGATGCCTCCCGCCGACCGGGAGTCGAGCGGCTCACACCTGCGCCGGAACCGCCCACCCGCGGGGCCATAATCACTGACGTGACGTTCAATCCGACGCTGTGGCGGCCCGTACCCGGGTTCGAGAACCTGACCGACATCACCTACCACCGGCATATCGAGCAGGGCACCGTCCGGGTCGCCTTCGATCGGCCCGAGGTCCGCAACGCCTTCCGCCCACATACCGTCGACGAGCTCTACCGCGTGCTCGACCACGCGCGGATGACCTCCGACGTCGGCGCGGTGCTGCTCACCGGCAACGGACCGAGCCCAAAGGACGGCGGCTGGGCCTTCTGCTCCGGCGGCGATCAGCGCATCCGCGGACGCAGCGGTTACCAGTACGCCAGCGGCGAGACCGCCGACACGGTGGATCAGGCCAGGGCGGGCCGGCTGCACATCCTCGAGGTGCAGCGGCTCATCCGGTTCATGCCCAAAGTGGTGATCGCACTGGTCAACGGCTGGGCCGCCGGTGGCGGGCACAGCCTGCACGTGGTCTGCGATCTCACCCTGGCCAGCCGCGAACACGCCCGGTTCAAGCAGACCGACGCCGATGTGGGCAGCTTCGACGGCGGCTACGGCAGCGCCTACCTGGCGAAGATGGTCGGGCAGAAGTTCGCCCGCGAGATCTTCTTCCTCGGCAGGCCCTACACCGCCGAGGAAATGCACCAGATGGGCGCGGTGAACAAGGTCGTCGACCATGCCGAACTCGAGGACGTCGCGCTGGAGTGGACCGCCGACATCAACGGCAAATCCCCGCAGGCCCAGCGCATGCTCAAATACGCGTTCAATCTGGCCGACGACGGCCTGGTCGGCCAGCAGCTGTTCGCCGGTGAGGCGACCCGGATGGCGTACATGACCGATGAGGCCGTCGAGGGCCGCGACGCCTTCCTGGAGAAGCGCGCACCCGACTGGAGCCCCTACCCCTGGTACTTCTGACCGGTCACCACCGCCGGGCGAGGACCCACACCACGAGGGAGACCGATGGACATCCTGAGTAGTCGAATTCTGCTGCGACCGGCCGATTACGACCGGACGCTCACGTTCTACCGCGACGATCTGGGGCTGGCCATCGCCAGGGAATACCCGGGCGGCACGGTGTTCTTCGCCGGACAGTCGCTGATCGAGATCGCCGGGCACGGTGGTTCGGACGGCTCGTCGAGCTTCGATGGAGCTATCTGGCTGCAGGTGCGCGACGTGTCGGCCGCCGCGGTGGAGCTGACGCTCAAGGGTGTGTCGATCGAGCGGGCGCCGGTGCAGGAGCCGTGGGGCCTGATCGAGATGTGGGTCCGCGATCCCGATGGGGTGGCGATCGTGCTCGTGGAGGTGCCCGACGATCACCCGATTCGTCGCGATAGCCGCAGGAAGCCGGAATGACCACGGCCACGCCCGGTGACTGTCGGCAGGCCATCGAGTTGCTATCCGGACAACGGAGGGGAACGATAGCGCTCGGATGGCCGCCCGACCGTCGACGCCCGGGTGACCGTAGCCCGCGTACATCCGACGAACGAATCGCAGTTTCGATGTTTGGCCTATCCGAGCCTCATTTTCCCGCGCCGGTCGCAGCTGGTTCGTACCGGCACGGCAACCCGTTCCGCACCCGGACTCGCGCGCATGACACGATCCCTGTCGTGAGCGAGCGCAACGAGGTGGAGCCGTGAGCGAGCGAACTCTCGGCACCTCCACCGCGTCCTCGACGGAGCCGAGTGCCAGCGAGGTGGAGTCATGAGTACCCTGCGAACCTTGCCGATGCCCACCGGTTCGGGCATGCGTGATGTGCTGCCGCACCTGCGCGAGGCCCTCGAGGGCAATGGCCCGGCGTGGCTGCCGATTCCGACCAGTGATCGCCGTGAGGCCCGCCGGTTGAGCAGTGCGCTCTCCCCCGGCGAGCCGATCGAAGACGATGTCGCGCTGGTGGTCACCACCTCCGGCACCACCGGTGTGCCCAAGGGCGCGATGTTGAGCGCGGCGGCCCTGCGGGCCAGCGGCAATGCCACCCACGACCGGCTCGGCGGTCCGGGCAGCTGGCTGCTGGCACTGCCCACCCACCACATCGCCGGGATCCAGGTGCTGCTGCGCAGCATTCTGGCCGGCACCGAACCGACCGTGCTCGACGTCTCCGGCGGTTTCCTACCCGAAGCACTGGCCGGCGCCGTCGCGAGCATGCCGGGCCCGCGCCGCTACACCTCCCTGGTGCCGACCCAGCTGATCAAGGCACTCGACGCCCCCGCCGGCGCCGCCGCCTTGGCCGAGCTCGACGCCGTGCTGGTCGGCGGTGCAGCCACACCGATCCCGGTGTACGAGCGCGCGAAAGCCGCGGGGATCAATGTGGTTCGCACCTACGGCATGAGCGAGACCTGCGGCGGCTGCGTCTACGACGGCGTCCCGCTGGACGGCGCCGAGGTGCGCATCGAGGACGGCCGGGTGCTGCTCGGCGGCGCCATGCTGGCCTCCGGCTACCGCGGCCTGCCCGACCACCCGGCGTTCGCCGAACCCGGCTGGTTCCGCACCGAGGACGCGGGCACCTTCGACAACGGCGTGCTCAGCATCAGCGGCCGCCTCGACGAAGCCATCATGACCGGCGGGCTGCTCGTCATCCCGCAGGTCGTGGAGGCCGTGCTGGTCACCCATCCGGCGATCAGCGAGGTCGTGGTGCTCGGCCTGCCCGACGAGCGGCTGGGCCAGCGCGTGGCGGTGGCGGTGGTACCCGTCCCCGGCGCCGACCCCACCCTCGACGACCTGCGCGACCACGTGCTGCGCGAACTCGACCCCATCGCCGCACCCCGCGAACTCGCGGTGCTGGACGAGCTGCCGCTGCACGGGCCGGGCAAACCGGACCGCGCCAAACTGCGGGAGATCCTGATATCGGAGTCGGCGCGGTAGCGATGCCACCGCACTCCGCCCGCGCTGCACGACGGCCACCCGTGCATACGCGCCGCGCGATGTCGGCGTGCCCCCGGTACGCCGATCACACCGGGTAGGGCACGCGCTCCTTGGCCGTGCGCAACGCATCCGCCCACCACAGCAGCTGCCGCGCCATCACGTGCAGGGCATCGGTGGCCGCCTGGTCCGGATATCCGTCGGCCGGGTCCAGGGATGACCACGGATTGTGCAGGCTGACCGTCTCCCGGACGGTCACCGCGTGCAGTTCCGCGAGCACCGGACGCAGCGCCTCGACCGCACGCAAGCCGCCGGACATCCCGCCGTAGGAGACGAATCCGACCGGTTTCGCGCGCAATTCGGGCCCGAGCATGTCGATGGCGGTCTTGAGCGGCCCCGGATAGCTGTGGTTGTACTCGGGCGTGATCACGATGAGGGCGTCCGCGCGGCCGATGCGTTCGGTGAGGGACGCGAAATCAGCGTCGGCGCCCATCGAGTGCGGGATCGTCGTCGCGGCCAGATCGAGGAGGTCGACGTCGAGGCCCGCGCCGGTCAGCCGATCGTGCACCCACGCGCCGATCCGGGCGCCGAAGCGGCCGTCGCGGACGCTGCCGATGAGTGCGGCCACTCGCAGATCGTGCACTGCGGTCTCAGGATTCATCAGATACCTTCGCTGGTCGGAGGGTTGTTCGACGGCGTTCGACCGTCACCGGCAACGGTAGAAGCTCAACAATTGTTGAGGTCAAGTCGCTGGTGCTTGCTCCGCTTGCGTCGGCCTTGCGGCGCCCACGCAATCGCGGTGCAAGCTCGGTGCAAGCAGCCCCGCGCACAGTCGTCGGCATGACTGATTACGCATCGACCGGCCCCCTCGCCATCGAGGCCGACGGCCTGGTCAAGATGTTCGGCGCCCAGCGCGCCGTCGACGGGGTGAGTCTGGCCGTGCCGCAGGGCGCGGTGTACGGGGTGCTCGGCCCGAACGGCGCCGGCAAGACCACCACCATCCGCATGCTCGCGACCCTGCTGCGCCCCGACGGCGGCAGCGCCCGCATCTTCGGCCACGACGTGCTCGCCGAACCGGACGCGGTGCGTTCGCTGATCGGCGTCACCGGGCAGTACGCCTCTGTCGACGAGGATCTGACCGCCTCGGAGAATCTGATGATCTTCTCCAGGCTGCTCGGGCTCTCCCGCGCCGAAGCGCGCCGCAAGACCGCGGACCTGCTCGACGAATTCGACCTGACCGAGGCCGCCGACAAGGCGTTGAAGAACTTCTCCGGCGGTATGCGCAGGCGACTGGATCTGGCCGCGAGCCTGATCTCCACCCCGCCGCTGCTGTTCCTGGACGAACCGACTACCGGCCTGGATCCGCGCACCCGCGCCCAGATGTGGGAGACCATCCGCCGGCTGGTCCGCGAGGGCGCGACGGTGCTGCTCACCACCCAGTACCTGGACGAGGCCGATCAGCTGGCCGACCGGATCGCGGTGATCGACCGGGGCCGGGTGATCGCCGATGGCACCGCCGACGAACTCAAATCCTCGGTCGGCCAGTCCTCGCTGCACCTGACCCTGACCGACAGCGATCAGATCGCCGAGGCCCGCCGGATCATCGGCGATTTCCTCGGCACCGATGCCGCCGTCTCGCCGGAAGCCGGGCGTCTCACCGCCGCCCTGCCCGATCCCGGTGTCACCGCGGATCTGCTGATCCGGCTGCGCGAATGGGAGATCGGCGTCGAGGAGATCTCGGTCAGCAAGCCGAGCCTGGACGAGGTCTTCCTCACCATCACCGGCCATCCGGCCGAGGACAACACCGACGACATCGAACTCGAACGGAGTGTGGCATGACCACTACCCTCACGGCGCCGGCGCGGACCACACCGGTCCCGCAGCCCGCCGGCCCCATCACCCTGAAACAGACCTTCGACAACACCCTCACCATGGCCTACCGGGGTCTGCTGAAGATCAAGCACAACCCGGAGCAACTGTTCGATGTGGTGATCCAGCCGATCATCTTCACGCTGATGTTCACCTACATCTTCGGCGGCGCCATCTCCGGTGACGTGCGCAGCTACCTGCCGGTCATCATCCCGGGCATCCTGGTGCAGACGGTCATCATGACCTCCATCGTCACCGGCGTACAGCTCAAGGAGGACATGGAGAAGGGCGTCTTCGATCGCTTCAAATCCCTGCCCATCGCCCGCATCTCGGCGCTGTCCGGTGCGCTGACCGCCGATATGGTCCGTTACGCCATCGCCTCGGTGCTGACCCTGGTCATGGGCCTGATCATGGGATTCCGGCCCGATCCGCTCGGTGCGATCGCCGGTATCGCGCTGGTGATCGTGTGCTCGTTCGCGACCAGCTGGATCTGGGCGTTCTTCGGCGTCATCGCCAACAAGGCCTCGGCCGTCCAGGGCTATTCGATGCTGGTGATGTTCCCGCTGACCTTCGCCTCCCCGGCGTTCGTGCCGAAGGAGACCATGCCGGGCTGGTTGCAGGCTTTCATCGACGTCAACCCGATCTCGCATCTGGTGTGGGCGTGCCGTGACCTGATGAACGACGGTCATGTCGGCTCGCATGTCGTGTGGTCGCTGGTGGGCGCCGCGGTGATCATGGTGATCTTCGCGCCGCTGACCGTGCGCGCCTACATGCGGCGGGTCTGAGCCCGTGCCCTACCCGACCGGGCCCGTTCGCGCGTCATCGTGCGAGCGGGCCCGGTGCGCGTGCGACCACCTTCAGCAGGGTCATGATCCGATCCGCCGC
The DNA here is from genome assembly GCF_058222935.1 of Nocardia sp. JCM 38205. NCBI lineage: Bacteria > Bacillati > Actinomycetota > Actinomycetes > Mycobacteriales > Nocardiaceae > Nocardia > Nocardia sp. JCM 38205. The sequence continues at coordinate 878,382 of NZ_JBYHFL010000002.1, read as the reverse complement.
GACCAGCCTGCGCAATCCGGCCACCTCCGCCGTCGCCCGATCGATGCGGTCGCAGCCGACGGTGTCGCGGTGCAGTTCGCGATGCCGCGCCAGCGCCATCACCGGGTAGTCCTGCCTGGCCTTCGCGGCGGGGGCCAGCGCGAGCAGCTCGAGCCCGATCGCGCAGGCCGGATCCAGGCTGAGCCGCTGTGATCCCACCGCGCAGGCCACCGCGCCGATCTGCGGCACATCCCAGAACTGGATGAGCCGTTCCACCGCGATATCGGCCAGTTGCGCGGTCATCGCCGTCATGTCGGCGGCCTGCCCGTAGAGGGTGTGCGCGTCGAGCGTGGCGCTGCACAACATCATCACGCCGGGACCCGGCACGAACTCGCGGCCGGGCCAGCCGACCAGTTCGAGCGCACGACGGAACAGCTCGAGGCCACGCCCGCTGTTGCCCTCCGCCAGCTCGATCTCGGCCAGGCTCGCCGCGACGGTCGAGAGCCGGTGATTGCGCCGGACGCCGGGATCGTCGAGGGCGGCCAGCCGGGAGGCGCCGGAGTCGGTGAGCCCGAGCGCGATCTCCAGTTCGGCCCGCGCCCGCACCGTCTGCCCGGACGCGGTGAGCGAGGCGGCCAGGAAACTGCGCATCTCCAGGCTTTCCTCGTAGGCGCCCAGCCGCCGCAACTGCTCGGCGGCCAGCTCGTAATATCCGACGGACTCGGCGTAGCGCCCGTTCTGCCCGGCCAGGCCGCCGAGATGCTGGTTGATCATGGCGCCGGACCACACGTCGTTGTCGGAGATCATCGATGCCGCGATCATCGCGTCCCGCGTCGAGCCACGCAGTTGACCCGAGTTCTCCCAGGAGTTGGCGCGCACGATCAGCGCGGCCAGCGCGGTATCCCGGTCGGCCGAGCGAGTGGCGTCCGCGAGCAGGCGCGAGACGGTCCAGCCGTCGATCGGGCAGGTGATGAATCTGCCTAAGAACCGGGCCAATTCGCTGAGTTCGCCGTCACGACGCAGCAACCGCCGCGCGCGGGTGCGCACCGTCGCCGCGTCGCGCAGTTCGCTCTCCATGTACATCAGATGCAGGCCGCTGTAGACGTATCCGAGCATTTCCAGATCGGCATCGATGCCCCGGCTCTCCGGCGGGTCCATGGCGAGCATCCGGTGCACCCAGCCGACGAGTTCCATATGCGCGCCGCGCATCACCCACAGCATCGCGCACACCGGGAAGACGGTGTACATGGTGTGCGCGTCGCGGCGCTCGTCGGCCAGCCGCAGCACGGCGGTGAGGTTGTCCATTTCGGCGGCGACGGTGAGCACCAGCGCCACCTGGCCGTCGTCGTGGTCGTGGTAGCGGCGGACGGCGGTCAAGGCGAATTCGCGCGCCCAGCCGCACATTCGGGTGGCCACCAGATCCGCCTCGGCCCGCGGATCACTCGGTTCGGTGGGGCCGGCACAGGGCGACGCGGCGAGTTGCTCCTCGCCGAACTCGCGAACGGTCTCCAGCATCCGATACCGCAGCGGCAGGCTCACATCGGGATCGGGCCGATCGTCCTCGAGCACGGTGAGCAACGACTGCCCGACCAGCCCCTCCACCGCGGCGACCACATCGCCGACCTCCGGGCCACCGGCCACGAACTCCGCCGCCTCCAACGTGAACCCGGCCGGGAATCGGCACAGCCGGCGCAACGCGATCTGCTGCGGCTCGTCGAGCAGGTTCCAGCTCCAGGCGATCACCGCGTGCAGGGTGCGGTGGCGTTCCGGCGAGGACCGGTCGCCGCTGCGCAATAGAGCGAAGCGGTGTTCGAGCCTGGTGTCGATCTCCTCGACGCTCATCGAGCGGACCCGCGCCGCGGCCAGCTCGATAGCCAGCGGCAAACCGTCGAGCCGATGGCACAGCCGCGCCACCACCTCGGGGTTCAGCCGCGCGGTCGGGCGCACCGCCGTGGCGCGGGCGATGAACAGTTCAGTGGCCGGTGAGCCCGCCGCGTCGATCGTCAACGGGGCCAGCGGATACACGGTCTCGGCGGTGATGGCCAGCGGCGCGCGGCTGGTGGTGAGCACCGTCAGCTGCGCACAGCTGCCCACCAGATCGGCCACCACTTCGGCCACGGCGTCGACCAGATGTTCGCAGTTGTCCAGGATGAGCAGCATCGGCCGCTCCGAGAGCGCGTCCCGCAGCCGCTCGCGCAGTTCGATCCGGATGCCCGCCCGGATCAGCACCGGGTCACGGGCGAAATCACCGAGCCCGAGGATCGCCCCGATCGCCGCCTCGACCTCGCCGCACGCATCAGCACCGCCCTCGGCCCGCACCGAGGCGAGTTCGACCAGCACGACCGGCTGTTCACGGGCCATCCGCGCACCGAGTTCATTGGCGATTCTGGTCTTACCCGTGCCGCCCGGGCCGAGCACGGTGGCGACGCGCGAGTTGCGCAGCAGGTCCTCGAGCGCCGTCAGGTCGTCCGCTCGGCCCAGCAGGGCGTTCGGCGCCGCGCGCACCCCGATCGCGCTCGGACGCTGCGCGGAACGGGAATGCGGCTCGGCAGCGGGCACCCGTGCGGCTTCTGCGTCCGTGCGATGAACGGCGGATCCCGATGAATCGTCCACCCGCGCGCTGTACCGGTCCGGCAGGCCGAGCGACTTCGATTGCTCGGCTCGGCGCGACAATTCGGCGTGCCCACCGGGCGCGCGCTCGGCGCGGCGGTGCACCGTCCACTGCGAGGGCCGCAGGGACTCGGGATGCTCGGTGACCCCGTTTCGTTCGGCGGGACCGATCGCGGTGATCGATCGAGCGGCGTCATCGCCGGCCGGCGGAAAATCGCCACGCAGGATCGCGGTGTTCAGCTCGGCCAGCGCCGGACCGGGATCGGTGCCGAGGTGGTCGGCGAGCGTGGCGCGGATGGTGGCGAAGACATCGAGGGCCTCGTTGGGGTGGCCGGCGGCGGCCAGCAGGCGCATCAGGGTGCGGGCGTTCGGTTCGCTGAGCGGGTCCGCCGCGAATGCTTCACGCGCGAGGGCGATGGCGCCGTCCAGGTCGCCGATCGCTTCACGGGCGCTGAGTTCCAGCGCGTCCAGCTCGGCCCGGAGATCGGCCGCTGCGCCGGCGAGTTCGTCGGCCAGCGGGCCGGCAGTGAGATCGGCTCCCGGTTCGCCGCGCCACAGCGCCCTTGCCTCGGCCACCACGCCGAGACAGCGGGCGTGATCGTTCCCGGCACGAGCCTCGCGAGCCTGCTCGAGCAACATCGACACGGCAGTGAGATCGACCTGTTCGGCGGTGAGCCGCAGTCGATAGCCTGCCGGGCCGATCTCCACGGCACCGTCGGGAAGTGCGGTGCGCAGCCGGGACACCTGCGTGTGCAGCGCGTTCATGGGCGCGCGCGGCGGCTGCTCACCCCACACCTCATCGATCAGCGCCGGTGCGCTGCGGCTGCGGCCCGGCGTCACCGCCAGTGCGGCGAGCAGCATTCGGGCCCGGACGCCCGGCACCGCCGTGAGCGCACCGCCGCGGCGCAGCGAAACCTCGCCCAGCAGTCCGACCACCACCGATTCTGCGGGCGTCACCACTGGTCTTCGGCCGCTCGGACCGTTCAACTCGGAAACCATGCCGTGGTCATCGTATGCGCTGGTCCGGCCATGAAGCGCAGCGAATTACCTGCGGTCCGACCGGTCGGTCGCCTACGCTGGGCCAATGGCCGAATTCGAGGTGGTGCGCCAGATCGTCATCGCGGCCGAACCGGCACGCGTGCACGAGTTGATCAACGACTTCCACAACTGGGTCGAGTGGTCGCCATGGGAAGATCTCGACCCGGAGTTGCGCCGCATGTACAGCGGCCCCGACGCCGGAGTCGGAGCGCGCTACGCCTGGGAGGGCAACCGCAAGGCCGGGCGCGGGACGATGGAGATCACCTCGAGCACCGAGCAGGAGATCCGCGTCAAGCTCGACTTCGAGAAACCGTTCAAAGCCAGCAACAATGTCGTGTTCTCGCTCACCCCCGCCGAAGGGGGCGGCACCCAGGTGGTGTGGCGGATGAACGGTGAACAGCGCGGGCTGATGGCGCTGATGGGCAAGGTCATCTCGATGGACAGCCTGATCGGCAAGGATTTCGAGAAGGGTCTCGGCCGGCTGCGGCTGGCCGCCGAAGCCGCGTCCCGGTAGCACGCCGATTAGGCTGCGGACATGGCTACCGCAGCGCAATGGATCGAGGGCGCCCGGCCCCGCACTCTGCCGAACGCTATCGCCCCGGTCATCGCCGGCACCGGAGCCGCCGCGTCCATCGACGGCCTGGTGTGGTGGAAAGCGATTCTCGCGCTGCTCGTCTCGCTGGCGCTCATCATCGGCGTGAACTACGCCAACGACTACTCCGACGGGATCCGCGGCACCGATGACGAACGCGTCGGCCCGCTACGGCTGGTCGGCTCGGGCCTGGCCTCGCCCGCCGCGGTCCGCACCGCGGCCATCGTCAGCCTTGGCGTCGGCGCCGTCTTCGGCCTGATCCTGGTAGTGCTGACCGCGTGGTGGCTCGTCCTCATCGGCGCCGCCTGCCTGGCCGGCGCCTGGTTCTACACCGGCGGCAGCAAGCCCTACGGTTACAGCGGTTTCGGCGAGATCGCCGTCTTCGTCTTCTTCGGCCTGATCGGCGTGCTCGGCACCCAGTTCGTTCAGGCCGAACGCATCGACTGGGTCGGTGCGGTGCTTGCCGTCGCCGTCGGCGCCTTCTCCAGCGCGGTCCTGGTGGCGAACAACCTGCGCGATATCCGCACCGACACCGAATCCGGCAAGGTCACCCTCGCCGTGAAGCTCGGCGATCCGCGCACCCGCGCATTGCACCTGGTGCTGCTGGCCGTGCCGTTCGTGGCGACGCTGCTGCTGGTCGCGCGCTCACCGTTCGCCCTCGTCGGCCTGCTCGCGATCCCGCTCGCCGTCCGCGCCAACGCCCCGGTACGTGGCGGACGCGGTGGCCTCGAACTGATTCCGGCGCTGCGTGATTCCGGATTGGCGTTGCTGGCGTGGTCGGTGCTGACGGCAGGTGCGCTCGGGCTGGCGTCGCTCTGACGTTGTCGACCTCGCACAGGTTGTGACTACTGCACACAGGTTATCGACGCCTGCTGAACCCATAACTTGTGTGAAGTACCGACACCTATGTGACGAACGAACGCGGGCCGCCCGGGTTGCGGCGATGGGCCGGCGCGGGATCGGCGCAGCCTGGGCGACGGTCCGGTTCCGCGACATGTCCGGACCGAGGTGGCGACGGCCGCTGCGAGCCTGAATCTGCCGCACCCGTCGCGGCCGGGGCACGACCGATGGCAGTCCCGAATTCCCGGTGCAGGCGAATCGATCGCACACGAAAAGCGTGGCAGCGCCGTACTGTTGAAGCAGGGGCGAGGGGCTCGACGGTATGGCGCTCAGCGGTCCCGTCATCACGAGGAGGGACCATGTCGGAGGCCGACGACCGCGAAAAACGCGCGCAGCAACCCGATTCGCCGCCTCCGCCGCCGGAGTCGAGACCGCCGGATTCGCCGGCGACCGCCGAATCGAGCTCGACCACGTCGATCGGACCGTCGGGCACCAGTGCGATGCCGCCGGAACCGGCCGACTCGCCCCACGGCCCGGGGCTGCCCGCTAACCCGGATAGCGCCGATCAGAACCGGCCCGCGATACCGCAGCCACAGACGCCACCGCCCGGGCAGCGTCCGCCGATGGGATCACCGTCGCCGGCTTCCGGCCCGCCTCCTGACCACCAGCCGCCCGAGCCCAACCAGCCCCCTCCGCCCGTGCCGCCGGGCTCCTACCCGCCCGGCCCGGCGGGACCGGGCTCGTACCAGGCTCCGGTGCAAGGACATTCGGCGCCGACTCCCCCGTCGATCCCGCCGTCCGGCGAATACTGGCCGGGCGGTGAGCCGTTCCCACCGCGACCCAGCGGACAGCCACCAGCCAGCGGACCACGCCCAGCGCAACCCGGCGAACACACGCCGCCCAGCGCGCCCTTCCCGCCGCACCCCGGACCGCAGGCGCAGCACGCTGCGCCGTACCCACCACAATCCGGCGGATGGATGCCGGTCAGCGGGCCATATCCCCCGCAGCCCGGCGGCCAGAGCCCCAGCGGCCCGAATCCCCCACAGCCAGGTGGGCAGAGTCCCGACAATCCCTATCCCCCGCAGCCCGGCGGCCACGCACCCATCGGCGCACCGCCGCCACCGCAACCCGGCAGCCAGAACCCGGGCGATCCCCTTCCCCCGCAGCCCGGCGGGCAGAGTCCGGGCGGCCTCTATTCCCCGCACACCAGAGGACCGGGGCCCGGCGGTCCCTATCCACAGCATCCTGGCCCGCCTGGTCAGGGCGGACCGTTCGGCTCGCATCCTGATCCGGGATTCGGGTTCGATCCGCAGCGTGGTGCGCCGATGCTCGGCGCGGGCACGCCGGTGCGGGCGCGGCGGCGGCCTTGGATCATCGCGTCGCTGGTGATCCTGGTCGTGGCGGCGATCGGGGTGGGCAGTGCGGTGTTCGTGCTGCGCACCGGCGATGGGCCCACCGTCGAGCAGCGCGGCCGGTCGGCGTTGGCGTCCGCGCAGTTGCGGTTGCTGGATACGCCCGCCACGCATTTCACCGGGACGGTGAAACCGACAGGGGCGTCGGCCGGGCGGCTTCGGGTGGATCTCACGGTCACCAACGTCGGTGATGCGACGGGCACGGTGTCGGTGCGTGAGGGCATCGGCATGGACTACCTCGGTGTCGGCGGGAAATCCTTCCTGTGGGGCAGCGAGCAGGCGTGGCTCGCGCTCGGCGAATCCGCCGAGGACGCCGCGCGATACAAAGACGTGCCGGTGCTGATCGGGCCGGAGCGCTTCGGGTTCGATCTCGCGAGCACCCTGGCACCGGCACGGCTGGCGCTGGCGCTCGATCCCGAGGCCGAGCGCAGCGCCGACGTCACCGTGGGTGACCCGATCGAGATCGACGGGCACCCATCGACGCCGATCACCAGCGGCTCCATCACCACCTATGTGCGCAATTTCGATGCGGCAGGCGAATCGAGCGACGCGTCCGAGCCGCCGGTCATCGACCGGATCGTCAGCGCGTCCTCGTCCGGCGACTCCGCCGACTCCGGCGACGGGGACCCTGAACTACCCGAGTTCACCCTCGAACCGGAATCCGGCGAGGCCGACGACGCCCTCGGCATCTACGAGGAACTGCCGGGCCGGGTGAACGACCTCGGCAACGCGGTGGATTCGCGGATCTCGGTGGGCGGCAATATCAACGGCCAGTTCTTACAGAACCCCTGCCTCGGCGTCTGCACGATCCAGTTCGTCATCACCAATACGGTGAACACCTCGCGGGATATCCGGGTCACCACCGTCAGGTTCGACTACAGCGTCACCATGCAGTCGTCGGTGCCGGTGGCGCTCGGGGCCGGCTGCAACGGGAGCGGCACCATGCCCGCCAATGGCTCGACGACGCTGTCGTGCAGCGCGACCTACGATCCACAGCTGATCCCCGCCGGTCAGACCCGGCCGATCACGGCCACCATCCAGGTCACCGTGCGTGCCCTCGATCCGCAGCAGGTCACCGAACTCCAGGACAAGACCGTCGACCGGGGCCGCCAGGTCAAGGACATCTCCCAGGACGCCCCGAACAGCTACCGCCGCTACACCGAGACCGGTGGCACGCTGCCCCAGCCGAAGTGGACGCAGCGCTATGACCGGACGAGCAGTTCGGCCCAGGAGCGTGGCGGTGCGGGGAAGCCGATGCGCGAGGATCAGGTCGCGGCGGTGTCGAGCGTCATGGATCGCCTCGGTGTTTCCGGGCCCGATAAACAGAAAACGATTCAGGCTCTGCGCAATGCGAACAGCAGCCCGATGGGCGCCGAGGCCGCCGATATCATCGGCAAGGGGCATCTCGCCGGGTCGGAGGGCTTCAAAGATCTGGTGTCGAAGTTCCGCGGGCCGTCCGCGGCCCGGCCGGCGGCCATGCAGGAACTGCGCCTCGGTGACGAGTTGTATCGGCGCGGCCATCACGATCTGGTGTTCGGCCGGACGAAGGAGGGCCAGGGGCGCTTCGATATCGACGTCGGCATCAAGGGGCCCGACGGTCGGGTGACCTTCGCCTACCAGGCGAAAGAGGTCGCCTCGATCAAGGGCTTGCGGTCGGCGACGGCCTCGGTGGTCAAACAATTGGTGGACGCGCCCGCCGAGCGGAAGGTGGGTGTGCTCGAGGTCGCCGCGCCGTCGACGGCCCTGGATACCGATACGCTGCGTTCGCTGCACGACCGCTCCGCCTCCAGCGGCATCGCGTTCGTGCTGCGCTTTTCCGACGACAAGGAGCTGATCATTCCCGACGGCGCGAAAGTCTTCCCGGAATGACCGCGGCCGAACCGCTTCGGGCGCCGGCGTTCTCGTTCGTCTGGACCTGGTGGCCGACCGGTGTCGGACGAGGGGTGGCCGCGCAGTTCGAGCTGGCGGACCGGCTTACGAGTTGCGCAGGCAGGCACGGTCTGTTGACGGCGTCGCGGGTGAGTTGCCGCTGGCTGGTCGAGGGGCGGATCGTGCCGGGAGCGCAATCCGCGGTTGCGCTGGCCGCCGGTCTCGCCGATCCCACCGTGCCCGCGCTGCTCGATGCCGCCCGCCCGGCCGACGTTCCCGGCCATGCGACGATCGGTGCGCTCACCGTCGCTGGGCCGGGCACCCGATTCGACGCCGCCGGATCCCCGCACACCGAGGACGATCTGGTGCGCGTGGGGGTGGATCTGACCGGCACGGAACCTGTCGTCGATCTCGAGGTCCACCACGACATCTGGCTGACCCACGACTTCCGTGGCCGGGCGCAACCGGAGATCCACCGCGGCAATGCGCCCCGGCTGGCCGCTACCCTCGCCGACTTCGACGCGTTGCTGGATGTCGCCGTCGAACCCGGACCGCCCTCGAATTTCGGAACCCCGCGATCGCGCGGCATCGAGCCGCCGCTCGACGATGACGGTGCGCCCATGGACGTCACCGAGTGGTTGTGAACCGCGGGCACGGTCACGCACGAATACCAGCCAGGGCGAATAGACCTGGGCGCCCGCCCGCACCGCCGGGTAGCGGGATTCTCAGTCCCGATCGGGCACGAGCACACCCAGCAGCCAGTTCACCACCGTGACGATGATCGCGCCCCAGAACGCGGCCCAGAAGCCGTCGATGCGCAGGCCGTAATCGGTGAATTCGGTGATCCAGGCCGTCAGCCACAGCATCAGGGCATTGACCACCAGCAGGAACAGCCCGAGGGTCACGATCACCAGTGGCAGCGACAGCAGCTGCACGATCGGCTTGACGAGGGCGTTCACCGCGGTGAACACGGCCGCGACCGCCAGCAGTGTGATGATCTTGGCGCCGTTGCCCTGATCCTCCGGGCTGATGATGTCGATCTTGTCGATCCACGTCGCGGCCAGCCAGATGGCGAAGGCGTTGATGACCAACCGAAGCACAAGCTGCATGGAGCCATGCTAGAGCCCGAATCTCGGATCCGGGCGGCACCGAGCCGAATCTTCGGTGTTCAGGCGGCCCGGTCCAGTAGCGCGTGCACCCGCGTGCGCAGCGCGTCCGCCTGCTCGTCGCCGCCGATCAACGCCGCCGTCGTGGCGTTCGGCGCCCGCAGAATCGCCAGCAGGATATGCCCGGATTCGATGCCCTTGTCCTTACGTGCCAACGCCTCCCGCAGCGCGAGCTCGAGCGTCTTCTTCGCCTCGCGGGAGAACCGGATATGGCCGAAGGCCATCCCGCCGCGCCCGAACCGTCCACGCGGCTGCGGTGGTTCGGCACGGTCGAGCGCGTCCTCGCCGAAGGTGGCCTCGAGACTGTCGCGTACCGCGTCGAGGTCGATGCCGATGGAGCGCAGGGCTTCGGCGTCGCGGTCGCCCAGCGGTGCGTTCTCTCCGTCCTCCGCCAGCGCCGCCGTCACTCGCTCGTGGGTGAGTCCGGCCGAGGCCAGCGCGTCCTTCATCACGGGCTCGGCCTGCGACAGCACACCGAGCAGTACGTGTTCGACGCGAATTTCGGGCGCACGCAGCTGCCTGGCCTCCTCTTGTGCCACGACGACGGCCATGCGCGCGTGTTTGCTGAACCGTTCGAACATCAGCGGCCCCTGCCTCTCCGGTTGTATTTCTGATGTACCGCCTGCTTGCTGACCTCGAGGGCATCCGCGATGGCCTGCCACGACCAGCCCTGATCCCTGGCGTTGGCCACCTGGATCGCTTCGAGCCGTTCGAGCAGCCTGCGCAATGCCAGCACGGCCCGCAGCCCGACCTCTGGATCGGGGCTGCCGGCCGCCGCTGCCAGCGTGGTTGCTTCCGTCATGACGTCAATTTTGATTGACGACACGGCCCTTGTCAACAAAAATTGACATCACCGGCGAAAAGAAAGCGCCCCTGCCGAATCTCGACGTTCACTCGCTTCCACCCGACGGGAAGGCGAGTCCGAGAGCCGAATACCGGGGCGCTGCCGATCGCAGCCGCCGCGATCAGCCTGTCGCCGCGCCGAACTGCTCGCGCAAGCGGTACTTCAGCACCTTGCCCGACGCATTGCGCGGTAGCGCGTCGACGAACTCCAGCCGCAACGGCACCTTGTATCCGGCCAGATCGCCGCGCGCGAATTCGCGCAACTCGTCCAGCGTGAGCGAGGCGCCGGGCTGGGTGGCGACGACGGCCGTCACCGCCTCACCCCACTTCTCGTGCGGCAGCCCGAGCACCGCCACCTCGGCCACCGCCGGATGCCGGTACAGAACGTTCTCCACCTCGGCCGGGTAGACGTTCTCGCCGCCGGTGATCACCATGTCCTTGACCCGGTCGACCACGTAGACGAAGCCGTCCTGGTCGGCCTGCCCGATATCACCGGTGTGGAACCAGCCCTCGGCATCGATGACCGCGTCGGTAGCCGCCTTGTTGTTCCAATAGCCCTTCATGACCTGCGGCCCGCGCACACAGATCTCGCCACGCTCGCCGTCGGGCACCGGGTTGTTGTCCAGATCGACCAGGCGCACATCCGACAGCGGCAACACCTTGTGCCCGGCGGCGCCGATCCGGGTGGCCACATCGTCGGTGGACAGCACCAGCGCCAGCGGCGCGGTTTCGGTCAGGCCATAGCCCTGGGCGAAGGGCACCCCACGCTCGCCGTAGCGGGTGATGAGCGCCTCCGGTACCGGCGCGCCACCACAGATGAAGGTCCGCACACTCGACAGATCCGTGGTCGCGAACTGTGGCACCTGGGCCATGAACAGATACATCGCCGGCACCCCGAACATGGTGGTGACCTTGTGCTCGGCGATCAGCGCCAGCGCCTGCGCCGGGTCGAACGCGGCCATCAGCACCAGGTGCGCGCCCTTCTGCAACGACACCAGCGTCGTCACATTCAGCCCGCCGATATGGAACAGCGGTGCGCAGACCAGCGAGACGTCGTCGTGGAGGGTGTCGAAGGAAAGCAGCGCGTTGACGTTGTTCCAGAACAGGTTTCCGTGGGTCAGCATCGCGCCCTTGGGCTTGCCGGTGGTGCCGGAGGTGTACATGATCACCGCTACGTCGTCGGCGTCTGGATGTTTCGGCTCGGCGATCGGTTCCCGGGCCGTCAGCAGCTCGTCGAGGACCTCCCACCCGGGGCGCGCGGTCAGCGAAATCGACCGGTTCACCCCGGATTCGGCGAGCACCGGGTCGACGATCTCGGCCCGGTCCGTATCGGCGATCAACGTGTGCACGCCGGCGTCGCCGAGGATGTAACCCAGCTCGGCGGCCGTCAGCCGGAAGTTGAGCGGGACGAACACCGCGCCCGCCCGCGACGCCGCGAACAATGTGACCAGGAAATCGGGATGGTTCAGTCCGAGGTAGCCGACCCGGTCGCCGGGCCGCACCCCGCCCGCGACCAGTTCCGCGGCCAGCCGGTCGACGCGTTCGAGGAGCGCGCCGTAGGTCAGCGTCTGCCCGTCGAAGGTGATGGCCGGGCGGGCCGGCCCGGAAGCGGCCCTGCGGGCAATCCAGGAACCGAGGTCGGTCGGCGGGGTGATCATCGGCATACCTCCAGGTCACCGTCGTGAGCGGCGCGGCCACTGTGACGGACATCGCAGCAATGTCGCGCCAGCCTATTACGGACGTGAACCGTCGTAAATAGGAAAATGAGACCGGTGCCACAATGTGTCGGTGGTTGACACGCGACGAGCCGGGCGTCCGCGCGATCCGGAGCTGGAACACCGCGCCCACCAGGCCGCCCGCACGGTCTATGCCGAACGCGGCTGGAGCGGGTTCACGCTGGACGAGGTGGCACGGCGCTCCGGCATCGGCAAAGGGTCGCTCTACCTGCGGTGGCCATCGAAAGAGGCGCTACTGGTGGACGCGGTGCGTTCGCGGATCCGGTTCATCGCCCATATCGACACCGGCGATCTGCGGACAGACCTGATCGAGTTCGCCACCAGCTGGCTGGCGCACGAAAGCACCGATGACGGATCACTGGCACGCCAGTTGTCGGCCGACGCGCATCGGGTCGCGAAACTCGCCGACACTCTCGCCGGCGATCCCTACCCGGAGCATCTGCGCGCCACCCGCGCGATCATCCGGCGCGGCATCGAACGCGGGGAGCTGCCACCGCAGACTTCGGTCGCCCTGGTCGCCGATCTGATCGCCGGAGCGGTGTCCAATCACGTCACCGCGACGCCGCCGCATCTGCGGGAACGGGCGAAAGCCGAATCCGCCGCCTATATCGCGGCTTTGGTGGACACGATCCTGGCCGGCGTCCGCGCGACCGCCGGCACAGGGCCCGAGTCGACCGGCCGGTCGACATCGAAGGCAGGCAGGTCCGCGCGCGATCGGCAGAGCGCGGCGCGATCCGGCTAGGCCGGGACACGTGAGGAGGGCAGCCGATCAGCCGCGCCAGATGCCCGTCGCGGTGAAATCGGCCAGTACGGCGGCCGGTTCGTCCAGGTCCAGGCCCTGTCGGGCCACCCAGTCGTCGTCGAAATACGTGCCCGCGTACCGGTCACCGCCGTCGCAGAGCAGGGTGACCACGCTGCCGGTGCGACCCTGCGCCAGCATCTCGGCGATCAGCGCGAACGCGCCCCACAGATTGGTGCCGGTGGAACCACCGACGCGCCGGCCGAGCACCCGGCTCGCATGACGCGCGGTGGCGATGGAGGCGGCGTCGGGCACCTCGATCATCCGGTCCACCACCTGCGCGATGAACGACGGCTCCACCCGCGGGCGCCCGATGCCCTCGATCCGCGACGACATGCCCGTCTGGTAGCCGGGATCACCGGTTTCGTAACCGCCGTAGAACGCCGAGTTCTCCGGGTCCACGATCGCCAGTTTCGTGGCGTGCCTGCGGTAGCGGATGTAGCGCCCGATGGTGGCGCCGGTACCGCCGGTGCCCGCGCCGGTGACGATCCACTCCGGCACCGAGTGATTCTCCAGTTTCAGCTGCTCGAAGATGGATTCGGCGATGTTGTTGTTGCCGCGCCAGTCCGTCGCCCGCTCGGCATGGGTGAACTGGTCCATGTAGTGACCACCGCACTCGGCGGCCAGCCGCGCGGCCTCGGTGTACATCTCCGGTGGGCGTTGCACGAAATGGCAGCGTCCGCCCTGCGCCTCGATCAACGCGATCTTCTGCGGCGAGGTACTGGCGGGCATCACGGCGACGAAATCCAGGCCGAGCAGTTTCGCGAAGTAGGCCTCGCTCACCGCCGTCGACCCGGACGACGCCTCGACCACGGTGGTGTTCTCGGTGATCCAGCCATTGCACAGGGCGTACAGGAACAGCGAACGTGCCAGCCGGTGCTTGAGGCTGCCGGTGATGTGAGTGGACTCGTCCTTCAGATAGAGCTGGATATCCCACTCGACCGGCAGCGGATACCGCAGCAGATGGGTGTCGGCGCTGCGCTGGGTGTCGGCGTCGATGAGCCGGACGGCATTGTCGACCCAGGCACGCGGGGCGCTCCGGTCGACGTACTTCACGCCTTCGACCCGCCCTGATCGCCCGGCTCGTCACCACGCAGCCGAGCCCGCAACTGCGCCTTGTCCTGCCTGCGACGCTCGTCGACCACGGCGATGTCCTCGTTGACCTTGGTGCGCAGGCCCTTGAACAGGATCAGCGACAGCGGCATCGCGATGATGAGCGCGAACAGCGCGGCCACCACCAGCGGGATCTGCACGTCGATGAGCTTCGCCGCGACCACGATCACCGCGGTGATCAGCGCGACCAGGCCGAGCCGGGCCACGGTGTACAGGGCCAGGTTGCGGGCCAGCCGCCCACCCGTCGAACCACTGGTTTGCCGGGCGGATGCCCCTTCCGGTCGCGATGCGTCACTCACGATGTCCAGAGTAAGCGGAGGTCCTTCGGGCACTCGACCCGGCGCTCCCCCGACCTCGTTGGCCTACGGGGTCCGCTGCGGCGATCATCGCGCGGTCCGATGCGCACAATATCCGATTTGTCTATTACCTCCCCTTTACCAACAGTAGGTCATTCGAGTACCTGGGGGTCGCGGTGCGACTATGGCGGCATCTTGATGAGGGATAGTTACTGTCGAGAACGGAGAGTTTGCTATGACCGCGATCACCGTCGGCGGCCAGGACACCCTGCTGACGCCCGGCCAGGTTGCCGCCCTGTTCCATGTCGATCCGAAGACCGTCACCCGGTGGGCGCACGCCGGTCGGCTCGGGTCGCTGCGCACCCCGGGTGGGCACCGCCGGTTCCGTGAGTCCGAGGTCATGCAGCTGCTGAAGTCGCTCACCACCGAGGCCACCACGCGCTGATCGGTCTCGATCCGCCCGCCACGACACGGTCCGTCCGCAGCTGTCGTGGCGGGTATCGCACGTCTCGATGCGCGCGGGCCCGGCGCGGGTCTACCCTCGGTAGCAGGAGGTGAGCGACGTGACGTACCTGTTGGCACTCATCGCGGTCGTGGCGATCGCGGTGCTGTGCTGGAAGGCGTTCGGCCCCGACCGAGGTGCGGGTATGCCCGCGCCACCGCGACGCGCCCCCAAGCGTGTCCTCGGCCCGGATGACGACCCCGAATTCCTCTGGCGCATCTCGCGTCAGCAGCACCCGGACGGCGACCCCGGGCCCGCCGAGCACTGACGCTCGGATCAGTCGCGCGCGTGTGACGAGTCGACGTGGCCGTCCCGGTCGATTCTCGGTGCGGGCCCGTCACCGTCCTCCCGCAGCTCACCCGCGTCATCCAAGAGCGGTAATCCCTCACTGACGCGCAGCCGATCGGCGATCATCACCAGATACCGCTGCGCCTCCTCCGACAACCCGCTCGCCACCCGCACCAACCGCGCCAGGGCGCTATCGCCCGGTCTCTGTCCGAACGATTCCCCCGCGAAGTCCGCAGCATCCACGCGCAACCCTCCTCGAGCTCCCGCACGCACCGGCACAGCGCGCTATCTCGAACGACACGCTCACCCGGGCAACGGCACGCCAGATGATCTGTGATACATGTCACTCACAGTCGCGTTAATCTCCGCGCGGGGATCGCCGGGTTACCGCGCCCCGATCGGCTTACCGAAGAACGAGGCGAAGGTTTCGCCGAGCATGGAGCCCATGAAATCCAGCTGGCCCGGGGTGCCGAGCATCGAGGGGACGTCGGTGGTTGTGCAGCCGCGGGTGGCGGGGACGCCGTTGAGGCGGTCGCGCATCCACACCAGCGCGGCGGGGCCGCCGGTGACCTCGGCGACGATGTGTTCGCTCGCATGGTCGCGGGTGTAGGTGACCTGGGCGTTCGGGTCCGTGCAGTAGGTGTCGACCAGCTGGTCGGTCGCGTGCAGCGGCAAAATCTCATCCCAGGCGGAATGCCAGATGAACACGGGCATTGCGGGGACCGAGCGGCCCATGCGGGTGTCGTCGAGCATCGCCGCGACGGCCGGATCGCGCATCGGGTCACCCTGGGTGCGCATCATGCCCTTCATGTTCAGGAACGGGAACAGGCTCGACTGATACTGCACGCACAGTGGGGCTTTGAGCGTCATCAAGGTCTTGCCCAAGGGGTCGAGGTTGCGGTCGAGAAACGCGGCGAACTCGGGGTATTCGCGGGAGAGCCCCATCACCGCGGCGAAGACGAGGCCCGAGGTGGCCTGGTTGTTCGACATCTCCAGCGCCGCACCGAGATCGGCGCCGACGCCGCCCATCGCGGTCGCTGCGATGTTCAGTTCGGGCGCATAGGTCCGGTGCAGTTCGGCGGCGTGACCGGTGGCGATGGAACCGCCGGAGTAGCCGTACATGCCGACCGGTGCGTCCGGCCCGACCTCCAGCGGCGCGAACGAGGTGGCCGCGCGGATCCCGTCGAGGGTGATGCGCCCGGCCAGCGGTCCGGCCGCGTACGCCGAATTCGGGCCCTGATGGTCGGGGATCACGACCGCCCAGCCCTGTTGCAGTGCGGCCTGGGCGAAGAGGAACTCCGCGGGTGCGACGATCTGGCCGACGAACGGCGCGACCGAAAGATGTTGCAGCGCATAGGACGGCGTGCAGTAACCGGCGGTGGAATCCTCGGCGATCTGCACCGACAGCAGCTTGCGCGGTGTCGGCGCGGTGCCGCGCGGCTTGATCAGGGTGGCCACGGCCGGGATGGGCTCGTCGCGACTGTTGTTGGACCGGTAGGACACCTGCCAGGCGTCGACGTTGAGCGGGATGAGCCCGAAGTTGCCGACGTTCACCTGTCGCACCGCGATGATCTCACCGGGCGCCTTGGCGCCGAACACCTCGGCGGGCGGATGGTAGAAGCCCGGATCCAGTTCCGGCGGCAACGGCAGCACCCGAGCCGGTTCGATCGCCTGCGGCGCGGGCTCGGCAGCCGCCGGGGTGCCGACCACGGCGAATACGGCGACGGCGCTGAGGGACAACGTGCAGATCCGGCGAACCCACCCCGGTTTGGTCTTCATCGACCCACATCCTCACTTCAATTTGAGACGCCAACGTCTCAACTTCGGCGCCCACTATGGCACGGATGTGTCCCAGATCGCAATCAATCGGTCGCGGTACCAGGCAGGACCAGTGCGAGCAGCACCGTCGACAGCACCGCGAGCAGTTCGTCCACCGGCGGCCGCGGCCGCTGCTGACTCCACCGATGCACCGCGCCGTTCACCGCCCCGATGAACCCCGCCATGGCCAGCTGCCAGCCGCCCGGCGGGGTACTCACCGCGGGCACCGCCGACGCCGTTTCCGCGATCACCTCGCCCCATTCGTCACGCACCTGCGCCCGATGCCGTTCCACGGCGTCGCTGACGCCCACGATCTCCACGAACGCGACCTGCACGCAGCGCGGATCATCGGTGATCGCATGCACGTACGCGCGCAGACCCGCCTCGATCAGTGCCCGCGGTTCGGCGACGCCCGCGCTCGACAGCCCTTCCCGGAATGCCGCCCGCGCCCGCTGCTGCACGTGGTCGTACACGTCGACCAGCAGCTCTTCCCGCCCCGTGTACTGCTCATAGAACTGCCGCCGCGACAGCCCCGCCACGGCGCACACATCCGAGATCGAACTCGCGGCGTAGGTCTGCTCCGCGAAGACCGTCAGGCCCGCCTCGAGAAACAGCGCCCGGCGCTCGGCCCGCCGCTCCGCCACCGACCGCCCGGCATAGTTGTGCCTGGTCCGCGCCGTACTCACCGCCAGCGCCCGGCCTCAGTTCAGGCCGGCGTAGGAGTGCAGGCCGGAGACCACCATGTTGATGATGAACAGGTTGAACAGCATCGCCACGAAGGCGGCGACGTTGATCCAGGCGGCCTTGGTGTCGCGCCAGCCCGAGGTGGCGCGGGCGTGCAGGTAGGCGGCGTAGAGGACCCAGGCGATGAACGAGCAGGTCTCCTTGGGGTCCCAGCCCCAGAACCGGCCCCAGGCGGCTTCGGCCCAGATGGCGCCGAGGATGACGCCCGCACCGAACAGCGGGAAACCGATGATGGTGGTCTTGTAGGCGATCCGGTCCAGCGTGCGCGCGTCGGGCAGGCGACGGGCGATGGTGCCGAAGACGTTGTCCGACTCCTGGCCCTGCGGCTGCCGGATGCGGTACAGGAACAGCAGACTCGCCACACCCGACACCATGAACACACCGCTGCCGACGCTGACGATCGTCACGTGGATCGGCAGCCAGAACGATTTGAGCGCGGGCACGACGGGCGCTGCGTCGGCGTAGAGCACGGTGCCGGCCAGGAACATCAGGATCAGCAGCGGAACCAGCAGGAACACCCACATGGCCCGGTACTTCTGATCGCGCAGGAAGATCAGCCCCACCACGGCCGTTGCCGCCGTCGCCATGGTGACGAACTCGTACATGTTGCCCAGCGGGAACCGATGGGTGGCGAAGCCGCGCAGCACGATCGAGAGCACATGCAGTGCGACCGCGACGAAGAGCACCGAGAACGCCATATTGCCCAGGCGCTCCGACAGCGGCAGCCGCGGCGCTTCGACGATCTTGCCGGGGACCGCCGGATCGACGGCGACCGAACCACCGCCCGCGGCCACCAGCTCGCGCTCGACCACCTTGCGGGTGCGCACCGACGCGTACTGCACGATCAGCAGTACGAGCACCAACGCGTACACGAAGATCGCGGACATGTACGCGAAGTCGCTGTAGCGCGCGAGGGTTTCGTCGATCTGCATCATCTATCTCCCGTGGTCTTCCCGGTCGGCGTCGCCGCGTCGTCGGGCGCGCCCGCACCGAGCAGGCGTGCGCGCAACCGATCGAACTCCCCGCCCCACCCGGCCTGATCGGACCTGGCGAGTCCACCCATCTCTACTACGACGCGTCGTTGGTCAACGGTACCCGCTTCGGCCTCGGCCGGGTACACGCGCAGCCAGATTCGCCGGCGCGAGACCAGCAGCGACACCAACAGCCCTGCCATCATCGTCACCGCGCTCACCAGCACCCACTGCTGCGCCGGATCATGCGAGACCTGCAGGTTGACGAACTCCTCCGCGCCGTCGAAGGTCACCACGGTGCCGTTCGACAATGTCGTGGACTCGCCGGGACGCAGGTTGACCCTGGCTTCCTTGGTGAGCCGTTCCTGCCGGATCAGTTCCTGATCGAGCGCGAACAGCGACTGCGGACGCCCGGTGTCCAAGCCGGTGTCACCGCGGTAGATGTCGACGGCGACGGCCGGATCGTTCATCTCCGGATACGACGAGGTGAGCAGCGTGCCGTGCAGGTTGGCGGTCGGCGCGAACAGGCCCTCGATCGCGATCTGGTTGTCGCGGCGCTCCTGCTCGGTCGGGTACAGCCCGCCGGGCGGATCGAAGCGCAGGACACCACTGGACAGGAAGGTGGTGGCGTCGTCGGGGCGCCACTGCACGGTTTCGGTGCGGGTCTCGCCGTTCGGGAACTTCACCGTGAACGTCGGCGCGTAACCGTGGCCCTGCAGGTAGATGCGGTCGCCGGCGACACGCAGCGGGTGATTCACCCGGATCTCGGTCTCCCGCCAGGTATCGGTCGCGAAGTCCTCGCCGGCCTGATAGGCGATGTTGGAGCGGAACATCTCGGCCTGGCCGTTGTCGAGGTAGTCGGCGTGGAAATCCTTGACCCGCACGCAGATCGGCGTCATGCCGGTGCCGTCGTTGGCCGAACCGGTCCGGAACGAGTCGAACGCCGCGGGTGACGTACTGCAGAAACCGGGACCGTTGTTCGCGATGACGATGACGCTGCCCTCGTAGCCGAACAGCTTGCCCACCGCGATCGACACCAGCAGCCCGACCAGCGCCAGATGGAAGACCAGGTTGCCGAGCTCGCGCGAGTACCCCTTCTCCGCCGAGAGCGTCACCTCGCCGTCGCGGTCACCGTGTTCGGCTCGGCGCTCCCGGTGCCCTTCGTGGTTACGCGAGCTGCCGCCTTCGGGCCCGTCGCTCGCGCCCGGGCGCCGGACTACGGTGCGCCAGCGGCGCAGTTGGCCGGTCGCGGTGGCGATCACGTCGTCGGGGGTGCCGTCGACCGTCGCGGAGTAGTGGTGCGGCAACCGCTTCAGGTTGCGCGGCACCCGGACCGGCGGGGTGCGCAGCGCGCGGTAGTGGTCGACCGCGCGGGGCAGGATGCACCCGACCAGCGAGATGAACAGCAGCACGTAGATCGCGGTGAACCACGAACTGGAGAACACATCGAACAGCTGGAAGCGGTCCATCCAAGGGCCGAGCGTCGGCCGGTCGGCGATGTACTGGGCGACCTTCGACTCGTTGAGTTCCCGTTGCGGCAGTAGCGCGCCGGGGATGGCGGCCAGCGCCAGCAGGAACAGCAGCACCAGCGCGGTGCGCATGCTGGTGAGTCCGCGCCAGGTATTGCGCACGAAGGCCAGTACCCGACCTGGTAGCGATTGGCGCGGCGGTCGCGCCGGAGCGTCGGGACGGTCGATCACGGTCATATCGGCAGGGTCACCTCGGAAACGAACCCGTCGCGCACCCATGCCACGAACTGATCCCAGGCGCCGGTGACCAGCGCGATGCCGACGGCGACCAGCAGCAATCCGCCGATCACCTGGATGGTCCTGGAGTTGCGCCGCAGCCAGCCGACGCCGCGCAACGCGCTGGCCGACCCGAACGCCAGAATCACGAACGGCAGCCCGAGCCCCAGGCAGTACGCCACGATCAACGCGACGCCACGGGCCGCGGTGGTGCCCTCGGTGCCCGCCGCCACGGCCATCACGCCCGACAGCGTCGGACCGAGACACGGGGTCCAGCCGAGGGCGAACACACCGCCGAGCAGCGGGGCGCCGGCGATGCTGGTCAGTCTGCGCGGTTCCATCCTGGTGTCGCGCTGCAAAGCGGGAACCAGGCCGATGAACACCAGGCCCATCAGGATGGTGACCACACCGCCGAGGCGCATCAGCAACTCGCGATTGACGTTCAAGGTCTGGATGACGCCGAACACGGTGGCCGTCGCCAAGACGAACACCACGGTGAATCCGGCGACGAACAATCCGGCCGCGCCCGCGACCCGCATCCGAGCCGCCCGGACCGGGGCGCGCTGCGCCAGCGCGACCGACGACCCGGACGTGCCCTTCGCCTCGGCCACCGTCGCGGGCGGCGCCTCGGCCCCGACCAGCCCGGCCAGGTACGACAGATACCCCGGCACCAGCGGCACCACGCACGGCGAGGCGAACGAGACCAGTCCGGCGAGCAGGCAGGCGCCGAGTGCCAGCAGCAGCGGCCCGGTGGCCGCTGTCTGCTGGAACGAATCACCCACCCCGGCCAGAACCGTCACTGCTGCTCCGGATCGGGCGCCGTGTCGGCGGCCTCGTGGTCGTCATCGGGACGGGTGAGCGCCGCGGAGGCGGGGGCGGTGCGATACTCGAGCACCCAGTGGCCGAGCGAGGAGCGAACCATCACCTCCGCGCGCACACCGCGGGGCGGACGGGTCGACGGGTAGCGGCGGCGCACCGCCGTCCGGCTGCGGACCGGTTTCATCGTCTCTCCTGTGTGGCTTCCCGGAGGGTGTTCATCGCCCCTCCGGCGCTTGACTGACGGTCCCCCCGGCAGGTTCCTCGCGAGCGATGCTCTCGACGACAGGTTGTAGATCTTCGGCCAGCACCGCGCGCAGGAAGATGGCGGCCACCCGGTGCTGACGATCGAGGACCAGCGTCGTCGGGATGACGCTGGTGGGGAAGTTCCCGCCGAGCGCGAGCAGGGTGCGCATGGACGGGTCGTAGATCGACGGATAGCCGATCTTGTTGTCGACGACGAAATCCTGCGCCTTGTCGCGCTGCGGATCGCGGACATTGATACCGAGGAAGGCGACCCCGGAATCCTTGGTCTGCTCGTAGACCTGCTCCAACGCGGGTGCCTCCGCGCGGCAGGGCCCGCACCACTGGCCCCACAGATTCAGCACGACGACCTGCCCGGTGAAATCGGAGAGCGCGATATCGGCGCCCTCGTTCATCAGGTCGGGGCCGGACAGCTTCCCGATGGTGCCGCGTGAGCTGGGTGGGTTGTAGAAGATCTCGGTCCTACCGCCGGGCGAGACGAATTCGAAGGTGCCGCCGGAAGCCACCGCGTCGTCACCGGTCGCGCAACCGGTCACCGCCGCGGCGACCAGCGCCACGCAGGCCAGCAGGACCGGCATCAGCCGGGCCCGCCGTGACGACACCTTCCTTCTCATGCCCCGTGCACCGTGGGATCCGAACCGCCCGCGGGCTCGGAGTAGACGATGTCGACGAGGGTGTCGCCCTGATAGACCAGCGAGGTCAGCGACGCCAGCGAGCACTGGCGCTGGCGCGGATCGTGCCAGAGCCGCTGCCCCTGGAGGAAACGACGCAGCGTCCACACCGGCAGCTGATGCGAGACCAGCACCGCTTCCCGGCCGGTGGCCTCGGCGCGAGCCTTGTTCACCGCAGCCAGCATGCGGTGCGCGATCTGCAGGTAGGGCTCACCCCAGGACGGGGTGAACGGGTCGCGCAGCTTCCACCAGTGCCGTGGCTTGCGCAGCGCGCCGTCACCGACGGATACGCGCAGGCCCTCGAAGGTGTTGCCGGCCTCGATCAGGTTCTCGTCGGTGCGCACGATCAGCCCGTGCTGCGCCGCGATCGGCTCGGCGGTCTCCTGGGCACGCTGCAGCGGCGAGGCGATGACGGCGGCGATGTCGTGATCGGCCAGCGCCCGTGCCACCGCACCGGCCTGCGCCCGGCCCGACACCGACAGCCCGAATCCGGGCAGCCTGCCGTAGAGGATGCCCTTCGGGTTGTGCACTTCGCCGTGGCGCAGCACATGCACGATGGTCTCGACGGCGGCGCCGCCGTCGTGGATGCGCGGCTGGGTGGCGGCCACCGGCGCGGCATCGTCCTGGTCGTCGGCGGCGGATTCGGCGGCGGCCGCCGCGGCGGCGGCTTCGGCGGCGGCGGTCTCGGCAGCGGCCTCGGCGACCACGGCCTCGGCCATCGCGGTCTCGGCGGCGGTGGTCTGGGCGACGGCCTCGGCGATGACAGCGGGATCGGATTCCGCGGCGGCGACGGCAGCGGCGGTCTCGGCGACCGCCTTCGCGACCACGGCATCGGCGGCAGCGGTCTCGGCGACCGCCTTGGCCGCGGCGGCCTTGGCCGTGGCGGCTTCGACGGCCGACGCCGCGTCAGCGGTGTTGTCGGTGGGTTCGCGCTCGGAATCGGGCTGGCTCACGCGCGGGTTCCTTCGGGTGTGGCGGCCGCGGCCGCGTGTGCGGCGGCGGGCAGGGCGGCGGCGATACGGGCGAAAGCGTCCTCGTCGAGCGCCGCGGACACGAACCACGCTTCGAACGCGCTCGGCGGCGCGTACACACCGCCCTCCAGCAGGGCGTGGAAAAAGGCGGGATAACGCCAGGTCTGGCTCGCCTTGGCGGTGGCGTAGTCGATGACCGGGGAGTCGGCGAAGAACACGCTCACCATATTGCCTGCGAACTGAACCTGGTGCTCGACCCCTGCCTCACCCAGTGCCTCGGCGAACAGGATGCCGAGACGTTCGGAGTTGCGATCGAGCGTGGCGTACACCTCGTCGTCGGCGGCCCGCAGCGTCGCCAGGCCGGCGGCGACCGCCACCGGGTTACCGGACAGGGTGCCGGCCTGATAGACGGGACCGAGCGGGGCCAGATGATTCATGATCTCGGCGCGGCCGCCGAACGCCGCCGCGGGCAGGCCACCACTCATCACCTTGCCGAAGGTGTATAGATCCCCCGCGACGCCGTCGAGCCCGAACCAGCCGGAGGGGCTCACCCGGAAACCGGTCATCACCTCGTCCATGATCAGCAGCGCGCCGTGCTCGATGGTCAGCTTGCGCAGGCCCGCGTTGAAACCGGGCAGGGGGGCGACCGCACCCATGTTGCCGGCCGCCGCCTCGGTGATCACGCAGGCGATCTCGCCGGGGTTCGCGGCGAACGCGGCGGCGACGGCCTCGAGGTCGTTGTAGGGCAGCACGATGGTATCGGCGGCCTGAGCGCCGGTCACCCCTGGCGAAGTGGGCAGGCCCAGGGTGGCGACACCCGAGCCCGCGTCGGCCAGCAGCGCGTCCACGTGGCCGTGGTAGCAGCCGGCGAACTTGATGATCTTGGTGCGGCCGGTGTAGCCGCGGGCCAGCCGAACCGCGCTCATGGTGGCCTCGGTGCCGGAGTTCACCAGCCGGACCCGGTCCACCGGCGCGACCCGCCCGGCGATGTGTTCGGCGAGTTCGATCTCGGCCTCGGTCGGCGCACCGAAGGACAGGCCGCCGGTCGCCGCCTTCTGCACCGCCTCGACGACGGCGGGATGGGCGTGCCCGAGAATCATCGGGCCCCAGGAGCACACCAGATCGACGTAGTCGTTGCCGTCGGCGTCGGTGAGTGTGCAGCCGTTGGCGGAGGCGATGAAGCGGGGTGTGCCGCCGACCGAGTGGAAGGCCCGCACCGGCGAGTTGACACCGCCGGGAATCACCTCGGTGGCCCGTTCGAAGAGCTGAGCGGAAACCGGCACCGTTGCCCTGGTCACGCGCGGAGAAGAACTCACGCGTTCCAGTCTGGCAGCCCTACCCGATCGCGTCGACGACAGGGTGTAGTGGAGTGACCCACACCGCAGCCCGATCGGGCCGCGCTCAGGTGTACATGCAGGGCACGGAGGCGGAGATGGTGTGCAGCCAGCACATGAGGTTGTTGTAGACGCCCGCCGAACCGGTCTCCGGCGCGAACACCGCCGCCGGTGGTGCGGGCTCGAGCGGCAGCCCGGGGGCCGCGCTCGCGGGCGCGGCGGCGAACCCGATCGCGGCGATCACCGCTGCGGCCGCACAGGTCCTTGTTACCAGCCGATTCATGGCGTCATCCTTCGCTAGTGGTCCCCCGGGCCCAGACGGTAGCCGAATCGGATTGGGCCGCAAAAACATTCCGGTCGGAATCGTTTGCCCGGCGGGTACGCACGATCCGGGTGACGACATCGATCAGCGCCAGGCCCGCCGCCGCGATCAGCAGCGACGCCAGCACCAGCCACGGGCCCGAATAGCGGGTGGCGCTGAACCCGGGTACCTCACCCATCGGCGCGAACTCCGTGGTCTGCACGCCTTGACGCCAACTGAGCACGGCCGCAACGACACACACCACCACGATCAGCGCATCGACGGCCATCGCCACGATTCGTCGGTTCATCGCTCGGCTCCGTTCTCGTCGGGACGCGGCTCGGGCGTCGGGTCGGCGACCGCGCGTGGTCCCGCGTCGGCCTGCGCGCCGTCTTCGACGGGCCCGTCGCCGGCCCGCGGTCGCGGATCGGGCCTGCGCTCGTCCAGTGCGGTCGTCAACGCGGCGCGCAGGCCGCGATGATCGCGAGCCCACGCCTGCACCACGTCACCGTCGGTGCGCCGCAGCCCGATCCCGGTGCGGCGGCGCGGCACCCCCGACAGTTCGCCGAGCGCACGCGCGGACTCCCAGTGTTCATCGTCCCAGCTCTGCTCATCGGATTCGCCGAGGACGGCGTCGATGGCGTCGAGCGGCAGCGTCTCGGTGCCGTTACGCAGGGTTTCGGAAGTGAGTTCGACGCTGACGTGCCTGCGCGCGGCGACCACTTGCAGCGCGACGAAGCCGGCGATCAACACGCTGCAGAAGACGAGGGCGAACCAGTGCGGCGTACTTCCGGTGGCGAGTTCCAGGATGAGGATGAGCAGGCACAGCGCGGGCCCGTAGGCGACCGCGCGCCATCGTCCGCCTGGTTCGGCGAACAGGACGGTCCCGGAATCGTTCATGCAGCACCGCTCATGACGGCTGGGACCGGGACAGCGACAGCGGGGAGATCAGCCGAGGAGGCCGGGGATCAGCAGGACGGCGACGGTGACCAGACCGAACAGCACCAGCAGGCTCAACACGAGCAGATCCCGCCGAACGCTCTGTGGCTGTTGGATCACCACTCGCATTACTGCCTCCGATCTCCCGGAGCAGTCGCGACGTCCATATCCGAGCGTCGGGGCGACCACTTCGGGTTCCCACTCCTACTGTGACAACCCTCACGATACATGTCGGCGCGGCCCCGACAAACTCAGCCCCGGCCCCGACGACCGTTCACCGCCGGTTCATCTGGAAGTACCGGGTCGAGTCCGGACGGTGACTCAGATAGATCGCGCCGGCCGCGAGCACGCCCTGCACGATGGCCGCGCCACCGGCCACCAGCGAGGCGATTCCGCTCACCGCGTCCAGCGCGAACAACGACCCGATGGCCATGAAGACCAGCCACACACCGGCGAAGGTGAGCACCGCGCGCGCCCAGGCCTTGCCGCGAGCCAGCTGATGCACCACGAGCAGCCCGATCCCGGCGATCACCAGGCCGAACACCACGACGAGCGCGAACGCGATCGTCACCATGAGGTCGGCGGTCGCCTCGCTGAACTGCGGGTCGGTCGTCCGGGCCTGTTCGAGCATGTCCGCGGTGAAGCTGTCGCGCTGACCGATGGCGGTGATCACCGAGGCGATCAACTGCACCAGGCCCACCGCGATGGCGGCCCACCACAGCTGACGCGCGGTGCCGACGTCTTCGGGCATGACGGGCGCCGGGTCGGCGCCCGGCGGTTTCGGCATGTTCACGACAGCCAGTGCGCCGCCTCGGTCGCCCAGTAGGTGAGCACGATGTCCGCGCCCGCCCGGCGGATACCGATCAGCGATTCGATGATGGCGCCGCGACGGTCGATCCAGCCGCGTTCGGCGGCGGCGGTGATCATCGCGTATTCACCGGAGATCTGATAGGCGGCCACCGGCACCGTCGAGCGGTCGGCCACCTCGCGCAGGATGTCCAGGTAGGACATGGCCGGTTTCACCATGACCAGATCGGCGCCTTCGGCCAGATCCAGCTCGACCTCGCGCAGCGACTCGCGGCGATTGGCCGGATCCTGCTGGTAGGTGCGCCGATCGCCCTGGAGCGAGGAGCCGACGGCCTCACGGAAGGGGCCGTAGAAGGCAGAGGCGTATTTCGCCGCGTAGGCGAGGATGCCGGTATCGAGATGGCCGGTGGCGTCGAGACCGCCCCGGATCGCGGCGACTTGGCCGTCCATCATGCCGCTGGTACCGAGCAGATCCGCACCAGCCTCGGCCTGCGCGATGGCCATTTCCACATAGCGGTCGAGGGTGGCGTCGTTGTCGACGGAGCCGTCGGCGGCGAGCACACCGCAGTGGCCGTGATCGGTGAATTCGTCCAGGCAGGTGTCGGCCATGATCACCGTCGACGAGCCGACCTCCTCGGCCAGGGCGCGCAGGCCGCGGTTGAGGATGCCGTCCGGGTCGGTGGCCCCGCTGCCCGCGGCGTCCTTGTCCTCCGGACGCGGCACCCCGAACAACATCAGCCCGCCGACACCGGCCGAGACGGCCTCGACCGCGGCCTTGCGCAGCGAATCCAGCGAATGCTGCTGCACGCCCGGCATGGATCCGATCTCGCGCGGCTCATCGATGCCGTCGGCGACGAACATCGGCAGCACCAGATGCCGCGGCTCGAGTGAGGTCTCCGCCACCAGCCGCCGGATCGCAGGGGTACGCCGCAATCGTCGCGGACGTTCCGTTCCCGTCATAGCCCGCACGATACGCCTGCGGCGCCGGCCGCGTTCAGCCGCGTCGACGCACTCCGATCCCGGCGAGATGGGCCGAAACGGCCGGTCGGGCGGCCGAAAACCGTTGCGCACAACGAAGTTTGTCGGTGGCCGCGGGTAGAATCGAAGACATGTTCGAAGGGGCGCGCGTGCCCCGGATCACCACGGGAGGGATGTCAGATGGCTTCGAAGGCAGCTCACATCGACCACGTCCACACCGCGCCCGCACGGCGTCCGCTACCGGCCGGGCGCCCGCGCTCCTGGTACATCCTGCACAACCGGCGCCGCAAGGCGATGCGGCTGGCCATCGCTCTGCTCGATTCGGGTGTGTACGCGCCGGGCTATGCCACCGACCGCAAGATCAGGGCCGCCGCGGAGATCGCGGGCGTGCGGCCACCCTCGGATGCCACCTGCGAGCTGGTGCGCACTCTGCTACGTCAGCACCGCTGAGCGGCGGTGGGCCTGCGCCGCATCGGCCGCGCAGGCTCGCCTCCGTTGGCGCACCGCGCCGAATTACGCTCACCGGTCGGAGTTTTCGGCGGACAACACCTGTCGGCGCGCCCGCGCGCTGACTACCATCGGTCACCGCCCACGAGCGCGGTACCACCACCGCTCGCCCACAGACGAATTCGGATCAACGATGACATCCGCAGATGCCGTGCACGCCATGCTGCTCGGATTCGCCGGCCGTATCCCGGACCGGTACCTGACCGATCTTCGCTACAGCCTGAGCCTCGGTGATCAGCGCGAGGTCGCCTACGCCGTCGAGGCGATCGCGCGCCGCCGCAAGATCGCGCTACGCCCTGCCGAACTCACGACCCTGGCCGAGATCCTGGGAACGCGGTTCACTCGCTGGGGCATGCGCGATGTCGTGGCACCCGCGCCGGGCGCGCGGGTCCCGTTCGAATTCACCCCGCTGCTACCGGAATCCGCCGAACTGTCGGTAGCGCCGATGCCGCGCGCGCTCGATCTGACCGGTGCCACCGGCAGCGCCGATCACGCGCCGGACGAGATCGATACCGCTGCCATCGAAGCGGCCCGCGAGCACAGCTCGGTGATCGGCGTATGGCGGTCCTGGCGCAGGCCCGCGCAACCGTATCCGGAGGGGTGGCCGCGCACACCGCGGCGGGTTTACCTGGTGGAGGTGGGCGGTGCGGGCCTGCCGTGGATCGTCGCCGCCGATGTGGCCTCGGCGCTGCACACGGCGGGCGAGACGGACGGGCAGGTCGAGGCCTACACCACCGGTGACGATCTCCCGCGCTATCAACTCGGCGCCCGTGCGCGCTCGTGCCTGCTGTGGGCCGCGGACGATACGGCACCGCGCATCCCCGCCCCGTTCACCGAGCACCCCGTCCGCTTCCCCGCGAACCACCCGCGGCTGACCGACACCAGGGCAGCGGTGCGTTACCTGCGCACCGCGCCCGCGGTCTGCCGGGCGACCGGAGTGCCGGATACGGTCGAGCCGGAATCCGCTGTGCCGGTACCGATGACGATCCGCACCGACGGGCGCTGGGTGTGGCCGGAAGCGGTCGCGCACTATCTCGACGAGTACGGATTGGCACCGGATCCCGCACTGACCGAGCATCTGCGGACCGCTGGACCGCCACCGTTTTTCGTCGACGGTGTCGCCGTGTTCCGAGCCGGAATCAGCGGGCGGCAGGTGCCGGGGCCGCGCAGCCTGGTGAGCGCGGAAGCGCCTGCCCCGCATCGTCATCGGTATGCGCCGGTGCCTGCCGCCGTGCTGCGGGTGGCCTGGTCGCGAATGCCGGATCGACTCGATCTGACCGACCTCTCCGGAAACGACGACCTGGCCGAGCTGCTGATGGACCGCGGCGACCGAGCGGTCATCGGTGCGGTTCGCGAGCTCGGGGTGGCCGTCGGCCTCTGGCGGGCCTGGCGCTTCCCCGCGCACGAACCGCCGCGCCGCGGGCACCGGCACTACCTGGTGGAAGTGAGTTCGATGAACGCCTTCCAGCGCGCCGCCGGCCCGCACTGGATCGAACGGATCTCGCGGGCGGCGGGCCGATCCGACGGACGGCCGGCCACCATCGAGGTACTGGCCACCGGTGCTCCCCGCAGCACCGGCCAGACCCGGGTCTCGGGCAAGAGTGCACTGCTGTGGGCCCGCACGCGGCCGGAGTCGCGCACGATCACCCGGGTGCGCGCCTTCGTCACACCGACCGATCTGCAAGACGGGGTGCTGCGATTCCGCGCGGACATCGCGGCGCAGGAGCGGCACACGCCGGCCGCGGCCTACTGGGCGGAGCTGCGTCGCAACCGCGCGGCCATCGCTGATATCCCTGTGGAACCCGAGCCGACCGACGTCGACCCGCCGCGGGGATCCGCCCGACGTGCGCCCGGCGATATCGCCCGCACGCTCGGAAGATTCGTGCTGCGCACCCTCTTCGCTCTTCCCCTGGCCATCCTGGGATGGGTGCTGCTCGCGGATCATCCGGACGCCGCGCGCTGGTACCTCTACGGGATGGGCGGCTGGTTCGTCGCAACGCTGATACTCGGGCTGCTGCTGTTGGAGGTCGGCTCGCACCTGCACCGCCGTCCGCAGGAGGCGGCCGCCCGGGTGCGCAGACGCGCCGATGCCGAACGCACCCAGCGCCTGGAGAAATGGCAACGCGCGGCGACTGGTTCGATGATCGAACTGCCGGGCTCGCTCGCCGATGTGTATACCGAGCTGCGCCGCACCGAACGCACCCTCGGCTCCCTCGGCCGCGCCACCGAGGACGCATCCGCCGAAAGTGATCTCGTCGGCGGCGAGAACAGCGGTGGCCGCGAGGAGAGTTCGCGCGACGGCGGCCCGGGCGAGGGGGTCACATTCCGTACTGCTCGCAGCAGCGGTCCGCTCGCCGGCAGTTCACGCACCGTTGGCGGCGGCGGTTGGCGGCGCGCCGACGACGCACGCGCCGGCTCCGTGCCTCGCGGCGATGCACCCAGCGCCGGGAACACATCGCGCGCCAGCGGCGGCGATCCGCAGGGCAACGGCGCGAAAACCCCCGACCAGCGCGGCGGCCGAGCACGCGGCGAGACCGGACGGCGAAGCAGCGGGTCGCGCGCCAGTGGCGCCCACGGAATCAGTTCGGGCGGTGGCCGGTTCGGGAAGGATTCGCAGCGCGGAGGTTCGCGCGGTACCGACGCGGCGCGGAATAGATCACGCTCGGGCACTGCGGGTCAGAGCGTTTCACGGACGGGCCGTTCGCGCGAGGGCGGCGGTTCGTCCGCCGACAGCAGCTGGTATCGCTCGAACAGCGTCCCGGGACCGATCGACTGGGGTGCGGGCGGCGACAGCTGGAGCGGTGGGAGTTCCGGCGGCTGGAGCGGCGGCGATTCCAGCGGTGGCGGCGGAGGGGGCTGCGGTGGTGGGAGTGGTTAACTCGGACACCCCGAACACACCAGCAGCGCGATCGATGATCGCGCTGCTGGGTCGAACGGTGGTGTGCCGTGCGGCGGCCGGACTAGCGGCTGCGGCGGCTCTTCTTGCGCGGCGGGGGCAGCAGGCCCTCGGCGCGCAGCCGGGCGGCGTGCTCGGCCAGCGCCTCCACCAGCGGGCCGACCTGGGCGGTTTCGGGCTGCACGTCTACGCGCAGGCCGAACTCGATGGCGGTCTCGGCGGTCTTGGGGCCGATGCACGCGACGATGGTGCGGGCATGCGGCTTGCCTGCGATACCGACCAGGTTGCGGACGGTGGAGGACGAGGTGAACAGGACCGCGTCGAAACCGCCGGTCTTGATCATCTCGCGGGTTTCGGCGGGCGGCGGCGAGGCGCGCACCGTGCGGTAGGCGGTGACGTCGTCGATTTCCCAGCCGCGGTCACGCAGGCCCTCGGCGAGGGTTTCGGTCGCGATATCGGCGCGCGGCAGCAGCACCCGGTTCACCGGGTCGAACACGTCGTCATAGGGCGGGAAGTCGGCGAGCAGCCCCTCGGAGGACTGTTCACCGCTGGGCAGCAGCTCCGGATTGATGCCGAAGGAGCGCACCTTCTCCGCGGTGGCCTCGCCGACGCAGGCGATCTTCACCCCGGAGAACGCCCGCGCGTCCAGTCCGAATTCGGAGAACTTCTCCCATACCGCGCGCACCGCGTTGGTGGAGGTGAACACCACCCACTGGTAGCGGCCGTCGACCAGGCCCTTGACCGCGCGTTCCATCTGCGCGGGGCTGCGCGGCGGCTCGACGGCGATGGTCGGCACTTCCATGGGGATGGCGCCATGGGTCACCAGGCGCTCGCTCATCTCGGCGGCCTGATCCTTGGTGCGCGGCACCAGCACGGTCCAGCCGTACAGCGCCCGCGATTCCCACCACGACATCTTCGACCGCTGCGCGACCACCTTGCCGATGGTCACCACCAGCGGGCCGACCAGCTCGGAGGCGGCGCTGTTGAGCGTGGCCAGGGTGGCTTCGATGGTGCGCTGCTGCCGGGTGGTGCCGCGTACGGTCACCGCGACCGGCGTCTGCGGCGCCATACCGTGTTCGACCAGCGCGCTCGCGGTCTCGGCCAGGTGGCCGGAGGTGGCGTGCAGCACCAGCGGCCCGGGCGCGGCGGCCAGCGCCGCCCAATCGACCTCGCCGCGCACATCGGCCTCGGTGTGGCCCGATCCCAGTGCGATACCGGCGTAGCTCGGCACCGCCGACCCGCCGGGCAGGCCGGGCAGCACCTCGAACACCATGTGCGAGCGGGTCACGGTGGTGACCTCGGCGATCACCGCGTCGGTGGTCAGCGGATCGCCCGCGACCACGCGCACCACGTCGTGTCCGGCGCGCGCCTCGGCGATCAACGTCTTGGCGACCTCGGCCGGCTCACCGAGAGCGGGCCGCACGTCGACGGCGGACTCACCGTCGGGGCCCGGCTCGACGGCGGTGCCGATCAGGGCCAGCACACCCTTGTCGACGTCGGGGTCGGTGAAGGCGAGCGTTGCCCGGCCGAGCACCTCACGCGCCCGCACGGTGAGCAGCGCCGGATCTCCTGGACCCGACCCGACGAACAGGATTCGACCGGGATGCTTCTTAGCGGCTCGACTCATCGGTTGTTCTCCATTGGACTGGGATCGGTGACGTCTGTGGGGGCGGCCGCTGCCGGGGCGGGTTCGGCGGCGAGCAATTCGCGCGCACCGAGCTCCAGCAGCTCGCGGGCCAGCGCCCGCCCCAATTCGGCGGCATCAGCGGGCGCACCCACCACCGACGCGCG
This sequence comes from Nocardia sp. JCM 38205, assembly GCF_058222935.1. Taxonomy (NCBI): domain Bacteria; kingdom Bacillati; phylum Actinomycetota; class Actinomycetes; order Mycobacteriales; family Nocardiaceae; genus Nocardia; species Nocardia sp. JCM 38205. The sequence continues at coordinate 845,746 of NZ_JBYHFL010000002.1, read as the reverse complement.
CAGCACGTCGGAGCCGTCGATGGCAGCCGCGCAGCCGCGCAGCGAGAGCTCCTCGACGATGCGACCGTCGTCGTCGAGGGATTCGACCACCTCGGCGATGGCGCCGACCGGTGCGGTACATCCGGCCTCCAGCTCGGCCAGCAACGCCCGTTCGGCGATCACGGCGGCCCGGGTCGCGGCATCGTCGAGCGTGCTGAGCAGCTCGATCAGTTCGGCGTCGTCGCTGCGGCATTCCACGGCGAGGGCGCCCTGAGCGGGTGCGGACAGCATCTGCACGGGTTCGAGGGCCTCGGTCACCGCGTCGAGGCGGCCGATGCGCGCGAGCCCGGCGCGGGCCACGACGATCGCGTCCAGTTCGCCCTCGCTGACCTTGCGCAACCGGGAGTCGAGATTGCCGCGCAGCGGCACGATCTGCAAGCCGAGGCCGAGCGCGCGCAGCTGCGCGCCGCGGCGCGGAGCCGAGGTGCCGACCACCGAACCGGCGGGCAGCTCACCGAGCACCAGGCCGTCGCGGGCGACGAGGGCGTCGCGGGGGTCCTCGCGCTGCGGGATGGCGGCGATGGTGAAGCGGTCGTCCGGCGCGGTGGGCAGGTCTTTGTAAGAGTGCACCGCGATATCGACGGTGCCCGCGGCGAGTTCGTCGCGCAACGCCGAGGTGAAGACGCCGACGCCGATCTTCTCCACCGGATCCGAGGACAGATCGCCGGGTGTCTTGACCACGACCAGTTCCGCGGGCCGACCGGCGGCGATCAGCGCGTCACGCACGGTGCCCGCCTGGGTCAGCGCGAGCAGGCTGCCTCTGGTACCGATCCGCAGCGGGGCGCGCACCTCCGAAGCCGACCGGGTGGTGGCCGTCATCGATGCATTCATGCTGACTCCTTTTGGGCGTGGACGAAACGGCAGACGTGGTTACGCAGGCTGCCGCCTCCGGCCATCGACCCGTTCACGCCTTCTGCTCCTCTTCGTCGCCGAGATGGCCGGCGGTGAAATCGTCGGCCAGGGTGACTTCGCTGTCGTCCGGGACCGCGTGGATCTCCATGGGCGCGGCAACCGCCTGCGCCGCACCGGGTTTGAGTTCGAACAACTCGCGTAGCGCCTCGGCGTAGCTGTCGCCGCCCGGCGTCGAGGCCAGCTGCTTGACCCGCACCGTCGGCGCGTGCAGCAGCTTGTCCACCACCCGGCGCACCGTGCGCGCGACCTCGTCGCGTTCCGGATCGGCCAGATCGGGCAGCCGCGAATCCAGCCGCATCAGTTCGGCTTCCACCACTTCGGCGGCCCGCTGACGCAGTGCGGCAACGGTCGGGGTGACCTCGGCCATCCGCTGGCCGGCCAGGTATTTGGCGAGTTCGTCGGCGACGATCGTGCGGGCTGCCACCGTGTCGTCGGCGGCCGCGCCCGCGGCGGGATCGCGCTGCAAGGTCTCGATATCGATGACGGTGACCCCAGGCAGCCCGGCCACCGCGTGTTCCACATCGCGGGGCAGGCCGAGATCGCAGAACACCAGCGGACGTTCATGCGCGCGGTCGCGCGCGGCGAGCGCGGTGTGCGTATCGGCCAGGTTCACCACGGCGCCGACCGCCCCGGTGCAGGTGATCACCACATCGGCGGCCGCCATGGCCTCGGGCAGCCGGGACAGCTCCATCGCCTCGGCCTCGACCCCGTGCGTGCCCGCGGTGGCGGCGAGCCGCTGTGCCCGTTCCATGGTGCGGTTGACGACGACGATGCGTCCGATGCCCGCGCGCGACAGATGCGCGACCGCGAGCCCGCCCATCGCACCGGCGCCGACCACGACCGCGGTCCGTCCGGTGAGCGGGCCGAGCACGGCGCCCGCGCGGTCGAGCGCGACCGACACCACCGAGGCGCCGGCCCGGTCGATCCCGGTCTCCGAATGCACCCGCTTGCCGACCCGCAGCGCATGCTGAGCCAGTTCGTGCAGGGTGCGCCCGACGGCCTGCTGGGCGTCGGCGGTGGCGTAGGCGCTGCGGATCTGGCTGAGCACCTGCTGCTCGCCGATCACCATCGAATCGAGTCCGCTGGAGACGGCGAACAGATGCTCGGCCGCCGCCTCGCTGTAGCGGACGTAAGCGTGCTTGGTCAGATCCGGCAGCGGCAACCCGGAGTGCTTGGTGAGCAGGTCGCCCACCTCGGCGAGACCACCGTGGAAGGCGTCGACCACCGCGTACACCTCGACACGGTTGCAGGTGGAGACGATCATCGCCTCGGACACGTGGCTGGAGGTGAGCAGCCGGTCGATCAGCTTGGGCCGGTCGGAGTCGGTGATGGCGACCTTCTCCAGCACCGAGACCGGGGCACTGCGATGGGAGATGCCGACGAGAAGAACACTCATGGTGTGACCACCGATCCCTTGCTGGTTGGCTCCGTTGCCGAATGCGAGGTTGCCGGATGCTGTGGGGTTGCCGGATGCTGGGTGGCCGCCGCCGGATGGGCGCGGCCGGGATGCGCGGGCTGCGGATGGGTATTCGCCGCCCGGCGGCCGACGCGGCCGGAACCGAGCGGATGGGCGACCGGGATCGAGTCGCCGCGCTCGCCGACCGCGGGCCCGTCGCCCGGCCATCGGTCGGTCTCGGCATTGCGCACCCGCTCGAACGACAGCATCTGCATCTCGACGGCCAGATCGACCCGGCGCACCTCGACCGTGGCCGGTACCACCAGCTCGCAGGGGGCGAAGCTCAGAATCGACTGCAGACCGGCCGCGACCAGCGCATCACAGACCTGCTGGGCAGCATCGTCGGGGACGGCGATGACCGCGATGGTCGGCTCGAGCGTGGCGATCACCGCATCGAGTTCGCCCGCGTCACGGACCCGGAGCCCGGACACCGTGCGCCCGATCAGCGCGGGATCGTTGTCGAACAGGCCGACAACGGTGAATCCGCGGCGCCGGAATCCGCCGTAGCCGACGAGGGCGCGACCGAGGTTTCCCGCGCCGACCAGCACGACGCGGTGCCCCTCGGACAGGCCGAGCACATCTTCGATCCTGGTCCGCAGCTTGGCGACGTCGTAGCCGACGCCGCGAACACCGTTGGGGCCGAGGAAGGACAGGTCCTTGCGCAGCTTCGCGGAATTGACACCCGCCGCGACAGCGAGTTCCTCACTCGATACGATGAGCACACCGTCGTCGGCCAACATGGCGAGGACTCGGAGGTAGGTGGCCAGCCGCGCCACCGTCGCCTGCGGAATGTCCTTATGGGTACGATTGGCGGCCTCGTGGTTCCGCGAGCCGCCGCCTTCGGGCCCGTCGCTCGACCGCAGAGCTTTGGAGGCGCCACCCGGCGCCTCATGGTGCTCTGTCACGTCCTCGGCTCCTCGCCCGTCCTGAAGTCAGGCCGGTTCGTCTGTGACCTCCGTCCCGGGCTGCTCCGGTGACGGGATCGAATGTCGGGTTGATTCACCGCGCGCCGGCACACTCGAGAACGCTGCTCGAGAACGCTCTCGAGAATCCTCGGCCCGCGGGTCGCGTGCCACCACCGTAACCGCTTGTGAAGCCCTGCACAAAGTCGGTGAAATTGGCCTCATTTTCCCCCGCGACCAGCGCAGCGCCGCTCGGCGCGCCGATCATCGGCTCAGGTCGGCTCGCAATCGGGGTTCGTCGACGTCGAAATAGCTGTGCTCACGACCGTTGAGCAGCACCACAGGAAGCCGGTCGCCGTATTCCGCGCGCAGGCCAGGGTCGGTGGCGGCGGCTTCGTCGACGTCGATGGTGCCGACCTGCACTCCGTAATCGGCGCAGATGGTCCGCAACTGTTCGAGTGCGATGGCACACATTCCGCAGCCGGCCCTGGTCAGCAGGGTGACCGACGGCGGCGCGCCGGATCCGGCACTTTCTGTGGGATTGGTCATGAAGGTTATTAAATCCCCTCGCCACGCCAGTGCGACTGCGCACGGTCCTGGGGTCATGAGGGCGGAATCCGGTTACTGTTGGACGTGGCTTGCGCCTGGCAGGTCACGGCCGGGCGGCGGTGGAATGTGCCACCACGCAGGCCCCCGGTCAGGCGCGAACCGACACAGCGGTCGAGCGACGGGCCCGGAGGCGGCACCTTGCGTAACCACGTAGGGGCCCCGGGAGACCGCCGGATCGACACAGCGGTCGAGCGACGGACCCGAGGCGGCAACTTGCGTAACCACGTAGGGGCCCCGGGAGACCGCCGGATCGACACAGCGGTCGAGCGACGGACCCGAGGCGGCAACTTGCGTAACCACGTAGGGGCCCCGGGAGACCGCCGGACTGACACAGCGCGACGGGCGGAGGTACTGGTGCCGGAACGATCGAGGGTGGCGAGGACCGGATTCATCGCGGGGCGGTTCGGCGAGTTTCCGGCGCGGTGGAATCTGGGCCCGCTGGGCCAGGGCCTCACCGATCAGCTCGCCCGCATCTCCCGCAGCCCGTTCGGCCCGAGCGAAGAGGAACTGCGGGCCAACCTGGCGGGTGAGGCCAGCGCCGACGCCGCGCTGGCGCTGCACGACGCGGAATTGGCCTCGGCCGCCGACGAGGAGACCGGTGGACCGGAGGTTCCGCGCGATCTCACCGCGGCGGCGTTTTTCGATGTCGACAACACCATGGTGCAGGGCGCATCGATCGTGCATTTCGCGCGCGGGCTGGCCGCTCGCAAATACTTCAAGACCTCGGATCTGGTCGATATCGCCTGGAAACAGGTCAAATTCCGGGTGACCGGCAAAGAAAACAGCACCGATATGGCCTCGGGCAAGGAAAAGGCGCTCGAATTCATCGCCGGCCGTTCCACCGCCGAACTGGCCGCACTCGGTGAGGAGATCTACGACGAGATCATCGCCGACAAGATCTGGCCCGGCACCAGGGCGCTGGCGCAGATGCATCTGGACGCGGGTCAGCAGGTGTGGCTGGTCACCGCGACGCCGGTGGAGCTGGCACAGGTGATCGCCAAGCGGCTCGGGCTCACCGGCGCGCTCGGCACGGTGGCCGAGAGTGTGGACGGCAAGTTCACCGGCCGCCTGGTCGGCGACATCCTGCACGGGCTCGGCAAGGCGCACGCGGTGCGCACCCTCGCCATCCGCGAGGGCCTCAATCTCAAGCGCTGCACCGCCTATTCCGACAGCCACAACGACGTGCCGATGCTGTCGCTGGTCGGCACCGCGGTGGCGATCAACCCGGATTCGGATCTGCGTGAGGTCGCCAAGAACCGCGGCTGGGAGATCCGCGATTTCCGCACCGGACGCAAGGCCGCCAAGATCGGCGTGCCAACGGCGCTTGCGCTCGGGGCGGCCGGCGGTGCGGTGGCGGCGGCCATCACCCGGCGGCGCGAGCTGCACTGACGCCGTCGCGATCCGAACCGCACCGGCAGCAGCGCCGGTAGGGCGGGCCGCGCTATCCCGTGAACGGGTTGCGCCGCTTGGTGAGCAGCTTGTAGAGGGTCTGCTGGATGGTTTCGCGAACCTGGTCGGTGACCTCGAACATCGTCATCGGATCGTCGGCGGCCTCTGGCTCGTATTCGGTGGTGGCGATGGGCTTGCCGAATTCGATGTACCACTTCGAGGGCAGCGGCATCGCGCCGAGCAGGCCGAGGTGCGGGAACAGCGGCGTCACCGGGAAGTAGGGCAGCCCGAGCAGACGCGCCAGCGGCTTGATATCGGCCAGCTTGGGGTAGATCTCCTCGGATCCGACGATCGAGCACGGAATGATCGGCACACCGGTGCGCACGGCGGCGGCCACGAATCCGCCGCGGCCGAAGCGTTGCAGCTTGTACCGGTCGGCGTATTTCTTGCCGACGCCCTTGAACCCTTCGGGGAACACGCCCGTCAGTTCACCGGTGCGCAGCAGCCGCTCGGCGTCGGGACGGCAGGCCAGGGTGTGCCCGGCCTTGCGGGCCAGCACGCCGAGCACCGGCGTCTCGAAGACCAGATCGGCCGCGAGTAGGCGTAGCGCGCGCTGCTGCGGGTGGTGGTCGTGGATGGCGAGCTGGAGCATCAGCCCGTCCAGCGGCACCGTGCCGGCGTGGTTGGACACGATCAGCGCGCCGCCCACCTCCGGGATGTTCTCCATGCCGCTGACCTGCACCCGGAACCAGAAGTCCGACAGCGGGCGCAGCGCGGGCAGGATCACCGATTCGAGCAGATGCTCATCGAAACCGAATTCGTCGACCTGATAGTCGCCGGTGAGCCTGCGGCGGGCGAATTCGGCGGTCTTGCTGATCTGCTTGCCGAGCGCACCGCGCATCAGCTCCGCCAGCGATTGCGGTGCGGCCGGCGCGGCGGCGGCCAGCCGATCGGTCAGCGACGTCACGGTGGGCACCGGAGTGCTCCACTCCCGTGGCGCGGGCCGTGGCCGTGGTTCCACGGCGAGGTCGTGCAGCTGGATCACTTTCGCTACATCGTTCATGTATGTGCTCCCGTACCGGCCCCTACCAGGCCGAGCAGTTTGTGTTCCGCGGCATCGATCCACGAGGGATCGACGACGGGCCGCAGCGCTGCGCCCCCGATGAAGTCGTCGAACGCCTGTACCGTCGTCCACCGCGGCTCGAATCCGAGCTCGGTGCGCATACGAGTGGTGTCCAGGCCACAACCGAAATGGAAGTAGTCGAGCTGTTCGGCGCTGAAATCGCGCATCACCGGACCCATCAGGGAGCGGCCGATGGTGCGGAACAGCGCCCACGGGACCGGCATGGCGACCCGGCCCGCACGGCGAACTGCTTGTGACAGAGCCAAGGCTCCATCGCCTGCGATGTTGAACGTTCCTCCGGGTGCACCCAGCGCTGCGTGCACCAAGGCGGCGACCGCGTCTTCTTCGTGCAACAACTGCATCCGTGCGTCGCGGCCGAGCACCGTCGGTGTCAGCGGCGAACGCAGGAACTGGGCGCCACGCCCCGCCAGTCCAGGCCCGACGATGGGCGCGAAGCGCAGAATCGGCGCGGCGATATCGGGACGACGCCTCGCCAGCCCGCGCACGAATCCTTCGATTTCGATCATGTCGCGCGCGAACGCGCCGCTGGGCGGGGTGCGGGCACCCATTTCCTCGGTGAACTTCGCCGGGTCCTTGGCGCTTCCGCCATAGACCGCCGACGACGAACGCAGCACCACCCGCCGCACCGCCGGCGCTTTCTGGCACACCGCGAACAACTGCATCGCGCCGAGCACGTTGAGGTCTTTCATCGCCGCACGACTGCCACCGGCCGGCGGATGCGAGAGCACCGCGGCATGCACGACGGTGTCGACGTCGTTGCCCGCGATCACCTTGCGGATCAATGGATTACGGATATCGGCGCGGATGAATTCGGCACGCCCCATCCGGCGGCGCAGCTCGGGGCTCGGGGTCAGCGAATCCACGGCGATGACGCGCGCGATCCGCTCGTCCTGAGCCAGCCGGGAGACCACATTGCCGCCGAAGAACCTGGCCGCGCCGGTCACCATCACCACGTCGGGCAATCGTGCGCCCCTACTAGCCTCAACGTCCATACGCACCGGGCCGTCCCACCTTCGAGCCCCCTCGGATTTATTCCCGTTCCAGACTAACTGCTGCCGTACCCTCCGCCGCGAGATTTAACCGCCTTCTAACGATGACTTCAGTCACCGGAAACACGCCAGGTTTCAAATCTTTGTATTTCAAAATGAAAGACCCGCCACCTGATCGGTGACGGGTCCTTCTGCTGTCATCAGCGCTTACTTGCCGAGTTTGCGCCGCTGCACGCGGGTACGACGAAGCAGCTTGCGGTGCTTCTTCTTCGACATGCGCTTACGGCGCTTCTTGATCACAGAACCCATAGGGTGTTCCTCGCGTTCTCTCTACTCGGCGCGCACGCACTCACGTACGCCAACTGTCCGGTCGCTCGGCAAGCCTCACTCCCAATGTTCGCGCCACCTCGGCCAACGAACATGCGGTAGCCCCGGTGCGTGAACACGAACCGAGGGTCCATCGTACCGGCCCGGGCACAAGCGCCGGTAATCGACTCATCCCGCGTCGAAGTAGGACGTCTCGAGGTATTCGTGCACCGCTTTCGCGTGCACCCGGAACGACCGGCCGACGCGCACCGCGGGTAGCTCTCCCGAGTGCACCAGCCGATACACCGTCATTTTCGACACCCGCATCAGATTCGCGACCTCGGCGACGGTGAGGAACTGCGTTCCTCCGCCGAGCACGGGTTGTCCCTGTGGCGAACCGCCACCACTTGGAGACATCTTGTTCGAAGACATCATCGCACCACTGACCTCCGGCACGTCCGCGCCGCTGGCTTCCCCACCGGCGGAACAGACACGCACGTGCTCCTTGAAGCTTAGCGGGACCAGTGGGATTGCTGCGACGGGTGTGAGAAATCAGCCGATATTGCGCGTCGACCGGCGGCTACTCGGCGGCCACACCCTGTTCCACCGACCGTTGCTTGGCCGCGTGCAGCGCTTCCAGGAACGCCGAACGCACGCCACCGCGCTCCAGCTCGCGCAATGCGGCCGCGGTGGTGCCCGCGGGCGAGGTCACCGCGGCGCGCAGATCCGCCGCCTGCTGGCCGGATTCCTCTAGCAGCGCGGCGGAACCGATCATGGTCTGCACGACCAGCTGGGTGGCCACATCGCGGGTCAGGCCGAGCCCGACGCCTGCGTCGACCATGGCCTCGACCACGAGGAAGAAGTACGCGGGCCCGGAACCGGATACGGCGGTCACCGCGTCCATCTGAGTTTCCGGCACGACCACCACCTTGCCGACGGCGCCGAGCACCTCGGAGACCAGCTCGAGCTGATCGGCCTTGGCGTAGCGACCGGGCGCGAGCACACTCATGCCCTGCCCGACCAGCATCGGCGTATTCGGCATCACCCGCACCACCGGGAAACCGGCGGGCAACTTGTTCTCCAGCCGAGCCGTCGGCACTCCGGCGGCCAGCGAGACCAGCACCTGATCGCGATCGCCGCCGAGTTCGGCCTTGCCCAGATCGGTGAGAACCGCGTCGACATCGCCGGGTTTCACCGCGATCACCAGCAGGTCGGCGCCGACGGCGGCATCGGTCACCGAATCGGTGATCCGGATGCCGAACCGGTCCGCGAGCATCTCGCCGCGATCCGGGTGGGTCTCCACGACCACCAGATCCTTGACGGCCCGTCCGGATTCGAGCAAACCCGCGATCAACGCTTCGCCGATGCGCCCGCCACCGATCACAGCAATTCTGGTCATGAGCCATAAGGCTAGACGGCCGACAGTCCGCACTGCCAACAGTCGTGAACTCGCCCGGCCGGGGGCGGCCGCTGTCAGCGCGGGACGGGCATCAACGCCAGCTGACGGCTCTGTGCGACGACGGCGCCGGTGGAGTCGATGACGAGCTGATCCTCGTCGAACATCCGCCCGCCCACCTCGTGCGTGGTGGCGATGATGCGCAGCCAGCCGGGAGCGGGCCTGCGCCGCAGGTAGGTGGTCATCTGCACGGTCGGCGCCCAGCCGAAGCTGCCGAGGTTCGCCGGCACCGGCGGGCTCATATCGGCGGCCATCATGGCGAAGTACATCGACACGTCCGGATCGTTCTGGTCACCGGCACGCGGGCGCATCCACAGGCGTAGCCGGGGAACTCCCGTTTCGCCGGCCAGGAAGCGCGCCCACTCGGAGTCGATGCACAGATCGGCGCCCTGCGCGACGTGCACGATCTGGCCCATCGGCGAGTCGGGGTCGTAGGCGAGCGCGGTGGCGCCGGGTTCGACGGGCATATCGGTATGCGACGGTGCGTAGGCGGGCGGGGTCTCGGCGTCGTCGAGGTGGCCGAAGGTGAAGGCGGTGCGCACCATGGTCTTTCCGCCCTGGCTCAGCGTGGCGTCGAGCAGACAGATCTGGCGGCCGACCTTGCGCACGCTCACCTCGTACTCGACCGCGCCGGGTTCCGGTGCGCCGAGGAAGTCCGAGCTCGCGGCGATGGGCGCCATGGCGGTGCGCTCGGGATCGACGGTGCGCAGCCAGGTGGTCGCGGCGGCCGCCGAGGCGGCGACCATGGTGCCGCCGTGCACCTTGGGGCCGATGGTCCAGATCGGATCGATGGTGCCCGCGTAGCGTCCGGTGGCCGCGTCGGTGGTGGTCAGCTCGGTGAGGGCGCACACCTGGCCGAAGGGGGCGGCGGTGGCCTGATCGGGGTCGGCGGTCAGCTCCGTCGTCATCGTCACTCCTGTCGTTCGGCCAACTCGTTCGTACAGCGTACAAGTCGGGCTGGGCGGGTCGATATTCCCGGGTGGGTGACCGCGCGGACCGATCAGGCGGATCCGCTGCGCGGCGGCTGCGGCGCCGGCGCCGGGGTGAGCCCGTTGAGATGCTCACGGGCGAAGGCGAGCGTCCGGGAGAGCATGGCCGCGCGATCGGCGGTGGTGCGCGCGTTCTGGGTATTGATCTCGGCGACGGCGTGACCGGAGAACCCGGACCGCACCAGCGCCGCGCACACCTCCACACACGGCTGGGAGCCGTCGCCGGGGACCAAATGCTCGTCGTGCGCCGCACCGCGTCCGTCGGCCAGATGCAGATGCGCCAGGCCCGCACCCATCCGCGCGGCCAGCGCCAGCGGGTCGGCCCCTGCGGTCGCGGTATGCGACAGATCGAGGGTGTAGTGCGCGAAGCCGGTATCGGTCGGATCGTAGGAGGGGCTGAACGCCGTCAGCGCCAAGCCCGGCCCGCCGCGGCGCTCCAGCCGCTTGGCGGCCCCACCGCGACGGCCGAACAACGTATCGGCGCGCATCGGGAACATGTTCTCCACCGCGACCACCACGGAACTGTCGGCTTCCAGCTCGGCCACCTGGGCGGCGAAGTTCTCCGCGTAGCGTCGCTGCCAGCGGAACGGCGGATGCACCACAACGGTGTCGGCACCGAGCGCTTCGGCAGTGCGGACACTGCGCTCGAGCTTGGCGACCGGATCGGAGCCCCACACCCGTTGCGAGATGAGCAGGCATGGTGCGTGCACCGCAAGCACCGGGACCGCGTACTTGCGAGCGTACGACTGCACGATCGCGATGCTCTGGCTGGCCGGCTCGGCCCACACCATCAATTCGATGCCGTCATAACCCAATTCGGCGGCATACCGGAACGCCGACTCGGTGTTCTGCGGGTACACCGACGCCGTGGACAAGCCGACACAGATCCGGCCGCGCTCAGGCGAGGCAGCCGGCTCCCCCGCCGCGCTCGCGTGGCCCGGCTCCACCCTGGTCTCGTCCGCCTGCCCGATGTTCCCCACAGCCGCTCCCTACTCAGTTCGTACTGAGAAGAAAGGCTAGCGGTCCGAGCGTCACAAAGATGCCGACCACGACAGCGATCACAGTGCTGAGGATGTCGTCGGTGCGACGCAGGATGCGCACCAGCGCCACCAGACCGAGGATGACGACCATGGCCAGCGCCAGCGCCACCCACGGCAGCATCTCCCACATCCGCTCGAAACCCTTGAACAGCAACATGCCCGCGACCGCCGCGCCCGCGCTCTGACCGCCGAGGATCATCCACTGCCGCTTGTTCGCCTCGTATTCGGCCTTGCGGGCGCTACGGGAGCCGCGCGTGCCCGATGCGGCGGCGCCCGACGCCAGTGCGGCGCTGGTGCCCGCGGCCGGTTTCTTGCTCAGTGCGGCCGCTTTGGCGCCGGCGAGCGAGGTCACCTTGCCGAGCGCACCGGATTTGCCGAGCGCGCCGGCCTTGCGGCGCAGCGATGACGAGGTGCGGCTCAGTGCGGCGGTGCGGCGCCCCCAGGATGATTCTCCTGGCTCGTCGTCGTCGAACTCGTCATCGAGTTCGTCGTCGAGCAGCTCGTCCTCGTCGTAGAAATCCTCGGCGTCATCGTCGAGATCGGCGTCCGCCGCCACCGGGGCATAGACATCGGTGCGCTGATCGTCGGGTTCGACGATCTCCGCCGGTTCCGGCCGGGAGGCGCCGCGCCCGGATCGGCCACGGCCCTTGCGGCCGGCTTCGGCGCGCTCGGCGCCGTCCCGCAGCAGATCGCCGGCCACGGTCTGGCCCGAGAGCAGTTGCTGATCCTGGTTGGCCAGCGACCACGCGGCCGTCGGGATGCCGCCGGTCTCGGGGCCGCCCGAACCGGAACGATGCCGTCGCGCCGACCAGGCGGGCAGGCCGTTCTCGCCCTGCGCCTCGCGCCGACGCGGCAGTTCGGGGCGGGTGTCGCGGGCGGGTGGCTCCGGCGCCGCGGTGGGACCGGGTGCGAAACCCTTGATGGTGGGTGACCAGGCGGCGGTCGCCTGGCCCTGGTCCTGCGCGGGCTGCGGGCCCGGCGCGTAGCCGTTGTCCTTGGGCGGGGTCCAGGCCGGGATCGCCGGTCCCGGCTCGGTACGCGTGGGCGCGAACCCGTTGACGGGCGGCGGCGTCCAGGCGGCGGTGGCCGGGCCCGGATCCGCGAGCCCGGGCGGGGCCGGCGGGCCGACCTGCTCGACGGGCTGCCAGGACGCCCGCGGGGTGGGGCCGTAGCCGTTGGTCGGCGGGTTCCAGGCCGCGGCGGCCGGGCTGGCGTCGGCGCGGGCGGCTCTGGCTTCGGCGACCTTGGCCTGCGCGGCGGCTTCGGCTTCGGCGGCCGCCCTGGCCTGGGCCTCGGCGGCGGCCTGCGCTTCGGCGGCGGCCTGGGCCTCGGCAGCCTCGGCGGCCCGGCGGCGGGCGGCCCGGCCACTCACGGAGCTGTCGCGACCACCGGGGGCCTCGGGGGCGGGCTGCCAGCCACGACGCACCGGATCGGTGGCGTGGCCGTTGGGTGCCTGGGGCTCGGCGTCGTACTCGTCGTCGGGATCGGCGCGCCGACGGCGACGTCCGGTGCGCCCGGAACCGAGAGCCTCGGCGACGACCGGCGATGGCGTCTCGACTCCGGTGCCGTCCTCCGACCCCGGCGCACTGTGGCGTGAGCGGCGACGTTCGCGCGGCTCGGTATCGGCGTCACCGGCGAGCGGATCGAAGCGGGTGATCGGGCCCGACATCGGCGAGTACACCGGCTCGGGCTCAGGGGCGTGCGGAGCAGGCGGTTCATAAGCGGGAGCGAGGAATTGGGTCGCCGACGAAGCAGACCCGTAGCCGTTCACCCCGTGCGAACCGTTCACACCGTTCGACCCGGCCGAACCGTTCGTGCCCACGCCGTAGGCGCCGTGCGAGCCGTTGACGCCTTCGGCCGCAGCCGGCGCTGGTGCCTCGTCATCGTCGTCGGGCGCCGAGTGCGCGGATCGTCCGCCGTCGATCACCGGAAGATCGCCGGTCAGTTCGGCGACCGAGAGCCCGCGTCCGGAGCGGCGGCGCCGGCCCCCGCCCGACGAGGCCGCTCCCTGCTGCCCGTTGCGGGCCAGCAGTTCGGCGACCGACAGCTGTTTGGATTCCTCACTCATGAAGGCACCGTTTCGATCGGGCCCGCCGACGCGGCGCTGCCGGGCGGGGCAGCGCTGACGCCGGCTGCCGTGCCCGGTGTGCCTGTGACAAGGGGTCCACCGTTCATATCGGTATCCAGTTTGCGCAGGATCAGTCCCTCCCGCAGCGCCCACGGACAAATTTCGATGCTATCCAGCGATAGAGCCCGCATACTCGCCTCCGCGACCAATGCACCGGCCACCAGTTGCTGGGACCGGTCCGCACTCACGCCCTCCAGCTCCGCCCGGTCCGAGGCGGTCATCCTGGAGATGAAACCGATCAGTTGACGAAGACCTGAGCTGGTGAGTGTACGTCGAACCCGGGGGCCCGCGCCCGAGGGCGCCGCTCCGGTGAGCCGCGCCAGCGAACGGAAGGTCTTGGAGGTGCCGACGGCCAGATCCGGTGCGCCCGCATCGATCACCTGTTTGGCGGGGGCCACCAGTTCCGCGTCCAGCCAGTCGCGCAGCACCGCGACCCGGCGCTTACCCGGCGGATCCTCGTGCAGCCATTCCCTGGTCAGCCGGCCGGCGCCGAGTTGCAGCGACAGCGCCACATCCGGGTCTTCATCGGCGCCGTTGGTGATCTCCAGCGAGCCGCCACCGATATCGAGATTCAGGATGCGGCCTGCGCTCCAGCCGTACCAGCGGCGCACCGCGAGAAACGTCAGCCGGGCCTCGTCCTCGCCGGACAGCACCTTCAGATCGACGCCTGCCTCGGCGCGTACCCGTGCGAGCACCTCGTCGGAATTGGTGGCATCGCGCACGGCCGAGGTGGCGAACGGCATCAGCTCCACGCAGCGCGAGGTCTGGGCGATGCTGGCGAATTCCTTGACCGTCGCGATCAGCCGCTGCGCGCCGGCGGGGGTGAGTTTTCCCTCGTCATCCATGTTTTCCGAGAGCCGCAACGTCGCTTTCGTCGAGCTCATCGGCATCGGATGGCCACCCCGATGCGCGTCCACCACCAACAGGTGAACGGTATTGCTTCCCACATCGAGTACCCCGAGACGCACATGAACACGGTACTCGCGACCGGGCGCGCGGACCTGATGCGGTCGACGACGACGGATGCGAGCTTCAGCTCAGGCGACCGAACTGTTAGCGTCGACAGGTGTGACGGCAGGCGCAGCGGCATCCGGCCAGACCCGGCCGCGACCAGCGGGAAAGATGGACCCGACTCCGGAAGTCGACCTCGATTTCCCGCGTGAATGGATCGAATTCGTCGATCCGGCAAACGACGAGCATCTCATCGTCGCCGACCTCACCTGGCTGCTGTCGCGCTGGACGTGCGTCTTCGGCACGCCCGCCTGTCAAGGCATCCTCGACGACCGCCCCGATGACGGCTGCTGCTCGCACGGCGCCTTCCTCGCCGACACCGACGACCGCAAACGCCTGCAAAGAGCTGTGAAAATGCTCACACCCGAGGATTGGCAGCTCATGGACCAGGCCCGCAATGCCGAGGGCAAGGTCAGCAAGAAGGGTTATCTGGAGCTCGACGAGCTCGAGGACGAGCCCGCCCTGCGCACCCGCCGCTACGACGGCGCCTGCATTTTCCTCAACCGTCCCGGTTTCGCGGGCGGGGTCGGCTGCGCGCTGCACACCATGGCATTGCGGCGCGGGATCGAACCGCTCGAGGTCAAGCCGGACGTGTGCTGGCAACTGCCGATCCGGCGCACCCAGGACTGGGTGGACCGCCCCGACGGCGTGCAGATCCTGCGCACCGTGATCACCGAATACGACCGGCGCGGCTGGGGTCCCGGCGGCCTCGATCTGCACTGGTACTGCTCCGGATCACCGGACGCCCATGTGGGCGCGCGCCCGGTGTGGCAGTCATATGGCCCCGAGCTCACCGAACTGCTCGGCAAGCCGGCCTACGACGAGCTGGCCAGGCATTGCAAGCGCCGGGAGGGGCTCGGGCTGATCGCCGTGCATCCGGCGACGGTGCACGCCGACCGCATACGTGAGCAGGCCGAAGCGGCCGAGCAGTCCGCGTAGGCCCACCCGCCGCCGTCACGAGCCCCGGCACGCCCCGCCACCGCGCTCGGCTTACTACCGCCCGCACTTTCCTACAGGGCAGCACGACGCGACTCGGCGACGTCCGGCTCAGCCCTGCCGGCCGGCCTCGGGCAGCCGGGCCGGGCGATCGTGCGAGGCGGGCGTCCGCGCGGCTGCCGCCGAGATCAGGCCTCGAGCTTGTACCCGAGCCCGCGCACGGTCACCAGGTGCTCCGGCCGCGCCGGATCGGCTTCGATCTTCGAACGCAACCGCTTGACGTGCACGTCGAGGGTTTTGGTGTCGCCGACGTAGTCCGCGCCCCAGACCCGGTCGATGAGCTGGCCACGAGTGAGCACCCGGCCGGAATTGCGCAGCAGGTATTCGAGCAGGTCGAACTCCTTGAGCGGCAATGTCACCGGCTTGCCGTTCACCAGCACGGTGTGCCGGTCGACGTCCATGCGCACCGGTCCGGCCTCGAGCACGCCGTTCTCGCTGCCGCCGTCGAGTTCGTCGCCCGCGCCGCGGCGCAGCACGGCGCGGATGCGGGCGATGAGCTCGCGCGCCGAGTACGGCTTGGTGACGTAGTCGTCGGCGCCCAGTTCCAGGCCGACGACCTTGTCGATTTCGCTGTCGCGGGCGGTGACCATGATGACCGGCACGCCGCTGCGGGTGCGCAGCTGCTTGCACACGTCGGTACCGCTCATACCGGGCAGCATCAGGTCGAGCAGCACGATGTCGGCACCGGACCGGTCGAACTCGGCGAGCGCGGACGGGCCGTCACCCACGACGGTGACCTCGAAACCTTCCTTCTTCAGCAGGAAGGCGAGCGGGTCGGCCAGCGACTCCTCATCCTCGACGATCAACACACTCGTCATCTGCGTGCCTCCACACCATTGGTTCGGCCCGGCACCGTCGGGCGCGGGCTGGTTTCCTTCTTGCTCATCACCACGCCGCCGGCCTCTTCCTCGCCGTCGGTTTCGTGATGTGCCGGTATACGCAGGGTGAAAGTCGAGCCGGTGCCCAACTTGCTCCACAGCGTGATCTCACCGTTGTGGTTGGCGGCCACGTGTTTGACGATAGCCAGCCCGAGGCCGGTGCCGCCGGTCGAGCGCGAACGCGCCTTGTCCGAGCGGAAGAAGCGTTCGAACACCCGCTCTTGATCTTCCTTGGCGATGCCGATACCGCGATCGGTGACCGCCATGGCGACGTGATCCCCGCGCAGCGACCGGCTCACCGAGACGTGCGATCCGGCCGGCGAGTACGCGATGGCGTTCTCCACCAGGTTCGACAGCGCCGTGACCAGCAGTGTCTCGTCGCCGAGCACCTCTAGCCCGCTGGGCCGGTCGGTGCTGACGGTGATGCCCGCGGCTTCGGCGGTGGTGCGGGAGCGGTCCACCGCTTGCATCACCACGGTGTCGACGTCGACCACTTCCAGTTGCGGCAGCTTCTCCGCGCCTTGCAGCCGGGACAGGGCGATCAGTTCGGTGACCATCTTGCCGAGCCTGCGCGATTCGCCGAGCACACGTTCGCCGAAGTGGCGCACGGCGTCGGGATCGTCGGCCGATTCCAGTAGCGCCTCGGCCAGCAGGCTCATCGCGCCGACCGGCGTCTTGAGCTCGTGGCTGACGTTGGCGACGAAATCGCGGCGGGTGGCTTCCATGCGTGCCTGTTCGGAATCGTCGTCGGCGAACAGGACGGTGAAGTTGGTTTCCTCGCGTGAGAGCGGCCTGGCCACGCCGCGCACCGCGATGCGGCTGCGGCCGGGCACCGGGTTCTTGGCGGTCAGGTCGAACTCCGCGGATTCGCCGCTGGCCAGCACCTTCTCCACGGCCGCCCAGGCGCGTTCGTCGAGCAGCCGGTTGCGGACCAGGCCGAGTTCCTCGGCGCGCGGGTTGACCAGCACGACGTCGCGGTATTCGTCGACGACCGCGATCCCGCTCTCCGAAGCCAGCACGATCAGGTCGAGCACCTGCGACATCGTGAGCCCGGATTCGGCCTGTCTGCGCGCGGCCTGCCTGGCGTTCATATACGGGATGAGCAGTCCACCGATCGCCAGTCCGACGACAGCCGCGACGACTGCCAGCAACACGGCCTGGGGAACACTCACATCTAGAATCGTACGGTCGCCGGATGCGGCCGCGACGCCAGGTCCGCGAAGTTTCACGCAGGTCACAGGTGCTTATGGCGACGTTAGCCAGGCGTTCACTTGTTGTTCGGCCAAAGTGTGGCGTAAGCGGGCAACACCGTGGTTACGGCGTGTCGTGCAGGGCGGCGTTGACCGCGGCACCGTGTGTCTCGACCCACGCGCCCAGGGCGTAGATCGGGACGAGCAGATCTCGGCCCGCTTCGGTGAGCACATAGTCGACCCGCGGCGGCGCCGTCGGATAACTGCGTCGCTCCACCAGCGTCATCCGCTCCATCCGGCGCAGGGTCTGGGTCAGCATCTTCTGGCTGATGCCGCCGATCGCCGCCCGCAGATCGCGCGGACGCATCGGCCCGTCGCGCAGCATGTACACCACGACCGGAAGCCACGAATTGCCGAACAGGTCCACGCCCATGCGGGCCGGGCAGTCCGATTCGAAATCGCCGTACGGGGCGAACTCCACCTGCACGTCCTCCAGAGTGCCACCGCCGTCGGGCACCCGGAGGTGCCTATCGGAATACCTACCGTCGGGGGCGACAGGTCTTCGAGCACAGGAGTTCACATGCGAATCGGGATCATCGGCGCCGGGCAGATGGCGCGCGCACTCGGCGGCGGGTGGGCCGCGGCCGGGCATGAGATCGTCGTCGGCGCTCGCAGTCTCGCAGCGGCCCGCGCGGCCGCGGACGCGATCGGCCATGGCGCGGGCAGTGGCGAGATTCGCGATGCGGCGAGCTTCGGCGCGGCGGTGCTGCTCGCCGTCCCGGTCAGCGCGCTGGACGACGTCGTCACGGTGGCCTCGGACGCGTTGATCGGCCGCACGGTCATCGACTGCACCAACGCCTTCGCCCCGGACAGCACGCTCCCGAAGGGCGCCAGCGGTTTCGTGCTGTCCGAGGATGCGGTCGCCGAGCGGATCGCGGCCACCGCCGCGGGTGCGCGGGTGGTGAAGGCGTTCAATGTGTGTGCCGCCGAGGTATTCGCCAACCCGGCAAGGGTTTTCGAGAATCGCCGACTGGCCGTGCCTATCTGCGGTGACGATCCGTCCGCGGTGAGCCTGGTCAGTGGCCTGGTAGCGGATCTGGGACTGGTCCCGGCACCGGCGGGCGGTCTGCACCGGGCGCGCTACCTCGAAGCCACCGCGGTTTTCACGGTCGGGCTGTGGTTCGCCGGATATGACGCGCGCGCCGTATTCCCGCCTGTCGAAGCGGCGTTCGCGGTCGCGGACTGATCGCTCGCCACACCGGGCGTCAGGCGCGCTGTCAGCGACAGGCGAGGCCGACCCGGCCGTCACAGGGCCGGTCGGGCGAGACTCGACCCGGACCGGGCGGACGAAGCGATGACGGCCGGCTCACCCGCGACAACGAGCGAGCGGGGCCGCGCGAGTTCGAATACTCACGCGACCCCGCTCGGCCGGCGGCTCGGCGCGGCGATTCCCCTCCGTGATCGCCGCGCCTGGTTCAGGGGCGGCCGGGGCCGGGCATCACCAGCCCGTGTTGCCGCGCACCGGGATGTTGACGAAGCTCGGGCGCTGCGGGTCCAGCTGGACGTGCTGCGGCTTCAGCGCGGTGTCGACCAGCATCGGCAGGATCGGCAGACCCTTCGGGAAGTTGCCCGCGTACACATCGACCCGCAGCCGGTGGCCCGGCTTCAGCAGCGCCTCGGTCGCCGGGAGGGTGATGTCGAGGGTGGTGGCCTCACCCGGGACGGTCGGCTTGCGCTTGTCGAGCGAGGTGTACGGGCGCGGATCGGTGTAATCGCCGTTGGCCGAGCGGGTGCTGTTGGCCTCGTCGATCTCGCGCAACGAAGCCATCAGCTGCCCGGAGGACAACACCGTGGACTGGCCGTCGGGCGCCACATCGTTGACGGTCACCACCCAGTAGCCGTCGGCGCCGTCCTGAACGGTGTTGAGCCGCACCGCGATCGGGCCGGAAACGGTGGTCGCCTCGGCGACCGGCGCGCTGGTGAAGGTCAGCCCGTTGAGCTCCTGGATGCGGGAGTCCTTGGCGCAGCCGTCGATGATCGACAGCACACCGGCGGTGCCCTGGGCGGCGTCGTTGGAGCACAGGCTGGTCAGGCCGGGCGCCACGGTCAGCCGGGCGGTATCACTGGTGGGGCCCGCGGTCAGCGAGCCGTCGTGCAGGCTGCGCGCGGTGCCGCTCGCCGCGGCGGACAGATACATCCGCCGGTGTTCGGCGCGCTCGCCGGCCGGCGCCGACTCACCGAATCCGTTGCGGGTGACCCAGCCGCCGCCCTGCTGGCGCAGGGTCACCGGACCGTAGCTATCGATGCCGTTATCGATGCCCTTGAGCCACTTGTCGAACCACGCGCGCTGCAACACATCCAGGCGCGGCGGCAGGCCCGGCTTGCCGTACTCGTTGCCGGAGTTCAGGTGATAGGTGTTGCCCATCAGCAGCTGCTTCTGGCCGGGCGGCAGCGGGATCTTGTTGTAGATCTTGGATTCGGAGTAGGTGAACAGATCGTGCCAGCCGCCGACCACGAAGGTCGGTGTGCTGATCGTGCTCGGATCACCGAGCCAGGACTGGCGTTCGGAGCTGTTGCGGTTGAGCATGCCGCGCACTCGTGGATCGAGCTCCTCCATCTTGACCTTGGTGTAGGCGTTGAGGAAGACGTCGAGGTAGGTGAACGGCGAGGCCATCCGGTCGGCCAGCCACTGCTGATCGAAATTGCCGACGACCAGCGACGAGACATCCGGCACCCATTTCAGGCCGTTGATCGCGGTCAACCACAGCGGGATGAAGTTGAAGCCGAACCCGCCGCCAGGTGCGAGCACATCGTTGACCAGGTCGCTGCCGGGCACCACCGGGAAGATCGCCTTCAGCGCGGCCGGCTGCTTTTCCGCGGCCTGCACCTGGTTGATGCCGGAGTAGGAGATGCCGTTCATGCCGATCTTGCCGGTCGACCACGGCTGGCGCGAGGCCCAGTCGATCACCTCGACGGTGTCCTGCTGTTCGCGATCGCGCAGCATGTCCCACTCGCCCTGGGAGAACCCGGTGCCCCGCACGTCGACGACGACCTGCGAGTACCCGCTCTTGATGAGCTGGCGGTCGACGGCGAAATTGCGCAGTTCACCACCGGCGAAGGCCTTGGTGAGGTCGGTGACGCCGGACAGCGGGGTGCCGCTGAGATCGACATCGCGCAGCGCCTGCAACAGCGCGTCCGACAGGCCGGGGATGGATCCGGCGTGATCGGCCAGATTCGACACCAACTTGGTGTAGGGGGTCATGTTGACGATGGTCGGCGTCTTCGTGTCGACCGGACGCCCGGACTCGTCGGCGGGACGGTAGACGTTGCCCTTGAGCACCGTGCCGTCGCTCATCGTGATCGGCACGTCCCATTCGATATGAATCTTCGGGTACGGCTGGGGGCCGTCGTGGGAAGCAGCCCAGCTTGCGCCCGCCGCACCACCGTCCGGACCGGCCGCCGCCGGCGTCGCGAGCGCGCTCTGTCCCAGCAGGGGAACGAGCAGCACCGCCGCCACCATCATCACAACGGCCCGTAAGACGTACTTCATCGGACGTGACCCACCTCTCGCACTGGTCAGACGATCAGCAGCCTACACAGCCCTTACCGTGGAGTAATAATCGTCAGTCACTTAATGTGCTCGGCGGCCGGTCGAGAGAAGGTTTTGCCGGTTCGACAGGCAGCCCGCAGCGGTGACCGACCCAGACGGATGGAGCGGATACCGCCGAAACGCCAGCGCGGGGGGGGTTTTGGGAGGGGGGGGCGGGGGGGAAGAGAGGGGGGGGGGGGGGTGTCTCTCCCTC